>CAVYBH010000009.1:0-100079 GCA_963766715.1 uncultured delta proteobacterium
GCCCGATATCATCTGGAGTGGGACGCGCTCCTTCCGTGCGATAGTGAGCCCGGGGGCGTTGCGAAATCGGTAGACGCGGAGGACTCAAGAATCCCGTGCCGCGAAAGCGGCATCCCGTTTCGAGTCCCGGCGGCCCCATGAGAGAACGGCCCCAGCGTTCCGACGCCGGGGCCGTTCTCCTGCAGATGCAGGATCCCGTGTCTGGGCCGCGTCCGACTAGGCAGTTTCCATGCGCGCCTTCAGGTTCTCCACGCACGCATCTGCCTCGTGTTCGTTGATCCGACGCACGAAGGGCGCGGCGAGCCGAGTCAGCAGGCTCGCCGGCATCTCGTACTCGACCTCGTCGATGACGTCGGTCCCGGTGCCGTGCGGCGTGAAGGTCCAGCGAATCGTGCTCTTGATGCCGCCCTCGGACTTCCAGACGATGCGCCGGTCGCGCTCCACGTCGGCGAACTCGGTGTGCCCGTGGAACTTCACTCCAGCCATCTTGTAGGTGAAGTCGTTGCCCTCGGTCGTGCCATCCGGCTTGGTCTTGACGTTTGAGACCTCCACCATGCTCGGCCAGATCTCGGGCAAGTTCTTCGCGTTCATCAGGTAGCTGAAGATTTTGGCCGGTGGGGCCTCGATGAATGCCGTCCTCTTGATCTTCTCCATGGCGTCCTCCGTTCGAGACGAGAAGTACGCAGGCGCATGCTGATGGAACCTCGCGTTCCGCCGTCATGGTGCTCGCGTCGGCCAGGTTCGGACCGTGGCTCGTTGGGTGCGCTACATGGAGGGAATCCCATGGAGGTGCCCCGGATCGATCGACTCACCGGCTCTCGGCGAGCCGACCTGCTCACTCACGCCAGGGATGGCATTCCAGGCAGAGCGGCGCACAACCCGGATCGACGTCCGGCGCTGTCTGCTCGGTCGACGACCCCCGCGTTGAGTCGGTGGGACGGCCAGGTGTGCCTTCGCCTGCGAATGCCGATCGTGGCAGGTCACGCAGCGCACGCGACCCTCTGGCAGGTAAGCCCCCCGGCTGACCGCCACATTCTCGGGACGGAGATACCACGCGCCGCCGGGTCCCCGCCGCTCCCAGGCATCGCGGTAGACCACCTCGACGGGGTGGCACCGTTCCCACGGATGGCACGCGAGGCAAGCCTCCGATTTCAGGAGGTCGGACCCGAACTCGAGCAGACGGCAACTGCCTCGCTTCGGACCGGGCCCGGGACCCGACCGTTGCAACACGGCGAGAACCAAAGCCGCAACCACCCCAACCGCTAACCCGCCATGTCGCCGTGCGCTCATGGGCGCCTCTAACCTCTTCATGCGGCCGGGGGACCCCTGTCAAAACAGCAAAGAGGAGTGCTCCGGACGGCCCGACGCTCTCGGGTGCGAACCGGAGGCCGGTCGAAACGGAGAATCCTCGGACAGTCGGTGGGTTGCCTCCAGCGAGGGACGTGAGCGGGTTGGCCCGACGGTGCGGCATCAACCGCGCCGGTCCGGTGGCATAATCCGGCGATGCGTTCCCTCCAGTCCGTGACCCTCGGCCTCTCGGTCGCCCTCGTGCTCGGGGCCTGCGCGACGACGCCGTGGGCGGAGGTCAACGCCACGGCCAGTCCGACCGCGGATTTCCGGGCCTTCACGACCTTCGCGTTCGTCCCCGTCGACCGCCTGGACATGTCGGGGTCGCAGATGGCGGACCCGGTGACGCGGCAGAATCTCGAGGCGGCGATCGGGCGTGAGTTGCAGGCCAAGGGACTCTCGCCTGTCGCGGGCGACGCCAGGCCGAGCCTGCTCGTCTCCTACTTCGCGGACGTGTACCAGGCGGCCGACAAGAATCGGCCCGGTCTCCGGGGCAGACGGGTGGGACGAACGGGCAGCGGCAGGGGGAGCTCATGGTCGAGCTCATCGCCTCCGCCGACCAGCAGGTCGTCTGGCGCGGGGAGGCATGGGTGCGCGACCCGAACGTGAAGATCGCCGAGCAGCTCGTCACCGATCTGTTCCGGAAGTACCCGCAGGCTCGCTGAACCGTCGCCAGGAGAAATGGAGAAGGCCCCGTGCAACGGGGCCTTCGGGTCGGCGTCCCCCCGCGCCGATCGGGCTCCTCGTCGACTCCTGGCTGAACGCTAGCATCCCGTCGCGCCGGATCAAGTCCCGACCCTCCGATATTCACGGAACGTATGTGAGGGACGGTGCGTGACTGTGGGTGCGGCACTCATCCCTGCATGCCACGACGTTCGCTCATGGCCTTCGGGCCGCCGTCGATGTCGGTCACTCTGGCTCCACGACCCCCGCGCCGTGGAGCCCGCCAGGATGAAGACGCACTCGAATCGACGCGCCTGGCCCTGGATCGGCCCGCTCCTGTTCGCACTGGGAGCCGGGGGCGTGGGTCGAGCAGACGAGCAGCATCTCCGCGACACCTCGACACCCGCAGCGACGTGCCTGGCCTGCCACCCGTTCCACGAAGGGCACCCCGTGGAGCTCGACTACGCCCAGGCCGTCTACAGTCGACGGCACGACCTGCGTGACCCGGGCGACGCCGTGCGACGGGGCATCTTCCTTCCTGGCGGGCGAGTCGTTTGCCACACCTGCCACGACGCCAACTCGCCCTGGAAGAGCAAGATCGCCATTCCTGCGGGCTCGAAGGTGTCCAACATGGTCATCCCCGGAGATCCGAGGACCTACGATCCCGATCGCCCGGCGACTCGGGTCATGACCGTCGAGGAGGCTCGCGTCCTCCTGCCGGCCGGGTACGCGCTCAGCCCGAAGCCGCTCTGCCTGGCGTGCCACGCCCTCGACTAGAGGGCGCGCAGGCTCGGGGGCCAGGGTTTGACAACTTCCCGCGCCTCCCTTACGAACGCGGCCTGCCGTGGCCGAGAATTCCCGCCTGACTTCGCGTGCGAGGACCGCGCTCTGGATCGCCGGCGTGGCGCTGGTGGCATCGGCACCGCTCGTCGCGATCCTCGCCTCGGGCCGCACGCTCGTCTGGCGCGACTCGGGAAGATTGTTCGCGCCGCTCCGCGTGCTGGTGGTCGAGGCCCTCCGCGACGGGCGCCTTCCCGCCTGGAACCCCTTCGAGGGGCTGGGGATGCCGCTCTTCGCGCAGGCGATGCACTCCGTCCTTCACCCCGTCTCGGTCGCTGCGGCCTTCCTCGCGCCAGGCGCGGGTCTCGACCCGATCATCGTCGCCCACGTGATCCTGGCCGCCACGGGCGCGTTCGTCCTGGCTCGCGAGGTGGGCGCGTCGGCTGCGGGGGCAGCAGTGTCCGGGCTCGCCTTCGGGCTCTCGGGCTACGTGCTCTCGATGAGCTCGATCGTGCAGTACCTGGCCGCCGCGGGCACCGCGCCCTGGACGGTGGCGGCGCTCCTGGCGGCGGGCAAGGGTCGCCGATTCGGCCTGCCTGCCGCGGCAGTGGTCGTCGCGATCCAGGCGTTCGCTGGCGATCCCCAGTGGCTGCTCCTCTCGGCCGCGCTGGGGCTGGGGCTCGCGTGGGCCGCTGGCGGGGCCGGCGGCGCCGGGCGGGCCGTGGTCGGAATCGTCACTGGCGCGGCTCTCGGTGCCGTCCAGCTGGTGCCGTCCTGGGAGTACTTCCGGGAGACCACGCGCGCCGTGATGCTCGACGACATCGACCGGGTCCAGTGGGCGCTCTCGCCGCTCCGGCTCGCCGAGCTGGTCGTGCCGGGACTCTTCTTCGGACGCCCGGGCGAGGGATCCGCACCGGTGTTCACCTGGCTCGGCGGCCCGAGCACCTACCTGATGCCCTTCGTGCCGAGCGTCTTCGTCGGCGGGGCGACCGTCTGGCTGGCTCTCGCGGGAGCGCGCGCGTCCCGGGCGACGCGCTTCCTCGCCGTGGCCACGGTGGTCCTCCTCTGGATCGCGCTCGGCACCTGGCTCGGAGCCACCCAGGTCCTCCGGGGAATCCCGGTGTGGGGGGCCTTTCGCTACGCCGAGAAGATGGTGGGGCCGCTCACGCTCTGCCTGGCCGTGCTCGCCGGGGTCGGGGCCGATCGGATCGAGCCCGGCAGGCGCCCGCACTCCTGGCCGGTGCCGTGGCAGCCGCGGCCGGGGTTCTCGCCCTCGTGGCCGCCTTCTGGCCTGGCGTCTCGAGGCGCTTCAGGCTGCCGGCGCCTCCCCTACGGTCGCGATCGAGGCCCGGCATCGACTGATCGTCGGCCTGGCCCAGGCGGCGGCCGGGCATGGCCATTCTCGCCGCCGCCTTCCGGGTGGCATCCGGGAGCCGTCGGACGTGGTTCCCTGCATTGGCCGCCGCGACCGTGGCCGTGTCCGCACTGGGTGCCGCGCCGTTCGCGCTCTACGCCGGCGATCGGGTCGACCGCGACGACAGCCTGCTCGGTCCGGTGAGAGCCTCCGATCCGTTCGCCCGCATCTCGTGCCCTTCGGCCTGAAGACGCGGGCCCGCCTCCCTCGATCACTGGGCCCGCCTGGAATGGATGGAATCGCGGATGGGCCTCCCTCGCATTCCGTCCTGGCCCGGGTGGGGAATCTCGACGCCTACTCCGGCGTGCTCCCGACCCGGTACATGCTGGTCGCAGGCGCCTTCGCCGAACGATTCGGTCCCGCCCGGTTGCAGGCCTTTCGCCGCCTGGGGCTCACCCACGTCGTCATCGGCGACCCGGGCAGCGAGCAGGAGGCCGACCTGGCGCGCACGGCCGTGGAGGGAGCGAGGCTCCTTCGGCAGGACCGCGAATGGGGCGCCTCGGTCTGGGAGGTGCCGCACCGGCCCTGGGCCTCCTTCGCGCCCGGCGCGATCTCCGCCGCCGACCAGGCGGAAGCCATCCGGGCACTCCTCGATCTCGTCGCGGAAGGTCGCCTGGACGTGGTCGTGGAAGGGCCGCATCCCTCCGGCTTCTCGCCCGGGCGCGTCCTCCGTGCCTCCCGCGAGGCCGAGCGGGTCCAGGTGGAGGCCGAGTCGTCCGGCCCGGGACTCCTGGTGATGAACGACGCCTGGGCGCCCGGCTGGAAGGCGACCATCGACGGCGCACCCGTGCCGATTCTTCCGGCGGACGTCGTGGCCCGCGCGGTCGCATGGCCTGCCGGCCGGCACACGCTGGAGATGCGGTACGAGATGCCCGGCTTGCGGGCCGGGCTGTGGATCAGCGCGCTCGGCGCCCTTGCCCTGGCCGGGCTGCTGGTCGCCTCGGTCGCGCGAAAGCCGTGAGGGTTCGAGCCCGGCCCACCCCCGAGGACGGCCCGAACCTCGTCCGCGAGGCCCAGGGGTCGTCGAGCGCCACGCCCGCCTGGAGCCCGATCCACTGTGGGTACTTCACCCGCCACGCGCCGACGCCGTCCACGTCGAAGGAGCCCGTGGTGAACACGTAGCGCGCGAGCACGTTCAGTGCGATGCCCCTCGTGACCGTGAAGAGGACACCGAACTGCGGGGACGCGCAGAACCCGAAGCCGGTCTGGGCCGGACCCGACTCCCATGTCGAGCGCCGGTACATGGCTCCGGCGCCGAGACCCACGTATGGCTGAACCTCGGACCGACCCAGGTAGTAGTGGAGGGTCGCCATCCCCGTGAGGGGGATGAAGGTCGCGTGTTGCCCGCTCGGATAGGTGTCCTGGAAGTTGTTCCAGGTGAAGTCGAAGCCGACCGAGAGTCGGTCCGCGATCCGGTGCGAACTCCCAACCCGATCCCTGCGGGACTGTTCGCCTGGATGAGCTGGGAGCGCAGGGAGAAGACCGGAATGGCGTACTCCCACTCTGCCGTGATCATCGTGCGCTGGGTCGCGTAGGGGCTGTAGAGATAGCCTTCGGCCCGAGCCGCCGCGGCAGGCAGCAGCGCGGCGAGTAGCGCCAATCTCGAGATCCTGTTCATCGGCAGCCCCGACGAACGATTACCACAGTCCGCGACCTCTTCACTTCACCTTCACGCACTCGTCCGGCGCCGGCTTCCCCGCGAACCAATCGGCCATCCACGCCACCGCCGGCTTGGCGGTGTTGAACGCCACCCGGATGTGCGCCTCGTCCGGCACGAGCAGGTACTTCACCACGGTCCCCTGCCCGCACATCGTCCCGGCGGCCAGCGCCGTGACCTGCGCATGCACGACCTCGTCGCTCGTGCCCTGCGAGATGAAGACCGGCGCGGCGATGGGCGTGGCGCCCGTGGAGTTCTCCTTGATGATGCCGGCCCAGGGCTCGGTCGCCGAGAGCTTCGTGGTCAGGAATCCGTCCCGCAGCGGGAGCGAGTCGGAGAAGGCGGTGAGCCCCTCCGCGGTGTTCCGGACGCAGTCGGCCGCCACCTTCTCCACCGTCGTCACCGCGCTCGGGTAGAGCACCGCCGCCATCGGCGTGTCGTAGATCCTCGACCAGGACCAGAGCGCCTCCGCGGCCAGCACCTTGCCGAGCTTGGTGTCGAGGTCGAGCTCGAGGAGCGCCCCGAGCTCGGTGGCCGGCGCCGCCGCGGCCACGCCGAGGAGCTTCAGCTCCGGCGCCAGCGACGCGGAGAGCTGGCCGGTGAAGAGCGCGGCGTGCCCGCCCTGCGAGTGGCCCCAGACCACGTAGCGGTCCCCTGCCCCGGCCTCCTTCACGTTGCGCGCGGCGCGCACCGAGTCGACCACCGCCCGCGCCTCGCTGGCGCCGACGAGGTAGGGGTGCACGCCCGGGGTCCCGAGGCCGGGGTAGTCGGTGGCCACCACGACCATGCCCGCCTTCACCATCTCGTCGATCCCGGCGATGGTCTTCCGCCAGTCCGCCTGGAGGGAGGGCGCGCAGTTCCGGGCCACGCCGGTGGTGGGGTGCGCCCAGGCGACCACGTCGCGCCCCGCAGCCGGAGCCGGGCCGTCCGGGACGACGAGCATCGCCGACACCGCCACCGGCTCGCCCTTCATCCCGGTGGAGCGGTAGAGGATTCGCCACGACCGGGCGCCGTCCGGGCCGTCGTCCACCGCCTCGGCGCGCAGGATCTCGCCGCTCTTTCCGGCGGGGACCGGCTGCGCGGGCTCGTAGAAGGCGTCGGGCTTGCGGGCCTTGCCGGCGCAGCCCAGCGTGACCACCACCGCGAGCGCCGCCAACCCCGTCCGGAAGTTCATCCGGCCATTCAATCTCAGTTCAGGAACGGCGGGGGCTCGATCTCGACCCCCTCGATGGGCTGGCGCGACGCGAAACCCCCCTCGACGGGGTGCCAGTGTGCGACAGCCGGCTCCCCGAACTGCCAGCAGAGGAAGACCGGCTCCCCCTCCCGGACGCCGTAGAAGTCGACCAGGCCGGAGTCGAGGTCCTTCACCAGGCACCCCATCTCGTTCACCTGCTCGACGATGGTGTTGATCTCCTGGACGAGCGCCTGGAGCCGGTAGGCCTGCCGTTCCAGGCCCCGCGCCGGCGTCCCGCCGTTCAGGACCTCCAGGGCCGACTCCCCTCCCCCCAGCGCCTCGACGAGCACGCTCGCCTCCCCCCGCAGCCGCCCCAGCCGGCCGAAGGCCAGCTCCAGGTCGGGGACGAGGTCGTTGGCCTCCTCCACGGTGAACATCCGGGGGCCGTCGGAGGGCGGTCGCGGAGCCATGGCCGTGTTATAAGCCACCCCTTCGAAAGGGCACCCGGGAAGATGCTGGAAACCGTCGCCAAAGGCTTCAAGGCCGCGAAGAACAAGCTGAAGGGGCGCACCGAGATCACCTCCGAGGTGGTCGACGACGCGCTCCGGGACATCCGCGTCGCGCTGCTCGAGGCGGACGTCTCCTTCGACGTGGTGAAGCGTTTCGTCGCCCGCGTCCGCGAGAAGGCGGTCGGCGAGGTGGTCGAGACCAAGGTCAAGACCGGCAAGGGGACCGTCCGGGTCACGCCGCAGGACCACTTCGTCAAGATCTGCCACGACGAGCTCGAGGCCCTGATGGGCCCGGTCGACACCTCCCTCGCCGTCGGGGCCCGCAAGCCCACCGGCGTGATGATGGTGGGGCTCCAGGGCTCCGGCAAGACCACCACCGCCGCCAAGCTCGCGAACCGCTACCTGAAGGACGGGAAGTCCATCCTGATGGTGGCGGCCGACGTGCAGCGCCCCGCCGCCGTGGAGCAGCTGAAGCAGCTCGGCGAGCGGCTGGGCGTTCCCGTCTTCCACGAGCCGGGCGTGGCGCCCCCCGAGCTGTGCCGGCGCGCCCACGAGCTCGCGGCGAAGAACAAGACCGACGTCGTCATCTACGACACCGCCGGCCGCCTGGCCGTCGACGACGCGCTCATGACCGAGCTGGAGCAGGTCAAGGCGGCGGTGAAGCCGGAGAACACGCTGCTCGTCTGCGACGCCATGATCGGCCAGGACGCGGTCCGCACCGCGGCCGAGTTCGACCGGCGCATCGGCATCGACGGCTTCGTGCTCACCAAGCTCGACGGCGACGCCCGCGGCGGCGCGGCGCTCTCCATCAAGGAAGTCACCGGCAAGCCCATCAAGTTCCTGGGCATGGGCGAGCAGCTCGACAAGCTCGAGGAGTTCCGCCCCGAGGGGCTGGCCAGCCGCATCCTGGGGTTCGGCGACGTCGTCGGCCTCATGAAGGACTTCGAGGCCCACGTCGACGAGGAGGAGGCGGAGGCAGACGCGAAGAAGCTCCTCTCCGGCGACTTCACCCTCGACGACTTCGTGAAGCAGATCCGGACCATCCGGAAGATGGGCCCCATCGGCGAGCTGATGGAGAAGTTCCCCATCTTCGGCGAGATGCCGGAGGGCTTCCAGTTCGACGAGGCCGCCCTGGGCCGCATCGTGGCCATGGTCGACTCGATGACCCCGGGCGAGCGGACGCGCCCCGACTCGCTCAACGAGTCGCGCATCCGCCGCGTGGCCAAGGGGTCGGGCCGCAAGGAGAAGGACGTCAAGGATCTGCTGAAGCAGTTCCACGGCATGCGCGGCGTGATGCGCGCGGTGGGCTCCGCCCCCGGGCTGCTCTCGCGGCTGCCGGGCATGAAGCAGCTCGCCAACCTGCGCAAGTCGAAGGGCCAGGGCATGGAGGACGTGCTCGGCGACGACGCCGAGGCCGTGCAGGCCATGATGGAAGGGCGGCCGCCCGATCCGTCGGCGATGGCCGCGCAGATGGCCGGCCTCCCCAAGGGGATGCAGCCGCGGCTGCCGGCCGGGGCGCTCGCCCGGGCCCGGCTCATGGGCTACGCGCCCGAGCCCATCTCCACCGAGAGCGCCGCCGATCGCGAGGCCCGCAACAAGAAGCGCAAGCGGGAGCGGCAGGCGCGGAAGAAGGCGCGGAAGAGGAAGTAGGGGCTCTAGCCGCCCTTCTTCTTCCTCTTCTTCGGCACCACCAGCCCCCGCGAGAGCCGCCGCAACGCCGTCAGGTACTGCCGCTTCTTGTACCGGCCGTGGCTCGCCGCGCCCCTCCTCGTTGGCCCGGGCCGTCTCCCAGTCCATCACCTGGAACTCGACCATCGCGAAGACCACCCGCCCCAGGTCCTCGCCGTCCTTGGGCGCGCCCGGCGGCAGGATGTCGTCGATGCGCACCGGCAGGTCGACGACGAAGTGGAGCGCCCGGTACGAGTCCTCGCTGAAGGGGTTCTGGTGCTTCCGCTTGCGGGCCTCGAGCTCCAGCGGCTCCTGGAGGTGGGCGGCGATCTCCGCCGAGCGGGGGTGCTCTCCCACCAGGCGCCGGAACGGGATGAGCGTGTTCTCCGACTGCCCGGGCACCACGTAGTTGAACGGGAAGAGCACGTCGAAGAGGTGGCGCAGGACGGGCGCCACGTCTCCCGGCGCGCGCGTCACCACCCGGTAGCGGACCCGGTCGAAGACCTGCGCGGCCACGCTCTCCCGCTTCACGAGCAGCTTCGTCACGAGCGACGACCGCGACTTCCGGTTCCCCTGGAACTCGACGATGGGGACCCCCTCGTCGAGCATCTGCCGGGCCACCGCCATCACCCGCCGGTCCACCCGGTCGACGAGGTCCGACTCCCGGAGCGGCGTCCGGAAGAGCAGCTCGCGCGCCTCCAGGTGGTGGATGACGTGCATGCACTTCAGCACCACGCAGGCGATCCGCCGGTACCGGGCCGGCTCGGCGGCGCCGCTCGCCAGCAGGAAGAGCTGCCGGAGGTCGTCGGGCTGGGCCACCGGCGCGGCCACGCGGTACCCGAAGGCGGAGCGGAGGTACTCGACCGCCTGGGCCAGGATGGTGCGCAGGCGCGCCTCGTCGCGCGCGTCGGCGAGGTCGAACAGCTCGAGGCGGAGGAACCGGTCCACCTCGTCGGGCCCCCGGAAGTGCAGCCGGCGCCAGTCGATCACCGAGTCGCCGCGCAGGATGAGGCGCAGCACCTCCAGGTCGCCGGCGTCGAGCTCGGCGAGCGGCCGGAACGCCGCGGGCGGATGGGCGGCGCGGCGGGCCGGTGGGTTCACGGAGAGGAGACCCGGCTACTTCGTGAGCCACCAGAGGCCGGCGACCACGGCGGCCACGACCGCGAGCGCGACCACCAGCACCACGGTGAGCGAGCGGCTCTCCGGACGCCGGGCGCTGATGGGGCGGCGGGCGCGCTGCCCCTGCGGACCCGGGGGTGTGGGCGATGCGCTTCTCTCCGGTCCGCTCCAGCCCCTGGATGGGCAGCGGGACACGCCGGTGGGATCCTGGCCGATCCCGACGCCGTCGCGCGCGTGCACCGGGGCGGCGGCGGCGAGCGGCTCCTGCGCGGCGGCCGCCGGCTCGAGCGGGGAGGACGTGGTGGGCTCGTAGCCCCCGGTGGCGTGCATGTCCGGATCCTCGAGCGCGGCGAGCGCCGAGGCCGCTCCCGGGCGCCATTCCGGCTCCGCCTCGGGCTCGGGATCGCGCCGCGACGGCGCCTCCAGCTCCGCGGCGGGGGCTCCGAACGGCTCCGGCGGAGGGGGCGGGACGGAACCCATCAGGTAGGCGTGGAGCTCGGGGACCGAGGAGAGCGGGGACCACTCGGTGAGCCCGGCGCACCAGACCAGGCTCTCCGGGCCGATCTCGCCGGCGTCCCAGTGGTGCTGGACCACCTCGATCGTCACCGGGCCGACCGGCTGATCGGCGATGGCCACCCACCACTCGACGCCCAGCCCCTCACCGGCTCCGGCGACGCCCTCGGGCTCCGGCTCCGGCCGACGGACCAGGATCACGTGCCCGCACTTCTTGCAGCGGACCTTCACGCCGCCGGGCCCGACCTTGTCGTCGGAGATCATGTACTTCGCGTTGCAACCGTCACAGGCGAACCGCATGACCGCCTCCCTCACCTCGCCGCCACGGAAAGCCCGAGCGAGTCCCGGAGGACCGCCCAGTCCTCGGACAGGCAGAATCGGACCAGGTCCCCCAGCTTGGCCTCGTCGAGCAGCTTCGACACCTGCGCCTTTTCCTCCAAGACGAGCTTGCGCGCAACCTGAAGGTCGCCGGCAAGAAGGGCCCCGGCGCGATTGGCCGTCAGCTCCACCGCGTCCATGTGCGCCCGGACGTCCCCGGGGCGCGCCTGGGCGCCGTACTCCGCGGCGAGGCGCGCGAGCAGGGGCAGCTTGCCCCGCTCCGAGAGGAGCCGCTCGATGGGCCCCTTCAGCTTCTGCACGGCCTTGGCGTCGGCGCTGACCACGAACGCCGGCTGGCCCACGCTGCAGGCCGCCTGGAAGACCGCCTGGAGCTGGTCGTGGGGCATGAGCCGCGCCAGCCGCAGCTCGGGGCGGTAGAAGGAGACGGTCCGCGCCGCCACGTACCAGAGCTCCCGGCGGGGGCGGTCCTGGTAGGTCTCCTCCCCGGCCACGAGCGCGGGCGGGTCGGTGTTGGCGAAGCCCAGCCGCATGGGGCTGCCGGCCACGCGGAAGAGCCGGACGCCCTCGACGCCCAGCGCGCGCGCGGCGTACTTGACGCCGTTCGCCAGCACCAGGCCCGACGAGGACAGGTCCACCTCGTCCCGCTCCGGGTTGAGCCCCAGGTCCTTCGGCGTCTGCGTGAAGAGGGAGGAGGCGTCCCGGGCCAGCAGGGAGAGGATCCCGGTCACCGGCCCGCCGCGCAGCCGCTCGTGGAGGAGCCGCTGCCAGAGGACGTCGTCGAGGGAGCGGGTGGCGAACTCGCGGGAGAGGCGCCTCAGCCGGTCGACCGTCTCCAGCTCCTCGGGGTTGGCCGCATGGAGCAGGTGGGCGAGGACGTCCGCCGCCGCGTAGGCCCGATCGAGGTCCTTGCGGGCGAGCTGGATGGCGAGCAGCCGCGAGACCGCGCGCGACGGGTTCTTCTGCCGCGCGGCGACGGCCTGGAGCGCCGACGCGGCGGAGGCCTCCTGCCCGGGGATGGCGGCCGCGATCTCGGCGAATACCTGGAGCGCCTCGAGGTCGTCGGGGGCGGCCCGCACCACCTGCTCGTAGGCGCGGTGGGCGGCGGGGAGGTCGCCGAGCGCCTTGCGCTGCAGCGCGCCCAGCTCCTTCCAGAGCGTGACGCGGGCCTTCTCGGTGTCCGGCGCCTCGGGGAGCCGCTCCAGCATCCGCTCGAGCGCCTTCGAGAGCTCGCGCCACCTGCGCTTGCCGGCCAGCGTCGCCTCCACGGCGGCGAAGGCCTTGAAGAGGCGCGGATCGGCGTCGAGGGCCAGGTCGAAGTGGTGGAGCGCCAGCTCCTCGTCCCCCACCCGATCCCGGAGGACCTCGCCGAGCTGGAGGTGGAGCTTGGCGGCGTTGCCCCGGTCGGCCTGGACCTCGGGCATGCGGAGCAGCCGCTCCAGCACGCCGGCCGCGCGCGGCCAGTCGCCCCGGGCCTGGAGCGTCCGGGCCATGCCGCGCAGGGAGGGCACGTGGTCGGGGTCGGCCTCCAGCGCCTTCTCGAAGCTCTGCGCGGCCCGCTCGCTCCAGCCCTGGCGCTCCAGGATCTGGCCGACCCAGCCGCAGGTCACGGCCACCTCGGCCGGCGAGAGCGTGTCGCGGTGGTGGGTGAGGATGGCCTCGAGCACGGGCAGCGCCTCGTCCCACTCGCCGCGCCGCGCCAGCAGGGCGCCGAGCCCCTTCAGCGCCGGGAGCGACGAGGCGTCGAGCTCGCGCGCACGCCGGTAGGCGCCGAGCGCCCCCTCGACGTCGCCCAGGTTCTCGCGGGCCCGTCCGAGGCGGCAGACGTGGTGCAGGAGCTCCCGCCCGTCGCCGTCGGGCGCCATGCGCGCGGTGGCGTCGTCGAGGAGCCGGGCCACGCCGGCGAAGTCGCCGCGGGCCTCCAGCACCTCCGACAGGGCGAGCGACGCGGCCAGGTGGCCGGGGACGCGCGTGAGCGCCTCCTCGTAGAGCTTGCCGGACTGATCCCGGGGCTCGCCGGCCAGCTCCGAGAGGCGGCCGGCCTCCACGAGCGCCTCGGCCGCGCGGGTGGCGTCGTCGGTGTGGCGGGCCTCGGCGAGCAGGAGGCGCGCGTACCCGGCCCGGTCGTCGGCGCGGTGGAGGATGTCCTGCAGGGCGCGGATGGCCGGCAGGTGGCCGGGGTCGAGCTCGAGCACCCGCTCGTAGTCGGCGCGGGCGACCGCGGGGTCTTCGCCTTCCTGGGTCCGCAGCCGCGCGAGCCTCAGGTGGAGATCGGCGGCGATGCGCGGCTCGACGCCGAGGGCCAGCGCCTCCCGGAAGGGCGCCTCGGCCTCGGCGCCCCGGTCGAGCTTCCGGGAGAGGACCTCGCCGATCTCGACGAGGAGGCTCGCCCGCTCCGAGGTCTCCGGCTCGCGCACCGCGCGGACCCGCAGGACTCCGACGAGGGCGTCCCAGCTTCCCGGCCTCGCGGTAGGCCTTCTCGAGCGCCTGGGCCACTTCCCGATCGTCGGGGTCGAGCCGGTGGGCGCTCTCCAGCCCCGCCAGCGCCCGCGCCTCCTCTCCCGGGATCGACTGCCAGGCGAGCGCGCCCCAGGTGAGCAGGCGCGCGCGGGCCTCGGCCGGAATCGCGCTCTCGCCCTTCTCCACCGCGTCGAGGCACCCGGGGGACGCGAGCAGGGCCCGGCGCACCGCGTCCGCGCCGGCCGCCGCATCCCCTTGCTGGACGCCCTGCGACACCGCTGCCCGCAGGAGGAGCCCGGCCTTCCGGTCGCCCGTCCGCCGCATCGGCCGCCTCGGCCCACAGGGCGCCGAGCGCGCCGGGGGCGCCCTGGTCGGGCGCGAGCCGCTCCAGCGCCGCCAGCGCGCGCTCGCTCGTGGGCGATTCGTGGAACGCGCGGCTCCAGGCCTTCCACGCACCCGCCTTGTCCTCCAGGCGCGTCTCGAGCGCGTCGGCGAGCTCCTCGAGGAGCGCCGCGCGCTCGCCCGCGTCCTGCATCCGGGGCACGTACAGCTCGGTGACCCGGGCCCAGGCGCCCCAGTCGCCCGCAGCGGCGTGGACGGCGCGGAGCCCGTCGAAGGTGGACCGGCTGCCCGGGTCGCAGGTGAATGCTTCTGCGAGCGCCGCCGCGGCCTCCGCGGTCCTCCCGAGCCCGCTCCACTCGGCCGACGCCTCGCGGAACCGATCGCCGGCCTCGGTCGAGCGCACCGGACGCGACCAGGCGCCTGGCCTGGGCCTCCGCGACGCGGATCCGGTCCTCGTCGGCGCCCGCCTCCCGGAAGAGGTCGGAGAGGCGGAGGAGCTCGGCGTCGGACGCGGCGCCCGCCCCGAAGACGCGCCGGGCTTCCTCCAGCGCGCCCTCCCGGTCCCCCGCGGCGAGCAGGGTCCCGGCGAGCGAGAGCCGCAGCTCGCGCTCGGCGCCCGGATCGAAGGGAACGAGCTTCCGGAGGGTGTCGGCGAGCCCGGCCTGGTCGCCCCGCGCCTCCTGGATCCGGCGCAGCGCCTCGAGCGGCCGCCGGTCGGCCGGGTCTGCGTCGGCGAGGCGGCGCCAGAGCCGGCCCGACAGCTCGGCGTCGGTGCTCTCGCTCGCCTCGGCGATCCGGGTGAGGGCCCGCAGCGAGGCGGGATGCCCGGGGGCGGCGTCGATCACCTTTCCGTAGGCCTCGGCGGCCCGGCCGCGGTCGGAGAGCCGCTCCTCGCAGAGCTGCGCGAGGACGAAGAGGAGGCCGGTCCGCTCCTCGGCGCGCGTCTCGGCGGCGGCCAGGTCGTCGAGGACGGTCGCCAGCTCCGGCCAGCGCTCGAGCTTCCGGTAGAGCCGCTCGAGGGCGGCCAGCGCCCGGGGCGCGAGCGACGGGTCGAGCCGGCGGGCCTGCTCGTAGAAGGCCGGGGCCTCCTCGAGGCGCCCGAGAGGCCCCTCGAGGAGGACGCCGAGCCGCATCGCCACGGGTCCGCCGGCCTCGCCGAGCCCCGGCAGCTCCTCGGCGAGCAGCGCCGCGAGCTTCTCGTGGCGCCCGGTGGAGGCGTAGACCCGCTCGAGGATGGGGGTGGCCCGTCCGGGGTCCCGGGCCATCGCCGCCTCGACCCGCGCCAGCGCCTCGGCGTGGTCGGGCCGGCGGGAGAGGACGCCGTCGAGCAGCTCGAGCGCACCCGCCGTGTCCTGCAGCCGCTCGTCGCGCAGGGCCGCCAGCTTCACCCGGAGTGACTCGGCCTCCCCGTGGCTGCCGGAGGCCTCGGCCGCGGCGAGCTCGCCCGCCAGCGACGCCGGCGAAGAAGGCGGCGTGCTCCCCGACCGTGGCGGGGTCCCGGGACAGCTCGTCCACCGCGGACGAGCGCACCGGCGTGGCGCGGGGCGGCGGCCAGCGCCGCGCGGAGCGAGGCCACGGCGCCCTTGCCGTCGCCGAGCCGCTCGTGCCGGAGCCGGGCCGCGCGCACGTGGAGGTCGGCGCCCTCCACCGCGCCTCCGCTCCGGGCGGCGGCCTCCTCCCCTTCCCGGTCGAGCAGGTCGGCCACCTCGGAGAGCGCCCCGCGCGCGGCTTCCGGGTCGCCCAGCCGCTCGGCGAAGATCTCCGACACCTCCGTCCAGAGGGCGCGGCGCAGGGAGAGGTCGGGGACGAGCGCGGCGCGGTGGCGCAGGTCGGTGGCGAGCGGCGCCCATTCCTCCCGGGCGCGGCGCAGGCCGGCGAGGAAGGCGAGCGCGTCGGCGGCGGCGCCGTCCGGCAGCCCCAGGGCGATCGAGGACTCGAGCAGGTCGGCCAGCCGGTCCTCCCGGCCCGCGGCGGCCGAGAGCCGCACCAGCTCCGCGCGCAGCGCCGGCTCGGCGGCCGGGTCGCTCCGCTCCTCCTCGTACTGGCGCACCCGGGCGTCGAAGGCCTCGGCGGTCTGGCCGCTCGCCTCGCGCAGCGCGGCGATCTCGGAGAGCGCGGCGCTCCGATCCCCCGCCTCCATGTCCTCGATCCGGACCTCGAGCAGCTCGGCGAGCTGGACCTTGTCCCCGGCCTCGCGGTGGCTCTTCTCCAGCAGCCGCGCCGCGGCGGCGCGCGATCCGGGGCGCGCGAGGGCGCGCGCCAGGCCGGCCAGCGCCGCGCCCTCGTGCGGATGCTCCTCGAGGATGGCCGCGAAGGCGTCGACGGCGCCGCGCCCTTCGTCGGCGCTCTCGAGCAGGACGGCCCGGCGCAGCAGGGTCTCGAGCCGCCTGGGCCCGTCGGCCCGGCGCGCCTCGGCGAGGTCGGCGAGCACCGCCACCAGCTCCTCGATCCGCCGCTCGCGCGACAGGTTCCGGTCGAGCGCCTCGAGGGCCTCCAGGTCGTCCCGGCGGGCCTCGCGCAGCCGCTGCCAGGCGGCGATCGCGCCCGCGCCGTCCTCGATGGCCTCGCGGGTCCGCGCCGCCAGCCGGAGGAACTCGCAGGCCTCGTCGCCGCTCGTGGAGGCGGCGGCCGCCTCCCAGATCTCGGCCAGCACGTCGAGGCGGCGGGCCTTCCCGGCCAGCCGCGGGATGTCGACGAGGGCCTCCTCCCGCTCCCGCTCGCTCCCGGCGAAGGCGCCGCGGGCCGCCTCGAGGGCGCGCACCGGGTCGTTCAGGTCCACCTCCAGGATGGACCGGATCTCGCCGTGCAGCCGGGCGCGCTCGGCCGGATCCTGCTCCGCCGCCAGCCGGTCCTCCCGGACCGTGACGCGGGTCTCGGCATCCGCGGGCTCGGCGAAGGCGGCGTCGACCTGGGCGAGGGCGTCGCGCCCCACCGGCCCGGGCTGGCGGGCCAGCTCGAGCAGCGCCTGGCGCGCGCCGCCGTGGTCGGGCTGGTGCGCGACGAGCTCTCCCAGCAGCCGGAGCGCGCCGGCGGGATCCCCGAGCCGGGTGCGGCGCAGCTCGGCGAGCCGGTAGGCGAGCTCGGGCTCGAAGAGGGCCGCCGCGAGCCGCTGCTCGAGGCTCCAGGCGAGGTCGCTCGGCCGATCCAGCTCCGTGGCGAGCCGCTCGACCTCGGCGGCCGCAGCGGCGTCGCCCGGGTCTCGCGACAGCCGGGCCTTCGCCTCGGCCAGGCGCTCCAGCGGGTCGATGGGCGGCGGCGGCGCGGGCACGTCGAGCCCGGGCGGGACGTTCGGATGATGGGCGAGGTCGGCGAGCACGGCGACGAGCCCGTCCCGGTCGCCCGCCGCCTCGAGCGCGCGCGCCAGCCGCGCCAGCAGGCGCGCCGAGTTCTCCCAGGGGACGAGGGCGACGGCGCGCCGGTAGGCGCCCGCCGCGGCCGCGGGGTCGTGCATGCGCTCGGCGAGCAGGTCGCCGAGCTGGGTGAGGAGGGCCGTCCGCTGCGCCACGGGCGGCCCCAGCGCCTCCCGTTCCTCGAGCAGGTCGCGCGCCTCGTCCCAGCGCTCGCCGGCCAGCGCGAGCCGCGTGAGGGCCGCGAGCACCTCGGGATCCTCCGGCCCCAGCGTCCGGGCGCGGCGGAGCTGCGTGGCCGCCTGCTCGTGGGAGCCCAGCTCCTCCTCGGCCAGCCGCGCGGCCCGCATGCGCAGCTGCCGCTCCTCGGCGGGATCGCTCTCGAGCGCGTCGGCCGCCGCGACGAGATGGGCGAAGAGCTCGGCGAAGGCCCGGGCGCGGGTGGCGAGGTCCTCGACCCTGCGCCGCGCCTCGGGGTGGGCCGGCGCCTCGCGGAGCGCGGCGGCCGCGGCGTCGAGCGCGCCGCGGGCGTCGTCCAGCCGGTCCTGGCGGATGGCCGAGACGTCGAGCCACATGCGAGCCCGGTCGGCGGCCGAGGCCGACTCGTCCCGGGCCAGGACCTCGAGCATCTCCACGTGACGGGCCGTGTCCCCGGCGGCCGCCCGGACCGGCGCGAGCGCCCGCGCGATGCGGACCGGCTCCACGCCGCGGTTCATGAGCTCCTCGAGCACCCGGACGGCGTGGGTGGCGTGGAGGGGGCCGAGCCCGCCGCCCTCGAGCAGCGCCAGCCAGGCCGACGCCGCGTCCTCGGCGCGCTCCAGCGGCTCGAGCAGGAGCGTCGCCCGCTCCGCCTCCAGGTCGGCCCGGTCGGGAGCGCCCTGCGCCGACAGCCGGGCCAGCACCTGGCAGAGCTCGTCGGCCGCGGCCACCGAGCGGTCGTTGCGGAGCGCGGTGGCGAGCCCTCGCAGCGCCTCGGCGTCGGTCCCGTCCTCCGAGAGCAGCTCGCGCCAGGACGAGGCGCTCCCCGGGGCGTCTCCCGCCTCCAGCCGCAGCCGGGCGATCTTCACCGCCAGCTCGCGGCGGGCCGGGCCGGTCGAACCGGCCAGGCGCGACGAGAGGTCCGCGATCAGCTCGCCGTGGCGGCCGGCGCGAGCGAGCGCCGCCTCGTAGGCGCTGGCGGCGCCGCGGTCCTCGGGGTCGAGGATGGCGAGCTGCCGCCACACCCGGGCGGCCTCCTCGGCGTGCCCCAGGTCGTGCTCCTCGATCTCCGCCACGCGCCGCAGCAGGGCCTTGCGGGTGCGGACGTCGCTCATCGCCGCGGCGGCCCCGGCGCGGAAGGCGCGGCCGAGCCCGGTGAAGTCCCCGGTGCGGGCCGCGGCCGCCTCCAGCTGACGCCGGGTGACGAGGCGGGCGGGCTCCGTCACGAGCGCCCAGGAGAGGATCCGCGCGGCGTGGGCGGGATCGCCGAGCGGCTCCATCGCCACCTCGCCCGCCCGCAGCAGGATTGACGCCCGGGCGGCCGGGTCCCGCTCGGCCGAGGCCACGGCCTCCAGGACCTCGACGAGGCGCGGCCAGTCCTCGGCCCGCTCGAGCAGGAACACGAGCGCGCGCGCCGCCGGCAGGAAGCCCGGGTCCTCGCGGAGCGCCGCCTCGAGCATGGCGCGCGCCCGGTCCGGTTGCCCGGCGGCGAGCGCGATCTCCGCGCCCCGCAGCCGCAGCGGCGCGTTCTCGGCCCGTCGCGGGGACGCCGCCAGGTGGCGCTCCAGCGCGGAGAGCGCGTCGGCGTCGCGGCCGGCGTCGACGTAGGACTCGAAGAGGTGGAGGGCGGCCTCGTCGTTGGACGGGTCGAGGTCGAGGGCCCGCGACAGCGCCTTCTGGGCCGCGCCGGCGTCCCCGAAGCGGACGGTCTCGAGCTGGGCGAGGCGCAGGTTCGCGGCCACCGCGGCCGCCAGGTCGCGCGTGCTCGTGGCGAGCCGGTTCAGCTCCTCGCGCAGGGCCGGCCAGTCGCCGCGCTCGCCGTGCCACTTCTCGAGGAGGTCGAGCGCGCGCGGGTCTCCGGGAGCGGCCAGCCAGGCCCGGTCGAAGGCCTCGCGCGCCATCGACGCACCGTCGGGGTCGTAGGCGACGTGCAGCGCGGCGAGGCGCAGCCAGATCCGCGCGGCCTCCTTCCGATCCCGCTCGCCGCCGGCGCGGTGCTCCATCGTCGCCGCCTGGTCGCGCCAGGTGCGCGCGGCGCCCTTCAGCCGCTCCAGCGTCTCGGCCGCGCCCGGCACGCTCCGGTCGAGGAGCATCGCCTCCACCGTGGCCTCGAGGGCGAGCCCGTGCTCGAGCGGCTCGTCGGCGAGCAGCGTCCCCAGCCGCGCGTAGGCCGTGGCGAGCTCGGCCTTGTCGCCTCCGGCGTCGCGCCAGCCGTCGAGGAGCCGCTTCGCGTGGACGTACCGGCCGAGCCCCTCGGCGCAGGCCACCGCCCGGCGTCGCGCCTCCGCCAGGTCGGGGGCGAGCCGGGAGACCCGCCCGTAGTAGAGGGCGGCGCGGTCGCGGCGGCCCAGCCGCTCCTCCCACCACCGGGCCAGCGCCAGGTAGCGGGTGGCGGCCTCGCTCGCACCCTTCGTGCGGTCGGCCTCCTCCTCCAGCACCGCCGCGACGCCGACGAGGTCGCCGGCCTGCTCGCGAACCCGCGCCAGCGCCCGGAGCCCCTCCGGATCGCCGGGCTGGAAGGCCTGGGCGCGGAGCAGCAGCTCCTCGGCCCGCGCCGGGTCGGCGAGGTCGTCGAGGGCGAGCGCGGCACCGCGACGAAGGAGCGCGGCGGCCCGGGATCCATCGGCCTCCTCGCGCGCCTCCCGTTCGAGCAAGGACAGCAGCTCGAGCAGGTCGCGGGCTCTTTCGTCGACTGCTGCGCTCGACGAGTCGTTGCGGGTCGGCGGGCTCATCGGGCTCGACGCGCATCGTACCCATGTATCGGCGACCCCGGCAATTCACTGGACGGTCGAGGACGCACGTCTTGATGCGTCGCGGCGCGGGTGCTAACCGTCAGCCCCGATGACCACCCGTCCCCACATGGCGGCGACCGATATCGCTCGCCCGGTCGCCCTCGCCCTCCTGCTCGCCGGGAGCTTCTCCTCGCTTCCCGCCTGCGCCTCCCCGTCCGGCCCCCGGGTGATCCTCGAATCCGGCGGGAAGAGCCTGACGGTCCAGGTCGAGGTGGCGGACACGGATCCGAAACGCGAGCGGGGACTCATGTTCCGCAAGGAGCTCCCGGCCGGGCACGGGATGCTCTTCCTCTTCGACGAGGAGGGGGAGCACAGCTTCTGGATGAAGGACACCCTGATCCCGCTCGACCTGATCTTCGTCGACGCGTCGGGGCGGGTCACCGGGATCGTCGCCCAGGCGCGCCCGCTCACCCTCCAGCCCCGCAGCGGAGGTCCGAGCCGGATGGTGCTCGAGGTCCCCGGCGGGTGGGCGGCCGCCCACGGCGTCCGGGTCGGCGACCGGATGCGCGTCGAGGGGCTGGGCGAAAAGCCTCAGTGACCGCCGTCGCCCCCGCGATCGAGCATCTGGCGCGCCATCGCCGCGCCGAAGCTGGCGGTCATCATCCCCTCGACGATGGCCTCGAACTGGCGGCGCCGCTCCTCGTCGGTCCAGCGGAAGCGGATGCCGATGCCGGGGTCCTCGCCGTCGCTGCCGTTGCGGATCACCACCCCTTCCAGCTCGAAGGGGGAGGCGCGGCCGGGCACCACCAGGCGGAAGCGGAAGACCGTGCCGAGGGGGACGGACCGGGAGGTCCGGATGAAGGTCCCGCCCTTCGAGATGTTCTTCGTGTAGTCGGCGAAGAAGCTGTTGAGCTTCTCGTAGGCCACCTGCAGCTCGACGGGCTTGCGGGCGTGCTCTCGGCGTTCGGGCATCCGGCGGTCATGGTAGCGCGGGGTGGGGCGTGACCGATAGTCGAACGCGCCGCGCGGCCGGCTGGGCGGCCGGGGCCGGCGTGCTGGCCGCCCTGGGCTTCCGCCTGGCCGGGCTGCCGCTCCTCGAGGCGCCCGGGTGGGAGCTGGGGATGGTGGCGGCCTTCCTGGCCGTCGTCGCCGCCCTGCCGCTCGGCCTCTCGGCGGTGCGCCGCGAGTTCCGGAAGGCGCGTCCGTCGCCGGTCCGCGCCTTCGCGTGGACCTCGGGCCGGGTGGTCCTCCTGCAGGCGGCGCTGGTGGCCGGCGCCGCGGCCCGCACGGCCTTCCTCACCCCCTGTAGCCCGACCTTCGGCCTCGCCTTCGTCCCCGCGGTCGCCCTCCCCTCCACCCTGGTCGCGGCGGCGCTCGCGACGCTGGCCGGCTTCCTGACGGGCGGCCGGCGGCTGCGCGGCTCGCTCCTCTACCTCGCCTTCGGGGTGGCCTCGCTCGGGCTGACGCTCCTCGAGGGCTGGATTGGGCCGTCGGCCTACCTGCTCGATCACCTGCTGGGCATCTGGCCGGGGCCGATCTACGACGAGGCGCTCCGGCTGGACCGCCGGCTCCTGCTCTTCCGGATCGGATCGCTCGCCTGGACGGTGGCGCTCCTCGCCGCCGCGCGAATCGCGGCCGGCCGGCGCCGATCGCCGTCCCCGGACCGGTCTCGCGGCCCCGCGCTGCTCCTGGCCGGATCCCTCCTGGCCGTGCTGGCGATCCGGGTCCTGGGCGCCTGGACCGGCGACCTGGCCACCCGCGGCTCGCTCGACCGGATCCTGGGCGGGCGGCTCGCCGGCGCCCGGTGCGACCTCCACTTCCCGCGCGAGAAGCCGCCGGCCGACGCCGCGCGGCTCCTGCGGGCCTGCGAGGCCGACGTGGCCGAGGTCTCGGCCGCGCTGGGGATCGCCAATCCACCCCGGGTGACGATTCTGGCTGCACCGCTCCGAGGAGGAGAAGCGGCGGCTGGTGGGCGCCGGGCGCACCGAGTTCACCAAGCCCTGGCTGGCCGAGATCCAGGTGCTCGACGCACCGGCCGGCCCGCCTGCGCTGCGCCACGAGATTGTCCACGCCGTGACGGGCCCGGTGGCCGGCGGCCCGCTCGGCGTCCCGGCGCGCGCCTGGGTCCTCGTGGACGCGGGGCTGCTCGAGGGGCTGGCCGTCGCGCTGGAGGTGCCGCGGGGCGAGTGGACCGCGCACGAGTGGGCGCGCGCCATGAAGGACCTGGGGCTCCTGCCGCCGGCGTCGCGCCTGGTCGAGCCCGCCGGCTTCTTCTCGGCCCCCGCCGCCCGGGCCTACGGCGCGTCGGGGAGCTTCCTCTCGTTCCTCCTCCAGACGCGCGGCGCCGCGCCGGTGGTCCGCGCCTACTCGGGCGTTCCCTTCGCGGAGGCCTTCGGGAGGCCCATCGCCGAGCTCGAGCGGGACTGGCACGCCTTCCTCGACGGCGTGCCCGCCCCGCCGGAGCTGGCCGTCGCCGCCGAGGCCCGCTTCCGCCCGGCAGGGCTCCTGGGGCGGCGCTGCGCACGGGAGACGGCCGGGCTCGAGGCCCGGGCCCAGGCGGAGGGGCACCGCGGCCATCCTCGCGAGGCGGCAGCCCTCTGGCGCCGGGCGGCCCGGATCTCCGGCAACCCGGCCGATCTGCGGGGCGCCGCCGACGCGCTGCGGACCACCGACCCCGCCGCCGCCGAGGCCGCCTACGCCGAGGCCCTCGCCGCAGTCGGAAACGGTCCGTCCTGGCTCCGCTCGGCGGTGCTCGAGGCGCAGGGGGACCTCCGCTGGCGGACCGGCGACCCCGCCGGCGCGGCGGCCCGCTTCCGCGAGGCCCTCGCGCTCCTTCCCGACCGCCCCCGGGAGCGCCAGCTGACCGCCAAGATCGCCGCGTCCACCGACCCCGCGCTGGCCGCCGCCGCCCCGCTGTTCCTCGGCGAGGGCGATCCGAAGGAGGCCCTGCGCAAGCTCGCCGCCTCCCCGAACGCGCTCGGCCCCTACCTCGCCGGCCGGGGCGCCGCCGCCCGGGGCGATGCGCCTGCCGCCATCCCGCTCCTCGAGCGGGCGCTCGACGGCAACCTGCCCTCGACCGGCTTCCGCGTGGAGGCGCTCTCCTCGCTGGCGGTGGCGCGCTGCACCGCCGGAGACCTCCCCGGCGCCGAGGCGGCCTGGGCGGAGATCCTGCGCATCGCCGACCGGGAGGCGGATCGGGAGCGCGCCCGCCACGCCGCCGCCCGCCGCTGCGCCGTGGAACGTCCGGCCCCGACGCGCTAGCCTCCCTCTCCTTGAGCACCGGATCCACAGCCCGCGGGTCTCGCGCCGCCCTGGCGGCGCTCCTCGCGCTCTGCACCTTCGCCCTCTACGCCCGGGTGGCCGGCCACCAGTTCCTGCACTTCGACGACGACCGCTACCTGACGGCCAACCCGGTGGTGGCCGCCGGATGGACCGCGGCCGGCGTCCGCTGGGCGTTCACCACCTTCTCGGTGGCCAACTGGCACCCGCTGGCCTGGCTCTCGCACATGCTGGACGTGCAGCTCTTCGGCATGCGCCCCGGCCCGCACCACCTGGTGAACGCGGGGATCCACGCGGCGAACGGCGCGCTCCTCTTCCTCGTGCTCGCCCGCATGACCGGCGCGACGGCGCTCGCCTTCCTGGCCGCCGCCCTCTTCGCCTTCCACCCGGTCCACGTCGAGTCGGTGGCCTGGGTGTCCGAGCGGAAGGACGTCCTCTCCACCCTCTTCGGCCTGCTCCTGCTCGGGGCCTACGCCCGCTACGCCGCGCGCCCGTCCCTCGCGCGCTACCTCGGCGTCCTCCTGCTGCTCGCCGCGAGCCTGATGGCGAAGGCCATGTGGATCACCGCGCCCTTCCTCCTCCTGCTCCTCGACTACTGGCCGCTCCAGCGGTTCGCCGCGAGCCCGGGCCCCGGCGACCCTCGCCCTCCCCCGGCTCCCCGCTTCCCGGCCGGGCGCCTCGTCCTCGAGAAGCTGCCCCTGCTCGTCCTCTGCGCCGCCGTGGGCGCGGTCGCCGTGGTGGCCCAGGACCGCGAGGGCGCGCTCGAGTCGCTCGCCCGGCTGCCGCTCGCCGACCGGGTCGGGAACGCCGCGCGGAGCTACCTGGCCTACCTGGGCCAGGCGTTCTGGCCGGCGTCGCTCTCGGCCTACTACCCCATGCCGCCGGCCGGCTCCGTGCTCCGGCCCTCGCCGCCGTCCTCGCGCTCGCCGGCGCGACCGCGGTGGCCTTCCTCGCGCGCCGGCGCCAGCCCTGGCTGCTCGTCGGCTGGCTCTGGTACCTGGGCATGCTCGTCCCGGTGATCGGCCTCGTGCAGGTGGGCTCCCAGGCCATGGCCGACCGCTACACCTACGTGCCGCTGGTGGGGATCTCGGTGGCGCTCCTCTGGACGCTGGACGCGCTCGTCCGGCCGCGCGCCGCCCGGACCGGGCTGGCCGTGGCCGCCGGGCTCGCGATCGCCGGCCTGGCCGCCCTCACCTGGATCCAGATCGGCTACTGGCGCGACCAGGTCACCCTCTTCTCCCACGCCGTGGCGGTGACCGGGGAGAACGGCGCGCGCCGAGCACCTGCTGTCCCAGGGGTTCATCGCCGAGCAGCGCTGGCCGGAGGCCCTGGTCCACGCGCGCGAGGCCGCCCGGCTCGATCCGATGAACCCGCGGGCCCACAAGAACCTGGGCTTCGTCCTCTACCGGAACGGGCGCCTCGACGAGGCCATCGCGTCCCTGGAACGGGCCGTCGCGCTCGACCCGGGCTACGCCGAGGCCCACGGCAACCTGGCCATCGCCTACGGCCGGGCCGGCCGGACCGACGACGCCGTCCGGGAGATGCGGCTCGAGATGCAGCTTCGCGCGGCCGCCCCCCGCTGACCGCTACAGGCCGCCCCGCAGCTTGTCGATGGCGGCCTTCGGGTTCTTCACGCCGTTCTTGAGGAGCCACCAGGCCACCTTGGCCCCGCCCGACGCGAGCACGCCCAGGTAGCCGTGGGAGATGAGCCGGGGCGTGGAGGCGTGGATGTGCACGCGCACCTTCCGGTCCGGGTCGCTCGACAGGACGAGCTTGAAGAACTCGATGCCGAACTCGCCCACGTCCTCGGTGGGCACCGAGGTGAGGTGGGCCACCGCGCCGTCCGGCAGGACGAGGGTGAAGTCCGGGTCGGGCTCGGCCCCCTCCTCCACCGTTCCCTGTCCCGTACTCATGGTGAACCGGGCCTGGCCGGCGGCCAGGTCGAGGGCGACGCGCGCGTCCCGGGCCAGCGATTTCGTGGCCTTGCGGGCCGCGGGGGACGTCTCGAAGAAGCGGGCCAGCGCCTCCCTGCTCGAGGTCGGCATCCCCCCGAGTCTAGAGCAGGAGGCCGGCGCGTCCACCGATTGACTGCCCGGCGGCCCCGTGCTTTGACCTCTCCATGCGATTTCGCTTCATCGCCGCGATCGCGGCCCTCTCGTCGTTGCCGCCTGCGCCAAGAACATCCCCAACACCGACATCCGGGACACGCAGGACAACCGGATGCTCATCGCCGCCGTCGACGCCTACCGGAAGGCCTTCGACACCCGGAACCTCGACGGCGTCATGGCGCTCGTCTCGCCCGCCTACTACGACGACGCCGGCACCATCGATGCGGGCGACGACATCGACTACAAGTCCCTGCCCGGCGTGCTCCAGGAGACCTTCCAGAAGATCGCCCAGGTCCGGCTCGAGTTCGGCATCACCGCCATCGAGATCGTCGGCGACAAGGCCATGGTCGACCTCTTCTACGACGCCAAGTACCGCATCACCACGCCGCGCGCCGAGATCCCCAAGCGCGACACCGACGTGCAGCGCCTCGTGTTCCAGCGCGACGGCCAGGGCGGCTGGAAGATCATCACGGGGCTCTGAGCGGGCGCCAGCGGGCCGAGACGACCCGCCACTCGCCCTTCTCCCGCTCGAGGACCGCCTCGATGCGCCAGGTGTCGCCCGCCTCCGGCAATCGCCCGGCGATCCCCTGCCCCGGCGCGCCGCGCAGGAGCGCCACGTCGACCCCCGCCTCGGCCCGGTCGCCTTCCACCTGCACCCGCGTGGCGAGCGGGATCGACCGCGTTCCAGGAGCCGCGCAGGGCGTTGTAGGTGACGAACTGCTGGAGCTCCCGCCTCCCCATGCCCTCGCCCTGGAAGCGTTCGCTGACGCCCTCCATCACGTCGCCCGGCCGCTTCTGCTCCACCGCCTGGGCCGCCCGGTCGAGGAGCGCCCGGATGCGCGCCTCGTCGGACGGGCCGGGCCGGAGGAGCCTCCAGGCGAGCACCCCGCCGAGCACGGCCAGGATCACGACGGCGAAGATCGCGACGGGGCGGGAGATTTTCATGTCGTGGGTCCGGGCGGGCCCGGAATCGGCATTGGAGTAGACTCCGGACCGTGGCGCAAGACCGGGACAGGCCGACCCAGGCCGATCAGCACAACGAGCGAGGCATCGAGCTCGCCGACCGCGGCTGGCTCGAGGAGGCCGAGAAGGAGTTCCGCAAGGCCATCGCCCTCGATCCCGACTCGGCCCACCCCTACGAGAACCTGGCCATGCTCCACGCCCGCCAGAAGCGCTGGCGGGAGTCCCTGCGCGCCCACCTCCGGGCCGTGGAGGTGGAGCCCGACAGCTCCGGCGCCCGCTTCACGCTGGCCTCCTTCCTCGCCAACCACGGGCTCGAGATGGCCGAGGCCGAGTACCGGGAGGCCATCGCCAAGGACCCCGAGCACGCCGAGGCCCACCTGGAGCTGGGGCTGGCGCTCGCGGACATGGGCCGCGCCGAGGAGGGGCTGAAGGAGCTCGCCACCGCGGTCCGGCTCGCCCCGGAGGACCCGGTGGCCCTGCACGAGCTGGCGGGGCTCCTCATGGACGAGGGGGACTACCGGACCGCCATCGGCCACCTCCGCGAGGCGGCCCGGCTCGACCCCGGGACCTTCGAGATCCACCTCGACCTGGGGCTCTGCTACGCGCAGAAGGGCTTCTACGCCGAGGCCGAGCGGGCCTACGAGAAGGCGCTGGCGCTCAAGCCGGCCGACCCGCTCGTGAACTACGACCTCGCCTCCCTCTACGCCCAGTGGGGTCGAGCCGACGACGTGCTGCCGCCCCTGCGCCGGGCCCTCGAGGCCGACCGCGAGAAGGTGCGGACCTGGCTCGCCAGCGACCCGGTGTTCGAGGCCCTCCGCGGCAGCGACGGCTACGACGCGCTCGTCGCCGGTTGACGCGCCTCCCGGCCTTCGCCTTTCCTGCTAGGCCAATCAGGCCACCCCGCATGAGCCGCGAAGGGGTGGACCCGACCGGGAGCGGCGGTGTGTACCGTCCGCCGATGGAGCATCCTGGCGAGTGGAGGCCCCATCGTGTCGCTCGCGACTGACCTCGTCGAGAAGGGCGCCGCCGCGTACGCCCGCGGGTTCCGCGACGAGGCCGAGCGCCTCTGGCGCGAGGCATTGGTCCTCGATCCGGGTTCGGATCGCGCCCGCCGCTACCTGAAGCAACTCCGCGAGGTTCCCGCGAGCGGCTCCCGGGTCCCCGATCCCCAGCCTGCGGGCTCGCCCCGCGGCGCGTCGCCCCCTCGAGCTCGAGCCGCAGGGCCCCGCCCGATTCTCCGTCCCGCCCGAGCGCATGACGGCGTTCCACCGCTCGGTTCTCGCCCGGTGGTCGAAAGCGGATCCTCCTCGCCGCGACGGCTGCGGCCATCGTCGTCGCGATCGCCTGGGGACTGAGCGCGGCCCCCGCCGGAACGGGCGCGAGGTCGCTCGCCGCCGGGCGCCGTCTTGCATCGGCGGCTGCGGCGGCACTCTCCGCCTTGCCGGGACGTGCCGAGCGCCTCCTGGCGCAGTTCCGCGAGGCGCGGAGCCCGAAGCCTGTCGTCGCGAGCTCTCCGGTGAAGGTGCCCGCTCCCCCGCCTGAACCTCGAAACGGGGGAAACGCGGGAACCGGCGGGCGGCGGGCCGTGGCCACCGTGCCGTCCGGCAGGCCAGCCGTGGGTGCCGCACCCGCGCGCGCCACGGTGCGCATGGCCGAGATGGGCACGCGCTGGGGAATGGCGCTGGAAGAACTCTTGCGCGCAGTGCCCGCGGCGTCGCGGATCGCCCCCCCGCGGCGGTACGAGGGCCTCCTCGTCCAGGCAACCGTCGACCGTGTGGACCTCGCCGGGCACGAATGCCGGGCCGATTTCCTCTTCGACCCCGAGGGCCGGCTTGCGGAGATCCAGTACCGGTCGGTGCCCATCTCCAACGGCGAAGGGGCCTACGACGGTCTCCGGGCCTCCCTTGCCGCGGAGCTCGGCGAGCCGGCGGCGGATTGGCGAGACCCCGCAGGACTCGGGAAGTGGACGGCCCGTGCGTCGTGGGTGACGAACCGCGCCGTCGTGGATTTCGAGGTCCGGCGACTCGGAGCGAACGCGGCCCCCATGTTCCAGGTCGACATTCGCGGCGGCACCCTCCAGCCCCTCCACGACAGCATCGTCGTTCTCACCTTGGTCTCGCCGAACGACCTCCGGCCCCTCGCGAACACGGGTCCCTGACGCTCGCTGGCGAGCGCGCACCTATCGCAGGACGGTCGTCGCCGGCGCGGTGGTGGCGGCGGCGGAGAGCGCCGCGCCGGAACCCGCCGACGTGCCGGTCGCGGTCGCGGTGAAGGTCAGGCTGCCCGCCTTCGTGGGCGTGCACGTGAAGTTGAACGACACGCTCGATCCGGCCGCGATGGCCACCGAGGCCGGCGTCGCGGCGGTGCACTTCGCGGCGGCCTTTCCGGCCACCGACGTGACCGACGGCGTGACGGTCACCCCGGTCGCCGACGCCCCCGCGGCGGGGGCGCCGTTCCGGACGTTCGCCGTGAACGGGATCACCTGGCCGACCGTGACCTGCGACGGCGGCTGGGCTGCGAAGCTCACGTTCAGGGCGGCCGGCGCCAGGACGATCACGTCGGTCGACGCCGAGTTCGTGATGCGGGGAACGAGAGGCTGGCTGGCGTCCACCCATGTCGCCGACGCCACCAGGTTCACCGTCCGTGGGGTCGCGGGCGCGGCGCATCCGGACCAGGTGAGGCCCAGGGTCGCGCCGAGGAAGTCCACCGGCGTGATCGGGGACGTCGTGCAGGTCGCGCCGCCGAGCGACGCGCCCGTGACGCGGACGGTGCCGCCTCCGCTCCTTGCCACCGTCAGGGTCGCCGTGAAGGTCTGGCCGGTGATCAGGGTTCGTGGCGTCGTCGCCAGGCCGGTCGCGGTCACCTCGGGCGGCGCCTGGACGGTCACCCGGGCCGTTGGCTGTGCCGCGAGGGATCCGCCGGACAAGGCGTCCGTTCCGCTGATCGGGACCAGGAAGTCGAGGTGTCCGGTGGGAGCGTTCGTGGCCAGGGCCGGGGCGAAGGTCCAGGTGGTGGCCAGGGTTTGACCGGCCGCCACGACCGTGGGTGGGACCGGGGAGGGACCGCCGGTCCGGGTCGCAGTCGCACCGTCGGGCGAGGTCGTGAGCGGGTCTCCGACGGCGAAGCCGCGCAGGTCTGCCAGGCCGGGGTTCGTCACCGTCAAGGTGACCGTGATCTCCTGGCTCACGTTCGCGGTCGGAGGCGTGGCCGACAGGGTCGCCTGGATGCCCGCGGCGCCGAGAACGAATTCCCCCGAGGTGGCCGCTCCGGACTGCACGGCGGCCCCCGAGTTCGAGTCGGTGCCCGTCGCCCCGGCGGAGACCCGGACGGCCCCGGGCGTCGGCCCGGCGACGAAGGTCCAGGTGAAGGTGGCGCTGGCGCCTGCCGCGAGGGAGGAGACCGACGCGGGAACTGGGCCCGTTCCGGCCTTCAGCGAGGCCAGCCCCGGCGGCGTCGTGGTGGGCGCCGTGGGAACCACGTCGTTCGCGATGGCTCCGCCCGGATTGGCGACCGTCATCACCACGGTGAACTCCTGGCCGATGGCAGCGGCCCCCGAGGCGGGAAGGCTCGCCGACAGCGCTGCCGGGCGCTCCACCGTGACCTCCGCGGGGCGGGTGGGATCGGTGGCGGCGCTCACGGCCGTTCCGGAGAGACTGTCGATGGCGGTCGCCGACCCCGCGATGGTCAGCGTCCCGGCACCGGTGGCCGGGCAGGTCCAGACGAAGGTCCCGGAGGCACCGGGCGCCAGGGTGGCGATCGAGGCCGGAGTCGGACCGGTGGAGGCGCCCACCGCTCCGGTGCCCGTCACCGTGAGCCCTCCGGGAACCGCGTTCGTGGCCTCCGTGGAGCCGCCGTTCGTGACCGTGAGCGTGATCGTGATCGATTGCCCTTCGCTGACCTTCGCGGGCGTGGCGGCGATTGCCACCGCGAGCGACGCCGAGGCAGGAGCCTCGACCGTGAAGGCGCCCGCCATCTCGCCGGAAGTGCCGAACGGCCCCTCGACGCGAAGAGGCTGCGGCCCCGGGGAGAGGCCGGCCGGAACCGTGGCCGAGAGCGTCTGGTCGTCCACCCGCCGGACTTCCTGGAGCGGCACGTTCCCCATCCACGCCCGGAACGTCTCGACCACCCTCGGTGCGCCTCCGGAGGACGGCTGGACGGCGAGAACGGAGAAGCCGGTCCCGTGGATGACGATCGGGATGGCGCTGCTGGCGGCTCCGCGGTCCGGTGTCACCGACGTCGGCGTCGGGGTGGGCACTTCGGCCCCCCCGCATCCGGCAAGAGCGAGGACCGAGACGAGCGTGGCGCGTCTAGCCCACATCGAACACCTCAGGAGCCCCGCCGCGCGCCTGCTTCGACCGGCGCCGCGACGTTCCAGTGTCGGCAGACCCGATCTCGAAGGGAAGCGGGCTGACGGGGTACCCCGATAGCCGGGGGGGCCGGCCCGCTTCTCGCATAGGCTCGGGTCCCAACATGCCCGAGCTCGCTTTCTTCCGTCATGGTGAGGAGTTGCTGCGCGTGGCCCTGGGCGACCAGACCACGATCGGCCGATCCGCGGACTGCGACGTCTCTCTCCCGGACCCATCGCTCTCCCGGGTGCAGGCCTCGGTCGAGCGTCGCGGCGGCGGCTTCACGCTGTTCGACCGCTCCGGGCGAGGCACCTGCCTCGCCGGGGCCGACGTCACCGAGGCGGTGCTCCAGGACGGCGCCGAGCTCTCCTTCGGGAGCTGGCGCGCCCTCTTCCGGGAGGCCGCCTCGGGCGACCCCGAGGCCACCTCGGCCGGGGGGCTCACCGGCGTCCGCCCCGTGGTGCCGGTCCACCCGCCGCAGGCCCGCCTCCGCGTCCGCGACCGGGGGCGCGAGCGCATCGTGCCGCTGCCCGACGAGGGGCTCACCATCGGCTCCATGCCCGGCACGTCGCTGGTCCTCGACGACCCGTTCGTCTCCGCCCGCCACCTCCGGGTGGAGCGCCGGGACGGCCGCTGGCAGCTCGTCGACACCGGCTCCACGAACGGCACCCTGCTCGGCGGGGTCCGCGTCTGGCACGCCGAGATCCCGCCCGGACTCCCCATCACGGTCGGGGACAGCGAGCTGGTCCTCGAGGTGGGCACGGCGCGCGAGGGGCGGCTGCCCGGGAGCTACGAGGGCATGTTCTCGCTCGACCCGGGGATGCGCCGGGTCTTCGACCTCATCGACCTGCTCGCCCCGGCCGACACCGCGGCCACCATCCTCGGCGAGACCGGCACCGGCAAGGAGCTCGTCGCCCGCGCGCTGCACGCCCGGTCCCGGCGCTGCGACGGCCCCTTCATCCCGGTGAACTGCGCCGCCATCCCCGAGTCGCTCATGGAGAGCGAGCTCTTCGGCCACGAGAAGGGGGCCTTCTCCGGCGCGGAGCGGCAGCGCAAGGGCGCCTTCGAGGAGGCCGACCAGGGAACGCTCTTCCTCGACGAGATCGGCGAGATGCCGCTCGACCTCCAGGCCAAGCTCCTCCGCGCGCTCGAGAACGGCGAGGTGAAGCGGGTCGGCTCGTCGCGTCCCATCCAGGTCTCGGTCCGCGTCGTGTCGGCCACGCACCGCGACCTGCCGGCCCAGGTCCGGGCGGGCAAGTTCCGCGAGGACCTCTTCTTCCGGCTCTGCGTCATCCCGGTGGCCGTGCCGCCGCTGCGCGCCCGCCAGGGGGACGTGCGGGCGCTGGCCCAGCGCTTCCTCGACGCGTCGGCGCCGCGCGGGCTGCAGCTTCGCTGGAGCGAGGAGGCCCTGCAGCGGCTCGAGGCCTACGACTGGCCGGGCAACGTGCGGCAGCTGCGCAACGTGGTGCAGCGCGCGCTGCTCTTCCGCGGGGAGGGAACGGTGCTGCCCGCGGCCGTGGTCACCTTCGAGGACCTGCGCCCGTCGAGCGGCCCCGGCGGCGACGACACCACGCTCTACCTCCCCGGGCTCACCATGGAGGACATCGAGCGGGAGGCCATCCGGCTCTCCCTGCGGCGCCACCGCGGCAAGCGCGCCGCCGTCGTGAAGGAGCTCCAGATCGCGAAGAGCACGGTCATGAAGCGGATCGGGCAGTGGAAGCTGCAGGACGAGGGGCGCGAGGGCGGGAGCCCGCCCGAGGACGAGTCGGACGACGAAAGCCCTTGACGCCTCCCAGAGCGCCGAGACCGCCCGCCGCAGCGAGAGGATCGGCGCTCGCCTAGTTCCAGAAGCTGGCGGGACGAACCGGCTGCACCAGCTCCATCTCCTCGAGCGGCTCGGGAGGGAGCTCGAGCGCCGCCGGGCGCCCGTGACCGAGCGCCCGGGCGATCGCCACCTCGAGCTGGCTCTTCGTGGCGAGCACCGGGCGCACCAGCTTGCCGCTCGCGAAGGCGACGTCGTCGAGGGCGGCCAGGTCGAGCGGGTCGCTCGTGGCCACCAGGAGCGGACCGCGCCGGCACTCGGAGAGCAGCTCCAGCGGGAGGACGCCGCGACCCTGGACGATGCGCGGCGGGACCAGCAGGAGCACCTCGGCGGGCACGTCCCGGGCGGCCAGGTCGACGACCGGGATCTCGAACTGGCTCCCCAGGGCCCGGACGAGGTCGGTCTCCTTCACCAGTCCGAGGTGCAGGAGCGCGGACCCGAGGCGGCCCCCCCAGCGCTTCTGCCAGTCGAGGCCGGCCCGGAGCTGGCGCGCGTCGATGGCGCCGCCGTGGACCAGGATCTGCCCGATGGGAACCCGCTTCATGGCTCTACCCGCCCTTCCCGATATGGCGATACTGCGCCTACCCTTCGCACTTTGTCCTACGAAGTGCGAGATGCCTATACCTCTTTTGGGTTACTTCTTGGGAGGGGGCTTCTTCTTGGAATTCTTGGACATTTCGGCGATACGGGCTGACGCCTTCTTGGCAGCGCTCGTCTTCGGGAAACGATTGATGACGTCCTGGTAGATCGCCTTCGCGTCCTCGCGGAGGTCGAGGGCCATCATGGCCTCGCCCGTCCGGAAGAGGGCGTCCGGGGCCTTGTCCGACCGCGGGAAGTCCTGGGCGACCTTGCCGTACGAGAGGACGGCCTCCCGGTAGCGCTTCTCGCCGTAGGAGATCTCCCCCATCCGGAACCAGGCGTCGGCCGCCCGGGGGTCGGTGGGCCACTTCTTCACGTACTCGTCGTAGAGCTGCCGGGCCACGGCCCGCTCCCCGGCCTGCTCCTGCTGCTGGGCGAGCGCGAAGAACTCGGCCTTGTCGGCCGGACGCTTGAGCGCCTCGGCCCGCTTCCGTCCCTCGTAGTCCTCGAGGGCGCCCGCGCCCTTCAGCGCGGCGAAGCGGGCGTCGGTGTCGGTCTGGAGCTTCGAGACGCGCTGGTCGACCTGCTGGAGCTGGTGCTGCTCCTCCTCCAGCATGCCCTTCATCTGCGTGAGCGACTCCTGCAGCCGGTCCTGGTTCGCCACCACGTCGGCGCCGGTCCGGTGCGCCGACGAGTTGAGCTCGTCGAGCTTCTTCTGGACCTCGGCGATCTTCTGGTCGACCCGCGCGATGCGGTCCCGGATCACGTTCCGCTGCTCCTCGAGCTGCCGCGTGGTGGCGGCGCTCTCCGCCTCGAGCCGCTGGATGCGGTCGTCCATCTGGCGCCCCTTCTCGACGGGGACCCAGCAGGCGGAGAGCAGCGAGGAGCAGCGGAAGCGCGATCCGGTTCTTCATTCGTTCCCGGTCCGTCTACTGCGCCACGAGGTCGTCGCGGCGGTTCTGGGACCAGCACGACTCCACCTGCTCGCTGCAGATGGGGCGCTCCTTGCCGTAGCTGACGGTCTTCACGGCCTTCGAGGGCACGCCCAGGTTCACCAGGAACTTCTTGGCGGCCTCGGCGCGGCGCTGCCCGAGCTGCAGGTTGTACTCGACGGTCCCGCGGTCGTCGCAGTTGCCCTCGACGGTGACCTTGGTGAAGCCGCGGTCCTTGATGCAGGCGGCGTTCTTGGCCAGGTCGGCCTGGGCGTCCTTGGTGAGGACCGCCTCGTTGAACCCGAAGAAGATGGGCAGCAGCTTGCCGCCGCCGGACGGGCAGGCCACCGGGACGGCGGTGACGCACTTGCCGGACTGGCAGGCCTTGCCGGAGCCGCAGGCCGCGTCGCTCGAGCACTCGGGGGGAGGCGTCACGGGGGCGACGGTGATGCACTTGCCGGTCTCGCAGGCCTTGCCGGCCGGGCAGTCGTCGTTCCGCTCGCACTCGGGGCGGGGAACGCACTTCAGGGAGCGGCAGACGAACCCGGCCTTGCAGTCGGTGTCGAGCCCGCACTCCTGGCAGCGGCCCTCGACGCAGGTCTTCCCGAAGCCCTCCTGGGCGGAGCAGTCCTCGCTGGTCTTGCATTCACCGTTCTTGGGCTTGGCGGGACAGCCGGCGAGAAACAGGGCGAGCACCGGGACGGCGAGCAGGAACGAGCGATGCATCCTCATGGAATTCCTCCGTGTATCGAGCAGGGCAGCACTGGAAGACGAACCCACGTAGTGCCCCCGATTCCCCCCCCTGTCAAACGAAAATCCGGCGGGAATGTCCCGCGGCCAGGGGGCGTTCCTCCGAGCGCAGGCCGCGGGTGTTCCCGGCCTTCCCTCCCTCCCGGCCGGGGACGCCCGCGTGCCTGTGCAGTTCTTCGCCCCTTGGCGCACCCGCGCCGCGGGACTAAGTTCGACCCCCCTACCGTGGATCCGAGCGCCTCTCCAGAGAGCCCCCCGTCGCCTGCGCCTCCCGGCGAGTCCCCTCCCCCGGGACCTCCCGCCGGGCGCCTCGCGCGCGTCCGGGCCTGGGTGCGCGGCCTGGGAAGGCGGGACCTCCTCCGCGGCGGGCTGGCCGTGGTGGTCTTCCTCGTCGCGGCCGGCGGCACGCTCCTCTTCACCTGGACCCGCGAGCTCCCCGCCTTCGACGGCCTGAAGGACTACCGCCCGCTCGTGGCCACCACCGTCTACGCGGCCGACGGGACCGAGGCCTTCGCCTTCGCGCGCGAGCGGCGCACCGTCGTCCCGTTCGACAAGATCCCGGACGTGGTCAAGCGGGCCGTGCTGGCCGCCGAGGACGCCCGCTTCTACGAGCACGAGGGCGTGAACTACCTGGCCATCGCCCGCTGCGCGGTGAAGGGGCTCCTGCGCGGCCGGCGTCGCCTGCGGCGGCTCCACCATCACGCAGCAGGTGGTGAAGACCTTCCTGCTCCCCACCGACTGGCGGGTGAAGCGGAAGGTGAAGGAGCTCTTCCTCGCCCCCCGCCTCGAGCAGAACCTCTCCAAGGACGAGATCCTCTACCTCTACCTGAACCAGATCTACCTGGGGCACCGGCGCTACGGCGTCGAGGAGGCCTCCCGGTTCTACTTCGGCAAGGGCGTCAAGGACCTCACCATCGGTGAAGCGGCCACGCTGGCCGGGCTGGTCCAGTCCCCCGAGCGGCTCTCCCCGGTGAAGCACCCCGAGGCGGCCAAGGCGCGGCAGCGCTACGTGCTGCGGCGCATGACCGAGGAGGGCTACATCGACGCCCGGACCGCCGAGATCGAGTCGCAGCGCCCGATCAAGGTCCGCAAGGCCCCCGAGCCCTACGGCGCCTGGTACGCCGACGCGGTCCGCCGGCACCTCGACGAGCGCTACGGCGCCGAGCGGGTGGAGACCGACGGCCTCCAGGTCGACGTGGCCATGCTGCCGGCCATGCAGCGCGCCGCCGAGGCCGCCCTGGCGGAGGACCTCCGGATGGTCGACAAGCGCCACGGCTGGCGCGGCGCCCCGCAGCGGCTCGACGAGCGCCAGCTGGCCACCGCGCTGCCGGCCTGGCGCGAGCGGCTGGCCGCGGCGAAGGGGCAGCCCGGCGAGGTCCTCGTCTGGGACCTCGGCCGCGTGGACCCCGACGAGATCGAGCCCGACGCCGACGTGAAGGCCGACGTCCGCCGCCGGGTCCGGGTGCGTCCGCTCCAGGCGGGCGAGACCTACGCGGTGCTGGTCACGGCGGTGGACGACAAGCAGGCCACGCTCGACCTGGGCGGCGCGAAGGGCGTCATCCCCTTCTCCGCGGTGACCTGGGCCCGGAAGTACAACTCGTCGGTCGGGACCGCGCCGCCGAAGAAGATGGGCGACGTGCTCCGCCCCGGCGACATCGTGCTGGCGCGCGTGGTGCCGGGCCGCACGCCCCCCGTCGAGCTGGCCCGCGCCGGCAAGCCGCTCGTCGCTCCTGCTCGAGCAGGTGCCGCGGGTCGAGGGGGCGCTCGTCGCCATCGACCCGGCCACGCGCGGGGTTCGCGCGCTGGTGGGCGGGCAGGACTTCGCCCGCTCCCAGTTCAACCGGGCCATCCAGGCCAAGCGGCAGCCCGGCAGCGCCTTCAAGCCCTTCGTCTGGGGCGCGGCCATCGAGTCGGGGCGCTTCACCCCCGCCACCATCGTCTACGACACGCCCGACCTCTACCGGGATCCCTGGACCGGCAAGGAGTGGAAGCCGACGAACTTCGAGAAGGACGTCTACGAGGGGCCGATGCTGCTGCGCGACGCGCTCGCCCACTCGAAGAACACGGTCTCGGCGAAGCTCGTCGACGCGCTGGGCGTGGAGGCCGTCATCGACTTCGCGCGCCGGTCCGGGATCGAGAGCGAGCTCCCGAGGACGCTGTCGCTCGCGCTCGGCACGGGCGAGGTGACGCCGCTCGAGCTCGTGAACGGCTACGCGACCCTCGCCGCCGGCGGGTTCCCGGCGCCGCCCATCCTCGTCGTCCGCGTCCGCGACCGGGACGGCAACGTGCTCGAGGAGACGCCTGCCGCTCCGTCCGCCGGCGATGCCCGAGACGGCCGTCCCCGGGCCCCCGGTGGACCCCTCGCTCTCCGGCGACGCGTCCGGCATGGCCGCCGCACCCGCACCGGCCGCCGCCCGCGCCGAGCGTGGGGCGGCTCCCCGACCGCGTCCGGCCCGAGGCGGCCTACGTCACGCTCGCCATGATGAAGGAGGTCGTGCAGAGCGGGACCGGGCAGGGAGCGAAGGCGCTCGACCGGCCCGTCGCCGCCAAGACCGGCACCGCCCAGGAGCACCGCGACGCCTGGTTCGTGGGCATGACGCCCGACCTGGTGGCCGGCGTCTGGGTGGGCTTCGACGGCCACGATCCGCTCGGGGCGCACGCCACCGGCGCGGGCGCGGCGATGCCCGGCTGGATTGCCTTCATGCGGGCGGCGGTCGCGTCGCAGCCGCCCAACGACTTCCCCGTGCCGTCCGAACGTGGAGATGGTGCGGATCGATCCCGCGGACCGGGCAACCTGGCGAGCGGGCCCGTCGACGGCGTGCTCCTGCCGTTCGTCCCGGGCACCGCGCCGACGCGGACCGCGCCCGATCCGACGGCGGCGCCGCAGAACTTCTTCCAGGACGACCACTAGCCCCGACGGGCTAGCGGACCGGCGTGGCCTTCAGCGCGGCCTTCCCGTCCTTCACGTAGACCTGGAAGCGGACCGTGCGGCAGGCGTACTTCTGCGCCAGCGCGTCGTGGTTCTTCCGGAGCTTGTCGCGGAAGCGGTCCCAGGTGAGCCCCTCCACCGATTCGCCGCAGCCGGTCCGGGTGCGGAGGAACTCCTGGAAGACGGCGTTCCACTGCGCCTCTCCCCCTTCCGCCGGCGCCGGCGTGGGGCGGGACGCCGGCGAGCCGGGAGGTCCGAGGGGCTGCGTGTTGCGCGGGTAGGCCGCACGCGCCGCCTGGGCGGCCTGGACGACGGCGGCGGCGGTGAGGCCGGGCCCGGCCTGGAGCGGCGTGGGAGTGGGCGTGACCGGCGGGGCCAGTCCGCTGGCAGAGAAGGGCCCCTCCAGCCTTCGCGAGCCGGTCACCTCGTCGGGCGGCACGGCGTGGAGCGGCACGTCGAGGGTGGGGGCCGGGTTCACGGGCCCCTGCGACACGGACAGCGGCACCGGCGTGGAGGGCGTCGTGGCCCCCTGCGTGATGCGCCCGAGCCGGGCGGTCTCCGCCGCGCGCGAGAGCGCCGCCGCCAGCGTGCCGAAGGTCCCCGACATGCGCGGCACCCGGACGTCGAAGTCGCCCCGGGCGATCCGGTCGGCGACCGAGGCCAGCTCCCGAGGCACGTGGGACGGCACCACCGGGTCCCGGGAGAAGCCCAGCGCGAGGCCGACGAGCGTGAGCGCGAAGAGCGCCAGGATCAGGACCTGCTGGAACGCGGCGATTGGCTCGAGCGCCGGGCGGGTGGGCGCGGAGATCACCGCGACCGGTCCGTCGATGCCGGGCAGGGAGAGCGCCCGCGCCCGCCAGGCCGGCGCCTTCGCGAAGAGGACGGGGAGCCCGGGGAGCCCGCCGACGAGCGAGAACGGGCCGGACCGGCCCACGTCGACCACGCTCCCGTTGCCCTTCCGGGCCGCCGCGACCACCGCGGTGGCGTCGGCCGGCGACAGGGTGGAGACGAGGCTGCTTCCGATGAAGGTGAGGTCGGCGCCGGTGGCGGACTGCAGCCGCTCCGCCCAGCGAGGGTCGATGGGCAGCCCGAAGGCGAGGGTCGCGCCCTTGCCCGCCGGGACCACGGCCACCGCGTAGATGGCGTCCCCCACCCGCACGTGCCGGGGCGCGGCCCCGGACCCGAGCAGCGCCTGGGCGAGCGGATCGCGGGGCGGCACGACCTGCTCGCCCACGCGCAGCGAGATGGTGCGGTCGTGACTGATCCCGACCAGCGGCGCGCGCCCCATCTCCACGTCGAGGAGCGCGGAGGCGCCGTGGATGGCCGACTCGGCGACCTCGGCCACGTCCGGAGCGGCGGGCGTCGTCGCGCCGGCGGGCGTGGTCGCACCGGCCGGCCGCGTCGCTGCTGCCGGCCGTCCGGCTGCGGGCGGGCGCGGGGTGCGGGCGGCCTCGATGGCGGCGAACGCGCTCGCGAGCCCCGGGTCCCGGGCGGCCACGACCGCCACGTCCCGGACCTGGCGCGAGAGCAGCCGCGTCCCGGTCTCGAACTGGAGGGTGCCGGAGCGAAGCGTCGAGAGCGGCCTGCTCGGTCGCGGGCGGGACGGCCCGCTGGGTGAACACCCAGAGCCCCACCCAGCCGGACACCACCACCAGCGCCGTGAAACCCCAGATCTTGGAACGGCTCATGCGGCGGCGTTTATACCACGCTCACCCACACGCTCACGCCGGGCTGGGAGAAGCAGCGGTCCAGCTCCGCCTCGACGTCGAGATCGGCGGGGAGCACCGCTTCCGGGGGGCGCGGCGCCTCGCGGTGGCGCCGGTCGAACTCCTGGAGGTGCCGGACCACCCGCTGCCAGTCGCGCTCGCCGTCGGTCATGGGCGAAGCGTAGTCCGGGACCGGGCCGGGTCAAGAAACCGGGCGCCCGCCCGGAGCGGGTCGTGCTTGACTCGGCCATCCCCCCGGATTAACAGGGGCCAGCCTGGCGCCCGTCCCGGTGCGCCCGCACGTTCAACCCGGAGACATCCCATCATGAGGAAGATCGTCGCCCTCCTCGCGCTCTGCGCGATCGCTTCGTCTGCGCGCGCCGACGAGGGCATGTGGACCTACAACGGATTCCCGAAGGCCCAGGTCGAGAAGAAGTACGGCGCCAAGATCGACGACGCCTGGCTCGACCACGCCCGGCTCTCGTCGGCCCGGCTGGCCCAGGGTTGCTCGGCCAGCTTCGTCTCGCCGAGCGGCCTCGTGCTGACGAACCACCACTGCGTCGAGACCTGCCTCCAGCAGCTCTCCAGCGCGGACAAGGACTACATCGCCCAGGGCTTCCAGGCGAAGACCGCCGCCGAGGAGCTCAAGTGCCCCGTGCTGGAGGTGAACCAGCTCGTCGAGATCACCGACGTCACCGCCCGGATGAAGAAGGCCACCGCCGGGCTCGAGGGCGTGAAGTTCAACGACGCCCAGAAGGCCGAGACCTCGCCGCATCGAGGGGGAGTGCCAGACCAGCCCGGCGCTCCGCTGCAACGTGGTGACGCTCTACCACGGCGGCCGCTACGACCTGTACCGCTACCGGCGCTACCAGGACGTGCGCATGGTCTTCGCGCCCGAGTTCGCCATCGCCTTCTTCGGCGGCGACCCCGACAACTTCATGTTCCCGCGCTACGACCTCGACCTGTCGTTCGTCCGCGTCTACGACGACGGCAAGCCGCTCCAGACCCAGAACTTCCTGGCCTGGAACGCCGCCGGCCCCAAGGAGGGAGACCTGGTCTTCGTCTCCGGCCACCCGGGCGGGACCGACCGGCAGCTGACCATCGCCGAGCTCGAGTACCAGCGCGACGTCGCCCTGCCCGAGACCCTCAACCGCGTACTCCGAGCTGCGCGGCGCGGTCACCCAGTTCCAGGAGCGCGGGGCCGAGCAGAAGCGGGTCTCGAACAGCCTCCTCTTCGGCATCGAGAACTCGCTCAAGGCCCTGCAAGGGCGAGCGCGAGGCGCTCGTCGACCGGGAGTTCTTCGCCCAGAAGGTGGCCGCCGAGGAGGCCTTCCGCAAGAAGCTCGCCGCCGACAAGAAGAACGGCCCCGCCGCCCTCCAGGCCTTCGTCGCCATCCAGCAGGCCGAGGACCTCCAGCGCAACGTCCGCAACGACGTGAACTACGTGGCCGGGTCCGCCGGCCTGATGACCGACTACTTCCGCTTCGCCCGCACGCTGGTCCGCGGCGGCGACGAGCGGCCCCAGGAAGAACGAGGAGCGGCTCGAGGAGTACCAGGAGGCGCCGCCTCCCGGCCGTCACCCAGTCGCTCTTCAGCCCGGCCCCCATCAACGACGAGTTCGAGATCTTCAAGCTCACCTGGTCGCTCACCAAGCTGCGCGAGAAGCTGGGCCCCGACCACGCCTTCACCAAGAAGGTGCTCGGCGACGAGTCGCCCGCCGAGGTGGCCAAGCGTCTCGTGACCGGGACGAAGCTCAGGGACGTCGCCGTCCGCAAGCAGCTCTGGGAGGGCGGCAAGGCCGCGGTGGACGCGTCGCAGGACCCCATGATCGTCTTCGCCCGCAGCATCGACCCCGACGCCCGCGCCGTCCGCAAGATGTTCGAGGACGAGATCCAGTCGGTGAACAAGAAGGGCTCCGAGACCATCGCCCAGGCCCGCTTCGCGCTGGAGGGGACCTCCACCTACCCGGACGCCACCTTCACGCTGCGGCTCAGCTACGGCGCGGTGAAGGGCTGGACCGAGGGCAAGAAGGTCGTCCCGCCCTTCACCACCTTCGCGGGCGCCTTCGAGCGCAACACCGGCCGCGAGCCCTTCGCCCTGCCGAAGAGCTGGCTCGACGCGAAGCCCCGGCTCGACCTCCAGACCAAGTTCGACTTCGTGGCCACCACCGACATCATCGGCGGCAACTCCGGCTCGCCGGTCATCGACCGGGACGGCCGCATCGTCGGCCTGGTCTTCGACGGGAACATCTGGTCGCTCGGCGGCAACTACGGCTTCGACGAGAAGCTGAACCGCACCGTGGCCGTCGACACCGCCGCCATCACCCACGCGCTCGACAAGATCTACGGCGCGACCCGCGTGCTCGAGGAGCTCCTCCCGGCGCGCAAGCCGCAGGCCGCCAAGTAGCCGGCGTCGAGCGGAGCCTCCGGGCCCGGTCCCTTCCGAGGGGCCGGGCCCTTCTCGTTCCGGCCCAGGCCCGCCCTCAGGCGTCGCGCGGCACGGCAATCATCCGCTCGAGCGCGCGGCGCGCCCCCTCGGCCACGTCGGCCGGGACCACGATCTCGTGCTTCCCCCGGAGCAGCGAGTCCCGGACCATGACCAGGTCGATCATCTTCATGTACGGGCAGTGCATGCGGCAGCCCAGGCAGCCGTCGGCGACCACGAACTCCTTGTCCGGGAAGCGCTTCTTCAGGCCGGTGAGGATGCCGTGCTCGGTGGCGACGATGAACGTCTTCGCCTCCGGGTGGCGGGCCACCGCGGCGGTCATGCCGGTGGTGGAGCAGATCTCGTCGGCCAGCTCGAGCACGTCGGCCCGGCACTCCGGGTGGGCGATGACCACCGCCTCGGGGCGCTGGCCGTGGACCTTCTCCACGCTGGCGCTGCGCAGCACGTCGTGGATGGGGCAGGCGCCGTCGTAGACCACGATCTCCTTCTCCGGCACCTTCGACTTCACCCAGGCGCCGAGGTTCCGGTCCGGCGTGAAGAGGATCTTCCGCTCCGGCACCGACCGCACCACGCTGGCCGCGTTGGCGCTCGTGCAGCAGATGTCGGAGAGCGCCTTCACCTCGGCCGTGGAGTTCACGTAGGTGACCACCGCGTGCCCCGGGTAGCGCGCCTTCCAGTCCTCGAGCGACTCGGCGGAGATGGAGTCGGCGAGCGAGCAGCCGGCCGAGAGGTTGGGCAGCAGCACCCGCTTCTCCGGGTTGAGGACCTTGGCCGACTCGGCCATGAAGTGCACGCCGCAGAAGACGATGGTCGACTGCGGGGCCTTCTGGGCCTCGATGGCGAGCTGCAGCGAGTCGCCCACCACGTCGGCCAGCCCCTGGATCTCGGGCAGCTGGTAGTTGTGGGCCAGGATGACCGCGTCCTTCTCCCGCTTGAGCTCGCGGATCTCGGCCTCCAGCTCCCCGACCTGGGCGGGGGTGAGGTCGGTCCCGCTCTCGGGGTGGGCGATGGGGTCGTGGACGGAGACGACGGGGAGGCTCATGGGTTCACCACTAGCCGACCCGGGAGGGTCGCGCAACGCCGTCCTTGCCCTCCGCCTCCCGCCGCGGCATGCAGTCCCGGTGCGCCTCGCGGTCACCACGCCCTTCTCCCCCACCCCGGCCGCCGACCTCGCGGCCCGCGAGTCGGCGCGACCGCCGCGCCCTCCCCTTCGCCGCGCGCGGGACCCGCTCGCTCGCCGAGGTGGCGCAGGAGGCCGGGGCCGACGCGCTGCTCGTCCTGGGCGCCCACGCCGCCCTCTGGATCGAGGGCGCGGAGGAGCGCTGGCACGCGGGGATGGGCGCGCTGCGGGCCAAGCGGCTGGCCATCGGCGAGCGGATCACCGGGGACTCCTTCCTGGAGGCGGCGCGGCTTCGCCCGGGCGACGCGGTGCTCGACTGCACGCTCGGCCTGGGGGCCGACGCGCTGGTGGCCGCCGCGGCCGTGGGCGCGGGAGGCCTGGTGGTGGGGCTCGAGTCGTCGCCCGCGCTGGCGGCCTGGACCGGCGAGGGATTCGCCCGCCTCCCCGGCGAGCCCGCCGCCCGCGTCCGGGTCGAGTGCGCCGATCACGAGGCCTGGCTCGCCGCCGCGCCGGACCGGAGCTTCGACGTGGTGGTCTTCGACCCGATGTTCCGGCACGCCCGCGCCGCCACGCCGGGGTTCGACCTCCTGCGGCGCCTGGCCGACCCTCGCCCGCTCACGCGCGGCGCGGTCGACCGGGCCCGGCGGGTGGCCCGCCGCGGCGTGCTCGTGAAGGACGGCACGCCGGGCTGGGACCTGGCCCGGCTCTCGCTCACGCCCCTCGACGGCCGGCGGGGCGCCGAGCGGCTCTACGCCTGGCTCGACGCGGCGTGATCCGGCGCCGGGAAGGCGCCCTCCCGCTTCGGCGCCACGAGCGCCTCGCGCAGCACCTCGTCCATGTGGTCGATGAGGACGATGTTCATGGCCGCCCGGACCTTGCGCGGGATCTCCTTCAGGTCCTTCTCGACCTCGCGCGGGACCAGGATGGTCTTGATGCCGCCCCGGTGGGCCGCCAGCGCCTTCTCCTTCACGCCGCCGATCGGCAGCACCCGGCCGCGCAGCGTGATCTCGCCGGTCATGGCGATGTCCTTGCGGACCGGCACCCGGGTGAGCGCCGAGACGAGCGCCGTCGCCATGGTGATGCCCGCCGACGGGCCGTCCTTGGGGATGGCGCCCTCGGGCACGTGCACGTGGATGTCGATGGTCTCGAGGAACCGCTTCTCGAGCCCCAGCACCTCGGCGCGGCTGCGCACGTAGCTCATGGCGGCCTGGGCCGACTCCTGCATGACCTCGCCCAGCTTGCCGGTGATGGTCAGCTTGCCCTTGCCCGGCATGACGGTGGCCTCGATGGTGAGCAGCTCGCCCCCCATCTCCGTCCAGGCGAGGCCGGTGGCCACGCCCACCTGGTCCTCCGACTCGGCGGTGCCGTAGCGGTAGCGCGGCGCGCCCAGCAGCCGCTGCACGCGCTTCGCGCCGATGACGTACCGGTGGTCCTTGCCCTGGCGGAGCACCTCGCGGGCGGTCTTGCGGAAGAGGCTCGCGATCTCCCGCTCCAGCGAGCGGACCCCGGCCTCCTTCGTGTAGCGGTGGATGAGGAGCTCGAGCGCCTCCCGCTTCACGTCCACGTTCACGTCGGCGAGGCCGTTCGCCTCCTTCTGCCGCGGCACCAGGTAGCGGGAGGCGATGGAGAGCTTCTCCTGGTCGGTGTAGCCGGCCAGGCGGATGATCTCCATGCGGTCCTGCAGGGGCAGCGGGATGCCGGACATGGTGTTGGCGGTGCAGACGAAGAGCACCTTGGAGAGGTCGTAGTCGAGGTCGAGGTAGTGGTCGACGAAGGTGGAGTTCTGCTCCGGGTCGAGGACCTCGAGCAGGGCCGCCGACGGATCGCCGCGGAAGTCGGTGGACATCTTGTCCACCTCGTCGAGGAGCACGACCGGGTTCGACGAGCCCGACTTGCGGATCGACTGCAGGATCTTGCCGGGCATGGCGCCGATGTACGTGCGGCGGTGGCCGCGGACCTCGGCCTCGTCGCGCACGCCGCCCAGGCTGATGCGCACGAAGCGGCGCCCCATGGCGCGGGCGATCGAGCGGGCCAGCGAGGTCTTGCCCACGCCGGGAGGCCCCACCAGGCAGAGGATGGGCCCCTTGATCTTGGCGACCAGCGCCTGCACCGCCAGGTACTCGAGGATGCGCTCCTTCACCTTGCGCAGGCCGTAGTGGTCCTCGTCGAGGACCTTCTCCGCCTCGGCCACGTCGAGCTTGTCCTCGGTGACCTCGGCCCAGGGGAGCGCCAGGATCCAGTCGATGTAGTTGCGGACGACGGTGGCCTCGGCGCTCATCGGGCTCATCATCTTGAGCTTCTTCAGCTCCTTGCGCGCCCGGACCGTGGCCTCCTTCGACATCCGCTTGTCGCGGATCTTCTCCTCGAGCTCCTGGATCTCGTTCTTGAACTCGTCGCGATCCCCCAGCTCCTTCTGGATCGCCTGCATCTGCTCGTTGAGGTAGTACTCCTTCTGCGACTTCTCCATCTGCTTCTTCACGCGGGTGCGGATCTTGCGCTCGACCTGCAGGATCTCGATCTCGCCCTGCATGAGCTCGAAGAGCTTCTCCAGGCGCGCGCGCGGCGACGCGGTCTCCAGGATCGACTGCTTGTCCTGCAGCTTGAGCGAGAGGTGCGCGACGATGGTGTCGGCGAGCCGGCCCGGGTCGTCGATGGTGGAGACGCTGGCCAGCATCTCCGGCGGGATGCGCTTGTTGAGCTTGACGTAGGCCTCGAAGGTGGTCTGCACCTGGCGGATGAGGGCCTCGAGCTCCACGTCGCGCTCGGCCTCCTCGTCGAGCTCCTCGACCCGGACCTCGTAGAAGCGATCCTTCGAGACGAGCTCGGTGAGCTTCACCCGCCGCTTGCCCTCGACGAGCGCCTTCACGGTCCCGTCGGGCAGCCGCAGGAGCTGGATGATGGTGGCGAGCGTCCCCACCTGGAAGACGTCGTCGAAGGCGGGCTCGTTGGTCTTGGCCTTCTTCTGCGCCGCCAGGACGACGGTCTTGTCCTTCCCCATGGCGTCGTCGAGGGCGGCGATGGACTTCTCGCGCCCCACGAAGAGCGGGACCACCATGTGGGGAAAGACGATGATGTCCCGCAGCGGCAGGAGCGGCAGGGTGTGGATGGGCACTCTCCCCGTCGACCTCCGAGAAGATGGCACGGCGACCTCGACCTTCGTACCACCGAGGGGCCCGCGGCACAGGTTCCACACCCACCCGGAACGCCGGAAAACGGTCGTTCCTTGTACCCTCGGAGGGGTCGGGCTAGAACCGCGGCCATGTCCAGGTTCCAGGAGATTGCGGCCCGGCTCCGCGACGCCGAGGTGGGACGCGGAACGCGGATCCCCACCCCGTTCGGTCCCCGCCTGCTCCACTACGCCGACCTGACCGCCACCGGCCGGCACCTGGACCTGGTCGAGCGCTGGCTGGACGCCGTCCGGCCGCTCTACGCCAACACCCACACCGCGGTGGCCACCACCGGCCGGGTGATGAACGGCCTGCGGGAGGAGGCCCGGGCGCAGGTGGCCCGCTCGGTCCACGCCGGCCCCGAGGACGTGGTGCTCTTCACCGGAAGTGGAGCCACCGCGGCGGTCAACAAGCTGGTGGGGCTGCTGGGGCTCCGGCTGCCCGAGCCGCTCGAGCGGGAGTACGCCCTCTCCTCCCACGTCCCGCCCGGCCGCCGGCCGGTGATCCTGGTCGGCCCCTACGAGCACCACTCCAACGTGCTGCCCTGGATGGAGTCGATCGCCGACGTCCGCGAGGTGGCCCTCGACTCGCGCGGGGGAATCGACCTCGCCGACCTGCGCCGCCAGGCGCGCGAGGCGCGCGGACGCCCGCTCGTCGCCGGCGCCTTCTCGGCGGCCTCCAACGTGGACGGCCTGCTCACCGACGTCGCCGCCGTGGCCCGGGTCCTCCACGAGGAGGGGGCGCTCGTCTTCGTGGACTACGCGGCGGCGGGCCCCTACGTGCCCATCGACATGCACCCCGCCGACCCGGCGGCCCGGATCGACGCCCTCTTCGTCTCCACCCACAAGTTCCTGGGCGGCCCGGAGGGCTCGGGCGTGCTCGTGGCCCACCGCGACCTCTTCCGATCCCGCACCCCGGAGCGCCCCGGCGGCGGGACGGTCGACTTCGTCTCCGGGTGCCGGCCCGACCAGGTGGACTACGTCCGCTCGCTGGCCGAGCGGGAGGAGGGCGGGACCCCCGGCATCCTGGGCGACCTGCGGGCCGGCGTCGCCTTCGCCCTCAAGGACCACGTCGGCGCCCGCGAGATCCGCGACCACGACCTGGCGCTCGCCCGGACGGCCGTGCGCGCGCCTCTCCGCCCACCCCCGGATCCGCGTCCACGGCCCGCTCGACCTGCCGCGGCTGCCCATCCTCTCCTTCAACGTCGAGGGGCTCCACCACGACCTCGTCTCGGCGCTGCTCGACCACCTCTTCGGCATCCAGAACCGGGCCGGGTGCTCCTGCGCCGGCCCGTACGGCCACCGGCTGCTGGGCATCGAGGGCGAGCGGTCGGAGCGCTACCGCCGCCTCATCGCCGAGGGGCTGACCGGCGCCAAGCCCGGCTGGGTGCGGGTGTCGCTCCCCTGGTACGCCTCGCCCGGGGACGTCGAGTTCACGCTGCGGGCCGTCGAGTTCGTGGCCTCGCGGGGAGAGGCCTTCGTGCCCCTCTACCGGCTGGACTGGCGCGACGGGGTCTGGCGCCACCGGGACCGGGAGGTCGCCCACCCTTCCCCGTTCCGGCTCGCCGCCGACGAGATCCTGGCGGGTCCCCCGCCCGCGCCGGCGCCGCCCTCCGAGGCCGAGCGCGAGGCCGAGCGGGCCTCCTACCTCGCCGAGGCGGAGCGCCTGGCCGGCGAGCTCACGGCGCGCTGGCAGCGCGAGCCGCCGGCGTGGAATCGCCCCACGGGGCGACCCGACGTCGACGAGCTGGTCTGGTTCCGGTACGTCGAGACCGTGGGGCTGTAGGCGCCCCGCGGGCGGAGGGCGTCAGGCGCTCTCCGCCTCCTTGCGCAGGACCACGATGGGCGGCTCGCCCTTCTCGATGACGTCCTCGCTGATGACGATCTCCTGCACGTTCCGGCGGCTGGGCACGTCGTACATGATGTCGAGCATCGCGCCCTCGACGATGGAGCGCAGCCCGCGGGCGCCGGCCTTGTTCTTCACGGCGGCGCGCGCGATGGCCTTGAGCGAGCCGTCGGTGAACTTGAGGCTGACGCCGTCCATCTCCATGAGCTTGCGGTACTGCTTCACGAGCGCGTTGCGCGGCCGGGTGAGGATCTCGACCAGCGCCGCCTCGTCGAGCTCCTCGAGCGCGGTCACCACCGGCAGGCGCCCCACGAACTCGGGGATCATGCCGAACTTGAGCAGGTCCTCGGGCTCGACCAGCGCCAGCAGCTCGCCGACGTTCTTGTCCTCGCGCTTCTTCGCGTCGGTGCCGAAGCCCAGGCTGCGCCCGCCCAGCCGGCGCTCGATCACGCCCTCGAGGCCGCAGAAGGCGCCGCCGCAGATGAAGAGGATGTTGGTGGTGTCGACCTGCAGGAACTCCTGCTGGGGGTGCTTGCGGCCGCCCTTGGGCGGGACGTTCGCCACCGTGCCCTCGATGAGCTTGAGGAGCGCCTGCTGCACGCCCTCGCCCGACACGTCGCGGGTGATGCTGGGGTTCTCGCTCTTGCGGGCGATCTTGTCGATCTCGTCGATGTAGACGATGCCCTTCTGCGCGCGCTCGATGTCGTGGTCGGCGGCCTGCAGGAGGTTCACGATGATGTTCTCGACGTCCTCGCCCACGTAGCCGGCCTCGGTGAGGGTGGTGGCGTCGGCGATGGTGAAGGGCACGTTGAGGATGCGGGCCAGCGTCTGGGCGAGCAGCGTCTTGCCCGACCCGGTGGGCCCCAGCATCAGGATGTTCGACTTCTGCAGCTCGACGTCGTCGACCTCGAGCCGGCTCTCGATGCGCTTGTAGTGGTTGTGCACCGCGACGGCGAGCGTCTTCTTGGCCCGCTCCTGCCCGATCACGTACTCGTCGAGGATCGCCTTGATCTCGGACGGACGGGGGATGCGGACCTTCTGGTCGCGCTTCTCCTCGCCGGCGATCTCCTCGGCGATGATGTCGTTGCACAGCCCGATGCACTCGTCGCAGATGTAGACGGTGGGCCCGGCGATGAGCTTCTTCACCTCCTTCTGCGACTTCCCGCAGAAGGAGCAGCACAGCGTCTCTCGTTTCTCCACTCCGGCCATCACTCCATCTTACTGCGGCTTCTTCTCCGCCGCCTTCTTCGTGACGATCACCTCGTCGATGAGGCCGTAATCCTTGGCCTCCTGCGGCGACATGAAGTAGTCCCGGTCGGTGTCCTTCGAGATGCGGTCGATGGCCTGCCCGGTGTGGCGGGCCAGGATCTCGTCGAGGGTCCTCTTCAGGCGCAGGGCCTCGCGGGCCTGGATCTCGATGTCGCTGGCCTGCCCGGAGAAGCCCCCGGAGAGCTGGTGGATCATGATGCGCGCGTTGGGCACCGCGTAGCGCTTGCCCTTCGCGCCGGCCGAGAGCAGCACCGCCGCCATGCTGGCCGCCTGGCCCAGGCAGATGGTGGAGACCGGGGCCTTCACGTACTGCATGGTGTCGTAGATGGCGAGGCCGGCCGTCACCGAGCCGCCCGGGCTGTTGATGTAGATGGAGACGTCCTTCTCCGGATCCTCCGACTCGAGGAAGAGGAGCTGGGCGGTGACGACGTTGGCCACGTCGTCGTCGATGGCCGTCCCGATGAAGACGATCCGGTCCTTGAGCAGGCGCGAGTAGATGTCGTAGGAGCGCTCGCCCCGGTGGGTCTGCTCGATGACGTAGGGCATCGGGATGTAGGGCATCGTTCCTCCGGGACCCGGGTGCGGGACCGACTACTGGAAATTAGCGTTCGCGGCCAGCAGCGCAACGACCTTGTCCTCGCGGATCCGCTGCCGCAGGCCCTCGAGCGCGTCGCCCTTGGGCTGGATGCGGGAGGGCGGCACGCCCATCTCGTCGGCCCGGCGCTGGATCTCGTCCTGCTCGTCCTGGCTCTCGACCCCGATCTTCTCGGCCTCGGCGATGGCCTCGAGCAGCAGCGCGGCCTTCACGGTGAGGAGCGCCTGCTCGCGCAGGTCGGTGCGGATGCGGGCCACGTCCAGGTCGAGCTGGCGCAGGTCGATGCCCTGGCGGGCCAGCCGCTGGGCGGTGCTCTGCATCATGGCGTCGATGGTCCGCTCGATCAGGGCCTGGGGGACCTCGAAGTCGTTCTTCTCGAGGGCGGCCTTCACGAGCGCGTCGCGCTCCTCGGCCTCGACGCGCCGCTTCTCCCGCTTCTCGATGTCGGCGCGCACGCGCTCGCGCAGCACCGCCAGCGTCTCCACCCCCTCGATGCCGACCTCCTTCGCGAAGGCGTCGTCGATGGCGGGGATCTTCTGCGTCCGCAGCGACTGCAGCTGGATCTCGAAGTGGCACGGCTTGCCGGCCAGGGCCGGGTCGCGGAAGTCGGCGGGGAAGGCCTGCTCGAGCTCGAACTTCTCCCCGACGCTGCGGCCGGAGAGCACCGCCATCTCGCCGGCGAAGAAGTTGCCGTCCTTCACCTGGATGAGCGCGCCCTCGGCCGACCCGCCGTCGAAGGGCTTGCCCTCGACCGAGCCCTTGTAGTCGATGACCGCCCAGTCGCCGAGCTCGGCCACGGTGCGCCCCTCGACCGGCACCATCTCGGCGAAGGACTGGCGCAGCCGCTCGATCTCGGCGTCGACGGTCTCGTCGGTCACGACGAAGGCCTTCTTCGCCACGGTGAGCCCCTTGTAGTCCTTGGGCTCGATGGTGGGCTTCACCTCGACGCGCGCGGTGTACGAGAAGGGCTTGTCCGCCGCGAGGGCCGCCTCGGCGACCTGGACGCGGGGAGCGGCCACGGCCTCGAGCTTCTGCTCCCGGCTGGCCTCGTCGAAGCTCTTCTGGACGAGCCGCTCGACCACGTCGGCCTCGACCTGGTCCTTGAAGTTCCGCTCGAGGACGGCGCGGGGCGCCTTGCCGGGGCGGAAGCCCTTCAGCTTGGCGCGACGCCCGAGGCTCGCGTAGGCGCGGTCGATCTCCTTCGCCACCTCGGCGGGCTCGATCTCGACGGTGACCTTCTTCTCCACGGGGGAGAGCTTCTCGACCTGGATCTTCATTCGGGGAATTCCTTCAAGCGGAACGGGGGCATAGACCTACGGCCGCGGGGCCGCCGGGTCAAGGGAAATGGGGGGCGAAATGGGCGGGGAGGGACTCGAACCCTCATGCCTTGCGGCACCGGATCCTAAGTCCGGCGCGTCTGCCAGTTCCGCCACCCGCCCGCGGACCCCGCCACACTACCCGATCACGGGCGGGCCCGAGGGGACCGGTTTCGATGTAGAAACGGTGCGTGGACGCGCCCCATGAGCACCCGCCCGAGGCCAGATGCACGCCGGACTGCCCCCGGTGGAGCGAATGGGCCATCCATTTCTACTTCCTCCAGCAGCGCTGGCCCGAGATGCTCGAGGCCTGCCGGACCGCCTCCGCCATCGAGTGGGTGATGGTGGCGCCCGGGGTGGCCGGGGTGACGCTGCCCGAGTACCTGCGCGACGAGCAGCTGGTGCGGCTCAACATGGTGGCCGGCCGCGACACCCCCGAGGTGCTCCTCGACGACTGGGGCATCCGCTGCAGCCTCACCTTCCGCGGGGCCCGGGTCGAGGTGGCGATGCCCTGGGGCGCGGTGGTGGCCGGGACGCTGCGCCCGCCGGCGCCCGTGAAGAAGCCGCGCTTCGGCCTCATCCAGGGCGGCAAGAAGGACTGAGCGCCCGAAAAGCAAAAAGGCCAACCGGGATGCCGGTCGGCCTTTTCGCGCCGCGTCTCTCGACGGGGACTTGGTGAGCGCAGAAGGAATCGAACCTTCAACCTATGGATTAAGAGTCCATTGCTCTGCCAGTTGAGCTATGCGCCCGGAAACATCGGGGAACTTCGGATGGCATCTGGCGAAGGGCGGCGGATTTAGCAGTTTGCCCCAGGGGTGTCAATGGCGCGCCCGGAGGGAATCGAACCCCCGACCTGCGGCTTCGAAGGCCGACGCTCTATCCATCTGAGCTACGGGCGCAGAAGGCGGGGGGTCCCGCCGTCCGTAAGAGGTGGGGTGAGTGAAGGGGCTCGAACCCTCAACCCCCGGATCCACAGTCCAGTGCTCTACCGATTGAGCTACACTCACCGTAAAAATGTTGGCGCGCCCGGAGGGAGTCGAACCCCCGACCCGCGGCTTAGAAGGCCGCTGCTCTATCCAACTGAGCTACGGGCGCAAGTCGGCCCCGTCCTCCGTGCTCCGGGATGTCTTCCCCGGCCATCCGATTCGACTTTCAAAGAGTCGGGGCGGCGGGATTCGGACCCGCGACCTCCTGCGCCCAAGGCAGGCGCGCTACCAGGCTGCGCTACGCCCCGGCGACCGACTACCGGCTCGTCCGCTCCGGCCCGAGAGCGCCGTGTCTAGCGTCCCTCCGGGGTTTTGTCAAAGGGAGGCTGCGATGCGGACCAGATCGGGCACCAGGCGGCGAAGCGCCTCGCCCCGGTGGGACAGCCCGTCCTTCTCGGCCGGGGAGAGCTCGGCCATGGTCTTCCCGGGGGCTCCCTCGGGCAGGAAGAGCGGGTCGTAGCCGAATCCCCCCTCCCCGCGCGGCGCCTCGCCCACCACGCCCCGGCAGGCCCCCTCGGCGGTGGCGAGGATGCTGCCGTCCGGCGCCGCGAGCGCCACCACGGCCCGGTACTCGGCGCCGCGGTGCTCGGGCAGGACCCCGTGCAGGACCATGAGGAGCTTGGTGTTGTTGGCCCGGTCCCGCTCCACGCCCGAGAGGCCCGGGCTCTCCCCCTCCGACCAGCGCGCCGAGCGGATGCCCGGCTGGCCCCAGAGGGCGTCGATGCAGAGCCCCGAGTCGTCGGCCAGCGCGTGCATCCCGGCGGCGCGGGCGTACGCGGCGGCCTTCTTGGCGGCGTTGGCCGTGAAGGTGGCGCCGTCCTCCTCGACCTCCGGGATCTCGCGCCCCAGGTCGTCCGAGGGAGACCACGCGGACCGGGAGGCCGGCCACCAGCCGGCGAAGCTCCCGGAGCTTGCCCGGGTTGCGGGTGGCGAAGAGCAGGTTCACGGCGAGACGAGGACGCGCTCCTGCGCGAGCTTGAGGTCGGCGATGCCGGCCAGGGCCGCGTCGAGCATCTGGTCGAGCTGGCTGCGCCCGAAGGCCTTGCCCTCGGCGGTGCCCTGCACCTCGACGATCTCCAGGCTCCCGGTGGCCACCACGTTCATGTCCACCTCGGCGGTGGAGTCCTCCTCGTACTCGAGGTCGAGGCGGACCTCGCCCTCGACGATGCCCACGCTCACCGCCGCCACGTGGCGCAGGAGCGGGGCGCCCTTCACCACGCCGGCCTTCTGGAGCTTGCGGACCGCCAGCGCCAGCGCCACGTAGCCGCCGGTGATGGCGGCGGTGCGGGTGCCGCCGTCGGCCTGGATGACGTCGCAGTCGATGGTGAGCGTGCGCGGCCCCAGCTGGGTGAGGTCGATCGAGGCCCGCAGGGCCCGGCCGATGAGCCGCTGGATCTCGAGCGTGCGGCCGCCCTGCTTGCCGCGGGCCGCCTCGCGCGCCATGCGCTCGTTGGTGGACCGGGGCAGCATCCCGTACTCGGCGGTGACCCAGCCGGCGCCGGTGCCCAGGATGTGGGGCGGGACCCGGTTCTCCAGGCTGGCGGTGCAGAGGACGTGGGTGTCGCCGAAGCGCGTCAGGCAGGAGCCCTCGGCGTGCTTGGAGACGTTCACTTCGAGCGAAACGGGCCGGAGCTGGCCGGCCTTCCTGCCGTGGGCGCGCATGGGGCGCGCATCATAACCTCGGACGCGCCGGACCGCAGCCCGAGAGGCGGTCGACGGGGCGGGGCTGCGGGCGGTGGCGCGCCAGGCGGCGATCCCGGCGGCGAGCGCGTTCGCGATCGCCTCCTGCCGCGACGCCCGGGCGAGGTCCTTGCCCTCCACCGGGTGGGACACGAAGCCCAGCTCCACGAGCACCGCGGCCATCCGGGCCCCGGCCAGCACGTAGAACGGCGCCTGCTTCACGCCCCGGTCGGGGGCGCGGGTCCCTCGCACCACCGCCCCGTGGATGGCCTGGGCGAGCCGCGAGCTCTCGGAGAGGTTGGCGTTGTCCTCCAGGTCGGACAGGATGCCGCCCACCACGTCGGCCGGGTCGATCTCCGGCTCGCCGGCCAGGCGGTCGGCGTTCTCGCGCGCCGCCACGGCGGAGGCGGACGCGTCGGAGGCGTCGGCCGACAGGAAGTAGGTCTCCACGCCGCGGGCCTTCGATCCGGCCCCGCCGGGCGCCGAGTTCAGGTGGATGGAGACGAAGAGGTCGGCCTTCTCGACGTTGGCGATGGCGGCGCGGCGCGCCAGCTCCACCGAGTCGTCCCCGCCGCGCGTGAGCACCACGCGCGCGCCCTGCTTCTCCAGCCGCTTCTTGAGCAGGCGGGCGATCTGCAGCGTGAGGTCCTTCTCCCGCTTGCCGTCGACCGAGATGGCGCCGTCCTTCTCCCCGCCGTGACCGGGATCGATCACGACCACGAAGGCCGGCTGTGCGGCGGCCTTCGCCGGGACGGGCTTCGCGGCGAGGAGCAGCGCGGTGGCGAGAGCGAGGAGCATGGACGGCCGACCGGGGGCCCGGGCCCCCTCAGGCCACCTCGAGAGCGGCTCCGGAGGGCGCCTCGCGCACCTCCCCGATGCGCGCCGCCGCCACGCCCTGGTCGGCGAGCAGCCGGAGCACCGTCTCCAGCCGGCCGGGCGCCACCGCCGCGAGCAGCCCGCCGTTCGTCTGGGCGTCGGCCAGCACGAGCTGCATCGGGCGGCGTGACGGCGGGGCCGAAGCGGACGTGCGGGGCCACCCATTCGAGGTTGGCCTTCGTGCCGCCGGGGACCACGTCCTTCTCCGCCAGCCCCAGCGCGCCCGCCTGCACGGGAACGGCGTCGGCCCGGATCGAGAGGACGACGCGGGAGCCCTCGGCCATCTCCCAGGCGTGGCCCAGCAGGCCGAAGCCGGTGACGTCGGTGAGCGCGGAGACGGCGCCGCTCGCGGCCAGGACCTCGCCGGCGGCCCGGTTCAGCTCGGCCATCACGGCGGTGACCTCGGCGATCTGCGCGGGCGTGGCCGTCCCCCGCTTGATGGCGGTGGTGACGATGCCCGAGCCGAGGGGCTTGGTGAGCAGGAGCTGGTCGCCGGGGCGCGCGCCGACGTTCCGCAGCACGCGGTCGGGGTGCACGAGCCCGGTCACGGCCATGCCGTACTTGGGCTCCGGGTCGTCGATGCTGTGGCCGCCCAGCACCGGCGCGCCGGCGAGGGCCGCGGCCTCCGACCCGCCGCGCAGGATCTCGGCGAGGACCTCGATGGGGAGGACCTTGATCGGGAAGGCCACCAGGTTGAGCGCGAAGATCGGCCGGCCGCCCATGGCCCACACGTCGGAGAAGGCGTTGGCCGCGGCGATGCGGCCGAACCAGTACGGGTCGTCGACCACCGGCGTGAAGAAGTCGACCGTCTCCACGATGGCCTCGGTGGGCGACAGTCGATACACGGCGGCGTCGTCGCGCGTCTCGTGACCGACGAGAGCGCGCGCATCCGTCACCCTGGGTAGGTGGCGCAGGACCTGCGCCAAGTCCGCCGGGCGGATCTTGCAGGCTCAACCAGCGCCGTGCGACAGCGAGGTGAGCCGGGGGTGGTTCCTGTCCATCACGTCCTACGGTCGTGGCGCGGCCGGCGGCGCGCCCGTGGAATCGATGCCGGCGAACTTGAGATAGAGCTCGGCGCTGTGGTTGCCGGGCGAGACGCGGAGGACCTCGTTCCACTGGTCGGCGGCCTCCGGCAGGCGGCCCGCGGCGAAGAGGCAGAGGCCCAGGTTGAGCCGGCCGGGGACGAAGGCCGGGTTCTGCCGGATCGCCTCCTCGTACTCGACGATGGCCTCGGCGCGCCGCCCGGAGTCGCGCAGCGCGCCGGCCAGCCGGGCGCGGATGTCCACGAAGGTGGGGCAGAGCGCGAGCGCCCGCTGCAGCTCGGCGATGGCCTCGGGGTAGAGCCCGGCGGAGAGGTAGACCTCGCCGATGTCGGAATACATGTTGGCGAGCTTGCCGCGGACGAAGTGGTCGAGCTGCCCGGGGGCGGCGCCGGAGGTGGTCAGCGCCTGCTGGTAGGCCTCCTGGGCCTCCCGGTACTTGCCGGTGTCGTTGTAGGTGATGGCCAGGTTGAGCGCGGCGTCGGTGTAGGCCGGGTTCAGCCGGAGCGCCGCCTCGAAGGCGCGCTGGGCCTTCTGGTAGTGCCCCTGGTCGTGGAAGCAGACGCCCAGCATGTTGTAGACGTCGGCGAAGGTGGGGTTCCCCTCCACGACCTGGGTCAGGTACTGCTCGGCGCGCGCGAACTCGCGACGGGCGTAGTGGAATCGCCCGAGCGCCAGCTTCTCCTTGAGCACGTCGTCCATGTCCCTCTCCCCCGGGTCGCTCCGCCGCCCGGGAAGTCTACCATCGGGGCGCTCCGGTCACAGGCCGGAGGTGAAGACCCAGCGCTCCCCGCGCCGCTCCAGCCGGTACCGGGCCCGGAGCGGGCGGCCGTCGTTCCCGGGCCGGCCGTCCTCGTAGTCCTCGCCGACCTCGGCGCTGTCCCGGTCGACCCGGATCTGCCAGCCGCGGACGCGCAGCTCGGGGTGGGGCCCCCTGGCCTCGGCCGCCAGCCGCGCCGCCAGCGCGCCCCGGTCGGTCGGCGCCGTCCCGGTAGTCGTCGGCCGCAAGCGCCACCTGCGCGGGCGCGTCTCCGGCCCGGGCCGCGTCGAGGCGCCGGAAGAGGGTCCGCAGGACCATTCGCAGCCGCGCGAACTGGTCGCCCTCGGAGCACCAGAGGGCGATCTTGCAGGGCTTCATGTGGAACTGCTCGCGCCCGATGTAGGAGACCGCGGCGGTCTGGTCGCGCCAGGTGGCCTGCCCCTCGGCGTCGAGCTGGGCCACCACCGTGGCGCGGTCGCCCTCCACCACCGGCACCACCTCGGAGTAGCGGACCGGGACGAGCTCGAGGGTGCCCCCGGCCTTCCAGCCGTAGACGTCCTCGAGGTGGGCCCGGTTCTGGTGGACGAGCGCCTGGCGGACCTGGGCCTCCGGGCTCTGGAGCGAGACGCCGGAGCCCGCGTCCATCAGCTCGGCGCGCCAGATCCAGGCGCCGGCCGCGGCCGCGCCGGCCACCAGGATGGGGACCAGGTACGGGGCGCCGGTCCGGAAGCGGACGCGCCTCCGGCGCCGGAACTCACTTCCAGGGCGAGGGGGCGGGCTCGGGCTGGGTACGGAGTTCGGCAAGGAGCTTCTCGGCGCCGGCGCGCTGCTTGCCTGCGGGTACTTCACGATGAGCTGCTGGAGGGCCTGCTGCGCCCGGAAGCGCTCCGAGAGCTTCACGTACATGTCGGCGAGCGCCCAGAGGGCCTCGGGCTCGCGGGCGCTGCCCGGGTAGTCCTTCATGAGCCGCTCGAGCCGGAAGGCGGCGCCCTGCCACTTCTCGCGCTTCATGTAGAACTCGTAGGCGTACCAGTCGCGCTCGGCGAGCACGTCGCGGACCTTGGCCAGCTTCTCCTTCGCCTCCGGCGCGTACTTCGAGGTCGGGTACTTCTCGACGAACAGGGCCAGGCCGTCGGCGGCCTTGGCCACCTGGGCCAGGTCGCGCTCGTGGACCGGCGGGAAGAGGAAGAAGTCGCTGGGGGCGTCCTCCCACCGGGCCAGCGCCGCGCGGTAGGCGGCGTAGTCGACCTCGGGGCTGGAGGGGTGGATCTTCACGAAGGTCTGGTAGGCGTCGGCCGCCTCGATGAACTTGCCCTGGGCGAAGCGCAGGTCGGCCAGGCGCAGCTCGGCGAGCACGCCGTACTTCGAGTACGGATACTTGGTGCGGACCCGCTCCAGGATCCGCTGGGCGTCGGGGAAGGACCGGTCCTCGAGCTCGGTCACGCCGCGGACGTACTCCTCCTCGGCGGGGGACTCGTACTTCACCGCCGGGGCCTTCTTCGCGCAGGCGGAGAGGGCCGGGAGGGAGAGGGCGAGGGCCGCGAGCAGCGGCCAGATCCGGTTCCGGGAACGCATCGGGGCGCGAAACATATCAGCGGTCCTCCCCCTCGTCCACGTACACTCCTAGTGCGGACGAGACGGCCCGGCCGGAGAATCCGCGACCCAGGAGGAAGCGGCCGAGGCGGGCCCGCTCCCGGTCGTCGAGCTCGGCGATGGGGCGCCGGGCGCGCCGCTCGGCCAGGAGGCGGCAGCGGGCGGACTCCTCGGGCCCGAGGGCGTCGGCGACGGCGCGGCGGGCGTCTTCGCGAGGGATGCCGCTGGCGGCCAGGCGGCGCTCGGCCAGGCGCGGCCCGAGGCGACCCGGCGCGACGAGCAAGCGGGCCCGGTCGCGGGCGAAGGCGGCGTCGTCGAGGTAGCCCAGCCCGCGCAGCCAGGTCACCACCCCGTCCGCCTCCTCGGGGAAGCCGGCCAGGACGAGCCGCTCCCGGATCTGGGCCTCGGTGCGGGGGCGCGCGGCGAGCAGCCGGAGCGCCCGGGCGCGGGCGCGGGACTGCGGGGACTCGGTCAAGCGGGGTTCCGGGGAGGCGCGGGCGCGGCCTAGAAGCGCTCGATCTGGAAATCGTCCTCGGCGGGCGCCGGGGCGGAATCGGCGGGACGCGGGGCGGCGACGCGGCCGATGGGGACGGCCGCCGCAGGGGCGGCAGCCGGCCGGGGCGCGGGACGGGGCGCCGGGCGCGGGACGGGGGCGGCCGCCGCGGGCGCCGCCTTCGGTGCGGAGGCCTCCGGGGAACCGTCGAAGTTGTCCCACTTCGAGTCGCTGGTGCCGGAGATGCCCGAGACCCGCAGCGCGAAGTCGTCGGGGTTCGTGGCCTGGCGCAGGGCCTCCTCGTAGCTCACCAGGCCGGAGCGGTAGAGCCCCATGAGCGACTGGTCGAAGGTCTGCATCCCGTAGGACACGTGCCCCTGCGAGATGGCGTCGGAGATCTCCTTGGTGCGGTCCTTGTCCTCGACCAGCTCCCGGACGCGGGTGGTGGCGAGGAGCACCTCGACGGCGGGCACGCGGCCGTGGCCGTCGGCGCGGGGAACCAGCCGCTGGCTGATCACCGCGCGCAGCACGGCGCCGAGCTGCAGCCGCACCTGCTTCTGCTGGTACGGGGGGAAGGCCGAGATGATGCGGTTGATGGTCTCGGTGGCGTCGAGGGTGTGCAGGGTCGACATCACCAGGTGGCCGGTCTCGGCGGCGGTGAGCGCGGTCTCGATGGTCTCGAGGTCCCGCATCTCGCCCACCAGGATCACGTCGGGGTCCTGGCGCAGCGCGCTCTTCAGCGCCTGCCCGAAGCTCATCGTGTCGACGCCCACCTCGCGCTGGTTCACGATCGACCGCTTGTCGCGGATGAGGAACTCGATGGGGTCCTCGATCGTCATGATGTGGCAGGTCTCGGTCGCGTTGACGAAGTCGACCATGGCCGCGAGCGTCGTGGACTTGCCGGAGCCGGTGGTGCCGGTGACCAGGATCAGGCCGCGCTGCTCGGCGGCGATCTTCTCGAGGACCTTGGGCAGCATGAGCTGCTCGATGGTCTGGATGCGGAAGGGGATCACGCGGAGCACGACGCCGAGCGAGCCGCGCTGCTGGAAGACGTTCACGCGGAAGCGGCCCAGGCCGGGGACGCCGTAGGCCAGGTCGACCTCGTTGGTCTGCTTGAACTTCTCGCGCTGGTACTCGTTCATGATGCCGAGCGCCATCCGCGAGATCTCCTCGGGCGGGAGGCGGCGGGCATCCTTGAGCGGCACCAGCGCCCCGTCGATGCGGAACATCGGGGGCAGGCCGGCCTTCAGGTGGATGTCGCTGGCGCCGGACCGCAGCGCGATCTGCAGGATCTCGTTCAGCTCCATGACGAGTCGGAAGCGTACCACCGGGGCCGGAGGGATTCCACGAACCGTGGACCGTGATCGCACGACGGGGGAATCCGCTGTGGGATGACTCCCCACAGCGGGCGCGCGATATCGACCGGGTGACGCGGGGCCGGGACGAGAACGCCGCCCGCACCCGGAGGCACGGACGGCGTCGTCCCGTACGGCTGGGCGGCTAGCGCTTCGAGAACTGGAAGCGCTTGCGGGCGCCGGGCTGGCCGTACTTCTTGCGCTCGACCGCGCGGGCGTCGCGGGTCAGGAAGCCGGCCTTCTTCAGGGCCGGACGCCACTCGGGGTTGAGGACCGAGAGGGCGCGCGAGATGCCGTGGCGGATGGCGCCGGCCTGGCCGGACAGCCCTCCCCCGTTGGCGTTCACGAACACGTCCATCTTGCCCATCTGGTCGACGAGCTTGAGCGGCTCGACCAGGATCATCTTGGAGGTCTCGCGGCCGAAGTACTGGTCGAGGGACTTTCCGTTGACGGTGATCGTCCCGGTGCCCGGGACGAGCCGGACGCGCGCGACGGATTCCTTGCGGCGACCGGTGGTGATCTTCTGCGTCGTGGCCATCTCGATTCCTCTAGGCGGAGATCTTCAGGGCTTCGGGCTTCTGCGCGGCGTGCGGATGCGCAGGCGCCGGCGTAGACCTTCAGCTTGGTCATCATCGCGCGCCCGAGGGCGTTGCGAGGGAGCATGCGCTTCACGGCGAAGATGAGGATGTCCTCAGGGTGCCGGGCGCGGACCTTCTCGGCGGGCGTCAGCTTGGCGCCGCCGGGGTGCATGGTGTGGGAGAAGTAGAGCTTCTCCTGCTCCTTCTTGCCGGTGAAGCGGGCCTTCTCGGCGTTGATCACGACGACGAAGTCCCCGGTGTCGAGGGAGGGCGTGTACGACGCCTTGTGCTTGCCCTTCAGGAGGGTCGCGATGCGGGTCGCGGCGCGGCCGACCGTCAGGTCCGTCGCGTCGACGATCCACCACTTTCGCGAGCGGAGGGCTTCCGCCTGCGTGGTGCTGTGAGTTGCCTTGTTCATGGAAAACCTGGTGTTTCGAGCGATTTGGAAGGGGCGTTCCTAGCGGAACCCCCCCGGATTGTCAAGGAAGGACGAGCCGGCCGGTGATTGGCCGGGGGATCGTCCGGCACCCCGCCAGGGTTACGGCAGGTGATAGCCCAGGAAGAGCTGCGTGGTGAAGGCGAATGCGGTGGCGGTCCCGCCGGGGATTCCGCCCCCGGGGGAGGAGTAGGCGTCGATCGCCGCGCCGAAGCGGGTGTTGAGGCCGACCGAGACGTCCGGCGTGGGGTGGTACTCGACGTACGGACCGGCCGCCGGGCCGAAGACGAAGCGCGGCGAGAGCGGACCGCTCACGAGGAGGGTCATGTTGAAGTCGAGCCCGACGCCGACCTCGAGGTCCTTCTGGATCGGGAAGCCCATGACCACGCCCACCGGGAACTGGAAGCCGAACATCGCCGAGCTCGTCGTGTAGAGCTTGAGGCCCGGATCGACGTGGAAGAGGAGCTTGAAGTCCTTGCTCTGCAGGAGCTGGAAGCGGAACGGCGCGTAGAACGACAGGCCGAACTGGCTGTCGGTCGAGCCCTCGAAGCCGTAGAGCAGGCCGAGGCGCAGGCTCACGTCGGACTTCGGGGTGAGGCCGAAGGTGTAGCCGAAGGTGGTGCTGGGCCAGCCGGCCTGGACGTCGAGCACGGGGCGGCCGGGGGCGACCGTCTCGGTGCCCACGACGCTCCAGCCGGTGAGGCCGGCGTGCTCGGCCTGCGCGGAGGCGGCAACGGGAGAGAGGGCGGCGGTGACCAGAATGGCGGCGGCGAGCGCGATGCGGCTGCGGGTCGTCATGTTTCTGCCTCCTTCGAGGGGGGAATGCACGGGGCGCCGAAGTTCGGTGGGCCGCCCCGCGTGCAGGCTCCCTTTAGCGGTCAATGGCTCGGGGCGTCAAGCGGCGATGCACCTTCGGTGCCTTCGGTCCGCACCTTCGGTGCCGGACGTGCGGTCATCGTCCGTTTCCGCCCAGACGGGCGCGAAGCGCCTGCAGTACCTCGTTCGACCGGACGGCGGCGGCCTCGACCGAGGCGCCGCTCTCCGGGTCGTGCCGGACGTGGGCTCCGGCAGGGAAGTCCTCCAGGAAGCGGCTGACCGTCCTGGGCTCCAATCGGCCGCGCCTCGTCCGCGCGCTCGCCCTCGTGACCCAGAGCGACTCCCGGGCTCGAGTGATTCCGACGTAGGCGAGCCGACGCTCCTCCTCCAGGTCCCGCGCCTCGCCCTGGATGCCGGAGACCGGCAGGAGGTCCTCCTCGAAGCCGATCAGGAAGACGACCGGGAACTCGAGCCCCTTCGCGGCATGGAGCGTCATGAGGGTGACCCCCTCCGCGTCATCCGGCTCCTCGTCGCGCGAGTCGAGCGCCAGGCGCTGGAGGAACGACCGGAGCGTCGCCTTCGGGTCGCGGCGCTCGTGCGACTCCAGGGACCGCAGCACCGCGTCGACCGAGTCGACCTTCCTGGCGCCGGCCTCGGCCGAGAGAACGCTCTGGCGAACCCAGTCCCGTAGGCCGAGTTCCTCGACCAGGGCGCGGCCACCCTCCGCCAATCGTCCGGCACCGAACCTGGCCCGACACCGTTCGATGGTCGCGGCAAACTCGGCCATCTTTTCCGGCGCCCCGCGTGGGATGTCCGGCACGGCGGACGCGGACTTCAGCCCCGAGGCCAGGGTCCTTTCATTCCGCGCCGCCCAGTCGGCGAGGCGGGCCATGGCAACGTCGCCGATTCCTCGTGGCGGGACGTTGGCGACCCGCGCCAGCGACACGTCGTCGTCGGGGAACGCGCAGATCTTGAGCCACGCGAGGACGTCGCGAACCTCGGCTCGGTCGAAGAAGGCGGGGCCGCCTTTGACTCGGTGACCGATTCCGAGCTCGCGGAGCGCTTCCTCGAGATGCTGGCTCTGTGCGTTCAGGCGGTACAGGACGGCAAAATCGGAGGCGGCCCTTCCCTCGGCCATTCCGGTCCGGATCTCCCCCGCGACGAACCTCGCCTCCTCCTCCTCGTCCTGGAGGACCGCGACCCGGACGGGGTCGCCAGGACCCGCATCGGTCCAGAGACGCTTGGGGCGCCGCTCCGCCGATCGGGCGATCACCGCGTTCGCGCACTCGAGGATCCGCCCGGTGGAACGGTAGTTCTGCTCGAGCCGGATGATGGCGGCGCCCGGGAAGTGCCGCTCGAACCGGAGGATGTTGCGAACCTCCGCGCCTCTCCAGCCGTAGATGGACTGGTCGTCGTCCCCCACCGCGCACAGGCTCCGGCCGCTCCAGCCAGGGGGCACCTGGAAACCCTTGGGCTCGGCTTCCGGCCCGGCGTCGCGGGAAGAACGTCCGGGCGAAGATCGTCCGGCACCGCGCGTCGCGCGTCCCCGTCCGGCACCCAGGTCGGCCGCACACAGGAGCTCCAGCAAGCGCAACTGGACGCGATTCGTGTCCTGGTACTCGTCCACCAGGACGTGGCGGAACCTGTCGCGGTACGTGGCCCGGAGTGCTTCGTTTTCCTCCAGGAGGGCCGTGGGGCGGACGATCAGGTCGTCAAAATCCAGCGATCGCTGTGCGCGCAACGCCTGCTCGTACCGGGGGACGATCTCGTCGGCGATGGCCTCGTAGTCTCCGGCATCATCACCTGGTCCGGTGAGGCCCTTCGCCGGGCCGAATTGGTCCGACTTCCGGCGCGAGATGATCCCGAGGAGCTGCCGGACGTCGAACCGGCGCGATTCCATCTGGACGTCGCGAAGACATCGCTTGAGCAACGTCATCTGGTCCCCCGCGTCGCAGATGGAGAACCATGCGGGCAGACCGGCGGCCTTGTGCTCTTCCCGGAGGAACCACAGGCCGAAGCCGTGAAAGGTCGCAACGTGGACCTTGCCACCAGCGGACCCCGCGAGAGCCCTCACGCGGTCCTTCATCTCCTTGGCGGCCTTGTTGGTGAACGTGACGGCGAGGATGCCTTCCGGGCGAGATCCCCTCCTCGATGAGCCATGCGACGCGATGTGCGATGACCCGGGTCTTGCCCGAGCCGGCGCCGGCAAGGACGAGCGCGGGCCCTTCGGGAAGGACGACTGCCTGTCGCTGGGGAGGGTTGAGTCGGGACAGGTCGAGCACGGGGGCGTGCTATTGCCATGCGGGGGCCGGAGCTTCAAGGCCTTGACTTCGCCTCGAATCTCCGCGAGGACGGTGTCCGCTTCGTCCCTGAAATGGTCGGGACGAGAGTTGATCGGGAGAAGCCCCATGTTCTGGCTCGAGCCACGGCCGTCCGGCCACCACGCCCCGCAGCACGGTAGCCCGCGGATGTTCCGCGTGGAGTGGATTGAAAAGCACCTGTCGCGCGTCCAGCCGTGGCAGGTCCTCATCGTCTGGGTTCCGGTGATCGCCTACCTCATCTATCGAGGACTACAGGTGCCGGACGTCTCGATCCCCGCGTTCCTCGGCGCCCTCTTCGGCGGACTGTTCTTCTGGACCCTGCTCGAGTACGTGCTGCACCGCTGGGTCTTTCACTTCGTCCCCAGCCCGAACTCGCAGTTCGCCCAGGACGTCCACTTCCTGATTCACGGCGTCCATCACGACTGGCCGCACGACCCGGACCGCCTGGTCATGCCGCCGGTGATGTCCATCCTGCTGGCGATCGTCCTCGGGTTCCCGATCTTCCTCGTGCTGGGGCCGCGCTTCTTCGATCCTTTCTTCGCCGGGCTCGTGAGCGGGTACATCTGGTACGACATGACCCACTACGCGGTTCACCACGTGAAGCCGCGGACCGAGGCCGGGGCCAAGCTCCGGAAGCACCACTACCTCCACCACTTCAAGCAGCCGGGTGCGCGGTACGGCGTTTCGACGCCGTTCTGGGACGTGATCTTCCGCACCTTGCCTCGCGCGGATGGACCGGTGCCCGCGACGGCGTCGCCGGATGGCCCCACGCGCGCTCGCCCCAGCGGTGCCGGACGATAGTCTGACGACGACGGGCCGGCGCTCCGCGCCGGCCCGTCGTTTGCTAGTCCCGGTGGGATGCCCCGCGTTCCCCGGTCCAGGCTCGTAGCGCCTGGCTCCACGCACCACTGCTTCTGGCGAAGCCACAACCGCACCCAGGTCCTGGGCTCGGACGCCGCGCGCCGCGAATTCCTCCGACTTCTCGCGAAGTACAAGGACCGGCACGGCGTCGCCATCCACAGCTACTGCCTCATGGGAACCCATCCGCACGTGGTCTGCCGCTCGAGCCTCGGCCAGCGCTCCTTCAGCGCGTTCTGGAAGGTCGTCAACCAGTGCTTCGCCCGTTGGTACAATCGGCGGACCGGGGGCCGCGGACAGGTCGTCATGGAGCGCCTCGGCTCACCCAGGGTCCAGCGCGGAGGCAGGCACGAACTGGAGGTCATGATCTACGGCGACATGAATCCGGTCAGGGCCGGCATGGTGAAGCGCCCCAGCGAGTGGCCATGGTCCAGCCACGGACACTACGCATTCGGCCGACCGGACCCCCTGGTGACGGAGTCACCGGCTTACGCTTCGCTTGGCCGGAGCCCGGGAGAGCGCCGTCTCGCCTATCTCCGGCTCTTCGCGCGCCGATTCATCGACCGGCTGCGCCGGCATCGTCGCGACCTCGTCCGCGGGCCCGTTCATTGGAACCGTCCGATGGGTCGCGTCGATGGTCGAGACCGACGTCCCGGTTCCCGACGGGTGAGGCCTAGACGAGGCCGCGCTCCCGATACCATCGGGCCGCCTCTCTCATCCCCTCGACGAACGAGACCCGGGGCGTCCATCCAAGCTCTCGCCGGGCCTTCGCGGAGGAACAGGTCCACGCCGGCTCCCGAATCTCCATCATCTTGTCCAGGGAGAGGATGGCCGCCTTGCCCGTCACGCGCGATGCAGCCGTGGCCGCGCCGGCCGCGATCCAGCTCACGAATTCGGGCACGGCCAGGACGGCCCCGCGCTTCCCGAGAGCGCCCAGGGCGCCGCGCCCCAGCCCTTCCCAGGTGTATTCGACCCCGTCGTCCGCGAAGTAGACCCCTGCCGTCCCGGCCTCGTCGACCCGGGCGCCTCGCTCCGCGGCTGCGATGATGAGCTCGACGAGATCGTTCACGTGGATGATGCTGTAGCGCTTGTCCCCCATCCCCGACTTCAGGATGACCCCCGTCCTCGCAAGCTGGAAGAGCGAGGGGAGGAACTCCTTGTCCCTGGGGCCATAGACGATCGGGGGCCGGACGATCGAGGCGTGGAGGGTGGCGGCGAACGAGCGAACCACCTGCTCCGCCTGGAGCTTGCTCTGCCCGTAGGCGCTCACCGGTGCCGGACGATCGGTCTCGGTGCGCGGCCTGGAAGGCGTTGACGGGCCCGCCGCTGCCAGGGACGAGACAAGGACGAATCTCGGCCGCCCGGACCGCGCAGCGGCCTCGGCGAGAGCCCTCGTCCCCTCCGCGTTGACCGCGAAGAGCTCGTCCCGGGTCACGGCCTTCACCAGTCCGGCCAGGTGGACCACCGCGTCGACGTCCGGCACCGCGTCGACCACCGTCTCCGGCTGGCTCACGTCGCCCCGGACGAGCTCCGCCCCCATCGCCTTCAATTCGCCTGCTCGGGCCGGGTCGCGGACGAGCGCGCGGACGAAATCACCGCGACCGAGCAACCGCTCGGCGAGCGTCGTCCCGATGAAGCCGGTGGCCCCGGTGATGAGCCAGCGCACGGCCTATTCGACCGGCATTTCGTAGAGGCGGTAGACCTTGGAGCGTCGAGCTCCGGCCGCCTCGATGGCCCTGTTGATGAGCGTGTTGTCCTCGAGCGTCCAGCTCACCTCGCCGCCCTCGTAGCCCGCCTGGTCGGCGCGCCGGATCGTCTCGACGATGAGCACCGCATCGAGGCCTCGCCGGCGCCAGCCTTCCTTGATTCCGAGCGCCATGAGCCGGACCTTCGTGATCCGCTTCTGGAACCAGAGGAGCTTTGCCAGTCCGACAGGCACACCGAAGGTCGTGAGGCGGCCACCGACCTTCTTGAAGGCCTGGTTGATGTCCGGCACCGTGAGGGAAAACGCGATCGGCTCCCCGTGGGCCTCGGCGACCAGCGCCAGCTCCGGCACCACCAGCTGCTTCAGGTCCTTGGCCAGCTTGTCGAACTCGGCGTCCGTCATCGGGACGAACCCCCAGTTCTTTTCCCAGGCCGAGTTGTAGACCGTCTTGATCCGCGCGACCTCGGCGTCGAAGTTCGCGACGTCGAGCGGCCGGACCGTGATTCCCTCGTGCGCCCGGATTCTTGTCGGCCACGCGGATGAAGCGTTCCGGCGCCGGCACCTTCGCCGACCGCTCGAACGCGAAGAGGTCCTTCGCCTTCCGGAACCCGCAGGACTCCAGCAATTCCGCGTAGTAGGGCGGGTTGTACGGCATCATCACGTACGGCGACGAATCGAACCCGTCCACGAGCAACCCGCACTCCTGGTTGGTGGAGAGGCTCATGGGCCCGATGACCTGCTGGAGCCCGCGCCACCGGGCCCAGTTCCGCGCCGCAGCGACGAGCGACGCCGCGACGCCCGGGTCGTCGATCGACTCGAAGAGCCCGAAGTAGCCGACCTTGCAACCGTGGAACGCGTTGTAGTTCCGGTCCTCGACGGCGGCGATCCGCCCGACGATCTTGCCCTCCCGGCGGGCCAGGAAGAGGGCCACCTCGGCGTGACGGAAGAACGGATTGTGCGCCGGGTCCAGGAACTCGTGCCGCTCCATGATGAGCGGGGGAACCCAGAACGGGTCGTCCTGGTACAGCTCGAACGGGAGCCGGACGAAGCGGTCCTTCTCGAGCCCCGACGAGACCAAGGTGACTTCGACGTCCTTGGCGGGCTGGGCGACCTCGGTGATGTTCGGAACGACGACAGGTCTGGTGGTCATGGCGGGGTCCTGGCGTGGGGGGGTCGCGTCAGGCGTCCCGCTGATTGTCGCTCGAATTCTGCTGGCGGCGGGACATGAAGTTCATGCCGGCCGACAAGAGCATGGTGGGCAGCTGCCGGCGCTTCTCCCAGAGCTTCAGGGGCAGTTCCTTCAGCTGCTGCAGATCCTCCGGCCCCGCGTTGACGGCCTTCCAGGTGATCATCTCGGCCGCATCCGAGAGCCTGCGCGACCAGGGCTCGCTCGTCTGGGTGAGGACGTCGAGGATCTCGAGCCGGGCGCCGCCGTCCTGCTGGCCGGTCGCGGTCGTGTCCCCGTCGTGCGACGAGTAGAAGCCCGTCACGCCGGGGCGCGCCATCTTGACCTCGACGCGGGTGTGCGGCCGCTCCTGGGGAATGAGTCCGAGCTCGCGTCCGGCCTTCTGGAACATCTCCAGGGCCCGGTCGATCTGGTCGTCGGTGTGCGTCGCCATGAAGACGGTGCGGACGAGCTCCTTCTCCACGGCCGGCTTCACCACCGGGCTCGCGAAGAGCCCGAGATCCGTCAGCTTCCGCCAGAACTTGAAGGTGAGCGCCTGGTCGCCGACGACCACCGGCACCACCGGCGAGACCGACGGCTGGGTGTCGAAGCCCATTCCGCGCAGCTCGCGGTGGACCCGCTCCGAGATGTCCCAGAGCCGCTCGCGCCGCTCGGGCTCCTGCTCGATGATCTCGAGCGCCTTCAGGGCCGCGGCCGCCGCGGACGGGGTCATCGACGCGCTGAACACGAGGGCGCGCGCCTTGTGCTTGATCCAGTTGATGACGTCCGCCCGGCCGGCGATGACGCCGCCGATGGAGGCCAGCGACTTCGAGAACGTCGTCATGATCAGGTCGACGTCCTCGTGGACGCCGAAGTGCTCGCCGGTGCCCTTGCCGCCCGGCCCCATCACGCCGAAGCCGTGGGCCTCGTCGACCATGAGCCGCGCGCCGTACTTCCGCTTCAGCTCGACGATGGCGGGGAGGTTCGCGAGGTCCCCCTCCATGGAATAGACGCCGTCGACGACGATGAGCTTGCCTGCGTTGGGCTCGGAGTTGGAGAGGAGCCGCTCCAGGTCCTCCATGTTGTTGTGCCGGAAGCGCTTGGTCTCCCCGTAGGACGCCTGCATGCCCTCGACGAGCGAGGCGTGGACCATCCGGTCGGCGAAGATGATGTCGTGGCGCAGGACGAGCGACGAGATGGTGCCGAGGTTCGTTCCGAAGCCGGTGGAGAAGACGACCGCGGCTTCCTTCCCGAGGTACCTGGCGAGCCGGTGGTCGAGCTCGTCGTGGAGCTTCATCGTCCCGTTCAGCACCCGGGAGCCGCAGGTGGACGCGCCCCAGCGGCGGGCCGCCTCCGCGGCGGCCTCCATCACGCGCGGGTCGTTCGCAAGGCCGAGGTAGTTGTTCGAGCAAGCCATGATGAGGCGCTTGCCGTCGACGACGACCTCGGTGCCGTCCGTTTCCTCGATGACCCGGTAATAGGGGTAGTGACCTGCGATCTTGAGGACCTGGGCGTCCTTCCAGGCAGCACACTTGTCAAAAAGATCAGCCATTTGCCCTCGTGGTCGTTCGGGAAAAATGCGGTTCCCCGGGGTTACCTACCGGCCGTGGGTGGAGGGAGTCAAGTGGCGCGGCGCGTCGTCGGACCCCCAGGGGGGGCGACCGCGCTTCCATCGGTGCCGGACGATCGCCCCGGAGTTACATCCCGTCCCGACCGTTCCATCGCACCTCCAACCCATTCCGCAGCTGGAAAGGACCCGAACCTTGGCCACCTACAAGAAGATCGAAGTCGTCGGAACCTCGTCGAAGAGCGTCGCCGACGCCGTGAAGTCTGCCGTCGCGGGAGCCGGGAAGAGCGTCCGGAACATGAGCTGGTTCGAGGTGGCCGAGATCCGCGGCGCCATCAAGGGCGGCGAGGTCTCCGAGTTCCAGGTCACGGTCCGCATCGGCTTCAAGGTCGAGAGCTAGGCCCTCGACCGAGCCAACCACCGCGTTGCGGCGCGGCGACCCGCCGGCTCAGATGCCGTCGAGGTCGCCGCTCGCCACCCGGGTGGCGAGGAACCGGCCCAGTTCCATGTCGGAGCGGCTGATGTGCCGCTTCAGCCACTCGGCGATCCAGTTGTTCATCCGGATCCCGACCAGGACGTTGGGCCCCTTCTCCCGGAATTCCTGCCGCATGTGCTCGTAGTCGCGGATGAACCGTTCGTGCTCGGCCTTGTGGCGCGCGTAGTCGGGGTAGGCGCTGCGGAGCATCCACCGCTCCTCGGCCCCGAAGTGCTTGACCACGTAGCCGCCCAGGAACTCCAGCAGTCGCTCGACGTCCGCCCCGTTGCCCCGGGACACGCCCTCCACGAGCCGGTCGATCCGGAGGAAGAGCTCCTGATGCTGGTGGTCGATTTCGGGGACGCCGATCGCGAGAGCGGGGGTCCACGGAATGGCCATATGCGGTGCTCCCTCCACGAGGCAATCACGCCGGTCCTCGTCGTGGCGACCGGGGTCCAGCGGGTACGCGTAAGAGGCTCTAGCGGCCCGATGCGCGGCGCGCAGGGGTGAATCGGGCCGTTCTTTTCGATGCGCGGGAGGAGCGGGTCAGCCGCGACGTCCGGCACCGGGCGGCACCGGCGTCGATCCCCGCCGATTCGAAGGCGGCCCTCAGGAACGCATCGTTCTCGGCCGGAGTGCCGACCGACACCCGCAAGCAGCCCTTCAACCCGGGTAGGTGGTCCTGACGCCGGACGAGAATCCCCCGCTCGAGCAGCGACCGCCACGCGGTCTCGGCGTCCGGGGTCCGGACCAGGAAGAAGTTCGCCCGGCTCGGGTGCGCCTTCCAGGTGGGGTGGCGGGCCAGCTCGGCCATCACCCTGTCTCGCTCGGCAGCGATCCGCGCGCCGATCTCCGCCGCCCGATCAGCGGACTCGAGGACGGTCGCGAGCACCGCGGCCGTGTGCACCGGAACGTCGAACGGAGGAAGCATGGCCTGGAGCTTGGAGGCCACGTCCGGCACCGCGAGAAGAAAGCCCGCCCGCACCCCGCCGAGGCCGAAGGCCTTCGAGAACGTCCGAAGCAGCACCACGTTGGGGTTCTCGGCCGCCATCGCCCGGTGATCCGTGCCGGAGAACTGGCAATAGGCCTCGTCGATCGCGACGATCCATCCTCTTTCCCGTGCCTTGTCGGCGATCCGTCGAACGTCCGGCACCGCGAAGACGGCTCCCGTGGGCGCGTGCGGGACCGCCACGAACACCACTCCCGCCTCGCCCGTGTCCATCTCCCGCAGGAGCCCGTCCACCGGGAGGCCGAAGTCTGCGGCGAGCGGGACCGCGCGGTACGGGGTTCCGGTCAGCCGGGCCGCTCCCTCGTAGAAGGCAAACGAGGGCGCCGTATCGAGGACACGGCGGGCGGCCAGGGCGAGCGCCAGCACGAGGAAGTTCGACCCGGGCGCCACGACCACGCCGGTCTCGGGCCAGCCCAGCGCGCCGGCGATGAGCCCCCGGACCCCTTCGGCATGCATGTCCGGGTAGCGGTTCCACGGTTCGCGCCGCATCCGCTCCAGCGCACGATTCTTCAGATCTTCCGGGAGATCCCAGGGACTCTCGTTCTGGTCCAGCTTGATTGCGGCTTCGACCTTCTTGTAGGGGTAGGCCGCAAGTCCGGAAAGGTGGGGTTTGAAAGCTTCCATGTCGCGACATTACTGCAACTTCCTGGCTGTCGCCGCGCTCGCCGCGGGGATCGCCTTTGATGCGCTCGCCTCCGGCACCGATTCAGTTTCGGCGCCCGACGTCCGGCACCGCGTCCGGCACCGGGCCCTCGCCCACGTCCGGCACCGCCATTCGCGTCGACCCTCCGCGCGCCCGCCCGGGCGACGCCCTGGTGGTCACCCTCCCTGGCGTCCCCTTCCCCGTCGCCGGCGGATTGTCCGGCACCGTCTCCGGCACCGTCTCCGGGCGCGCCCTGCGCTTCTTCCCCTCCCCCGCCGGCGCCCAGGCCATCGCCGCCCTCCCGGTCGAGCTCGCCCCCGGCACCCTGACCATCGAGGTCCGCCTCCCCGGCCGCGCCGAGCCCCTCACCGCCACCGTCGAGATCGTCGACCCGGCCTTCCCCGAGACGAAGCTCTCGGTCGAGCCCAAGTTCATCGCCCCCTCCCCCGCGCAGAAGAAGCGGATGGAGGAGGACCAGGCCGCCTTCCGCGAGGCCTTCGCCCGCCCGTTCGAGCCCCCCTCTTCACCGGCCCGTTCGGCCGCCCCCGCGACGCCGCCGTCACCGGCCGGTTCGGCGAGCGCCGGATGTTCAACGGGAAGAAGCAGAGCCAGCACTACGGGACCGACCTCGCCGGCGCGGTCGGCGCGCCCGTCGAGGCGACCAACGACGGCCTCGTGGTCCTGGCCCGCGACTGCTTCGCGTCCGGCAAGAGCATCGCCGTCGCGCACGGCGGCGGGCTCTTCTCGGTCTACTTCCACCTCTCCGCGATCGACGTCCGCCCCGGCGATCGCGTCCGCCGCGGCCAGGCCATCGGGAAGGTCGGCCAGACCGGGCGCGTCACCGGCCCGCACCTCCACTTCGGGGTGAAGGTCGGCGACCTCTACGTCGACCCCGACTCGGTCTACCGGCTCGCGCTGTCGCTCCCGCCTCAGCCCTGAAGGGGCGGCAGCCCGCCTCCGGCCCTCACCTCGGCCAGCACGTCGAGGAGCTGGCGCTGCAGCGCCGGGTTGGCGGCGCAGATGGTCCCGCCGTGGAGCATGTCGTCACCACCGGTGAAATCGGCGACGCGCCCGCCGGCCTCGGTCACGAGCAGGATCCCCGGCGCGACGTCCCACGGCTTGAGCCGCGCCTCCCAGAACCCGTCGAACCTCCCGCACGCCACGTAGGCCAGGTCGAGCGCCGCCGCCCCGAACCGCCGCACCGCCCTCGCCCGCTTCAGGTAGGCCCGGAAGAGCCGCACCAGCGGATCGGGGTCGCGCTGGATGTCGTACGGGAAGCCCGTGCAGAGCAGCGCCCGGTGGATGTCGTCGGTCTCGGACACGGCCATCCTCCGGTCGCCGAGCCACGCCCCCTCGCCCCGGCCGGCCAGGTACAGCTCGTCCCGCAGCGGGTCGAGCGTCGCGCCGGCCGCGAGCCCGGCCCCGTCCGACACCGCGACGTTCACGGCGAAGTGCGGGACCCCGTGCGCGTAGTTGGTGGTCCCGTCGAGCGGGTCGACGAACCAGCGCAGCTCCACGCCCGCGGCGCCGCCCAGCGCGTCAATCGCCCCCGACTCCTCGGCGAGGACGGCGCTGCCGGGGAACTCCTTCGCCAGGAACGCGAGCAGGGCCTCCTCGCTGGCGCGGTCGGCGTCGGTCACCAGGTCGATGCCGCCCTTGTAGTCGATGGTCCGGCGCGTCCCCCACTTCTCGCGCAGCACGGCCCCACCCCTCCGGGCCGCCTCCGCGCACGCCTTCCGCAGCTCCCCGATGGCCGTCACCGGACCTCCTCCTGGGTCGAGATCGTGAGGATACTCGCGCCGGGCACGCATGCTAAGGTCTTCGGCCTGGGAGGAACGAGATGCTGAAGACCCTTGCCGTCGTCCGCGCGGTCGTGTTCGCGCTCCTGCTCGCGTACACGCTCTACGCCCTGCCCTGGAAGTACCTCGACCTGGTGTTCTTCCCGCGCGACGGCGTGCTCCTCGCCAACGGAGACGTGCTGACGGCGCTGAAGACCCTCATGGTCGCGACCTGCCTCGGCGTGGCCTGGATCGGCGTCGACACCTGGCTGAGCTTCGCCTTGCTGCGCAAGCAGGACGAGCGCGCGGCCCGCGCCCCGGGGTCCCCGGAGCCGGCGAAGTAGCCGGACCGCACCTCGATGGGCGTCGGCCCACGGGCGCTTCTCTATCGCCTCCGCTGCCTCCTCAAGCGGCGAGAGGTGGACGTCTGGTACGACCCGGCCTACCGGCTCCCGTTCAGCGGCATCGAGTTCACCGGCTACGACACCCGGCGCGCCGACTTCGCCGCCTGGTGGCTCCGCGAGAGCAAGGCCATCGCCACGCCCTGGTGGCGCAGCCCGCGCCGGGCCTCCTACGCCGAGCTGGCGCGGGTCCACGAGGCCGGGCTGCTCGAGTCCCTGGCTCGCCCCGAGACGCTCGCCGCCATCTTCGGGGTCGACCCCTCCGACGTCCCGGTCGACGAGGTGATGCGAACCGTCCGCCTCGCCACCGGCGCCACCATCCAGGCCGCGGGAGAGGCGCTCCGCCGCGGCAAGCCCCAGCTCAACCTGCTCGGCGGCTTCCACCACGCCGGTCCCGGCTCGGCCGGCGGCAACTGCCCGGTGAACGACATCGCGGTCGCCGTGGCGGCGGTCCGGGCCGACGGGTTCACCGGCAAGATCGCGGTGCTCGACCTCGACGCCCATCCTCCCGACGGCGTCGCGGCCTGCCTGGAGTCGGACCCGAACCACTGGATCGGCTCCCTCTCCGGCTCCGACTGGGGCCCGCTTCCCGGGGTGGACGAGATCCTCCTGCCCGAGGGGACCGGCAACGTCCGCTACCTGGACGCGCTGAAGGCGCTGCTCGGGCGGATGCCCCCGGCCGGCCTGGCCTTCGTCATCGCCGGCGGGGACGTCCTGCGCGGCGACAAGATGGGACGGCTCGACCTGACGCTCGGCGGGACCCGCCTGCGCAACCTGACGGTCGCCGCCCACCTCGAGGGCGTGCCCTCGGTCTGGGTGCCCGGCGGCGGGTACAGCAAGAACGCCTGGAAGACGCTGGCGGGCGCCGGCATCGCGCTCTCCACCGGCTCGCTCGAGCCGATCCCGGACGACTACGACCCGCTCTCCCAGCGCTTCGCCGGGATCGCGGCCGGCTTCTCCCGCGACGTCCTGACCGACACGGGCGAGCTCACCGAGGAGGACCTCTCCGAGGCGCTCGGCATGCGCGCCCCCGGCAGAAGCTCTGCTCGGCTTCTACACCGCGAGCGGAATGGAGTACGCGCTCCAGCGCTTCGGGATCCTCGACCAGCTGCGCCGGCTCGGGTACGACCATTTCCGGGTCGAGTTCGCGCGCCAGCACCCCGGCGAGCGCCTCCGCGTCTACGGCGAGTCGGAGGGCAAGGAGCACGTCCTCGTCGAGCTCGTCCTCGAGCGGAAGCGCGTGCTGGGGCACCCGGTGCTCTACGTCCACTGGCTGTCGCTCATGCACCCGCGCGCGCAGTTCAGCCTGCTGCGGCCCCGGCTGCCCGGCCAGGAGGTCCCCGGCCTGGGGCTCGCCCGCGAGACCGGCGAGATGCTGGCCCTCATGGCGCTGCGCCTCGGCCTCACCGGCGTGGTCTACCGGCCGGCGCACTACCACACCGCCTACGCCGGACGTCACCACTTCTCCTTCGTGGACGCCGCGCGCCAGGGGCGGTTCGAGGCGCTCATCCGCGACCTGGGGCCCGTGCCGCTGCTCGACGCCACGCGCCTCGTGGACGGCGGCCAGGTGATGCTCGACGGAAAGCCCTACGCCTGGGAGCCGGACGAGATGGTGCTGTGGCTCCGGGAGCACCCGGAGGAGCGCGGGGAGGTGGCGCTCGAGCGGGAGCGGGCCCGCTTCACGGTCGCACCGGATCCGGCCCCCGGGCCGCAGGCCCCGCGGTAGTCACCCGCGACCCCTTGTCGTCCATTCGAGTGACACAGATCTGTCAAAGTTGCGTGCTTTGAGGTATTCGATCCGTCCGAGCCAGCCACCCAGGCGGGGTGGTGCGCCCGCGACGTCACACGACCCGAACCCGGATGGACTCGCCATGAGACTCAGGCTCGGCATCGCATCACTCGTCGCAGCAACGGCGCTCCTGGCGCCCGCGGCTGCCCGCGCGAGCGAGTTGGAGGTCTACTCCAACACCCAGCTCAACGTGCAGAACCAGTGGCGGGACGGGTCGACCACGACCGTCGTCCCCCTCTACGAGTTCCTGACCCTCTCCGGCCGGAACGTGGAGATCCCGGGCGGGCAGCTCTTCTTCCAGGTCGACGGCTGGGGCGCGGCCAACCTCGGCACGAACCCCTGGTGGAACGGCTACACCAACTCGGGAAGCTGGTCCGGCGATCTGAACCTGGCCTACGTGCAGGCGCGGTTCCTCGCGAACCAGCTCCGGATCACCGTGGGCCGCCAGACCGTCGGCTACGGGAACTCCCGGATGCTGCAGCTCGACGGCGGCTCCTTCCAGGCCGTCATCCACAAGATGTTCACGCTGGACGGGTACGTCGGCGTCCCGTCCACGCAGCGGTTCACGGCCTACGGCAACATCTACTCCGCCAACCCCACCATCGGCGACCTGGCCGTCGGTGGGCGGCTGGGCTTCGCCTGGACCACCTGGGTGAACGTCGGCGTCTCGGCGGCCTTCTCCTGGGACAAGGGCGACGCCACCCGCGAGGACCTGGCGGTCGACCTCAAGTTCTCGCCGGTCTCCTGGGCGTACCTGCTCGGCTACGTCGACTGGAGCCTCTTCGCGAACGGCTACTTCGGCTCCTTCGGCGCCCAGATCGCCGACTCGAACGTGAGCCTGGTCTTCCCGGTGACGCCCTACCTCCAGTTCACGGGGGAGTACGCGTACACGGTCCCGTCGCTGGCGCTGCCCTACAACTCCATCCTCTGGGTGTTCACCGACGGTACCCACCAGTACGTGGGCGGCTCGGCGCGCGTCGGCCTGGAGCAGTTCAAGCTCCACGTGCCCCTCGACTTCGAGGTCGCCTACCGCCACATCATGGCCTACTCGTCGCTCGGCGACCCGACCGCCGGCGTCACCTCCAACCTCTCCGAGTCGGGCGACCGCGGCATCCTCAAGGCCACCTGGCGTCCCTCGAAGGGCTCAACGGTGGGCGTGGAGGGCTCTCGCCTCTTCCTCCCCGAGCAGGGCTACTGGCAGGCGCGGGCCTTCGGGTCGCTGCGGATGTACGGCGTCACCGGCACCCTCGACTTCCAGGGCTACTGGTTCGACAGCCCCGTGAACGCGGTGTCCCAGTCGATCATCGGCTCGGCCACGCTCGGGTACGACGTGGGCGGCGGGTTCGCCGTGGTGGGCGCCGTGCAGGGCGGCTCCACCCCCTACTACTCGAGCTTCCTCTCCGGCCTCGTGAAGCTCACCTACAACGCGACGTACAAGTACCACGAGGTGTACGAATGAACGCCCGGCTCCTCATCCTGCCGCTCGCGCTCGCGCTCTTCGGCTGCACCCAGGCGAAGAAGCCTGAGGCGCAGGGCCCCCAGCCCTACAAGTTCCCCCACGGCATGCACATCGAGTCCGGGGTCGCCTGCGTGGAGTGCCACGCGCCGATCCTGAAGTCGATCGCCATCCGGGAGAACGTCATCGAGGTGCAGATCCCGAAGAAGTCGGAGGTCTGCTCGGCCTGCCACGACCCCATCCCGGACTACAAGCCGGTCCAGCGGCTCGAGGCGGTGGTCCACTTCGATCACGCGGCCCACCTCCCGCGCCTCAAGGGCGTGAAGGACGAGTGCCAGGCCTGCCACACCAAGTTCTCCGAGCCGGGCATGATCGACGCGCCCATGCCGGCGATGGCGACCTGCACGGCCTGCCACAATCACGCGCAGGACTTCGCGGTCGGGCGCTGCACGCCCTGCCACACCGACCTCCGCAAGTACGAGAAGCCGGTGAAGGAGTACACGCACGAGGCCAACTTCCTCGAGACCCACGGGCGGTGGGCGAGGCAGTCGGTCACCACCTGCTCCTCGTGCCACGACCAGACCATGTGCTCGCAGTGCCACACCGCGACCACGCGCCCCATGCCGCCGTCCATCCAGTTCCCGGAGAAGGTGGCGTCCGAGTTCATCCACCGCGGCGACTGGATCTCCCGTCACGCCATGGAGCAGACCGCCGACCCGACCAGCTGCTCCAAGTGCCACGGCACCGGGTACTGCCAGAGCTGCCACTCCTTCCAGGGCATCGGCGGCACCCCGGGCTCGCGCGCGATCCACCCGTCCGGCTTCATCTCGGAGCACGGCAGGGCGGCTCGCCTGAACATCCTGGCCTGCGCCCAGTGCCACAACCAGGGCGGCCAGCAGTCGCTCTGCTGGACCTGCCACAAGTCGGGCGGCGTGAACCCGCACCCGCCGGGATTCAAGGGCACGACGTCGCAGATCGGGACGAACGCGACCTGCCGGATCTGCCACTCGTAGTCGCTCGCGGCGTTCCGTTGCATAGACGCCCGCTTCCCGCGAGGGAGGCGGGCGTCCTCATTTCCGCGCCGCACCGTTCGCCCGCCGCGCCAGCGCGCAACGCGTCCGTCGCCGCGGAGCTCGCAGAAGGCGCGGGCCTTCGCGGCTGAATGCCGCCGGCGACGAGCGGGCCCGGGGTTCGCGATCTACGGCGGCCTACTGATGCTCCGCGTCTCCTGCCGCTGCGCGGGCGCGTCGGTGATCGGCGCGGTCGAGGGGACGACGAGCCGTCCGCATCCCCGCGGCCCCCTCTGCACCGCCGCCCCCACGAATCCCCGCCCCCACGCCCCCCCGCGAGCGCGGCCCTCGATCCCCCCGCGAGCGCGAGCCGGGCCGGGCGCCCCGTCCTGCCGCCAGCCGGCGGACATCGCCGATCGAGAAGCGCCTCCGCAGGGGCGCCGAGACCCGCCCACGCCCTCCCCCGCCGTACCTCGGCGCCATCCAGCCGCGCCCACCTCCCCCCGAGGACCAGCGCTTCGGAGAGAGGCGACTGGCCGCCCGGCGGCGCCCCGGCGAGGCTCACCCGCCCCCGCTCGCCCTCTAGGCGGCGGACTCGATGGCCGCCAGGAGCTTCGTCCAGATGCCCCCGAACGCCCCGTTCGACATCGCCACCACGACGTCCCCCGCCCTCGCCTGGGCCGCGATCCCGGCGACGATCTCCTCGACCGTCCCGCAGGGCCACGGCCGGCACGCCGCGCCGCGAGACGTCGGCCGCCAGCCGATCCACGTCGAGCCGCTCCGCCTCCGGCACCCGGTCGGTCGGCGCGGGGCGCAGGAGCCACGCCGCCGCCGCCGAGCCGAAGCTCCGCGCGTACTCCTCCTGGTGGAGGTTCCGGCGGCTGGTGTTCGATCGCGGCTCGAAGGCCACGAGCAGCCGCGCGCCGGGGTACGAGCCCTGGATGGCGGCCAGCGTCCGGTCGACCGCGGTCGGGTGATGGGCGAAGTCGTCGATGACGGTCACGCCGCGGGCCACGCCCCGCACCTCCTGGCGCCGCTTCACCCCGCGGAAGGCCTCCAGCCCGGCGGCGATCTCCGCGAACGAGAGCCCGAGCCGGGTGGCGGCCGCGGCCACGCCCAGCGCGTTCTCCACGTTGTGCGCCCCGCCCACCGCGAGCCGCACCGCGCCCAGGTCGCGTCCGCCGTGGAACAGGTGGAACCGCGCCCCGTCCACGCCCAGCGTGAGCCCGCGGGCCTCCCAGTCGGCCGGCCGCTCCACCGAGTAGGTCTCGACCGCGCAGCGGGCCCGCCGCGAGATTCCGGACCACGCTCTCCCAGGTCGAGCAGGCCGCCAGGAATCCGTCGGCCGGCAGGAGGTCCACGAAGCGCTCGAACGCGCTCTCGTAGTGGGCCTCGTCCCGGTAGATGTCGGCGTGATCCAGCTCGCAGGAGGTGAAGATGGCCGTGCGGGGCCGGTAGTGCAGGAACTTGGGCCCCTTGTCGAAGTAGGCCGTGTCGTACTCGTCCCCCTCCACCACGAAGGCCTCGCCGGCCCCGATGCGGAAGTTGGAGTCGAAGTCCCGGGTCACCCCGCCCACCAGGAACGACGGGTCCCGCCCGGCGTGGTGGAGCACGAATCCCATCATCGCGCTGGTGGTGGTCTTGCCGTGCGTGCCCGCCACCACCACCCCGTGCCGGGGCCCGATGAAGAGCTCGCCCAGCGCCTGGGGGAAGGAGACGTGCGGCAGCCCGCGCTCCCGCATGGCCGCCGCCTCGGGATTCACTGCGCGTACGACGTTGCCCACCACCACGACGTCGGGCCTCGCCCGGTCCAGGTTCTCCGGCCGGTAGCCCTGCATGACCTCGATGCCCCAGCGCTCGAGCTGGGTGGACATGGGCGGGTAGACGTTCTCGTCCGAACCGCTCACCTCGTATCCGGCCGCCTTCAGCATGCCGGCGAAGGAGCCCATCCCGGTGCCGGCCACCCCGATGAGGTGGACCCGCTTCACCTTGCGCCAGTCGATCGCCCCGGCCACTCCCGCCGCGCCTTCGGTCATCCCCGTCACCCCGCCGCCTCCGCCACCGCATCGTGAAAGGCCTGCCGCAAGGCCAGGATCTCCGCCGGCCGCCGCCCGTCCGGGTGGACGTGGTTCGTCAGCAGCGCGCAGGAGAGGCCCCGGTCCCGGTCGATCCAGAGCGTGCACCCCGTGTAGCCCAGGTGGCCGATCGCGCCAAGGGGTCCCCGGCCGAGCCGCGAACCGATCGACGACCCGCGCGGGCTGGGCGTGTCCCAGGCGAGCGCCCGCTCGCTCCCCGGCGTCGCGTCGCGCCGGGCGAACTCGGCCGCCACGGCCGGGTCGAGGATGCGTCCCCGGCCAGCCAGCGCGTCCACCCACTCCTGCCCGAGGCGCGCCACGTCGGCGGCCGTCGAGAAGAGCCCCGCGTGCCCGGCGACGCCGCCGATGGCCCAGGCGTTGTCGTCGTTCACCACCCCGCGGTTCACCTCGCCGCGGTGGGCGCAGCGCTCGGTCGGCGCGTACCGGCGCCCGGCGCAGGGCGCGAGCCCCACCTCGATGCGCCCCGGCCCCACGAAGAAGGTGTCGGCGAGCCCGAGCGGTCCGGCCACCCGATCCGCGAAGAGCCGGTCGAGCGGCGCGCCGCCGGCCTGCTCGAGGAGGAATCCCAGCGCCAGGAAGGCCGGGTCGCCGTAGAGCGCCCGGGTCCCGGGCGGAACCTCGAGCGGCTCCTCCCAGAGCGCCTCCTCGACGAGCACCCGCCCCCGCGCGAAGGCGTCGCGGAGGTCGTGCGGCCGGAGGCCGGGCGGGAGGAAGGCCTGCGCCGGCGACCGGATCGCTCGCGGCCCGCTCGAACCACGGCCGGTACCAGGGCAGCCCGCTCGAGTGGGCGAGCAACTGCCGCACGGTCACGCCTTCCTTGCCGCCGCCCCGGAACATCGGGAGCCAGCCGGCGGCCGGCGCGTCGAGCCCGATCCGCCCCTCCTTCACGAAGAGTGCGGCCAGCGTCCCGGTGGCCACGACCTTGGTGAGCGAGGCCACGTCGAAGAGGGTCTTCCTGCCGCTCGTCCCGCCGGCGTCCGCCTCGCCGGAGGTCGCGGCCCGCGGCCCCGCCCCTCCCCCCCGCAGGCCGCGTACAGCGCCACGCCGTCCCGGTACACGGCCGCGTCCCAGGCCGGGGCGACGCCCGGCGGGACCGCGAACTCGACCTTCATGTCGTGGCGCCCTGCTCGAAGATCAGCCGGGGCGGCCCCTCGTCGGGCTGCCGCGGCGCCACCACCGTCACCATCGAGCCCAGCGGCAGGGCGTAGTTCTCGTCCTCGTGGCCGGCCGGCACCCCCTCGATGGTGGGCACGCCGACCTCCCAGGCCACCCGGCGGACCACCTCCAGCCCCTCCAGGTCCGGGTCGTCACACTGGGTGAACTGCCCGAGGGCCAGGCCGGCCACCCGGTCCATCGCCCCCGACAGGCGCAGCTGGACGAGCATGCGGTCGATCCGGTACGGGCGCTCCCCCACGTCCTCGAGGAAGAGCACCGCCCCGGCGAAGCGGGGCTGCCAGGGGGTCCCGCACAGGTGCGAGAGCACGGTGAGCGAGCCGCCCAGGAGCGGCCCCGACGCCACCCCGGGCCGGAGCGTGGCCGCGCCGATCACCCCGCGCCCGGGCGGCGGCTGCGGCGCCCGCCGGTCGGCGAGCGGCGGCGATCCCCCGAAGAGGAGCCCTTCCAGGTGGCCGAGCGCGTCGGGCCCGAGCCGCCCGAGCTGGGTCACCACCGGCCCGTGCACGGTCACGAGGCCGTTGCGGTTCAGGAGCACGTGGAGCGCGGTGATGTCGCTGAACCCCACGAACACCTTGGGGGGGTGGAGATCCGGGCCGCCTCGAGCCGCGGCAGCAGCCGCATCGCCCCGTAGCCGCCTCGCGCGCACCAGATGGCCCGGGCCTCGGGGTCGCTGGCGGCCTCGTGCCACTCGGCCAGCCTCCGCGTGTCGTCCCCGGCGAGGTAGCCCTGCCGGGCCACGATGTCGTCCCGCATCCGGGGCACCAGGCCCAGCCGGTCCCGGAGCACCGCGAGCCCCTTCTCGAAGGCTTCGGGGTCGAACGGGCCGGAGGGGGCGACGATCCGGACGACGTCGCCCCTTTTCAGGGCTGGCGGCTTGATCACGGCGCGAGCATATCTTCCGGGCCGACCCGGGTCGAGATCGCCGCACTGCGTCAAGTTCCCGACCCGGGGGCGTTTGTTGCCGCCCAGGCCCGTTTGCTACGTTCATCGGTCCGGCTCGCGCCCCACCGGCCCGGCCACACGTCACTCCCGCGAGGAAGCCCGCACATGCCCGACAGGATCTCTCCCGACGGTGAAGTCTACTACCCCACACCGGAAGTGATTGCCCAGGCGCGCGTGAAGGACTGGGACGCGCTGGCCCGCACCGCGCTCGCCGATCCGCTCTCCTTCTGGGCCAAGGAGGCCGAGGAGCTGGAGTGGTACCGCAAGTGGGACAAGGTCCTCGACGACTCGAAGAAGCCCTTCTACAAGTGGTTCGCCGGCGCGCAGTGCAACATCGTCCACAACGCGCTCGACCGGCACCAGAAGAGCTGGCGCAAGAACAAGCTGTCCTTGGTCTGGGTGGGCGAGCGCAACGAGGTGCGGACCTACTCGTACTTCGCGCTCAACCGGGACGTCTGCAAGTTCGCCAACGTCCTGAAGGCCATGGGCGTGAAGAAGGGCGACCGGGTCACCATCTACATGCCCCGCATCCCCGAGATCGTCATCGCCATGCTGGCCTGCGCGAAGATCGGGGCCATCCACTCGGTGGTCTACGGCGGCTTCAGCGTGGACGCCCTGCAGGGGCGCATCGAGGACAGCGAGTCGAAGGTGGTCGTCACCGCCGACGGCGGCTTCATGAACGGCAAGGTGGTGGAGCTGAAGAAGATCGTGGACGACGCCGTCCGCCACGCCCCCACGGTCGAGACGGTGATCGTGGTGCAGCGCACCGGCCACGAGGTCCGCATGGAGCCGGGCCGCGACTACTGGTACCACGACCTCATGAAGCTGCCGCTCGCCACCGGCGTGTCGGCCACCGAGGTGATGGACGCCTACGACCCGCTCTACATGCTCTACACGTCGGGCACCACCGGCAAGCCCAAGGGGCTCATCCACTGTCACGGTGGGTACATGGTGGGCGTCTACTCCACGCTCAAGTACGTCTTCGACCTGAAGGACGAGGACCGCTACTGGTGCGCCGCCGATCCGGGCTGGGTGACCGGCCACTCGTACATCGTGTACGGGCCGCTGCTCATGGGCGCGACCACCTTCATGTACGAGGGCGCCCCCACCTACCCGTATCCGAACCGCTGGTGGCACCTGGTGGAGAAGTACGGCATCACCATCCTCTACACCGCCCCCACCGCCATCCGCGGCCTGATGCGCTTCGGCGAGTCGTGGCCCAACCGCCACGACCTCTCCACGCTCCGCATCCTCGGATCGGTGGGCGAGCCCATCAACCCCGAGGCCTGGAAGTGGTACCACCGGGTCATCGGCAAGGGGCGCTGCCCCATCATGGACACCTGGTGGCAGACCGAGACCGGGATGTTCCAGCTCACGCCCACGCCGGTGGTCCCGCTCAAGCCCGGCTCGGCCACCCGCCCCTTCTTCGGGCAGGACGCCGAGATCCTCGACGAGAACGGGGGCCCGGTGGCCGACGGGGAGGAGGGCTTCCTGGCGCTCAAGAACCCGTGGCCGGCCGCCGCCATCACCATCTACAAGGACCCGGAGCGCTACGTGAACCAGTACTGGTCCAAGTACCCGGGCAAGCTACATGGCCGGCGACTCGGCCAAGCGCGACAAGGACGGGTACTTCTGGGTGATCGGCCGCACCGACGACGTCATCAAGGTCTCGGGCTACCGGCTCGGCACCGCCGAGGTGGAGAGCGCGCTCGTCAGCCACCCGGCCGTCGCCGAGGCGGCGGTGATCGGCGTCTCCCACGAGGTGAAGGGGCAGGCCATCTACGCCTACTGCATCCTCCGCAAGGGCTTCAAGGAGAGCGAGGAGCTGGCCGACGAGGTGAAGGCCCACGTCGGGAAGCACATGGGACCCATCGTCCGTCCCGAGAAGATCACCTTCGTCGACTCGCTCCCCAAGACCCGCTCCGGGAAGATCATGCGACGCGTCCTCAAGGCCCGCGCGCAGGGACTCCCCGAAGGGGACGTCTCGACCCTCGAGGAGTGAGCGGGACTACGCTTCCTGTCAGGGCGGTTTCGGGGTAAACACGCCGAAACCCCCAAGGAGAACTCATGCGAATCATCGTCGCCCTTGCGCTGCTCGCCCTCTCGGTCCCGGCCTTCGCGGCCGGCCCGGAACTGAAGACCGAGGAGGACAAGACCGTCTACGCGCTCGGCGCGCTGGTCTCGCGGAACTTCAAGGACTTCAAGCTCACCGCCAAGCAGGTCGAGCAGGTCCAGAAGGGCATGACCGACTCGCTCACGCACAAGAAGCTGGCCGTGGACGTCGAGAAGCAGCAGCCCAAGGTCCAGGAGTTCGTGAAGCAGTACATGCCCGACCACCCGGGCGCCAAGGCGGACCCGAAGGCCGCCAAGGTCGCGCCCGACCAGAACACCCTCTACGCCCTCGGCGTGCTCGCCTCGAAGAACCTGAGCGAGCTTTCGCTCTCCCCCGCCCAGGTCTCCATCATGGAGAAGGGCATGGCCGACACGCTGGCCGGCAAGAAGAGCGCGGTCGACGTGGCCGCCTACGAGCCCAAGGTCCAGGAGTTCGCCAAGGCCCGGGTCACCGCCGCCGGTGACGCCCGCAAGGCCAAGGAAGCCGGCCAGATCGCCTCGTACGCCACGCAGAAGGGCGCCGTGAAGAGCGACTCCGGCCTCATCTACATCCCCGTGAAGGAGGGCACCGGCGCCCAGCCCAAGGCCTCCGACAAGGTGAAGGTGAACTACGAGGGCAAGCTGATGGACGGGACCGTCTTCGACAGCTCCTACAAGCGCGGCCAGCCCATCGAGTTCCCCCTGAACGGCGTCATCCCCTGCTGGACCGAGGGCGTGCAGAAGATGAAGGTCGGCGGCGAGGCCACCCTGGTGTGCCCGCCCTCGATCGCCTACGGCGAGCGCGGCGCCCCCGGCGCCATCCCGCCGAACGCCGCCCTGGTGTTCAAGGTCGAGCTGCTGGGCGTGACGCCCGGCGCCCCGGCTCCCGCCCCCGCAGGGAAGTGATCATGACGACCACCGCCCTCCTCCTCCTGGCTCTCGCCGCGGCTCCGTCCGCGACGCCCGCGCAGATGACCGAGCGGCAGAAGACCCTCTACGCCCTGGGGGTCTCCGCCGCCGACAGCTTCCAGGTCTTCGCGCTGAAGCCGGACGAGGTGGCGGTGGTCCAGCAGGGGCTCAACGACGCCCTGCTGAAGAAGAAGCTGAAGGTGGACATGAAGGTCTACCGGCCCAAGGTGAACGAGCTCGCCACCGCGGGCTACGCCGCCGCGAGCCGGGCGCTCCTCACCAAGTACGCCGCGCAGAAGGGGGCGGTGACCACCGCCTCCGGCATGGTCTTCGTCCCGGTCCAGGCCGGCTCGGGCGCGAAGCCCGGCCCCGACGCCACGGTGAAGGTGAACTACGACGGCCAGCTCCCCGACGGGTCGGTCTTCGACTCGACGCGCCGCCGGGGCCAGCCGTCCACGCTCCCGCTCGACAAGGTCATCAAGTGCTGGAAGGAAGGGCTCCAGCGGATGCAGGTGGGCGAGAAGGCGCTGCTCGTCTGCCCGCCGGAGCTCGCCTACGGGGAGGCGGGCAAGCCGCCCACCATCCCGCCCAGCTCGGCCCTGCTGTTCGACGTCGAGCTGGTGGGCATCGAAGCGCCCAAGTAGGGCAGGCGCCCAAGTAGGGCCCCCCCAGGGAAATCCTGGCGGGCCGGGGCGCGATGCCGCCTAGATGGCGGCATGTCCCCGAAGATCAAGCTCGCCTTGTCCGCGGCCCTCGCCGTCTCCACGCTCGCCCTCTGCGCGCTCGCCCCGGGCGACGCGTCCGCCTGCACCACCTTCCGGATCCAGTCGAAGGACGGCGCCATCCTGGTCGGCCGGTCGATGGAGCTGGGGATGCCGCTCCAGAGCGCGGTGATGATCGTCCCGCGCGGCTACCGGCTCTCGGCGACCCGGCCCGACCTGAAGATGGGCACCACCTGGGTCGCGAAGCAGGGCTTCGCCGGGATGAACACGCTCGGCGCCGACATCTCCACCGACGGCATCAACGAGGCGGGGCTGTCGGTGGGCACCCTCTACATCCCCGGCTTCGTGCAGTACCAGCCCTTCCCGGCCGCCCCCGGCGCCCCGGCCGTCTCCAATCTGGAGCTCTCCAACTGGATCCTCAGCCAGTTCTCGACCGTGGGTGAAGTGCGCGCCGCGCTGCCGGGCATCGCCGTCTACGACCTCACCATGCCGCCGGCCGGCCCGCAGCCGCTCCACTGGGCCATCTCCGACGCGCAGGGCGGCTCGATCGTGGTCGAGTACGTGGGCGGCAAGCTCGTGATCCACGAGAACCCGGTCGGCACCCTGACCAACAGCCCGAACTTCGACTGGCACCAGACGAACCTGCGCAACTACGTCAGCCTGACCAACCTGAACGTCGACCCGCTGCGGCTCGGCTCGACCGAGATCGTGCCGCTCGGCCAGGGCACCGGCCTCATCGGCCTCCCCGGCGACTACACCCCGCCCGCCCGCTTCATCCGCGCCACGGCGCTCGCCTGGTCGTCGGTGCAGGCGCCCAACGCCGCCGAGGGGGCGAACGTCGCCTTCCACATCCTGAACGCGGTCGACATCCCGGTGGGCTCGGTGGCGCAGAAGGTCCCGGGCAAGGACGGCAAGCCGGCCACCCTCGAGTACGAGATGACCCAGTGGGCCACCGTCCACGACCTGACCAACCGGATCCTCTACTTCCGGACCTACGGGAACCTGGCCATCCGAAAGGTCGACCTGCGCAAGCTCGACCTCTCCGGCAAGGCCATCCTGCACGTGCCCATGCCCACGGGCATGCAGGCCGAGGACGTGACCGCGCTCGCGAAGTAGGCGCCGCGGCCGCCGACGGGCGACCGCCATCGCGACGGCGGGGCCGCTAGTCCGCGACCGTCACGACCCGCTTCAGCCCGGTCGCCGGCTCCCGCAGCGCCTCGGGCGCGTCGTCGATCGACACGCGGCTGGAGATGAGGCGCGACAGGGCGCCCGGCCAGCGACGCTCGAAGAGCCCGATGTCCTGGATGGCGGCGCGGAAGGCCTCGCCGCTGGGGTGCACCGGGCTGATGATGACCTGGTTGCGCTGCACCATCCCGTGCAGGAGGTAGCCGGCGTCGAGGGTGAAGGCGCCGCGGCGTCCGGGGATGCCGGTCAGCAGATAGACGCCGTTTCGCCCCAGGTGCTCCATGGCGGCGAGCGCCTGCGGCGTGGCGCCGGTGGCCTCGAGCATCACGTCGATGCGCCCGGTCCGGTCGACCAGCGAGTCGAGCTTCTCCTCGTCGGCGGTGATGAACTGGGCCCCCAGCGACTCGGCGAACTCGGCCCGCTCGCCGCGTCCCCCGTGGGAGTAGATGGTGACCTTGTAGCCGCGGACCACGAGCGCCATGGTGCCGAGCAGGGCCACCGGCCCCGCGCCCAGGACCACCGCCCGCTTGCCCGTCCCGCCGGTCTCGCCCAGCGCCGCCCAGGGGAGCCGCTTCTGCACCTGCTCCAGCTCGGCTGATGGCGGTCTCGGCCAGCGCCAGCGGCTGGGTCAGCACGGCCACGTCGCGCAGCTCGCGGGGCACCGGCTGCAGCCAGCGGGCGTCGTCGGAGAAGCGCTCGGCCAGGAAGCCGTGGGCGTCCTTGATCCCGCGCTGCGTGTACTCGCCGGAGAGGCAGAAGTCGGGGCGCCCCATGCGGCAGGCCCGGCAGGTCTCGCGGCGGCAGGGACGGCGCACGGTGGGCACCACCAGGTCGCCCGGGCGGATGCGCCGCACCGACGACCCCACGTCGACCACCTCGCCGAGCGCCTCGTGACCCAGGATCAGGTAGTCCGATTCGGACGGGGGCGACCCGGTGCGGAAGGAGGCGATCTCGCGGTCGGTGCCGCAGAAGCCCACGTCGAGGACGCGGACGATCACGTCGCTGGGGGCCAGGATGGCCGGCTCGCGATGGTCCACGAGCCGGAGCGCGCGCTCCTCGGGAAATACGGCGACGGCTTTCATTGTGGCGAGTCCTCTAGAAGTGGAATTCCGGCGAGGCCAGGAGCTGCAGGCCTCCGATCCAGTAGCCGTTCATCGTCCCGCCCTCCAGGATCAGGTCGAGCCCGATCCCGAGGCGGCTGGCGTTGAAGAACGAGACGCCGGCGCCGAGGCGGCCGACGCCGCCAATCTTGCGAATCCGGGCCGATGATGAGCCCTCCGCCGATGCGGAACCGGGCCACCTCGCCGTCCGACCGGCCTCCCGGCTTGACGACGTAGTCGAGCGTGGGCTCCCACATGGTCACGCTGGAGGACTTGTGCACGTCCTGGGTGCCGTCGAAGTAGCTGCTCTTCACCGTCCCGATGCCGATGGTGAGCCCCACGCTGACGTTGCTCACGCCGCCGAGGTTGAAGTCGACCTGGGGCCCGACGAGGAACGGGATGAAGCTGGTGTACGACCCGGTCGAGCAGGTGCCGGCGTAGAACCCGTAGTAGCAGTTGTACCAGCCCGAGTTGTAGAAGCCGGCGCCGACGTTCACGCGCACCACGTTGTCCCAGCCGTCCAGCCGCAGCGGCGGCGGCTTCACGTCGGGCGACAGGAAGGTGTACTGGGCCGAGGCCGGGCCTGCGATCGCGAGCGCACCGGCGACCGCAGCCATCCTGAGAAAGCTGCGCATGGAACCCCGGAGTCCTACGTGTTCTGCGAGAGGATCAGGTTCACGTACTGCGCGCGCTCGAAGGCGCGCGGGTCGCGGGCCGACTTCTGCGAGAGCGTGCCCCGGAAGTCGTCGATGGCGGAGTAGTGGCCGCGCTCCATCCAGTCGTCGAGCCCCTTCTGCAGCGTGGCCAGGTGGGTCACGCCGTTGCGGAGCAGGGACGCGGCCAGCTGCACCACGGTCGCGCCGGCCAGCAGCATCTTCACCACGCCGGCGGTGTCGTGCACGCCGGTGGAGGCGGCCAGGTCGGCCTTCACGCGGCCGTGCAGGATGGCCGTCCAGCGCAGCGGGAGCAGCATCTCCCAGGGCTGCGAGAGCTGCATGGAGCTGTTGAGCGACATGCGGTCGAGGTCGATGTCCGGCTGCAGGAAGCGGTTGAAGAGGACGAGCGCGTTCACGCCCTCGTCGTCGAACTTCTTCGCCACGTTGGCGAAGGAGGTGAAGTAGGGCGAGAGCTTGAGCGCGATGGGGACCTTCACCGCCTTGCGCACCGAGCGGACGATCTCGATGCACTCGCGCTCGATGTCGGCGCCGCTGACGGCCGGGTCGGCCCCGACGGCGTAGATGTTCACCTCGATGGCGTCGGCGCCGGCGTCCTCGAGCTGCTTGCCGTACTCGCTCCAGCTGCCGGCGGCGGCCGCGTTGAGGCTGGCGATGACCGGGATGCGCACCGCCTTCTTGGCCCGGTCGAGCAGGCGCAGGTACTCGCGCGGCCCGATGCGCTGGGGCGGCAGGTAGCTGCGGGCCTCCGGGTTCGCGTCGGCCTGGAAGGAGACCGCCTCCTCGAGCGCCGTCTCGGCGGCCTCGATCTGCTCCTCGAAGAGCGAGCGGAGCACGATGGCTCCCGCGCCGCTGGCCTCGGCCGACTGGAAGTTCTCGGGCTTGTTGGAGATGGAGGAGCTGGCAACGACGAGAGGGCTGGGAAGCTCGAGCCCCATGTACCGCGTCGAGAGGTCGCTCATAGGCCCGCCATCCTCGCCGGATCGGGCCGACTTGTGAAGGGGTTCCGCGTGTTATAGGCCTCCTTCCCTCGGAGGCCGCCATCCCCCGCTCCCCCCAGACCTCGGGCCTCCTCTACGCCCTTTCCGCGTACCTGGCCTGGGGCCTGTCGCCGGTCTACTTCAAGGCCCTGCGCCCGTCCGGACCGGTCGAGATCCTCTCCTGGCGGGTGGTTGCGTCGGTGGCGCTCCTGGGGGCGATGACGGTCGCGATGGGGCGGGGGGCGGAGGTGGCCCGGTCGCTCTCCGACCGGCGCCGCGTCCTCACCTTCGTGGCGACGACGCTCCTCATCTCCTGCAACTGGGCGCTCTACATCTGGTCGGTGAACTCGGGCCACCTGCTCGAGGCGAGCATGGGCTACTTCATGAACCCGCTCGTCACCATCCTGCTCGGGGTGGTCTTCCTGAAGGAGGGGCTCGACCGGCTGCAGGCCTTCGCGGTGGGGCTGGCGGCGGTGGGCGTGGCCTGGATGGTGGCGGCGCACGGGCGGCTGCCCTGGATCTCGCTCGCGCTCGCCGTCTCGTTCGCGCTCTACGCGCTGCTCCGCAAGAAGGCCCGCATCGACGCGGTGGCCGGACTGCTGGTGGAGACGTCCTTCCTGGCGCCGCTGGCCTTCGCCTACCTGGGCTGGCTCTGGTGGCGCGGCGAGGCCCACTTCGGGACCTCGGCGAGCATGAGCGTGCTGCTCCTCTCGGCCGGGGCGGTGACGGCGCTGCCGCTCGTCTGGTTCGCACTGGGGGTGCACCGGCTGCGGCTGTCGACGATCGGCCTGCTCCAGTACGTGGCCCCGACGCTCCAGTTCTCGCTGGCCGTGCTCGCCTACCGGGAGCCCTTCGACGCCACGCACGCCGTGACCTTCGCCTTCATCTGGGCGGGGCTCGGCATCTACACGGTGGACGCGATCCAGAAGGCGCGGCGGCACCTGCCGCAGCCGGCGGTGGAGCCGCTGGACTGACGCGCCGCGTCGCTCCTGCTTCGCCGCCCTACTCCTTCTTCTGCGGACGCACCGTGACGACCGGCATCGGCGCCCGGCGCACCACCCGCTCGGCGACCGATCCGAGCAGCATGTGGGCGAGGCCTCTGCGGCCGTGCGTCCCCACCACGATGGCGTCGAACTTCCCGTCCTCGGCGGCGGCCACGATCTCGGCGGCCGGCTCCCCCACGGACTTGGCGGTCTCCACCTTGGGCGCGCCGTCGGCGAGGGCCTCGGCCTTCCAGCGGACGAGCAGGGCGTCGGTCTGCTCGGCGAGCTCCTGCAGCATGCCGGTGGCCGGCAGCACCGTGCCCTCGGGCAGCGTGTAGCCCGGCAGCGGGTAGGCGTGGAAGACGGTCACCTCGCCGCCGAAGCGGCGCGCCAGCTCGGACGCGACCTGCAGGGCGCTGCGGGACGCATCGGAGAAATCCACCGGGCACAGGATCTTCTTCCACTCGAGTGCCATCACTTGTCCTTCCACTCGCCGATGAGGAAATCCTCCTCCATGGGCGACAGGTCGAAGCGCTGTCCCGCCTCGGAGATGAGCTTCGATCGCGACGCCTTCGGGTCGGCCATCCGCTGCTCCGCGAGCCAGATCAGCGCCCGTCGCAAGCGCATCCCCCTTCGGGGGTAGTCCTGTCACCTTCGCCCATGATGCACCTCCAGTCGTCCGTTGCAGACCGTCCCGGTCCCTCCAGCCTGCCACCAAGTTACGCCTCCGCCGGGCGTCCACAAGGCCCCCCACGGACCGTCGGTCACCCTCCCCCACGGACCGCCCCGGCGGACGACTCTCCCGGTGTACCCTCCCGATACCGCTCGGCCGCCCCTGCCTCCCTTCCTCGGAGGCCTCGGCTGCCTCGGCATTGTGGAAGACATCCGTCCCGATTAGGCCCAGCCGCGAGCCCCCATGCGCCTCGCCACCCTCCGTGACGGCACCCGCGACGGCCGCCTCTCCCTCGTGCGCACCGACGGCACCCGGTACGCCGACGCCTCCCACATCGCCCGGAACCTCCAGGCCGCGCTCGACGACTGGGACTCGATCGAGCCCCAGCTGCGCGAGCTGGACCTGGACCTCGAGAACGGCCGCATCGTCACCGCGCCGCTCGTCCTCCACCACTTCCAGGCGCCGCTTCCCCGGGCCTACGAGTGGATCGACGGCTCGTCCTACCTGAACCACGTGAAGCTGGTCCGCAAGGCGCGCGGCGCCGACCTGCCGCCCTCGCTCGAGACCGACCCGCTCGTCTACCAGGGAGGCAGCGGCGTCATGCTCGGCCCCGCCGACGACATCCTGCTCCCCGACCCGCTCATGGGGCTCGACTTCGAGGGAGAGCTGGCCGTCATCCTGGGCGACGTCCCCATGGGGACGCGCGCCGAGGACGCGGAGCCCCACATCCGGCTCGTCGCCCTCGCCAACGACGTGACGCTCCGCAACCTGGTCAGCGCCGAGCTGGCGAAGGGCTTCGGGTTCTTCCAGTCGAAGCCGGCCACCGCCTTCGCGCCCTTCGTCGTCACCCCCGACGAGCTGGGAGGCGCCTGGCACGACGGCCGCGCCTGGCTGCAGTTCAAGGTCTGGATGAACGGCCGGCTGGTCGGCGACCTCGAGACCGGCGCCGAGATGCACTTCTCGTTCGCCCAGCTGCTCGAGCACGTGGCCCACACCCGCGCCTTCGTCTCCGGCACGATCCTGGGCAGCGGCACGGTCTCCAACGCCGACACCAAGCGCGGCATCTCCTGCCTCGCCGAGCGCCGCATGCTGGAGATCCTGTCGTCACAGGACCGGCAGGCCAAGACCCCGTTCCTTCGCGCCGGCGACAAGGTGGCGATGGAGGCGTTCGACGCGCAGGGGCGCAGCGTCTTCGGCCGGCTGGAGCAGAAGGTCGTCCCGGCGGGCTGATCGCCGCGACGGACACCCGGACCCGACCCGCCGCGCCTACGCGGCCATCTTCCCCTCCTCTCCCAGCTCCCACACGAGCCCGTGGGGCGCCGTTCCGTGCACCCGGACCCAGCCCGCGTGCACGCCGTGGAGGTGGTGCGCGGCGCAGAGGGCCACGAGGTTCGAGGCGTCGTCGCTCCCGCCGCGCGACCGGAAGACGACGTGGTGGGCATGCACCGCCGCCCGGCTGCACCCGGGCACCTGGCAGTAGCCGAGATCGCGCTCGATGGCGCGCCGCTCCGGCGTGGTCCGGCGCTCGAGCAGCACCTCCCACGTCCGCACGAAGTGATCGGCGAGCGCGAAGAGGCACTCGTCGGGGGACAGCCACCGCCCCGCGGCCTTCCGGGCCGCCGCGAAGGCCTCCTCGGCCAGGAAGGCGACCGCCGCCGGCACCCGGACGGACACGCAGCCCTCGGCACACGTCTGCCTCAGCTCGTGGGCCTCGGCCTCCCGGCGCAGCGCGATGCAGGTCAGGCTCGCGGCGCGCTCGATCCACTCGCCCGCCGTGTCCTCGCCGGCCACACCCGCCACGATGCGCGCCTTCTCGTAGCTCACCCGCCCGTCGCGCATGGCCTGTCGCAGGTCGGGCAGCTCGTGGAGCCGCCGCTCCAGCCAGGCCCGCTGCTCGACCGTCCGGCCCGCCAGCCCCAGCCGCTCGGCGGAGTAGTGATCGAACGAGGCGAACCCCATCTCCCGCCAGAGGGAGAGGTGGCGAACCAGGAGCGCCAGGTGCCCGACGAGCTCGTCCCACCCGTCTCGCATCCGGGCGAGCTCGCGCAGCGCGGCCTCGATGCTGGCGCGGGTCGCCGGACTCGAGGGACTCGCCCGATCCGGCCACCTCGGGGACCTCGACCGGCGGCACCGCCTCGAGCGCCTCCCAGCGCCCCGTCTCCTCCTCGAGCACCCGCTTCAGCTCGGCGAGGGTGGGATCGTCGCGCACCGGCTCCGCCTCGCCCGGCCCCTCGTGCGCCCCCAGGTACTCCTGGCAGATGGCCTCGAGCCGCTCCCAGCGCTGGGAGGTTGGCCCGAGCACCTGTCCCGCCATCGACATGGCTTCCTCGAAGCGCTCGCGGGTCGCCGGGGACGCGTCGACGAGGACCCGGTCCCACCATTCGTCGTCGGCTGCTCCGGCTCCTGCGGCGCCGCCGCCCCTCGCGCCCCCCTGGGCATCGGCCCGCACCCCTGCCTGGAGCTCCCGCACCGTCATTCGCCGGGCCCGCTCGACCCAGCCACCCTCGGCCTCTCCGACCGCCACAGCCAGCACGACCTCGGCCTTTCGCGTGCTCACCTGGCCGCCGCGGACGGCCGCAGCGAGGAGCGGCCTCGACCGAAGCTCGCGGGCCAGCCGCGCCATGCCCAGCGCGGTGCGGCCGGACAGGCCCAGGACCTCCCGGGCGTGGTCGGCGAGCCCGGAGTAGCCCAGACGCAGCACCCGGTCGCCCACGCCGAGATCGCAGAGCCGGTCGCCGATGGCGACGTCGAGGGCGCCCCGGCCGCGCGCCACCCGGGCGAGCAGGCCGTCGACGAGCAGGGCGCACTCCCCGCGGTCGAGCCCGCGCCGGGACTCGGGAACCTCGAGCTCCCAGGCGCGCGCCGCCAGGTCCTCGAGCATCACGTGGAGTGAAGTACTGTCCATGCGTTCAGATGGTCGCACGGAGGTCTGACAGGGCGAGGGCGGCCGCCGCGCCAGTGCAAACTCGTCGAGCGCTGGAACCGTCGACCGACTACCCGACGTGCAGGATGCGAGGCTTCGGCGGCCCGTCGCTGCGGACTTCGCGGTCGTCGCCCACGGGAGTGCGTACCGATCCGGCCGCTGCTTTTGCCTTCGGGACCGCCAGAGCCTCACGTCGACGACGAGGGCCCCGATCAGCAGAGCGACGGACATCGCGACGTTCGCGAGGTACTCGTGTTCGCTCATGACCCCTCCGCGGCGGGCCTGCAGATATCGCCTACACGACACTACACACCCAAGCGATGCGGGAGGATAGCCCCACCCCCCAAGGGAGGCAGGGCGACTCCGGGTCGAGCTTCGCTCAGCAGTCGGTCAGGAGCACTTCTGCATGGACCGGCGCTCGCCCCGCGGCTCCTGGACGACCCGGAGCGAGTTCGAGCGGCGCGGCGACGACTGCTTTTGCCCATTGTCCTTCGCCATCTGCCGTCGTCCCTGCATCCAGCCGAGGAGTGCTCCGGCCATCAGGCCGGCGAACCAGAAGACTGCGCAGTGGGCGAGCGGACTCATGTGGGCAAGCCTCTTCTTGGCGGCGCGGTCGGCGGGATGCGACGTTTCGTTCCAGCGGAAAGGGGTGACCTTCGCAGGAATCGTGCCCGGATCCAAGTCCCGGCCCCGCGCCTAATGCCTCGTGAACAGGGGAGATTTCCGAGAAGGCCCCGATCGGGATCCGGCAGGTCCTTCCGCACCCAGGGTTTCCTGTCCACCGCCTGCCGAACCCCTGGGGGCTGTATTCCCTCGCTCGCCCGGTTAGGTCACGAACGTGACCCTGACCCTCCATTCCTACTGGCGATCCTCGTCCTCCTGGCGCGTCCGCATCGGGCTTCACTGGAAGGGGCTGCCCTTCACGTACCGTGCGGTCGAACCTGCAGGCCGGAGCCCAGTTCGGCGCCGAGCACGCGGCGCGAAACCCCATGTCGATGGTGCCGGTGCTCGAGGTGGAGGACGAGCGGCGTCACGCTGCGGCTCGCGCAGTCGATGGCCATCCTCGAATGGCTCGAGGAGCGCTACCCCGCCCGGCCGCTCCTCCCCCGCGACCCCGCTGGCCGGGCCCGCGTCCGGCGCCTGGCCGAGGACGTGAACTCGTCCATCCAGCCCTTCCAGAACGCCTCGACCATGAAGTGGCTGCGCGAGCGCCACCCCGGCGACGACCTGGCCTTCACCCAGCACTTCCTGTCCCGCGGCCTGACCGCCCTGGAGAGGGAGGTGAAGGACGGCGCCGGGACCTTCTGCCACGGCGACGCGGTGACGCTCGCCGACGTGTACGTCGTTCCCCAGCTCTACGGCGCCCGCCGCTTCGGCGTCGACCTCTCCGGCTTCCCCACGCTGCTCCGCATCGAGGCCGCCTGCGCCCCGCTCCCCGCGTTCGCGAAGAGCGAACCCGACGTGCAGCCCGACGCGCCCCCGCCCGCCAGGAGGTCCCCGTGAAGATCGAGCCCATCGGCATCCGCCGCCTCGAGGCGATCCACTACTACGTCCACGACCTCGACCGGTCCCGGCGCTTCTACACGCGGATGATGGACTTCGCCGAGACCGCGATCTCCTCCCCGGAGCTCGACGCGGCCTTCCACCAGCGCATGGCGCTGTTCGAGGCGGGCGACGTGAAGGTGTTCGTCAGCGAGCCGCTCGGCACCGGCACGAGCGACGCGGGGCTCTTCCTCCGCAAGCACCCCGACGGCGTGGGGCAGCTGATCTTCGACGTCGAGGACATCGACCGGACCTTCCGGCTCGTCGAGGAGCGGGGCGGCACGCCCACCACCGACGTGATGACGCGTGAAGGAGGGCGGCGGCACGTTCCGGAGCTTCGGCATCACCACGCCCTTCGGCGACACCGAGTTCCGCTTCGTGGAGCGGCGCGACTATCCGGCCGGGTTCCCCTACCTCGTCCGCCACCCCGAGCCCCGCGGCGGCGCGAACCGCTTCGGCTTCGGGCACATGGACCACGTCACCTCCAACTTCCTCACCATGAAGCCGGCGCTCCTCTGGATGGAGCACGTGCTCGGCTTCGAGGAGTTCTGGGAGGTGCAGTTCCACACCGCCGACGTGACCCGCCAGCGGGACGCCGCCATGAAGGCCCACGGCTCCGGGCTGCGCTCGGTGGTGATGCGCGATCCCCACTCCGGCGTGAAGTTCGCGAACAACGAGCCCTGGCGCCCCGACTTCCAGGCCTCGCAGATCCAGCTCTTCCACGAGGACCAGCGCGGGGACGGGGTCCAGCACGTGGCACTCACCGTGAAGGACATGCTGGGCGCGGTGAAGGGGCTGCGCGAGCGCGGCGTGGAGTTCATGCCCACCCCCGGCAGCTACTACGACATGCTGCCCGACCGGCTCACCCGCATCGGGGTCGAGAAGATCGAGGAGGCCATCCCGGCGCTGCGCGAGCTGGCATCCTGGTGGACGGCGGCGCGCGCGGCTCGTACATGCTGCAGATCTTCCTCAAGGACTCGGCCGGGCTCTACCGGGAGCCCGCGGCGGGCCCGTTCTTCTACGAGATCATCCAGCGCAAGGGCGACGAGGGGTTCGGCGCCGGCAACTTCCGCGCGCTCTTCGAGAGCATCGAGCGGGAGCAGCAGAAGGAAGGGCGGGCGTGATCGACCGGATGCAGCTGGGCGAGGTGCCGGGCAAGCACCACGCGGCGTCCCGCGGCCCGGACGGCCGGCTGCGCTGGGAGGAGTGCCTGACCCGGCAGGGCTTCGACGGCCCGTACACCATCCTCTACCACCAGGAGCGCCCGCACGAGCAGGTGGCCGCCGACATTCACCACGGGTGGACGGTGCCCGGCTCGGCCCCGCCGGCGCCCCCCGCGCTCCGCAAGCGCCACTTCCGGACCGGCGAGCTGGCCGCCCGCGGACAGCCCGCCGTCGACGCGCGGATGCCGCTGCTCTGGAACGACGACGTGGTGATCTCGCTCGTCACGCCCGGCGCCGAGGACCCCGTCTACCTCTCGAACGGGGACGGCGACGACCTCTACTTCGTGGCCGAGGGGGGCGGGCTGCTCCGCACCGCGCTCGGCGACGTGCCCTTCGGTCCGGAGGACTACCTGTACGTGCCGAAGGGGCTCGTGCACCGCTTCCTCCCCGGCGCCGGCCCGCAGCGCTGGCTCTCCATCGAGGCGCTCGGCGGCCTCGCCCTCCCCCGGCAGTTCCGCAACGACGCGGGGCAGCTCCGCATGGACGCGCCGTTCAACCACCGGGACTTCCGCCGGCCCGCCTTCCGCGGCCCGCTCGACGAGGGGATCCGCGAGCTGCTCGTGAAGCGCGGCGGCGCCTTCCACGGCTTCCGGCAGCCCACCTCCCCGCTCGACGTGACCGGCTGGGACGGGGCGGTCTGGCCCTTCGCGCTCCCCATCCTGGCCTTCCAGCCTCGCGTCGGGCAGTTCCACCTGCCCCCCACGGTGCACGGCACCTTCGCCGCGCGCGGGGCGCTCGTGTGCAGCTTCGTCCCCCGCCCCCTCGACTTCGGCGAGGACGCCATCCCCTGCCCGTACCCGCACTCGAGCGTGGACGTGGACGAGGTGCTCTTCTACCAGCGGGGCGAGTTCACCTCGCGTCGCGGAGTGGGTCCGGGGAGCATCTCCTTCCACCCCGCCGGCATCCCGCACGGCCCGCACCCCGGCGCCTACGAGAAGAGCATCGGCGCGAAGGCGACGAACGAGCTGGCGGTGATGCTGGATTGCTTCGGCGCGCTCCGGATGACGGAGGCGGCGCGGGGGATCGAGGACGCGGGGTACGAGGCGAGCTTCGGGGGGTAGGCGCTCGCGCTACCTCTTGAACGGCAGCAGCTTGCGGCTTTCGGTGGTCTCGACACCGCCGTTCGCCGCGTATCGCGCCCCGATCCGCTCCACCGCCGCGTGCACGTGCTCGCAGAGGAGCTCGACCGAGATCTCGGTGTCCCGGTCGATCGTGCGCCGGCCGTCGGTGAACCCCAGCTCGAGCCGCCCGTCGTCGGGGCGCTCGCCGAGCAGGCTGAAGCGGGCCCGGACCATCTCGGACGGCGCCTCGTCGAATCCCCAGGAGAACTCGGTGCGCGTGGCGGAGCCGTTGCGCACCACGACGACGAGCGACGCACAGGTGGCCTGGAGCTGCGGCACCGTGTCCCGGACGACCCCCCAGACGGCGTCGACGTGCTCGGTCCGGCGAAGCCTGTCGCCGGCCTCCCGGACGGCGGTCCGCATGGCCAGGTTGTTCTTGCGGTCCGCGAGAAGCTGCCGCCCCTGATCGAAGCGGACGTAGCCCGCCGCGAGGAGCAGCATGAACGCGATGGCGCCGAGGGCGCCGCCGTAGGCGAGGGTCTGCGCGGCATCGGAGTTGAAGAGCCCCACCGCCACCCCGGCGAGCACGATGGCGATGCCGTAGAGGGCGAGCACGGTGGCCCGGTGGGAGAGGCCGCGGGCCATGAGCCGGTGGTGGATGTGCCCTCGATCGGACGAGAACACCGGCTGGCCTCGAACGGCCCGCCGCGTCATGGCGAGGAGCGTGTCGCCGATGGGGAGGCCGAGCGCCACGATGGGGACGAGGAGGGCCACGGCCGTGGTGGACTTCTCGTGGGTCTCGAGCGCGGTGCTGGCCAGCACGAAGCCCACGAAGAGGCTGCCGGCGTCCCCCATGAAGATCGAGGCCGGGTGGAAGTTGTAGCGGAGGAACCCCAGGAGCCCTCCCGCCAGGCACGCCATGAAGAGCGTCATGAGCGCGCGGTGGTTCGAGAAGCTGATCCAGAAGATGGCGCTCGCGGCGGCGAGCGCGACCCCGGCGGCGAGGCCGTCGAGGCCGTCGATGAGGTTCAGGGCGTTCGTGATGCCCACGATCCACAGCACGGTGACGGGAAGGCCGAGGAGCCCCAGATCCAGCGTGCCGAACGGGGTCGCGATGGTGTCGGCCCGGAAGTCGGCCCACCACATGAGCACGGCGATCAGGACCTGGACCACGAACTTGAGACGGGCGCCGGAGCCCTTCAGGTCGTCGAAGATCCCGAGCGCGGCCATGGCGAGGCCGCCCAGGATGAGCGCCAGGGCCCGCTGGGGCTGGCTCCAGAAGAGCCGCCCCACCCCGGTGTCGAAGAAGAAGAGCGCGACCAGCGGGACGTAGAAGGCCACGACGATGGCGACGCCGCCGAGCCGGGGAATGGGCTTGCCGTGGATCTTGCGGGAGGTGAGCGCGTGGTCGAGCGCGCCGAAGCGGATGGCCGCCGCCCGGACGAGCGGGGTCAGGAGGAGCGCTACCGCCAGTGAGATCAGGAATGCGACGACGACCGTGTTCAAGACCCTGGCGACCTCTCCCCCCGGAGATGAAAGAAAGCGCACTATCGCACGGGCGCGGACACGAGCCAGTTCC
>CAVYBH010000010.1:0-112638 GCA_963766715.1 uncultured delta proteobacterium
TGGCTTGACTGGGTGGACGGACAGCGTAGTCGATTGGGAGGAGTTGTTGGCGAAGATTTACGGCGAGTGTTCCGATAGTTAGGCTCCAGAACAACCCCCAAGAATCTTCATGCCCGGGGGTGGGGTGGGGGTCGAGTCTGAAGGGGCTGGGGGGTCGCCGGCTCGGGGACCAGTCCGGGAACCCGATGTCAGCCGCCAACGTCTACTTTGAAAGAAAAGGAGGACCCCCAGATGCTTGAGACCTTGCTTCCAATCTGGGGAATCGGCGCGCTCATCGTCATGTGGCAGCGCCGGGAGGCCCGTCGCCTAGGGATTCCATGGAACGTATTCATCAAGATGACGCCGCAGGAAAAGAGAAGGGCTGGAGCAAAAATCTAGCGGGCCCGTCTTAGCGTGACAGCACGTTGATGAGAGACCTGACAGTCGGGCATCTCGACCAGGTAGCCATCGCCACGCAAAGTGGGACCAAAACCGAGGCGTCCGACGGCCGAATCGGGATCGGCCTGTAAGACGACTTTGGATTGACCAAGGAAGTTGGACCGGCACTCCACGATGCCGCTCGTTCGCCGCTTCCAAAGGTCGCCGAACTCCCGAGCGCCTCCCGGTGACAAACTCCGACACCTGCCAGAGTCGGCTCGCATCGGTCCATCGGTAACCAACATGGCCTAGCTGCTCTACCACCATGCCTCTTCGCTCCGGGGCGGGGACTCCGCCAGAGGGAAATATCTTCGACGTGCTCACTTGCAATCCCAACTGATGCTCCAGGGCGATGTGGGCTACAAGACTCTGTATCTGGTGGGGGCTTGCGTAGTCGTGCGCGGTGGGCAGGGATCGGCTGGTTCCAGGCAGTGTTCGCTCCCGGTCTCGTCGGGACCAGTGACCTCAATCCACAAGTGCGAGAAGCGGAGGGGCTTGACCGGCAGGACTAAATCCAGCCGGCCTTCGGCGCAATCCTGAACCATGAGCAGCAAGACCGGCACTGCCGTCCGTGCGCCGTTTGACGTGGTAGCCGGCCGGGAGGTTGGCCTGCGCGGCCCTTGCATCGACAGGGAACTCCACAAACAGCTCCCTGCAATCCCGCATTTCCATCTTGTCGTTGCAACCTCCATGGCCAGACCGTCGCGATAAGAACGCCCCGCGTGGCACTTTGCCTCCTCGCGTGCCCACCAGGAGACCCGAAGAATGCGCGTACGGTCTCGACTCCAGTCCGCATGGTTGTTCTCCCACCTCGCGTGTCGAAGGAGACTAACAAACGCGGACGCCAGCAGACTCGTGGTGGCGACGGTCTCCCCGGTCCTCACTCCCACTTGTCCTTCGCCTTCGCGGCTTCCTTGGTCTGCCACTGCATGTTGGACGGAGAGTCCGCCCCACCGTGCTTCAAGGCCTGCTTGTGGTCCACGACGTAGCCAGGGCACGCACCGAGTTCTTGCCGGTCGACGGGCATGGATGGGACTTCATGAACGCCTCCCGCTGCTTCGGGTCGCGCTTGGTGCTGCTGTGCTTCGTCCATGGCTACTGCTGGACGTGGACGACTTGGTGCTGCTGTGGCTGGACTTGCTCGGGCTCGACGTGTGCGAATGCGAACTCGACGTCGTGTGCGACTTCGAGGTGTGACTTCCTCCGGTGTGGCTCGACGAGTGGCTCGATCCGGAGTGGGAGCTCGACGTGGGGGAAGACGAATGTCCCCCACTTTGGTGTCTTCGCATCGATCTGTGCCGGGGCCAACAGGATGGCGGCGAGCACCAACGACAGGATTCGCAAGGTCCCCCTCCCCGAGGAGGCAGCCTAGCACCCAGGCAGACATGGACTCCGAACCTTGAGCCCCGTGCCCCGCTTGGGCCCCAGGAAGTCGGCGGTGCTGGCCAGGTGCCGGAAAGTCTCGACGTCGAGAATTTCGCTCCCGAAAGAGGCCGGTCCCCGTGGAGCCGAAGACTTGTCCACTCGACGTGGCTCCAAATCTCCCCCCGAAAAATCGAGGCGCCCCTCTCCAGGACCGATTCAAGAAGGCCGGGTGGGGGTCCTGCGGGGGATCTGCAGGGCAGCCGGGGAGTGGTAGGCCAGTTTCTTCTCTGGAGCCTCAGATGGAAATCTGGAGGGGCTGACGAGGTCCCTCGTGTGAGGCCCGAAACGCGCTTCTCACTGAGAGGGGGCCGGTAGGGTCCCTTCGGAGGCCATAGCCCTATCGCGGGGCGAGGTTGCGGCTGATGACACGCAGTTCGACATGGACGAGCGAACCTGGGCAGACTTCCTGGGATCGCGCTCCCCGACCTGCTTGAGAACCGATTCGGACCCCATCCAGTTCCCGATGATGCGCCCTCGTATCGATCGAGAGCGAGTCTCGGTCGCCGGCATGCAACTCCATCGAGAGCGGGGTCTTAACTGACCAGCTCTTGACGCGGGAAGATTGCCCGACACTCAGGCCGCGACATGTGGCCAGGTCGATGACGTCGGTAGGCGACGACCGGACGTAATGGAAAGCCTCCGGCTCGCCGATGGCAGCGGCCAGACGCCGTTGGCGCCTCGAGGAACCAGGACGCCGGTGACGTCGACTCCTACGGCCATCTCCATGACCTTCTTCATGGGCGCGAGGAGCTGTCACTTCTTCCCAGGGCACGGAGGATGTGACCCTTCACAAGTTTCGGCCATGATCTGACGGCGGCTCGGGCGTTCTTACGGGTCGAGAAATTTCTTTCGTTGGTCTCGTCTTCGACGCTTCGAAGCACCTCGCGCCTTCTGTCGCCTGGATATCGACTTCTTCAATTCGGACGAACGACGCCACCGAAGAAGCGCGATGCTACTTGGCGAGTCTCGCCCTCGGCGTCGGTTCGGCTGAAAGGTGTCGAGCCAGGCATCCACCTGCACGATGATGGTCTTCGACGGATTCGCCAGGGTAGGACGACGCGCTCTGCGCTGACGCCGTGCGAACCGAGTTCAACGGACCTCGTGTCCTTGCCTTCGGCGGATGTCGGGCCTCGGCTCAACGCGCCGTTGTTGCGGCTTGCCGCGGTCTGGCCGTTCGATCGCTCTGATAGTCGCCCATCCGTCCACGTCGCCAGCGTCGCCCTTTGCCTCCCTTATTGGGAAGGAATTCCTGCGGGCTATCCCACGGAAAGACGCTATTCCTCATTTGGACACTTATGACTATTTGCGGTTCTTCCTGACTATCTTCGCAGGACAGTTTCGAACTTAAAGAAGACAGTCCTTCCCACACATATTCGGACGCCGGTACCGTCGCCTCAATGCTGGCGATTCAGCATAAGGAGGCAAATGTGGGTTCAATCAATCACAGAGAACTTCTTGTCCAACTGGTCCGCCGAGGCATCTCGCAAGGGCAGTTCGCGATGTCTCTCGGGAAGCGCCCATCGACATTCTCAGCCTGGATTCGTGGCGTGAATCCGGCACCCGATGGCTTCCGGGAAACGCTGGAGGACGAGTTAGGACTCAGGCGGGGAGCTCTGCGCCATAAGGAGAGTGGCAATTAGCAGGAGGCCCCCGACTGTTGGCGCAGTCGGGGCCCATGAACCAATTACCGTCCCTCACAGGAGCCAATTACCATGTCTATTATAGCCGGAACATCCGACACCAATCTAACTCTTTCCTGGGCGCTCCACTATGCCTCTCGCGGTCTGGCCGTATTCCCTGTCCAATTCGTGCGCGACAACGGGGCTTGCTCATGTGGAGATCTGACCTGCGGGACCATCGGCAAACATCCGATGACGCACGATGGATTTTATTCAGCGACAACCGACCCTGAGAGGTCCAGTACTTCTTCCTACGCGAGGTGAACGCCAACATCGCCATTCGTACCGGGGCTGCATCCGGCATCGTCGTCGTCGATATAGACCCCCGGCATGGCGGGCAGGACTCATTCGATGAGTTTGTCGCCAAGCATGGACTCCCGCCGGCCACGCCCATGGTCAAGACCGGCAGCGGCGGACTCCACATCTACTTCCGACATCCCGGAGGCCATGTCGGGAATCGCCAGGACATGCTCCCTGGGATCGATGTGCGCGGAGACGGTGGCTACGTCCTGGCGCCATGGTCGAACCATGTAGATGGCGACTACGACTTCGTGGCGGGCCACGGGTTCGCCGACTTGTCGTTCGCTGACATGCCTCCGGCCCTGCTCGACCTGGTCTTGGGCATCACCCCTTCATCCGCAGGGGCAAATGGCGAGGCCTCCATCTTGGATGGTCAGAGGAACACCACCCTGTTCGGCCTGGCGGCCAGCATGCGTTCCAAAGGCGCTGGCCGGGAAGCCATCACGGCGGCCCTCACCACCGAGAACCGGGTCCGATGCTCTCCACCCCTCCCTGATGGAGCTATCAACAAGATCGTCACCAGCGTCATGAAGTACCCCGCTGGATCCCTCCCGAAGGCCAGATTCGATTCCGCACTACTAAGAGAGGAAGTAGTGCGGAAAACAATACTAGCCTTTGAAACGGCCAATGATCCCAAGCTGGCCGACGAGAAGGTCAAGTGGGTGGTGTCCGACCTGGTGGCCGAAGGTGGCATCACACTGATCACCGGCAAGCCGAAACTGAGCGGGAAATCCACCTTCGTGTCCCACATGGTGGCGCGAATCATGGATGGAAGAGATTTCCTGGGAAGCACCACGAAGAAGTCTCCCGTCGTGATCTTGACCGAGGAAAGAACGACCTTCGTGGAACTCTTGCGGCGAGCTGGAACACACGGCAGACCCGACCTGAAGTTCCTTCGATATGACCCCTCCCGCGAAGCCACCTTTGCCGAACAGATGGCTGCTGCCATGGAAGTCGCCAAGGAAACGGGAGCGAAGGTCCTCGTGGTGGACACACTCGCTCAATTCGCGAGTTGGCGTGGGGATGCCGAGAACGATACAGGCTCCGCCCTGGAAAGCCTCCGGCCGCTCCAGGACGCCGCCAAGGCCGGGCTGGCGGTCATCGTGGTGCATCACGAGAAGAAGTCTGGAGGCGGAGTAGGTGACTCCAGCCGCGGGAGCACAGCACTCGCAGGAGGGGTCGACGCCATCCTCTCCATCCATCGTCCGGAGGGACAAGGGTCTCCAATACGTACGGGTGATCAACACCGCGTCCCGGTATCCCTCGATCCCTTCCATCCTGTACGTGGAGCTCACGCCAAGTGGCTACGAGCGAAGAGACGGCATGGCGGTCATCAGCGCCGAAGCCGAGAAGGTGCTGCTCGATTCCGCGCCAACGGGTGAGACCAACGCCGCCCAGCTCAAGGACATCATCGCCGGCACCGACATCAAGGAGCCCACCGCCCGCAAGGTAGCGGGCGAGCTCATGAAGGACGGCAAGCTCAGGCGGAAGGGCGAGGGGGTGAAAGGCGACCCGCATGTCTTCTGGAAGCCCAGTCCGATTCCTTTCCGCACAACCCCCTCCCCTGGGAGTGCGGAAACGAATCCAGGCTCTGGCACCCAACCGGGTGCATCCCCGGTGACCGTCTCGCCCCCGGCTGGTGTCCCATGACCTCCGCCGACAAGACGCCGAGGGTCTTCTTCTCCGCAAGAGCCAGGCTACGCTCACTCTCTCCTGCAACCGCCTGTCCGGACCGTCGGCAACAGCTGCGAGGGGTGGCAACTCGGTTCTCGACACGTGTGGCCGTGGTCCTGCGCCGGCTCCCGCAAGTTCGTCGACGTCATCGCCGGCTGCGACCTGCAAGTGCCCTAGCCGGCGTCGACTGGGCGCCAGGAGCCGCCCAGCCCGACGGCAAGTTCCGCCCATGGTCATCGTGATGATGGGATGGGCCGGAACACAGCGGTCGTCTTGCCAATCATCTACTCGCGGGGGTGCGGTCATGAAGCCGCCCTTCTCCGTGGTAGGCGGAACTCCCCTCCCCCAACTCCACACAGTCGCGGATGTCGCCGGGCTACTCAGGACCTCGCCCAAGGCCATCTACACGATGGTCGAACGCGGTCAGATCCCTGGCGTCATTCGGAGTCGGGCGACGCCTCCTGTTCCGTCGGGAGTCGCTGCTACAGTGGCTCTCGGAGAAGAGTGGAACGCCTTCGCCGGAAGGAGATCGGCGATGAGCGTGAAGGTACGTCGGAGCAGAAACGGGAAACGATGGGAAGTGGACATCCTCGTCAGAACACCAGACGGCAAGAGGATGCGGGAGCGCACCGACGCGCCCGTGTCGTCGAAGACCGCCGCCAGGCGGTGGGGCGAGCAGCGGGAACACGACCTCGCCATGCACGGCAGGGCGGAGAAGAAGGAGGTTCCGACGCTGGAGGCTTCCAGACGCGGTTCCTCGACTACTCGGAGGTGAACAACAAGCCCAGCACCGTCTACGCGAAGCGCGTGACTATGAAGCCCACCTCGTGCCGGCGTTCGGGCGCGATGCGGCTCGACACAATCGGGCCCGCCGACGTCGAGACCTACAAGGCCAGGAAGCTGAAGGACGGACAGTCAGCGAAGTCGGTGAACAACCACCTGGCCATCCTCCGGAAGATGCTCAACCTGGCCGTCGAGTGGGGTGAGCTGCCTCACGTCGCCGCGGGTGAAGCAGCTGCAGGGTCACCGCACGCCGACATCCAGTTCCTCTCGTTCGAGGAGACGGACCGCTTCCTCCAGGCCGCCGCGCCTGAGTGGAAGGCGTTCCTGGTGACGGCGCTCAAGACCGGCCTCCGCGTCGGGGAGCTCCTCGCGCTCAAGTGGGAGGACGTCGACCTCGTCGCCGGCCGGCTCGTGGTCCGCCGGACGCTCTGGCACGACCAGGAGGGGCCACCGAAGGGCGGGCCGGACGCGCGAGGTGCCTCTGTCCGACGAGGCCGTGGCGACCCTGAAGGCGCACCGGCACCTGCGGGGCGACCTACGTCTTCTGCGAGCAGGACGGACGACGGCTCACCCACAGCCTGGTGAAGGACGTGGTGCCGTCGACGTGCAAGAAGGCCGGGCTCGCGAAGCGGCTCACGACCCACGGCCTCCGCCACACCTTCGCCTCCCACCTCGTCATGCGCGGCGTGTCCCTCAAGGCCGTCCAGGAGCTCCTCGGCCACGAGACCATCGAGATGACGCTGCGGTACGCCCACCTCTCGCCGGACGTGAAGCGGGAGGCGGTGCAGGTTGCTGGACCTGGCGCCGGCCCCGGCAGAACATCCCCGCCGTGGAGCAGGCGTGGAGCACGGGAGGGCGACAAAGAAAAACCCCCCGGCGGACCAGGGGGTTAGATGGAGCGGGAAAAGGGATTTGAACCCTCGACCCTCGCCTTGGCAAGGCGATGCTCTACCGCTGAGCTATTCCCGCAAAACCTAGTAGAGGGGCGCGTTTATAGGGCGACCCCCTCGGGAGTGTCAAGGGCCTTGCCGCTCTCCGGCAGGGCCCGCCTCCCCTTCCCTCTGCCCTCCTCGGCTCGGGCTCGTACACGGCCCCGAAGAAGTCGCGGATGTACACCCAGGCCGACCAGAGCGAGAACGCCACCGACAGGTAGAGGAGCCACGTCCCCACCACGTTCGCGTCGACGTCCACCTCGAAGGCCAGGAAGTCCACCCGATACTTGTAGTGAAGGAGCAGGAACGAGATCGCCGCGATCTGGATGCTCGTCTTGTACTTCCCCTCCTGCCCGGCGCCGATGACGATCCCCTCGCTCATCGCCATGGTGCGGAGCCCGGTCACGGTGAACTCGCGGGCGATGATCAGGATCACCAGCCAGGCCGGCACCCGCCCCAGGTGCACGAGCATGATCAGCACCGACATCACGATCAGCTTGTCGGCGAGCGGGTCGAGGAACTTGCCGACCACCGTGACCGATCCGGTGCGGCGCGCCACCCACCCGTCGAGGAAGTCGGTGGCCCCGGTCACCGCGAAGAGGACCGCGGCGATGAAGCTGTTCACCCGCCCCTCGTAGTAGGTGAAGGCCAGGATCACCGGGATCATCGCGATGCGGATCGCGGTGATCGCGTTGGGCGCGTTCAGCAGGTCGCGGCGAAGGTTGCTCAACCGCCCCTCACTCCGCCGTCGATGCGTCGGGGTCCACGAACACGCGGCCGTCGCCCACCAGCTCCACCATCACCGGCGTCCCGGGGGACGGCGCGGCCTCCGGGGGCACGCCCCCGCCGGCGAGCAGCCCGATGCGAGGCGTCACCGCGCCGGTCCAGCCCACCAGCGCCGCGGGCGGCACGCGCAGCGGCTCGCTGCCGGAGATCTCGATGGCCACCGGCGCCGCCACCGTGCGGAGCAGCATGCGCCCGCGCCCGCGCAGGTGGACGAGGTCGAGGTCGCGCGAGTGGCGCGAGGGCACCCGCCCGTTCTCGAAGACCACCGCCTCCTCCAGCGCGAAGACCGAGTCCTCGCGGAAGTAGCCGGCGTCGCCCGCCAGGTCGACGACCGTGAACACCCAGCCGCCCGTGCGGAAGAAGAGCGCCCCGTCGCCGGCCACCCGGCTCATGCGCTCCCGGCCCGAGCCGAACGGCTTCTCGGTGAGCTTGCCGCGGAAGCGCTTCACCTCGGGGCGCGCCGTGACCGCGCCCGCGCACCGCGAAGAGCCCGTCGAGCCGGCACACCAGCTCGCCGCGCACCGCCACGTGGAGGATGCCGCCCTCCACCGCGAAGACCTCCGGCGGCGGCCGCACCGTGCGCTGCGCCGCGAAGGCGCCCAGCCCCCCCGTGAAGACCGGCACGCGTCCCGGGATCGCCGGCGGCGGCTCGGGGGCGGCTCGGGCCTCCACCGCGACCACCGGAGGCTCCACCGCCGGCGGGGCCGGAGGCGGAGGCGCTTCACGCTCGGTGATCAGGGCGTCGCAGCGGGCCAGCATGGCGGCGCTCCCGGCCTGCTCGAACCAGGGACGGGCCTCGCGCGGACCGCCCCGACTCGAGCAGCGCCAGCCCCAGGTAGCCCATGGCGCGCCGGTGCTCCGGGTCGAGGTCGAGCGCGATGGAGAACTGCTTCACCGCGTCGGGCAGGTTGCCGCCCTTCAGCCAGGCGAGCCCCAGGTTCACCCGGGAGGAGACCTCGGCCGGGTTGTCGTCGACGAGCCGGCCGTAGGCGGCGGCGGACTCCTCGAAGAGCCCGGCCCGGTAGCAGGCCTGCCCGAGCAGCCCGAGCGCGGTCCCGTCCTCGGGCAGGCGCGCGGCCGCGCGGCGCAGGGGCTCGCGCGCCCCCTCGGTGTCCCCGCCGGCGAGCCGCTCCGTCGCCACCGCGAGGTGGTGCTGGAACTCCTCGTCGATCGGCGCGATCTCCTCACCCGTCCCGGCGCTGCTGCCACTCGTCACCCCGCTGGCGTTCCGGCTGCTTCAGCTGCTCGTAGACGCCGAGGACCTTGCGGATGTACTCCCGGGTCTCCTGGTAGCTGGGAACGCCGCCGGCGCGCCGGACCGCCTCCGGACCGGCATTGTAGGCGGCCAGCGTCTTCGTCGAGATCGCCCTCGTACTGGTTGGCGAGGATGCGCAGGTAGCGAGCGCCCCCGTCGATGTTCTGCGACGGGCTCCACACGTCGCGTCACGTACATGTCCTTGGCGGTCTCGGGCATGAGCTGCATGAGGCCCGGCCGCGCCCTTGTTCGACACGGCCACCGGGTTGTAGCCCGACTCCACCGACATGACGGCGTGGAGGAGCTCCTCGGGGAGCTTGTAGGTCTCCGCGGCTCGTCGGATGTGCTCGCGATAGGCGGTGGGGGCGAGGATGATCGCCCTCGCCTCGGCGTAGGTCGTCGCCCGGGCGGCGGCCGTCGGCGGCGGGCCCGGGGTGCGCGACTGGCGCATGGTGATCCGGGTGACCTTGGTGACGCAGCGGTCCCGCCCCGCGTTGCCCAGGACCCAGACGCCGTCGGCGTCCTTGCAGGCGTAGGTGTCCCCGGCCGCCGCGGCGGCGGGAGACAGGGCGAGCGTGCCCAGGAGGAGCATGGCGGCCAGGCGGGACATGGACTCTTCCGATGCTAACGCCCGGACGCCCGCCATGACAACTTCCGGCGGTGCGTGCTAGGGATCCCGGCATGGCCCCATCCCCGCGCGAACACGTCGACTTCCTGGTCCTGGGGGGCGGCGTCGCCGGCCTCTCCTTCGCCCTCGAGGCGGTGAAGCACGGCAGCGTGCTGGTCCTGACGAAGCGCAACCGGCAGGAGGGCAACACCCAGTACGCCCAGGGCGGCGTGGCCGCGGTCCTCGGGCCGGACGATCAGTTCCCGCTCCACGTCGAGGACACCCTCGTCGCCGGGGCCGGCCTCTGCCACCGCGACGCCGTGGAGGTCACCGTCCAGGAGGCGCCGGAGCGGATCCGCTGGCTGCAGTCCCTGGGCGTCGAGTTCGACCGGGAGGCGCCGGACCGCCTCCACCTCACCCGGGAGGGGGGCCACTCGCGCCGCCGCGTGGCCCACGCCAAGGACACCACCGGGATGGAGATCGAGAAGAAGATGCTCGCCGCCTGCGTGGCGGCCGGCATCCGCATCGAGGAGGACCAGGTCGCCATCGACCTCATCACGAGCGAGCGGGCGGGCGTGCCGGGGCCGAACCGGGCGCTGGGCGCCTACGTCCTCGACCGGGCCAGCGGCGGCATCCGGACGCTCACCGCGGCGGTGACGACGCTCGCCACCGGCGGTGCGGGCAAGGTCTACCTCTACACGTCGAACCCCGACGTGGCGACCGGCGACGGCGTGGCCATGGCCTACCGGGCCGGCGCGTCGGTGGCCAACATGGAGTTCTTCCAGTTCCACCCCACCTGCCTCTTCCACCCGGACGCGAAGAGCTTCCTCATCTCCGAGGCCCTGCGCGGCGAGGGGGGCATCCTGCGCAACAAGGCGGGCGAGGCCTTCATGATCCGCTACGACCCGCGCAAGGAGCTGGCGCCGCGCGACATCGTGGCCCGCTCCATCGACGCCGAGGTGAAGCGGCGCGGCGACGACTGCGCCTTCCTCGACATGACGCACCTGCCGAAGGGCTTCCTGCTCGACCACTTCCCGCACATCTACCAGACCTGCCGGGAGTTCGGGATCGACATGGCGGTGCAGCCCATCCCGGTGGTCCCCGCCGCTCACTACCAGTGCGGGGGCGTGGTCACCGACCTGCACGGCCGGACCGGCCTGCCGAACCTGCTCGCCGCCGGCGAGGTGGCCTGCACCGGGCTCCACGGCGCCAACCGGCTGGCCTCGAACTCGGTCCTGGAGGGGCTGGTCTTCGGGCGGCGCGCCGCGCATCGCCGCGGCCGAGCTGCTCGCCGAGAAGCGCCCCCAGCCGCCCGTGCCCGACTGGAACCCGGGCGACGCGCTGGCGCCCGACGAGGGCGTGGTGGTCGCCCAGAACTGGGACGAGCTGCGCCGGTTCATGTGGAACTACGTGGGCATCGTCCGGTCGGTGAAGCGGCTGGAGCGGGCCCGCACCCGGCTGCGCATCCTCCGCTCGGAGATCCAGGAGTACTACTGGCGCTACCAGGTCACGCCCGACCTGGTCGAGCTGCGGAACCTGGCCGACGTGGCGCTGCTCATCGTGCAGTCGGCCCTGCGGCGCGGGGAGTCCCGCGGCCTCCACTACCTGCTCGACCACCCCACCCCCGACGACCGGTTCCTGAAGGACACGGTCCTGCACCGGGGCGAGATGGAAGACCTGTCGCCCCGGAGCTGACCGCGGCCGTCAGGGGCGCTTCGCCGGAGGCGTGTAGGCCAGGTCGAGCGCCCCCAGCGCGCCGGCGATGCGCAGCTCGAACGGGAGCTCGGCGAGCGGCTTCGGCCCGGGGTACTTCGGGAAGCGGACCCGGTACAGGGTGTCGAACTCGGTGATGTACGGGTAGAGCGCCTGCAGCGTCGGGTCCCGCTTCACGGTCGCGATCTTCGCGGGGAGCGACTGTTCCTTGCCGTTCGACCACGATCGCCACGCGCCAGGTGCCGTGATCGGTGGCGAGGTCGTTCGCCCGGCGGTCCTCGGAGAAGAAGGCGAGCAGGAAATCCTCGCCCTCGGCGGCCTCGGCCTGCTCGCGGGCCAGCGCCGCCTCCTTCTCGGCGGGCAGCATCCCCTTCCACTCCGCGAGGCGGTCGATCCGCGCGGTGCGGACCGCCGGCGACTGGTAGGTGGCGGTCGCGATGGCCACGTCGTCGAGCGCGTTGTAGAGCTTCACCTTCCGCGTGGCCGCGTCGCGCGCCTCGGCCCAGGCCCCCTCGTTCGTGGCCGGATCGGGCGCGGGCGTCAGGTAATGGCAGGCGGGCAGCAGCAGCGCGAGGAGGAGGAACCGCTTCATGGCGGCCACTATCCCAGAAAATCGGCGCGCGTGAAGAGCGAGTCGACCGGGACCCCGAGGGCCTCGATGGCCTCGCGCCCGCCCTCCTGGCGATCGACGAGCGCGAAGCAGCCGGCCACCACCAGCCCCTCGGCGCGGCAGCGCTCGATGGCCTTGGCGGCGCTGCCCCCGGTGGTGATGACGTCCTCGAGGACCGCGACCCGGCTCCCGTCCGGGATGGTCTTGCGCCCCTCGATCCACTGCCCGGTGCCGTGCCCCTTGGGCTCCTTGCGCACGATGAAGGCGTCCACCGGCTCGCCGGCCAGGAAGCTCGCCACGGCCACGGCGCTGGCGAGCGGGTCGGCCCCCAGGGTGAGGCCCCCGGCGCCGCGCACCAGCGGGCGGAGCTGGCGGATGCGCTCGAAGAGCTGCCGCCCGACCAGCACGTGCCCCTCGGCGGTGAGCGCGGTGCGCTTGCAGTCGATGTAGAAGTCGCTCTCCTTGCCGGAGGCGAGGGTCACCTTCCGCTTCTCGAAGGAGAGCTCGCGGAGGAGCTGGAGGAGGCGGGCGCGGTCTTCGGCGGGGCTCATGTCGTCTCCCTTTCGAGCATCGGCAGCAGGCGGGCGAGGTAGCGGAGCTGGGTGAGGACGAGGGCGCGACCTTCCGGCGGAAGGGCCGGCCAGGTCTCGAACGCGGCGGCCAGCTCCCGGTTCAGGTCGTAGGCGCGAACGGCCAGCTGGCGGGCGAAGGCGGCCGCGATCGGGGGCCGGCTCGGCGGCCGGCGTGCGGGCTGGCTCGGGGGCGGCCTTCCGCGGCGCCTCGGCAGCGGGCTCCCGGGCGGCGCCGCGGGACGGAGCCGTCGCAGGCGCCGCCCGCTTGCGCCGCGCGGCGAGCACCGGCTCGGCCCAGGGCAGCGAGGCGCGGACCTTGCCGGCGATCGCGTCGAGCTCGGCGGCGGTCCAGGGCTCCTCGAAGAGGGGCCCCGCGAGCGCCAGCGCCCAGGCGTCGCGGGTCGCCGAGCGCCGGGTGGACGCGAGCGAGCACGCGCTCCCGCTGCAGGAGGCGCAGGGCCTCCATGCGCCGGAACCCCGCCACCACCTGCCAGCGCTTCCCCTCCCCGTCCGGCGTGCCGGGCGGAAGCGGGCGCAGGTCCACCGGAGCGAGCTGCCCGAGCCGCCCCATCGACACGGCCAGCTCGGCGACGTCGCCCGGCTCCCGGAGCCGGAAGGTCGCGTCGGCGGCGATCTCCTCGATGGGAACGTGCTCCACCGGCTACGTCTCGCGCGCCGGCGGAGGAACCGGTGCCGCGCCGGACGTGTCCACGGCTCCGCGGAAGGAGGCGCCGTCGACGATCACCACCCGGGGCGCGCGGATGTCGCCCACCACGCGGGAGTCGGCCTCGAGCCGCACCGTCCCGCCGGCGGTCACGTCGGCCTCGACCTCGCCGGCCGGATCGACGGTGAGGGAACCACCCAGGGTGACGCGGCCGCGCACCCGGCCGCGGACGAGCAGGTCCCCGTCGCCGGCGACCTCGCCGTCGATCGACGTTCCCGGCCCCACCACCGAGGGGGCTCCGGCCGCTGCAGCGCTCTGGTCGTCGTGGGTCGTGGCTGGCCTCGCGGCGAAGGATAGGGGGCGCCCCTCGCCCCGGTCAACGCTTCCCTGGGGCGCTCCGCTCCGAGATCCAGGAGACGGCGTCGCCGATCGGGGCGGCCCGGCCCCGCTCGTTGAAGATCTCGTGCTCGAAGGCGGCGTACTCGCGCAGCGTCTTGTCCTTCGAGGAGATGGCGGCGAAGAACTCGGTGCTGGCCGCGCCGTCGGCGATCCGGTCGCCGGTCCCGAGCATCAGGAGGAGCGGCCGGTCGAAGCGCGCCATCTCCCGGCGGAGGTCTTCCTGGGCCCGCCCCGACTCGGTGAACCAGCGCGGGCGTGGTCTTGCGCTGGTAGAGCGGGTCGGCGGCGCTCCAGGCCTGCATCTCGGGGTCGCTCGTCAGGGCGGCCAGGTCGAGCTTCGCGTCCACCGGCAGGTGCGGGATGATCTTCCCGACCAGCAAGCGCCGACCAGATCTGCAGCTTGGGCGGATCGATGGCGAGGCGGAAGTAGGGATTGGAGAGGACGTAGCCGGCCACGTCCTTGCCCCCGCCGAGCGCCCAGTGCGCGGCGATGTGCCCGCCCTGGCTGTGCGCCACCACGAAGAGCTTTCGCCCGGCCGCCTCGGCCCGGACCTGGTGCGGCGAAGGCGTCGAGGTCGGCCAGGTAGTCCTCGAAGCGGTCCACGTACCAGCGCTTGCCTCCGGACCTTCCGTGCCCGCGGAAGTCGAGGAGCGCCACCTCGTGACCTGCCGCGACCAGCGCGGTGGTGATGCCGGCGTAGCGGCCGGCGTGGTCGCCCGCGCCGTGGAGCACCAGGACCGTCGACCGGGGGTGGGTCGGCGTGTAGCGCTCCCAGCGGATCTCCGGGCCGCCGGACGCCCGGACGTTGCCCTCGGTGCGGCGCGCCTCTTCGGATCGGGGAAACACGGGAACGGCCAAGGTTCACCTCCGGGCCGGGCGGACCTCGCCCGGCAGGTCGCGAAGCTTCTTCTCGATCCCGGCGCGCTGGCCGGGCACGTCGGGCTCGGCGCCCTCGTCGAGCGCGTGGACGGCCCGGCGCCAGGCGGCCGCGGCGTCCGCGTCGCGCCCCGCCCGCCGGTAGGCGTCGCCGAGGTGCTCGAGGATGGTGGGCTCCGGCCCGGCCAGGGCCTCGGCCCGCTCGAGGGTGGAGACCGCAGCCGGGACGTCGCCCCGCTGGAAGAGGATCCAGCCCAGCGAGTCGAGGTAGGAGCCGTTGTCCGGGTCGAGCTCCACCGCGCGCCGCACCAGCTTCTCCGCCTCGTCGAGCCGCTCGCCCTTCTCGGCCCAGCTGTAGCCCACGAAGTTCATGGCCTCGGCGTCGTCGGGCGTGCGCTCCAGCACCGACTGCATGGTCTGGATGGCGCCGGCACGATCGCCGGCCCGATCCTGGGCGATCGCCAGCGCGACGCGGAGGCGCTCCGACCTGGGCTGCCGGGCCAGGGCCTCGGTGAGCCAGGTGACGGCTTCCTGGGCCCGGCCCGGACTTCTCGAGCACGTAGCCGCGCGCGGCGATCAGCCGGACGTCGCCCGGGTGGTCGACGAGCGCCGCGTCGAGGAGGGCCAGCCCCTCGGCGGGACGGCCCGCCTGCGCCAGGACCGAGGCCCGGGCCGCCAGCGCGGCGAGCCCCAGCTCCGGCTCGGCCGGGCTCACGGCGGCGAAGGCCGCGGCCGACTCGTCGTAGCGCCGCTCGTCGCGCAGCGCGAGCCCGCGCACGTAGAGCACGCGCGGGTCGGGGCGCGTGCGCGACGCTCCGTCCAGCGTGGCCAGCGCGTCGGCCGGGGCGGCGGGCGTCGAGCCAGGCGAAGGCCACCCGGACGCGGGGCTCGGCGTCGTCGGGCGAGACGTGGATGGACTGGTCGAAGAAGGCGCGGGCGCCCGCCACGTCACCCGCCCGCAGCTCGAGCCGCCCCAGCGCGACCAGCGCGTCGGGGTCGTCCGAGTCCTGGCGGATGAGCCCTTCCCAGGCGCGGCGGGCCTCGTCGAAGTGGCGCCGGGACTCCTCCAGCTCGGCGAGCCGCCTCCAGGACTCCGTGTCCCGCCGCTCGGCGGCCACGGCCTTGCGGTAGAGCGCGGCCGCGCCCTCCAGGTCGCCGCGCTCGGCGTGGACCCGCCCGAGCTCGCGGAGCGCGACGGCGCCCTCGGCCGGGAGCCGCGTGGCGAGGTCCTCGAGCACGACGACGGCGCCCGCGTCGTCCCCGCCCTCGAGCTTCAGCTGGGCGAGCAGGCGCCACGGGTCGGGGTCGAGCGGCGCCTGGCCCGGCGGGCGCTTCGCCGCCCGCGCGACCTGGACGGCGATGGACTTCCGCAGCGCCTCCTCCGCGTCGGCGGGGCGGCGCGCGATGGCGGCCGTCCGCCCGAGGACGAGCCACGCGTCGGCGGCCGAGGGGCCGTCCGGATCCAGGGAGATGGCCTTGCGGGCCTCGGCGGTGGCGCGCGACAGGTCGCCGGTGCGGGTGAGCGCCTCGGCGAGCGACACCCGCAGGGCCGGGGCGGTGGGATCGGCCTCGACCGCGGCGCGATAGGCCTGGAGCGCCGCGCGCCAGTCGCTCCGCTGCTCGGCCTGGAGCCCGCGGAGGTACTGGGCGAACGCCGTGGCGGACGCCTTCGCCGGCTGTGCGGCGAGCGCGGACGCGCCAGGGACAGGCGTGGCGGCGAGAAGGAAGGCGGCGAGGATCGGATGACGCACGGGAGCCTGGAAAAGCTACTACCGGCGCCGGGGCGCCGCCGCCACCGTCGCGAGCACCTGGGTCGCGGCCGCGGCAACCGCGCCCTCCGGGATCGGGGAGGCGAGCACGATCTCGCAGCCCGCCGCCCGGAGCGCGGGAACGTGCTCGGCGCGGGCCGCGGCGACGACGGGAATCGTCCGGAGCAGGTCGTCCGCCCGGATGCCGGCCAGGGTCTCCCCTCCGTCCGGACCGGGGTCGACGAGGACGAGCACGTCGGGGCTCATGCGGGCGGCGTGCATGCCGGCCTCGAAGCCGGGGCGGCTCGGCTGGGCCACGAGCCCCGCCTCGAGCAGCTGGCGCACCACGTGGTCCATCGCCCAGCCGGCCTCGCCCACCACGAGCGCCTTGCGCCGCGCGTCCACCGCGTCGGCGAGCTCGATCGGAAGCGGGATCCCGTGGCGCGACATGAAGCCCGCGAGCTCCTCGCGCGCGATGCGCCGATGGCCACCGGGAGTCCGGTGCGCCTTGAGTCGCCGAGCCTTGATCCAGTTGACGACGGTCGGAAGCGACACGCCGAGAACGTGGGAAGCCTCGAAGGTGGTGTAGAACCGACGCATCGGGAGCACGCGGAGCATACAACAAGACCGTGTTAAGGAAGACCCATGCCCCCTCCTGCGACGTACCTGCTGGGTGCAGTCCAGATGACGTCGACCGCCGACCGGGCCCGCAACCTGGCCACGGCGGTCCGGCTCCTGAACGAGGCCGCCGACCTGGGCGCCAAGCTCGTCGGCCTCCCCGAGAACTTCGCCTTCATGGGGAGGGACGAGGAGCGGATCGCGACGGCCGAGTCCCTTGAAGGACCGACACTGGCGGTCATCCGGGAGGTGGCCCGGGCGCGCCGGATCTGGATCGTGGCCGGGTCGGTGGCCGAGAACGTCGGCCAGCCGGACCGGACCGCCAACACCAGCGTCCTCATCGCCGAGGACGGCTCCATCGCCGCGGCCTACCGGAAGATCCACCTCTTCGACGTGAACATCCCGGACGGCGCGCGCTACGCGGAGTCGGAGAGCGTGCCTCGCCGGCGACAAGGTGGTGCTGGCCCCCACGCCGCTCGGGCGGGTCGGGCTCACCATCTGCTACGACCTGCGCTTCCCGGAGCTCTACCGCCAGCTGGCGGGCCTGGGCGCCGAGGTGATCTTCATCCCCGCCGCCTTCACGCTCTTCACCGGCAAGGACCACTGGGAGGTCCTCATCCGCGCCCGGGCCATCGAGAACCTCTGCTACGTGGTGGCCCCGGCGCAGGTGGGGCGCCACTCGGCGAACCGGCTCACCTACGGGAACGCGATGATCGTCGACCCGTGGGGCACGGTGCTGGCGCGCTGTCCCGAGGGCGAGGGGGTGTGCGTCGCGCCCTTCAGCCGGGCGCGCATGGAGAAGGCCCGGCAGGAGCTGCCGGCCCTGAAGCACCGGCGCCTCTGAGCCGGGCACCGCCTCGCTGCCCCACGCCCCGGGGACGCGCGGCGTGGATCCCCGGGACCGGTGTCGCGCATCCTCGTGTCGCCCGGGTTCGCGGCTACTCGACCTCCCCGCGTCCGGCTAGCCTCCTTCCCAGGAGGCAACACGGACGTGACCCGTCTCGCATCGATGGCCTGGCTCGCGCTCCCGCTCACGGCGGCCTGCGGCGGCGTCGAGCCCGACTTCCGGGTGCGGGACGCCGCGGTGGTGGTCCGCTCCGACGCGGCCTTCACGCGGAGCACGGACTTCCCGGCCCGGGTCGAGAGCACGGTGCAGGCGGCCCTCGACTACTGGGGCGGCTCCTGGAGCGATCTCGCCGGGACCACCATCGTGTTCGACGGCAGCCCGGACGTGGCCTGCGCCGGACACGGCTCGTCCACCGGCTGCTACGACGGCGACATCCGGGTCTCCACGCTGGACGCCGGCCAGCCCATCGCCTGCGTCGAGGCCACCGTGCTCGTCCACGAGGTCGGGCACGCGGTGATCGGCGACGCCGCGCACGACGACCCGCGCTGGATGGACTTCACGCCGCTCGTGGACGTCCTGGACGGGCGGACCGGCTACGCGCCCGGCGGCGTCGTCTCCTGCGAGCCGGTGGCGAACGTCTGGCGCCACCCGCCCCGGGGCTGACCGTCAGGCCAGCCGCTTGCGGAAGCGCGCCGCGGCCAGGCCGAAGATGGCCGCCCCGAAGAGCGCCAGCGCGAGCAGCTCCGGCCAGAGGTCGACGAAGGACCCGCCCTTGAGGAGGTTCGCCCTCGCGACCTGCTGGAAGTAGCGGAGCGGGTTCGCGTAGGTGAGCCACTGCATCCAGCGCGGCATCGAGTCGATGGGCGTCATGATGCCGGAGAGCAGGATGGCCGGCAGGGTGAAGAGGAAGCCGCCCAGGAAGGCCTGCTGCTGGTTCGACGAGATGGTGGAGATGAGCAGGCCGACGCCCAGCGTGGAGAGCAGGTAGAGCAGCGTGGCCACGGCCATCACGCCCAGGTTTCCCCGCAGGGGCACCCCGAAGATCCAGGTGCCCGCCGTGACGAGCAGGAGCACGTCGAAGAAGCCGATGAAGACGAAGGGGGTCATCTTCCCGGCGAGCAGGAGCGAGGCCGGGATGGGCGTCACCGCCACCTGCTCGAGCGTGCCCTGCTCGCGCTCGCGCGAGAGCCCCATCGCGGTGACCAGCGTCGTGACGACGACGAGGAGCATGGCGGCGATGCCCGGCACGATGTAGGGCGCGCTCTTCAGGCTGGGGTTGTAGAAGAGCCGCGGCACGATCTCGATGCGCGGCGGCGGGACGATCCCGGCGGCCCGGGCCTTCTCGGTGGTGCGGCGCAGCCCCTCCTCGCCGAAGTAGCGCGAGACGGCGCCGGCGGCCACGTTGGCGCGGTTGGGATCGGTCCCGTCGAGGATCACCTGCACCTCGGCCGGGCGGCCGGCCGCCACGTCGGAGCCGAAGCGAGGCGGGATGACCAGCACCGCCGCCGCCTCCCCGCTGTCGAGCGCGCCGGCGCCCTCCTCGGCGCTCGTCGCGCCTCCGGCGAGGCGCAGCGTGCCGTCGGCGAGCACCTTCCGGAGATGCTCCCGGCTCTCCGGGCTGCGGTCCTGGTCGGCGACGAAGGTGGGCACCCGGTCGACGTCGAAGTCCACGGCGAAGCCCAGCACCACCGTCTGCAGGAACGGCGCGAAGACCAGCATGAACATGACGCGCCGGTCCCGCAGGGTCTGCATGACCTCCTTGCGGACCACCGCGGCGTACTGGATCCAGGCCCGCGAGGGGCGGCGCTCGGCGGGCGCGCTCACGCGATCCTCCGCTTGAAGCGGGCCGTGGCGAGCGCCAGGATGGCGACCGCGAAGACGAGCATGGCGAGCAGGTCGGGCCAGACCCGCGCGAGGCCGTTCCCCTTGAGCAGGATCTGCCGGAGCGCGTCCACCAGGTAGCGGGCCGGCACGACCCGGGAGAGCACCCGCAGCGGCACCGGCATGTTCTCGATGGGGACGAGCATCCCGGAGAGCAGCAGCGAGGGGAGCAAGGACGAGAGGGCGCCGGCCTGGGTGGCGACGAGCTGGTTCCGGGCCACCACCGAGATGAAGAGCCCCTGCCCCAGCATGCCGGCCAGGAAGAGGAAGCCGGCCAGGATGACGAGGAGCACGTTCCCGGCGATGGGCACGTCGAAGACGTTGGTGCCCACCCCCAGGATGAGCAGCAGCTGGATCATCCCGAGCCCCAGGTAGGGGAGCAGCTTGCCGAGCACGATCTCGAGCCGGCTCACCGGCGAGGCGAAGAGCTGCTCCATCGAGCCCCGCTCCCACTCGCCGGCGACGGTGAGCGCGGTGAGGAGCACGGCGCTGATGGCCATGAGGTAGGCCGCCAGCCCCGGCACCATGAACACCGCCGACCGCGCCTCCGGGTTGTAGCGGGTCGAGACCTTCACTTGAAGTGGAGGAGCCGCCGAGATGCCCGCCGCGGCGGCGTGGCGGCGGGTCTCGGAGAGCGCGATGGCGTCCGCCTTGGTGAGCATCTGGTTCGCGGTGACCGGGTCGGCGGCGTCGAGCAGCAGCTGGGCCCGGGCCGGCCCTCCGCGGTCCAGGTCCTTCTCGAATCCCTGGGGGATGACGAGCACCGCGGTGGCCCGGTGGCGGCGGAAGAGCGTGTCGGCGGCGTCGGCGTCGGCGCCCCCCACCGGCTCGAACTCGTGGTTCTCGGTGAAGGCCTTCGCCAGGCGCCGCGAGGCCTCGGTGCGATCCAGGTCGGAGATGGCCAGCGGGATCCGGTCGACGTCGAAGCTCACGCCGTAGCCGAAGAGCAGGAGCATGACCACCGGCATGGCGATGGCGAGGAGCAGCGTGCGCGGGTCGCGCCGGATGTGGAGGACCTCCTTCCAGGCCACGGCCCCCACCCGGGCGACGAACCGCCCCGAAGCGCTCCCGCCGAGCCTCACGTCGCCACCTCCGACGGCTGCCGCGCCCCGCCCGACCACCGCCAGGAAGACGTCCTCCAGCGTGGCCTCGGCGTCCTCGACCGAGACGCCTTCGCCCCCGTTCGCCTCGAGGGTCGCGCGGACGGCGTCCTGGCTCCAGGCCGCCGGGTCGACCCGGAGGTGGAGCCCGGCGCCGAACGGCTCGGCCGCGCGGACGCCGGGACGCGCCCGGAGCACGTCCGCCCCGGCGGCGAGGTTCCGGCCCCGGACGAGCAGGACGCGGTCGGGCACCCAGGTCCGCTTCAGCTCGGCGGGCGTGTCGAGGGCCACCAGCCGCCCGTCGACCATGAGCCCGATGCGCCGGCAGTACTCGGCCTCGTCGAGGTAGTGGGTGGTGACGAAGACCGTGGTGCCGCCGCGCGACAGGTCGCGGATGAGCCGCCAGAAGGAGCGGCGGGCCTCGGGATCGACGCCGGCGGTGGGCTCGTCGAGGAAGACGATCGACGGCCGGTGGAGCACCGCGCTCCCCAGGGCGAGCCGCTGCCGGATGCCGCCCGGGAGCGCGCCGGTGATCTCCTTGCGGTGCGCGGCCAGGCCGGTGAGCTCGAGGATCTCGTCGGATCGCCGGCGGAGCTCGGCTCCCCACAGCCCGTAGGCGCCGCCGAAGAAGCGCAGGTTCTCCTCCACCGGGAGGTCGAGGTAGAGCGAGAACTTCTGCGACATGTAGCCGATGGCGGCCTTCACGCCCTCCGGGTCGGTCGCCACGTCGTGCCCGGCCACCGTGGCGCGTCCGCCCGAGGGCGACAGCAGGCCGATGAGCATGCGGATGGTGGTGGACTTGCCGGCGCCGTTCGCGCCCAGGTAGCCGAAGATCTCCCCCTTCTCCACGTGGAAGGAGACGTCGTCCACCGCCAGGAAGCTCCCGAAGCGCCGGGTGAGGTGCTCGGCCTCGATGGAGTGGCCGGGATTCACGCGGCGTGCTCCTTGCGGAGGCGGGACAGGAACAGGTCCTCGAAGCCGGGCGCGACCGGGCGGAGCTCGGCGCCCACCTGCGCGAGCGCGGCGGCCACCTCGGGCCGGCCGCCGGCGACCACGTCGACGCGGAGGCGCGACCCCGCCGGCGACACCGCCCGGACCGCGGGGAGGGAGGCGAGCGTCGCGTCGACCCGGTCGCGATCGCCGCCCGAGACCTCGTAGGACTCCTCGTCGAACCCGGCGAGCAGCGCGCCGGGCTCGCCCTCGAGGAGGAGCCGCCCCCGGTAGGCGAGGCCGACCCGGTCGCAGCGCTCCGCCTCGTCCATGTACGGGGTGGAGACCAGCACGGCCATCCCGCCCTGCACGAACTCGTGGAGCAGGGCCCACAGCTCCCGGCGCGACACCGGGTCGACGCCGTTGGTGGGCTCGTCGAGGAGCAGCACCTTGGGCTCGTGGAGCAGCGCCGCCGCGAGCGCCAGCTTCTTGTACATGCCGCCGGAGAGCTGGTCGGCGCGCCGGTCGAGGAAGCGATCGAGCCGCGTGATGGCGAGCAGCCGCTCGGCCCGCCGGCGGAAGACGTCGCGCGGGAGGACGTAGAGCCGGGAGAAGAAGGTGAGGTTCTCCCAGACGGTCAGGTCCCGGTAGAGGCTGTACTGCTGGGGCAGGAGCCCGAGCGCCTCGCGCACCTCGCCCCCGTCCCGCGGGTCGAGCCCGAGGACGCGGGCCTCCCCGGCGTCGAGGTCGATGAGCCCGGCGATCGCCCGGATGGCGGTGGTCTTCCCGGCGCCGTCGGGCCCGACGAGGCCGTAGAGCTCGCCGGCCTTCACCTCGAAGGACATGCCGGCCAGCGCCTCGACCTGGCCGAAGCGCTTCACCATCTGGCGCGCCTCGAGGGCGGCTCCCATGGGGTCACTTCTCCCGCGGCAGGGTGACCTGCACCGGCATCCCCGGGCGCAGCGCGCCGTCGGGGTTCTTCACCCGGACCTCCACGGGGTACACGAGCCGGTCGCGGTCGGTGCGGGTCTGGATGTTGCGCGGAGTGAACTCGGCCTTGGAGGAGACGGAGGCCACGGTCCCCTCGAACTTCCGGTCCGGGAAGGCGTCGGCGACCACCACGGCCTTGCCGCCCGGCCGCGCCGCGCCCACCTCGGCGTTGGGGAGGTAGAAGGTGGCCTTCACCTCGGCCAGGTCCACCAGCTTCGCGAGCGGCTGCCCGGCCGGCACGAGCTCGCCCACCTCGTGGGGCAGGTCCTCGAGCATGGCGTCGCGGGGCGCCCGGATCACGCACTCCTCGGCGAGCAGCCGGTTGCGGCGGACCGTCTCCTCGGAGGCCTTCACGGTGGCCGCGCTGGAGGAGGCCTGCGAGCCGGAGGCCTGCGTGGTGAGCGCGGCGGCCTGGGCCTGCTCGGCGCTGGCCCGGGCCTGTGCGTCGGCGGCGGCGGCGAGGCGGGCGAGCTGATCGGCGGAAGCCCGGGCCTTGTCCCGGGCCGACAGGGAGACGTCCTGCGGCAGCGCGTCGAGGCGCGCCGCCTCCCGCTCGGCGTTGTCGCGCTGGGCGGCGAGCGCCTGGGCCTGGGCCTTCGCGGCGTCCTGGGAGGCGGCGGCGGCCTCCCGGGTGCGGCGGGAGGCGTCGACGGTGGTGACGGCGGCGCTGGCCTGGGCGCGGGACGAGGCCAGCCGCGCCTCGGACTCGGCGAGGGCCGCGGCCTGGTCGGAGCAGTCGAGCTCGACGAGGACGTCGCCGGCCTTCACCGGCGTTCCCTTCACGCCCTTCAGCGCGAGGACGCGGGCCGTGACCCGGGCCGACAGGTCGACCGAGGTGCCCTCGATCTCCCCCGACCCTCCCGGGGGCGCGTTGCGCGCCGAGGCCTGGACCCAGAGGCGCAGGACGAGCAAGGCGACGAGCGCGATGACGACCACGGTGACGACCCCGGCGATGCGACGCATTCGGCGACTCCTCGCCCGCTCGAACCTGGCGGGCCGGCGCCCTCGAGTGCGAGGAGCGTGCCGGCCGTGAGCCTCGCCCCCGGGCCCGATTCGGGCGAAGCCGGTCCGGGAGATCCTGCCAGCGTGTAAGGACTTCCGACAGCGCGTTCGGGGCATCGTACGGCGCTCGGCGGCCCTCCGGTCTCGTAATGATGCGCCGGGCACCGGACCCGGCTTCCTGCGCCTGCCCCGGGTTCCGGCATCGTCCTTGCTGCCGCCCCTGGTGGGCCGTCGCGCCCAGGGGATCGCCATGAACGCACTCGCCGCCATCGTCGCCGCACTCGCCGTCGCCCAGGTCCCGGCCGGGGCCCCTCCCGCGACCGCGGCGCCTCCGGCCGACACGTCCCGGCTCCGGGGGATGCCCCAGGTCGTGGCCATGAGCCTCGAGGAGGCGCTCGCCGAGGTCGACCGCCAGAACCCGACCCTGGACGAGGCGCGGGCACGCGCGGCGGCGGCGCTCGGGGTGGTCCGGCAGGCGGCGGCGCCGCTCCTGCCCACGCTCCAGGCCGGAGGCGGCTACTTCCACAACAACGCCGAGGCCGTCTTCCTGCGGCCGGTGACCCCCACGAGCTTCCAGGAGATCTTCATCCAGCCGCTCGACGCCTGGCAGGTGAGCGGCGCGCTGCGCGTCCCCCTCATCGTCCCCGACGCCTGGTTCTCCCTGTCGGCCGCGCGCGACGCCGCGCTCGCCGCCGCCTCGTCCGCCGACGCCACGCGCCTCAGCGTCCGACTGGCCCTCCTGCAGACCGCCTGGGCGGCCTGGGCGGGCGATCGAGATCGTCGCCGCCTCCGAGCGGGCCGTCTCGAACGCGCGGGAGCAGGCAGACAGCGCGCGCCGGCAGGTGAAGGTGGGAACCGCGGCGCCCCTCACCATCCTCCAGGCCGACACGGCGGCGACCCGGCGCGAGAGCGATCTCGTCCAGGCCCGCTCGGAGCGTTCGCGCGCGCGCATCGCCGTCGGCATCCTGCTCGGCCGCTCCGACCCGGTGCTCGTCGCCATGCCTCCCCTCCCCGGCCCCTCGGTCTACGACATCCCCGCCCTGTCGCAGCAGGCGCTCGACGCCCGTCCCGAGCTCCGGGCGCAGGCGGCGGTGGTGCGCTCGTACGAGAAGCAGGCCAGCGCCGCGCTCTGGCGCATCGCCCCGCAGATCTCCGCCTCGGGGAGCGGGACGGCCCAGACGGTTCCCTACCCCACCGGCGACAAGCAGGGGTGGCGCGTGTCCGTGGACCTGACCTGGACCCTCTACGACGGCGGCTTCCGCTACGGAAAGGCCGACCAGGCGTCCGCCCAGGCCAGCGAGGCCCGGGCCGCGGAGACCGGGACGCGGCTCCAGATCCTGCAGGAGGTGCAGAACGCGGCGCGCGACGTCGAGGTGGCGCGCCAGCGGCTCGCCCTCGCCCAGCAGGAGATGGACACGGCGTCGGAGGCGGCCGCGTCGGCGCGGCGCGGGTTCAAGGAGGGGCTCACCTCCAGCCTCGACGTGCTCTCGGCCAACGAGCAGCTCTTCCTGTCCGAGGTCCAGGTCGCGAACGCGGGCGCGCGAATGGGCGGCTCGGTCGCGGCGCTCGACCGGGCGGTGGGACGGTCCCCGTGACCGGCGCGGCGCCCCGCGTGCGCTCGCCAGCCCCCGGGCGTATCCTCCGTCGCGAGGATCGCCACGACGGCATGACGAGAGCGCCCCACGGCTTCACGGAGATCCAGCGGCAGGAGGTGAATCGCCTCTTCGGCCGCATCGTCGGGATCCGCCTGCTCTTCCTCCCGGTGGTGATGGCGCTCGCCGTCGCGCTCGCCTGGACCGCTCCCCGCCCCTGGCGGACGTGGCTGGTCGGCTCCGTCGCGGTGGCCGCCTTCGCCTTCTTCGCGCTGGAGGCGGTCCGGGCCAGGCGCCTCGGCATCGAGCGGCTCTCCATCCACCTCAACCTGGCGGTGGCGGCGGTGGGCGTGTCCTGCATCGCGGTCGGGACCGGGGGAACGGGGAGCCCGGTGGCCTTCCTGCTCCCGATGCTGTCCATCCCCGTCGGGATCTTCCTCATCCCCCCGGCGATCTTCGCGGTGGTGGGATTCCTGGTGCTGATGGTCTCCGCCATGGCCGCGCTCGGGCTCGCCTCGGGCTCACCCGTGCTCCTTCCGTCCCTCGGTGACGCCTCGCGCCTCTCCATCCTGGCGAACTGGGGCACGGTCACCTTCCTCCTGGTCGGCGGCGCCGGCCTGGGCCGGGTCATCCGCAAGACCTTCGACGGCATGGTCCGCCGCGCGCTCTCCGCGCAGGAGGACTCGCTGCGGGCCTACCGGGAGCGGGAGGCGGAGCTCTCCGCGCTGTCGGCCGAGATCGCCCACGAGCTGAGGAACCCGCTCGCCAGCGTGAAGGGGCTCGCGGCGCTGCTCGCGCCGGCGATGGCCGACGCGCGGTCCGCGGAGCGGCTCTCGGTGCTCCGGCGCGAGGTGGACCGGCTCCAGTCCATCCTCGACGAGTTCCTCAACTTCTCCCGGCCGCTCGTGCCGCTCGCGCTCGGCAGCACCGACCTCGGGGCCATCGCCCGCGAGGTGGCGGTGCTGCACGAGGGCATGGCCCGCGACCGCGGCGTCGTGGTGGAGGTCCGCGGCTCCGGGCGCGCCCGCTGCGATCCACGAAAGGTGAAGCAGGTGCTCATCAACCTGGTGCAGAACGCGCTCGACGCCAGCCCCTCCGGCGAGGCGGTGGAGATCGAGGTGCAGGACGGCGCCGTCTCGTCGCGCCTCTCGGTCCTCGACCGGGGCGCCGGCCTCGATCCGGCGCTGGGCGGGCGCGTCTTCGAGCCCGGGGTCACCACCAAGGCCGGCGGGTCCGGACTGGGGCTGACCGTGGCGCGGGCCATCGCCCGGCAGCACGGCGGCGAGCTGCGGCTGGCCGAGCGCGAGGGCGGCGGCCTCCGGGCCGAGCTCACCCTGCCCTCCGGCGCGGCCGCGGAGGTGGCGGCTTGAGCGAGCGGCCCCCCGCCGAGGGGCGCCCCCGGGCCCTGGTCGTCGACGACGACCCCGGGGTCCGATACACGCTCCGTGAAATCCTGGAGACCGAGGGGCTCGAGGTCGAGGAGGCCGAGGACGGCGTCCGGGCCCTCGAGCGGCTCGAGGCGTTCCAGCCCGACCTGGTGCTCGCCGACCTGCGCATGCCCCGCATGGACGGCATGGAGCTCCTGCGGCGCATCGGGACGGGGCCGGCGGCGCCGCGGGTGGTGCTCGTCACCGCGCACGGCTCGGAGCGGCAGGCGGTCGAGGCCATCAAGGCCGGCGCCTGGGACTACTTCCGCAAGCCCTTCGAGCCGGAGGAGCTGCTGGCCGTGGTGCGGCGCGCCACCGAGGCGGCCCGCCTGCGCTCCCAGAACGAGCGGCTGGCCGGCGAGCTGGCCCTGTCCCGCACGATGATCTTCGACTCCCCGGCCATGAGCCGGCTGGCCTCGCTGGTGGCCCGGGTGGGTCCGCGGGACGTGGCGGTCCTCCTCACCGGCGAGAGCGGCACCGGCAAGGAGCGGGTGGCGGAGGCGCTGGTCCAGGTCTCCCGGCGCGCGGCGCGCCCCTTCGTGCGCTTCAACTGCGCCTCGCTCGTCCCCGACCTGGCCGAGGCCGAGCTCTTCGGCCACGCGCGGGGCGCCTTCACCGGCGCGGTGCGGGCCCGGGTGGGGCTCTTCGGCGAGGCCGACGGCGGGACGCTGCTGCTCGACGAGGTGGGCGAGCTGCCGCCGGCGCTGCAGGCCAAGCTGCTGCGCGTCCTGCAGGAGGGAGAGGTCCGCCCGGTCGGCGAGGAGCGCTCCCGGAACGTCGACGTCCGCGTCATCGCCGCCACGCACCGCGACCTGGCCGACCTGGTCGCCCGCGGCGCCTTCCGCGAGGACCTCTACTGGCGGCTCAACGTGGTCCACCTCCACGTGCCGGCGCTGCGGGAGCACCCGGAGGACATCCCGCTGCTGGCCCGCCACTTCCTGGCCCGCTTCTCCGAGCGGTTCGGCACCGGGCCGCTCCGCGCCGGCGACGAGGTCTTCGCCCGCCTGGCCGCCTGGCACTGGCCCGGGAACGTCCGCGAGCTGGAGCACGCCATCGAGAAGCTGGTGGCGCTCTCGCACGAGGGCGAGGTCGACCCGACGTTGCTGCCGCCGGGCGGAAGCGGGAGTGGCGCGGGGGGAGCGGGCGGGGAAAAGGAGCCGCCGGGCGAGCTGGGCGCCATGACGCTCAAGGCGCGGGTCGACGCCTTCGAGCGCGGCCTGGTGATGGAGGCGCTGCGGGCGTCCGGCAACAACCGGACCGAGGCCGCCCGCAAGCTGGGGATCTCGCGCGTCACCCTCCACGACAAGCTCCACAAGCACGGGCTGGCCCGTGGAGGGGACGAGCAGTAGGGCGGGAGCCTGGCGGCTACTTCGCCTTCTTGTCGGCCTTCACCTCGACCGACTTCGCCGTGATCGTGTACTCCACGGTCACCTTGGAGCCCTTCTTGAGGTCGCCCGACACCTTGGTGTCGGCGCCGCGGGTCATCTCGAACTTCTCGCCCTTGTTCTTCCCGCCGGTGGCCTTGACGGTGATGCTGGTCGGGCTGACGTCGTCGACCTCGCCGGTGACCTGGTAGGCCTGGGCGGTGGCGGCGAGGGTGAGCGCGGCGAGAGCGGCCAGGATGCGCGTCGTCTTCATGTGGTCCGGTCCTTTCGGGACGGGCGGCCCCTCCGAGGGCGCCGCCGGCAGGTTTCGGGCGCGGAGCCTAGCGGATCCGGCACAGGTTCCGCGAGCCCACCGACCCGAACGGAGTTATCCTCCCGCGCCAGCGAGAACCCCCATGACCAACGCGCGCTACCACGTCCCTCCTCCGAAGAACGAGCCGAACCTCACCTACGCCCCCGGCACGCCGGAGCGGGCCGCGCTGAAGGCGCGCGTCGCCGAGATGTCCGCGTCGGAGATCGAGATCCCGGTGGTGGTGGGCGGCAAGGCCATCCGCACCGGCAACCTCGCCGAGGTGCGCATCCCCCACCGTCACGGCCACGTGCTGGCCCGCTTCCACCAGGCCGGCGCCGCGGAGGTGGCCCTGGCCGCCGACGCAGCGCGCGAGGCCCGCCGCGAGTGGGGCTCGCTGGCCTGGGACGACCGCGCCGCCGTCTTCCTCAAGGCCGCCGAGCTCCTGGCCGGCCCGTGGCGGCAGGTGCTGAACGGCGCCACGATGCTCGGCCAGTCGAAGACCGCCCACCAGGCCGAGATCGACAGCGCCTGCGAGGCCATCGACTTCTGGCGCTGGAACGTGGCCTTCGCCGACGAGATCTACGCCCAGCAGCCGGTCTCGTCCCCGGGGATCTGGAACCGGCTCGAGCACCGCCCGCTCGAGGGCTTCGTCTTCGCGGTGACCCCGTTCAACTTCACCGCCATCGCCGCCAACCTGCCCACCGCGCCCGCCATCCTGGGCAACACCGTGCTCTGGAAGCCGGCCTCCACCGCGGTCTACTCCGGCTGGTACCTCCTGAAGCTCCTCGAGGAGGCCGGGCTGCCGCCGGGAGTGGTGAACTTCCTCCCCGGCGCCGGCCGCGCGGTGGGCGACCCGGCGCTGGCCCACCCCGACTTCGCGGGCATCCACTTCACCGGCTCCACGCCGGTGTTCCAGGGGATGTGGCGCACCATCGCCGGCAACCTCCCGCGCTACCGGAGCTACCCGCGCATCGTCGGCGAGACCGGCGGCAAGGACTTCGTCTTCGCGCACCCCTCGGCGAACGTCGACGCGCTCGTCACCGCGCTCGTGCGGGGCGCCTTCGAGTACCAGGGGCAGAAGTGCTCGGCAGCCTCCCGCGCCTACGTTCCCCGCAGCCTGTGGCCGAAGGTGAAGGAGCGGCTCGTCGCCGAGGCGGAGGCGCTCCGGATGGGCGATCCCGGCCGACTTCCGGAACTTCCTGGGCGCGGTCATCGACCGGAACGCCTTCGACACCATCGGCGGGTTCGTCGAGTTCGCCCGCCAGTCGCCGGAGGCGAAGATCCTGGCCGGCGGCCGGAGCGACGCGTCGGAGGGCTGGTTCATCCGCCCCACCGTGGTCGAGACCACGAACCCGCACTTCAAGCTGATGGAGGAGGAGATCTTCGGGCCGGTGCTCACCGTCTTCGTCTACCCGGACGACCGGCTCGACGAGGCGCTGCGCACCTGCGACGAGACCTCGCCGTACGCGCTCACCGGCGCCGTCTTCGCCCAGGACCGCCTGCGCCATCGCCCACATGGCGAGGGTGCTCGTGAACGCCGCCGGGAACTTCTACGTGAACGACAAGCCCACCGGCGCGGTGGTGGGGCAGCAGCCCTTCGGCGGCGCGCGGGCCAGCGGCACGAACGACAAGGCCGGCGCGATCACCAACCTCATGCGCTGGATCTCGCCGCGGGCCATCAAGGAGAACCTCGTCCCGCCGACGACCATCGGCTACCCGCACCAAGAGGAGCCCTGACCGGTGGCGCGCGGCCAAGGCTCCCCGCAGCATCCACGTCGCGTCGCTCTCGCTCCTGCTCGCCACCTCCGTCCAGGCGGGCATCGGCCTCCTCGCTCTCCACCTCGAGCAAGGTCGGCTTCGCGCAGTGGCTCTTCGCCGCGGCGGTGATGGGCGGTGCTCCTCTGGGGCATCGCGCCGCGGCTACCGGCTCGCCTGGCTCTGGGGGCGCTACCTGACCCTCTTCCTCTCGGCCATGGTGCTCGTGACCCTGGGGCTCGGCTTCTGGAAGGGCGGGCTGCCCTGGCGGGTCGCCGCGGTGATGCTCGTGGGGCTCGTCCTGCCGCTCGGCGTCACCTCCGTCGCGCTGGGGCGTCCGGCGGCCGATCGACTGGTTCGGCCTTCGCTGCCCGAAGTGCGGGGTCGCCGCCAGCCGCGGCAAGGACTTCCTCTTCCGCCAGGCCCGCTGCGTGAGCTGCGGCGAGGGTCTTCTCTCAGCTCTCCACCGGAACCGAGAAGCGGACCGTGGTGCCGAGGCCGGGATGGCTCTCGACGCTGATGGTCCCGCCGTGGGCCTCGACGATCCGCTTGGCGAGCGCGAGCCCCAGCCCCACGCCGCCGCTGCCGCGCGCCCGGCTGCGATCGGTCCGGAAGAAGGGCGTGAAGAGGCGGGGGAGGTCGCGCGGGATCGACGCCGATGCCCTGCGTCGCGCACGGAGACGAGGAAGTCGCTCCCCTCCCGGCGGGCCACGACCTCCACCGGCGCCGGCGACTCGGAGTACTTGACGGCGTTGTCGAGCAGGTTGTCGAGGACGCGCCGCAGCATCGACGGATCGGCGACCAGGCGCGGGAGCGGCGCCTCCAGGTGGACGGTCAGCTCGCGCCCCGGGTGGGCGTGGCGGAACCGCTCCGCGGCGCGGTCGACGATCTCCTGGGCGCCCACCTGCTGGAGCCGGAGCGGCACCTCGCCGCGGCCGCCGGCCTGGTCGAGCCGGGCCGCGGTGAGCACGTCGCCGAGCAGCTGATCCAGCTCGGCGAGGTCGAGGCGGATCTCCTCCAGGTACTTCTGCGCCCGGACCACGTCCCCCTCGGCGGCCAGGTCGAGCGCCACGCGGATCCGGGAGAGCGGGGTCCGCAGCTCGTGCGACACGTCGGCGAGGAGCTGCCGCTCGGAGCGGACCAGCCCCTCCAGGCGCCCCGCCATGTCGTCGAAGGCGCTCGAGAGCTCGCCGACCTCGTCGCTGCGGCGCAGCCCGGCCCGCACCGACAGGTCGCCGGCGCCCAGCTTCCGCGCCGCGTCGGTGAGCCGCTCCATGGGGCGGGCCATCGCGCGCGCCAGCGGGAACGCCGCCACCGCCAGGACGAGGAGCCAGGCCGAGATGAAGGCCGCGGCCTTCTCGATCGGGAAGGGCCGCGGCGGGGCGGCCACGATCAGGTAGGCGGAGGGCGCGCCCACCACCCGCGCCGCCCAGACCGGGCGGTCGTCCATGTCGAGGTGGCGGACGCCGCCGTCGAGCTGGGCGCGCTCCGCGGCGGGGAGCGCGGGCGGCTCTCCCGCGCGCCGCGATGACCGTCCCGTCGTCGAGCCGGAAGGCCATGTCCACGCGAAAGGCCTCGGCCATCTGGCGCAGCTCGGCCTCCACGCGCATGGGCTCGGCCCGGTGCTCGGCGATGTGCTCGGCCGCGAAGCGGGTGAGCTTCTCGGTGCCGCGCAGGACCGGGCCCCGGCTCATCAGCGACCCGACCACGAGGTTGGCCACGAACACCAGCCCGAGCAGCGCCAGGCCGGCCAGGTAGAGCTTCCAGAACAGCCGGGGCTGGCGAAGGCTCAATCGGTCTCCGTGGCCAGCATGTAGCCGGCGCCGCGGACGGTCTTCAGCATCCTCGGGCTCTTGGGGTCGTCGCCCAGCTTGTGCCGCAGGCGGGACACGTGCACGTCCACCGAGCGATCGAAGGCCTCCTCGGGGTTCCCGCCGGCCAGGTCGATGAGCTGCTCCCGGGAGAGGACGCGCCCGGGGCGGGAGGCGAGCGCGTAGAGGAGCGAGAACTCGTACCCGGTGAGCGCGATCTCCCGGTCGGCCACGGTGACGCGCCGCGCCCCGGGGTCGAGGGACAGGTCTCCCACCCGGACGGGCTTCACGGTGGGTCCCACCTGGCCGCGGGCGCGCCGGACCACGGCCCGGATGCGCGCCAGGAGCTCGCGGGGCGAGAAGGGCTTCGAGACGTAGTCGTCGGCCCCGAGCTCGAGCCCCATCACCCGGTCGGCCTCCTCGCCGCGGGCGGTCAGGACGACGATGGGCACGTCGGAGCGGTTGCGGAGCTCCCGGCACACGTCGAGCCCGCCCTTGCCCGGCAGCATGAGGTCGAGGAGCACCACGTCGTAGCGGTGGCGGAGCGCTTCCTCGAGCCCCCCGACGCCGTCGGCGGCGCGCGTCACCACCACGCCGTGGCCGCCGAGGTAGTCGGCGGTCAGGGCGGCGAGCCGGGCGTCGTCCTCGACGAGGAGCGCGGTCAGGACGGGGTCGGTCGACACGGGGCGAATCATAGTCACGGTGCCCCTTGCCTCCGCACGGATCCTGGGTGAAGAAGTGTGAACCCCATGAGCCTGGTATCCGCACGCGACCTCTCGCTGGCCTTCGGCGCCGACGTCCTCTTCGACGGGGCGTCGTTCGCCATCGGCCCGCACGACCGGATTGGGCTGGTGGGACCGAACGGCACGGGAAAGTCGAGCCTGCTGCGCATCCTGGCCGGGGAGCGCTCCCCCGACGGCGGGGCCCTCGTGTTCCGGCGCGGCGCCCGGCTCGGCTACCTGCCGCAGGACGTCTCGTCCCTCCCGGAGGGCACCATCGTGGAGGCGGTGCTCTCCTCGGTGCCCGGGCGGGACGCCCTCCAGGCCCGGCTGCTGGCCACCGAGGCGGCGCTCGCCGAGGCCGGCTCCGACGGCGAGCGGATGGAGCTCTCCGAGGCGCTCGCCGAGCTGCACGACGAGCTGGCCCACTTCGAGGAGCACTTCGGCCGCCACCGGGCCGAGCGGATCCTGGGCGGGCTCGGCTTCGCGCCCGAGCGGCTCGATCGCCCCACGCGCACCCTCTCCGGCGGCTGGCGCATGCGTGCGGCCCTGGCCGGGCTCCTGCTCCAGGACCCGGACCTCCTGCTCCTCGACGAGCCCACCAACCACCTCGACGTGCCGACCCTGGCCTGGTTCGAGGACTTCCTCCGCGGGACCCGCAAGGCCCTCGTGCTCGTCTCCCACGACCGGCTCTTCCTCAACCGCCAGATCGGGCGCGTGCTCTCGCTCGAGCCGGAGGGCGTGAAGAGCTGGGTGGGCGACTACGACGACTACCGGCGGCTCCGCGCCGAGGAGGAGCAGCAGCTCGTCGCCAAGGCCGCGCGCATCGAGGCCCGGCGCGCCCAGCTCGAGGGGTTCATCGAGCGGTTCGGCGCGAAGAACACCAAGGCCACCCAGGCCAAGAGCAAGCAGAAGATGCTCGACCGGATGGAGACGGTGGAGCTGCGGGAGGAGCGGGACACGGCCCTCTTCCGCTTCCCGGACGCCCCCGCGCTCCGGGCGGGAGGTGATGCGCCTCGAGGGGATCTCGAAGCACGTACGGGCCGGTGACGGTCTACCGCGCGCCTCGACGCCCAGGTGCTCCGGGGCGAGCGCATCGCCGTCGTCGGGCCGAACGGCGCCGGGAAGAGCACGCTGCTCAAGCTCGCGGCCGGCGAGCTCGCGCCCGACGCCGGGTCGGTGAAGCTCGGCCACGGCGTGCTGGCGGGCTACTACGCCCAGCACCACTTCGAGCGGGACGAGCACGCCCCGACCGACGGGCCGGCGCGCACCTTCGGCACGCTCGACCCGGACCGCACGGTGCTCCGCACGCTCTGGGACGTGGTGCCCGAGAAGGGCGAGTCCTGGGTGCGGAGCGTGGCCGGGTCCTTCCTCTTCTCCGGCGACGCGGTCGACAAGCGCGTCGGGCGTGCTCTCCGGCGGCGAGCGGTCCCGCGTGGCGCTCGCCAAGCTGCTCCTCCGCCCCACCAACCTCCTCCTGCTCGACGAGCCCACCAACCACCTCGACATCGAGTCCTCGGAGGCGCTCATCGAGGCGCTGGCCGGGTACGGCGGGACGCTCCTGTTCGTCTCGCACAACCGGAGCTTCGTGAACCGGCTGGCGACGGTGGTCTGGGAGGTGAAGGACGGCGGCGTGCTCCCCTGCCCGGGGAACCTCGACGACTGGCTCTACCACCAGCGGCAGCTGGCCGAGGCCGCCGGAGCGGATGCGGGCGAGGCCGCGGGCGGGCGCGACGCGGGGCCACGCCCCGGGGACCGGGACCGGCGCCGCGCCGAGGCCGAGGCCCGCAACGTCCGCTACCGGCTGGAGAAGCCGCTGCGCGACCGCATCCAGGCCGTGGAGGCCCGCGTGGCCGAGCTGGAGCGGGTCGGAGCGGGAGGCCACCGACGCGCTCGCCGACCCGGCCATCTACGAGGACTTCGCGCGGGCGCGCGTCCACGTCGAGGCCCGCCATCGGGCCCAGGCCGAGCTCGCCCCGCTCTACGCGGAGTGGGAGCGGCTCTCCGGCGACCTGGAAGCGGCTTTCGCTGATAAGCTCGGGCATGAGCTTCGAAGGCCTCGACGTCCATCCCGCCCTCCGCCGCGCGCTCGATGCGCGCGGCTACGCCGAGCCCACGCCGGTCCAGCTCGAGGTCCTCGGCCCTCGGCCTGCGCGGGCGGGACCTGCTCGTCTCGTCGCGCACCGGGTCGGGCAAGACCGTGGCCTTCGGGATGGCGCTCGCCGACACCCTGCTCGGCGAGCCCCGGCGTTCGAGGAGGCCGGCAAGCCGCTCGCGCTCGTCATCGCGCCGACCCGGGAGCTCGCCGTGCAGGTCCAGCGCGAGCTCTCCTGGCTGCTCGCCGAGGCGGGCGGGCGCGTCCTCTCCACGGTCGGGGGCATGGACGCGCGGCGCGAGTCCCGCGCGCTCGCCGCCGGCGCACACGTCGTGGTGGGCACGCCGGGACGCATCCGGGACCACATCGACCGCAAGAACCTCGACCTCTCCCAGCTGAAGGCGCTCGTCCTCGACGAGGCGGACGAGATGCTCGACATGGGGTTCCGCGAGGAGCTGGAGGCCATCCTGGGCGCCGCCCCGGGCGACCGGCGCACGGTGCTCTTCTCGGCCACCCTGCCCCGCCCCATCCTCGAGCTGGCGAAGCGCTACACCCGCGACGCGGCGCGCGTCGCCGCCACGCCGCCCGGGCGAGGCCCACGCCGACATCACGCTGCAGGCGCACGTGGTCTCCCACCGCGAGCGGGAGCACGCGCTCGTGAACGTGCTCCGCGCCCAGGACCCGCGCCGGGCGCTGGTGTTCTGCGCCACCCGCGAGGGGGCGCACCACATGGCCTCCAGCCTCGCCGAGCGCGGCTTCGAGGCGGTGGGCATCTCCGGCGAGCTGACCCAGGCCGAGCGGACGCGGGCGCTGAAGTCGCTGCGCGACGGGCGCGCCCGCATCCTCGTCGCCACCGACGTGGCGGCCCGCGGCCTCGACCTCCCCGGCATCGAGCTGGTGGTCCACGCCGACCTCCCGCGCGACGCCCAGGCGCTGCAGCACCGCAGCGGCCGGACCGGCCGGGCCGGCAAGAAGGGGCGCGCCGTCTTCCTGGCCTCGCCGCAGGAGCGCTTCGGCCTCCAGCGCATGCTGGGGGCCGCGGGGGCGAAGGCCGAGTGGCTTCCGGTCCCCTCCGCCGAGGAGATCCGCGCCCGGGACGAGGAGCGGATCGCCACCGACGTGGCCGCCCTGGCGGGCGAGGCCTCCGAGGAGGAGCTCGCGGCCGCCCGCCGGCTGCTCGAGTCGCGCGCGCCGCTGCTCGTGGCCGCCGCGCTGGTGCGGCGCGAGCGCGCGCGGCTGCCCTCGGCCGAGGAGCTGCCCGAGACCCTGCGCGTGGCGCACGAGGCGCCCCGCCCGGCCAGCCCGGCTCGCGCCCGAGCAGCTCGGCGCCGGACGACGTGGTGTGGTTCCGCATCGGCATCGGCCGGGAGCGCAACGCCGATCCGAAGTGGCTGCTCCCGCTGCTCTGCCGCCGCGGCGGCGTGACCCGGGCCGGAGATCGGCAAGATCCTCATCTCCCCCCGCGAGACCCGCTTCCAGGTGGCGGCCCACGTGGCGGAGGAGTTCGAGGCCCGGGCGCGAAAGCCCGACCCCAAGATGCCCGGCGTCCGCATCGACCTCTTCCGGGGAGAGAGCGCCGCCCCGCTCGACGAGGCCGGGGCCGCCCCGAAGCGCCCCGCCCCCGGCAACCCGAAGGCGAAGGCCGCCCGCCGCCCCCGCACATGAGCCGCTGGCTCGTCGCCGTGGGCGGTGTGGCGCTCATGGCCTGCCTGGGCACGGTCTACGCGTGGAGCGTCTACACCCAGCCGCTCCAGGCGGCCTTCGGCTGGACGAGCACCCAGGCCACCGCCCCGTTCTCGATCGCCATCTTCTTCCTGGGCGTGGGCGCCGTCATGGGCGGCCGCTGGCAGGACCGCGCCGGGCCGCGGCCGGTGGCGCTCACCGGCGCGCTGCTCTGGGGCGCGGGCAACCTGCTCGCCGGCCTGGGCACCGCCCGGTTCGGGGCGCCCTGGCTGTACGCCACCTACGGGGTCATGGGCGGGCTGGGGCTGGGGCTCGGCTACGTCACGCCGGTGGCGGCGGTGACCAAGTGGTTCCCCGACCGGCGCGGCCTGGGCAGCGGGCTCGTGGTGGGGGGGTTCGGCCTGGGCGCCTTCCTGTACGCCCACCTGCTCCGGTCGCTCCCGGCCTTCGCGGGAGGCGCCGCCTCGCGCGACGGCGCGGTGCTGGCGGCCTTCACCGCCTCCGGGGTCGCCTTCGCGATCCTGGGCGGAGCCGGCGCGCTCCTGGTGCGCAACCCTCCCGCCGCCTCCCCGTCGAGCGCCGCGGCGCCCGCCGGCGCGGACTTCACGCCGGGGCGCATGGTCCGCACGCCGCAGTTCTGGGCGGCCTTCGCGATGCTCTTCCTCAACGTGACGGCGGGGATCCTCTTCATCTCCAACGCGGTCCCCATCATGCGGGAGCTCACCGGCGCGCTCCCGGCCACGGCCGCCGGCCGTCTACGGGACCATCGCGCTCGCGAACGCGCTGGGGCGCTTTCTCTGGGGCGCCGTGTCCGACCGGTTCGGGCGCCGCGCCGCCTTCGCCTCCATCTACCTGCTCCAGATCGCGGTCTTCCTGGTCGGTGGGGCGCTTCCACTCCCTCTGGGTGGTGGCCCTGCTCTTCGCGCTGGTGCTGCTCTGCTACGGCGGCGGCTTCGGGGTGATGCCGTCGCTCGTCGCCGACTGGTTCGGGACGCGCCACCTGGGCGTGAACTACGGATGGGTGCTGCTCGCCTGGAGCGCCGCGGGGCTGGCCGGCCCGGGCTTCGTGGCGGCGGTGAAGGATCGGACGGGGTCCTACGCCGGCGCGCTGCCGGCGACGGCGGCGCTGCTGCTCGTGGCGACGCTCCTGCCGCTCCTCGTCCGGGCGCCGGCCGGATCCCGCACCGCGGGCTGAGCCCGGCCCGGCCCGGCGGTCGCCCGCGTTCAGGCCCGGCCGCCGCCGAGGATCCGCGCCGGGAGCATCACGACCGCGCGCAGGAGCGCGAAGACCCCGTCCACCGCGATCCCCAGCAGGCGGAAGGGAATCGACAGGACCCACACGATCGGCCAGAGGACGAGCGCGAGGAGCGCGAGCGGCCAGCACACGACGAGCAGGAGCAGGAAGAGCAGGAACCGGACCATGGTCTCTCCTCTACGGCCGCCCGGGGGCGGTATTTCGTCCCGCCGGGGACGGCTCAGCCCGGCAGGTAGCTCTCGCCCTGCATGAGGAAGCGGTCGACCCCGCGGGCCGCCCGGCGCCCCTCGTGGATGGCCCAGACCACGAGCGACTGCCCGCGGGACGCGTCGCCCGCCGCGAAGACGCCGGGAACGCTCGTCATCTTCTCGTCGTCGGTCCAGACGTTGCCGCGGTCGTCGAGGCGGACGCCCAGCTCGGCCAGCGCGCCGGTCCGCTCGGGACCGGTGAAGCCGAGCGCGAGGAGGACCAGGTCGGCCTTCACCACCCGCTCGGAGCCCGGCACCTCGCGCGGCCCGAAGCGGCCGTTGGCGTCGCGCACCCACTCGACCTGCGACGAGTGTGCAGCTCCTTCACCCGCCCCTGGGCGTCGCCCACGAACTTCTTGGTCGAGATCCCGAAGATGCGGGGGTCCTTGCCGAAGATCGCGGCCGCCTCCTCCTGGCCGTAGTCGGTGCGGTGGACCTTCGGCCACTGCGGCCACGGGTTGTCGGCGGCGCGCCGGTCGGGCGAGCGGGGCAGGATCTCGAGCTGGGTGACGCTCTTCGCGCCGTGGCGGATGGAGGTCCCGACGCAGTCGGTCCCGGTGTCCCCGCCGCCGATGACCACCACGTCGCGCCCGGCGGCGCTGATGTAGCGCCCGTCGGAGAGCCCGGAGTCGAGCAGGCTCTTCGTGTTCCGGGTGAGGAAGTCCATGGCCAGGTGGATGCCGTGGAGGCTCCGCCCGTCGACCGGCAGGTCGCGCGCCTTGGTGGCGCCGACGCAGAGCACCGCCGCGTCGTAGTCGTTCTGGATGCGCCGCACCGGGATGTGCTTGCCCACCTCGGTCCCGGTGATGAAGCGGATGCCCGAGTCGGCCATGAGGTTCACGCGCCGCTGCACGATCCCCTTGTCGAGCTTCATGTTGGGGATGCCGTACATGAGCAGGCCGCCGATGCGGTCGGCGCGCTCGAAGACGGTGACCGAGTGGCCGGCGCGGTTGAGCTGCGCGGCGCAGGCCAGGCCGGCCGGGCCGCTGCCGATCACCGCCACCTTGTAGCCGGTGCGGGTCTGCGGCCGGTCGGGGAGCACCCAGCCCTCCTCGAAGGCCCGGTCGATGATGGAGACCTCGATGGACTTGATGGTGACCGGGTCGCCGGAGATGCCCACCGTGCAGGAGCCCTCGCACGGGGCCGGGCAGACACGCCCGGTGAACTCGGCGAAGTTGTTGGTCTTCTGGAGGCGGATGAGCGCCTCCTGCCACTGCCCCTTGTAGACGAGGTCGTTCCACTCGGGGATGAGGTTGTTGAGCGGACACCCGGAGGCCATGCCGGCGATGAGCTTGCCGGTGTGGCAGAAGGGCAGCCCGCAGTCCATGCAGCGGGCCCCCTGGATCCGGAGGGTCTCGTCCGGCACGGGCGGGTGGAACTCGTCCCAGTCCCGGATGCGCTCGAGCGGCGACCGGTCGTGGGACGGCTCCCGCTGGTACTCGATGAATCCCGTCGGCTTGCCCATTTCTTCTTGCCTCTCCGTCCTAGTTGCCGCCGACCCGCGCCTCGTCCCGGGCGTTCTCCTCGAACGCCGCCATCTCCGCCTCCTCGGGCGAGAGCCCCTTGGCCCGCATGCGGGCCTGGGCCTCGAGCACGCGCCGGTAGTCGTTCGGCACCACCCGCACGAAGCGCGGCACGAACGACGCCCAGGCGTCGAGGATGCGACTGGCCGCGCGCCGACCCGGTGGCCTTCACGTGCCGCTCCACGATCCCCGGAGCTCGGCGATCTCGGCCGCGATCGGAGAGCCGCTCGGCCGAGACCATCTCCCGGTTGAGCACCTTCTCGAAGCCGCCTCCCTCGTCGAGCACCCAGGCGATGCCGCCCGACATGCCGGCCGCGAAGTTGCGCCCGGTCTTCCCGAGCACCACCACCCGCCCGCCGGTCATGTACTCGCAGCCGTGGTCGCCGACCCCCTCGACCACCGCCGTGGCGCCGGAGTTGCGGACGCAGAAGCGCTCGCCGGCCACGCCGCGGATGAAGGCCTCGCCGCCGGTGGCGCCGTAGAAGGCCACGTTCCCGACGATGACGTTCTCCTCCGCCACGAAGGTGGAGCCGCGCGGCGGGTAGACGACGATGCGGCCGCCGGAGAGCCCCTTGCCGATGTAGTCGTTGGCGTCGCCCTCCAGGACGAGCGTCATCCCGGGAGGCGCGAAGGCGCCGAAGCTCTGGCCGGCGGAGCCCTGCGAAGGTGAGCCGGATGGTGTCGTCGGGGAGCCCCTTCGCTCCCCAGCGCCGGGTCAGCTCGCTGCCCATGATGGTCCCCACCACCCGGTTCACGTTCCGGATGGCCACCTTCGCCTCGACCTTCTTCCGCTGCTCGATGGCCGGGCGGCAGATGTCGAGCAGCGTGGTCACGTCGAGGGACTGGTCGATGCCGTGGTCCTGGGCGATCTGGCAGGTCCGACCCCACTCCTTCGGGACCTTGGGCTGGAAGAGGATGCGGGTGAAGTCGAGGTTGCGGGCCTTCCAGTGGTCGACGGCGCGGCGCATCTCGAGCCGCTCGGAGTGGCCCACCATCTCGTCGAGGGTGCGGAAGCCGAGCTCGGCCATGTACTCGCGCAGCTCGGTGGCCACGAAGCGCATGAAGTTGACGACGTGGGCCGGGTCGCCGGTGAAGCGCTTGCGCAGCTCCGGGTCCTGGGTGGCCACGCCCACCGGGCAGGTGTTGAGGTGGCAGACGCGCATCATCACGCAGCCCAGCACGACGAGCGGCGCGGTGGCGAAGCCGAACTCCTCGGCGCCGAGCAGCGCGGCGATGGCCACGTCCCGCCCGGTCTTCAGCTGCCCGTCGGCCTCCACGGTGACCCGGGAGCGCAGGTTGTTGAGGAGCAATACCTGGTGCGCCTCGGCGAGGCCGAGCTCCCAGGGGATGCCGGCGTGCTTGATGGAGGTGAGCGGGGAGGCCCCGGTCCCGCCGTCGTAGCCGGAGATGAGGATCACGTCGGCGTGGGCCTTGGCGACGCCGGCGGCGATGGTGCCGACGCCGACCTCGGCCACCAGCTTCACCGAGACCCGCGCGCGCCGGTTGGCGTTCTTCAGGTCGTGGATGAGCTGGGCCAGGTCCTCGATGGAGTAGATGTCGTGGTGCGGCGGCGGCGAGATGAGCCCCACGCCCGGCGTGGAGTGGCGCACCTTGGCGATCCACGGGTAGACCTTGCTGCCGGGCAGCTGGCCGCCCTCGCCGGGCTTGGCGCCCTGCGCGATCTTGATCTGCAGCTCCTGGGCGTTCACCAGGTAGTCGCTGGTGACGCCGAAGCGCCCCGAGGCCACCTGCTTGATGGCGCTGTTCTTCGAGTCGCCGTTGGGCAGCGACTTGTAGCGGGCCGGGTCCTCCCCTCCCTCGCCGGTGTTCGACTTGCCGCCGATGCGGTTCATCGCCACGGCCAGCGCCTCGTGCGCCTCCTGGGAGATGGAGCCGTAGCTCATGGCGCCGGTCTTGAACCGGTGCAGGATCGACTCGACCGACTCGACCTCGGCGAGCGGCACGGGCTTGCCGGCCGGCTTGAAGTCCATCAGCCCGCGGAGCGTGCAGAGGGTCTTCGACTGGTTGTTCACCAGCGCCGCGTACTCCTTGTAGGCCTCGTAGCTCCCCGTCCTGCAGGCGTACTGCAGGCGGTGCACCGTCTCGGGGTTGAAGAGGTGGTACTCGCCGTCGGCGCGGTACTGGTACTGGCCGCCGGTGCCGAGCGTGGTGTGGCGGATGGCGCGCGGCGGGTAGGCCCGGTAGTGCCGGTCCTTGACCTCCTTCGCCACCACGTCGATCCCCACGCCGCCGATCCGGCTCGCCGTCCAGGTGAAGTACTCGTCGATGAAGTCCTGGTTCAGCCCCACCGCCTCGAACACCTGGGCGCCGTGGTAGCTCTGGATCGTGGAGATCCCCATCTTGGAGATGACCTTCACGATCCCCTTGTTGAGGGCCTTGATGTACTTCTTCTCGGCCTTCCCGGCCGGGCCGGGGATGAGTCCCTGGCCCACCTGGTCGTGGATGGTCTCGAAGGCCAGGTAGGGGTTCACGGCGCTGGCGCCGAAGCCGATGAGCAGCGCGAAGTGGTGCACCTCGCGCGGCTCCCCCGACTCGACCACGATGCCGACGCGGGTGCGGGTGCCCTCGCGGAGCAGGTGGTGGTGCACCGCGGAGACGGCGAGCAGCGCCGGGATGGGCGCGTCCTCCTCGTCGTGGCCCCGGTCGGAGACGATGAGCAGGTTGTGCCCCTCGGCGATGGCCTCGGAGGCCTGCACCTGCATGTTCTCGATGGCCTTGCGGAGGCCCGGGCCGCCCTCGTTCACCTGGAAGAGCGCGGGGATGGTCATGGACCGGAAGCCGTGGCTCGCGGGGCCGCCGTCGAGCGCGCGCAGCCGCTCGAGGTCCTCGTTGGTGAGGACCGGGGTGGGCACCTCGAGCTGGCGGCACGACTCCGGCGTGGGCTCGAGGAGGTTGCCCTCCGGCCCCACCGCCGTCTCGATCCCCATGATGATCTCCTCGCGGATGGCGTCCACGGGGGGATTGGTGACCTGGGCGAAGAGCTGCTTGAAGTAGCCGTAGAGGAGCTGGGGCTTCTCGGACAGCACCGCCAGCGGGGTGTCGGTCCCCATCGACCCGAGCGGCTCGCTGCCGCTCGTGGCCATGGGGTTGATGAGGGTCTTCAGATCCTCGGCGGTGTAGCCGAAGGTCTCCTGCCGGCGCAGCACGGTCTCGTGATCCGGCTCGTGGACCACCGGGGGCGTCGGGAGGTCCTCCAGCTTCACCAGGTACTGCTTCAGCCACTCGGCGTAGGGCTCGGCGGAGGCGATGCGCTGCTTCAGCTCGTCGTCGGAGACGATCCGCTTCTCCTTCGTGTCGACGAGGAACATGCGCCCCGGCTGGAGGCGCCCCTTCTGCTTCACGTTCTCCGGCGGGATGTCGAGGACGCCCACCTCGGAGGCCATCACCACCAGCCCGTCGTGGGTGACGTAGTAGCGGGCGGGGCGCAGGCCGTTGCGGTCCAGCGTGGCGCCCGACGATCTCGCCGTCGGTGAAGGCGATGGAGGCCGGGCCGTCCCACGGCTCCATGAGGCAGGAGTGGAACTCGTAGAAGGCCTTCTTCTCCGGGCTCATCGACTCGTGCTTGGCCCAGGGCTCCGGGACCATCATCATCATGGCGTGGGGCAGCGAGCGCCCCGACAGGTGCAGGAGCTCGAGCACGTTGTCGAACATCGCCGAGTCGGAGCCGTCGGTGTCCACCACGGTGAGGATCTTCTTCGAGATCCTCGCCGAAGAGCTTCGACGCCATCTGGCTCTGGCGCGCGTGCATCCAGTTGATGTTGCCCCGCAGGGTGTTGATCTCGCCGTTGTGGGAGATGAACCGGTACGGGTGGGCCCGGGACCAGGACGGGAAGGTGTTGGTGGAGAAGCGGGAGTGGACCATGGCGATGGCCGACGCCATCTCCGGGTCGGACAGGTCCGGGTAGAACTCGCGGAGCTGGCCGGCGTTCAGCATGCCCTTGTAGACGAGGGTGCGGGCCGAGAGGCTGGCCACGTAGTACTCGCGCCGCCCCGGGATGTTGGAGCGGAGGATCGACTTCCGCGCCAGCCGGCGGATGACGTAGAGCTTGCGCTCGAAGGCCATCAGGTCGTCGGCGCCCTTGCCCGCGCCGACGAACACCTGCCGGATCACCGGCTGGCTGGCCTTGGCCGTGTCACCCAGGGTGGACGCGTCGAACGGGACGTCGCGCCAGCCGAGGAGCAGCTGCCCCTCGGCGCGCACGACCTCCTCCAGCTTCCGCTGGCAGGCGGCCAGGCTGGCCGGGTCGGAGGGAAGGAAGACCATGCCGGCGGCGTAGCGCCCGGCGGGCGGCAGCTCGAATCCGAGACGGCTGGCCTCCTTGCGCAGGAACGCGTCGGGCGACTGGAGGAGGATGCCCGCGCCGTCGCCGGTGTTCTTCTCGGCGCCCGCGGCTCCGCGGTGCTCGAGGTTGAGCAGCACCTGGAGGGCCTGCTGGACGATGGAGTGGGACTTCCGTCCCTCGATGTCCACCACGAACCCGAAGCCACAGCTGTCGTGCTCGTTGGCGGGGTCGTAGAGACCCTGCTTCTCCGGATGGCCCGTCGTCATCGTCCTTGTCGTCCTTCCACCGCGGGAAAACCACATCCACCCGGCAGGGGCCCGCGCCCACACCGGTGACCTCGCCGGTCACGGGAAACCCCCGAGGCGAGGCCCTTCGTCCCTTGCTGGGGAACCGCGAAGTTTCTCAAAACGCGACGCAGCGGGTCAAGCGGAGAGGCGCCCCTCCGTATGCGTCCGTTCGGGGGACTCTGCAGTCTACCCCGGGTCCCCCCCGATCCACGGCCCTGAACCCACCCCCATCTCGCCTGGGCGCCTCGCGGCGGGCCTGCGTTCGCCGACAGGTGGGAGCGGGCGGCACAGGCGTATCCGCTGTGCGTCGATGAAGTCAAAAAACCCTGCCTCTTCATGGTGTTACGCATTGACGCGAGGACGACGTACCTTGACCGTGGGAGGTTCGTCAGGCGGGAGGGGACCCGATCGACGAACTCATAAAAAATCGATTGGAGGTCTTCGGACCATGACGCCTCGCACCGCCTTCGTGTCACTCGTCGCCGCCCTCCTCGCTACCGCTTGTGGGGGGTCTTCCACTGAAAGTGGAGTCGAGAATCCGCCCGCCGCCCAGGCCGTCGTCGTCGTGACGGCGCCGTCCGAGCTCGATATCGCCCCGGGCGAGGCCGTCAAGCTGACCGCCCGCGTGACCGGCACGGCGGACTCCTCGGTGACCTGGTCGGTGGCCGAGGTCGACGGGGGAAGCGTGGACGCCACCGGGCTCTACACGGCGCCGGCGGTCGAGGGCACCTTCCACGTCCGCGCGGAGAGCTCCACCGCCGCGAAGAGCAACGGCACGAGCGTCGTTCGCGTGAAGAAGGGCGCGGCGCCCCAGCCGGTCGCGGTCGCGGTGGCCCCGCCGACGGTCACCCTGGCCCCCGGCGGCGTGACCACCTTCGCCGCGACGGTCACCGGCTCCACGGTCGGCTCGGTCACCTGGAGGATCCAGGAGGCCTCGGGCTGCGGGTCCGTCTCCACCGCGGGCCTCTACACCGCCCCGGGCGCGGCGAGCACCTGCCACGTGGTCGCCACCAGCACGGCCGACGCGACCAAGAGCGCTTCCGCCACGGTCACCGTCACGGCCGCCCCGGTCGTCCCGGTCATCTCGATCGCCGTGGCGCCGGCCACCGCCACCGCCACCACGGGCGGAACGGTCAACTTCAGCGCCACCGTCTCCGGCACGACGGCTGGCCAGTCCACCTCGGCGACCTGGTCGGTTCCCGCCGGCGCAGGGCACCGTCAGCGCCTCCGGCGTCTACGTGGCCCCCGCCACGGCCGGCACCTACGTCGTGACCGCCGCGAGCGTCGCCGATCCCACCAAGACCGCCACCGCCACCGTCGTGGTGAGCGCGCCGGCCCCGGTCGTGGCCATCTCGATCTCGCCTTCCTCCATCACGCTCGACGCGTGCAAGGGGCAGGTCTTCACCGCCTCCGTGACCAACAGCGCCAACACCGCGGTGACCTGGACGGTGACCGAGGGCAGCGCGGGCGGGTCGGTGGCCGGAGCGGGCATCTACACCGCGCCCCAGGCCGCCGGCACCTATCACGTCGTCGCAACCAGCGTGGCCGACCCGACGAAGACGGCCCAGGGGACCATCACCGTCGGGCCGGAGAAGGTGGTGTCGATCGCGGTGACCCCGACCACCAGCTCGGTCACGACGAGCCGGACCCAGGCGTTCGCCGCGACCGTGACCACCAGCTGCGGGACGTTCCCGGCGCAGTAGCAGCGCAGGAGCAGGGCAGCACGGGACGGAAGCCGGAACGCGAGGTCGTCGGCCGCTCAGAGCATGAGCGCGCCGACGACCCTGTCTCGTCCGACGAGCTCGAGGGTCCGCTCGGCGACGCGCATGCGGGACTCGCCGCGCTGGACGCAGAGCACCACCGCGTCGGCGACCTCGGTGACGGCCAGCCCGAGCGGCTCCGTCACCACGGGAGGGATGGCGATGATGAGCCGCCCGTCCCCCTGCCTCTCCTCGGGGCGCTCGACGTCCCGCCGCCCGCCCACCGCCTGGACAATCTTGCCGGCGGCCGCGTAGTCCATGGGCCCCGAGAGGAGGAGGAAGGTCACCGGGCCGGACCGGAGGCGGCGTCCGACGTCGGCGAGCGCCGCGGCGACCTCGACGGCCGAGGCGCCCTCGTCGCTGGGAACCAGCACCAGGCTCCGCCACTGCATGCGCGAGAGCGTGAACCAGAGCCCCTCGATGTCGAGGTCGCGCCGGCTTCGCGGCCGGTCCAGGGACGCGCTCCCTCGCTTGACGATCGCTCCCGTGGTCTTTCGCTTGCCGGCGTCTTCCAATCGTTCCTCCGGGGGGCATCATATACGGAAGTCGCCTTGCATCGGCCCGGGACGAACGGCGAACATCCATCCGGGCCATGTCGACGTCGCGCGCCACTTCACCATCCGGGACCGCCCCGGGCCGCACGAGCGACCTCGAGCGACTGTGGCGCGCGCTCCTGCTCACCGGCTGGCGGTGCCTGGTCGTCATCCCCGCCAACCCCGCCACGTCGTCGGAGTCGGTGGTCGGCGCGCTCCGGTCGATCATCCCGTCCGGGGGCCTTCCCGACCTGGAGGTCATCGACGGGCGCGGCGCCTCGATGGGAGACGGAGACCGCCTCGCCGGGCAGGTCACCGAGCGCAACGCCTCGGGACGCCGGGTGATCGCCTTCATCGACCCCATCACCCAGAGCCTGGCCGGCGTGCCGCTGGTCCGGGCCGCCGACGCCGTCCTCCTCGTCGTCCAGGTCGAGTCCCCGGACGTCGAGTCGCTCTCGAGCACGCTGTCGATCGTGGGGATCGACCGCGTGGTGGGCTCGGTGGCGGTCCCGGCGACAAGTTGACGCAGTCGTGAAGGCCCCGCATTGTAGGTAGCCGCTTACCCGCACCCGATTCCGGGTGCCGGGAGACCGGGGCAACCTCGAGAGAAGGAGCGCGGAACGATGGCGTCCACCACCGGCCGGAGCAACGTGGCCCTTGCGCTGGCGTGCCTGGCGCTCGCGGGATGCAAGACTCCCGCACCCTACGTGTGGGTCGATGCCCTCCCCGCCCAGGTCGAGCCCGCGGAGAAGGAGTACGTCATCCAGGCGGGCGACCAGCTGGCGGTCCGCGTCTGGGGACAGGACTCCATGTCGGCGCGGGCACGGGTCCGCCCCGACGGCCGGATCTCGCTGCCCTTCCTCGACGACGTCGAGGCCGCCGGCCTCACGCCGAGCGCGCTCGGCAAGCGGATCCAGGCTCGCCTGAAGGAATTCGTGGTGAACCCCGTCGTGACGGTCTCCCTCGAGGACCTGCGCCCGGTCGCGGTGAGCGTCATCGGCGAGGTGACCCGGCCCGGCCAGTATCCGCTCGAGCAGGGAGCCGGCGTCCTCCCGGCGCTCGCCGCCGCCGGCGGGATGACGCCCTTCGCCGACAAGGACGGGATCTACGTCATCCGCAAGCGCAAGGGGAAGGGCGATCCGGAGCGCATCCGGTTCACCTACCAGGCGCTCACGGGAGCCCAGGGCCCGGCGGCCACCTTTCGCCTGCAGGGCGGCGACGTCGTCGTCGTCGAGTGAGCCTTGGCCGCGACCCTGACGTCGGCGCTGCTGGCGCTCGCCCTCGCGCAGGGCACGGCCACGCCGCCACGGGCCACGGACGGGAGCACGCCTTCCGGCGTGGAGGCCGCCGACGTCGTCGCGACGCCCGCGCCCCCCTCGGCCAGCGAGGAGGACCGGGTCCCGGAGGGCGTTCCCTTCATCCCGTCGATGGGCGGGCCCGAGCGGAGCGCGGACGGCCTCTTCCTGGACCTCGCGCTCCTCTCCCTGCTCCGGGCCCAGACCCTCGACATCACCGCGGGGACCGCGTCGTGGGGCACCGACGTCGAGGTGACGCCCGGCGTCGCGCTGGAGCTCCGCTCCTCCCGGTTCAACCTCTCGGTGGGCTACGCGCCCCGCCTGACGGTGCCGTTCAACACCGGAGAGTTCCAGCTGGCGGTGCTCAACCGGGCCACGTTCCAGGCCGTCTGGCAGGCCGATCCGAACTGGAAGCTCACCGCACTCGGCCTCTTCGTCGTGGGCGACTACTCCCAGCTCCTCCCGGCCTCCACCCCGGGCGGCGCCGGCCCGCCGCCGCCGGTGCTGAACCCGGTTCGCTCCTTCCAGACCTACCCGTACGTCGGCATCGACACGATGCTCCGGGTCGACGGGACCCTCTCCCCGCGGACCCGCCTGCGGCTGGGCGGCGGCTACTTCGACGTGGGCGGGGTCGGAGCGGTCGGCCTGGCGAACCAGCCCCGCACGTGGGGCCCGCAGGCGGACGCCGAGTTCGCCTGGGACGCCTCGCGCACCGCCACGCTCTCGACCGTCGTGAAGGCGCAGGACTGGATGATGCCCGGCGGCCCGGCGTGACGGGCACCTTCGACACCATCCTCGCCACCGTCACCGAGGCCTGGAAGCAGGCCTGGACGACCGAGCTCGAGACGACGCTGGCCGTGGGCGCCGGGCTTCTCCAACCGCGACGTGGAGAGCCAGACCGCCGCGGGGCACGTGGTCCCGGTGGCCACGCTTCGCCTCGAGTACCGCGAGCGGGTCCGCCACCCGCTGCACTTCGGCGCTGGAGGCGGCGCTCGCGCCCTACTTCGATCCCTACCAGCGCATCGCCTACCAGCGCTTCACCTTCGGTGGAACGATCGACTGGCGCCCCAGCGACGCCTGGCAGCTCGGCGGGTACCTGTCGGCGGCGCTGGCCCCGTACACGGTCCGCGCGCCGGAGTCCTACGGCACGGCCGGCGCTGTCCGCGAACTTCGCGCCGCTCCCGTTCCTGATCCTCACGGCGGGCACCTTCACCCAGGCCCAGTTCCAGGGCGCGAGCGGCGACAGCAGCTCCTTCCGCCAGTGGACCGCCTACTTCTCGGTCGCGCTCCACGACCGGATCGCCTTCTGAGTTTCCGCCCCTTTAGGGGCAGGAAACGCTCCCCATACCCACATGTAGACCGGCTCATTTGGGTCGTAGAAAGCGTATTTTCTGTGACAAAATGTCCACTGATTGTGGTCATTTGGCTGATTGCCGGGCTTAATCCTCTACAGTTACGTCCACTTATCCGATACCACCCCCCTTGTACCTACCACCGCGTACACCTGTCACGGGACATTCATCTGCCGTCCGATTCGATTAGCTACGGCTGTCGAAAGGGTTGGGGGGCAGACGCATCATGAAAAACCGTGTCGTCGAAGGTTCCGTTCGTCTTCTGGACATCCTGTGCGTGGTCGCCGCCGTGCCGGCGGCCTACCAGTTGCGCGACCTGTTGCCGGTCGCGAACCGGGGACCGCTGGTCCCGCTCTCGGACTACTGGCCGTTCCTGGCTTTCACCCTCTTGCTCTGGGTCGCCGCGACCTGGTTCTTCCGGGTCTACGAGAGCTTCCGCACCCGCTCGGTCTGGCCGGAGATCGCCCGCATCGCCAAGGCGCTGGTGGCCGTCGCGCTGCTGCACATGGCGGCCATCTTCTTCCTGCGGATGCAGGAAGAGGTCTCCCGCCTCTACTTCGGCACCTACTTCGGCCTCGCCTTCGTCCTCCTCGTCGCCAACCGGCTGGTGCTCCGCAGCGTGGCCTACTCGGCTCGCCGCGGCGGCCTCAACACCCGCGTGTTCGCGGTCGTCGGATCGGGCGACCTCGCCCACGACGTGGTGGCCACGGTCGCCGATCACCCGGAGTGGGGACTCCAGTTCGCGGGCCACATCCTCGAGGACGGCTCGGCCGCGACCGCGCCTCGCGAGCTGGTCCTCGGGTCGGTCTCGCAGCTCGGCCAGATCCTCGACGACAACGTCATCGACGAGGTGATCTTCGCGGTGCCGCGGGAGCGGCTCGCCTCCGTCGAGGGCGCGTTCCGCCTGTGCCAGGAGCAGGGCGCCGGCGCCCGGGTCTGCCTCGACCTCTTCGAGGTGAGCGGCGCGCGCGTCGCGCTCGGCGAGCTCGACGGCCTGCCCATGCTCTCGTTCTCCCGCGCCCCCACCGACGAGGTGGCGCTCCTCTTCAAGCGCGCCTTCGACGTGCGTCACCAGCGCGGCGGCCCTGCTCGCCTTCTCGCCGGTGCTGCTCGTCACGGCGCTCGCCGTCAAGCTCGAGTCGCCCGGGCCGGTGTTCTTCCGCCAGGTCCGGGTGGGCAAGAACGGACGCCCGTTCCGGATGTACAAGTTCCGGAGCATGCACGTCGACGCCGAGGCCCGCCTCGAGTCGCTGCGCGCCCAGAACGAGGCGACCGGCCCGGTGTTCAAGATGCGGAACGACCCGCGGGTCACCAGCGTGGGCCGCTTCATCCGCCGCACCTCCATCGACGAGCTGCCCCAGTTCCTGAACGTCCTGTTCGGCGAGATGAGCGTCGTCGGGCCGAGGCCCCCGGTTCCTGCCGAGGTCCGCCAGTACCAGCGCTGGCAGCGCCGTCGCCTGAGCGTGAAGCCGGGCATCACCTGCACGTGGCAGGTGAGCGGCCGCTCCAACATCTCCTTCGACCAGTGGATGGCGCTCGACCTCGAGTACATCGACACCTGGTCGCTCTGGCAGGACATCCGGATCTGCTTCCGCACCGTCCCCGCCGTGCTGCTGTCTCGCGGCGCGCACTGACGGTCAGGGGACCCGGGCCGGACCGGTGTCCGACCCGGGTGATACGAGAAAGGCCTCCCCTGCGGATGCAGGAGGAGGCCTTTCCCTTTGAGCGCCGACCTCGCCACCCTCCTCGCCTCGATCGCCGTCGCCCTCGCGGCCGGGGCCGCCGCTGGCTGGGCGCTGGCCCGCTCCCGGGCTCGCTCGGAGGCCGACACCGCGCTGGCGCGGGCCCAGGCCGATCGGGCCCCCGTCGAGGCGGCCGCCGCCGAGCAGGCCCGGCGCGCCGCCGACCTGCGAGCGCACCGTCTCCGTCCGCGACGAGGCCCTGGCCGCGGCAGCGGAGCGGCTCCGCGCCGAGAGCTCGGCGCGGGCCGCGCTGGCCGCGCGACTCGAGGAGCAGCAGAAGGCGCTCGAGGCGGAGCGGGCCCTCCTCCAGGAGGCCGAGCGGCGCCTGGGAGACACCTTCAAGGCGCTGTCCGCGGACGTGCTCCAGGCCTCCAGCGCCACCTTCCTGCAGCTCGCCGGGCAGACGCTCGAGAAGTACCAGGAGGGGGCGCGCGGCGATCTGGAGAAGCGCCAGCAGGCCATCGGCGAGCTCGTCACCCCCGTCCGCGAGGCCCTGGGGCGCTTCGAGGCGCAGGTCGGGGAGATCGAGCAGCGCCGGGCCGGCGCCTACTCCGAGCTGCGCGAGCAGGTCCGGTCGCTCGGCGACGCGCAGGCCCTCCTGCGGACCGAGGCCGGGAACCTGGTCCGCGCGCTCCGGGCGCCCCAGGTGCGGGGGCGCTGGGGCGAGGTCCAGCTGAAGCGGGTCGTCGAGCTGGCCGGGATGGCCGAGCACTGCGACTTCACCGAGCAGCACAGCGTCGACACCGCCGAGGGGCGGCTCCGCCCGGACCTGGTGGTGCACCTGCCCGGCGGCCGCACCGTCGTGGTCGATGCCAAGGCCCCGCTCTCGGCCTACCTGGAGGCGGTCGAGGCCACCGACGAGGCGAGGCGCACCGTGCTGCTCGCCGACCACGCCCGGCAGGTCCGGGAGCACGTCGTGGCGCTCTCCCGCAAGAGCTACTGGGAGCAGCTCCGCCCCACTCCGGAGTTCGTGATCCTCTTCCTGCCCGGCGAGTCGTTCTTCTCGGCGGCGCTCGAGCAGGACCGCGACCTCATCGAGATGGGCGCCGAGCGGCGGGTCATCCTGGCCACGCCCACCACGCTCATCTCGCTCCTCAAGGCGGTCTCCTACGGCTGGAAGCAGGAGACCGTGGCGGCCAACGCCGAGCGCGTCGCCGAGATGGGGCGCGAGCTGCACAAGCGGGTCTCCGACCTCGCCGCCCACGTGGTGAAGCTGGGCCGGAGCCTGTCCTCCTCGGTGGAGGCCTACAACGGCTTCCTGGGCTCGCTCGAGGCGCGGGTGCTTCCCACCGCGCGGCGCTTCCGCGAGCTCGAGGCGGCCGGCGCCGAGGTCGTCGCCGGAGCTCACGCCGGTCGACTCGGTGACCCGCGTGGCGCAGGCGCCGGAACTGGTCGCGGCCGCCCCTCCGAAGTGAGGCGAGGGGCGTCCGCGGCGCGGCAGGCTACTTCAGGCCGCCGGCGACGTACTTCGCGAGCCCGCTGATCTCCGCATCGGAGAGCTTGCCCTTGAAGGGCGTCATCTTGCCCTTGCCGTTCGTGATCACCTTCTCGATGTCACCGGCCGAGAGCTTGGTGACCGTGAGGTCCTTCACGCCCAGCTTCTGGGCCATGGGGGTCTGGCCCTTTCCGTCCTTGCCGTGACAGGCGGCGCACTTGGCCTGGAAGACGTCGGCAGGGCCGGCGGCGCGGGCCGCGGGGGCGACGAGGACGGCGAGCACGGCGGCGACGAGCATCTTCTTCATGTGTAAATCTCCGTTTTTCGGGTTCGGCTTTTTCCTAGCAGGGAGGTGCGCCGCCGTCCACACGCTCTTGGGCGACCGCGGCTAGTGCGCCGTCTCCGTGCCCGGCGGCACGACCGGCGCGCCCTTGGCCCGGAGCGTGCCCATCATGATGGGCACGGCCACGTTGACGAGCGTCGTGAAGACCAGCGCTCCCAGGCCGAAGACGCCGACGGCCACCATCCACTCCACGGCCGACGGGCGGTACTCGTAGATCTCGCCGAGGGTGTCCGGGGTCATGCCCGGGATGACGAGCCCCATGCCCTTCTCGATGTAGACGCCGGCGAAGATGAGCACCGCGCCGATGTTGAGCGTCGTCCAGTTCCGGCGGGCCGCCGGCACCACGAAGATGAGGAAGGCGGTCACCGAGCAGGTGAGCGAGAGCCAGGCGTAGGGCACGAGCGCGCGGTTCTTCCCGATGCCCTGCCAGAGGTACTTCGTGTAGAGCAGGTGCTCGGTGTGGGAGTAGTACTCCTTGAAGATCTCCGCGCCGAGCAGGAAGAGGTTGAAGAACATGGCGTAGGCCATGAGCTCGGCCACCTTCCAGATGGCCTCGTCCTTGATCTCGATGGCGGTGGTCTTCCGGAGGATCTGGAAGAGGATGATCATGACCGCCGGGCCCGACGAGAAGGCGGACGCGATGAACTTGGGCGCGAGGATGCCGGCGTTCCAGTAGGGCCGCGCCGCCATGCCGGCGTAGAGGAACGCGGTGACGGTGTGGATGCCGACCGCGGCCGGGATGCTGAAGAGCACGAGCGGCACCACGAACCACTTGGCGTACTCCTGCCCCCGGTAGGCGCGGTAGAGGATGTGGCTCACCACCACGAGGTTGAGCACCAGGTAGAGGTTCAGGACCAGCGCGTCCCAGGAGAGCATCGACTGGGGCCAGTTGGGGTTGCCGGGTCCGGGCATGATGTGGGTGAGCCGGTCGGGGCTCCCCATGTCGACCAGGATGAACATCATGCACATGATGAGGGCGCTGATGGCGAGCAGCTCGCCCAGCACCACCACCTCCTTGATGGGCTTCCAGTGGTAGACGTAGGCCGGGACGACGAGCAGCACCGCCGCCGCGGCCACGCCCACCAGGAACGTGAAGTTGCCGATGTAGAAGGCCCAGGTGACCTGGTCCCGCATGTTGGTGGCGATGAGCCCCTGCTGCCACTGCCGGGAGTAGCCGAACAGGCCGATCGCCATCATGGCGAAGAGCAGCGCCATCCAGGCCTTGTAGGCCTTGCCGCCGGCGACCACCTGCCCCGCCGCGCCCTTCAAGAACTCGAGGATTCCCATGGTGCGTTCCCTCGACGGCTACGTCGCGTAGAAGTAGTAGAACTGCGGCTCGGTATCGAGCTCCTCCTTGAAGACGAACACGCGCTTGCGGTCCATCACCTGGCGGATCTCGCTCTCGGGGTCGAGCAGGTTGCCGAACTTCCTCGCTCCCACCGGGCAGATCTCCACGCAGGCCGGGTAGCGGCCGTTGCGGGAGCGCTGGAGGCAGAAGGTGCACTTCTCCACCACGCCCATCGGGCGCGGCCGGTTTCCCAGGTAGGCGGTGACCGGGTTCATCTCGGCCGCCGGCAGGTTGGGCTCCGCCCAGTTGAACTTGCGGGCTCCGTACGGGCAGGCGGCGGTGCAGCAGCGGCAGCCGATGCACCAGTCGTAGTCGATGACCACGATGCCGTCCGGCTCCTTCCAGGTGGCCTTCACCGGGCAGACCTTCGTGCAGGGCGGGTTCCGGCACTGCTGGCACTGCACCGGCATGTAGAAGTGCCCCGGCTCGGGCACCTTCTCCGGGTCGTAGTACGGGGTCGCGTGCTGGAGCGCGACGCCGTGCTCCTTCTCCATCTGGAGCACCCGGATCCACTGGATCTGGGGGTTCTTGCGCGACTGGTTGTTCTCCTTCACGCAGGCGTAGACGCAGCGGCGGCAGCCGATGCAGCGGGAGAGGTCGAGGCCGTATCCGAAGTTCACGCCGGGCATGGGCGGGGGCATGGAGACGGTGACGTTCTTCCCGTACTGGGCCGACCACTTCTTCTCGAGCTTCCCGAGCATCTCCTGGAGCCGGTCCTTGGAGAGCTCGGTGAGGTGGCGGCGCTGGAGCTCCTCGACGACCGCGTCGGGCTTGCACCCGGAGACCGCGGCGATCACCGCGCCGGCCGCGGCGGTGCGCAGGAAGTCCCGGCGCGAGGGAGAGGTCCCGGCCTCTCCGGCAGGGTCCTCCTGGAGGACGGGGAGGCGCTTTCGTTCGCTCATCGGCCCTGCTCCTGCGGCGGGATCGGCGGCGGCTCGGGCTTGAGCGCCTTGAACCGCGGGTTGTGGGGGTTGTGGCAGTTCACGCAGAGGTAATAGACCTTCTTCCCGTTCCACATCCCGGTGCGCTTGCCGTGCACGCCGACCTTCCAGTCGCGGTACTTGTCGCCGTGGCACTGCCCGCAGAGCTTGTAGGACTGGGTGAAGGGGACCTGCTGCCCGTTGATGAGGTGCAGGAAGTCGCGCTTCGCGTTGTCGTGGCAGTCGAGGCACCAGCGGGTCGGCGGCCCGTGGTGGAAGTCGCCCTGGATCTCGTCGTGGAAGGCGAGCTGGCGCGGCGTGGGGTCGCCCGGGCCGGCGTGGCACTGCGAGCAGGGGAAGATCCCCTCGCTGAACGGGGGAGGCTCGGCCTGGATGTCCTGGCCGGTGCCGGGCACCTCGGCCGGGGCGGAGGCGGCCGCGGGCGCCGGAGGCGCTGCGGGCGGGCTCTTGGCCAGGGCCGGGATCGGCAGGGCCACGAGCACGGCTGCCGCGAAGGAGAGCGCGGCGGGCCAGCGTGGAAGGGTCATCGATTTCCTCCGTCGCCGCGAGGGTGCGCGGCGCACAGGCAGACTAGGGGGCGAAGACTGCCAGGGGATTGATCCCGATCAGGACCGGCCCGTCGTTCCACGGCTAGGCCTCGCCTGCGCGGGCCCGGGCGACGGGCTGACCCGTCCGGTACTCCTTCAGCCGGTACTGGACCTTCCGGACGGAGACGCCGAGGACCTCGGCAGCCCGCGCGGTGGACCCTCCCACCGCGTCGAGGGTGCGCAGGATGGCTTCCCGCTCGATCTCGAAGAGGCTGGCGCCGGGGATGAGGGCGCTGCCCGCTCCCTCCTCGGGACGCGCGCCGCGGAGGACGGTGGGCAGGTCGTCGATGCCGACCAGGTCGCCGGTGCAGACGCGCGCCGCCCAGGCCACGGCGTTGTCGAGCTCGCGGACGTTTCCCGGCCAGTCGTAGGCGAAGAGGGCCGAGAGCGCGCCCGGCGTGAGCCCCTTCAGGCTCTTGCCCAGCGCCCGGCCGTGCACGGCGAGGAAGTGGGCCGCCAGCGCCGGGAGATCGCCCTTGCGGGCGCGCAGCGGCTGCAGCGCGAGGGCCACCACGTTGAGGCGGTAGTAGAGGTCGTCGCGGAACCGGCCGGCGCGGACCTCTTCCGCGAGGTCGAGCCGCGTGGAGGCCACCACGCGGACGTCCACGCGCAGCGTCCGGCTCCCGCCCACCCGCTCGTACTCCCCCTGCTGGAGGACCCGGAGCAACTTCACCTGGAGCGAAGGGCCCAGGCTGGCCACCTCGTGGAGGTAGACGGTGCCGCCGTCGGCCCGCTCGAGCAGCCCTTCCCGCCGGCGCGGGGCGTCGCCCATCACGGTGCCCTCGCTGCCGAAGAGGCGCGAGTCGAGCAGGGGCTCGGAGAGCCCGGCGCAGCCGCAGCGCACGAATGGCCGGTCGCGCCGGGGCGAGGCCTCGTGGATCATCTCGGCCACGAAGGACCGGCCGGTCCCGGCCTCTCCCTGCAGGAGCACGGTGGCCTTGGTGGGAGCGGCCCGGCGGATGACCTCGTCGATGGCGGAGGCCTCGGGGGCGTTCCCGACGTAGCGCAGCCGGGCCCGGGCCTGGTCGCGGAGCTCACGGGCCTCCCGGCCCATCCGCCGCTTCTCCAGCGCCCGCTGGACCACGACCGAGGTCCGGACCGGGTCGTCGGGAAGGACCACGTAGGCCTCCGCGCCGTTGCGCATCGCCTCGATGGCGGCGCTCACGTTCTCCCGCCTGCAGGTCACGATGAAGGCGGCGTCGGACCCGCCCGCGCGGGCGAGGCTCACGACGGCGGCCGAGCTCCAGCCGCTGGCGCGCGCCGCGCACAGCACCCCGTCGATGGGCGCGTTGCGCAGGACCTCGATTCCGGCCTCGGCGCTGGCGGCCTCCACGACCTCGAACCCGTCGGCGCGGAGCGAGCCCGCGAGGGTCGCCCGCTGGGTCGTGTCGGCATCGAGGATGAGGACCCGTTCGGAAGCCACGGGCGGGCCCAAGTGCAATTCACGCACCGGAGCATTTCCGGGGCATATGGCGCAAACTCGCGCAACGGTTGCGAGATGGCTTGATTCGGGTCAATCGAGGCGCAGCGGCTGGGACCGAAGTCCAACCGTGCCCGGGGTTTCCGCTGCCCCGGGCGCGTCGACCCCTCCCCCCTCGGCTGGACCGTGGAGAGGGTTTCGGCGCATGATCTGCGCCATGGAAGGTCCGGACCTGGCCCGCCTGCGCGTGCAGAAAGGCGACATCACGCGGCTCGAGGTCGACGCCATCGTGAACGCGGCGAACTCCGGGCTCCTGCGGGGCGGTGGCGTCTGCGGCGCGATCCACGCCGCGGCGGGGCCCGGACTGGAGGAGGAGTGCCGGCGGCTCGGCGGGTGCCCGACCGGCGACGCCCGGATCACGTCCGGCCACGGCCTCCCGGCGCGCTGGGTGGTCCACGCGGTCGGGCCGGTGTGGCGCGGAGGGGGCGCAGGCGAGGACGCGGCGCTCGCCGGAGCCTACCGGCGCTCGCTCGACCTGGCGGCGGAGGCCGGCGCGCGGACGATGGCCTTTCCCGCGCTGTCGACCGGGATCTACGGATTCCCCGTCGAGCGCGCGACCCGGATCGCCGTGGCCGAGGTGCTGGCCGGGCTCGAGCGCCATCCCCGGCTGGACCAGGTGGTCCTCTGCTGCTTCTCGGATGCGGACCTGGCGACCTACCGCCGCGTCCTGGCCGAGGCGACGCTCGCCCCGGCGCGACCCCGGTCAGTGAGCCGGCTGGGGAACGGGCGCGGTCCGCACCGGGCCGGGCTCGGCCTGCATGGGCGGAGCGGCCTTCTGGTACGGCTCGTCCATCCAGGACTCCGAGTACGGAGGATTGGCGAACGGGAAGCGGGTGGCGTTGTCGATCATCGTGAGGCCGATGAGCAGCGCCACGAAGAGCGCGGAGACCACGAGCACCAGGCGGGCCACGCCCGGTCTCCTCCCAGAGGTGCATGAAGATGACGGCCACCAGCGCGGCCTTCACCGTGGCGATGGAGAGCGCCAGCACCACGCGTGCACCGTACGACAGGTGGGTCTTCCACACGGCGACGGTCACGCCGGTGAGCACCATGAGGGCCACCCAGACCAGCACGTAGTGGACGGGGCCGAGGTGCTTGGCTTCGCTTCGGGTCGTGGCGGTCACGGTCGCCTCCTCAGACCAGGTAGAGCAGCGGGAAGAGGAAGATCCAGATCAGGTCGACCAGGTGCCAGTAGAGCCCGCTGAGCTCCACCGGCGTGGAGTAGCCGGGGCCGAACTCGTTGCGCCACGCCCGCACCGCCACCCAGCCGAGCAGGCTCATGCCGATGAGCACGTGGAGCCCGTGCAGGCCGGTCATGAGGAAGTAGACCGTGAAGTACATGCTCACGCCGGGGCCCTGCACGCCGGCGAAGTGGTAGAGCCGCCCGGGCAGCTGCCCGTCCAGGTAGTGGTGGTAGTACTCGTAGCCCTTCAGCACCATGAACACCGCGCCGAAGCCGATGGTGATGGCGAGGAGCCCGACCACCTTCCGGTTCTCGCCGTGGCGCGCGTAGTGGATGGCGAGCGCCACCGTGAGCGACGAGGTGATGAGGACCACCGTGTTGGTGGCGCCCATCGCGACGTGGGCGAGCTTGCTCGCCTCCTCGAAGCCCACCGGGAAGAGGAACCGGTAGATGGCGTAGGCGGTGAAGAGGACCGCGAAGAGCAGGATCTCGGTGGACAGGAAGATCCACATGCCCATGCGGGCCGCGTGCTCCTGCGTCTTCATGTCCGGGAAGTGATGGGCGAGGCGCCCCGGAGCGGCGGCTTCAGTGTGCATGCTTCACCTCGCCGGCCACGGGCTCGTGGTACTCGTGCGGCCCGTGGTCGTAGACCGGGGTCCCCGGGAAGTTCTCGACGCTGGGAGGCGAGGGCGTGTCCCACTCGTAGCCCTTCGAGCCCCAGGGATTCGGGCCCGCCACCTTCCCCTTCCACAGCGATCCCACCAGGTAGAAGAGGATCAGGAAGAAGCCGAAGGCGAGCAGCGACGCGCCCGCGGTGGAGGCCACGTTGAGCGACTGGAACTGCTGCGGGTACGAGTAGTAGCGCCGCGGCATGCCCATGTTGCCGAGCAGGAACTGCGGGATGAACGTGGCGTTGAAGCCGATGATCACGAGCACCGAGGCGGCCAGCGCCCAGCGCTCCGAGTACATGCGGCCGAACATCTTCGGCCACCAGTAGTGGAGGCCGGCCAGGAACGCCATGATGGTGCCGCCCACCATGATGAAGTGGAAGTGGGCCACCACGAAGTAGGTGTCCTGCCAGTGGACGTCGAGGGAGACGGTGGAGAGGGCGATCCCGGTCAGGCCGCCGAAGACCAGGAAGTAGAGGAAGCCCATGAAGTAGACGAAGGGCGCGGAGACCTGGATGGCCCCCTGGTAGAGCGTGGCGGTCCAGTTGAAGACCTTGATGGCGGTGAAGAGCCCCACGAACATGGAGAGCACGCCGAAGACGCCCGAGGCGAAGGTGGACTGCCCGGACGTGAAGAGGTGGTGCCCCCACACGAAGAAGCCCACGAAGGCGATGCCCAGCGAGGAGAAGGCCACCGCCTTGTAGCCGAACATGTTCTTGCGGGCGAAGGTCTGCACCACCTCGCTCACGACGCCCATGGCCGGCAGGATCATGATGTAGACGGCGGGGTGCGAGTAGAACCAGAAGAGGTGCTGGAAGAGGATGGGGTCGCCGCCGCGGGCCGGGTCGAAGATCCCGAACCCGAACACCCGCTCGAAGGCCACGAGCAGGAGCGTCATGCCCAGCACCGGCGTGGCCAGCACCTGGATGACGCTGGTGGCGTACATCGCCCAGACGAAGAGCGGCAGCCGCATCCAGTGGATCCCGGGCGCCCGCAGCGTGTGGATGGTGACGATGAAGTTGAGGCCCGTGACGATCGACCCCATGCCCAGGATGAAGGCGCCGAGCAGCACCGGCGCCACCGTGGTGACGGTGGTGGTGCTGTAGGGGGTGTAGAAGGTCCAGCCCGTGTCGGTGCCGCCCTGGATCATCCCCCAGACCGCGATGACGGCGCCGAGCAGGTAGAGGTAGACCGAGAGCAGGTTGATGCGGGGGAAGGCCACGTCCTGCGCGCCGATCATGAGCGGCAGGAAGAAGTTGCCGAAGATGCCCGGGATGGCCGGGATCATGAAGAGGAAGATCATGATCACGCCGTGCAGCGTGAACATGCGGTTGTACGTCATCGCATCCATGATCGTCGGGCCGGGCGTGAGCAGCTCGAGCCGGAGCAGCAGCGCGAAGACGCCGCCCAGGAAGAAGCCCGTGAGCGTCAGCACCAGGTAGATGACCCCGATGCGCTTGTGGTCGAGCGTGGTCAGCCACGACCGGACGCCCTTCTCGGCGTTCAGGTAGTTCGGCGTGTTGTAGACCGGGCTACTTGCCGGTGACGGGGACATAGATGGGACCCTTCTGCGGCTCGGCGGTCGGAGCATCCGTCCGCAGGGACTTGATGAACTCGGCGATGGCGGCGGCGTCGGGCGCGGTGAGCTTGCCCTGGTAGGTGGGCATGACCGCCTTGTACCCGGCGACGACCTCGGCGTTGGGCTCCATCATGGAGCGGGTCAGGTAGGCCTCGTCGGCGATCAGCGTGCGCCCGGTCTCCAGCTTCACGGTGCGGCCGTAGAGGTTGAGCCAGGTCGGCCCGATGTGCTGGGTGCCGTCGACGGTGTGGCACTTGAAGCAGCCCTGCACGGCGGCGATGCGCCGGCCCTGGTCGACGAGGCTGCCGCGCAGGTCGACCTCCTCGGCGGGGACGGGTGCGCCGTCCTGGGCCACGGGCTGGCTGCCGCGCCGCTGCTGCTCCATCCAGGCGTCCCACTCCTCGGCGGGCATGACCACCAGCTCGCCGAGCATGGCCGAGTGGCCGAGGCCGCAGAACTCGGCGCAGAAGATGGGGTAGCGCCCGGGCGACGTCGGCGTTGAACCAGGCCTGCGTGTAGCGGCCCGGCAGCGCGTCCTGCTTGAACCGGAGCGCCGGCACGTAGAAGGAGTGGATGACGTCGCGCGAGGTGAGCAGCATCCGCACCGGGCGCCCGGCCGGGACGCGGAGCACGTCCGTCGAGTTGGGGCCGCCCGGGTAGGCGAACTTCCACATCCACTTCTTGCCCTGCACGTAGACGTCGATGGCGCCCTTGGGCGGGGTCTGCAGCTCGACGTACTGCGGGTAGCCGATCGCGAACCAGGAGAGGAAGAGCACGAGCGGGAGGCCGATGAAGACCGCCTCGTGGATGGGCTTGGGGTCGACGATGGGGGTCGACTGGTCGTGCCTTCTTCCGCTGGAAGCGGAACACGAAGACCGTCGCCGTGGCCAGCGTGGTCCAGGCCCCGAGCATCGAGGCGATGAAGACGAAGTAGTGGAGGTAGTCGAGGTGCCGCGCCCACTGGGACGCCTGCGTCGGCAGGAAGAGCAGACTGCGCAGGAACTCGTTGATCAGGTTCATCGCCTGGCCCCCTTCGCCTCGCGCCGCCAGAAGACGAAGAGCGCGCTGGCGAGGCCGAAGAGCACGAGGAGGGCGCCGGCCCGCACCAACCCCATCGCGTACGGGACGTACTTCCGCGCCACCGGGTCGTAGCGGTAGCAGGTGAGCAGGAAGCGGTCGAAGCTGGTTCCCACCTTGCCGGCGCCGGCCTCCACGATGGCCAGCCGCAGGTCGCGGCCGGGGAACTCGACGCCGTAGAGGTAGCGGGAGACCCGGCCGTCGGGCGTGAGGACCAGGATGGCCGCGCCGTGGGCGTACTGCTTCGTCTCCTCGTCGAACTTGTAGTGGAATCCGACCGCGTCGGTGACCGAGCGGATCTCCTTCTCCTGCCCGACCAGGAACGGCCAGACGTCCTTGCGGTCGGCCTTGTCGAAGGACTGGAGGTAGTGCTTCTGGCGCACGAAGCCCTGCGCCGCCTTCTCGCGCGGGTCGAAGGAGACCGAGAGCGCGGTGTAGTCCTTGCCGAGCTCGAGCCCGGTCTCCTTCATGCCGCGCGCCATGCCGCCCAGGATGAGGCCGCACAGCATGGGGCACTCGTAGTAGACGAGGGCCAGCACGACCGGCTTCCCCTTGCCCAGGAAGTCGGCGATCCGGACCGTCTTGCCGTCCTGGTCGAGGAAGGTCGCGCCGAGCGGGACCTGGGCGTTCAGGCGCTCCTCGATGTCCACGCCCTGCAGCGGCGCCGGACCCTCGGGATCGTCCTCGGCCCTGGCCGCGGCGGGGAAGCCCACCGAGAGCGCCAGCGCCATGGCGATGGCTCGCCTCACGGACGCTCCCCCTTCGCCACGCGGGCCATGGCGTCCTCGATGGGGACGTGGATCAGGCCGGCGGGCCGGTCGGCCCAGCCCCAGGAGTGGAGCCGCCCGAGCTGGGTCTTGCGCCAGTCGGCGGGCTCGACGGCGAGGGTGAAGAGGCGCTGCTCGACGATGCCGATCTTGTTCTTCCCGATCTCGGCGGGCGGCGCGGCGGGCCCGTCGGGGAGCACCTCGGCGCGGGTCCGGTCGTAGCCGAGCCGGATGGTGGCCCAGCTGGCGACGGCGAAGAAGATGAGCGCCGCGACGCCGACCGTGAGGATGCGCGGGGTGCCGATGCGGTCGGGCTCGGCCCGGATGACGTGAGGGCTGTGGTCGCTCATTGCTGGGGCTCGTAGTGGAGGGAGTCGGCCAGGAACGGGTCGCGAGCGGGGAGGATGGGGCGTCCCCGCAGGCGGGACACCACCCAGGCGACCGAGATGCCGCCGATGCCGAGGAAGGCGGCCAGGTCCATCCAGCTGGGGCTGGGGCCTGCCGGCGAGATGCTCGGCATCACCACCCAGTAGATGTCCACGTAGTGCACCGCGAGGATCCAGAAGGACATGAAGACGAGCGGCTTCCAGGCGCGCTTCCGCTCCCGCGGCATGAGGATCAGGAACGGGAGGACGAACTGGAAGAGGGCCAGGAAGATGCCCACGCCCTTCCATCCGGAATCGGTGCGGACGAGGTACCAGGGCACCTCCTCCGGCAGGTTCGCGATCCAGATGAGCAGGTACTGGGAGAAGGCGATGTAGGCCCAGAAGGCGGTGAAGGCGAAGAGGTACTTGCCCATCGAGTGGATGTGGTTCGCGTTGATGGCGCCCTTGAGGGGCTCCTCGCGCGCGGCGGCCGCCGTCGCGATGATCCAGGCGGCGATGGCGGCGACCAGGCTGCCCGAGAACCAGTAGACGCCGAAGATGGTGGAGAAGAGGAAGGCCGAGAGCGACATCTGCCAGTCGAAGGCGGCGAAGGTGATGGCCAGCGCCACGAAGGGGAGGCCGCCCGCGCCCATGCGGCGCATCTTGAGCTTGAGCTCGGGGGCGCCGCTCTCGTCCTGGGCGAGCGACCAGCCGCGCATGAGCATTCCCACGCCGAGCCAGATGGCGAAGTAGATCGCCGCCCGGACCAGGAAGAAGGGCACGTTCATCCAGGGGTGCCGGTGCTCCCAGAGGTGGACGGCCAGCTTCCCCTCCCCGTGGGCCCAGGGCTGGATCGCGGCGTGGGCGGCGGCCGTGGGGTCGACCCAAGGGAAGATCCGGCCCATGCCGAAGACGATGGGGAGGAAGAGCACCGCGAGCACGGTGAGCGCGGTAGGCAGGCTCTCGAGGATCCGGCGGACGACGATGTACCACCTGGAGTTGGCGGCCTCGTTGGCCATGAGGAAGACCATGGCCGCGAGCGCGATCCCGGCCCAGTACACGAAGGCGGCCAGGTAGGCGTAGAGGGCGCGGCGCGCGTCGATCGCCCCGCCCGCCGCGGTGGCGGCGAGCCCGATGACGCCGACGGCGGCGGCGCGGATCATCAGGGTCCTGCCCCCGGTGAAGGGCGCGGCGTTCATCGGTTCTCCTTCTCGAGGCGCCCGCGGACGTCGGGGGGCGCCTGCTCGATGCGGGTGCGCTGGGACAGCTGGAGCGCGCGGACGTAGGCCACGACCGCCCATCGCTCGTCGGTCCCGAGCCACGGACTGTAGGACGGCATGTACCCGTATCCGTCGGTGATGGCGGTGAAGAAGAAGCCGTCCGGGCGCTGCCAGTTCGCCAGCAGCGAAGGAGGCTGGCGGATCGACATGTTCCGGGCGACCGGCCCCTGCCCGTCGCCGAGGACGCCGTGGCAGACGGCGCAGAAGACCTCGTAGCGCTTCTTCCCGACCTCGAGGATCTCGGGGGTCAGCGCGACGGGGATGCTTCGCCAGCGGGGTCCCGTCGGCGTTGCGGCCGGTGGCCACCGCGGGGTCGGTGACCGCGGAGGCGGACAGGGTACCCGGCGGCGGCGCGCGCATGCCGATCTGGTCGGGGTAGAAGACCGACTTCCGGTACGGCTTCACCTTGGGCTGCTGCAGCATGGGGTTCACCCAGTTCGCAGCCGGAGGCGAGCAGCGCGAGCGCCAGGATGGGGAAGCGCCTTCATGCCTCCTCCGGGACCAGCTCGACCTGGGCGGCGCCGAGCCTGCGAAGCTCCTCGGACACCGACGGGACCTCGTCGGCCTTCACCGACACCGACAGCCAGAGGGCGTCGATGGTGGCGGAGCGGAACGCCTCGACCTCGAAGAGCGGGTCGTACGGCTTGGGGAACTTGAAGAGCGCCATGAGCCCGAAGAAGATCGACACGCCGGCCAGGAGCACGCCCAGCTCGAACATGATGGGCACCCAGGTCGGGGACGGCACCGCGTTCCGGTTGCCGACGTTGATGGCGTAGTCGACGTCGTTCATCCACCACTGCATGAGCACGGCGGACGCGACGCCGATGGCGGCGGCCACCCCGGCGATGAACGGGATCGGCGACCTCTTCAGGCGGAGCACCTGGTCCGAATCCGGCAACGGGTACGGCGAGTAGAAGTCGAGCGAGGCGTGCCCGGCGTCCTGCAGGGCGCGGGCGGCGCCGTAGAGGGCGTCGACGGTCGGGTACTGGCCGAGGATGACGCGGGTCGAGCTCATGCGTGCTCCCCGGCGTGGGCCCGCTCGTGCGCCATCTCGTGGTTCAGCTCCTTGACCTCGGCGATCGCCACCGACGGCACGAAGCGCAGGAACAGGAGGAAGAGCAGGCTGAAGAAGCAGATGGTCCCGAAGAAGATGCTCCAGTCCACCCAGGTGGGGATGAAGATGCCCCAGCTCGAGGGGAGGAAGTCCCTGTGGAGGGAGGTGACGATGATGACGAAGCGCTCGGCCCACATCCCGATGCCGACCAGGATCGAGACGATCCAGAGCCAGGCCACGCTGGTGCGCGCCCTCTTCCACCAGAAGGTCTGGGGAATGACGACGTTGCAGAAGATCATGGTCCAGTAGACGACCGCGTACGGGCCGGTGGGGCGGGTCTTGAAGAACAGGAAGGCCTCGTACGGATTGCCGCCGTACCAGGCCATGAAGTTCTCCATGAGGTAGCCGTAGCTCACGATCATGGAGGTCACGAGCATCACCTTCGCCATGTTCTCCAGGTGGCGGCTGGTGATGACGTTCTCGAAGTGGAAGACCTTGCGGGCCGGGATGATGAGCGTGAGCACCATCGCGAAGCCGCCGAAGACCGCCCCGGCCACGAAGTAGGGCGGGAACACCGTGGTGTGCCAGCCGGGCAGCAGCGACACGGCGAAGTCGAAGCTCACGATGGAGTGCACCGAGAGCACGAGCGGGGTGGAGAGCCCCGCCAGGATCAGGTAGCCGATCCGGTAGTGCTGCCAGTGCCGCGAGGAGCCCTTCCATCCCAGCGCGAAGATCCCGTAGGCGACCCGCTGCACCTTCTTCGTGGCGGTGTCGCGCAGGGTGGCGAAGTCGGGGATGAGCCCGAGGTACCAGAAGAGCGCGGAGATGGTGAGGTAGGTGGAGACCGCGAAGACGTCCCAGATGAGCGGGCTCTTGAAGTTGGGCCAGATGCCCATCGTGTTCGGGTACGGGAAGAGCCAGTAGATGGCGAACCAGGGTCGGCCGGTGTGGACCAGCGGGAACAGCCCGGCCTGCATGACCGCGAAGATGGTCATGGCCTCGGCGAACCGGTTGATCGACGTCCGCCACTTCTGCTGGAAGAGCAGGAGGATGGCCGAGATGAGCGTGCCGGCGTGGCCGATGCCGATCCACCAGACGAAGTTGATGATGCCGAAGCCCCAGCCCACCGGCTGGTTGTTGCCCCACATGCCGATGCCGCGGGCGACGGTCACGGTGAGGCCGACGATGAGGAAGCTCGTCCCGGCGGCGGCCAGCCCGACCAGGATCTTCCAGCTGTCCATCCGCTTGAAGATGGGGCTGAGCAGCTCGGTGTTGAGCTGGGCTTCGGTGGGGGCGCCCGCGATGAGCGGTTCCCCAACCAACGGATCGCGTTGCGCTGCGGCGGTCGCTGGAGGGGTCATGCCAGGTCCGGGTTGGGGTTGCGGATCCGCACCAGGTAGGCGGTGCGAGGCCGGGTGCCGAGCTCGTGGAGCAGGTCGTAGCGACGCGCGTCCTCGTGCAGCTTCTTCACGCGCGACTGCGGGTCGTTCAGGTTTCCGAAGACGATGGCCTCGGCCGGGCAGGCCTGCTGGCAGGCGGACTGGACGAAGCCGATCTTCTTGCCGCCGATGCGGGCGTCGATGCGCGCGCCCTCGATGCGCTGCACGCAGTAGGTGCACTTCTCCATGACGCCGCGGGACCGCACGGTGACGTCGGGGTTGAAGAGCAGCGTCTCGACCGCGGGCACCTCGGGGCGCCAGTTGAGGAAGTTGAAGCGGCGCACCTTGTACGGACAGTTGTTGGAGCAGTACCGGGTGCCGACGCACCGGTTGTAGACCATCTCGTTCAGCCCCTCGTCGGAGTGCACGGTGGCGTTCACCGGGCAGACGTACTCGCAGGGCGCGGTCTCGCAGTGCTGGCACATGACCGGCTGGGTGATGGTCTCCGGGTCGGAGGCCGTCCCGGAGAAGTACCGGTCGGTGCGGAGCCAGTGCATGATCCGGCCCTTCGCGACCTGCTCCTTCCCGACGGTGGCGATGTTGTTCTCCTCCTGGCAGGCGATCACGCAGGCGTTGCAGCCGGTGCAGCGGGACAGGTCGATCGACATGCCCCACGAGTACTCCTGCTTCGAGTAGTCGACCGCGGGCTGCGAGGTGGGCGGCATCCCGCGGAGGTGCTCGAGCTCTCCACCGCCCTCCCCTTCGCGCCAGTCCTTGGCGGTGAAGTCGAGCGCCAGCGGGCGCCCCTCCATCCCGAAGTGTCCCTGCGCGACGGCGAAGGTGTGCTTGCCCTTTCCCGCCGTCACGGAGAGGCCGTGGACGAACCAGGCTCCGCCTTCCCGCAGGCGATAGGCGTCGACCCCGACTCCCTTCGACACCGCGTTGGCGTCGGCCCGGCCGTAGCCGAGCGCGAGGGTGACGGAGTCGTCGGCGTGCCCGGGCATCACCTTCACGGGCGCCTGGACGTTCCGCGCACCGATGGCGAGCGTGGCCACCTGCCCGTCGGCGACGCCCAGCTTCCGGGCCGTCGTCTCGGACAGGTACGCCGCGTTGTCCCAGCTCACCTTGGTGATGGGGTCCGGAAGCTCCTGCAGCCAGGCGTTGGCGGCGAAGCGGCCGTCGAAGAGTCCGTAGGAGGGAGCGAGCGCGAGCTCGAGCCCGTCCGACTTCCCGGAGGACAGCCGTCCCGAGCGCCGAGGTCACCGCGGCGACGTCGACGGGCGGGTTCTCGACGGGCTCGGCGGTGCCGGGGACGACTCCCTGGCGCAGCCAGCGCTCCCAGTGCCCCTCGAAGGAGACCGGGTCCGTGGCGCTGCGCCCCATCCAGTAGGCCTTCACGTGCTGCATCGCACCCTTGTCGCCCTGGTCGAGGAAGGCGGCGAGCAGGTCGACCGGGGAGACGCTCTCGTACAGGGGAGCGATGAGCGGCTGGACCAGCGAGGCGATGCCGTCGCGGGAACGGCCGTCGCCCCAGCTCTCGAAGGGATGGCTGGCGGCGATCTTCCAGCTGCAGCGGCGAGAGGTCTCGTCCTCGCGCAGGGTGAGGTAGAGCGCGTTCGGGACGCGGGCGAGGAGCGCGCCGACGTCGAGGCCGGCGGGAGCGGCGTAGACCGGGTTCCACGCCGTGATCACCAGCGTGTCGACCTTGCCGCCCTCGATCTCCTTGGCGAGCGCCGCGAGGGAAGCGCCCGTCGGGGCGGCGTCACCCAGCACCGGGCGCGAGCCGTTCACGGTGACCCCGACGTTGCCGAGGAACGCGTTCACGGCGTGCGCCAGCGCGTGGACGGCGGGCGGCTGCCGCTCGCCGACCAGGACGACCGATTGCCCCCGGTGGGCCGCGAGGTCCGCTGCCACCGCCTTGGCGGCGCGCGCCAGCTCCGGCGAGAGGGCCGGCGCGGCGGGGACGACCCCGAGGTGCGCGGCGACGGCCCGGGCGAACCCGGCCACGTCGGTTCCCCGCATGCGGAACCTGTGGTCGGCGTTGGCGCCGGTGAGGGACAGGGCGGGCTCGGCCACGTAGAGGCGGCTCATGGCCGCGCCAGGCTCCCGGTGCCGGGCGAACTCGCGGGTGAGGCGAAGGGACTCGCCGTGGCCCGAGAGGAAATCGGCGTCGAGGGAGAGGATGGTCCGGGCGGCCTCGAGCGAGTGGCGCACGTCGAGCGGGCGTCCGAAGGCGATCCGGGCTCCCTCCGCGGCGTTCTCCTCGGTGATGGGCGCCCAGGCGTGGAAGCGGGCCTTCGGGAAGCGGGCCTGGATCCGCCGGCGCAGGTCGGCCTGGGTGGGCGACGCGTCGGGGGCGATCAGGAACGCGAGCCGGGCCCCGCCGTCCGCGTCGTGCACGCGGGCGAGCTTCTGGATCTCGGCGAGGAACCCGCGCCAGGAGAGCGGCTCTCCCTTGCGCCAGATGCCCCGGGCGCGAGCCGGGTCGTAGAGGTCGAGCAGGGTTCCCTGCTCCCACGTGGAGGAGGCGCCCAGGCTGGCCGGGTGGGCGGGGTTGCCCTCCACCTTGACCGGCCGGCCGTCGGCGGCGCCCACCAGGAGCCCGGTGGCGTAGCCGTCGAAGGCGAGGGCGGTGGCGAAGTGGAAGCGCTTGCCGGGCCGGTCCTCCGGCGGCTCGTAGACGTAGGGGACGATCTTCTCGCGAGGCGGCTGGCAGGCGGCCAGGCCGCCCAGGGCCGCGGAGGCGCCCAGGATCTGCATGAACGACCGGCGGGACAGCTCCGGGGGAGCCTCGGCGGCGCCGGCCGCGAACTCCCCGCGCTGGGCGGCGGCGCGGCTCTCGAGCTCCCCGACGCTCTGCCACAGCGAACGGTGCCCGGGCGCCCGGGGCTGGCCGTGGTCCTGGATGACCGGCAGCGATTTCATCGGTGGCATGTCGTGCAGCTCACGCGGGAGTGGATGTCGTAGGTCTTCATGAGATCGGCTGCCAGGGTCTTGGCGGCCGCCGGATCGTCCGGCGGTTGCCAGGTCATGCTGGTGATCTGATCGCGCGGGCGCAGGTTGGGCGCAGGGTTGCGGTGGCAGTCGAGGCACCAGCTCATCTGCAGGCTCGCGACCTTGGTCACCGCCGCCATCTGATCGATGCGGCCGTGACAGGTGACGCACCCGATCCCCTTGGCCACGTGGATCGAGTGGTTGAAGTAGGTGAAGTCGGGGAGCTGGTGGACCCGGTTCCACTCGATCGGCGTGCCGGTGAAGTAGCTCCGGCGGATCGGCTCGAGCTTCGGGCTCTTGTTCCAGATCTGCGAGTGGCAGTTCAGGCACATCTCGGTGGAGGGGACGCCCGCCGATGCGCCGCGGTCCGCGTTGAAATGGCAGTAGCGGCAGTCGATGAGGTCGTCGACCACGTGGTGCCGGTGGTCGAAGAGGACCGGCTGGGCGATCTCCTCCTGCAGCCCGGCGTAGTACGGGGTGCGGAAGTAGCCCCAGAGTCCGAGCAGTCCTCCACCGAGGACGGTGGCGACGGCGACGAGGGAGAATCGGGCGAGAAAATTCGCGGAAGGCTTGAAGATCGCGCTCATTCCGGCACGGGCCTCCCAGGGGCGTGAGCGGTCATCGGGTCACTGTGACTTCCGGCGGGGGTGGGACGTCGTCGACTCGACCGGTCCACTTCTATTGCTGCCACCTATTGATGTAGGTCAAAACCATTTGAAAGACCCTTTTGGGTACATTTTTACATCCCTTTTGGGTCTGGGTCGGAATAGACCCCGTAAAGTGCTCGGGAAATCGCGGCCAGCGCTCCGTCCTTGTCCCTCGGCCGACGACGTTCTATGCATCTGCACCCATGGCCGAGACCTCTCCCCTCACCGACGAGCAGCTCGTGGACAGCGCCCGGGGCGGCGATCGCGCCGCGCTCGAGCGGCTGCTCGAGCGGCACGAGCGGCAGGTCTACCGGTTCGGCCTCAAGATGTGCCGCGACCCGGAGGCCGCCAAGGACGTGCTGCAGGAGACGCTCATCGCGGCTGCACGGACCGTCAAGGACTTCCGCGGCGCCTCCTCTCCGTCGACCTGGCTCTACGCCATCGCGCGGAGCTTCTGCATCAAGCAGCGCCGGCGGTCCAAGTTCGCCCCGGAGCACGAGGAGTCGCTCGACGCCGACGGCGCCGGTCACGAGGTCCTGCAGATCGCCGACCCCGGGCGGGCTCCGGACGAGGCCCTGGCCGGGCGGCAGGTGGAGCGCGCGCTGGAGCAGGCCATCGCCGAGCTCGAGCCCATGTACCGGGAGGTCCTCCTGCTGCGCGACGTGGAAGGGCTGTCGGCCGCCGAGGTGGCGGAGGCGGTCGGGATCAGCGTCGAGGCCGTGAAGAGCCGCCTCCACCGCGCCCGCGTCTCGGTGCGGGAGAAGGTCGCCCCCATCCTCTCGCCCGCGCCGGAGAGTCCGATCACCGAGGCCTGCCCGGAGGTGGTCTCGCTCTTCTCCCGGCACCTGGAGGGAGAGATCTCCGCGCCGGTCTGCGACGAGATGGAGCGCCACCTCGCCGGCTGCCCCCGATGCCGGGAGCGCTGCGCCTCGCTGCAGGCGACCCTCGCCTCCTGCGCCGCCGCCCCGCTCCCCGAGGTCCCTGCGCCGGTGCAGCACGAGGTGCGGCGAGCGCTGCGGCAGTTCCTGGCGCGGACGGCCTGAGCGCCCCTCGCCCCTCCCGGCGCCGACGCCGTAGACTGCCCGAGTGTCCGTCTTCCGCCTGCCGCGCGAGCCGATCTTCCCCGACCCGGAGCTGGCCGAGCCGGACGGGCTGCTCGCGGTGGGAGGCGACCTCTCCCCCGATCGCCTCCTGCGCGCCTACTCCGACGGGATCTTCCCCTGGTACTCGGAGGAGACTCCCATCCTCTGGTGGTCTCCCGATCCGCGCATGGTGCTCCTGCCGCCCGAGCTGCACGTCCCCCGCTCGCTGGGGCGGACGATGCGCGGCGGCGTCTTCGAGGTCCGCGCCGACACGGCGTTCGGCGAGGTGATCCGGCGCTGCGCCGGGAAGGAGCGGCCGGGGCAGGACGGCACCTGGATCACCGAGGAGATGATCGAGGCCTACGAGCGGCTGCACGAGCTCGGCCTCGCCCACTCCTTCGAGGCCTGGCGGGAGGGCGAGCTGGCCGGGGGGCTCTACGGCGTGTCGCTGGGGGCGGCGTTCTTCGGGGAGTCGATGTTCGCCGACCAGCCCGACGCGTCGAAGGTCGCCTTCGCGAGCTCCGTCGAGTGGTTGCGGGGACGGGGGTTCGAGCTCGTCGACTGCCAGGTCGACACCGAGCACCTCCGCCGCTTCGGCGCCCGCGAGATTCCCCGGGCGGAGTTCCTGGCGCGGCTGCGGAACGCGCTGGCGAGCGCGACCGTGCGGGGGCCCTGGAGGATCGGGCCGGCGTAGCGGGAGCCGTGTGGCCTCGTCGCTGGGTGGCGCTCGTGTGGCCTCGTCGCTGGGGCACCGTGTGGCCTCGTCGCTGGGGGCGCTCGGTCCTCGCGCTGCGGCGGCTGGGGTTCGCGGCGGGTCGCTGCGGATGCGCCCCGCGACGAGGCCCCCACGGCGAAATGGCGAAGGCGAGCGGGGATGCGCGCCTCCAACTTCGCGTCCCTCGAATGGCCTCGCGCGAGTCGCGGCGTCACCCGCGGCGGCCCGTCCCGGCGGCGACACGGGCCAGCGGCGGCGCGCTACTGCGTCAGCGTCCTCTCGAGGAACGCGACGGTGGTGACGATCAGGTAGTCCCGGTTCTCCTTCTTCTGGAACCCGTGACCCTCGTCGAGCGCCAGCAGGTACCAGACGTCCTTCCCCTTTCCCTCTCACCGCCGAGACGATCTGCTCGGCCTCGCTCTGGGGAACGCGGGGATCGTTCTTGCCCTGGATGACGTAGAGCGCCGCGGAGATGCTCGCGACGTGGTTGAGGGGCGAGATGCGCTCCTGCACCACCCGCACGGCCGGGTCGCGCTCGTCCCCGTACTCCGCCCGGCGCAGGTCGCGCCGGTACGGCGCGGTGGACTCCAGGAAGGTCGGGAGGCTGGAGATCCCGACGATGTCGACGGCGGACCGGATGCGCGCCGGGTAGAACGCCGCCGTGGCGAGCACCATGTACCCGCCGTACGAGCCGCCGAAGACGCCCACGCGCGCGGGATCGAGGTCGGCCCGCGAGGCGACGTAGTCGAGCGTGGCGCCGATGTCCCCGAGCGCCTGCTCCCGCTTCACGCCGTCGTCCATGGCCAGGTAGGCCTTCCCGTAGCCGGCCGAGCCGCGCACGTTGGGAAGGAGGACGGCGAGCCCTCCCTGCACGAGCAGCTGCGCGAGCGGCTGGAAGGTCGGTCGCTCCTGCGCCTCCGGGTCCGCCGTGCCAGGAGATGACGACGGGGCGCTTCCCGCCCGCCTTCGGCAGGTAGAGCCAGGCCGGGATCGAGACGCCGTCCGCGGCCGGGTAGCGGACCAGGATGGGCTCGACCAGCGTGGCCGGATCGATCCCGCCGAGCTCGGACCTCGTCCACCGCGCCGGGGTCTTCTTGCCCGGCGTCACCTGCCAGACGTCCCCCGGCGAGACCGGGGTCACGAGCCCCAGGAAGAGCGACGACGGGCGCGACGGCCGGGAAGCGCAGGCCCGACGCGACGCCCTGCGGGAGGTCGCCCGGCGCGAGCTTGCCGGATCGCGGCTCCAGGAAGTAGAGGCGGCTGGCGCCGTCGGCATTCACCGTCAGTGCAATCCGCCCGCCGTCCCGGGCCACCGCCAGCCCCTCGACGTCCCAGCGCAGGTTGCGGGTGAGGGGCCGCGCCGTCGCCGAGGCATCGGCCAGGTCGAGGCGATAGAGCTCGTCGTAGTCGCCCTGCCGGTCGGTGACGAAGTAGACCGACTTCCCGTCCGCCGAGAAGCGGGCCGCGCCCACCGAGGCCTTGCCCTCGGCCGGGGTCAGGGCGCGCCTCGCCCCGGTCGTGGCGTCGACGAGGAAGAGGTCGGAGTCGGCGATGGAGCGGTAGCGGCGGACGAGCAGCTGCCGCCCGTCGGCGGAGAAGTCGACGGGGTACCAGGTGCCCGGCTCCTCGAAGAGGATGCGCCCCTCGGCGGGCCGGGCGGTCGTGGCCACCACCACGTCGGTGTCCTTGCCGTTCCGGGCGGTGCTCCCGTAGGCCAGCATGCGGCCGTCCGGGGAGAGCACGAGCGACTCGTGGCGGCTCTTCCCGTCGGTGATGCGCTCGGTCTTGCCGGTGCGCCGGTCGAGGCGGAAGACCTGCCAGTTCTCGGCCCCGCCCACGTCCCGCAGGAAGTACACCACCATCGGATCGCCGGGCAGGAAGGCGCCCTGCGACACGGGCTCGCGGCCGAAGGTGATCTGCGTCCTCGCTCCCATGGGCCGGTCGACCACGTGGAGCTGGGAGCTCTGCCCGAAGCGGGTGGCGATGAGCACCTCGTCGCCGCTGGCCGAGACGTCGAGGAACCGCGCGGACCGCGCCTCGAGGAGCCGCTCGGCGCGCTGCCAGAGCTCCTCGGGAACGGCCGGGACGCCGACCTGCAGGAGATTGGGCCGGCCGGGCACCTGGGCCATGCCCGCGACGCCGGTCGGTGCGGGGGTGGCCGTCGCGGGCGGAGCCATCGCTCCGGCCGGCGCAGGCTGGCGCTGCGGCGGGAGGTGCCGGGGGGGCGGCGGGAGCCGTCGCCTGGGTGGCGAGGAGGGCGAGCGCGAGGGAGAGGATCTTCATGTGGGGAGCCTCGTGGATGGCTGGGTGAGGTCTCTCGGAGATCTGCCAGAGACGGAGGGCCGCGTCACCGTCCTGTGCGGCCCGCGCCGGCGCCTTCTCCCGGCAGTCGGAGAAGTACCGGCCGGTCACGCCCTGCAGCTCGGGCGACGTGGCGACGTGGAGGGTCGTCCGCGCCCCCTTCTCCGGCGAGGAGAGCAGTGGCGCCCCGAGGGCCACCAGCCAGCTGAAGAGGCCGCGCCCGTTCCGCCCGAAACCGGAGGCGATGACGCCCGGATGGAGGGCGTTGGCGGTCACGTCGCGGCTGCCCAGGCGCCGGGCCAGCTCCCGGGTGAAGAGGACGTTGGCGAGCTTGGACTGCTGGTAGGCCTTCCACATCGAGTAGCCCCGCTCGCCCTGCAGGTCGTCGAAGTCGATCCGGCCCCGCTCGTGGGCCACCGAGGCCACGTTGACGATCCGCGACCGGGGAGCCTGCTCGAGGAGGGGGAGCAGCTCGAGGGTCAGGTGGAAGTAGGCCAGGTGGTTGAGCGCGAAGGTCATCTCCAGGCCGTCGGCGGAGACCTCCCGCTCGGCGAAGATGGCCCCGGCGTTGTTCACGAGCAGGTCGAGGCGCGGCGTCCGCTCGCGGACCTCCCGGGCCAGCCGGCGCACCTCCGCCTGGGAGGACAGGTCGCCGAGCAGGACGTCCGGCGCCGGAGCCCCCGTGGCGTCCCGGATCCCGGCGGCCGTGGCCTGGCCCCGGGCCCGGTCGCGGGCGACGATGAGGACCCTGGCGCCCCTCCGGGCCAGCTCCTGGGCCGTGACCCGCCCGATGCCGTTCGTCGCGCCCGTGACCAGGGCGATCCTGCCTTCCAGGCTGCTCACCATCGAACCTCCGTTCCGCCCTCGACCGGACCCTCCCCCTAATCGCTCTCCGAGGGGGCAGCACGGCCGACGCCGGGGGTTAAGATAGGTGAATGTCCGAGAGGGGCCGCCCGGGGGGCGACAGCGAAACCGTCACCCGGACACGGTCGGAATCCCAAGACCCGTGTCCCCCCCCTGTACAAGGTGCTGTTGCACAACGACGACTACACGACCATGGAATTCGTCGTGCAAGTGCTCGAGGAGGTCTTCGGCCACCCGTCGCCGGTGGCCGCGCGGATCATGCTGTCCATCCATCACCGCGGCGTCGGCGTGGCGGGGGTCTTCCCCTACGAGATCGCCGAGACCAAGGCGAACAAGGTGATGGATCTGGCCCGCGCCGCCGAATATCCCCTTCTCTGTACGGTCGAGCCCGAGTAGCAGGAGAATCACCCGAGTAGCAGGAGCGTCGATGGTCACGGTCACGAAGGAACTGCAGGCCACACTCCAGAGCGCCGTGGCGGACGCCCGCCGGAGGCGGCACGAGTACGTCACGCTGGAGCACCTGCTCCACGCCATGACCCGCGACAAGATCTCCTCCGAGATCCTGGCCGCGTGCGGCGCCGACCTGGCCGAGCTCGAGAAGGAGCTCGAGGACTACCTCGACCGGACCCTCGAGGCGCGCACCGGCACGGGCGAGCCGGAGCAGACCGCGGCCTTCCAGCGGGTGCTGCAGCGGGCCGCCTGGCACGTGCAGGGCGCGGGACGCACCGAGCTGAACGCCGGCGACGTGCTGGTCGCCATCACCCGCGAGCGCGGCTCCCACGCCGTCTTCCTCCTCGACAAGCAGGGGGTCCGGCGGCTCGACATCCTGTCGTACATCTCCCACGGCGTCGGCAAGGAGAAGGAAGGCCCGTCCGAGGAGGACGAGTCCGCGGGCGAGCAGCAGGACGAGGCGCCCAAGGCGGTGAAGGACCCGTTCCGGGCCTTCTGCGTCAACCTGGTCGAGAAGGCCTCGCGCGGCGAGATCGACCCGCTCATCGGGCGGCGACCCGAGCTGGAGCGGACCGTCCAGGTGCTCTGCCGACGCCGGAAGAACAACCCGGTCTTCGTCGGCGACCCGGGCGTGGGCAAGACCGCCATCGTCGAGGGCCTGGCCCTCGCCATCCACGAGAAGCGCGTCCCCCAGGTGCTGGAGAAGGCGACCATCTGGTCGCTCGACATGGGAGCGCTGCTGGCCGGGACCAAGTTCCGCGGCGAGTTCGAGCAGCGGCTGAAGGGGGTCATCGCCGGGGTGAAGAAGATCCCCCACTCGATCCTCTTCATCGACGAGATCCACACCATCGTCGGCGCCGGCGCCACCACCGGCAGCTCCATGGACGCCTCCAACCTGCTCAAGCCGGCGCTCGCCTCGGGCGACCTGCGCTGCATCGGCTCGACCACCTTCGAGGACTACAAGCAGACCTTCGAGAAGGACCACGCGCTGGCGCGCCGCTTCCAGAAGATCGAGGTCCACGAGCCGTCGCTCGAGGAGACCGTCAAGATCCTCCGCGGCCTGAAGTCCGCGTACGAGGCCCACCACGGCGTGGTCTACTCCGACAAGGCCCTGCGCGCGGCCGCCGAGCTCTCGGCCAAGCACATCAACGACCGGCGGCTCCCGGACAAGGCCATCGACGTCCTCGACGAGGCCGGCGCCGCCGACCGCATGCGCGCCGAGGAGAAGCGCCGCCACCGCGTGCTCACCCGCGACGTGGAGCGGGTGGTGGCGCGGATGGCCAAGATCCCGGAGCGGACCGTCTCCGCCGACGACCAGGCCGCGCTGGCGGCCCTCGACCCCGAGCTGAAGAAGGTCATCTACGGGCAGGACCGCGCCATCGAGTCGATCACCTCGGCCATCAAGCTCAGCCGGTCCGGCCTGGGCGCCCCGGAGAAGCCCATCGGCTCCTTCCTCTTCTCCGGCCCCACCGGCGTGGGCAAGACCGAGCTCGCCAAGCAGCTCGCGCGCATCATGGGCGTCGAGTTCATGCGCTTCGACATGACCGAGTACCAGGAGAAGCACACGGTCTCCCGCCTCATCGGGGCTCCCCCGGGCTACGTGGGCTTCGACCAGGGCGGACTGCTCACCGACGCCATCCGGCGGACGCCCTACGCGGTGCTGCTCCTCGACGAGATCGAGAAGGCCCACCCGGACATCTACAACATCCTGCTCCAGGTGATGGACCACGCCACGCTGACCGACAACAGCGGCCGCAAGGCCGACTTCCGGCAGATCGTCCTCATCATGACCACCAACGCCGGGGCCCAGGAGCTCTCCAGCCGCTCGCTGGGCTTCTCCTCCGGCGACGGCTCGAAGGGCAACGCCCGCAACGCCATCGAGCGCACCTTCAGCCCGGAGTTCCGCAACCGGCTCGACGCCTGGGTCTCCTTCGACTCGCTGCCGCCCGAGGTGATCGGGAAGGTGGTCGACAAGATGGTGGCGGAGCTGTCGGTCCAGCTGGCGCCCAAGAACGTGACCATCGAGCTCACGCCCGCCGGGCGCGTCTGGCTCTCCGAGCACGGGTTCGACCGGCTCATGGGGGCTCGCCCGATGGGGCGCATCATCCAGAAGCGGGTGAAGGAGCCCCTGGCCGAGAAGATCCTCTTCGGGGAGCTGAAGGAGGGCGGACACGTGGTGGTGGACGCCGCCGAGGACGAGATCCGACTCACGGTGAAACCGCTGGTCCCGGCCGAGCCGGTCCCGGGATAGGCGCCCCCGGAGCGCCGGGCGTCGACGCGTGGTAGAAGGCGCCGTGCGCCCGCTCCCGGTCGACGCCATCCTGCCGGACGTCGTCTCGGCGCTTCGCCGCGGCCGATCGCTCGTCGTCGAGGCGCCTCCGGGCGCCGGCAAGACCACCCGCATCCCCCCTGCCCTGCTCGCGGCCGGCCTGGCCGGACGGGGCGAGGTCGTGGTCCTCGAGCCCCGGCGGCTGGCGGCGCGGATGGCCGCGCGACGGGTGGCCGAGGAGCTGGGGGAACGGCCGGGCCAGACGGTGGGCTGGCAGGTCCGCTTCGAGGAGGTCTCCGGACCGGACACGCGCCTGCGCTACGTCACCGAGGGGCTCCTCACCCGGCGGCTCGTCGCCGACCCCGGCCTCCCCGGCGTGGGCGCGGTGGTGCTCGACGAGTTCCACGAGCGACACCTCCAGGGAGACCTGGCGCTCGCGCTCCTGCGCCGCCTCCAGGAGGGCTCGCGCCCCGACCTGAAGCTCGTCGTCATGTCCGCGACCCTCGACGCGGGGCCGGTGGCCCGCTACCTCGGCGCGCCCTCGCTGCGATCGGAGGGGCGCCTGTTCGAGATCGCCGTCGAGTACCTGTCGCCTGCCGACGCGGCGAAGGACGAGCGGCTCGAGGACCGGGTGGCCTCGGCCGTCCGGCGGCTCGTCGGCGAGGCTCCGGACGGGGACGTCCTCGTCTTCCTCCCGGGCATGGCGGAGATCCGGCGCGCCGCGCAGGCGTGCGCCCCGCTGGCCGCCCGGACCGGGCTCGACGTCCTTCCCCTGCACGGGGATCTCTCCCCGGAGGAGCAGGACCGCGCGGTGCGTCCCGGCCCGCGGCGCAAGGTCATCCTCTCCACCAACGTCGCCGAGACCTCGGTCACCATCGAGGGAGTGACCGCCGTCGTGGACTCGGGCCTGGCCCGCGTCGCCTCCCACTCCCCGTGGTCCGGGCTGCCGCGCCTCGAGGTGCGCCGGGTATCCAGGGCGTCGGCCACCCAGCGGGCCGGGCGCGCGGGGCGGACCGCGCCGGGGCGCTGCCTCCGGCTCTACACCCGCCACGACTTCGACACCCGGCCGGAGTTCGACCTGCCGGAGATCCTGCGCGAGGACCTCTCCGAGACCCTCCTCTCCGTGGCCTCGCTGGGGCTCGGCGGCCTCGAGTGGCTCGACCCGCCCCCGGCCGCCGCCGCGGAGGCCGCCACCACCCTGCTGCGCGCCCTCGGCGCGCTGGCCCCGGACGGCGCCATCTCGCCGCTCGGCCGGCGCCTGCTCCGCTTTCCGCTCCATCCCCGCCTGGCGAGGCTGGTGGTGGAGGCCGACCAGCGAGGCGCGGGCTCGGCGGGCGCGCTCCTCGCCGCCCTGCTCGCCGAGCGGGACATCCGGGAGCGGGCGCCCGACCGGGGCCGGGGCACGCCTCCCACCGGTCCGTCGGACCTGCTCGAGCTGGCGCACCTCTTCGAGGAGGCGTCGCGCGCCCGGTTCGATCCGGGCCGCGTCCGCTCGGCCGGTCTCTCCCCCGGGGCGCTCCAGGCCGTCGATCGGAGCCAGCGGCAGATGGCCCAGCTCCTGGGGCGGGGACGGGCCCGGACGGCCGCCGAGACCTCGGAGGACGCGCTCCTCCTGGCCACGCTCGCCGCCTACCCCGACCGCGTGGCGCGCCGCCGGGCAGCGGGGAGCGCGGAGGTGGTCCTCGCGGGCGGCGGCTCCGCCAGGCTGGACGAGGCGAGCGTGGTCCGCGACGCCCCCTTCCTCGTGGCCGTCGACGCCGACGAGCGGCGGGATCGGCGCGTTCCCGGAGCGGGCCCTGCCCCGGGCCGCGGGGGCGGTGCGCTCGTCCGCGTCGCGTCGGTGGTCACGCCCGAGATGCTCCTCGAGCTCTTCCCGGACGAGCTTCGGTGGGAGGAGGAGCTCTCCTGGAACGCCGAGGCCGAGCGGGTCGACGCCTTCGAGCGGATGCGCTACCGGGACCTCGTCCTCGAGGAGTCGCGCGTTCCGGTCCCGGACGCCGGGCGCGCGGCCGCGGTCCTGGCCGAGGCGGCCCTGGCCCGGGGGGCGCGCAGCTTCGGCGAGGAGGGCGAGATCAATCGCCTGCTGGCGCGCATCGCCTTCGCGTCCCGCGCGGCGCCGGAGAGCGGCATCGCCGCGCCCGGGGAGGAGGACGTGTCGGCCGCGCTGCGGGAGGCCTGCGAGGGTCGCCGCAGCTTCGCGGAGCTGCGGGAGGCGGGAATCGGACAGGCGCTGCTCGGGCGGCTTCCCCCGGACCGGCGGGCGCTCCTGGAGCGGCTCGCCCCGGAACGGATCACGCTGGCGGGCGGCCGGGGCCTTCGGGTGAACTACGAGGCCGGGGACAAGCCCCCCTGGGTCGAGAGCCGGCTCCAGGACTTCTTCGGCTCGCTCCGCGGGCCGGCGGTGGGGGCGGGGCGCGTGCCGCTCGTCCTCCACCTGCTCGCGCCCAACATGCGCGCCGTGCAGGTGACGACCGACCTGGCCGGGTTCTGGGAGCGCCACTACCCGGCCCTCCGGCGAGAGCTGATGCGCCGCTACCCGCGCCACGCCTGGCCGGAGGATCCGCGGACCGCCGTGCCGCCGGAACCTCGCGGTCGCCGCTGACCGGGCCTCCCCGGTGCGCTGCTAACCGGCCAGCGCCCGCACCGCGCCCGCCGCCACCGCGTAGTGGAGACCGGCGGCGGCGATGACGAGCGCGTGGAACACCTCGTGGTACCCGAAGACGCGCGGGAACGGGTCGGGGCGGCGGGTGGCGTAGATGACCGCACCCACGCTGTAGAGGACGCCGCCGGCGGCGAGGAGCGCGAGCGACACCCCGCCGAGCGCGCGGTACATGGCCGGGACGAGCGGCACCACGGCCCAGCCGAGGAGCAGGTACAGCGCGGTGGCCACGATCCGCGGCGCCTTCGGCCAGACGAGCGCGCGAAGGACCCCCAGCCCGGCGCCCACCCACACCACCGCCAGCATCGTCCGCGCGCGGGCGTCGCCGAGGAGGAGGCACAGCGGCGTGAAGGTCCCGGCGATGAGCAGGAAGATGGCGGAGTGATCGAGCCGGCGCATCCACAGCCGCGCCCGGGGGCTCCAGGTGGGACGGTGGTAGAGGGCGCTCACCGAGAAGAGCGCCACCAGGCTGAGCCCGTAGACGAGCGCGCCCACCCGGGCCCGGGGTCCGGGCGCGAGGAGGACGAGCGCCACCAGGCCGGCCAGCGCGACGCCGGCGGCGATCTCGTGGGACACGCCGCGCAGGAGCGGCTTCGGGCGGGGCGGCGGCGGGGAAGCGGGATGGGCCATCGCAGGTGAACCTAGTCACGCCGCGTCACCCGCGTGTCACGGGCCCGCCTATTTCGCGGGGAGCTTGAGTCCCATGCCGATCATGGCGAGCAGGGCCTCGGCGTTGGCCTTGGCGTCGTTCACCGGATCGTGGTCCGAGACGGTCTTCCGGAGGTGCTTCCAGGTGGCGTAGCCGTCCTTGACCATCCCGCAGTAGAGGTCGCCGATGCGGCGCCCCGACCAGCCGAAGGGGTTGCGGCCCAGGAAGGTGTGGAAGTACCAGTTCACGTACTGCCAGTCGAAGGCCAGGTTGTCGGAGGCGAACACCGGCTTCCCCTTCGAGTTCTCGATCACCCAGGCCTCGAAGCGCTCCATCACCTCGCGGGGATCGTCGAAGGCCTCGTGCTCCGGCCGCCCGAAGCCGCTCACCGCGAGCGCCTCGGGGAGCCACTCCCTCGAGATGGGGCGCGTCCGCCCGTAGAAGGTCCGGGAGAGCGTGGGCTCCACGACCACCGCGCCCAGGCACACCATGGAGTACTTGCCCGGGATGGGCCCGTCGGCCTCGACGTCGACGACGATGAGGGACATGTCAGCGTTCCAGCCCGGGCACGGCGGCTAGCCTCCCACGGCGTGGGCCGCGTCCTGCAGCTCGAGCCAGAGCGCCTCCAGGTGGCGCCGCTCGGTCGCCTCGGCGCCCACCGAGACCCGGAGCGTCTGCTGCCCCTTCAGCACGCTGGGCGTCAGGTAGGCCCGCCCTCCGTCATTCACCTTCCGTGCAATGGCCAGGTTGTGGGCCGCGAGGTGCGCCTCGTCGGTCACCCCGTGCGGGACGTGACGGAGGGTGACCGTCTGGAGCGGGACCGGGGCCAGCCGCTCCCACCCCGCCGCCTCGTCGATGCGGTCGGCCAGCCAGTGGGCGTTCCCCACGTCGCGCCGGATGCGGGCCCGCAGGCCGTCGACGCCGACGTCGAGCAGGAAGAACCAGAGCTTGAGGGCGCGGAAGCGGCGTCCCAGCGGGATCCCCCAGTCCCGGAAGTTCTTCACCTCGGCGTCGTGGGCGGTGCGCAGGTAGCTCGGGTTCGTCGACATCACCCGGACCAGGTGCTGCGGGTCGCGGATGAAGTACGCCGAGAGGTCGAACCCGGTGCCCATCCACTTGTGCGGATTGAAGACCAGCGAGTCGACCTCCTCCACCCCGCGCCACATCCAGCGGTACTCGGGCTCGACCATGGCGGTGCCGGCCAGCGCGGCGTCGAGGTGCAGCCACAGGCCGTGCCGCTTGGCCACCCCGGCGATCCCGGCGACCGGATCGAGGGCGGTGGTCCCGGTGGTCCCGGTGGTGGCGACCACCGCACAGGGGCGCAGGCCGCTCGCCCGGTCGGCCTCGATGGCCTCGGCCAGCGCGTCGATCCGCATGGCGTGCGCCCGGTCGGTGGCCACGAGCCGGAGGTGGCGCTTGCCGAAGCCGGCCAGGAGCGCGTCCTTCTCGATGGAGCTGTGGGCCTGGTCGGAGGCGTAGACCACCATGGGGGCCTCGCCGCCCTGCAGCCCCGGCCCGTTCTGCGAGAAGCCGCTCGTCCGCTCGCGGGCGCAGAGCAGCGCGGTCAGCGTGGAGGTGGACGCGGTGTCCTGGATCACGCCGGTGAAGGTCGAGGGCAGCCCGACCATCTGGCGGAGCCAGTCCATCACCACCTCCTCCACCTCGGTGGCCGCCGGCGACGTCTGCCAGCTCATCCCCTGGACCCCCAGCCCGGCGCAGACGAGGTCGGCGAGCACGGAGGCGTAGCTGGTGTTGGTGGGGAAGTAGGCGAAGAAGGACGGGTGATTCCAGTGGGTGATGCCCGGGAGCACGAGCTCGTCGAGCGCGGCCAGGGCCTCGGGCAGCTTCCCCCCGGCGGCGGGCGGCTCGGAGGGGAAGCGCGCGCGGATCTCGCCGGGCCTGACCCGGCTCATCACCGGGAACGACTCGAGCCGATCGCGGTAGTCGGCGATCCAGTCCACCAGCTGGTGACCCAGCTTCCGGAAGTCGTCGGAGTCCATGCGGTGGGGATACCACCTTCCCCCTCGACCGCGAAAGCGCGCTCAGACGTCGAGCATCAGCCGGCTGGGCTCCTCGATGAGCTCCTTCACCTTGACGAGGAAGCCGACCGCCTCCCGCCCGTCGATGATCCGGTGGTCGTAGGAGAGCGCGAGGTACATCATCGGGCGCACCACCACCGTGTCGTCCGGGCCCACCACCGGCTTCTTCTGGATCTTGTGGAGACCGAGGATCCCGCTCTGCGGCGTGTTGAGGATCGGGGTGGACAGCATGGACCCGTAGATCCCGCCGTTGGAGATGGTGAAGGTCCCGCCGGACAGGTCCTCCATGGTGATGCGGTTCTCCCGCGCCCGCTTCGCCAGCTCGGCGATGGAGAGCTCGATCTGGGCGAGCGAGAGCTGGTCGGCGTCCCGGATGACCGGCACCACCAGCCCCTTGCCGCCGCCCACGGCGACGCCCACGTCGTAGTGATCCTTGAAGAGGACCGCGTCCCCGCGCACCTCGGCGTTGACCGATGGGAACGCGGCCAGCGCCTCCACCGCGGCCTTCACGAAGAAGCCCATGAAGCCCAGCTTGATCCCGTGCTTCTCGTGGAAGGCCTGGCCGTAGCGTTCGCGGAGCTCCATCACCCGCGACATGTCCACCTCGTTGAAGGTGGTGAGGATGGCGGCGCTCTCCTGGGCCTCGAGCAGGCGCCGGGCGACGGTGCGGCGGAGCGGCGACATGGGGACGAGCCGCTCGCGGGGGCCGGGAGGCGGGAGAGTCCGCCGGCGCCAGCGTGGCCTTGCCCGCGGCGCCGTCGAGGAGCCGGAGGAGGTCCCCCTTCCCGAGGCCGTGCTCGGCGAGAAGCTTTCGCGCGGCGGGCGTGAGACGGACGTCGCCTCCACCCTCCGTGCGGGCCTCGGTCGCCCGCGCCAGCGGGGGCGCGGCGGCAGCCCTCGGCGCGGGGGGCGGCGGGGCCGGGGGCTTCGGAGGGGCCGAGGCGGCCGGTGCAGGCGGGGCGGGCGGCGGGGCGGCGGCGGGCGGGCGGCGGGCCCGGCAGCGCCGGTCGCCGCGACCGCACCGGCCTCGATCTCGCCCAGGGCCTGGCCCACGGCGACCGTGGCGCCGGTCTGGACCAGCACCTTCCGGAGCACGCCAGCGGCGGGCGCCGGCACGGCGACGGTGGCCTTCTCGCTCTCGACCTCGACCACCGGCTCGTCGAGCGCGACGGCCTCGCCTTCCTTCTTCAGCCACTGTCCGACCTGCGCCTGCGTGACGCTCTCGCCCAGCGACGGGACCTTCAGCTCGACGGCCATGGGTTCACATCCCTCCCGGAAATCGGATCATCCCAGCGCTTCCTCGACGAGAGCCTGCTGGACGAGCTTGTGGCGGGTGGCCGACCCGGACGCGGGGCTGGGGCTGGCCGGGCGCGCGATCACCGACGTGCGCGCGTCGAAGCCCCGGACCGCCTGGCCGAGGGCGTCGCGGATGTACGGCCAGGCGCCCATGTTGCGAGGCTCCTCCTGGACCCACACCACGTCGGCGGTGGCCGGATACGGCGCCAGCGCCTCCTGCAGCTCGGCGGTGCGGAGCGGGTAGAGCTGCTCGACGCGCACGAGCGCCACGTCCTGCTTCTTCCGCGAGGCCCGGCCCTCGGCGAGGTCGTAGTAGACCTTGCCCGAGCAGAGCACCACGCGGCGGACCGCGGCCGGATCGGGCAGCGTGACGTCGGGGAGGACGGGGTGGAACTTCCCGGCGGTGCAGCTCGGCGAGCGGCGAGACGGCCGCCGGATTGCGGAGCAGGCTCTTCGGGGACATCACCACCATCGGCTTGCGCCACGGCGCGCGCACCTGGCTCCGCAAGGCGTGGAAGATCTGCGCCGGCGTGGTGAGGTTCACCACCCGCCAGTTGTCCTCGACCGACAGCTCCAGGAAGCGCTCGAGCCGGGCGCTGGAGTGCTCCGGCCCCTGCCCCTCCATGCCGTGGGGGAGGAGGAGGACGAGCCCGGAGAGCCGGTTCCACTTCACCTCGGACGAGGAGAGGAACTGGTCGATGAGGACCTGGGCCCCGTTCACGAAGTCGCCGAACTGCGCCTCCCAGACCACCAGCGCCTCCGGCTGCTCCAGGCTGTACCCGAACTCGAACCCCAGGGCCGCCGCCTCGGAGAGCAGGCTGTCGTAGACGTACACCTTCCCCTGCCCCTCCCGCAGGTGGGCGAGCGGCATGTACGGAGCCCCGGTCTTCACGTCGGTCACCACGGCGTGGCGGTGGCTGAAGGTCCCCCGGCGGACGTCCTGCCCCACCAGGCGGACCGGGTGGGCGTCCCAGGCGATGGTCCCGTAGGCGAGCTGCTCGGCGAAGCCCCAGTCGAGCATCCGCTTCCCGCGCGCCATCTCCGCCCGTCCCTCGAAGAGCTTCACGATCTTGGGATTGGCGTCGAAGCCGGCCGGGATCTCGGAGAGGTGGCGGGCCACGTGCGCCAGCCGGTCGGCGGGGACGGCCGTCGCCACCTCGTCGGTGCTCCCGATCGGGCCGCCCCGGTACTGGCTCCACACGCCCTCGGCCACGGCGGGAGAGGGAACCGCGGCCACTGCGGCGGACGCCTGGTAGGCCTCCTCGAGCCGGGCCTGGAAGGCCCGGGTCATCCCCGCCACCTGCTCCTCGGCGACCGCACCCTCCCGCTGGAGCTCGGAGGCGTAGGCGCGCGGGAACGGGGTCTTGGCCGCGATGGCCCGGTACATGAGCGGCTGGGTGAAGGTGGGCTCGTCGCCCTCGTTGTGTCCGTACTTGCGGTAGGTCCAGACGTCGATCACGACGTCGCGGTGCCAGCGCTGGCGGAAGTCGGCGGCGAGGAGCACCGCCTGGGCCACCGCCTCGAGGTCCTCGCCGTTCACGTGGAGCACCGGGATGTCGAGCATGAGCGCCACGTCGGTGGCGTACACCGTCGACCGCGAGTCCTTGGGGGAGGTGGTGAAGCCGATCTGGTTGTTCACCACCACGTGGATCGTGCCGCCGCACCGGTAGGCCGGCAGCGCCGACATGTTGAAGGTCTCGGCCACGATCCCCTGGCCGGCGAAGGCGGCGTCGCCGTGGATGATCACCGGGATGGAGCGCTGTCCCTCGGCGTCGCTGAAGCGGTCCTGCTTGGCGCGGACCCGTCCCTGCACCACCGGATCGATCCACTCCAGGTGACTGGGGTTGAAGGCGAGCGAGAGGCGGAGCCCGCCATCCGCCGTGTCGCGGGTGCTCGAGTAGCCGAGGTGGTACTTCACGTCGCCGCCGGCGGCGCCGCTGATGATGGCCTGGTCGCGGAACTCGGCGAAGATGTCGCGCAGCGGCTTGCCGAGCACGTTGGCGAGGACGTTGAGCCGGCCGCGGTGGGCCATGCCGATGACCACGTTGCGCACGCCGTAGCCGATGGCGCGGTCGAGGAGCAGCTCGAGCAGCGGGACGAGCACCTCCGCTCCCTCGAGCGAGAAGCGCTTCGCTCCCAGGAAGCGCGTCCCCAGGAACTGCTCGAACATGCCGGCCTGGATCAGCTTCTCGAGCAGCTTCCGCTTCACCTCCGGCGTCAGGGTGAGCCGGTTGCGGGTGCGCTCCATCCGGTGCTCGAGCCAGCCGCGGAGCTCCCGGTCCTGGATGTGCCCGAGCTGGACGCCCAGCGTGCGGCCGTAGGTCTCCTGGAGGCGCCCCACCAGCTCGCGGAGCGTGCCGGCTCCGGGGTCGCCGACCGGGCGGTCGAGGTCGGCGTCGGTCAGGCCGAACTCGGCCAGGTCGAGCCGCTCGGCGCGGCGGCGCTCGAGCCCCAGGGGATCGAGGTCGGCCATGAGGTGACCGAAGGTGCGCCAGGCGCCGACCAGGCGGTCGACCCGGAGGAGGAACGCCTCCCGATCGTCGGGGCGCGGGGCGAAGCCGTCGCGCGGCGCGCGGGCTGGCCAGGCGGAGGGTGCGGGCGCCGCGTCGGGCACCGGCGGGAGCTGCTCGAAGTAGGCGCGCCACTGCTCGTCCACCGAGGCGGGATCCTGCAGCCAGGCGAAGTACAGGTCCTCGACGAAGCCGAGGTTGGAGGCGCTCGGGGCGGCGATGGGGACGTCGCTCGGAGGGGGCATGTCACGCGATCATAACCACGCGACGAACGGCGGTCGCAGCCGGATGGGGCCTACCCGGGCAGGCGGGTGCCGGATGCGTGCGGAGGCCCCGAGTGCCGGCCGACCACCTGGAGCAGCTCCTCGAGGTCGAAGGGCTTCGAGAGGTAGGCGTCGGCCACGGGCAGGCTGCTCGCCCCCGGCATGGCGGCGGTCATGATGGCCACCGGGACGCCCACGGCGATTCCCTCGCCGCGCAGCCGTTCCAGGAGCTGCGGACCGTTCATGACCGGCATCACCAGGTCGAGGACCATGAGGGACGGGCGCCGGGCCTTCAGATAGGCGAGCGCCTCCTCGCCGTTCACGGCGACGTCGACGGCATATCCCTCGAATCCGAGGAAATCGGCGATTCCCTGCCGGATACCGGGATCGTCCTCTACCACCAGGATGGGCACCCTCTTCAGATAACGGCCGGGGGGCCCGGCGCCACGCCGGAAGCTCCACCGGTCGGCTCCGGACCCGGCGACGGTGGGCGGCGAGCCAGTCGCCACGCGCCCCAGGCCACCAGGAGGACCGACCCGTACTGCGCGGGCGTGAGACCGGCATACCTCCCGTCGGCGTAGGCGACGTCGCTCGCCCGGAGGAAGTCGAGCAGGAAGCGGGCGCATCCGTAGAGAACCGCGAGCAGGCCGAGCAGGCGACCCTCGAGCCGCCGCCGGGACCACAGGCGCCAGAGCAACGCCGCGATCGCGAAGAGGACGATGGCCTCGTACAGGCCCAGGTCGTGCCGCGCCCCGCCCGGGAAGCGAACCGCCAGCGGGAACCCGGTGAGCCGCCCCGGGTGATCGTGCACGAGGAAGCAGCCGATGCGCGCCACGCCCCAGCCGGTGGGAACGCCGACCGCGAAGGCGTCGGCGTAGCGCCCGAGCGGGACGTGGCGGATCCGGAAGAAGAGGGCCGCCGCGGCCACGCCGCCGAGGAGCCCTCCGAACGACGAGAGGCCGTCCCAGAAGGCCAGCACGCGGGCCGGGTCGCGGATCTCCTCGGGGTGATAGAGCCCGACGTGCACCAGGTGCCCGACGGCGATGCCGGCCAGCACGCCCCAGATGGCGAAGTCGAGGACGGGTCGGGGGTCGAGCCCGCGGCGGCTCGCGGCCCACGCGGAGGTCCTCACCCCCACGGCCACTCCGAGGGCGGCCAGGAGGCCGAACGCCTGCAACGTGATCGGCCCGAGATGGAGGGCCGGCGGCTCGAACCAGGGAATCACCGGGCGGACGTCGCGCCGGTCCCGCTAGCGAAGCGCCTGGGCGGTCGCGTAGGACAGCGCGACCAGCGCGGCCGCCGCGAGCAGGAACATCCAGGAGGCGGGATCGAGCTTCTGTGTGGCCGCCATCGCCACGGCACGGATCTTCGAGGTCGAGCGCTTCATCCACGGTCTTTCCGGCGTCCCACGCTGGGCCACCCTGAGAGGTCCATTATCGGCCTCGGGCGGGGGCGCCAGCCCAAATCGCCCCGGAGCGCCGGTGGACGCCGCGGGACAGGCTAGGCCGCCAGGTCCGCCTCGAGCGCCTGCCGCTGGGCGGGCGTGAGGGCGACCTCCTCGACGAGCCTGGGGTGGTCGGAGCCGATCGCCACCGGGCTCTCCCCGCCGGTGTCGAACTTGAGGTACTGCACCGACGAGAGCCGCTCCTCTCCCACCTGCCGGGGGTCGAAGGTGGCCTTCACCTTCCGTCCGGACGCGGTCTTCACGTAGAGGCTGCCGGGAAGCCCCATCCACTCCCGGAGCTTCACCGCCCTGCGCTCGGGGTCGTCGATCTCGATGAGGAGGACCGCTCCCAGCTCCCCCTTCTTGCCCAGCAGCTCGTTGTAGGTCTCGAGCTCGTGGGCGATGTCCTGCTCCTTCACCATGCGCTCGGCCCGGACCATCTCCTGCACCTGGTAGCGGACGGTGTCGCGGTTCTCGAACAGGAAGGTGAGGGCGTCGCCCAGGTGGACGCGCCGCGGCGCCTTCACCGCCAGCACCTCGGCCTGGAGCCCGGGGCGGGCCTTCTCGTAGGCGGTCAGGTCCAGGATCTCCTCGCGGGCCACGGGCCTCATGTCTTTCCCTTCTCGCCGTCCCGCCCGAAGCCGCCCTCGCGGTAGGCGCGGGCGAGCACGGTCATCGGGTGGAGCGGGCGGTTCCCTGCGAACTGCTCGAACTGGACGGCGGCCAGCGGGCAGTCGGTGCACCAGACCTCGGCCTCGGCCGCCTTCATCCCGTCGAAGGCCTTCTGGCCGATGCGGCCGGAGGCGTCGTGCCCCTCCACGGTCATGGCGTAGGTGCCGTCGTGGCCGCAGCACTCCATCACGGTGGCGGCCACCTCCACGCCCGGGATGCGGCGGAGCAGGTCGCGCCCCTTGAAGCCGACCGCCTGGGCCCGCAGGTGGCAGGGCGCGTGGTAGGCGACGCGGCCGCCCGGGGGCGTGCTCTTGAAGTCGGCGCTGAAGCGGGGCTCGTTGCGGAGCGACCACAGGTACTCGGAGACGTCCATCACCGCGGGTGCGAGCTTCTCGGCGCGCTCCCGGTCGGCCCCCTCCAGCAGGTGGGGCCATTCCCGGCGCATCATCATCGAGCAGGTGGGGTTCACCACCAGGACCTTGGCGCCCTTCTCCACGAAGGGGATGAGGAGATCCAGGTCGTCGTGGGCCTGCCGGCGCAGCTGGGCGAGGTCGCCGTGCTCCCAGACCGGCATGCCGCAGCAGCGCAGCCCCTTCACCACCCGCACGTCCACGCCGTTCTTGCGCAGCACCTCGAGGGTGTCCTGGCCCAGCTGGGTGTCGTTGTTCTGGACGAAGCAGGTCTGGAAGAGCACCGCCTCGCCACCCGGCTCGTCCTTCACCCAGCCGTTCTGCTCGGCCCAGGCGTCGAAGGCCTGCGAGGCGAAGTCGGGGAGCGCGGCGTGGCGGTCGACGCCCAGCACCTTCTCCATGACCCAGCGCGCGGGCGCCACCTTGTTCATGGCGTTGGCGAGGCCGAGCGACATGCGGGCCATCTTGCCGGACAGGTCGGGGTCGCCGAGGAAGCGGTCGCGGAGGCTGCGCTTCTCGCCGCCGGCGCGGAACCGCTGCGCGTCGTGGCGGTGGACGAGCGCCGGGAAGTCGAGCTGGTACGGGTGCCCGTCGCGCGGCGTGTACGGGCACTGCACCTCGCAGAGCTTGCACTGGAAGCAGTCGTCCATCACCTCCTCGATCTCGGCGGCCTCGAGGCGGTGGACGTCGTGGTCGCGCTGGTCGAGGAGCTCGAACAGGCGCGGGAAGCTGTCGCAGAACTTGAAGCACATGCGGCAGCCGTTGCAGATGTCGAAGGCGCGCAGCACCTCGCCCTGGAGCGCCGCCGGATCCCAGTACACCGGCTGCGAAGGATCGTACGACAGCCCGGGGGTCGGGTCGTAGCTGACCTTCTTTCCGGCTTCGGACATGGCGATCCCTCCGGCGAGGCGGTCCGGCCCCGACGAGGGGGGCCGGACCGCGATGGTCGCGTCGCGTTACTTGATGCTGTCGAGCATCTTCGAGAACTTGCCGGCGTGGGACTTCTCCGCCTTGGCGAGCGTCTCGAACCAGTCGGCGACCTGCGTGAAGCCCTCCTCGCGCGCGGTCTTCGCGAAGCCCGGGTACATGTCGGTGTACTCGTGGGTCTCGCCGGCGACGGCCGACTTGAGGTTCGCCACCGAGTCGCCGATGGGGAGATCGGTGGCCGGGTCGCCGACCTGCTTCAGGTAGTCGAGGTGGCCGAAGGCGTGGCCGGTCTCGCCCTCCGCGGTCTCGCGGAAGTTGCCGGCCACCTCCGGGTAGCCTTCGACGTCGGCGACCTTCGCGAAGTACATGTAGCGGCGGTTCGCCTGCGACTCGCCGGCGAAGGCGGCCTTGAGGTTTCCGTGCGTCTTGGTGCCCTTGAGCTGTGCCATGTGGACCTCTCCTTTTCCTGCTCTGACGTCTTCCGATGGGGGCCGCGGTCCGGTCCCGTTATCCCGGTGCCTGGTGAGTGTCGCTCGGAAAGGCGGGGCCGGGGCCGGACCTTCCGGGGCATGCCATGCCGCCGGCGATCAGTTGGCGCAAGACATCGTAGCTATCGATTCGATAGCCGTGGACTATGACTCGGGACGCGCCGCCCGCTTCAGCCGGGTGGCCAGCTCGCCCAGCGCGCGCGCCTCCCCGGCCACCTCGCGCGTGGAGGCCGAGGTCCGCTCGTAGGCCAGGAAGATGCCGTTCATGGCGTGCATCACCTGCTCGAAGCCGCTCTCCTGCTGCTGGGCCACGCCGGCGATGTCCCGGGCGGCGCGGGCCGAGTCGGCGAGCGCGCGCGCCAGGTCCCGCAGCGTGGTCGCCGCGCCCTCGATGATCATGGCCCCCTCGCCGGCGCGCACGCTGCCGGCCTCCGCCGCATCCATCGCACCGGCCATGGCGAGCCGGACCTCGTCGAGGATGCCCTTGGCGCGGGCGGCCGCCTCGGCGGTCTCCTCGGCGTGCCCGTCCATCCGCGCGATCAGCGCCGGGAACGCCTCGGGCGCGAGGATCCCCCCGTCGGCCTGGGCCTGGGCGCGCGCCATCGCGGAGAGGGTCCGGGACCGCTCGGCGATCTGCGACACCGCGTCGGCCACCTGGAACACGTCCCGCATGCGCCGTTCCAGCCCGGCGATCAGCTGGGAGAGGGCTTGCACCTCCTCGGCCAGCCGGGTGAGCGCCTCCCGCGACTGCTCCGCGGTGGTGAGCCCGCGTGCGGCGACCCGCTCGGACTCGAGCGCGAGCCCCACCACGGTCTCCGCGGTGAGGGCCGACGCGGTCGCGGTCTTGGAGAGGCGCTGCATGGTGGCGCTCGTGTCCCGGACGCCGGCCGCGGTCTCCTCGGTGCTCGAGGTGAGGGATGCGACGGCCCCCACCAGCCCCTTGGCGCGGCGGGCCAGCTCGGCCGAGGTCTGCTCGGCCTCGTCCCGGCGGACGCGCGCGGACCGCTGCACCGCCAGCCCCTGCTCCTCGATCGCGGAGGCCTGCGTCCCGAGCGCCCAACCCAGCGGCGCGAGCAGCAGCGGAACCACCGAGAGGAGCCCCAGGACCGGTCCCGACGCGCCCAGGAGCGCGCCTCCGGCCGGGAAGGCCAGCCCGACCAGGAGTCCCGTCACAGCCAGCGGAATCGGTCGCATCGTCCCCCTTCCGTCCGGAAACCCGCTGGGCCCGACCCGCCCGGGTGACGTCCAACCCGGGGGGCTCCCGCCGACACCGTGGCCGCGGGTGGGTGGGCTGCCCCCACGAGACTACGGGGTTGCGGGGGCCGCAGCCTTGGGCGCCTTGGCCTCGTGGGCGTCCCATCGCTTCTGCAGTTCCACGCCGAGATCCTCGAACTTCGGCGTGATGTCCTTCTTGGCCACGGCCTCGAAGCACTGGAGGCACTGGTGGAGGCCCGAGGGGGCCTCGATCACCCACTGGATGTGGTGAGGGCAGTTCATGGAAGCTTTCTAGCGCAGCGGGCCTCCCCGGGGAAGGGCACGCCCCGTGCACCTGTCCCGAGCATGGAGGACCTGCGCGTTCCCAAGCGAGCCGTGCCCGTGGAGGTCGTCCTCCCCGGGGGAAGCGCCCGGCGCGTGTCGGTCTTCCTCGGCGAGGGCGCCGCCTCCCACCAGGGGCCGGAACGGCTCTCCGACCTCCTGAACGGCGGAGTGCCCTTCATCCCCGCGCAGGACTCGGAGAGCGGCCTCATGACCTTCCTCCACCGCGCCTCCATCGCGGTGGCCCGCGTCGCGGCCTGCGAGGAGCCCGCCGACGCCTCCTTCACGATCCCCACCGAGCACGAGGTGGAGATCACGCTCACCGACGGCGCGACGGTGACCGGGCTCGTCGCCTACGTCGCCCCCGAGTCGCACGAGCGCCTCGTCGATTTCCTCAACCGGCCCGAACCCTTCTTCCGGCTCCTGGAGCGGGATGGCGTGGCTCTCGTCGGCCGGGCCCACGTGGCCCGGGTCGCGCTTCTCCCGAGGTGAGTGACATGGCCCGCCTGGACGCCTTCATCGAGCGACTCGCCGCGAGCTCCGGCGCCGAGCTGCTGTTCCAGACGTCGCACGGCGCGGTGCTGTCGGGCGGCGGCGCCCAGCGCGTGCTCGTCCGCCAGGCGCTCTCGACGCCGCAGATCATCGGGGCCTTCGCGGAGATCGTCCCCTCCGAGATGCAGGCGGGCTTCCCGCGCCCGGGCACCACCGTCTTCCCGTACGCCTCGCCGGCCGGGACCATGGAGGTCCTCTTCGAGGCGCACGGCGACGAGGTCCGCGCCGTGGTCCGACCCGTGTCGGCGGACGCGCCGCCCGCGCCGCGCTCCTCGCCCCCCGCCCCGAGGCCCGGGACCCCGGCGCCCGGAGTCGAGGCCGTCGCCGCGCCGGTCGAGTCCCCCGCCGCCGATCCGGCCGCCGACGCCGCGGCGACCCCGGATGCATCGTCCTGCGCGGTCCCCCTCCCCTCCGATCCGCGCGAGGCCATGGACCGCCTCCTCTCCGAGGTCGTGGCCCGGAAGGCCTCCGACCTCCACCTCTCGAGCGGCAGCCCTCCCTCCTTCCGCATCGACGGCGACATCGTCCCGGCGTCCGAGCTGGGCATCCTCGACGCCGCCCGGCTGGAGTCCTTGCTCTGGACCCTCGCGCCGCCCAAGAACCGGGCCGAGTTCGAGGAGCGCTCCGACACCGACTTCGCCCACGCCACCGACGAGGCGCGCTTCCGCTTCAACGTCTTCGCCGACCGGCACGGGATCGGCGCGGTGATGCGCCAGATCCCGGCCAAGATCCGGACCGCCGAGGAGATGGGGCTCCCCCGCTCCATCCTCGACATGTGCTTCCTCTCGAAGGGGCTCGTGCTCGTCACCGGCCCCACCGGGTCGGGCAAGTCGACGACGCTCGCGTCGATGGTCGACCACGTGAACCGCAACCGGGACGACCACATCATCACCATCGAGGACCCGGTGGAGTTCGTCCACGAGAACCAGCGCTGCCTCGTGAACCAGCGCGAGGTGGGGACGCACACCCAGTCGTTCAAGGCGGCGCTGCGCGCGGCCCTCCGCGAGGACCCCGACATCGTCCTGGTGGGCGAGCTCCGCGACCTGGAGACCATCGCCATCGCCATCGAGACGGCCGAGACCGGCCACCTCGTGTTCGGGACGCTCCACACCAACAGCGCCCCGTCCACCGTCGACCGGATCATCGACCAGTTCCCGTCGGACCGGCAGTCGCAGATCCGCACCATGCTCTCCGAGTCGCTGAAGGCCGTGGTGACCCAGGTGCTCTGCAAGAAGATCGGCGGCGGGCGCGTGGCGGCCATGGAGATCCTGCTCTGCACGAGCAGCGTCTCGAACCTGATCCGCGAGGGGAAGACGTTCCAGATCCCGTCGGTCATGCAGACCGCCAAGGGGATCGGCATGACGACCCTCAACGACTCGCTGCTCGACCTGGTGAAGAAGGGGCTGGTCGAGCCCGCCGAGGCGCTGTCCAAGGCGGTCGCCAAGGCCGAGCTGAAGCAGCTCCTCGAGCGCGCCGGCATCTCCGTTCCCGCTTGACGCTCCCGGGGATCCAGCCGACGCTGCGCGACCATGGCTCGCGCCCGCGGCCCGTCTCGACGGCCCGCTCCCACATCCAGGACCCCCGACCTCGCCGCCCGCGCAGCGCCCTGGGCAGGGCTCCTGGTCCTCCTGGCCGCGACCGCGCTGGCCTACGCTCCCTCGCTGCCCGGCCCCTTCGTGCTCGACGACTGGGGGAGCATCCAGGCCAACATGCGGCTGCGCCGGCCGGACGCCCTCCGCGTCCCGTCGCTGGCGGAGATGCTGAGCATTTCACGGCCGGTCACCGAGCTCACCTTCGCGGCCGACTACCGCGCCGCGGGGCTCGACCCGGTGCGCTTTCACGCCGTCGGCCTGGGCCTCCACCTGGCCGCGACGCTGCTCGCCTACGCCTTCCTCGCGTCCCTCCTCCGCCGGGCCGGCCACGCGCGCCCCCGGGGCGTCGCCCTGGTGGTCGCCGGCCTCTTCGCGCTCCACCCGATCCAGGCCGAGGCCGTCGCCTACGCGGCACAGCGCTCGGAGGTGCTGGCCTCGCTCCTCTACCTGGTCGCGCTCCTCCTCCTCGACCGCTCCGCGGCGGGACGGGGAGCGGGGCGAGCGGCGGCCGCCTGGACCGGGGGCGCAATCTCGTGGCTGCTCGCCATGGGGGCGAAGTCCATCGCCATCAGCCTTCCGGGCGTCTTCGTCGTCGATCAGGCGGTGGTGGCGCCCGCCTCGGAGCGGGGCGCCCGGTCCCTGGGGCGGCGGGTGGCGAGGGCCTTCCTCCTCGTCGCGCCCCTGCTCGCGCTCGCGGCCTGGAGCGCCTCCCTCCACTTCCGTTCGTTCGCGGCGGATCCGGGAGGTGGGGCCGGCTTCGCGGCCACGCCTCTCTCCGCGAGCGCCTACTTCCTGACCCAGCTGCGGGTCCAGTGGCTCTATCTCGGGCTCCTCGCCTGGCCGCGCTCCCTCGCCTTCGACCGATCCTTCGAGCCCAGCCTGGGGCCGGACGGCGCGGTCCTCGTGGCCGGGGCAGGCGTGCTGGCGCTCGTCGCGCTCGCGGGCTGGCTCTGGATCCGGGCCGAGCGGGCGCCGGACGCCCGGCCGAGCGCGCGCCTCGCGGCCTTCGGCATCCTCTTCTGGTTCGTCGTCCTCTCCCCGACCTCCTCCTTCGTGCCCGTGAACGACCTCGCGGTGGAGCACCGCGTCTACCTGGCTTCGCTCGGGCCCTTCCTGGCCGTGACCGTCGGGGCCGACGCCCTCCTTCGCCGCCTGCTCCCCGGTCGACGGGCGGCCGTCGCCGGCGCCGCGGTCGCCTCGCTGGTCCTGCTCTCCCTGGGGCTCGCGCTGGCCTCCCGGGCCCGGGTGTGGGGCTCGGAGGAGGCGCTCTGGCGCGAGGCCGCGACGACGTCGCCCGACAACCCGCGCGCCTGGATCAACCTCGCCATCGCGCTTCGCAAGCGGGGAGACCTCGACGGAGCCGAGCGGTCGTACCTGCGCGCCTGGACGGTCGTGCGCCAGCCGGCCCGGATCGCCGCGCTGGCCCGCAACCACGCCTCGCTCCTCATCGACACCGGTCGCCCCGCCGAGGCGCTGGGGGTGCTGGACCGGGGGCTTGCCGTGTCGCCCGACGACCCGGCGCTCCGGGGCAACCGGGCGGCGGCGCTCGGGAAGCTCGGACGCCCGGCGGAGGCCCTCCTGGAGGCCCGGCGGGCCGCGGCGGCTGCCCCTGGCGACCCGCTCATGCGCAACCTGCTCGGGCAGGCGTTCGCGGTGAACCACGACTGGGCCTCCGCGCTGGACGAATTCCGGGCGGCCCAGGCCATCGACCCGGGGGTTCAGCTCTACGCGGTCGCGGTCGGGGTCTCGCTCGGGGAGCTCGGCCGGCGGGACGAGGCCTGCACGGCCTTGCGGAACGCCGCCGCCCGCTACAAGGAACGTCCCCTCCCTCTCGACGCAGCCGCCCGGGCCGCTGCGCTCGGCTGCCCCCTCCCGGTCCCCTGATGCCCTCCGACGCGCCCCTCCTCGCCTTGCTCCCGCCTCCGGGCGCCCCTCCGCTCGACGACTCCGCGGTGCTCGACCGCTTCGTCGCCTGGGTCGAATCGGCGGGACTCACCCTGTACCCCGCGCAGGAGGAGGCCATCCTGGAGCTGCTGGAGGGTCGCCACGTCGTGCTCTCCACGCCCACCGGCTCGGGGAAGTCGATGGTGGCCAACTTCCTCCACTTCCAGGCCATGGCCCGGGGCGAGCGATCGTTCTACACCTGCCCGATCAAGGCGCTCGTGAACGAGAAGTTCTTCGACCTGTGCCGCCTCTTCGGCCCGGAGAACGTCGGCATGATGACCGGGGACGGCGCCGTGAACCGCGACGCCCCCATCATCTGCTGCACCGCCGAGATCCTGATGAACGTGGCGCTCCGCGAGGCGAACCCCCGCGCCGACGCGGTGGTGATGGACGAGTTCCACTACTACGCCGATCGCGACCGCGGCGTGGCCTGGCAGGTGCCGCTGCTCCTGCTCGAGAAGGCCCGCTTCCTGCTCATGTCGGCCACGCTCGGCGACGTGGAGGTCATCGCCGAGGGGCTCACGGCGCTCACCGGCCGGGGCGTCGCCGAGGTGCGCAGCGACGACCGGCCCGTGCCGCTCGACTTCGTCTGGCAGGAGACCCCGCTCCACGAGACCCTCGAGGAGCTGGTGAGCGCGGGCCGGGCCCCGGTCTACCTGGTGAACTTCACCCAGCGCGCGGCAGCCGAGCAGGCGCAGAATCTGATGTCGGTGAACTTCTCCTCGAAGGAGGAGAAGGAGCGGCTCAAGGAGGCGCTCACCGGCTTCCGCTTCGACACCCCGTTCGGCAAGGAGCTCCAGCGCTTCCTGCGCCACGGCATCGGGCTGCACCACGCCGGCCTCCTGCCCAAGTACCGCCTGCTGGTGGAGCGGCTGGCGCAGCAGGGGCTCCTCAAGGTGGTCTCCGGGACCGACACGCTGGGGATGGGCGTGAACATCCCCATCCGCACCGTCCTCTTCACCCAGCTGTGCAAGTTCGACGGGGAGAAGACGGCCATCCTGGCGGCCCGCGACTTCCGGCAGATCGCCGGGCGGGCGGGGCGGAAGGGGTTCGACGACCGCGGCTACGTGATCGCGCAGGCCCCCGAGCACGTCATCGAGAACAAGCGCATCGCCGAGAAGCAGGCGGCGGGCAAGAAGGTCGAGAAGAAGAAGCCGCCGCAGAAGGGCTTCGTCCCCTGGGACCGCACCACCTTCGAGCGCCTCCAGACGCGGGCGCCCGAGCCGCTCGAGAGCCGCTTCGACGTGACCTTCGGGCTCCTCCTCAACCTCCTGCAGAGCGAGACCTCCCGGCGCGGGGGCGGCTACGCCCGGCTGGTCGAGCTCATCTCGCGCTCGCACGGCAACGATCACGTGCGGGCCCGGCACCGCCGGCTCGCGGCCCAGCGCTTCCGGACGCTCCGCGGCGCCGGCCTGATCGAGCTGCACGGCGTGGAGGGGTACCGCGGGCGCCACGTCCGGCCGGCCCGCGGCCTGCAGCGCGACTTCTCCATCTTCCACACGCTCTCCCTCTACCTCCTCGACAGCCTGCCGCGCATCGATCCCCAGCGGGAGACCTACGCGCTCGACGTGCTCACCCAGGTCGAGTCGATCCTGGAGGACCCGGACGTCGTCCTCTGGAAGCAGCTCGACCGGGCGAAGGGCGAGGCGGTGGCCCGCATGAAGGCCGAGGGCAAGGAGTACGACGAGCGGATGGCGGCGCTGGAGCACGTCGAGTACCCCAAGCCCAACGCCGAGTTCGTCTACGCCACCTTCAACGAGTTCGCGGCCCGCCACCCCTGGGTCGGCCGGGAGAACATCCGGCCCAAGTCGGTGGCCCGGGAGATGGTCGAGCGGGCCATGTCGTTCAACGACTACGTCCGCGAGTACGAGCTGCAGCGGAGCGAGGGCGTGCTGCTCCGCTACCTCTCCGAGGCCTACAAGACGCTGGTGCAGAGCGTCCCCGAGACCTACCGCGACGAGGCGCTCGAGGACGTGGTCGCGTTCCTTCGCGCCACCGTGCGCGGGGTCGACTCGAGCCTGGTGGACGAGTGGGAGCGGATGCGCGCCGGTGCGGCGCCCGCCGCCCCGGCCGGCCCCGGCGTGGCGCCTGCGGCGCCCGTCTTCGCGATCGACCCCGCCGCCAATCCCCGCGCCTTCGCCGCGCGGGTCCGGGCCGAGCTCCATCGGCTGCTGGGGGCGCTGGGGCGCCGGTCGTACGAGGAGGCCTCGACGCTGGTCCGCCAGCGCTCCGGCGCCGAGTGGTCGCCGAAGCGGATCGAGGAGGCGATGGCGCCCTACTGGGCCGAGCACGACAGGGTCGACGTCACGCCGGCCGCGCGTCGCCCGGACAACACCTTCCTCACCGAGCTCGAGCCCCGGCGGTGGCGCGCCGTGCAGCGAATCGTCGACGAGACGGGCGAGGTCGACTGGATGGTGGAGTGCGAGGTGGACCTCACCGGGCCGTACGATCCGGACGAGCCGCTCCTCGAGCTCGTGCGCGTGGCCGTCTAGGCGAGGCGCCGCTCAGGGCCGGAAGGCGCCGGTGGGCGCCTCGACGAGGAACTCGGCCGTGAGGATTCTCGGTCGTGCCGGAGTGGCGCCCCTGCACGAAGTTCTCCTCGCGGAAGGGAACGAGCACCCCGGACACCTTGCGGAAGTCGGAGTAGGCGGTGACGAACTCGAGGCTGCCGACCCCTCCGGGCATCCGGGCCACCGCCCGGAGGATTCGCCCGGTCCCGGGCTCGATCTCCGCGGTGATGGCGAGCCCGTCCCCGAGCGGCAGGGTGAGCGCGCGGAGCTTCGCGCCGTCGCGCTCGACGAGCCCCTCGTCGACCAGCCGCGCCAGCCCGGCCTGGAGCGAGAGCGGCAGCTCCAGGCGCGCCGCCTGGAGCGCCATGGCGGCGTGGGGAGGAGCGCCCGTCACCTCGCGGCCGTCGCGCCACCCTCTCGCGCCGTCGAGGATCCGCTGCTCGGCCCCGCTCCCCGGGTACTGGATCGTGACGCGCAGTCGGCGCGGCCGCTCGTAGATGCGCAGGATGCGGCCGACGTCCTTCGACTCGTGGGCGGCGACCACGCCCTCCTCGACCATCACCGGGAACTTCTCCAGCGCGGCCGTGCCCCCGTAGGCCTCGACCACCTTCTGGACCATCGCCCCGATGGACGGGTCGGGCGGCGGTGAGGCCGCCAGGACGAGGGCGGCGAGCGGGGCGAGCGAGATGGCGAGCAAGCGACCTCCGGGTCGGGTGGAATGCGGCGAGGTTTCGGGTCCGTTATACCCTTGTGGATTCCCCCACCCTCGCCGATATCCGCCCACGGGGTTCTTGACACCCACCCTGTTAGGGCCCAAATGAGTCAACACATGTTCTCCGCGCCCCAGCCCACGCACGCACGCAGATGGCCGAGAGGCCAGCGCTTCGCCCTCTCGGCCCGCGGCATCGAGGCCGAGGCAGGCTACCGGGCGGCCGTCCAGGACGTGCGCTCGCTCGGCCGGGACGCGCTGACGCTGGCCGAGAAGCGCTGGGCCGACCCGCTCGGGCTCTCCCCGGCGGACGGCGTGGTGATGGCCGAGATCCGGCCTGGACGGCGCTCGTTCGCCGACCTGGGCCACGCGCTGCAGGACTGCGGGACGATGCCGGCCCAGATCCGCGACTCGGTGGATCGGCTGGTCGAGCAGGGCTTCGTGGAGGCCCTGCCGCTCCCCGGCGCCGGCGCCGTCGCTCCCTGACCTCTCCCGGCGCGCCCGGGTTCCTTCACTCCCAGTCTTTGCGCCCCGACTTCCGCTCGGAGGTCCGCCTCTTCTCGGCGAGCCTCCGCTCCTTGGCGCCGCGGGTGGGCCGGTGGCCACGCGACGGCGCGGGACGTGGGAGAGCGACCTGCAGCCGCTCCCGGAGCCTCCCCAGCGCGGCCGACCGGTTCTGGGCCTGGCTGCGCCGCTCGGTCGCCGTGACGGTCACGCCGGTGGGGCGGTGGACGAGGCGGACGCCGCTCTCGGTCTTGTTGCGGTGCTGCCCGCCGGGACCTCCGGCCACGAAGAACTCCTCCTCGCACTCGGCGGCGAGCGCCTCGGCCGGGAGCGAGAGGGCGCGCCGGGCGGCGGCGCGGACGTGCGGGGCCACTTCCATCTAGTGCTCGATCGCCTCGTCGGTGACGATCCGGCCGTCCACGAGCTCGACGATCCGGTCGGTCCGCTCGGCGAGGCGGCGGTCGTGCGTGACGATGAGGAAGGTCACCTTCTGCTGCCGGTTCACGTCCCGGAGCAGCGAGAAGACCTCGTCGGCGGTCTGCGTGTCCAGGTTTCCGGTGGGCTCGTCGGCGAGGACGATCTTGGGGTTCATGGCCAGGGACCGGGCGATGGCCACCCGCTGCGCCTGCCCGCCCGAGAGGGTGGTGGCCCGGTTCCCGGCCCGGGCCGACAGGCCCACGCGATCGAGGAGCGCCCGCCCGCACTCCGGCATCGACGCGTCGAGGCGCCCCTTGTCGGCCGCCATCGGGATCATGACGTTCTCGAGCGCCGTGAACTCCGGGAGCAGGTGGTGGAACTGGAAGACGAACCCGAGCGTTCGGCCCCGGGACCGGGTGAGCTCGTCGTCGTCCATGTCCCCGGTGTCCTGGCCGTCGAGCAGGACGCGCCCGCCGGTGGGCCGGTCGAGGAGCCCCATGATGTGGAGCAGCGTGCTCTTGCCCGAACCGGACGGCCCCATGAGCGCGGCGAACTCGCCGCGGTGGAGCACGAGGTCCACGCCGCGGAGCACCCGGGTCCGGGCCTCCCCCTCGCCGAAGTCCCGGACGATCCCCTCCAGCCGCATGACCTCGGGCCTGGATTCACCCATAGCGGATGACCTCCGCGGGGTCGAGGCGGGCCGCCCGGGTGGCCGGGAACCAGGCGGCCATCGTCCCGGTGAGGATGGCCACACCCGACGCACCCAGGTAGAGGAGCGGCGTCAGGTCCACCGGGAAGAGGGGCGCACCGCCGGGTCCCCGGGCCAGTCCCGCGAAGGCCAGGCCCATGGCCGACCCGAGGACGGAGCCCAGCACCGAGCCCAGCGCCCCGACGATGGCGCCCTCGAGCAGGAAGATGCGCTGGATGGTCCGGGTGGACGTCCCGGTGGCCCTCAGGATCCCAATCTCGCGGGACTTCTGGATGACCGAGACCCCCAGCACGCTGGCGATCCCCAGCGCCACCGCCATGACCACCAGGGACTGGATGATCCAGCTCGACGCCGACTGGGACCGGAGCCCCACGAGGAGCTGCTGGTTCAGCTCCATCCAGCTGTCCGCGGAGAGCCCGTAGCGGCTCTCGATCTCCTTGGCCAGGCGCTCGGCCTCGAAGATCGAGGCGACCTTGACCTCGAGGGTCGTCGCGCCCCCGGGCACGTCGAGCATCGTCTGGGCCGAGCGGAGCGGCACGAACACCCAGCGCTGGTTCACGTCCTTGTTCCCGAGGTCGAAGATGCCGGAGATGACGAAGACGTCGCCGCGCCCCTCCGGCGTCGCCAGGCGGAGCTTGTCCCCGACCGCCACGCCGAGGTCGCTCGCCAGCACCGTCCCGATGATGGCCTCCGTTCCCTCCAGGGCGAAGCGACCCGACTGCATCTTGGGAACGATCTCGATCACCCGGGAGAAGCTCTCCGGGTCGATCCCTCGCAGGGCCACCGACTTGGAGGCCGACCCCCGGCTCGCGAAGGCGGACCCGGCGGCCGTGGGCGTGGCGGCCACCACGCCCGGGATGGACTGGATGCCCTCCAGCACCTGCTGCCACTGCTCGATGGACCGGATGCGGTCCGGAACCTTCTCGACGTGGTCGGCGACGCGCTCCGGCGACGGCAGCGGACGGGCCACCCGCTCCTGCGCCTTCACCAGGATGTGGGCCTGGGCCGACAGGGTCTGCGCCACCAGCGTGCGCTGCAGGCCGCCGATGAGCGCGGTGAGGAAGATGAGCACCGCCACGCCCACGGTGGTGCCGCCCAGGACGAGCGCGGTCTGCGCCCGGCCCTCCTTCAGGTAGCGGACGGCGATGAAGACCTCGAAGCGCATGCGCACCCGGCCCTCAGCGGGCCGGCTCCGTGCGCACCCGGGCGCCGGGGCTCACGGCCGAGGTGGGCGCGACCACCGCCTCCCCGGCCTCGAGGCCGGAGAGGACCTGGACGGCTCGCTCCCCGCGCATGCCCAGCTTCACCGGAACCCGGACGGTTCGCCCGGCCCGGACGGCCAGCACCCACGGGTCGGTTCCCGCGTCCCGCACGGCGCCGGCCGGCAGCACGAGGGCGGCGCGGTCGCGCCCGACCTCGACGTTCACCGAGACGGTCATGTCCGGTCGCAGGAAGGGCGGCGGATCCGGGACGTCGAGCTTGACCTCCACCGTGCCGCGGGAGAGGTCCACCGCCGGCGCGATGTAGGCGACCCGCGCCGGGAAGACGCGATCCGGAAACGCGTCGACCGAGGCCGTGGCCGGCTGGCCCAGGCGCAGGAAGGCCAGGTTCTTCTCGTCCGGGAGCACCGAGAGCTGGGTCGGGCCGTCGCGGGCCACCACGAGCAGCGTCCGCCCGGGCTGGACCACGTCGCCCGGCTCCACGTCCCGCTCGGTGACGACGCCGTCGGCCGGGGCCCGGATCTGCAGCTGGTCGAGCCGGGCCGCAGCGGCCTGCTCGGCGCCCCGGGCCTGCTCGAGCGCCGCCCGCGCCACGTTGCGGTCGGACCCCGAGGCCACGGCGCTCGCCTGGATGCGGGCCGAGGCGAGCTGGCTCGCCGCGAGGTCGCGCGCCTGCTGGGCGTCGTCGAGGTCCTGCCGGCTGACCGAGCCGGCCTCGGCCAGCGTGCGGTTGCGGGTGAGCTTCGTCTCCGCCTGACCCAGTCGCAGCTCGGCCTGGCGGACCGCCTCGGCGGTCACGCGCGCCGAAACGACGTCGACCTGCTCGAGCCGGGCGGCCGCCTGGGCCACGGCGGAACGGGCCTGGGCCAGCGCCGCCCGCGCCTCCACGTCGTCGAGCTGCACGAGCACCTGCCCGGCCTTCACCCGGTCCCCCTTGTCGACCGCCACGCGCGTGGCCCTGCCGACCACCACGCTCCCGATCTGGATCCGGGCCGGCGCGAGCACCCGCCCGCTCGCCACGACCCGCTGCACGAGCTCCTGGCGCTCGGCCACCCAGGCCGGCACCCGGGGCCCGAGCAGGGCGCGGCCGCCCAGGAAGAGCCCCAGGGCCACCGCGCCGGCGAGGAGGATCCAGCGCCAGCGGCGGGCCTTGGGGGATGGGGCCATGAACGGGCGAGTATACGTTCGGTCCGGGCGGCCCCGGACCGGGAAATCGGGACGTCGCCCTTCCCTTTCCCCCTGCCGGGACGGTCCCTGCCCGGTAGACTCACCCGACTTTCACCCCGAGGGGAGCGCATGGACCAGGAGATGTGGGCACTCGTCTACGACCGGAAGAAGGACCCCTGGAGCACCTCCAAGGGCCTGCGCAAGGAGCGCGTGCCCCGCCCCACGCTGGACGTGGGCAAGGACTACCGCGACGCCTCGATGGTCATCGTGAAGCCGCGCTTCGCCGGCTTCTGCGGGTCGGACCGGGGCATCTGGTTCCGCCGGGCCTTCGGCGACATGATCCAGTCGACGCTGGCGGCCGAGGGAAAGGACGCGCGCGTCATCGGCCACGAGCTGCTCGGCGAGGTGGTCGAGGCCGGCCCGGAGGCCACCCGCGACTTCGGGCTCCACCCCGGCGACGTGGTCTCCACCGAGAGCCACATCATCTGCAACACCTGCTACCAGTGCCGGATCGGCGACAACCACGTCTGCGCCACCGATCGGATCATCGGCATCAGCGTCGATGGGTGCTTCGCCGAGTACGTGAAGCTGCCCGCCCAGGCGCTCTGGCCCACCGACGTGAGGAAGATCCGGCCGGAGGTGGCGGCGCTCCAGGAGCCCTTCGGGAACGCGGTCCACGCCTGCACCAAGGTGAACCTGCGCGGGAAGTCGGTGGCCATCATCGGCTGCGGCACCATCGGCCTCTTCGCCATCGCGGTGGCCCGCGCGCTGGGCGCCAGGCAGGTCATCGGCGTCGAGCCCATGCGGACCCACATCGAGATGGCGAAGAAGCTGGGCGCCGACGCCGTGGTCGAGCCCACCAAGACCACCGAGACCTCCTACGTCCACGACGAGGGGATCACGAAGGCCATCCACGCCCTCACCGACGGGGTCGGCGTGGACGTGGCCCTCGAGATGTCCGGCTCCAACGCCGCGCTCAACACCGCCATCTCGGTGGTCCGGCGCGGCGGCCACGTCATCCTGTTCGGCCTGAAGAGCGGCGAGGCGGTCATCGAGAGCCTGGAGCGGGTGATCGTGGACGGCATCAGCCTCCACGCCGTGGTGGGGCGGCGCATCTTCGAGACCTGGCACATCACCCGCAACCTGCTCGAGTCCACCTCCCCCAACATCCAGGAGCAGGTCTGGAAGGTGATCCTGCAGGGCGGGAACGGCACGATCGTGCCCTTCTCGACGTGGGAGCCGGTCTCCTTCGAGGAGAAGATCAAGGCCAACCCCAAGGTCCTCATCCAGTTCTGACCGGCCCGAGGAGTCCCCGTGTACGACGACGCCCAGAAGGTCCTGGCCCGAACCCTCGAGGAGATCCGCGCCGCCGGCACGTGGAAGGAGGAGCGGATCCTCCAGTCGCCGCAGGGCGCGGAGATCGAGGTGGGCGGGCGCAAGGTCCTCAACTTCTGCGCCAACAACTACCTCGGGCTCTCCGACCATCCCGGCCTGCTCTCGGCCGCGCGGAGCGCGCTCGACGGGCGCGGCTACGGCCTGTCGTCGGTGCGCTTCATCTGCGGGACCCAGGACCTTCACCGGGAGCTGGAGCGGCGGCTGGCGGCCTTCTTCGGCTTCGAGGACGCCATCCTCTTCTCCTCCTGCTTCGACGCCAACGGCGGGGTGTTCGAGGCCTTGCTGGGCGAGCAGGACGCCATCGTCTCCGACTCGCTCAACCACGCCTCCATCATCGACGGCATCCGGCTCGCCAAGGCCCGGCGCTACCGCTACGCCCACGCCGACCTGGCGGACCTGGAAGCGAAGCTCGGCGAGGCCGCCGACGCGCGGCTCCGGCTGGTGGTCACCGACGGCGTCTTCTCCATGGACGGCGACCTGGCGCGGCTCGACGAGATCTGCGCCATCGCCGAGCGGCACCGGGCGCTCGTGCTGGTCGACGACTCGCACGCTTCCGGCTTCGTGGGGCGCACCGGGCGCGGGACGCCCGAGCACTTCGGGGTCCAGGGGCGCGTGGACATCCTCACCTCCACCCTGGGCAAGGCGCTGGGCGGGGCAGCGGGCGGGTTCGTGGCGGGTCCACGCGAGGTGGTCGACCTGCTCCGGCAGCGGGCCCGGCCGTACCTGTTCTCGAACACGGTGGCGCCCCCCATCGTCGGGGCCAGCCTGGCCGCCCTCGACCTGATCGAGGGCTCGACCGAGCTGCGCGACCGGCTCATGGCCAACGCGAAGCGCTTCCGGGAGGGCATGTCGGCGGCCGGATTCCAGCTTCGCCCCGGCTTCCACCCCATCGCGCCCATCATGCTGGGCGACGCGCGGCTGGCCGTGGACTTCGCCCGCGACCTGCTCGACGAGGGGATCTACGTCATCGGCTTCAGCTTCCCCGTGGTCCCGAAGGGCGAGGCGCGCATCCGCGTCCAGCTCTCGGCGGCCCACTCGACCGGGATGGTGGACCGGGCCGTCGCGGCCTTCGTGAAGGTCGGACGGAAGCGCGGGGTGATCGCGGGCTGAGCTAGAAGACGAAGAGCAGCCCGGCGCTCCACGCCCAGTAGCTGGGCGCGAGCTGCCAGGTCTTGGTGGAGCCGAAGTTGTTCACGCTCGACCGGGTGAAGTCGATGAAGAGCATGGTCCGGTTGATGCCCGTGTCGTAGTCCATCTGCTTCGAGAGCGTGGTGTCGAAGAAGTCGAGCACGAGCGCCACGCCCATCGTGGCCGACCAGCCGAAGGTGCCGCCCGAGCCGCGGGAGACGACGCCGGTCGTGGGGTTGGTGTAGCTCGACACGCCGTTCTGCCCGGTGGCGGACCAGATGTAGTCGAGGATCGCGCCGCGCACGTAGGGCGCGAGCGGGACCTCGAAGCGCTCGTAGAACCAGTCGACCCGGTAGGTGGCCTCGAGCTGGAGGGGATGATCATGAGGCTCGTGCTGCCGCCCAGCTGGGTCACCCCGTTCGCCGTGAAGCTCCCCTTGCCCCAGACCTGCCAGTAGCCGGCGCCGAAGCCGATGTCGAGCGTGCCCACCTCGGTGATCCAGGCCGACTTGGAGAAGATGGCCTGCACCATGAGCGGGCGGCTCGTGCCGAAGCTGGAGGCGTACGGGAGCGGCGTGCCGGGTGAGGCGACGAACTCGGAGTCGATGTTGGGGCTGAAGGGGGAGAGCGAGAACTGGAGGGAGCCCCAGCGCGGCGACTCCTTCGAGACGATGACCGGGCTCTGGGCCGCGGCGGGCAGCGCCGCCAGCAGCGCCAGCGCGAGAAGGGCCTTCTTCACGAGCGCCTCCGCCGCACGGCGAGGAGCCCGAGGAGCGCGAGCACGGGGGCGAGCGCGCCGGCGCCGCCGGTGCTGCAGCCGCCCGTCTCGACGCCGCCGTCCTGCTTGTAGATCGTGCCAGAAGCTGAGGAACGGCAGCGGCGTGGTGGAGGCATTGGGGCCGAAGGGCGGCGTGGAGGCCGGGCCCGGGTTCCCGGCCTGGCTCAGGGCCGTGGCGGTCACCGTGTAGGGAACCGAGTTGGTGAGGCCGCCGCAGGTGATCGCGCCCACGTTGCTCGGGCCGCCGGTGCCGGCGGCCCCGGTCGTGGTCGGGGTGCAGGCAATCGTGTAGGTGATGCCATCGATGGCCGCGTAGGCGGTGGTCGTGGTCCCGGCTGCGACGTTCACGGTGAGCTGACCGTCGCCCGGGACGGCGCTGCTCACCACGGGCGGAGGAGGGACGGCCAGCTGGAACTTGAACTTGATGTCGGACGAGGCGAGCTGCCAGTTCGCCGTGGACCCGGCCGGCAGGTAGTAGACGCACAGGTTCACGGTCACGTCGGCCGGCGTGGGCCCGGCGCAGGTGGTCACGCCGCCCGCGGTGGCGATGGAGGCGACCAGGACGCCGGTCACGGTCTGGGTGGCCCCGGTGGCCAGCACGTCGAGGAAGCCGGTGGGCGCCCCGGTCGAGCCACCGTTCGTCGAGCAGCCGGTGGCCTGGCTGACGGCGGCGAGCCGCCACTTGTCGCCCGCCGTGACGACCGGCGTGACGTTCGCCGCGATGACCCAGGTCGAGGTGAGGCTCACGTTCGCGCAGTCGGCCTGGTTGGCGAGGTCGGGCAGGGTCTGGGAGGTCACCGTGGCCACGGTCGTCCCGGGGGTGACGGTGGTCTGGGCCAGCGCTGCGCCGGGGAGGAGACAGAGGAGGAGCGTGGCTCTGCGGAGCATGGGGGTCGATTCTGCAAGGCCGGGGCCACCCATGCAAGCTCCCGTCGACGCAGGCGGCGCAGGCCTGGCGGCGGAGTGGCTCGCCTTTTTGGCAAATGTGGACCCGGGGCGGTGGTCCACCTGACAATTTGGCAATGAAACGACCGGAGAAGAGGCCCCGCCGGAGGTCCCACCCAGGGGTCAGCGGCCCCGGAGCCGGACCCACTCCTCGGCGATGCGGACCGCGTTTCCGGCCGCGCTGCGCCGCAGGTTGTCGGCCACCACGAAGAGGTCGAGCCCGTTGCCCTGGGAGGCGTCCTCCCGGACGCGCCCCACCAGGACCGCGTCGTCGTTCACGGCCAGCATCGGCATCGGGTAGACCCGATCGGCCGGGGCGTCCACCACCTTCACCCCGGGAGACGCCCGGAGCAGGGCCCGGGCCTCCTCGGCCGGAAGCGGGCGCGTCGTCCTGATATTCACCGTTAGTGCGTGTCCGTAGAACACCGGGACGCGGATGGCGGTGGCGGTGGCGGCGAGCGCCGGGGCGGCCAGCAGGCGTCGCAGCTCGGCTCCCACGGCCACCTCCTCCTCGGAGTGGCCGCCTGCGTCGAAGTCGCCCACCTGGGGCACCAGGTTGAACCCCATCCGGTGGGAGAGGTCCGAGGGGTCCGGTTCCTCGCCGTTGAGGAGCGCGACCATCTCCTTCTCGAGCTGCCGGACCCCGGCCCGGCCCGAGCCGGAGGCCGCGAAGAGGACGGTGACCACCACCCGCTCCACGCCCACCTTCCGGTGGATGGGGCCGAGCGTCAGGGCGAGCGGGACCACCGGCCCGGACGGGCCGGCCACGATGCCCTTCGCCTTCGCGGCGGCCACGGCGTCGTCGTTCCAGCCGGCCACGACCAGCGGGACGTCGGGGGCGGAGCGGAAGGCCGTGGAGAGGTCGACCGCCAGGCACCCGTCGGCCCAGGCCCGGGGGGCCCACTCCCGCACGATCGAGGCGGGGGCGGCGAAGATGGCGGCGTCGCAGCCCCGGAAGGACTTCTCCCCCAGCGCCTCGACCTCCAGCTCGTCCCCGCGGAACTCGAGCAGGTCCACCTCGGAACGGCTGGTGGCGAAGAGGCGCGGCGCGACCGCGACCTCCCGGGCCTCCAGGTCCTCGAGCACGGCGCGACCCACCGACCCGGTGGCACCCACGACGGCGAGCTGCATCGGACAATCGGTCATGCCTTCTTCTCCTGGTGAAGCAGGTCGCGCAGGGCCGGCTCGAGCGCCGGCCAGCGGAATCGGTACCCGAGCGAGAGCGCGGTGCGGGGGAGGACGCGCTGGCTGGCGAGCACCACCTCGGCCATCTCTCCCAGCGCCGCGCGGACGGCGAAGGCCGGCGTGGCGAAGAGGCTGGGGCGGTGGATCACCCGGCCGATGGCGCGGGCCAGGTCGCGGTTGCGCGCCGGGTCGGGCGCGGTGGCGTTCATCGGGCCCTCGGCCCCCGGGTTCTCGAGGGCGAGCCGGAGGATGCCCACCTGGTCGGCCAGGTGGATCCAGGACTGCCAGAAGCTGCCGTCCCCGATGGGCCCTCCGGCGAACGCCCGGAAGGGCAGCACCAGCTTGGGGAGCGCCCCGCCCCCGGCCGCGAGGACGATGCCGGTGCGAACGAGCACGACGCGGGCCCTCTTCCGGGCCGGGCTCGCCGCCTCCTCCCACTCGATCGCGACGCGGGAGAGGAAGTCGTCGCCCGGCGCGGAGGACTCGTCCAGCACCTCGTCCCCGCGCGGGCCGTAGTAGCCGATGGCGCTCCCGCTCACGAGCACGGAGGGGCCCCCGCCGGCGATCACCGCCGCGACGTTGCGGGTGGCGTCCACGCGGCTGTCGCGGATGCGGCGTCGCCGGGCCTCCGTCCACCTGCCGGCGGCGACCGGCTCCCCGGCCAGGTTCACGCAGGCATCGCAGCGGGAGAGCTCCTCCTGCCACCCGCCGGGGACGGCCGGGTCCCCCAGCACCGCGCGCGAGCCGGAGGGCAGGCCGGACGGGGAGGCGCTGCGGGAGAGGGCCGCCACCTCGTGGCCGTCCTGGAGGAGCGACGCCGCGAGGGCCCGTCCGATGAGCCCGGTGGCTCCGGTGACGAAGACGCGCATGATCAGGGGAGCCCGGCCGGGAACTTCACCTCGGCCTCGCTCTTCCGCACGTAGTGGGGCTCGAGGGCGAAGAGGCCCTGGGCGTCGAAGGTGGCGTGGCGAAGGCGCGAGGCCGCCAGGCGGCCGACCGACTCGCCGGAGGGGAACGCAGGGGCCGACTCGAGGAAGGGAAGCGATCCCTGCAGCGCGTCCCGGTAGGCGCCGAAGCCTTCCCCGAAGCCCACAGCCGGCCCGAGCCCGGCAATCCGGGCCGCCACCGCCTCCGGGGCGATGGCCTCCTCCGGGTGCACCGCGGTCACGCCCTCCCCGTCGGCCCGGTAGTACCCCGCGTAGACCTCGCCCTTGCGGGCGTCGAGGAGCGGGACGAGGAGCGCGCCTCGGGCGGCGGGCAGCGAGGCCGCCTCGAGCGCCAGGGCCGCGAGGCTGGAGGCTCCCGCGATGGGGCGCCGGTTGGCGTAGGCGAGCCCCTTCCACGTGGCCAGCCCGATGCGGAGCCCGGTGAAGGAGCCCGGCCCGATGCCGATCGCGAAGGCCTCCACCTCGCCGACGCCTCGCCCCAGCGCGCCGAGCAGGTCGGTGAGGGCGCCGGGCAGCCGGATGCCGTGGCCTCCCCCGGGACCGGCCGGCCGGTCGGTGCGCGTGGTGAGCACCTCGACCCCGTCCTCGCGCAGCTCGAGGAGCGCGCAGGACAAGGTCAGGGTCGACGTATCGAGCGCCGCGACCAGCATCAGCCCATCAGCCGGACGATGTCGTTCTTGAAGACGAACACCATGAGGGAGACGAGCAGCAGGATCCCGACCAGGTTCGCCACCTCGCGCGTCCGGAGCGACAGGGGCTTGCGGGTCACCGCCTCCACCGCCGTGGCCACGATGTGCCCGCCGTCGAGCACCGGGATGGGGAGCAGGTTCATCAGCCCCAGGTTCACGCTGATGAGCGCCATCTTGAAGAGGAAGCTCGACCAGCCCTCCTGCGCGGCCTGGGCGGCGATCCGGAAGAGCATGATCGGCCCGCCCACCGTCTTGAAGCTGATCTCTCCCTGGACGATGCGGGCGATGCCGAGCGCGGCGAGGCGGACGACCTCCCCGAGGTGGCCCACCGAGCTCGAGAGGGCCTCCACGACGCCGACCGCGAGCGGCACCTCCTCGGCCACCAGCGCCCGGGCCTCGACGAGGCCGCGCTGCTCCGGGAAGAAGCCCAGCGTGACCCGCTTGTGCGTCTCGCGGGTCATCTCGTCGACGTACTCCTGGTCCGCCGGGACGAGCTCGGCCGCGCGGCCGCCCGCCAGCCCGAGCTTCACCGGCGTGCCGGAGAGGAACTCGGGCGACAGCTGGTTCAGCTCGCGGAAGGAGCGCACCGCCTTGCCGTTCACCGAGGTGATGGCGTCGCCCCGGCGCAGCCCGGCCCGCGCAGCCGGGCTGTCGGGCGTGACCTCGGCGATGAAGGTGGAGACGGTGGGGTCGGCGGCGGTGAAGGCGGGGACGCCCTCGACGCAGGTCGGGACCGGGCCGAGCCGGACGGGCTCGTAGGTGGAGAGGGAGACGCTGGGCGCGCCGACCGCGGACACCCGCAGGACCTCGAGGTCGAGCGGCGCGCAGGGCGCGGCGCGGAGGATCCGGTCGAGGTCGCCGATGTTCCGCACGGATGCCCCGCGGCGCGGACCACCAGGTCGAAGGGGGCGAAGCGGGCCGGCGACCCCGGGGAGAGACGAAGCGACGAGGCCGCCGGGAAGGCGGGGCTCACCCCGATGAGACCGCCAGTGACGGGGACGGGGTTCTATTCTTCTCGGCGGCGGGGACCACCGGGACGACGACCTTCTGGCCGGCGCGCTCCACGGGGGACTGATGCGCTCCCCGGCGCGCGGCCCGACGCCCGTCGAGGTCGGAGAAGTAGGGAACGGCGTGGCGGGCCGGCCCGGGACCGCCACCGTGAGCACGCGTACGCGGGCGAGCAGGCCGGCCCGCTCGGCGGCAGACCCCGGCATGATGGTGCCGAGCACCGGCCCGGGCACCGGCGAGCCGGTCTGGGCCAGCGCCAGGGCGAAGTAGATGATCACCGGGAAGGCCAGGTTGGCGGCCGGACCGGCCACGGCGATAGAAGCGCTTCCACGGGCGTGCTCGAGGAAGCCCCTTGCCCTGTCCTCGGCGCTGACCTCGGCGCGGGGCTGGTCCCCCGCCATCTTCACGTAGCCGCCCAGCGGCAGGATGAGAGCAGGGACTCGTCTCCCGCGGCGGAAGCCCAGGATCTTGGGGCCGAAGCCGACGGAGAACTCTACGACCTTCACCCCGAGCGCCTTGGCGGCCAGGAAGTGGCCGAACTCGTGGACGAAGATGAGTCCCCCAAGGAGGAGGACGATGGAGCCGATCTTCAGGAGGATGTCGCTGGCCATGGACCATCGAACCCCGCCGCTACCCGGGAGTCTTAGCCCGACAACCGCCGGCGCGCAGGAG
>CAVYBH010000011.1:0-245956 GCA_963766715.1 uncultured delta proteobacterium
ACCCTGCCCTCGACCCCTGCCCCTCAGGGTGCCCTGCCGGGGGGGCAGGATTCGGGGCACCCCCGGTGGCAGGCTTGGGGGCAGGGATGCGCTCGCAACCTCGCGGAATTCGCGCTCCGGCCCCGCCTCCCGCCAGGCGCCGTGCACCCGAGGTGCGGGGTGCCATCCGCCCGACCCCTCCCCCCCACCACATTGTGGGGAAGGGGTCGGGAGGCTGTCACCCAGGGAGATTTCATGAAGGCGGATGGCGGGGCCGGAGCTGGGGGTCAGCTGGAGTCGGAGGGGTCTGTGTTGCAAAGCACCAGATGTGTCTATACACTGAGATAGTCATAACAAATACTCTCGAACGGAAAAGAAGGCGAGGGGAACGAGATGGCTTCGAAGAAGGCGAGGGAAAAGTCGGAGGCGTTCGAGACGACGGAGAAGGTGATGCAGACGTTCCGGATTCCTCGGGAGCTCGTGGGGAGGCTCCGGGCAGAGGCGGACCGGAGGGGAATATTCACCGCCTACGTCATCCGGGTCATGGGGGGCATCATCGGGGATTTCGGGCTGCCGGAGGTCGCGAGGGCCATCCTGGACGACGACCGCTCGGCGCTCGGCATGGACCGGGAGGCCTACCTCCTGCACCTGCTCTTCCAGCGGAGCCTCGCCGTCCGCGAAGAGGGGCCGGGGTTCGACGGCCCGAGGTCCCGGAAGAAGGTGCGATGAAGCTGGGGGAAATCACCGAGTCGCGCCGGTTCGGCATGGTCACGATGTGGGTCTCGGCGACCGACGTCCGCCGGGCCCTGGGCTGCTCGCGGGCGCTCGCCTACGAGCACCTGCGCCGGGCATCGCGGCGGCCACCGGGGGAGCGGGGGCTGCTCCGGGTCCCCCTCGACGTCTGGGAGCGTTACGCCAGGGAGGTGCTGTCGTGCAGCGGATCTTCAAGCGAGGCCGGGTCTGGTACGGGTGGTTCTACGAGGACGGCCGGCGGGTGGTCCGGACCACACGCTGCCGCGACCGCGCGGCGGCCGATCGGGTCGCCCGCCAGTGGGAGCTCGACGCCGCCGATCCGGATCACGCGGCCGCGCGAACCGCGACGCTGACCGGCGCTGCAGCTCCTGCTCGCGCGCGACGAGGAGGAGGTCCAGGCCGGCCGGCGCGCCCCGACACGGTCGCCTTCCACCGCTCCAAGGCGGGCCGCCTGGTCCGCCTTTTCGAGACCGCCGACGGCGGAGGCCACGTCCCCTTCCCGCTCGTGCGGCTCCGCGCCGCAAACGTGGACGGCTACGTCTCCCGGCGGCGCGCCGAGGAGGTGACGGACGCCACCATCGCGAAGGAGCTCGTCGTCCTCCGGAAGTCGCTGCGCCTGGCCGTGCGCGCCGGCCTGTGGAAGGGACGGGTCGAGGAGGTCATCCCGGTGGCCTTCTCGGCCGGCTACGAGCCCCGGAACCGCGCGCTCACGGCCGGCGAGGTGGGGAAGCTCCTCCACGAGCTCCTCCCGGACCGCGCCGCGCGGGTGGCGTTCATCGTCGCCACGTCCGCCTGCTGGCGGGAGTCGGAACTGGCGCGACGCGAGGACACCGGCGAGGGGCTCGCGACGGTGCTCCTCCGCGGCACGAAGCGGAAGACGCGCTTCCGGACGGTCCCCATCGTCGACCCGGGCCAGCGCTCGCTGCTCGAGTACGCGGTCGAGCATGCGCAGGGGACCGGCGGCGCGCTCTTCCGCGTCTGGCGCAACGCGCGGCGCGACCTCCTCGAGGCCTGCGAGCGGGCCGGGATCGAGCGCTGCAGCCCGAACGACCTCCGGCGGACCTTCGCGAGCTGGCAGGTGGAGGCGGGCGTGCCGCTCTACCCCATCGCGCAGGCCATGGGGCATAAGGACACGCGGATGCTGGAGCGGGTCTACGGGCGCCAGACCCCGGAGCAACTCGCGGCGGTCATGGCGCGGGCGATGGGTTTGACGCAGGGCGTCTGTAGCACATTTGTATCAGCGCCCACGGAAACGGCGGATCCCGTGGACGCAGTGGACGACGACGGCTCGAACGCCGCTTCGTCAGCGGCGTCCGAAAAGCAAAAGGCCCACCAGGATTTGCGTCCTGATGGGCCGGTGTCGGCTCGTGATGAAGAAGTGCCTGGACCCGGAATCGAACCAGGGACACGGGGATTTTCAGTCCCCTGCTCTACCAGCTGAGCTATCCAGGCGTACAGCACGACCGCCCTTCCGGGCGACCGAGGGGGGCTGTTTTACGATCGCTCACCGGCGGACGCAAGCCCGGAGCGATCCGGCGCCCGCCGGGGGGAAACTTCCGGCCCTGCCCCGGGTTGTACCTGCATCCCCCCTGGAAGGAAGGCTCCCATGCGTCCCACGCTCCTCGCGTTTTCCGCCCTCGCCCTCACCCTCTCCGCCTGCGGCGGCTCCACCTCCGGCGTGAGCACCGCCGACGTCCAGCGCTTCGACACGGTCTCGCTCCAGATCGGGACGACGGCGACCGCGTACGGCACCCAGGCGGCGTCGATGCAGGACGTCGTGGCCTGTGACTCGATGCAGGCCACCTACGACGGGCAGGTCCGCCCCATGGTCGGCGTCCTCACGTCCATGGGCGGGCGGATGGATCGGCAGATGGACGGGCTGGGCCACATGTCCGACGGCGACATGGGCTGCAGCGCCGCCGCGATGCAGGCCGAGCTCGACCGGCACCGCGGCGCCGCCTGCACCTCGGTCGACCTGACCGTCGACCGGGCCGAGGCCGCCCGGCACGTGGCCGCGATGGGCCAGTGGTCGGCCCACGAGGCGGCGCGCGCCCAGGAGATGGGCGACATGATGGGCATGATGGGGGGCGGCTCCGGAGGCCAGGTCGCCGGCCATTGCCTCCGCAACGCCGACGGCAGCTTCACCTTCCAGCCCTGACGCCGCCGCTCAGACCTTGGGCACGGCGGTGAGAACGGCCTTGCCGTCCCGCACCGAGACCTTGAACTCGACCCGCTTGGCCTTGAACCTGGCGGCGATCTCCGGGGTCTGCTTGTTCACCGTGCGCGCCAGCGCGTCGTAGCTGAGCCGGGAGACGTCCTCGTTGCAGCTCCTCTTCGCGGCCACGTAGGCCTCGAACAGCACGCGCAGCTCGGGCTCGGTCATGCTCGCCGGGGCGGGCGGGGCCGGAGGGGAAGGGCGGCGGCCGGGAGCGGCGGCGGGGCTCCTGCGGCGGTGTCGCGCGCCGGGGCAGGCGTCCGGTCGGGCGCGGCGGCGGCGGTCGCATCCGGCGGACCCGCCTTCCCCTTCGGCGCCTCGACCGCCTTGCGGCGGGCCTTCAGGACGTCGCGCCGGTAGGTGCCCTGCTCCTTCTCCCGGGACGAGCGCAGCCAGAGCCGCTCGTAGGACAGGTACCGGGCGTGAAGGGCCTGGATCCGGAAGCGGATGCCGGCGTTGCGGGTGAAGGCGTTCTTCAGCCGGGCGATGTTCCGCTTCAGGTCGTCGCGGCGCCGGGAGGGCTCCATCCGCTCGGCGCCGATGAAGTACATCTCGTACTTCACCTTGATCTCCTCGAGCTCCTCCTCGAGGGCGGCGGCCGCGTCGTTCAGCTGCTCGTTGGCGAGCCGCTCCTTGCCGCTCTCGAACTCGGGCAGGACGGTCCCCGGAAGGCCGCCGATGCGGGGAGCTCCGGGTTTCTTGGGGGGCAGCGCCACGACGGGAGTCTAGCCCCCGATTCCGGCGACCGCCAAGCTTGCGCCGGGCCGGCTCGCGCCTACCCCGGAAGCGCCGCGACGGCCTTCCGGCCGAGCCGGCTGCCCACCACCCAGATGGCGACGCCGGCGGCGAAGATGACGATCGACGTCCACTGCCCGGCCCCGAGCCCCTGGTACACGCCCCGTTCCACGTCGCCGCGGAAGGTCTCGGTGGTGGCGCGGAGCAGCGCGTAGAGCATGAGCCAGGCCGCCATCACCTGCCCGTTGAAGCGCTTGCGGGGCCGCAGCCAGATGGCCAGGAAGGCGAAGAGCAGGAGCTCCCCGAGCGACTCGTAGAGCTGCACCGGGTGGATGCCCACGGTGTGGAGGTGGTCGGGGGAGATGTAGCGCCACGGGTTGGCCCGCGACGCCATCGACTGGAAGGCCAGCGACTCGGGCGGGAAGTGGGCCGCCCAGGGCAGCGTGTCGTCGCAGGCGCGCCCCCAGCAGCAGCCGGCGCTGAAGCAGCCGATCCGCCCCATGAACTGGCCGAAGGCCACCGACGGGATGAGGGTGTCCGACCAGGGCAGGAACTGCGTCTTCTTCACGCGCAGGTAGAGGGCCGCCGCCAGCGCCGCGGCGATGAAGCCGCCGTAGAAGACGATCCCGCCCTCCCAGAGCGCGAAGATCCTGGGGATGCGGCCGATGCGGGTGACGACGATCGCGTTCGCGCCGAAGTAGTCGCCCCAGTTGACGAGGATGAAGTAGAGCCGGGCCGCCGATCAGCGACGAGACCAGGATCCAGAAGGAGAGGTCGCCCACGAACTGGGGATCCTGCCCCTGCCGCTCGGCCTCCTTCTGCGCGAGCCAGATGCTCGCCACGAAGGCCAGCGCCAGCATCACGCCGTAGGTGTGGAGCGGGAGCCGGATGTCCTCGGAGAGCACGCCGCTGCGCCAGGCGGCGACGAAGCCCACCAGGAGGACGCCCAGCACGCCCTTGTCGCTCCAGAGCGCCTCGCCCCAGGAGCCCGCCTTGCCTTCCTCGCGCGCGTGCCGCCGCCAGCCGACGGCGCGGGCGACGACGACGGCGAGCGCGATGCCGATCGCGACCACCCAGGTCCAGCCCGACGGGATCACGATCTGGAAGAGGATGGGCAGCATCTAGGCGTGAACTCCGGCGGTGCCGCCGTTCTTCCCGGGCGACTTCGCGCGCTTCTCCCCGGGATGGAGGAGCAGCATGGCCACTCCCACCACGATGAGCGAGTCGGCCAGGTTGAAGATGGGCCAGTAGAGGTCGGGCCGGTTCCACCAGTGCCACTGGACGAAGTCGACCACGTAGCCGCGGAAGAGCCGGTCGATGAGGTTGCCCACCGCGCCGGACATCACGAAGGCGATGGCCACCTGCATCCAGCGCTGGTCGGGCCGGAGCTTCCGGTAGTACCAGAGCATGAAGCCCACGCGCGGTGAGCGACATGATCACGAAGAAGCCGTGGCGGAAGCCGGCGGGGAGGTCGCGGAGCATGCCCCAGGCGGCGCCCGGGTTCTCGGCGTAGGTCATCCGCCACATGGGGTTCCACACCACGTGGGGCGGACGGCTCGTCCCCTCGAGGTGCTTCATCGTGTAGAAGGCCTCGATCCGCGCCCCGAGCGTGGTCGCGCCCACCCGGGGGAAGGCCCAGGTGAGCCGGTCGACCGCCAGGAACTTGGAGGCCTGGTCGCCCACCACCATCACCCCGAAGAGGACGGCGAGCAGCGTCCACCTGGAAGGGCCGGCCCTCACCGGAGCGCCGCCGCGCACTTGGCGCACAGGGTCGGATGGGCCGGGTCGGCGCCGCGATCCTCGGCGTAGACCCAGCAGCGATCGCACTTCTCGCCCGGAGCCCGCTCCACCTTCACGGTGAGCGGACCCTGCGCGAGGACCACCTTGGAGACGATGAAGAGGGTGGGCAGCTCGGCCTGCGCGCTCCGGAGCAGCGCCAGCGTGTCCCCGTCGGCGGTCACGGTCACCTGGGCCTCCAGGCCCGAGCCGATGAGCTTGTCGCGGCGCGCCGGCTCGAGCACCTTCATGCACCTCGGCCCGCACCTCCAGCAGCTTGCCGTAGCGCTCGGTGAGCGCGGCGGCGTCGGCCGGGGGCTCCCGCCTCGGGAAGCCGGCCTCGAAGACGCTCCCCGGCGGCCGGCCGGGCAGGTACTTCCAGGCCTCGTGCGCCGTGAAGGAGAGGATCGGCGCGAGCATGCGGAGCAGGTCCTGGGCGATCAGGTGGAGCAGGGTCTGGGCGCTGCGGCGCGCCTTGCCGTCCTTGCGGGCGGTGTAGAGCCGGTCCTTCACCACGTCGAAGTAGATCGACGAGAGCGTCACGCTCACCAGCTCGGTGGTGGCGTGGTAGGCCAGGTGGAACTCGTAGTCGGCGTAGGCCTTCGTCACCTTGTCCTGCCACTCGACCAGCCGCGCGTAGGCCCAGCGGTCGAAGGGCTCCATCTCCGCGACCGGCACGGAGTCCCGGGCCGGGTCGAAGCCGTCCAGGTTGCCGAGCGCCCAGCGCACGGTGTTGCGGATCTTGCGGTAGCCCTCGGCCAGGCCGTCGAGGATCTGGCCGGAGACCCGCACGTCGTCGCGGTAGTCGCTGGCCGCCACCCAGAGCCGGAGGATGTCGGCGCCGTACTTCTTGATGACCTCCTCCGGGGCCACCACGTTGCCCACGCTCTTCGACATGGCCCGCCCCTGCCCGTCGAGGACGAAGCCGTGGGTGAGCACCGCGTCGTAGGGCGCGGCGCCGCGGATGGCCATGGAGGTGAGCAGGGACGAGTGGAACCACCCGCGGTGCTGGTCGGAGCCCTCCAGGTACAGGCTGACCGGGACCTGGCTGTTCGGCTCGCGCGCCGCCACCGCCGCCCAGGAGACGCCCGAGTCCCACCAGACGTCGAGGATGTCCTGCTCGCGCCGGAAGTCGGCTCCGCCGCAGCTCGCGCACTTCTCACCCTGCGTGAAGTGGGCCGGGGCGTGGCGGTACCAGGCCTCGATGCCCTCCTTCTCGAACTCGTCGGCCACGCGCCGCATGAGCGCCGGGGAGACGAGCGGCTCGCTGCACTTCTCGCAGTAGAAGACCGCGATGGGCACGCCCCAGGTGCGCTGGCGGGAGAGGCACCAGTCGGGGCGGTGCTCGATCATGTTGTGGATGCGCTCGCGCCCCCAGCGCGGGATCCACTGGACCCGCTCGATCTCGGCGAGCGTGCGCCCGCGCAGCCCCTCGTGCTCGAGCGAGAGGAACCACTGGTCGGTGGCCCGGAAGACCACCGGCTTGTGGCAGCGCCAGCAGTGCGGGTAGCTGTGCCGGAGGGAGGCCTTGGGGTCGGAGAGCAGGTGGCCCGAGGCGTGGAGGTCGGCGACGATCTCGGCGTTGGCGACGAAGATGTTCTTCCCGGCGTACTTGCCGGCGGCGTCGGTGAAGACGCCGGCGCCGTCCACCGGGTTCAGGACCTCGAGGCCGTACTTCATGCCGACCTGGTAGTCCTCCTGGCCGTGACCGGGCGCGGTGTGGACGAGGCCGGTGCCGGCCTCGAGCGTCACGTGCTCGCCCAGGATCACGGGCGAGACGCGCCCCATGAACGGGTGGCGGTACTTCACGCCCTCCAGGTCCTTGCCCTCCATCGAGGCCAGGATCCGGGAGGGGTCGGCCGGCGCTCCCTCGGGCCCGAGCTCGTCCGGCGCGACCGCGGCGAGGAAGGTGGCGAGCAGGTCCTTCGCCACCACGACCACCTTCCCCTTCAGGTCGTAGGCGACGTAGACGAGGTCCGGGGTGCGCCGCCACCGCGAGGTTCGCGGGAAGCGTCCAGGGGGTGGTGGTCCAGATGACCAGGCTCGACGGGCGGCCGGCCAGCGCCCGGGCCGGGAGGTCGCCCACCACCTCGAAGGCCACGTGGATGGAGGGCGAGGTGTGGTCCTCGTACTCGACCTCGGCCTCGGCCAGCGCGGTGCGGTCGGTGGTGCACCAGTAGACCGGCTTCTTGCCGCGGGAGAGGAAGCCCTTCTCGGCCACCGCGGCCAGCGCGCGCACCGTGTCCGCCTCGTAGCGCGGGTTCATGGTGGCATAGGGCGCGTCCCACCGGCCGAACACGCCCAGCCGCTTGAACTCCTCGCGCTGCTTGTCGATCCACTTCCCGGCGTAGGCGCGGGCGGCGGCGATCACCGCCGGGCGATCCATCTCGCGCTTCCTCGAGCCGAGCTCCTCGTCGACCTTCCGCTCGATGGGCAGGCCGTGGCAGTCCCATCCCGGCTGGTAGTCGGCGACCTCGCCGGCCATGTTCCGGTACTTGACGATCAGGTCCTTCAGGATCTTGTTGAGGGCGTGGCCGATGTGGATGTGGCCGTTCGCGTACGGGGGGCCGTCGTGGAGGACGAAGAGCTTCCCGCCCTTCGCCGCGTTGCCCGCGACCAGCCGCTCGAAGGTCTTCTCCGCCTCCCACTCCTTCAGGATCTCGGGCTCCCGCTGGGGCAGGTTGGCCTTCATCGGGAAGTCGGTCTTGGGGAGGTTGACGGTATCCTTGTATTCCACGTCCGCTCTCGTCTCTCTTCTCGGGGGGATCCGGGGTTCTACCAGCGCGGAACCGGTGGGGCAACGAACGGTTCGGCGCATCCTTGCGACCCCCCGGATCGCATCGTACGCTCGTCGGGATCATGGCCAGGAACGGATCGCAGCGCGCCGGCAAGGCGCCACGGCGCGCCCGCGCACCGGCGCCTCCGGGCGGCCGGCTGACCCTCGCCATCCTCTCGCGGAATCCCAAGCTCCACTCCACCCGCCGCCTCGTCGAGTCGGCCCGCGCGCTGGGCCACCGGGCCATCGTCCTCGACACGCTCCACTGCAACATGGTGCTGGCGCGCGAGCGCCCGTCGATGTTCTACCGCGGCGAGGAGGTCGGGCCGATCGACGTGGTCATCCCGCGCATCGGCGCGTCGATCACGTCGTACGGGCTCGCGGTGGTGAACCAGTTCGACATGATGGGCGTCCCGGTGCTGGCGTCGTCGGTGCCCATCGCGCGCTCGCGAGACAAGCTCCGCGCCCTCCAGCTGCTCTCCCGCTTCGGCCTCGACATCCCGCGCACCGCCATGTGCCGCTACCGCGACGAGGTGGCGCAGGTGGTGGAGCACGTGGGCGGCCTGCCCTGCATCATCAAGCTCCTGCAGGGCACGCAGGGGGTGGGCGTGATGATCGCCTCCACCATGGACGAGGTGCAGGGGATGCTCGACACCTTCTGGGACCTGGGCCAGGAGATCCTCCTGCAGGAGTTCGTGGCCGAGTCGAAGGGGCGCGACCTGCGCGCGCTGGTCATCGGCGACCGCGTGGTCGCGGCCATGCGGCGGCAGGCCCGCACCGGCGAGTTCCGCTCCAACATCCACCGCGGCGGCAAGGCGCGGGCGGCGGTGCTCCCGCGCGAGTACGCCGAGGCCGCGGTGAAGGCGGCGCGCGTCATCGGCCTGGAGGTGGCGGGCGTGGACATGCTCGAGTCCCGGACCGGGCCCAAGATCATGGAAGTGAACAGCTCCCCGGGGTTCGAGGGGCTGGAGCGGGCCACCCGGAAGGACATCGCCCGGATGTACGTGGAGCACGCCGTCGAGCTGGCCCGGTCCCGCGGGGCCGGGCGCGACGGACTCCAGGCCCGGGTTCGTTGAATCGGGGGGCGGCCCCGTCCGTCCCCATGTCACGCCCTCGAGGACCACCATGCGACGACTCGCCCTTACCCTGACCCTCCTCGCCCTGTCCGGTTGCGTGGTCACCACCTCGACGGTGGTTCCCGACGCACCCCCGCCTCCGCCGCAGGTGGTGGAGGTCTGGTACGGCGGGCAGCACGGGGTTCCGGCCTCCGTGGGAGGCGGCTGGTGCTACTACGACGGCCCGCACGTCCACGACTACTTCCCGGAGCCGCTCGACTGGTACGCCTTCGCCGACGGCTTCTACTTCTGGCGCGGCCCGGTGACCTACACGTACGTGGGCGGCCACCCCATGCCCGGCGGCGGCTGGTGCTTCATCGACGTGCCCCACCGTCACGACTACGTCCCGCCCTACGGCGGCGGGTTCACCTGGCGTGGATCGGGCTGGATCTACGGCGGTCCCTACTCGTCCGCGCGTCCGCCGCCGCCCACCTGGTGGAACTACGCGCCGCCCCGCCCGCCGCCCCCCGGAGCGGTCCGCCCGCCGCCGCCCAGCGCCTACCGGCCTCCTCCGCCGCCCATGCGCAGGCCGGTGCCTCCGCCTCGCCCGGTCGAGACGCCCCGCCCGCCGGACAAGGGGCAGGGGTCGGGCCACGACCAGGGACCGGACCGCGACCACGACCAGGGACACGGGAAGGGCCCAGGGCAAGGACGCGCCTCCGCCTCCGGGCACCAGGCCGCCCTCCCAGCCGGGCCAGCCTCCGGCGCAGCCGCCGGCCCAACCGACCGGAAAGCCTGCGACTTCTCCTGGCCAGCCGCCGACGACCTCGCCGGCGGCGAAGCCGCCCTTCGACGCGGCCGCCCTCCCAGCCTGGCGCAGCCTGCGCAGCCCGGCACGCCCGCGACCGCCCGCGACGAAGCCGGGAACCCAGCAGCAGCCTCCGGCGACCGGCAGGCCTCCCGCCCAGCCGGCGGCGAAGCCCGCACCGCCCCCGAAGAAGGACGCCGGCCAGGACAAGAAGGAATCGAAGCCGCCGCCTCCGAAGGCCCGGGAAAAGGCGGAGCAGAAGCCGGTGGACTGATTTTAGAATCAAGGGGTACACTACCGGCCCCATGAACCCCTGGCTCACCGCGCTCCTGCTCCTGTCGGCGGGCGGATTCTTCGCCTTCACCATGGTCCGCCGGCTGGCGCCTCTCTGGGCCTTCCGCAAGGACGATCGGCTCGACCATCCGGGCGAGCGGGTGCGCGGGCTGCTGCGCTTCGGCTTCGGCCAGGCGCGGCTCACCTCCCGCGGCGAGGTGTGGCCGGGGTTCCTGCACGTCCTCATCTTCGCGGCCTTCGTGATCCTGGGGGCGCGGACCATCACCCTCTTCGGCATGGGGTTCTCGCCCCACTTCCACCTGCCGCTGCTCGGCCGGGGAACGCCGATCGGCGACGCCTACGCCTTCGTGAAGGACGTGATGGTGCTGCTGGCGCTCTTCGCCGCGCTGGCCTTCATCTGGCGGCGGCTGGTGACGAAGCCCGACCGGGTGACCCGCAGCTGGGAAGGGGTGCTCATCCTCGGGTTCATCGCCGGGCTGATGGTGACCGACATCCTGTTCGAGGGGGCCGAGCAGCTGGCCGCCCAGGCCCCGTCGAGCTGGGCCACGCCCGCCTCCGCGCTCGGCGCCTGGATGCTGGCCGGCCTGTCGCCCGCGGCGGCCTCGGCCATCGGGACGCTCTCCTTCTGGCTCCACCTCGTCATCGTCCTCGTCTTCCTCAACTTCCTCCCGTTCGGGAAGCACTTCCACGTCATCACCGCGTTGCCCGACGTCTACGTGCAGCGCCTCCCGCCCCGCGGCGCGCTCCGCAAGCTCGATCTCGAGAGCGAGACCCCCGACTACGGTTCACGATCGGTGAGAGACCTCTCCTGGAAGGAGGGGCTCGACACCTACTCCTGCACCGAGTGCGGCCGCTGCCAGACCTTCTGCCCCACCTACGTCACCGGCAAGCCGCTCAGCCACAAGGAAGTGAACCGGACGCTGCGCCACCACATCCAGGACCAGGCGCCGGAGCTGGTCGCCATCGCCCGGGCCCCCGACGCCGCGGCGCGCGACGCGCTCGTGGAGAAGCTGCCGGCCGTGGTGGGGACGGTGCTGCCGGAGGCCACCGTCTGGGCCTGCACCACCTGCGGCTGGTGCGAGACGGCCTGCCCGGTGCTCATCGAGAACGTGCCCCGGCTCGTCGACCTGCGCCGCCACCAGGTGCTCGTCGAGAGCGGCCTTCCCGGAGGAGGCGGCCCGCGTCTTCAAGAACATCGAGACCCAGGGGAACCCCTGGGGCATCGGCTCGAACCGCCGCGCCGAGTGGTGCGAGGACCTGGCCATCCCGCGGGCGTCGGAGGGCGGCGACTTCGAGTACCTCTTCTTCGTGGGCTGCGCCGGCGCCTTCGACGACCGGCAGAAGAAGGTCTCCCGCGCCATCGTGAAGATCCTGCGGGCGGCGGGCGTGAAGTTCGCCATCCTGGGCGAGGAGGAGACCTGCAACGGCGAGACCGCGCGCCGGCTGGGCAACGAGTACCTCTACCAGATGCAGGCCACGGCCAACGTCGAGCTCATGAAGGGCTACGGGGTGAAGAAGGTGATCGCCCAGTGCCCGCACTGCCTCAACACCATCAAGAACGAGTTCCCCCAGTTCGGCGGGAACTTCGAGGTGGTGCACCACTCCGAGCTGATCGCGCGGCTGGTGGCCGACGGGCGGCTCTCGCCCGGCACGGCGAAGGCCTACGAGGGGCAGCTCGTCACCTTCCACGACCCCTGCTACCTGGCGCGCTGGAACGGGGTCACGGACGCGCCGCGCGCCGCGCTCGAGTCGGTGCCCGGGCTGCGCGTGCTGGAGATGGAGCGGAACCGGGAGCAGGGGTTCTGCTGCGGCGCCGGCGGCGGCCGCATGTGGCTCGAGGAGAAGATCGGCACCCGCATCAACCAGAACCGGGTCGAGGAGGCCTCGCGCACGCTGGGGGACAAGGGCGGCGTGGTGGCCGTGGGCTGCCCGTTCTGCCTCACCATGCTGCGCGACGGCGTGAACGAGCTGGGGAAGGAAGAGACGGTGCGGGTCGTCGACCTGGCCGAGATCGTGGCCGACGGGCTCGCCGAGACCGAGAAGGCCGAGGCCTAGGAGCGCTCGCGCAGGGCCCGCGCGCAGCCCTCCAGCCGCGCGCGGACCTCCTCCTCCAGGCGGTCGAGGTCGTTCCCGGATCGAGGGTCGGCGCCGACGCAGAGCAGGATGGCGTCCCAGGGGGAGCCCTCCCGTCCCATCGACGCGTAGTCGATGAGGCGGGGAACGGGCTCGCCGTCCTCGCCGGCGCGGAAGGCCCCGAAGAGCCCCTCCGACCCGGGCTCGAGCTCCTCCTTCAGCGCGAAGAGCCTTCGCAGCGCCTCGCGCACGGCGGGACGCTCGAGGTGGCGCCGCTCGAGCCGCGTCCCGGCCAGCCGCCCCACCGCCTCGAGCGCGGCCCGGACGAAGGGCACGTCGGTCACCACCAGCCCGTAGAGCCAGGCGTCACCACAGGTGAAGTCGACGAGCTCCGCCTCGTCCTCGCCGAGCCAGGAGTGGCTGGGGCAGAGGAAGCTCTCGCAGATGGCGGCGTCGTAGACCCCCTGGTCGCGCAGGTCCACCCCTCCGGTGCTGGCCGGGTGGGCCAGGCAGCCGATCCGGGTGCGCCCCTCGTCGAGCCAGCCGAGGAGCGGGCACACCCGCACCGAGGGAAAGACCGGCGGGGGCTCGGTGGCGCCGATGCGGGCGGCGGCGGCGCGGAAGGCCTCGGGGGTCCGGGGCACCGGGGCGAGCGCGTCGGTCCGGGCGTCGAGCCGCTCGCGGATGGCCGCCTCCCCGTGGTCCTCCCGGTTGTAGAGGCCACAGCAGGCGCCGCAGCTCGAGGCGGCCCGCTGGCAGAGCGGCTTCAGGCGCGGCCGATGGCCGAGCGGCAGGGCGTGCAGAGCCCTTCGCCCTTGCGGTCGGAGTCCGCCGGCGTGTGCGACAGGAACATCGCGCAGCGGAAGTCGTTGCAGTGGGAGAGGCCGAGCAGGTGCCCCATGGCGTGCACCGCCTCCACCCGGGAACGGTGGGCGAAGCGCTCCGGGGTCACGGGCCGCCCGTCGGATCCCTTGAGGCGGAAGACGGAGACGAGCGCGGTGCGCGCCTCCCGGTCGGCCTCCCCGAAGACGAAGGGCATGTCCGGCACGAAGAGGTCGACGTCCACCACGCCCAGCACCGGCTCGTCCCGCCCCTTCGGCCGCACCGTGTCGAGCCGGCGCAGCACGGCGGTCGAGTGGTACTGGTGCCGATCCTTGTTGAAGGCGAAGTCGGGCTTCACGAGCGGGAGGCCCAGCTCGGACGGGGCGCCGAAGACCTCCTGCAGCGCCGCGGTCAGCTCGGGGAGCAGCCCCTTCGGGACCGGGCCGATGGGCACGAGGAGGAAGCGCTCCGGCATGGGGAGCGACTTCACCTCGGCGCGCTGGTTGGTCGCGCGGGCGGGTGGCCTGGCTGAGGCGGAAGGATTCGAACCTTCATACGCGGATCCAAAGTCCGCAGTCCTGCCGTTGGACGACGCCTCAAGATCCTTTCGCGACATCACCACCTCGCCAGGGCCGCGGCCCAGGTGAAGCCGGCGCCGAAGGCGGCCAGCGCGACGAGGTCGCCCCGCTTCACGCCCCGGGCCGGGATCGCCTCCGACAGGGCGAGGGGGATGCTGGCCGCGGTGGTGTTCCCGTACTTCATGATGTTGTTGAAGACCTGGTCGTCGCGCAGGCCGAGCGACTTCTGCACCGTCTCGGCGATGCGGAGGTTGGCCTGGTGGGGCACGAACACCTTGATGTCCTCGGTGGTGAGGCCGACCTTGCCGAGCACGTTGCGGACCGTCTCGGGCATGCGGACGATGGCGTGCTTGAAGACCTTCTGCCCCTCCATCCTGGGGAAGCCGCTCCCGTCGTCGACCATCGCGTGGTTGTTGCGCGGGTTGTAGATGGAGCCCGGCGCGTCGGTCCACAGGTCCTTGGCGTAGCGGCCGTCGGCGTGGAGCTCGATGGCGAGCACGCCGCGGTCCGGGTCGTCGGTGGCCTCGAGGAGCGCGGCCGCCGCCCCGTCGCCGAAGATCACGCTCACGTCGCGGCCGCGGGTGGAGATGTCGAGGCCGGTGGAGTGGGTCTCCGACCCGACGAGCAGGATCTTCTTGTAGGTCCCGGTGCGGATCCAGGCGTCGGCGACCGAGAGGCCGTACAGGAAGCCGGAGCACTGGTTGCGGACGTCGAGGGCGGGCACGCCCGGGATGCCCAGCTTGGCGTTCAGGAAGCAGCCGTCGCCCGGGAACATGTGGTCGGGCGAGAGGCTCGCGAAGATGATGGCCTCGATGTCGCTCGCCTGCCAGCCGGCCTGCTCGAGCGCGCGCTGGCTGGCCCGGAAGGCCATCTCGGCGCTGCCCATCCCCGGCTCGACCCAGTGGCGCTCCTTGATGCCGGTGCGCTGGGTGATCCACTCGTCGGTGGTGTCCATGTACCGCGTCAGCTCTTCGTTGGTGACGACGCGATCGGGAACGTAGGTCCCGATGGTGACGAATGCGGCTCGAGGCATGCTCTCTCCTCCCTGCGGTCACTGCCCGCCGAACGGACGTTCGGCGATGAGACGGAAGCCCTGCTCGGACGGCGTGACGGCCCCCTGGAACGGATGGTCGAGCGCGACGGTGACGAATACCACGAGCCCCACGAAGGCGGCCATGATGGCCACCAGCGTGAGGTGGAGGGTCTGGTCGTCCACCGTCACGAAGAAGCGTGGCCCCCGCCAGCGCCAGCGCGGCGCCCACGAGCAGCACCAGCCAGACCACGGTCGGAAGGCGCGTACGCGGTGGCGTGGATGCGCGCACGGCGGGCCTCGGAGGCCGCGGTGAGCTCGCGGAGCGTCTCGGCGTGGACCATCTGGTCGGGCAGGTTCTTCGGCTCGAAGTCGCCGAGGAGCAGGTTCAGCCGGCTGAAATGCGCCTTGGCCGCCGAAGGGTGCCGCCCGACGCGCTGCTCGGGCCACTCCTTGTCGGCCACCGCGCGGGCGTACTCGCGGATGATGGTGTCCAGCTCGGTTCGCGTGGGCTCCGGGTAGAGCGCCGCCCGCCGCTGGAGGACCTCGATGGTGGCGACCTCGTGGGAGACCTTGTCGCCGACGCGGCCTGGTACTCGCTCCATCCGCCGACGGCCACGAGGCTGAGGATGAGGGAGTAGACGAGCCAGATCTGGGTGCCGAAGTAGGCGGCCTGCTCGGGGCTCTTGCCGGAAGCGGGCGGTGACCCGCGCCCGGAATGGGCGCGACCAGGACCATGCCCGCCAGCGTCCCCCCGACGAAGCCGCCGACCACGATGAGGAAGAGCCAGGGGAGCGGCAACCGGAAGAACCAGCCCATCGCGACGCCCTCCGCCCCCTCGCCGGGGCCCCGGCTCAGATGTCCAGGTTCTGCACGTCGAGCGCGTGCTTCTCGATGAACTCGCGCCGCGGCTCCACCGCGTCGCCCATGAGCACGCTGAAGACGTCGTTGGCCTCGACGGTGTCGTCCACCCGGACCTGGAGCATGGTGCGCCGGGCCGGGTCCATGGTGGTCTCCCAGAGCTGCTCGGGGTTCATCTCGCCGAGTCCCTTGTAGCGCTGGATGGTCTGCCCCTGTGCGGCCGCCTTCTTCAGGCCGGCCACCGCGGCGAAGACGTCGGGGACCTCGTCCGTGCCGTCGCTCGTGCTCAGCGTGAAGGGGCCCGGGCCGATCTCGGCGAGCGCCCCGTAGAGCGCGGAGAGATCGGTCCACTCGGCGCCGGACAGGTAGTCGAAGTCGAGGCGGGTCTCGCGCGGCGCGCCGGCCACGGTGGTCTGGAAGACGATCTTGTCCCGGCCGTGCTCCTCGTCCCGCTCGATCTTGGCGCCGCGCACCTCGATCTCCGGGTAGAGCCTCTGGGCCTTCAGCGGGATGGCCTCGGCGAGCGCCTTCACCGCCCCGTGGGTCCGCAGCGTCTCGAGATCGAGGTCGCCCTGCTGGATGGCGGCGTCGACGATGCGCGCGTCCCGGCGGCGATCGGCCGTGGCGAGCAGGGCGCGGTAGGACCGCACCTCCTCGGCCAGCCGGCGCAGGTCGTCGCCGCCGATCTCCTGGTCGCCGGCCTGGAGCTTCGCCTTCTCCGTGCCGATGGCCATGAGGTACTCGTCGAGCGCCGCCTCGTCCTTGAGGTAGTTCTCCTTCTTCCCCTTCTGGATCCGGTAGAGCGGCGGCTGCGCGATGTAGACGTAGCCCCTCTCGACGAGCGCCGGCATCTGCCGGAAGAAGAAGGTGAGCAGCAGCGTGCGGATGTGGCTGCCGTCGACGTCCGCGTCGGTCATGATGACGATGCGGTGGTAGCGGGCCTTCTCGGGGTCGAACTCGCCCGGGCCGATGCCGGTGCCGAGCGCGGTGATGATGGTGGCGATCTCGGCCGAGGAGAGCATCTTGTCGAAGCGGGCCCGCTCGACGTTCAGGATCTTGCCTCGCAGCGGCAGGATGGCCTGGATGCGCCGGTCGCGTCCCTGCTTGGCGGAGCCGCCGGCGCTGTCTCCCTCGACCAGGTAGATCTCGCTCTCGGCGGGGTCCTTCGACTGGCAGTCGGCCAGCTTGCCCGGGAGCGAGGCCCCGTCGAGCGCGCCCTTGCGGCGCACCGTCTCGCGCGCCTTGCGGGCGGCGATGCGGGCGCGGGCGGCCTCGGCCACCTTGGCCATGATGCGCTTGGCGAGCGGGGGGTTCTCCTCCAGCCAGGCGCCGAGCCGGTCGTTCACCATGGTCTCGACGATCGACTTGGCCTCGGTGTTGGAGAGCCGGGTCTTGGTCTGGCCCTCGAAGCTGGCGCCGGGCAGCCGGATGGAGATGACCGCGGCGAGCCCCTCGCGCATGTCGTCGCCCGACGGCATCTCCTCCTTCAGCTCCTTGAAGAGGTTGTTCTTCGTGCCGTAGGCGTTGAGCGTGCGGGTGAGCGCCGCCTTGAAGCCGACCAGGTGCGTGCCGCCCTCGTGGTTGTGGATGTTGTTGGCGAAGGCGAAGACCTTCTCGTCGTAGCCGTCGTTCCACTGCAGGGCGATGTCGACCGAGGCCTCGCCGTTCTCGGTGGCCATCTCCTGGTGGAGCTTGATGGGCGGGTCGAAGAGGGTCTGGCGGCTCTTGTTGAGGTAGGCGACGAACTCGCGGATGCCGTCCTTGAACAGGAACTCGTGCTTCTTCCCGCTGCGCTCGTCGTCGACGACGATCTTCAGGCCGGGGTTCAGGAAGGCGAGCTCGCGCAGCCGGCCGGAGAGGGTCTCGAAGCTGAACTCCTTGGCCTCGAAGAGCGGGAAGTCGGGGCGGAAGGTGATCCGGGTCCCGCGCCGCTGGGTCTCGCCGATGGCGGTGACCTTGCCGGTGGGGTGGCCGCGCTCGTAGCGCTGCCCCCAGACCTTGCCGTCGCGGTAGACCTCGACCTTCAGCCACTCGGACAGCGCGTTCACGCAGGTGACGCCCACGCCGTGGAGGCCGCCCGACACCTTGTAGGCGCTCGACTCGAACTTTCCGCCGGCGTGGAGCTTCGTCATGACCACGTCGAGCGTGTCCATGCCCTCGACCGTGGGATGCGGGCCGACCGGGATCCCCGAGCCGTTGTCGACCACCGTGATCGAGTTGTCGGTGTGGATGGTGACTTCGATCTGGTTGGCGCGCCCCGCCATGGCCTCGTCGACGGAGTTGTCGACGACCTCGAAGACGAGGTGGTGCAGGCCGCGCTCGCCCACGTCGCCGATGTACATGTTCGGGCGCTTGCGGACGGCTTCCAGGCCCTCGAGGACCTTGATGGTCTCGGTGCCGTAGGCGGCCGGGCTCCCGTTGTTGTCGGGCGAAGGAGTCGGTTCGGAAGTGGGGTTTTCCAGGAGGATCTCGCGAGGCTTTTTGTCGAGGATTATCGAAGACTTGTGAGCGCTTAGCTATAACAGACCGACCCGGGTGCGGCAACCCGGAATTCGGTCCTCAACCCCCGGGAACGACAGGGGAAGTTTCGCGCTCGAATGCGCCGTCCCGGACCCCGTAGAACACGGCGCCCGCGCCGGCGGCTGGCTCGAGCAGGCGACGGTCGGTGGTGGTGAGGAAGGCCTGTCCGGGAAGCGCCGCCAGGTGGCGCAGGAGGTGTCCGTTCTTCTCCGGGTCGAGCTCGGACGACACGTCGTCGAGCAGGAGGAGCGGGGGGCGGCCGAGCCGGTCGCGCAGGTTCTCGATCTCCGCGATCTTGAGGGCGAGCACCAGCGCGCGCTGCTGTCCCTGGCTGCCGTAGGAGCGGGCGCCCTTTCCTCCCAGTGCGAGGGTGAGATCGTCCATGTGCGGGCCCGCGGAGGTGAAGCCCTTCTCGCGATCCCGGCCGAGCCGGGCTCGCAGCGCCTCCGCCAGCGCCTGGGCGATGCGTTCCTCCGTCCCGGTCGCGGGGACGCCCGCAGCCGGCCGGTAGGCGAGGCGGGCCTCGAGGGCGTCGGGCCCGGAGATCTGGGCGAAGGCCTCCACCATGCGCGGCGCGAGCTCGGCGAGGAGCGCGTGCCGGCGCGCCACCAGCCGGGCCCCGGCGCGAACGAGCGGCTCCCGGAAGCTCTCCTCGACCTCGGGCTCCGACCGCCGGAGCGCCGCGTTCCGCTCGCGCAGGGCGCGGAGGTAGTCGCGGGCCTCGGTGAGCACCGCCGGCCACCGGTTGAAGGCGGCGCGGTCGAGGAAGCGGCGACGCTGATCCGGACCGCCCTTCACGAGGAGGAGGTCGTCGGGGGAGAAGCAGACCGCGGCCCGGCCCTCGAAGAACGCGTCGAGCCGCTCGGCCGAGGCGATCGGCTTGCCGTCGAGGAAGGCGGTGCGCCCCTCCGGCCCGATCTCCACCGCCACGCTCCGCACGCCGCCGGGCCCCTCGAAGTCGCCCTGGACGCGCGCCCGCTCCGCCCCGAAGCGGACCAGCTCCGCCAGGCGGTTCGCCCGCAGCGGCTTGAGGGTGCAGAGGAGGAAGAGCCCCTCGAGCAGGTTCGTCTTCCCCTGCCCGTTCGGGCCGACGAGCACGGTCGCCCGCGGCGACGGCTCGAGCCGGGCCTCGCGGACGTTCCGGAAGTCGCGGAGCGAGAGGGAGAGGAGCCGCACGTCGTCCGGGCTGCCGTCGACGGGACGGCGCCCGCCTCAGATCCGCATCGGCATGATCACCGCGGTGAAGTGCTCGCCCGCCTCGCCGGCCGGCCGGACCACGCCGGGCGAGAGGTCGTCGGCCAGCTCGAGCCGCACGTCGGCGTCGCCGAGGACGCCGAGGACGTCGATGAGGTACTTCGCGTTGAAGCCGATCTTGAGGGGCTCACCGTCGTACTCGACCGGCACGTCCTCGCGGGCCTCGCCGAGGTCCGGGTTCTGGGCGGCGATGCGCAGGTTGCCCTTCGCGAGCTCGAGCTTCACCGCGTTCGACTTCTCGGAGGAGAGGAGGGAGACGCGGCGGAGCGTCTGGAGGAGCCGCTCCCGGCCCGCGGAGGCCACCTTCTCGCCGGCCTTGGGGATGACCTGGCGGTAGTCGGGGAAGGAGCCCTCGATGAGGCGCATCACCAGCACGACGCCCGGACGGCGGAAGACGGCCGAGTTGTCGGCGAAGCCCAGCTCCCCCTTCGGCTTCTCCTCCGCGCCCTCCACGGCCTCGGAGAGCAGCTTGCGGAGCTCGCTGATGCCCTTGCGGGGGAGGATGACCCCCTTCTTCAGCTTGAAGTCTCCCTCGACGGCCGCGTCGGCCATGGAGAGCCGGTGTCCGTCGGTGGCGACCAGCCGCATCGAGCCCGCGACCGGCTCGAAGTAGACGCCGTTCAGGTTGTAGCGGGTCTCGTCGGTGGAGGCGGCGAAGGCCGTCTTCCCCACCAGGTCGAGGACGGTGTCGGGGTTCACGACCACGAAGGGGACCTTCTCGAACTTCGGCAGCGCCGGGAAGTCCTCGGCCGGCAGCCCCACCAGGCGGAACTCGGCCTGGCCCGCCTTCACCTCGAGGTGGTTGTTGGGCGTCTTCTTCAGCGAGACCATCCCCTCGCCGGCCAGGGACTTCACGATGTCGAAGAGGTGGCGGGCCGACACGGCCAGGCCGCCCTCCTTCAGCACCTCGGCCTTGTGCACGCCGGAGACGGAGACGTCGAGGTCGGTGGCGGAGACGGCGAGCTCACCCTCCTCGGACTTCCTGGCCTCGAGCAGCACGTGGGAGAGGATGGGCATCGTGCTCTTCTTCTCGACGATGCCCTGCGAGCGGGCGAGCGCGCGGGTCAGCTCCTGGACGCCAATCTTCAGTTCCATGGGATGGGAATCCTATCTTTCTTTCAGATCCGTCGCGATCGTAGAGAGGCGATCGATGTGGAGAAGTGGGCCGGGACTGCGCAACGACTCGGGAAACCGATCTGGGAAACCCTCTGGACGGACGAGCTGGCGCGGCGTGGACGATTCGGGGCGATCAGGAAGGGTCTCTCGTCCACGCCCAGGCCGCAACGGATCCGAGGGGGGATCCCCACGTGATCCACACGACCACCGCTACGAGGTGACGCCCTGGCGGAGCGTCTCCACCGCCTGCCGGACCTCGAGATCGGTCATGGAGAGCTCGTTCACGCGCTCGATGGCCGAGATGACGGTGGTGTGGTCCTTCTTGTTGAACTTCTCCGCGATGGTCTGGAGCGTCTCCTTGGCCAGCTCGCGGCAGAGGAACATGGCGACCTGGCGCGGCAGGGCGATCTTCTGCTCGCGCGAGGGGCTCGTCAGGCGGGCCACCGTGATGCCGTAGTGGGCCGCCACGGCCTCCTGGATGCGCTCGATGGAGGGACGGTAGCCGGGCGGCGGGATGACGTCGGAGAGGACGTCGCGGGCCAGCGCCACGGAGATGGGCTCGCCCTTGAGGGAGGCGAAGGCCGCCAGGCGCATGAGGGCGCCCTCCAGCTCGCGGACGTTCGACTTGATGTGGGTGGCGAGCAGCGAGGCCACGTCGTCGGACAGGTCGATCCGCTCGGCCAGCGCCTTCTTCTTGAGGATGGCGGCCCGGGTCTCGAACTCCGGGGTGTCGATGTGCACCCGCATGCCCCACTCGAACCGGGAGCAGAGCCGCTCCTCCAGCCCCTTCAGCTCCTTGGGGCTGCGATCGCTGGAGAGGACGATCTGCACGTTCTGCTCGTACAGGGTGTTGAAGGTGTGGAAGAACTCCTCCGCCGTCTTGTCGCGCCCGGCGAAGAACTGCACGTCGTCCACCAGCAGGGCGCCGCATTCCCGGTACTTGCGCCGGAAGTCGGCCATGGTGTTGCGGGAGAGCGCGTCGACGAAGTCGTTGGTGTAGCGCTCGGAGGTCACGATGGCGACCCGCGCCCCCGGGGTGGCCTCGCGGATGGAGTTCGCGATGGCGTGGAGCAGGTGGGTCTTGCCGAGCCCCGAGTCCCCGTGGAGGAAGAGCGGGTTCCAGGCCCGGCCCGGGGTCTTCGCCACCGCCTGGGCGGCGGCCACGGCGAAGCGGTTCGACTCGCCCACCACGAAGGTGTCGAAGAGGTAGCGGGGGTTCGGGCGGGTCTCGCCGGGGCCGGGCTGGTAGGCCTCGGGGGGCGCGCTCGCCTCGGCGGCCGCCACGCGGGCCTGGCGAGGGGCGGTGTCGACGACGAACTGGGTGCGGACCGGCGCGCCCACCAGGCCCGGGACGAACTCGTCGAACCAGTCGCGGTAGTTGTCGTCCACGAAGTCGCGGTGGAAGGCGTCGGGCGCGCCGACCTGGAGCCGGTCGCCGTCGAGCCCGATGGCCCGGAGCGGCGCGAACCAGCGTCGGTACAGGTCGTCCCGCAGCCGGCCCGCGCAGGTACTCGTCGATACGGCGCCACTGCTCGGGCGCCGGGCCGTCGGCCCCGCTCGACTCCACCTGCGACGCACGCACGCCAGTTGCCATCCCCTCGACCCTCCCGGCGAGAAAAAGGTCCCGCTGCCTCCGCGCGACGCGGGAGGCGAAGTTGACTGTTGGTGTAAGTACCTTGGGCGGCGTGAACTTCGTGACGTTCGTGAGACGGATCACTCTCTAGCGAAGGTCGAGGTCGAGGATCAAGTGCTCGTTCGAGTCTCTCGGCAGTCGCCGGTATTTCCTCGGGGATGCGCGCGCGCCGTCGCGCGGTGGCTCCGGGGCGCCTCCCGGTGATCGGCGGGAGGCGGGGCCGGACAGGGTGGCGTCCTTGACACGGCGCGCCTGATCGGGGAGGTTCCCGCGCCATGAAGAGGACCTACCAACCCAAGAAGGTGAAGCGGAACCGGACCCACGGATTCCGCAAGCGAATGAAGACCGTGGGTGGCCAGAACGTGATCAAGCGCCGCCGCGCCAAGGGGCGCAAGAGGCTGGCCACGAAGGCGCCGTCCAAGTAGGAAGCCGAGGCGGGGACTCCGTGCGCTTCGGCAAGGCGGCGCGCGTCCTGCGCCGCCGCGAGTTCCTGGCGGTCCAGCAGCGCGGAGAGCGCCTGTACGCCGGGAAGCTCGTGGTCCTCGCCCTCGAGGCGGGGAAGGATCATCCCCGGATCGGCATCACGGTGCCGGGGAAGGTGGCGAACTCGGTGATCCGCAACCGCATCAAGCGCTGGGTGCGCGAAGCCTGGAGGTCCGTGGCGGCCGATCTGCCGCCGGTGGACCTGGTGGTGATCGCACGCGCCGGAGCGGCCGAGGTCGGGCTCGAGGGCGCGCGCACGGCCCTGGCCGCGGCACGGGACCGGCTCGCCCGGGGGAGCGCCCGGTGACGCCGGCCGCCCTTCCGCTCGTCGGCCTGGTCCGCGTCTACCAGCGGCTCGTCTCGCCGCTGCTGCCGCCCGTCGTGCCGGTTCTACCCCTCGTGCTCGGCCTACGCCGTCACGGCGCTGGAGCGCCACGGCGCCGCGAAGGGGAGCTGGCTGGCGGCGCGCCGCCTGGCCCGCTGCCACCCCTTCCACCCGGGCGGAATCGACCCGGTTCCCTGAGAAGTCTCACGCAGAAGAAGGCAGGTACGTCTTGAACGACAGCAAGCGCATCATGTTCGCGGCGCTGGGATCGGTGCTGATCCTCTTCGCATGGAACGAGTTCGCCATGCCGAAGAAGGGCAAGCCCGCCCCGGCGGCGACGGTCCAGAAGGATGCGAAGGACGCGGCGGCCCAGGCGCCGGTGGGGGCCCAGGCCCCCGCCCCTGCCGTGCCCGCGGCACCCGCCGTTCCGCCCTCGGCGCCGGAGGAGCTGGTCGTCCTCGAGACGCCGGAGTTCAAGGCCACCTTCACGAGCTGGGGCGGCGCGCTGAAGCACCTCACGCTCAAGCAGGAGACCTTCCGGAAGCGGGGCAAGGGCGAGGTGCCGGACGAGCCCATCGACCTGGTCCACGTGCGCGAGGGGGAGCCCTGGCCGCTGTCGGTGGTCCCGTCCGCCGAGCTGGGCGGGAGCGCCGAGGTGGCGAGCGACCCGCTGGCGAAGGCGCCGATGCGCGTCGTCTCGAAGGACGCCAGCAGCGTCACCTTCGAGGGGCGGATGGGCGCGGTCGACGTGCGGAAGTCCTTCCAGGTGGGCACGCGCCCGTTCCAGATCGACGTCGAGCTGGCGGTGGGAGGCGGCGAGCGGGCCGGCACGCGTGGCCATCGTCTACCCGGCCTTCCAGGCGCCCGACGCGCCGACCGCGGGGTTCTTCTCCGGCGGCGAGGTCTTCGAGAGCGTCGATCCCGATCTGCCGCGCCGGCGACAAGACCGAGCGCTTCGACGGGAAGGAGACCCTCAAGGTCCTCTCCGGGCCGCCCCGCTGGATGGGGCTCGACCAGCAGTACTTCGTCTCGGCGCTCATGCCCCAGTCGGCCGAGGGGACCTGCTTCTTCGCCAAGCTGCCCGCGGCCGGGGAGAGCCTGGCCGGCCTGCGGATCCCGGTGGACCGGGCCGCCCGCGCCACCTTCGAGCTCTACGCCGGCCCCAAGCAGATCGACCTGCTCCGCGCCTACAAGCGGGACCTCGAGACCGCCATCGACTACGGCCCGGTCTCCAACTACTTCGCCTTCTTCGCCCGCATCCTGCTGTGGGTGATGCAGAAGTTCTACTCCTTCGCCCACAACTGGGGCGTGGCCATCATCCTCCTTACACTCCTGGTGAAGGCGCTCCTCTATCCACTCACCGTGAAGTCGATGATGTCCATGCAGGAGATGAAGAATCTCCAGCCCAAGGTGGACGCGCTGAAGGCCAAGTACGGCGACGACAAGGAGAAGATGAACCAGGAGGTCATGAAGCTGTACCAGGAGCACAAGGTGAACCCGCTGGGCGGGTGCCTGCCCCTCCTGCTGCAGATGCCGGTGTGGCTCGCCCTCTACGCCACCCTGCAGACCTCGGTCGAGCTCTACCGGCAGCCCTTCCTGTGGGTGAAGGACCTGACCGCCTACGACCCGCTCTACATCCTGCCGCTCGCCATGGGCATCTCGAGCTTCGCCATGCAGAAGCTCTCGCCGCAGCCGGCCGACAACGCCCAGGCCAAGATGCTGCTCTACTTCATGCCGGTCTTCTTCACCTTCATCATGCTGAAGCTGCCGGCCGGCCTGACCCTGTACATCCTCGTGAACAACCTGCTCTCCATCGCGCAGCAGCAGTGGATCATGCGCAAGAGCCGCAAGGCGACGTCGACGCCGACGCCGGCTCCAGCCTGACGCACCCCGGGGGGACCATGCACGACGACGATCGGGAGCGAACGCCGCCGCCGCGCGAGGCCCCGGAGAAGGTGGCCCGCGCGCAGGCCTTCTGCCAGGAGCTGCTGGGACGGATGGGCGCCACGGTGGAGGTCTCGGTCCAGGAGACGCCGGAGGCCATCGGCGTCTCGCTCGCGCCGCGGGAGGGAAACCCGGTCGAGATGTCGTCGGCGCTGGTGGAGGCCGTGCAGTACCTCGTGAACCGCGTGGTGAACCCGCGGGCCGAGGGGCGCAAGTGGGTGAACCTGGAGGTCGGGCGGCTTCCCGGAGGGAGGCGACCCGGCCACCAGGGCGATGGCGCTGCGGCTCGCCGAGACGGCGATGCGGACCGGCAAGGTGCTGGCGGTCGCGCCCATCAGCCCGCGCGACCGGCGCGCCGTCCACCTGGCGCTCGTCGACGTCGACGGGGTCTCGACCCGCAGCGAGGGCGAGGGGATCTTCCGGCAGCTGCTCATCGTCCCCGGGCCGAAGGCCGGGAAGCCGGTCTCGGGGAGCTGATCGCCATGGCCCGCGAGAAGACGAAGGACGAGAGGCTCTTCGCCGCGGCGGTCCTGCGGCGCTCCTTCGAGCTCTCCGGCGACGAGCAGCGGCAGGGCTTCAAGTTCGTCTACGAGGGCGTCCTGCGCGACCTCCAGCTGACCGACGAGGACGTGGTCGCGTTCCTGGCCGGTCACGCGATCGAGGTCGACGCCGCCATCGGACGCCGCAACCGCTAGCGGCCGGAGCCGGGATCCCGTGGACGCACCGTTTGGCGAGACGCTGGAGCAGGGCGCCCGGGCGCTGGGGATCCCGCTCACCGCCCCGGCCCGGGAGAAGCTGGAGCGCTACGCCGACCGGCTGCTCGCCTGGAACCGGAAGGTGAACCTCACCGCCATCACCGATCCGGCGGAGCTGGCGGAGAAGCACCTCCTCGACAGCCTCGCGCTCCTGCCCGAGGTGACGGGCGCGGCCACGCTGCTCGACGTGGGGAGCGGCGCCGGCCTGCCGGGCATCCCCCTCGCCATCGCCCTCCCCTCCCTCGACGTCACCTGCTGCGACACGGTGGCGAAGAAGGTGGCCTTCGTGAAGGCGGTCGCGGCCGAGCTCGACCTCCGGGTCCGGGGCGTCGCGGCCCGCGCCGAGGGGAACCCCGAGCGGGAGGGGCTGCCGCGGGCCCAGGTGGTGGTCTCGCGGGCCTTCGCCGACCCGGAGCGCTGGCTGCCGCTCGGCGTGCGCTACCTCGCCCCGGGCGGGCGCCTGCTCGCGACGCTGGGGCGCGACGCCGACGAGGAACGGCTGCGCCGCTGCGGGGAGGCGTCCGGGCTGTCGCTGGCGTCGTTCCGGCGGTTCGAGCTGCCCCGGTCCGGCGCCCACCGGGCCGTCGCGACCTTCGTCGCCCGGCCGTCGTAGGGTCCGGCGGGGTCCGGCCAGGCCGGACGTTCCACGTGGAACATCGGGCCTGCGGCCCGGGATCCCGGGCGACGTTCCACGTGGAACATCGCGGGGTCCGGCTTCCCGCCCCTCCCCGGCCCTGTCAGATCCTGGGAGCATTCTCGGGCCCGGCCGGGGTAGAACCGGCCGCCAACCCGGGAGCGCCATGGGAAGGACCGTCACCATCGCCAACCAGAAGGGCGGCGTCGGGAAGACCACGACCGCCGTGAACCTCGCCGCGTCGCTGGCCTCGGGGGAGCACCGCACCTTGCTCGTGGACCTCGACCCGCAGGGGAACGCCGGCTCGGCGCTGGGCGTGGCCCGCGACGAGGTGGAGGGGTCGGTCTACGACGTGCTGCTCGACGGTCGCGCGGTCGCCGAGGTGGCCCGGCGCACCGAGCTCCGGTTCCTCGACCTCCTCCCCGCCAGCCGCCACCTGGTCGGCGCCGAGATCGAGCTGGCCACCTCCGAGCGGCGGGAGTTCCGGCTTCGCGATGCGCTCGCCGCCGTCCGGGGCGACTACGAGCACGTCATCATCGACTGCCCGCCGTCGCTCGGGCTCCTCACCCTGAACGCGCTCGTCGCCTCCGACGGCGTCATCGTGCCGCTGCAGTGCGAGTACTTCGCGCTCGAGGGGCTCGCCGACATCCTGCGCACGGTCGAGCTCGTGAAGGGCGGCATGAACCCCGCCCTCGAGGTGGACGGCATCCTCCTCACCATGTTCGGCCAGAACAACCTGGCCACCCAGGTGGCCGAGGACATCCGGCAGCACTTCGCCGGGCGGGTCTTCGAGACCGTCATCCCCCGCAACGTCCGGCTCTCCGAGAGCCAGTCCCACGGCAAGCCCATCCTGCTCTACGACGTGGCGAGCAAGGGCTGCCAGAGCTACCTGGCCTTCGCGCGGGAGGTCTCCCGCCGCGACGGGCGCAGGGAGAGGAACGCGTCATGACGAACCCCGGAACCCGGCGCCCGGCCCTGGGCCGCGGCATGGCGGCCCTGCTCGGAAACGCCGCGCCGCCCGCCCCCTCCGGCCGCAGCGTCATGCAGCTCCCCATCGAGTCGGTGCAGCGCAACGCCGCCCAGCCGCGGAAGAGCTTCGACGAGAAGCGCCTCGAGGAGCTCGCCGGCTCCATCCGGGAGCACGGCGTGCTCGAGCCCATCCTGGTGCGCCGGAGCGGCACCGGCTACGCCATCGTGGCCGGCGAGCGGCGCTGGCGGGCGGCGCAGCGGGCCGGGCTGCAGGAGATCCCGGCGCTCCTGCGCGAGGCCAACGACCGCGAGTCGTTCGAGCTGGCGCTCGTCGAGAACCTCCAGCGCGCCGACCTGAACGCCATGGAGGAGGCCGAGGCCTTCGACGCGCTCACCCGCGAGCACGGCCTCACCCAGGAGCAGGTGGCGGAGCGGGTGGGCAAGGAGCGGTCGACGGTCGCGAACGCCATGCGGCTCCTCAGGCTGCCGGCCGACGTGCGGGACCAGCTGCGCGGCGGCGCGCTCGAGATGGGGCACGCCCGCGCGCTGCTCGCGCTCGAGAAGGCGGAGGCCATCCGCAAGGTGGCCCACCAGGTGGTCCGCGAGGCGCTGTCGGTCCGGGCCACCGAGGCGCTGGTCCGGCGCATGCTCCCCCGCCGGGGCCCGCCCAAAGAGGGATGCCGCTCCGGACTCGGCCAACGTGAAGGCGCTCGTCACCCGGCTGGAGCGGCGGCTCGGGACCCGCTGCCGGGTGGTCCAGAAGAACGCCCAGTCCGGCAAGCTGGAGATCGACTACGGGTCGCTCGCCGAGCTGGACGGGATCCTCGACCGGATCGGGGCCTGATCATCCGTTCGGGTGCCTGCCGCACCCGTGCGGGACATGGCACGTTGAAGCCCGGGCCGGGTCGGTGTAACCCTTCCCTCCCATGGCCATGCTCAAGCGCGACGAGACCCCGGTCGCCGCCGTCGGCAGCGACCTCAACGCCCTCCTCGGGCGCGGCTCCGAGTTCGACGGGAAGCTCACCTTCGAGGGCACCGTCCGGATCGACGGCCGCTTCACCGGCACCATCGTCACGAGCGACACGCTGGTGGTCGGCGAGGGCGCGCAGGTGAGCGCCGAGATCACCTGCGGCACGCTCATCGTCCACGGCTCGGTGACCGGCAACGTGAAGGCCAGCGTCTCGGTCGAGCTGCACCCGCCTGCCCGCGTGAACGGCAACGTCGAGACCCCCGCGCTGACCGTGCTGAAGGGCGTGGCCTTCAACGGCCAGTGCAAGATGGAGCCGCCGGCGCGGGCGGCGACGGGGCCCGTCCCGGTGAAGTGATCGCGGAGGGCGCCGGGAAACGCAGGCCAGCAAGGGAAGAATGGAAGGGGCGCGCCCTGGAGCGCGCCCCCGGTGACCGGTCGCGCCGCCCTGCCCGCCTACTGGACCTTCACCTGGATGGAGCGGGGCTTGGCCTCGGACCGCTTGGGCAGGTGGACGGCGAGCACGCCGTGCTTCGACTCGGCGTGAACCTTCTCCGGGTCCACCGAGGTGGGGAGCGCGAAGGTGCGGGTGAAGGAGCCGTAGGCCATCTCCACCCGGTGGTAGTTCTCCTTCTGCTCCTCCTTCTCGATCTTCCGCTCGCCCTTCAGGGTGAGCACCCCGTTCTCGACCCGGATCTCGACGTCCTTGGGGTCGACCCCGGCGAGGGCCGCCCGGATGACGACCTCGTCGGCGTCCTCGAAGACGTCGCAGGCCGGCGTCCAGCCGATGGACTCGGCCGGCTGCTCGCCGCGCTCGTCGAGCATCCGCGCAGCATCTCCTCCTGGATGCGGGCCAGGTCCCGGAAGGGGTCGAATCGCGTGATAATTGCCATGGTTGGCCTCCTGGGCTGGTCGTGGGTCAGCAGGCCGAACGTAAGCACCTCCCCTCCCCTGTCAAACCGCGTCCCGGCAGGGCCGCCAGGTGCGCGTAGCGTCCACGCCCTTCCCTTGACCGGCGACCTTCCGGAGTGCTAGTTAGCGGCCCCCTTATGATCGTCGGTTCCATCGCCCGCCGCTACGCCAAGGCGTTGTTCTCCTTGGCGGACGAGCAGGGTCAAGTCGAGCAGTGGTCGACCGGCCTCGATGCGCTCGGGAGGGCGCTCGCCTCCTCGCCGAGCTGCGCGAGACCCTCGCGTCCCCGTCTTCGAGAAGGACCAGCGGCGCGGCGTGGTCGCGGCGCTCGCGACGAGCCTCGGCCTCGCCGAGACGGCGGCGAACTTCCTCCTCCTCCTCGCCGACCGCGACCGGCTCGCCTACCTGCCGGCCATCATCCAGAACTTCCGCGACCTCGCCGACGCCCGCCTCGGTCGCGTGCGCGCCAAGGTCACGAGCGCCGTGCCGCTCTCGCCCGACGAGGCGAAGCGCATCGCCGAGAAGCTCGCCCAGGGAGCCCGGGCCCAGGTCATCGTGGAGACGGCCGTGGACGCGGCGCTCCTGGGAGGCGTGGTCGCCCAGGTGGGAAGCCTGGTCTACGACGGCTCCGTCCGGTCGCAGCTCGAGGAGCTGCGCCGCGCCATGAAGCACTAGCCACCAGCTGGAGACGAAGAACATGGACATCCGCGCCGACGAGATCAGTCGCATCCTCCGCGATCAGATCAAGGACTACGGGAAGAAGGTCGACGTCTCGGAGACCGGCACCGTCCTGTCGCAGGCCGACGGCGTGGCCCGCGTCTACGGCCTCTCCGGCGTCGCCGCCGGCGAGCTGGTCGAGTTCCAGACCGGCGCCCGCGGCCTGGTGCTGAACCTCGAGGACGACAACGTCGGCGTCGCCGTGATGGGGCACGCCGAGGAGATCCGCGAGGGCGACTCGGTGAAGCGCACCGGCCGCATCGCCGAGGTCCCGGTGGGCGAGGCGCTGCTCGGCCGCGTGGTCGACGGCCTCGGCAACCCCATCGACGGCCGCGGCCCCATCGACTCGAAGCACACCCGCAAGGTGGAGATCAAGGCGCCCGGCATCGTGAAGCGCAAGAGCGTGCACGAGCCGATGCAGACCGGCCTGAAGGCCATCGACGCGCTCGTCCCGATCGGCCGCGGCCAGCGCGAGCTCATCCTGGGCGACCGCCAGACCGGCAAGACCGCGGTCGCCATCGACACCATCATCAACAACAAGGGCAACAACCTCTACTGCTTCTACGTGGCCATCGGCCAGAAGCAGTCGACGGTGGCCCGCGTCGTCGACACGCTCCAGAAGTACGGCGCCATGGAGTACACGACGGTCATCTCCGCCAGCGCCTCCGACCCGGCCCCCATGCAGTACCTGGCGCCCTACACCGGCGTCACCATGGCCGAGTACTTCCGCGACAGCGGCCGCCACGCACTCATCGTCTACGACGACCTCTCCAAGCAGGCGGTCGCCTACCGGCAGCTCTCGCTGCTGCTGCGCCGCCCGCCCGGCCGCGAGGCGTATCCGGGCGACGTCTTCTACCTCCACAGCCGCCTGCTGGAGCGCGCCGCCAAGCTCTCCGACAAGGAGGGCGGGGGATCGCTCACCGCGCTGCCCATCATCGAGACCCAGGCCGGCGACGTGTCGGCGTACATCCCGACCAACGTCATCTCCATCACCGACGGCCAGATCTTCCTGGAGTCCGACCTCTTCTACCAGGGCGTCCGTCCGGCCATCAACGTGGGCATCTCGGTGTCCCGCGTGGGCGGCTCGGCGCAGATCAAGGCCATGAAGCAGGTGGCCGGCACGCTGAAGCTCGACCTCGCGCAGTACCGCGAGCTGGCCGCCTTCTCCAAGTTCGGCTCCGACCTCGACAAGTCCACGCAGGAGACGCTGGCCCGCGGCGAGCGCCTCGTCGAGGTGCTGAAGCAGGGCCAGTACCAGCCGCTCTCGGTCGACAAGCAGGTCATCCAGATCTACGCCGCCACCCAGAAGGACGGGTCGGGGCAGAACTGGATCCGGTCGGTGCCGGTCGAGGAGGTGGGGCGCTACATGAAGGAGCTCCTCGAGTTCCTCTCCGCGCGCCACCCCGAGGTGGGCAAGAAGCTCGCCGAGAAGAAGGCGCTCGACGACGGGATCCGCAAGGACCTCGACGCCGCGCTCGAGGAGTTCAAGGGCGTCTTCCAGTCCGAGCAGAAGGCGTAAGGAAGGCCCCCGAGGCGAAACGTGCCCTCCCTTCGCGACATCCGGCGCCGGATCGGCTCCGTCAAGAGCACCCAGCAGATCACCAAGGCCATGAAGATGGTGGCCGCGGCCAAGCTGCGGCGCGCCCAGGAAGCCATCACCCGGGCCCGGCCCTACGCCGTGCTGCTCGAGAAGTCCCTGAACCGCGTGGCCTCCCGCGCCGCGGCCGAGGAGGGCGCGGCGCACCCGCTGCTCGCTTCACGGCCGGTGAAGCGGGTCGAGCTGGTGGTGATCACCTCCGACCGCGGCCTGGCCGGCGGCTTCAACTCCAACGTGGTGCGGCGCGCCCAGCGCTTCCTGGTGGAGAACGCCGACCGCTACGACGAGGTCGTGATCTCCACCATCGGCAAGAAGGGGCGCGACAGCCTGAAGGCCCGCAAGGTGGCCCTGCGGAAGGACTACACCGGCGTGCACGCGAAGCTCTGCTTCGCGAAGGCGCACGAGATCGCCGGCGAGCTCTCCGAGCGCTTCCTCTCCGGCGAGGTCGACGCCGTCTTCCTCCTCTTCAACGAGTTCAAGAGCGCCATCGCCCAGGTGGTGACGCTCAAGCAGTTCCTGCCCGTGGAGACCGGCCCCGCCGAGGCGACGGCGTCGGTGGACTTCCTCTACGAGCCCAGCCGGACGGAGCTGCTGGCCGACATCGTGCCGCGCCACCTCGACGTGCAGGTGTGGCGGGCGCTGCTCGACTCGGCCGCCAGCGAGCACGGTGCGCGCATGACCGCCATGGAGGCCGCCACGAAGAACGCGGCCGAGATGATCGGCGCGCTGTCCCTCCAGTACAACCGCGCGCGGCAGGCCTACATCACCAAGGAACTGAGCGAGATCGTCAGCGGCGCAGAGTCGCTCAAGTAGATCCCAGGGAAAGACCGACATGTCAGAGATCCAGACCCAGAGCGGAAAGATCACCCAGGTCATCGGGCCCGTCGTCGACGTCGAGTTCCCGCCCGGCTCGCTGCCGGAGATCTACACGGCGCTCACGGTGACCAACCCCGGCATCGACGACCTGAAGGAGAACCTGGTCCTCGAGGTGGCGCAGCACCTGGGCGAGAACACCGCCCGCACCATCGCCATGGACTCCACCGAGGGGCTCATCCGCGGCATGGCGGTGAAGAGCCGCGGCGCGCCCATCCTCATGCCGGTCGGCAAGGAGGTGCTGGGGCGCATCATGAACGTCGTCGGCGAGCCGGTCGACGAGCGCGGCCCCATCGGCGCGAAGGGCTTCAAGCCCATCCACCGTCCGCCCCCGGCCCTCACCGACCTGAACGTGAAGGTCGAGGCCTTCGAGACGGGCATCAAGGTCATCGACCTGCTCGCCCCCTACCTCCGCGGCGGCAAGATCGGCCTCTTCGGCGGCGCCGGCGTGGGCAAGACCGTGCTCCTGATGGAGCTCGTGAACAACGTGGCCAAGGAGCGCGGCGGCTTCTCGGTGTTCGCCGGCGTCGGCGAGCGCACCCGCGAAGGAAACGACCTCTACCACGAGATGATCGAGTCGGGCGTCATCAACCTCGACGAGCCGCAGAAGAGCCAGTGCGTGCTCGTGTACGGCCAGATGAACGAGCCGCCCGGAGCCCGCGCCCGCGTGGCCCTCTCCGCGCTCGCCATCGCCGAGTACTTCCGCGACGACGAGGGGCGCGACGTGCTCCTCTTCATCGACAACATCTTCCGCTTCACGCAGGCGGGCTCGGAAGTGTCGGCCCTCCTCGGCCGCATCCCCTCGGCCGTGGGCTACCAGCCCACGCTCTCCACCGAGATGGGCGAGCTGCAGGAGCGCATCACCTCCACGAACAAGGGCGCCATCACGTCGGTGCAGGCCATCTACGTGCCCGCCGACGACCTCACCGACCCGGCCCCGGCCACCGCCTTCGCCCACCTCGACGCCACCACGGTGCTCAGCCGCAAGCTGACCGAGATCGGCATCTACCCCGCGGTGGACCCGCTCGACTCGACCTCGCGCATCCTCGATCCCTTGGTCGTGGGGCAGGAGCACTACGAGGTGGCCCGCATGGTCCAGGAGACCCTGCAGACCTACAAGGACCTCCAGGACATCATCGCCATCCTCGGCATGGACGAGCTCTCCGAGGACGACAAGATCGTGGTGGCGCGGGCCCGCAAGATCCAGCGCTTCCTCTCGCAGCCGTTCCACGTCGCCGAGCAGTTCACCGGCAACCCGGGCGTCTACGTGAAGCTCGCCGACACCATCCGGGGCTTCAAGGGCATCGTCGAGGGCAAGTACGACGACCTGCCCGAGCAGGCCTTCTACATGGTGGGCACCATCGAGGCCGCGGTGGAGAAGGCCAAGAAGCTCGCCGCCGGCGCCTAGCCGCCAGGGACGGGGAACGCCATGGCCGCACTGACCCTCGAGATCGTCACGCCGGAGCGGCGCGTCGCCACGATGCAGGCCGACGAGGTCCGCGCGCCCGGCGTGCTGGGCGGCTTCGGCATCCGCAAGGACCACACGCCGTTCATGTCGCAGCTGGCGCCCGGCCGGCTCACCATCGTCGACGGCGCCCGCGAGATCCACTACGCCATCGGCGGGGGCTTCCTGCAGGTGGCCGACAACAAGGTGATCGTGCTCGCCGACAGCGCGGAGGAGCGCGAGGAGATCGACGTCGAGCGGGCGAAGAAGGCCTTCACCGAGTCGACCGAGCGGCTGCGCAAGCTCACCGAGCAGGACGAGAACTACCCCGAGGAGTCGGCGCGCGTGCGCCGCGCCACGGCCCGTCTCGACGTTGCCGGAAGGTGAACCGGGGCCCCCGGGCCCCGCTCGATTCCCGAAGGCCCCGCCGGCACCCTGCCGGCGGGGCTTTCTCGTTGAAATTCCTGCAAGATTCGGCTAGATAAGAGGGTCCCGTTCGAGGGCCCTCCCGCCACCGCGGAACGCCCCCGGCGACCCCAAAATGGCCGAAGACATCCTCCCGCCCGTCCCGCCCGAGGCGCCGCCTCCGGCGCCGCCCCCCGAGGCCCCGCGTCAGCAGGTGGCCATCGAGGACGAGATGCGCCGTTCGTATCTCGACTACTCGATGTCGGTCATCATCGGGCGCGCGCTGCCCGACGTCCGCGACGGCCTGAAGCCGGTGCACCGGCGCGTCCTCTACGCCATGCACTCGGAGGGGCTGCACCACAACAAGCGCTACTCCAAGTGCGCCGGCGTGGTGGGCGAGGTGCTGAAGAAGTACCACCCCCACGGCGACTCCTCGGTCTACGACGCGCTGGTGCGCCTCGCGCAGGACTGGAACCTGCGCTACCCGCTCATCGACGGGCAGGGCAACTTCGGCTCGGTCGACGGCGACCCGGCCGCCGCCTACCGGTACACCGAGTCGCGCCTCGAGAAGCTGGCCGACTACCTGCTCGCCGACATCGACAAGGAGACCGTCGACTGGGCGCCCAACTTCGACGACTCCACCGTCGAGCCCACCGTGCTCCCGGCCCGGTTCCCGAACCTGCTCGTGAACGGCTCGGCGGGCATCGCGGTCGGCATGGCCACCAACATCCCGCCCCACAACATGGGCGAGGTGATCTCGGCGGCCATCCACCTGATGCGCAATCCCAAGGCCACGGTGGCGGAGCTGATGCGGTTCATCCCCGGCCCCGACTTCCCCACGTCCGGGATGATCCTGGGGCGGGACGGGATCCGCCAGGCCTACGAGACCGGCCGCGGGAGCATCACCGTGCGGGCCCGGGCCACCGTCGAGGTGCACCCCAAGACCGAGCGGGAGAGCATCGTCGTCACCGAGATCCCCTACCAGGTGAACAAGGCGCGGCTGGTGGAGAGCATCGCCGACCTGGTCCGCGAGAAGCGCATCGAGGGCATCTCCGACCTGCGCGACGAGTCCTCCCGCGAGGGCATGCGGGTGGTGATCGAGCTGAAGCGGGACGCGATGGCGCAGGTGGTGCTGAACAACCTCTACCAGCACACCACCCTGCAGACCGGCTTCGGCATCATCATGCTGGCCATCGACGGCGGCCAGCCGCGCACGCTCACGCTGAAGCAGATGCTGGAGCGCTTCGTCGCCCACCGGCGCGACGTGGTCACCCGGCGCACCCGCTTCGAGCTGAAGCAGGCCCGGGCCCGCGAGCACATCCTGCTCGGCCTGCAGATCGCGCTCGACCACATCGACGAGATCATCGAGCTCATCCGCAAGGCCCCCGACCGCGAGAGCGCGCGCGAGGAGCTGCAGTCCCGCTTCTCGCTCTCCGAGATCCAGGCCAAGGCCATCCTCGAGATGCAGCTGCAGCGCCTCACCGGGCTGGAGCGGCAGAAGATCATCGACGAGCTGGCCGAGGTGCAGAAGCTCATCGCCCGGCTCCGCGAGATCCTGGCGTCGGAGAAGGTGCTGCTCGACGTGATCGTGGGCGAGCTCGAGGAGGTCAAGGAGCTCTTCTCCGACGAGCGGCGCACCGAGATCCTGGGCGCCGCCGCCGACCTGAACGTCGAGGACCTCATCAAGGAAGAGGAGATGGTGGTCACCGTCTCCCACGCCGGCTACGTGAAGCGGAACCCCATCTCGCTCTACCGGGCGCAGCGCCGGGGAGGGAAGGGGAAGACCGGCGCGGCCACGCGCGACGAGGACTTCCTCGAGAACCTCTTCGTCGCCTCCACCCACTCCTACCTGCTCGTCTTCTCCGACAAGGGGAAGGTGTACTGGCTGAAGGTGCACGAGATCCCGCAGGCCGGGCGCGCGGCGCGCGGCAAGCCCATCGTGAACCTGGTGCAGCTGTCGCAGGGCGAGAAGGTGGCCGCCATCCTGCCGGTGCGCGAGCTGCCGGCGCCGGCCGCCGCGAGCGGTCCGGACGACGGGGAAGGGGAGGGGGAGGGCGAGGAGTCCGCGCCGCCGACACCTTCGTCTTCGCCGCCACCCGCCGCGGCCTGGTGAAGAAGACGCCGCTCACGGCCTACGCCCGTCCGCGCCCGTCCGGGATCATCGCCCTCTCCATCGAGGAAGGGGACAGCCTCATCGCCGCCCGCATCACCGACGGCAAGGGGCACATCCTCCTCTCCACCGCGCAGGGCATGGCCATCCGCTTCGAGGAGTCGGAGGTCCGCCCCATGGGGCGCGGCGCCTACGGCGTGAAGGGCATCAGCCTCGACGAGGGGGACGAGGTGGTGAGCGCCGAGTCGCTCCCGCCGACGCAGGAGGGGGCGATCGCCGCCACCATCCTCTCCGTCACCGCCAACGGCTACGGCAAGCGCACCGAGCTCTCCGAGTACCGGGTCCAGAGCCGCGGCGGCAAGGGCATCATCACCATCAAGGCCACCGAGCGGAACGGGCAGGTGGTGGCCGCGCTGCCGGTGGTCGAGGCCGACGAGGTGATGCTCATCACCAACCGGGGCATGCTCATCCGGATGCCGGCCGGGCAGATCAGCCTCATCGGCCGCAACACCCAGGGCGTGCGCCTCATCACCGTCGAGTCGCGCGAGGAGCAGGTGGCCGGCGTGGCCCGCGTGGCCGAGAACGTGGCGGTCGCCGGCGAGGGCGGCGAGGCCGCCGCCGGCGATCCCCTGGCCGACGAGGGCGGGGACGAGGACGCAGGCGGCGACGGGAGCCCGGAGGGCGAGCCGGCTTGAGGGCGCGGCGAAGTTCCGCGCTGGCCGCGGCGCTCTGCGCCCTCGCCCTGCTCGCGACGGGCTGCAGCTCCCCGGACGGGAAGCTGGAGGCCGCCAACGCGCTCCGGCACCAGGGGAAGGCAGCAGGAGGCGCTGGCCGCCTACCGCGAGATCCTGGGCGAGCTCGGCGACGGCACCATCCCGCGGTGGGAGACCGGCGTGCGCCTCAAGGCGCTGCAGTACGCCGCCGACGTCTCCTACCTCGACCTGGGCGACTACCTGGGAGCCATCGGCTACTACCGGCGGATCGTCTCGCTCTACCCGGGCACCGACGACGCCTGGAAGGCGCGCGCCGCCATCGGCGACATCTACGCCCAGCGGCTCGGCGACCCGCGGGCCGCCATCACGCAGTACGCGGCGGTGGCCCAGGGCGACTCCCGGGACGCGCCGCGCTTCCAGCTGCTGGTGGCCCGGCAGTACCTCGAGCTGAAGAACTTCGAGCAGGCGCGCACCGAGGCCCGCATCCTCCGCGAGCGGTGGCCGCAGAGCCCGGAGGCCGACGACGCCCAGCTCCTCACGGCGCAGGCCTGGTCGCTCGAGGACCGGCCCGAGGAGGCGCTCGGCGCCTTCCAGGCCGCCGTCGGACCGGCGCCCCCGCCCGGAGATCGCGGCGCTGGCGCTGGAGGGAGCCGCGCAGATCCAGGCCCGGGCCGGAAGGTTCGACAAGGCCATCGAGTTGTACACGCAGGCCATGCCCGGCCACCCCAACCCCGATGCACTCCGGACCAACATCGACAAGGTCCGGGAGCGGCGTGAGGCCGCGAAGACCGTGACCCCCGGCGACCGAGACGCAGCCCTCGACCACAACGTCCGGGGGCGGACCAAGGAGATCCCGTGAAGACCGACCTGTCGCAGAAGCTCTTCCAGAAGGCCCAGACCCTCTTCCCGGGCGGCGTGAACAGCCCGGTGCGCGCCTTCCGGAGCGTGGGGATGACGCCGCTCTTCATCTCCCGGGCCAAGGGCTCGAAGATCTTCGACGTCGACGGGAACGTCTTCGTCGACTACGTGGGCAGCTGGGGCCCGGCCATCCTCGGCCACGCCAACGTCGAGGTGATCCGGGAGGTCGACGAGCAGCTGCGCAACGGCTCCAGCTTCGGCGCCCCCTCGCCGCGGGAGATCCAGCTGGCCGAGGTGGTCCGCGAGCGGGCTCCCTGGATCGAGAAGATGCGCTTCGTCTCCTCCGGGACCGAGGCCACCACCGCCGCCATCCGGCTGGCCCGCGGGTTCACGGGGCGCGACGACATCCTCAAGTTCGACGGCTGCTACCACGGCGCCGGCGATCCGCTGCTCGTGAAGGCCGGCTCCGGGGTGGAGACGCTCGGCCTGCCCGACTCGCCGGGCGTCCCGGCCGACGTGGCCCGCCACACCCTCACGCTCCCCTACAACGACCTGCCGGCGGTGGAGAAGCTGCTCGCCGAGCGGGGCGCCTCCATCGCCTGCATCATCGTCGAGCCGGTGGTGGGGAACATGGGCGTGCTCGTCCCCCGGCCCGGGTATCTCCAGGGGCTCCTCGACCTCGCCCGCAAGCACGGGACGCTGCTCATCATCGACGAGGTCATGACCGGCTTCCGGCTGGCGCCGGGCGGCGCCTGCGAGGTCTACGGGATCCGTCCCGACCTCGTCACCTTCGGCAAGGTGATCGGCGGCGGGCTCCCGGTCGGCGCGTTCGGCGGCCGCCCGGACGTGATGGACCGGATCGCCCCGGCCGGCCCGGTCTACCAGGCCGGAACCCTCTCCGGGAACCCGCTCGCCATGTCGGCGGGCATCGCCACCCTCCGGCAGCTCGGCCCGGCCCAGTACGCCCGGCTGGAGCAGCTCGGCCAGAAGCTCGAGGCCGGGCTGGTCGAGGCGGCGCGGGAGGCCGGGGCGAAGGTGCAGGTCAACCGGGTGGGGTCGATGATCACGGTCTTCTTCTCGCCCGACCCGGTCTTCGACGCGGCCAGCGCCCGGAAGGCCGACACGAAGAAATTCGCCAAGTATTTCCAGGTGATGCTCGAGAACGGCATCTACCTGCCGCCCTCCCAGTTCGAGGCGGCCTTCCTCTCGACCTCCCACACCGACGAGGACGTCGAGGCGACGGTGGCGGCGGCCCGGAAGGCCTTCGCCGAGGCCGTGAAGGCCTAGCCCGGGAGGCGGTCCGGCGGCATTGACGGGTTCGGGCGGGACTGCTATACGGTTCCGCCCTTCCTCTCGGTATTCACAGGAGAATCCGGGAGAGAGGGCTGGAGGAAACCCGATGACCCCGGACGATCCAAAGCGTCGCGGGGAGGACGAGGACGGGCTTTCGAACCTGGCCTCGGCCTACCAGAAGGCGGGTCCGTACATCGGGGCCTCGACGACGCTGGTCGCTTCGGTCGGCCTGTTCGCGGCGGCCGGGTGGTGGATCGACAAGAAGGTCGGTACCGAGAAGCCCTGGTTCCTCATCGCCGGGTCGCTCCTCGGGATGTTGGGCGGTTTCATCAGCTTCTTTCGGCAGGTCCTGGGAAAGCAGAAGAAGTGAAGAGCCACCTCCTCGCTGCCGCCGGCGTCGCGGCCCTCGCCCTCGGCGTCGCGGCCCTCTCCGGGGATGCGCGCCGGCCGGCGCTCATCGGCGCGGCCATCTCCTGCGGCACCGGCCTGGCCTCGCTGGCCGGCTTCGGCCACTTCGGGAAGAGCGCCGTCGCAGCCGGTCCAGAAGGCGCTGCTCGTCTTCGCCGCCATGTTCTTCGCCCGCCTGGTCCTCGTCGGCGCCGGCGTGGCCGCGGTGGCCCGCGCCCACGAGAGCGTGCTGGCCTTCGTGATCGCCTTCTTCGTTCCGTACTTCGCATTCACCGCGATCGAGGGGAGCTACGTCAGCGCCCTCGGCCGCGGCATGGGGAAGCCCGCATGACGCTCGCATCCGTCGCCCTCGTCCTCGGCCTGGCCCTCGGCCAGCACGATCCCGCTCCGGCGGTGCCCGCTCCCGCGCCCCACGGCGCGTCGGCCACCGTGGAGCACGCGGCGCCGGCCCCCCAGGGCGCGGTCGACGCGCACGCCGTCGATGCGCACGCCGCCCCGGCCGCCCACGGCGAGGCGCTCCGCACGGGGAGGCCGCCGGGCACGGCGGGGGCCACTCGCTTCCCGAGACGATGATGCACCACGTGGCGAACGGCTACGTGATCGAGTACCCGGGGATGTGCGACGGCCACTTCGCGTGGAACTGCGAGCTCGACCTCGTGAAGGCCACCGGCGGCGGCTGGAAGATCCACATCGGCACCGCGACCCTCGACATGACCCCGTCGAAGCACGTGGTGATGATGCTCATCGCCGCCGCGCTCGTCACGCTCCTGCTCGTCGTCGCCGCCCGCAAGCGCAGCCTGGTCCCGACCGGCCTCTACAACTTCATCGAGCTGCTCGTCGAGTTCGTCCGCGACATCGCCATCTCCAACATCGGCAAGAAGGACGGGGATCGCTTCGTCCCGTACCTCGCCACCGCCTTCTTCTTCATCCTGGCGATGAACCTGCTCGGGCTCATCCCCTTCATGGGAACGGCCACCGCCAACGTCTCGGTGACGGTGGCGCTCGCCCTCTTCACCTTCTTCATCACCCAGTTCGCGGCCATCAAGTCGATGGGCTGGAAGGGCTACCTGGGCCACCTCACCGGCGGCGTGCCGAAGTCGCTCGCCCCCCTGTGGATCATCATGATCCCGGTCGAGTTCCTGGGGCTCTTCACCAAGCCCTTCGCCCTCACCGTCCGTCTCTTCGCGAACATGGTGGCCGGCCACTTCGTCATCCTGGCCCTGCTCGGCCTCATCTTCGCCATCTCGGTCTGGGTGGCGCCGGTCTCGGTGGCGCTGGCGCTCGGCATCTTCATGCTCGAGCTCTTCGTGGCCTTCGTGCAGGCCTACATCTTCACCATGCTGTCGGCGCTCTTCATCGGCGCCGGGCTCCAGCACCACGGACACGACGAGCACCACGACGACGATCACGGTCACGCCGGTCACGGCGAGGCCGCTCACGCTTCTCACGCGGCCGGGAAGGCTCCCGGCCACGGGTAGTCGAGCGCAGCACGCGCCACGGGACCGACGGGCGGCCCGACACGCACCGCCCCACGACGAACGGAACGGAAAACCACATGAACGCTCTCTCCCTCGGTTACCTCGCCGCCGGCCTCGGCGCCGGCATGGCCGTCATCGGTGCAGGCCTCGGCATCGGCAAGCTCGCCGCCGCCGCCATGGACGGCTCGGCCCGCCAGCCCACCGCCGCCGGCGACATCCGCACCTCGATGATCATCGCCGCCGCCCTCATCGAAGGCGCCACGCTGTTCGCCGTCGTGGTCTGCCTGCTCCTCGCCATCGCCAAGTAGTCCGGCGCAACTCGCGCCCCGGAGAAGCCGGATGAACGCACTCGCATCCCCCGTGCTCGCCGCCGGGATCATGGATCTCAATCCCGGCCTGACGCTGTGGACGGCGATCACGTTCCTCGTCCTCATCTTCGTGCTGTGGAAGTTCGCCTTCGGGCCCATCTCGAAGATGCTCGTGGAGCGGGAGACCACCATCCGCGACTCCATCGACTCGGCCCGCAAGGAGCGCGAGGAGGCGGAGAAGCTGCTCGCGCAGCAGAAGGACGCCCTCCTCAAGGCGCAGCGCGAGGCCGCCGAGCTCGCCAAGCGGAACCAGATGGAGATGGAGGCCTTCCGCACGCAGCTCACGGCCCAGGCCAAGAAGGAGGCCGACGACCTCGTGACCTCCGCGCGGAAGACGATCCAGGAGGAGAAGAAGCTCGCGGTGAGCCAGCTTCGCGCCGAGGTGGCCGACCTGGCCGTCGCGGCCGCGGCCCGCATCGTGAAGTCCAGCCTGGACGAGAAGACGCAGCGGCAGCTGGTCGACGAGTACATCAAGGACCTTCCCGCCGGCCGGGCCTAGACCCGGACGGCAGTCCTCGCGCGGCTCCGGCGGACGACCGTCCGCCGGAGCTTCGCTTTTTCACGGAGTGAATCGCACACCATGGGTCTCGCCATCGGAATCGTCGGCCTGCCGAACGTCGGCAAGTCGACCCTCTTCAACGCGTTGCTCGGCCAGGCGCAGGCCCAGGCGGCCAACTACCCGTTCTGCACCATCGACCCGAACGTCGGGGTGGTGCCGGTGCCGGACGAGCGCCTCGTGCAGCTCGCCGCCCTCTTCCACCCGATGAAGACCGTCCCCACCACGCTCGAGTTCGTCGACATCGCCGGGCTGGTGGCCGGCGCGTCGAAGGGGGAGGGGCTGGGGAACCAGTTCCTCTCCCACATCCGCCAGGTGGACGCGATCGCCCACGTGCTGCGCTGCTTCGCCGATCCCGACGTGGTCCACGTCGGCGGCAAGGTGGACCCGCGCGGCGACCGGGACGTGGTCGAGACCGAGCTCATGCTGAAGGACCTCGAGCAGATCGAGCGCCGGCGCGAGCGGAAGGCGAAGGAGGCCAAGGCGCCGGGCAAGCCGGGCGAGCTCGCCAAGGCCGAGATCGCGGTGCTCGACGAGGTGAAGGCCGGCCTGGAGAAGGGGACCCCGGTGCGGCTGCAGAAGCTCGCGCCCGAGGCGCTCGTCATCCTCTCCGACCTCTTCCTCCTCACCGGGAAGCCGGTGCTCTACATCGCCAACGTGGACGAGGACCAGCTCACCCGCGCCGACGACCCGACGGTGGCGAAGGTGAAGGAGCTGGCCGCCGAGGAGGGAGCCCGCTGCGTCGTCATCAGCGGGAAGGTGGAGGCCGAGCTCTCCGAGCTGCCCGAGGGCGGAGCGCCTCGACTTCCTGCACAGCCTGGGGCTCGAGCAGCCGGGGCTGAACCGGCTGGTCCGCACCGGCTACGAGCTGCTCGGCCTCTCCACCTTCTTCACGGTGGGCGTGGACGAGTGCCGGGCCTGGACCATCCACGACGGGATGTCCGCGCCGCAGGCGGCCGGCACCATCCACACCGACTTCGAGCGCGGCTTCATCAAGGCCGACGTGCAGCGGTGGGAGGACCTGGTGCAGCTCAAGACCGAGGCGGCCGTGAAGGAGAAGGGGCTGCTCCGCATCGAGGGCAAGGAGTACCGGGTGAAGGACGGCGACGTGATGCACTTCCGATTCAACGTGTGAGACCGGGCGGCGCCCCGCTACCTGGCCAGCCAGCCGATCTCCCGCGCGGTGGCCGCCCCGACCCGGAGCTCGTCGAGGGTCTCGGGAGCCGCCCCCGCTCCGGCCCGAGCGCCACCTCTCCCGCCATCCACTCCGCGTGATCCTGCGGATACCGCGGGACGCGCTCCGGGTCGGCCAGGCCGTCCGGCTCGCGCGCGTGCCCGCTCCCGTCGTACTTGTCCGTCGCGCCGACCATGTGGAGCAGCTCGTGCCCCACCACCTGCAGCGGGATGGTGAGGTCGCCGGACGCCGATCCCCGGACGAAGGCCACCTCGCCGTTCAGCGCGCCGGACCCCTCGGCGAACACCATGTCGCGGCCCTGCACGGGCGCCGCCTGGAAGAACACGCGGACGTCGAAGCCGCCCACGACGCCTCCCGCGGCCGAGTCGATCCCGCGCACGGTTCGCCAGACGTCGAGCGCGTGCCAGGCCCGGTCCGACGCCGCCGACGTCGGCGGAGAGAACGGAAGCGTCCCGGTCCAGGGAACCGGACCGACCACGGAGAACTCGAAGGGCGCGGCCTCGCCGCCCCGGTACCGGTGCATCTCCTCGCCGAGCCGCGCGGAGAGGCGGGCGGCGTCGCGCCGCCAGGCGTCCATGTCCACGGCGCCGGCCGGCGCGAGCAGCACGATCCCCACCTGGAGCGGGCGCTCCCAGTGGGCGCGCAGCCGGCGCCGGTAGGCGGTCGAGGCGCCCCAGGCCGCGGTGAAGGCCAGCACGCCGAGGAGGAGGCGCGATCCGGACCTTCCGGAAGGTGGCGCGGGAGGTCGAGGGAGCCACTGCGCTACGGGATCCCGCGCCGCCGGGCGATCGAGGCGGCCAGCCGGAGGGCGGTTCGCATGCTGCGATCGCTGGCCGCCCGGTGCCGGCCAGGTCCCAGGCCACGCCGTGATCGGGGCTGGTGCGGACGAAGGGGAGGCCCAGGGTCACGTTGACCGCGGAGTCGCCGAGCACCGCGTCGAGCAGCTTCACCGGGATGAGCCCCTGGTCGTGGTAGAGCGCCACCACCGCGTCGAACTCGCCGGCCGCGGCCCGGAAGAAGACGCTGTCCGGGGGGAACGGACCGCGGGCGTCCATGCCGGCCGCGCGCAGGCGCTCCACCGCCGGGGTGACGACGCGCGCCTCCTCGTCGCCGAACGCGCCCCCCTCGCCGGCGTGGGGATTCAGGCCGGCCACGGCGATGCGGGGTCGCGCGATCCCGAGATCGCGGCGCAGGCCTTCCCAGGTGACCGCGGCGACGGCGGCGATCCGGGCCGGGGTGAGCCGGCGGATCGCCTCCCGCAGCGAGAGGTGGTTCGTGACCAGCGCGACCCGGAGCCGGCGCCCGGCCAGCATCATCACGGAACGTGAACCGCCGCCCCGGGCCTCGAGCCACTCGGTGTGGCCCACGAAGCCGGGGAGCGAGCCGGCCACCTGCGCCTTGGAGAGCGGCGCGGTGCAGAGCGCCTGGGCCTGGCCGCCCGCGAGCGCCGCGAAGGCCGCCTCGAGGTAGCGCGAGGGAGGCGGCCCCGCCGGCCGGAGAGGGCTTTCCCGGGCGCCGGTCGGCCGCCGCGAGCCGGGTCACCCGGACGAGCGCGCCGCCGCGGGGGAGGGGATCCCCGGGGGCGACCACCGGGAGGTCGAGCCCGGCCCGGCGCAGGAGCCGCTCGAACGACGCGTCGCCGAAGGCCAGCGGGCTGACCCGCCCGCGCAGCGCCGCCAGCGCCGAGGCGGTCACCTCCGGCCCGATGCCGGAGGGATCCCCGAGGCTCACGGCGACGCGGATCGGCATGGCTACGACGCCGGCGAGACCTCGAGCTCCGGGATCTTGGTCTCGATCACGGCCTCGCGCTTCAGCTCCTCGATGTACTGCTTGCGGTAGATCTCGGCCTGCTGGTTCCCGATCTTCTCGCGGATGCGGTCCTTCACCTCGTCGAGCGGCGGCGCCTTGCTCGCGCGCTTGTCCTCGGCCTTCAGGATGATCCAGCCGGTCTTCGCCCGGACGAGCCCGGAGTTCTGGCCGGGCGCGAGGACGAAGGCCACCCGCTCCAGGTCGATGGGCATGGTGCCCTTCTTCACCCATCCCAGGTCGCCGCCCGACGACGCGCCGGGACCCTGGGAGACCTGCCTCGCCAGGTCCGCGAAGTCCTCCCCGGCCGCCAGCCGCGTCAGCAGGACCTCGCCGGACGCCTTGACGCGGGCGTCCTCCTCCGCGGGCGCGCCCGCCGGCACGGTGAGCAGGATGAGCCGGAGCTTCATCTGCTCCTCGCCGGCGAACTCCGAGAGGTGCGACTGGTAGTACCCGCGGATGTCGTCGTCCGACACCTTCACCCGGTTCTGCACCTTGGCCATGATGAGCAGGTGGTTCTCGAAGTCCTTCCGGAGCCGCTCGCGGTAGGCCTTCAGATCCAGCCCCTCCGAGGCCAGCGCCTGCTTCAGCATCTCGTCGGAGAGGTTGTTGCGCTTCTTCACGTCGTCGACCGCGGCGTCGATCTGGGCCTCCGTCACCTCGATGCCGAGGGTCTTCGCCTCGCCCTCGACGAGCCGCTCGGCCACGACCTGGTCGAAGGCGGACTGCAGGGCCTTGGCGCGGGCCCGGTCGCGGGAGGCGCCGGGGGGCATGGCGTCGGCGCGCCGGTACTCGGTGCCGGAACGGGCGACGAGCTCGGAGAGGGTGACCACGTCGCCGTTCACCACGGCGGCGACGCGGTCGATCTGGCGCCTCTCCGGGGCGGTGGAGGCGGGAGCGGCCAGCAGGGCCGCCAGGAGGAGGAGGGACGGGGTCATCAAGGTTTCACCGATGCGACGGCCGCGGGGTCGATCTCGGATCTTCGCCCGGGCCCGGAGGGCGGCCACGTAATCCTCCTGGGCCTTCGCCCGCCGCTCCCGCAGGAGCCGGGCGGCGATGACCGGCCGGGCCTGCTCGAGCGTGCGGCTGGACGGGGACTTCTTCTCGAGCACCTGGAACACGTGGAAGCCGAACGGGGACGGCACCACGTCGGAGATGGCGTTCGGCGACAGGCGGAAGCAGACGTCGAACACCTCGGGCATGCCCTGCCCCTTGCCGAACCAGCCCAGGTCGCCGCCGCGCTTTCCCTCCGGGGCGATGGAGGCCCGGCTGGCGACGTCGGGGAAGGAGGCCGGCTTGCGGCGGACTTCCTCCCGGAGCTTGGCCGCCTCCTCCCGGGTGCGCACCACGATCTGCCGCGCGTGCACCCGCTCCGGCTCGTCGAACTCGGCGGCGTGGTCGGCGAAGTAGCGCGCCACGTCGCCGTCCTGGACCTCCACCCGCGAGAAGACCTCCTCGCGGAAGAGCTTCTCCACCGTGAGCTGATCCCGGAGCCGGGCGCGGAGCTCGGCCACCGACAGCCGCTCCTGGGCGAGCAGGTCGTCGAAGGCCGTCCCGGGGTACTCGGCCCGGATGGCCAGGAAGGCCCGCTCGACCTGGTCCGGAGCCACCTCGATGCCCCGGGACCTGGCCTGCTGCAGGAGGAGCGTCCGGGACACCAGGTCGTCGAGGACGCTCGACTTCAGCACGTCGGTGGGACCGTTGCCCTCGCCGCCGCCGACCCGGAGCTGCTGCAGCTCCCGCTCGAAGGAGGCGCGCGAGACCGGCTCGCCGTTCACCACCGCCACCGGGGCGGGACCCGCGCCCTCCCCGCCGGACTTGCCGGATCGGCAGCCGGCGGCGAGAAGGGCGAGGAGCAGCCCGGCGATGGCGGCGGGACGACGCAACTTACTTCTGGGCCGGGGGAGCAGCCTGGGGAGGCGGCATGGACGGGCGGGGCGCGGCGCCCGGGGGCATGCCACCGGGGGGCATCCCACCCGGCATCCCGCCGGGCTGCATTCCGGGCATCCCCGGACCGCCTGCAGGCGCGGCCGTGACGGTCACCTTCTCGAGCTCGGCGTCGTTCACCGTGATCTTGGCCTCTTCGCGGAGCCGCTTCACGTACTCGTCGAACTCGCGGGTGCGCTTCTCGCGCTGCAGGCGGGACTGGATCTGGGGCTTCACCTGGTCGAGGGAGCGGGAGACCCCTTCCTGCCGGCCGGTGACGCGGATGATCCAGAAGCCCTGCGCCCCCTCGACGATCACGTCCTCGCCGTCCTTGGTGGCGAAGGCGGCGGCGGCGAGCGCCGGGCCGAACTGCTTGGCGTACTCGTCCTGCGACCGGAAGCCGAGGTCGCCGCCCGAGGACTTGGTGGCGACGTCGTCCGACGTCGCGCGCGCCAGCGTCTGCAGCGCCTGGGGGTCCTTCTTCTCGGCGGTCTTCAGCTGCGCGAGGACCTTCTTCGCCTGGGCCGACTTCGCCGCCCGGTCCTTGTCGGTCGCGGCGACGAGCAGGCCGGCGACGCGCACGCGGGCCGGCTTCACGAAGTCGTCCTTGTGCTCGTCGTAGAACTTCTGGACGTCGGCGTCCGGGATCTCCTTCGCGGCGTCGCCCTCGGCGAACTTCTTCGCGATGAGCTTCTGGACCATGGCCTTCTTCATGGCGTTCTGGACGTCGGGATCGTTCTGGAGCCCCTCCTTCTCGGCGGCGTGGGCGAGCAGCTCGATCTTCAGCATGCTGTCGAGGAACTCCTTCTTCCGGTCCAGGTTCTGGTAGCGCTGCCGGAGGAAGGGGGACTGCTCGTCGAGCCGGGCCTTGTACTCGGTCACGGTGATGACGATCCCGTCGCCCTGGGCGACGGCAGGCCCGCTCTTCTGGGAGCCGGGAGGGGTGGGCTTGCAGCCGGTCACGGCGAGGGCAACGGCGATTCCGGTCGCGACGAGTGCGCGCGTCATCTTGAGGGAAGCTCCTGTGTTCGTTGGGTGAGAAAGGCTGTCCCGGGACAACCCCCGGCATGGCGCCGACGTTCCCGGGCCAGCCGCGGGAAAAAACCACGAAATCGCGCGGGGATCAAGGATCGCGGCCTACTCCCGGCGGGCACAGGAAGCCAGCCCGTGGAGCACCTTGCGGGCCTCTTGCAGGAGCTCGCGACCCCGGGTCGCATCGGCCGCCGGAGAGGCCGGCGCGAGCGGCGCGGATGCCTTGGAAATCGACGATTTTCCTGACGTTTTGCCGCCGCGCAGCGGGGTGGCCCCCGGCGCGGGCCGGGCCCCGACCGAGGCGACGAGCTTCATGTCGGGGGTGAGGCGAAGGGCGCCGCCGCTCCGCTGGACGTGCCGGGCGAGCTCGAAGGGGTCGAGCGCCGCGTCGGGGCCGAGCGCGAAGACCAGCCGGCCGGGTCCCGCGTCGAGCCCGCGGATCCGCAGCGCCCGGAGGCGGACCTTCACGGCCATGAGCTCGAGGAGGGCCTCGAGCTCGTCGGGGACGTCGCCGTAGCGGTCCACGATCTCGGCCCGGGCCTCCTCCAGCTCCTCGTCGGTCGAGGCCTGGGCGAGCCGCTTGTAGAAGTAGAGCCGCTGGTGGACGTCGGGCATGTAGTCGTCGGGGATGAAGGCCGGGACCGGGAGCTGGACGTCGGGGTCCACGTCCTGCCGGGGAGCCTCGCCGCGCAGCTCGCGCACCGCCTCCTCCATCAGCTCGGAGTAGAGGTCGAACCCGATCGCCTCGATCTGGCCGGACTGGTCCTTGCCGAGCAGGTTGCCGGCGCCGCGGATCTCGAGGTCGTGGCTGGCGATGGCGAAGCCGCTGCCCAGGTCGGTGAAGCGCTGCAGGGCCTCGAGCCGCAGCCGAGCGTCGCGGGTCACCGGACGGCGCGCCGGGACGAGGAGGTAGGCGTAGGCGCGCTCCCGGCTCCGGCCGACGCGGCCGCGGATCTGGTAGAGCTGCGACAGGCCGAAGTGGTCGGCGCGGTTCACGATGATGGTGTTGGCGGTGGGGATGTCGAGGCCGCTCTCGATGATCGAGGTGGCGAGCAGCACGTCGAGCTCGCGCCCCACGAACCGGCTCATCACCTCCTCGAGCTTCCCTTCTCCCATCTGCCCGTGCGCGACCCCGATGCGCGCCTGCGGGCACAGCTCGCGCAGGAACTTCTCCATCGAGTGGATGGAGCGGACCCGGTTGTGGACGAAGTAGACCTGCCCGCCGCGCCGGATCTCCTGCTCGATGGCCTCCTTCACCTGCGCCGGATCGAACTTGGAGACGAAGGTGCGGATGGAGCGGCGGTCCTCCGGCGGCGTGGCGATGATCGACATGTCGCGCACGCCGGCCAGGCTCATGTGGAGCGTGCGCGGGATGGGCGTCGCGGTCAGCGTGAGCACGTCGACGAGCTTGCGCAGCTTCTTCAGCCGCTCCTTGTGGGCCACGCCGAACCGCTGCTCCTCGTCGACCACCACGAGGCCCAGGTCGCGGAAGGACACGTCGGTGGCGAGCAGCCGGTGGGTGCCCACCAGCACGTCCACCTTCCCGGCGGCGGCGTCGGCGAGGACGCGGCGCACCTCCTCCGGCGTCTTCATCCCCGAGATGGCCTCGACCCGGACCGGGTACCCGGCGAAGCGCTCCCGGAAGGTCCTCTCGTGCTGGGCGGCGAGCACGGTGGTGGGGACGAGCACCGCCACCTGCTTCCTCGAGACCACCGCCAGCATGGCGGCGCGCAGCGCCACCTCGGTCTTGCCGTAGCCGACGTCGCCGCAGACCAGCCGATCCATCGGGGCCCGCGTGGAGGCGCCCTCTCCCTGCCCCTCGGTCCGCCCCTTCGTCATGTCGGCGAGGACGTCGGCGATGGCCTTCGCCTGGTCGGGCGTCTCCTCCCAGGGGAACTCGGCCTCGAACTCGCGGAACATCTCGTCCGGGGCGGCGAAGGCGAAGCCGTGGTGGGCCGCGCGCGCGGCGTAGATGTCGAGGAGCTCCGCGGCCATCTTGAGGAGCTGCTCCTTCACGCGCGCCTTGCGCAGCGCGAAGGAGGTCCCGCCCAGCTTGTCGAGCCGGATGGCGTCGGGGGCGGCGCCGGTGAACTTCTGGACCTGCCGGAGCTTCGAGACCGGCAGGTAGAGCCGGTCGGCCCCCTCGTACTGCAGGACGAGGAAGTCTCCCTCGACCCCGCGGATCTGCATCTTGGTGAGGCCGCCGTAGCGGGCGATGCCGTGCTCCACGTGGACCACGAGGTCGCCCTCGTTCAGGTCCCGGAAGCCGGCCACCATCGCGTTCTCGATCCGGGCCGCCCGGGCGCGCTTGCGGACGCGCTTGCCCAGGATCTCCTCGTCGGCCACCAGCGCCACGCCGCCGCTCCCGTCGACGAAGCCGTGGGACAGGTCGCCGGGGACGAGGTGGACGTGGACGGCCGGGTCCCAGAGGGCGCGGAGCTCGGCGGGAGGCGCGGCGTGGATCCGCACCGCGAGCCGGCGGTCCTCCAGCAGGCGGCGCAGCCGGTCGGCGGCCGAGGGCGCGTGGGTGGCGACCACGGCGGTCACCCCCCGGCTCCGCCAGTCCTGCAGCCGGCGCACCAGCGGCGAGAGCGCGCCCTCGTCGCCGTGGGCCTGCTCGATCTCGCCGCGGATGGCGCCGGTGTCGCCGAAGGAGAAGCGCAGCGGCTCCTTCGTGCCCATCCACACCCGATGTGCGCGCAGGGCCGGCAGCGGGCGAAGGAGCTCCAGCGCGGCGGAGGCGGGGAGGAAATGGGTCTCGGGCGGGAGCGCCAGCTCGTCGCGCCGGAGCGCGGCGGCGTGCTCGCGACCGAGCTCGGCCTCGAGCTCGGAGAGCGCCTGCGAGACGGCGTCGGGGTCGTCGACGAACAGGCAGGTCCCGGCGGGCAGGTACTCGAGCAGGGTCCCCAGGCCGCCCGGGTGGAAGCCGGGGAGCAGGGCCTCCATCCCGAAGAACGGGGTGCCCGAGTCGATGGCGTCGAGCACCTCGCGCACCTTGGAGGTGGGGCGGTCGACCTTCTCGGCGAGGTCGCGCACCGCGCGCCGCGCCGCCTCCTTGCCCTCGGCCGTGAAGAGCCCTTCGCGCGCCGGGACGACGACCAGCTCCCCGACGTCGGCGAGCGATCGCTGCGTCCCGGGCTCGAAGGCCCGCGCGCTCTCCACCTCGTCGCCGAAGAGCTCGAGCCGGACCGGCCGCTCCTCGCGAGGGCTCCAGACGTCGACCACCGCGCCCCGCACCGCGAAGGTGCCGGGGTCCTCGACCAGCGGGACGCGCGCGTACCCGAGCTCGACGAGCCGCGCCGCGAACGCGTCGCGGTCGAGCGTGACGCCCGGGCCGACGAGCTCGAGCTGGCGCCCCAGCTCGGCGCGCGGCACCTGGCGCCGGGCCAGCGCCCGGGCCGAGACCACGACCGCACGGATCTCGGCGGTGCCGAGGTGGAGGCGCGAGAGGGCCGCCAGCCGGTCCATCTCCAGGCCGCGATCCGGGGAGAGGTCGTCGTAGGGGAGGATGGGGTCGGCGGGGACCCGGACCACCGCCGGCGTTCCCGGCCTTCCCGCGCCGAGGAAGAACTCGAGGTCGCGGGCGAGGAGGTCGGCCTCCTCCTCGTCGGCGGTCACGGCGAGGACCGCGCGCCTTCCCTTGCCGCTCGCGAGGAGGTGCTGGACGGCGAGCCCCCGCGCGGAGCCCGACAGGCCGACGACGTCGGCCCCGCCCGCCGCGACCGCATCGGCGACGGCGCCCCAGGGCGCGGGCGCACCCCCCCCCTCTGTGGCGGGGGAGGGGGGGCGGGAGCTTCTCTCGGACACGGCGGCCCGGTGCTTAACACGGGATCGCCGGCAAAGCGGGGCCGGGTCGGGTGTTGTTGATCGGAGGAGGGGGGGTCGATACACTTCCCTCTCCGCACCTGGAGCCCCTCGCCATGCCGCTTCCCCGCATCCTCCGGCCGTTCCTCCTCCCGGCGCTCGCCCTCGTGGCGGCGTGCGGTGGGCAGGAGCCGTCGGTCCGGGCGGGCGGCGCCCCGGTCACGGGCGTGCTGGTGCAGGCCGCCGGGCCGGGGACGTCCGAGCTTCGCGCCGGCCAGCTGGCCGCGGCGCGCAGCGGGTTCGAGTCGGTGGTCCGCTCCGACCCCGAGCGGATGGACGCGCTCAACGACCTGGCCGTGGCCTATCACCTGGAGGGGCACCAGGAAGCGGCGCGGCAGCTCCTCGACGAGGTGGTGGTCCGCGGGGCGCCTCGCGAGCAGCAGGCGGCGCTGGTGAACCTGGCCGACCTCTACTCGAACGAGGGCTACCTCCAGGCCGCGCAGGCCCACCTGGAGACGGCTCGCGAGATCGACGCCGCGCGGGCCGAGCCGGTGTACGCGCTCGCCCTGCTCGCCGACGCCCGGGGCGAGGCCGATGCGGGCCGGCTGGTGGCCGAGGCCTTGCGCCTCGACCCCGACGGCGCGGCGCGCCGGTTCCTCGTCTTCACGTCGCCCGAGGCCCGCGTCCACTTCGAGGCGCTCCTCGCCGAGGCCGCCGGCGACCGCCCGCTCGCCCAGGCCCGCTGGCGCGAGCTCCGCGCCGGCCGCGTGCCCGCCCTGTCCCAGGCGGCGCTGCGCCACCTCGAGGAACCGTAGCCGCCCCATGCCGTCCCCCGAGCACGAGCTGAGCCGGCGGGAGCGCGAGATCCTTCGCGCCATCGTGCAGGACCACATCCAGACCGGCGAGCCGGTGGCGAGCCAGACGCTCCTGTCCCGGCACGACCTCGACGTCTCGCCGGCCACGGTCCGCAGCGTCATGGCCGACCTCGAGGCGCTCGGGCTCCTCGAGAAGCCGCACACCTCCGCCGGCCGGGTTCCCACCTCGGCGGGCTACCGGCTCTTCGTCGACCTGCTCGTCAAGGTGCGGCCGCCCTCCTCCGCCGACCGGGAGCGCATCGAGATGGTGGCGCAGGGAGCGCCCGCGGTGGACAGCCTGCTGGGCCGCACCGCCGAGCTGCTTCACTCGCTGTCACAGCACGTGGGCGTGGTGTCGACCCCGCGCGCCCTCTCCGATCCCACGCGCCACGTGGAGTTCGTCCGGCTGCGGGAGAACCGCGTGCTGGCGGTCTTCGTCTCCCGGGCCGGCCTGGTGACGAACAAGCTCGTGCAGCTCGAGGTCCCCCACACCGACGCCGAGCTCGAGCAGGCCGCCGCCTACCTCTCCGAGAAGCTGGAGCGGACCGGGTTCGAGGGGTTGCGCGACGCCATCCTCGCCGACATGCGGGCCGACGAGACCGCGCTGCGCGACCTGATGGGCAAGGCGCTGCGCCTGGCCGAGCGGGCGCTCCCCGTGCCGGGGCCGGAGCGCGTGCTGGTGGACGGGGAGGTCACCTTCCTCGACGCCCCCGAGTTCGCCGACATGGGCAAGGCCCGCGCGCTCCTGCGCACCTTCGCCGAGAAGGACCGGATCCTGCGCGTGCTCGACCGGGTGCTCCAGGCCCGCGAGATGCAGATCTTCATCGGGGCGGAGAGCGAGCTGGCCTCCACCTCCGACGTGTCGGTGGTGGCCGCCCCGTACGTCCGCGACGGGCTGGTCCTGGGCGCGCTGGCCGTCATCGGCCCGACCCGGATGGATTACGGCCGGGTGATTCCCCTCGTCGACCTGACCGCGCGCGAGATCTCCCGGGCCCTGTCGGCCACCGACCGGACCTGACCGGCCCCTCCCGCGTACCTTTCCCCTGACGTACCGAGCACTTGCGCACCCCGTTTCTTGCTCGCAGCCAGACCCATGTGACATATTCGGGGTTCACGCCGCACCGGAAGCCGCCCGAGCCACGCATGCCAGGAACCGGAGAAAAAGGGAGCTTTGCCGCGGACATCCCGGCCTCCGTCCTCGAGGAGGCGCTGAAGAGCGTGACGAAGCACGACCCCGCCGAGCCGGCCCCGGATCCCGCGGTGGCCGAGGTGGAGGTGGAGGCGCCCGCCCCGGACCTCGACGGCGAGCTGAAGCGGCTCGAGGGCGAGCTGGCGGCCGAGCACGACCGGCTGCTCCGGACCGCCGCCGACCTGGACAACTTCCGGAAGCGGGTGACTCGCGAGCGGGACGACGCGGCGCGCCACGCCGCCGGCCCGGTGGTGAAGGACCTCCTCCCGGCGATCGACAACCTGGAGCGGGCGCTCGCCGCCGCGCCCCCGAACGACCCGCTCGCCGAGGGGATCCGCATGGTGCTCCGGCAGGTCGAGGAGGCGCTGGCCCGCCACGGCGTGCAGCCGCAGAGCGCGCTGGGCGCCACCTTCGATCCCGCGCTGCACGAGGCGCTGGCCACGGTCCCGTCGGCCGACGCCGCGCCGGGCTCGGTGGTGGCGGAGCACGGGCGGGCCTGGCTGCACCACGGGCGGCTCCTCCGCCCCGCGATGGTGGCGGTGGCGGCGCAGGCGCCCACGGGCGAGGACGGGGGGTAGCGCGGGATGGGGAAGGTCATCGGCATCGACCTCGGGACCACCAACAGCTGCGTCGCCGTGATGGAGCAGGGCGAGGCGGTGGTGATCCCCAACAGCGAGGGGTCCCGGACCACGCCGTCGATGGTCGCCTTCACCGAGGGTGGAGGTCGCCTGGTCGGCCAGATCGCCAAGCGCCAGGCGGTGACCAACCCCGAGTCGACCATCTACTCGACCAAGCGGCTCATCGGCCGCAAGTTCAAGGACCGCGAGGTCGCCCGCACCACCTCCTCGGTCCCGTACCGCATCGTCGCCGCCGGCAACGGCGACGCCTGGGTCGAGGCGGGGGGCAAGCAGATGTCCCCCTCCGAGATCTCGGCGATGGTCCTCGCCAAGATGAAGCAGACCGCCGAGGACTACATCGGCGAGCCGGTGACCGAGGCCATCATCACCTGCCCGGCCTACTTCAACGACGCGCAGCGCCAGGCCACCAAGGACGCCGGCCGCATCGCGGGCCTGGAGGTGCTGCGCATCATCAACGAGCCCACCGCCGCGGCGCTGGCCTACGGCATCGACAAGCAGCAGACCGCCAAGGGCGAGCTGCTCGCGGTCTACGACCTCGGCGGCGGCACCTTCGACATCACCATCCTCGAGCTGAACCAGGGCGTCTTCGAGGTGAAGGCCACCAACGGCGACACCTTCCTGGGCGGCGAGGACTTCGACCAGCGGCTCATCGACTGGCTGGCCAAGCGCTTCCAGGATCAGACCGGCATCGACCTGCGCAAGGACCGGATGGCGCTCCAGCGGCTCAAGGAGGCCGCCGAGCGCGCCAAGCACGAGCTCTCCTCGGCCACCGAGACCGAGGTGAACCTCCCGTTCATCACCGCCGACGCCACCGGGCCGAAGCACCTCGCCGAGACCATCGACCGGGCCACCCTCGAGAGCCTGGTCTCCGACCTCGTCGACAAGACCATCGAGCCCTGCAAGACCGCCCTCAAGGACGCCGGCATCACGGCCGCGCAGCTCGACACGGTGATCCTCGTCGGCGGCATGACGCGCATGCCCCGGGTCCAGGAGACGGTCCGGAAGTTCTTCGGCAAGGAGCCGCACAAGGGGGTGAACCCCGACGAGGTGGTGGCGGTGGGCGCCGCCATCCAGGGCGGCGTGCTGAAGGGCGAGGTGAAGGACGTCCTCCTCCTCGACGTGACGCCCCTTTCACTGGGCGTCGAGACGGCGGGCGGGGTCTTCACCCGCATCATCCCCAAGAACACCACCGTCCCGGTGCGCAAGGGGCAGGTCTTCTCCACCGCGGTGGACAACCAGCCCCTCGTCTCGGTCCACGTGCTCCAGGGCGAGCGCGACATGGCGGCCGACAACAAGACGATGGCGCGCTTCGAGCTGGTGGGCATCCCGCCGGCGCCGCGCGGCGTGCCCCAGATCGAGGTCCGCTTCGAGATCGACCCGAGCGGCATCGTCCACGTCGAGGCCGAGGACCTGGGCACCGGCAAGAAGCAGCAGATCCGCATCGCGGCCCGGTCCGGCATGTCCGAGGAGGACATCCAGCGGGCCATCCAGGAGGCCGAGCAGCACGCCAGCGACGACAAGGAGAAGCGCGAGCTGGCCGAGCTGCGCAACAACGCCGAGGGGCTCATCTACACCACCGAGAAGAGCCTGGAGGAGTACGCGAGCGCGCTGAAGGCCGACGACCTGGCCGAGATCCGCGCCGATCTCGAGGAGCTGAAGTCCCTGATGGGGTCGCCGGACGCGGCCCGGATCAAGGAGGCCCTCCAGCGCCTGGAGGGCTCCGCCTATCGCATCGCCGACGCGATCTACTCGTCGCAGGGGCAGGACGGGGGCGCGAACCCCTAGGGAGAGCCGTCGTTCGCCCTGGACTTGCCCCGACGTTCCGGGGCATTAGGTTCGCCGAGATCCCCGATGAGTTCCGAGAAAAGAGACTTCTACGAGGTGCTGGGCGTCGAGCGCACGGCCTCCGGCGACGAGATCCGCACGGCGTTCCGCCGTCTCGCCATGGAGTTCCACCCCGACCGCAACCCCGGCAACCACGCCGCGGAGGAGCGGTTCAAGGAGGTGGCCGAGGCCTACGACGTCCTCTGCGACCCCGAGAAGCGCGTCCGCTACGACCGCTTCGGCAGCGCCCAGGGCTTCGATCCCTTCGCGGGCTTCGCCGGCGGCGGCGCCACCAGCATCAACGACATCTTCGGGGAGATCTTCGGGGAGGTCTTCGGGGCCCACCGCCGCGGCCAGCGCCGCGCCCGGGGAGCGGACCTCCGCTACAACCTCGAGCTGTCCTTCGAGGAGGCGGCCTTCGGCACCACCTCGCGCATCGAGCTCTCCCGGCCCCGGCGATGCGAGACCTGCAAGGGAAGCGGCGCCAAGCCGGGGACCCAGCCCAAGCAGTGCCCCACCTGCCGCGGCTCCGGCGAGATCCGGGTGCAGCAGGGCTTCTTCGCCATCTCCCGCACCTGCGGCCAGTGCCGCGGCGAGGGGAAGATCATCACCGACCGCTGCACGACCTGCGGCGGGGCGGGGGGCGTGGCCGAGAAGTCGATGGTCGACGTGAAGGTCCCGCCCGGCGTCGACAGCGGCACCCGCCTCAAGCTGCGCGGGGAAGGGGAGCCGGCGCCGTCGCCCTCCGGCGAGGCCGGCGACCTCTACGTGGTGGTCGAGGTGCGCGAGCACTCCATCTTCCGCCGGCAGGACACCGAGGTGGTGTGCGAGCTGCCCATCTCCATCGCGCAGGCCGCGCTCGGGGCCTCGGTGGACGTGCCCACCCTCGACGGCCCGCACAAGCTCAAGATCCCGGCCGGGACGCAGCCCGGCAAGACCTTCCGGCTGAAGGGCAAGGGGATCGCGCCGCTGGGCGGCGGCTCCCGCGGCGACCAGCACGTGCAGATCCAGGTGGAGATCCCGACCCACCTCTCGAAGGAGCAGCGGGAGCTGCTCGAGCGCTTCGCGGCCCTCTCCGGCGAGGAGACCCACCCTGCGGCCAGCCGCTTCTGGAGCAAGGTGGCGGACCTGCTGGGCAAGTAGGGCTCCTGGCCTTCCGCCGGGGGCGGCGTTCTTATAGAAGAGCGGGATCCATGCGCGTTTCCCTTCCGGCTGCCGTCGCCGCGCTGCTCGCAGCGGCCTGTGCGACCACCCAGCCCGCCGCTCGTCCCGGCGGGCTCCCGTCCGCCCCCGTCGCCACCGCTCCCTCCGCCGCCGCCGCCACCGAGCTCGCGAAGCTCCGGGCGGCCGCCGCCTCCACGCCGCCCGCCAGGAGCGCCGAGGCCTTCGAGAAGCTGGCGCGCACCTCCCCCGCCGCCGCCGAGGCGCCGGAGGCGCTCGACGAGGCGGCCCGGGCCTGGATGAAGGCGAAGCAGCCGGCGCGCGCCGCCGCCGACTGGGCGGAGCTCCTGTCCCGCTACCCGCTCTGGCCGCGAGCCGACGAGGCCGCGGTGCGCTACGGACTCGCCGAGATCGAGGCCGGGCAGGGCGCCCGGGGCATGCAGACCCTCGTCGCAGGCCTGGGAGGAGACCCCGGCGCCCAAGCGGGGCAACCTGGCCCTGCGCATCGCCGACGCCGCCGAGGCCGGCCGCAACTGGCCGCTGGCCGCGCGCTGGCGCGCCGAGGCCGCCGGCTACCTCCCCGCCGCCGAGCGCGACCGGGAGATGGCGCGGGCCCAGGAGATCGTGGCGACGAAGCTCTCGCCCCAGGAGGTCGAGGCGCTGGCCGCCGAGGTCCCGAAGGGGAGCGCGCTCGGGGTGGCGCTGGCCGCCCGGGCGACGGCGAGGACCGCCGCCGTGGCCGGGACGATCGGCGTGGCGGTGCCCCTCTCCGGCAAGTTCAAGGCCTGGGGCGAGGCCATCCTCCAGGGCGTGGCGCTCGCCATCCCCGAGGGCGGCCCGATCCGCGTGGTGTCCAAGGACACCCGCGGTGAACCGGACGGCGCGGCCGAGGCGGTGGCGCAGCTCGCCGCCGAGGGGGCCGTGGCCATCGTGGGCGGCGTGACCAACGCCGAGGCGCTGCGGGCGGCCACCGCGGCCCAGCAGGCCGGCGTGCCGCTCCTGTCGCTCTCCAAGGTGGACGGCGTCGCCGACGGGCGCCCCTACGTCTTCCGGCTCATGCTGACGGCCCCGGCGCAGGCCCAGGCGCTCGCCGAGTTCGCCATCGCGCGGCGCGGGCTGCGGAAGGTGGTGGTCCTCTACCCGGAGATCCCCTACGGCACCGAGCTCCGCACCGCCTTCGGCGCCGAGGTCGAGGCCCGGGGCGGGTCGATCCAGCGGGCCGTCGGCTACGAGGGCGACCGGGCCAACTTCGCACCCATGGTGAAGGAGCTGGTGGGGCGCAGCCAGGTGGAGCAGCGGGCCGACTGGCGCGAGGCGTCCCGCGCCATCACCAAGGAGATCACCGACCCGTACCGGCGCGCCAAGGCCCTCGAGAAGGCCCGCAAGGAGCTGCCGCCCATCATCGAGTTCGACGCGGTCTTCGTCCCCGACTTCGCGCGGAGCGTGACCCTGCTCGCGCCGACGCTGGCGGTGGAGGACGTGGTCACCGCCTGCGACCCGCACGAGATCGAGCGCATCCAGAAGGTGAGCCCCTGGACCGTGAAGCCGGTCCTCCTGCTCGGCGCCAACGGGTGGGACGACCCGGCCATCGTGGAGAAGGCCGGCAAGTACGTGGAGTGCGCGGTCTTCGTCGACGGCTTCTTCGCCGGGTCGGAGCGCACCGAGACGAGGAAGTTCGTCGAGGCCTTCCAGATGGCCAACGCCCGGTCGCCCTCGATCCTCGAGGCCAGCGCCTACGACGCCGCGCGCATGGTCGCCTCGGCGATGCGGCGGGGCGTCTCCGGCCGCGCCGAGATGCGCGAGGCGCTCGCCCGCCAGGCCCCGTTCCCCGGCGCCACCGGCGACGTGACCTTCGACGCGCGCGGGGAGCCGGTGCGCAGCCTCTTCTTCCTCACGGTCGACCGGGGCGCCATCCGGGAGATGCGCCCCGAGGAGATCCCGGGCGCGCCGGCGACGGCTCCCTGATCGACGGACGTGGAGGAGACCATCCACATCGCGCCCCCGAGGCGCCGCCTGCCCTGGTGGAACGCGCTGCTCTTCCTGGCGACCGTGGGGACCACCGTCCTCTGCGGCGCCGGCTTCGCCGGCTACGACGCGGACGGCCTCCCGGGCCTCGTGCTCGCGGGCCTCTCCTACTCGGGCGCGATCCTCGCCATCCTGCTGGCGCACGAGATGGGCCACTACCTGCAGGCCCGGGCCTGGCGGGTGGACACCACGCTCCCCTTCTTCATCCCCGTGCCGACGAGCTTCGGCACCCTGGGCGCGCTCATCCGGCTGCGCTCCCCCATCCCGTCGCGCGACGCCGTGCTCGACATCGGCGCCGCCGGCCCCATCGCCGGCGCCCTGGTCGCGATTCCCCTCTACGTCTGGGGGCTCGCCCACTCGGAGGTTCGCGCGGTGGGGGAGATGGCCGTCTCCAACACCGGGTCGGCCTGGTCCATCGCCCAGGCCCTGCTGCACGGGGAGAAGCTCTCCTGGGGCGGCGACGCCATGGTCTTCGGGGACAGCCTGCTCACCACGGCCCTGCAGCGGCTGGTGATCGGGCCGCTCGCCCCGGGGACCGACGTCTTCGTGCACCCGGTGGCGCTGGCGGCCTGGCTGGGGCTGTTCGTCACCACCCTGAACCTCATCCCCATCGGCCAGCTCGACGGCGGGCACGTGACCTACGCCTGGCTGGGCGAGCGCGGCGCGCTGCGCCTCTCCCGCCTGCTCTCCTGGGCGCTGCTCGCCGCCGGCCTCCTCGTCTCGCTCAACTGGCTCGTCTGGTGGCTGCTCACCCGGCTGGTCATCGGGCTCCGCCACCCGCCCGCGATGATCGACGAGCCCATCACGCCGGGGCGCCGCGCGGTGGCGCTGGCGTCGATCCTGCTCTTCGTCGTCACCTTCGTCCCCGTGCCCATCCGGCTGTGACCGACCCGACCCGAGACGGCGCGGAGGCGCCCGGCGCCGGCGAGGAGGCCGCCTGGGCCGGGCTGCGCGCCCGCTGGGGCGACGAGGAGGCCCACCGCGCCCTCCTGGCCGGGGTGAACGACCTCGAGGGGCTGGCGCGGGTCGGGGCCCGCTACCGGGAGGTCCTGGTGGAGCGCCCGGACGACGCCGCTGGCGCTCCGGGGACGGGACGAGGTGCTGCGCAAGGCCACCGTCCTCGGCCTGGCCGCCGTGCCGCGAACCGTGCCCCCGGCGGCCCGTGTCACCCTGGGTGAAGCGGGCCGTCCTGGCGACCGTGGCCGTCCTCCTGCTCGGCGCGGCCGCCTGGACCGCCATGGCCTTCCTGCGCACGGGAGCGACCCGCTGATGCCGGTCTCCGCGCAGAGCGCCATCGAGACGGTGCTCGCCCCCGGCGGGCGGCTGGCGCGCGCGCTGGAGGGCTACGAGCCGCGGCCGGACCAGGTGCGCATGGCCGAGGCGGTGGCCGACGCGCTCTCCCGACGCCGCTACCTGGTGGCCGAGGCCGGCACCGGCACCGGGAAGACGCTCGCCTACCTGCTCCCGGCCGTGCTCTCGGGGAGGCGGGTGGTCATCTCCACGGCCACGCGCGCGCTCCAGGAGCAGATCTGGTTCCGCGACATCCCGCTGCTCCGCGACCGGTGCGGCGTCGAGATCTCGGCGGCCTACCTCAAGGGGCGCGCCAACTACTACTGCCTGGCCCGGGGCGAGGAGTTCGAGCGCCACCCCACCTTCGCCACCCGGGAGGAGGCGGCCCTGTGGCCCCGCATCCGGGAGTGGTCGCGGACCACGGCCACCGGCGACCGGAGCGAGATCGACCTGCCCGACTCCTACCTGACCTGGAAGGATCTCTCCGCCACCGGCGAGACCTGCGTCGGGAAGGAGTGCCCGCGCTGGGAGGACTGCTTCGTGCAGCAGGCCCGGGCGCGCGCGGCCGCGGCCGAGATCGTGCTCGTGAACCACCACCTCTTCTTCGCCGACCTGGCCATGCGGACCTCGCGGGCCGGGGTCGAGGTGCTGCCGCCCTACGAGGCGGTGATCTTCGACGAGGCCCACGCCATCGAGGAGGTCGCCACCGAGTACTTCGGGCTGCAGGTCTCGTCCTACCGGGTGGAGGAGCTGGCCCGCGACGCCCAGCGGTCCGTGGCCGATCGCCCGGACCTGGCCTCCATGCTGAAGCGCACCACCGGCGAGCTCTCCAAGGCCGGCGAGCGCTTCTTCGGCTCGGTGGCCCGGGCGCTGGCCCGGGGCTCCGGCCGCTCCGAGCCGCCGCGCGGGGGGCGCAAGCCGGAGGAGGAGAACCTGCGCGGACCCCTCGTGCCCTCCATGCTCGAGCCGCTGGCCGGCGAGCAGGACCGGCTCGACGGGGCCCTCGAGGAGCTGCGCGCCGAGCTGGCCGACGACCCGTCGCCGGCCCTGCTCCAGATCGCGCGGCGCGCCGCCGAGCTGCGGGTCGAGCTGGCCGCGGTGACCGCCATGCGGGAGCCGTCCCGCGTCTTCTTCGCCGAGGCCCGCGGCCGCGGGGTCTTCCTGCGGGCCGCGCCCATCGACGTGGCCGAGGAGCTCGTCACCCGCCTCTACCGCAACGTGGACACGGTGGTCTTCGCGAGCGCCACCCTGGCCAGCCAGGGGCGCTTCGACTACTTCCGCCGCCAGGTCGGGCTGCGGGAGGACTTCGACGTCGACGAGCGCACCTTCCCCGGCCCGTTCGACTACGCCACCCAGGCGGCGATCGTCGCACCGGCGGGCCTCCCCGATCCCAACCAGCCCGGGTTCGTGGCCGCCGCCGCCCGCGCCGTCCGGGAGCTCACCGAGGTCACCGGCGGCCGCGCCTTCGTGCTCTGCACCTCGGTGCGCAACATGCTCGCCTTCCGGGAGGCCCTCTCCGACCTGCCCTGGCAGCTCCTGCTGCAGGGCGAGCGCCCCAAGCACCGGCTGCTCGAGGCGTTCCGGGAGCGCCCCTCCGTGCTCTTCGCCACCCAGAGCTTCTGGGAGGGCGTGGACGTGCCCGGCGAGGCGCTCTCGCTCGTGGTCATCGACCGGCTCCCCTTCTCGCCGCCCAACGACCCGGTGATCGCGGCGCGGGTGAAGGCGCTCACCGACGAGGGGCGCGACGCCTTCTCCGAGCTCCAGGTCCCGGCCGCCGCGCTCCAGCTGCGGCAGGGGTTCGGCCGCCTCGTCCGCTCCCGCGCCGACCGGGGCCTGGTGGCGGTTCTCGACCCGCGCCTCACCACCCGGGGGTACGGCCGCGCCTTCCTGGCGTCGCTCCCGCCGAGCCCCCTGCTCCGGTCCGTCGACGAGGCCCGGCGCTGGTGGGAAGCCTCTCATCGCTGAGGAGTCACCCGATCCGGGGGGGCACGGCTGGAACCGCCCCCGGCTTTGCGTTACGTTGACGGTGCAGCGGGGGAGGGCGCGAGGAGCAGCCAGGTCCATGGCCCAATTCAACGAGGAGAGCCGCGAACTCGCGGTGAAAGTCGTCTATTACGGACCAGCCTTGTCCGGAAAGACGACGAATCTCCAGGCCCTCTACCAGAAGATGGATCCCAAGGTGCGGGGGCGGCTCATGACCCTCGACACCAAGGACGACCGGACGCTCTTCTTCGACATGATGCCGGTCTTCTTCCGGACCCCGGGCGGGGTGAAGGTGAAGATCAAGCTCTACACGGTGCCCGGCCAGGTGATGCACGAGTCGACGCGCCGCATCGTCCTCCAGGGGAGCGACGCGGTCGTCTTCGTGGCCGACAGCCGCAAGTCCGAGACCGCCTCCACGCTCGCCTACTGGAAGGACATGCTGCGCAACCTCGAGGCCAACGGCCTCGATCCGCGCGCGCTCCCCATCGTCATCCAGAAGAACAAGACCGACCTCGAGGACATCCGGGACGACGACTTCGCCGACCTCCCCCGCGCGCCCAAGGTCCCGGTGGTCCCGGCCAAGGCCATCCAGGGGGAGGGGGTGCTCGAGACCCTCGGGGCGCTGCTCGCCCTCTGCTACCGCGACCTCGATCGCGCGCTCGGGCTGGGCAAGCGCTTCGCCCTGCCGGAGAAGGAGTTCCTCGGCTCGGTCCTCAGCCGCGTGGAAGCCAGATGAAGATCCAGCAGTCCGTCCTCCTCCAGCCGACGCCGCTCGGCGATCTGCTCGACCTCCGGTCCTTCTCCGAGGTCTGCCAGTCCTTCGCGGAGCTGTACCGGATCGGCGTGAAGGTCTTCGACGAGGGGGGCAACAAGCTGGTGGACGTGAAGATCGGCAACGCCGACTTCTGCGGCTACCTGTGGCAGACCCCGGACGGCCGCAGCCAGTGCATGGCGACCGTCCAGCGGGTGAAGACCGAGCCGCTGGTCGAGGAGCCGGTCCCGAGCACCGTCAACTGCTTCGCGGGCTGCCGCTACGCCATCCAGCCGGTGCTCTACGAGGGCGACGTGATCGGCCGCATCGTCTTCGGCCCCTTCGTGCCCGACGACCTGGTGGCGCTGCCGGCGGCCCTCACCAAGCTCTCGCCCGACTTCGACGAGAAGGTGGCGGCCTCCTACCTCCAGAAGATCCGGCGCGTGCCCCAGGCCACGGCCGAGAAGGTCCTCAAGCACTTCGCCGAGATCCTCGACGTGCTGGTCTTCACCGGCCACAAGAACCTCCTCACCGCCCGCCTCCACATCGAGGCCGTGCAGGAGTCCTACCGCGAGGTCCAGGAGAAGAACCGGCAGCTCGAGGGGGCCTACCAGGCGCTGAAGGAGCTCGACCGGCTCAAGTCCAACTTCCTCGCCACCATGAGCCACGAGCTCCGCACCCCGCTCACCAGCGTCATCGGCTACTCGGAGATGATGCTGGAGGGGCTGGGCGGCCCGCTCACCGCCGAGCAGCGCGAGTACCTCCAGATCATCATGGACAAGGGGGAGAGCCTGCTCGGGCTCATCACCTCCATCCTCGACATCTCCAAGATCGAGGCCGGCCGCGTGAAGCTGGTGGTCTCGGACGTGGACGTGAACACCATCATGCGGGACGCGGTCGCCACCGTGACCCCGCACGCGCGGAAGAAGGGGCTGCGGGTGGCCTGGCAGCCGGCCCAGATGCCCCGGGTCCAGTGCGATCGCGAGAAGATCCGCCAGTCGCTCATCAACCTGGTGTCGAACGCGGTCAAGTTCACCCCCTCCGGCGGCGCGGTGAACGTGCAGGCCCGCGCCGACGGCGACGACCGGGTGGCCATCCAGGTGGTGGACTCCGGCATCGGCATCGCGCCGCAGAACCTGGCGCGCGTCTTCGACGTCTTCTTCCAGGTGGACGGCTCGACGACCCGCGAGTTCGGCGGCGCCGGCCTCGGCCTGGCCATCGTGAAGAGCTACGTGGAGGCCCACGCCGGCGACGTCAGGGTCGAGTCGGCGCCCGGAGCAGGGCACGACCTTCACCATCTCGCTCCCGGTGATGGCGTCCGGACCGGCGGCCCTGGCCGTGCGGGCCACCCCGACGGCCGCGGCGGGTTAGCTCCGCGTGGCGCGCCCGGGCGAGTTCCAGCTCATCGAGCGGTTCACCCGGGGCTTCCGCGCCGGAGAGGGCGTGCAGGTCGGCATCGGCGACGACGCGGCCGTGCTGCGGCCGCCCGCCGGGCACGACCTGGTGGCCACGGTGGACGCGGTGGTGGAGGGCGTCCACTTCGGGAGCGGCTTCTCTCCCGAGGACGTCGGGTGGAAGTCACTCGCCGTGAATCTCTCCGACCTGGCCGCCATGGGAGCGAGGCCCCTCTGGGCGCTCGTGGCGCTGGCCACGCCCCGCGGCACGGACCCGCGCTGGCTCGCCCGGGTCGGGCGGGGGATCGCCCGCTGTGCCCGCGCGCACGGCACGAGCGTGGTCGGGGGGAACGTCACGGCCGCCGACCAGGTCTCGGTGACGGTGACGGTGGTGGGCGCGGTCCGGCGCGGCCGCGCGCTGCTCCGGACGGGCGCCCGCGCCGGGCGACCTGATCCTGGTGAGCGGGAGCCTGGGCGACGCGGCCCTGGGGCTCGAGTCCGGCGCCCCGGCGGCGCTCCGGGCGCGGCAGAGGCGCCCCACGCCGAGGCTCGCGCTCGGCCGGGCGGCGGCCGGCATCGCGCACGCGGCCATCGACGTCTCCGACGGGCTGATCCAGGACCTGGGGCACCTCTGCGAGTCCTCCGGCGTCGGGGCGCGCGTGGACCTCGAGCGGCTGCCGCTCTCCCGGGGCTACCGGGCCCTCACCGCGGGCCGGGCGGATCCCCACGAGGAGGCACTCGCCGGCGGGGAGGACTACGAGCTGGTGCTCGCGGTGCCGCCGTCCCGGCTCCCGGCCATGCGAGCGGCGGCCCGCCGCACCCGCACGCCGGTGGCGGTGATCGGCGAGATCGAGTCGAGGACCGGGATCCGGGTGGTGAAAGGTGGGGGCGGCCTTCATCGGCTGCGCCGGGCCGGCCACGATCACCTCCGTTCCGGACCCGTTATTGGACCGGGGCGCCGCAGGGCGTAGGATCCCGGGGTCCCCGGAATCCGCCAGAGGAGTGCCCGTGTCGAGGAGCCTGCGCCAGGACCGCCCATCGAACCGCCCGCCGGCGCGCGGACAGGACACGCCCCCCCACCTCGTGGCGCTGCGCGGCCGTCCGCCCGACCGGGACCTGCGCGCGCCGTCCCCGCCCCCGGGGCGCAGCGTGTCGCTCCAGACCAAGCTCCTCCTCTCCTACGTCAGCCTGGGGGTCTTCCTCCTCTTCGCCACGCCGATCGTGAAGGGCCGGCTCCTGCCCGACCGCCCGATCGTGGCGGACGCGGTGCTGGTGGCGCTCACGCTGGTGGCGGGCTACGCGCTCTCCACCGCCGTGCTCCGCGTCTCCCGGCTGGCCCGCCTCAAGTTCTCGGCGGTGGAGATCAGCGGCGGCGACCTCTCGAAGAGCGTGGTCTCCGAGGAGCAGCGCGGCTTCCACGACGAGGTCGACGACCTCACCGGCTCGATCCGCACCATGCAGGAGAACCTGCGCGACCTCGTCTCGCGCATCCAGCGCACCGCCCAGTCGGTGGCCGAGAGCGCCAACGAGCTGCAGACCTCCGCCGAGGAGGTGAACGCCTCCACCGACGAGGTGGCGAGCTCGATGGCCAAGATCGCCCAGGGCGCCGAGGAGCAGTCCGGCCTGGTGGAGCGGACCTCGAAGGTCATCGGCGACATCGCCGCCTCCATCGAGCGCACCGCCCGCAGCGCCGAGGAGGCCGCCAAGGCCAGCGCCGACACCTCCTCCGGCGCCACCCAGTCGGGCGAGGCGGCGCGGCTGGCCGCCGAGAAGGTGAAGAAGGTCTTCGCCCGGATCGAGGTGGCGAGCGAGCAGGTCTTCGCCTTCGGCGAGCGGACCCGCGAGATCACCCAGATCGTGGAGGTGATCACCAGCATCTCCCAGCAGACCAACCTGCTCGCCCTGAACGCCACCATCGAGGCGGCCCGCGCCGGGGAGTACGGGCGCGGCTTCGCGGTGGTGGCCGAGGAGGTCCGCAAGCTGGCCGAGAGCGCCGGGCGCTCCGCCGAGCAGATCTCGGCGGTGGCCGCCGACGTCTCCGCGCGGGCCTCCGGCGTCGTCCAGGCCATGCGGGCCTCGGTGGCCGAGCTGGGCGAGGGGCGCGAGGACCTGAACGCCATCATGCGCTCGCTCGACGGCATCGCCGGCGTCGCCGCGGCCGGTGCGGACAAGGTCCGCGTCATCTCCGAGTCGGCGCGGGACCAGCTCCAGGGCTCGGCCGACATGGTCCGCGCGATGGACGACATCTCCGACGTGGCCACCGGCAACGCCACCTCCACCGAGGAGGTCCGCAAGGTGATCGTCGAGCAGACCGCCTCGGTCTCCCAGATGGCGAGCGCCGCCCAGGAGCTCCTCAACCTCTCCCTCGAGCTGCAGAGCGTCGTCTCGCGGTTCCGCCTCGACCGGTAGGCCGTGGACGCCGACCCGCGCCACGTCCTCATCCGCGCCGGGGGCGAGCGATTCGCCCTCCCGCTGGAGAGCGTGACCGTGGTCGTCCCTCCCGCGCCCCCCTTCGCCCACGTGCCGCGCACCGGGCCGCCGGTCCTGGGGGCCATGAGCCTGCGGGGGCGGGTGGTCGCGGTGGTGGAGCTGGCGCCCCTGCTGGGCCTGGCCGGGGCGCGCGCCCGGCGACGGGGGCGGGCAGGTGCTCGTGCTCGACCGGGAGCGGCGGGCGCTCGGCTTCCTCGTCGACGGGGTGCTGGGCGTCGAGCCGGTGGACCCGCCCGACCGGCCCGGCGATGGACTTCCGGTGAAGGGGCTCTCCACGGTCCGGGGATTCCCGGTGGCGGTCCTCGACCCCGACGCGCTGGCCGCGGCGGCCCAGCGGCTCTTCCGGGGCCGGTCCGGGTAGGGCGGCGACCCACCCGACGCTTCCTTCCGCCGGGCCGGTGCGGGTGGTAGCGTGGGGACCTGGAATCCCGCATCCAAACCCCGCGGGACTCGGATCCTCCCATGCCGAAGAGAGTCCTCATCGTCGACGACGCGGTCTTCATGCGGAACATGATCCGCGACATCTTCGCCAGCGCGGGCTTCGAGGTCGTCGGCGAGGCCGCCAACGGCCTGGAGGCGGTGGAGAAGTTCCGCGAGCTCCGCCCCGACCTCACCACGATGGACATCGTCATGCCCTTCAAGAGCGGCATCGAGGCCACCCGGGAGATCGTGAAGGTCGACCCGCGCGCGGTGGTGGTCATGTGCAGCGCGCTCGGGCAGGAGGCGCTGGTGATGGAGGCCATCGAGGCGGGGGCCAGCGACTTCATCGTGAAGCCGTTCAAGTCCGAGGACGTCGTCTCCGTCGTGAAGAAGGTCCTGGGCGAGGCCTGATCGGCGGCCGGGAGAGACCCACGGTGAACTGGGACCTCTCGAGATACCTGGCGCTCTTCGTCTCCGAGTCGAAGGAGCACCTGGACGCGCTGGCGCAGGGGCTGGTGCGGCTGGAGCGCGCCGGCGCCGGCGGCGAGGACCCGGCCCCCCTCGTCGACGAGCTCTTCCGGCACGCACACAGCGTGAAGGGCATGGCGGCGGCCATGCAGCAGGAGGGCATCGCCCACGTGGCCCACCGGGCCGAGGACGTGATCGGGGTGCTGCGGGCGCAGGGAGGCGTCCCCGGCCCCGACGTGGTGGACGTCCTGCTCGCCGCCACCGACGCCATCACCGCGATGGTGGAGCAGGCCGCCACCGGCACGACCCCGGCCGCCGACGAGGCCGTCTCCGCCCGCCTCGACGCGCAGGCGAGCCGCCTGAGGGGCATCGCTCCCGCCGAGCCGGCTTCCCCCGGCGCGGCGGGCGAGGCGCAGGCGAGCGCCGCGGACGCGGACGAGCCGCTCCTGGGCGAGGCGGCGCCCGCGCCCGCCCGGACCGCTGCGCCGCCGGCGCCCCCGCCTCCCGCCCCGCCGTCCGGGCGACGCCTCCGGATCGAGGTGGAGGTGTCGGCGTCGAGCCCGGTCCCCGCCATCCGCGGCTTCCTGGTGCTGAAGCGGCTCGGGGACACGGCCCGGATCGCCTCGTCGAGCCCGACCGTCGACGAGCTCCGCGCCGGCCGGATGCCCGATCGGCGGCTCACCGCCGAGATCGAGACCTCGTCGACCCCGGAGGAGATCACCCGCACCCTCGAGCAGATCGCCGACCTGGCCCGGGTCGAGGTGCGCGAGGCGACCCCGGTCGCGCCGTCCGCGCCGGCGCCTCCCGAGCCGCCCGCCGAGCCGCCCCGCACGGTCCGGGTGCGCGCCGAGATGCTCGACGACTTCCTCGACGTGGCCGGCGAGCTCCTCCTCGCCACGGCCCGGCTGCGGGAGGCCGGTCGCGCCATCCCGGAACCGCAGCGGCGCGAGCACGACGAGGGGGTGGACCGGCTCCAGGCCATCGCCAAGGACCTCCACCGGAAGGTGATGTCGGCCCGGATGACGCCGCTCACCGCCCTCTCGGCGCGGCTCCCGCGAGCCGCCCGCGACCTGGCGCGCCGCACCGGGAAGCAGGTCGACGTGGTGGTGACCGGCGCCGAGATCGAGGTGGACCGGGCGCTGCTCGACGAGATCGGCGATCCGCTGCTGCACCTGCTCCGGAACGCGGTGGACCACGGCATCGAGACCGCGGCCCAGCGCATCGCCTCCGGGAAGCGCCCCACCGGCCGCATCGAGGTGTCGGCGCGGCGCGATCGCGACCGGGTCATCCTCGAGGTCTCCGACGACGGCCGGGGCATGGACGCCGCGGCGCTGCGCCGGGCGGCGGTGGCGAACGGGGCCATCGCGGCCGAGGCCGCCGCGAACCTCCCCGACGCCGACGTCCTCCTGCTCGCCTGCCTGCCCGGGGTGTCCACGGCCAGCCAGGTGACCGAGGTCTCCGGGCGCGGCGTGGGGATGGACGCGGTGAAGCGCAGCGCCGAGGCGCTGGGCGGCACCCTCTCCATCGAGAGCCAGCCCGGCAAGGGCACGAGGTTCACCCTGAGGCTCCCCCTCACGGTGGCCATGCAGCCGGTGCTCCTCGTCCGGGTGGGCACCGAGATCCTGGCCATCCCGGTCTCCAAGGTCCACGGGGCCGCCGAGGCCCGGCTGGAGCTCCTGGAGCGCGCCGGCGGGGCCCCCCAGCTCGCCTTCGGAGGCGGCCACGTGCCGGTGCACGACCTGGGCGTCCTGCTGGGCACCGGCCCGGCGCCGGGGGGCGGACGCCGCTCCGTGGTCGTCACGGATAGTGACACGGGCAGGGTGGGCCTGGCGGTCGACCAGCTGCTCGGGCAGCAGGAGGCGGTGCTGAAGCCGCTCCACGGCCCGCTCTCGCTGGTGCCCGGCCTCTCGGCGGTGACCGTCCTCGGGAACGGGCGCCCGGTCTTCGTGCTGGACGTCCCCCGGCTGGTGGCCGCATGAGCGCCGCCGATCCGCGCCACGCGGCGGCCCTCGAGGCGCTCTGCGAGCTGGCCGCCGAGGGCGGGCGGGAGGCCGCCCGCACCGTCGGGAAGCTGGTGGGACGCACCGCCAGCATCGGGGAGGTGCAGCTGGTGATCGGTCCCGATCCGGCCGGCGTGGCGCGGCTGGTGGGGCGCCCCGACCTGGAGCTGGTGGCCGTCGCCATGGAGCTGCAGGACCCGGTGGGCGGCCGGCTCGTCCTCCTGGTGGCGGCCGACGAGGCGGAGCGGGTCTCGCAGACGCTCGTGCCCGACGCCGCCGCCGGCTCCCTCGACGCGGTGGGGGAGAGCGCGCTCGTCGAGGTGGGGAACATCGCGGGATCGGCCTTCGTGTCGGCGCTGGCCCGGAAGCTCCACCTGCGCCAGCTGCACGGCGTGCCCCGCCTGACGCGGGGCAACCCGCGGGAGTGCCTGGACGTCCTGGCCCCGGGCGCGTCCGGCCCGGCACTGGGGGTGCGATTCGGGTGCCCGGAGGCGAGCGGGACCTTACTCCTCCTCCCGGACCCGGCCCGGCTCGACCGGCTCGCCGCAGCCCTGGAGGCAAGCTGATGGACGAGAAGGCGCTGCGGCAGCTGCTGGCCCGCCTCCGGCGGGGCGACGCCGGCGTCGACGAGGTGGTGGGCGCGCTCAAGGGCGCGCCCTTCGAGGACCTGGGCGGCTTCGCCACCCTCGACCACCACCGGACGCTGCGCGTGGGGATGCCCGAGGTGGTGCTCGCCGAGCGCAAGACCGCGGCGCAGGTCGCGGCCATCGCCCGCAAGCTCGCGGCGCGGGGCCCGCTCCTCGTCACCCGGCTCGACCCCGACAAGGCCGGACCGGCGCGCCGCGCCGTCCGCGGGTCCCGCTACGACCCGGTCTCCCGCACGCTGTCCCGGGGGCGCATGGACCTGCCGGTGCGCGGACCGGTGGCGGTCTGCTGCGCCGGCACGAGCGACATCCCGGTGTGCGAGGAGGCGGTCGTCACGCTCGACGTGATGGGCGTCGACGCCATCCGGGTCTACGACGTCGGCGTGGCCGGCCTGCACCGGCTGCTCGCCCGCCGCGGCGACCTGGACCGGGCGGTGGCGGTGATCGTGGCGGCCGGCATGGAGGGGGCGCTCCCCAGCGTGGTGGGCGGCCTGGTGGGCAAGCCGGTGGTGGGGCTCCCGACCTCGGTCGGGTACGGGGCCAGCCTGGGCGGCCTGGCGCCGCTCTTCACCATGCTCAACTCCTGCGCGCCGAACGTGTCGGTCGTGAACGTCGACAACGGCTTCGGCGCCGGGTTCGTGGCCGGGCTCATCGCCCGGCAGTGAAGGCGGAGGGGATGGCGAAGATCCTGCTGCTCGAGCCGGTCGGCGGAATCGCCGGGGACATGTTCCTCGCGGCGGCCCTCGACCTGGGCGTGGACCGGGCCGCGCTCGACGGCGCGCTCGCCACGCTCGGCGTCCCGGGCTTCCGGCTGCTCGCCACCCGGGCCGAGTCGGGCGGGGTGCGGGGAACGCACGTCGACGTGCTGGTGCCGGAGGGAGAGACCCGGGCGCGCCACCTCCCGGAGATCCTCGCCCTCGTCGACGGGAGCGGCCTGTCCCCGCGGTCGCGCGCCGCCGCCCGTGCGGTCTTCGAGCGGATCGGCCGCGCCGAGGCCCGGGTCCACGGCGTCCCCGTCGAGGAGGTCCACTTCCACGAGGTGGGCGCGCTCGACTCGATCGTCGACGTCTGCGGCGCCGCGGCGGCGATGGAGCTCCTGGGCTGGCCCCGGGTGCTCTGCGCGCCGCCCGAGCTGGGCCAGGGCTTCGTCTCCACCGCCCACGGGCGCCTGCCCGTGCCGCCGCCGGCGGTGCTCGAGATCCTGAAGGGGATCCCGGTGCGGCCGGGCGGTCCGCCCGGGGAGGCGGTGACCCCGACCGGCGCCGCGCTCCTCGCCGAGCTGGCGCAGGTGGCCGATCCGGCCACGTTCCCGGCGTTCGCGCCGGAGCGGATCGGCTACGGCGTGGGAACCGCGCGCTGGCCCGACCGGCCCAACGTGCTGCGCATGACGCTCGGGCGGGAGCTGGCCGGCGGCGCGCTCTACGTGCTCGAGGCGAACCTCGACGACTGTCCGGGCCAGCTCGTCGCCCGGGCCATCGAGGCCGCGCTGGCCGCCGGGGCGCTCGACGCCTGGGCCGCCCCGCTCACCATGAAGAAGGGGCGCCCCGGGCTGCTCCTCGGCGCGCTGGCGACCGCCGACCGGCGCGACGCGGTGGCGAGGGTCCTGCTCGACGAGACCACCACGCTCGGCGTCCGCTTCCACGCCGTCGACCGCATCGAGCTCGACCGCGAGCTCGTCCCGGTCGCGACGCCCTACGGCGAGGTGCGCGTGAAGGTGGCGCGCCGCGGCGAGGCCACGGTGGGGGCGCACCCGGAGTACGAGGACTGCCTGGCCCGGGCGCGCGAGCACGGCGTCCCGGTCAAGGAAGTGCTGGCGGCTGCCGCGGCCGCCTTCCGAGGGGGCCGGTGACGGAGCCGGTCGCCGCCGCGCTCGAGGGCTCGCCGCTGCCGGCGGCGGTGGTCGAGCGGGGTCTGGTCGCCTGGGCCAATCCGGCCTTCGGCCGCGCGGTGGGCCTGGACGCGGCGCGCTGCGCGGGCCGGGAGCTGGCCGGGCTCCTGCCGCCCGGCATGGACGTCCGGGGGCGCCGGGACGGCGACGGCCCGTGGCTCGCGATCCTCGAGGAGGCGGCGCCGGTCGCGGGGCCCGGCACGACCCGGGCGCTGCTCGACCTCTCCCGGGAGCTGGCCCAGGCGCACGCCCGCGAGGACGTGGCCGCGGCGCTCGCCCGCGCCCTCTCGTCGCTCTTCCCGGGGCGGTCCCACTGCATCCGGCTCGTCGATCCGAAGACGCTGGCCCCGGTGGCCATGCTCGGCAGCGCTCCGGCCGCCCCTCCACGGCCCTCCGCCCATCGCCCTGCGCCGCGCGGCGGTGCGCCACGCCGGCCTCTCGGAGGCGGCGCTCGAGTCGGGCGGCCTCCGGCTGGTCGACGTCGACGTCCCGGTCTGCGAGAGGTGCGTCCGGGCGGTCGCCGTCCCGCTCGCCGTGGGGAGCCAGCTCTTCGGCGTGGTGAGCCTCGAGTACCCCCCCGGCGCGCCGGGCGATCCCTCCGTCGACGAGCCGCTGCTGCTCCAGGTCGCGAACCCCGCCGCCCTCGGCGTCCGGAACCTCCGCTCGGTCGAGGAGCTCACCTTCCTCAAGACCTATCTCGAGGAGCTGCTCGAGAACGCCAACGCCCTCATCGTGGTCACCAACCGCCAGCACCAGGTGCTGGTGTTCAACCGGGCCATCGCCCGGCTCACCGGCTTCACCGCCGACGGCGCCCTCGGCGCCGACCTGCTCTCCCTGCTCCCGGCCGCGGAGCGGGAGCGGACGCGGGCGGTGCTGGAGCGCAGCATCGCCGGAGAGGCGGTCACCGGCTTCGAGACCCGGCTCACGCTGCAGGCCGGCGGCGAGGCACTGGTGGCCTTCCACACCGCGCCCATCGTGGGGCACGGCGGCGACGTCGAGGGCGTCATCGCCATCGGCCAGGACCTCACCGCGCTCCGCGCCATGGAGCGGCGCGCCGAGCACTTCCAGCGGCTGGCCGCCTTCGGCCGGCTGGCGGCCGGCATCGTCCACGAGCTCAACAACCCGCTGGTGGCCGTGGTCACCTACTCCGACCACCTGCTGGAGCGGCGCCGGGGCACCGGCCTCGACCCGGGCGACGCCGAGAAGCTGCGCCGGATCCGGGACGCCGGGGAGCGGATCCAGAAGCTGGCGCGCGACCTGATCACCTACGCTCGCCCGTCGGACGACCGGCCCGAGTCGCTCGACCTGGGGTCGCTCCTCGACCAGGTGGCCCGCATGTGCGACCCGGCGCTGCGCGACGCGAAGGCCCGGGTGCGCCTCGAGCTCGAGCCCGCGCCCCGGATCCTGGGCGGTCGGGCCGGGCTGCTCCAGGTCTTCGTGAACCTGGTCACCAACGCGGCGCACGCGCTGCCGCCCGGAGGGCGGGACGGTCACCCTCGGTCTCAGCGCACGCGGCGACGAGGTGGTGGCGCGCATCTCCGACGACGGGCGCGGCATGCCGCCCGACGTGCGGGCCCGGATCTTCGAGCCCTTCTTCAGCACCAAGGAGGGTGGGCGAGGGGTGGGGCTGGGGCTCTCCATCGTCCAGGGAATCGTGGCGCGCCACGGCGGCACCATCGAGGTGGACAGCGAGCCCGGCAAGGGCACGACCTTCACCGTGACGCTGCCGGTGCGGGGCCCCGACGCCTGGCCCGATCAGCGGACGAGCGACAGCACGCCGTAGCCCTCGAACTCGGGCAGCACCGCGGCGACCTCGCCTGCCGAGGGGACGAGCGCCAGCTTCTCGTCCTGCCCGTCGGGGCCGCGGAAGCGGGCCCGCCGCGCCGACCCGGCCACGTCCGTCGAGAGCACCACCGTGGCCCCGCGCACCGTCCCGGCCGACAGGGACGACACGTGGACGTCGAGCCGCCCGGTGGGGCGCCAGGCGGAGACCGAGAGCGCGGACGGGGAGTAGACCTGGACGGCGCGCCTGCCCGGGCCCGAGCAGGGCGGCGAGCCCCCGCTCCAGCGGCTCCGCCGAGGGCGCGCCCGCGAGCGGGCCCGCCGACGGAGGCGGGACGAGGGGAGGCAGGGCCACGAGCGCCCCCTCGCCGGCCTTCGTCGCCCTGGCCTTGCCGACCTTGGCCTCGGGCAGGAAGGGCGGCAGGAGCCGGCCGCCCGGGCCGGCCGCCCGCGCCTCGCCGAGGACGAGCACGCGACCGCCCGCCTCGAGGAAGCGGGTCACGGCGGTGGCCTCGACCGGGGTGATGCCGGTGGCCTGGGGGAGGACGAGCACCGCCCCGGGAGGAAGGGGGCTCCCGCCGGTGGCCACGTCCCACTGGACGTGAAGGCGGCCGAGGGCCTCGCCGACCTCCTCGACCTCCAGCCGGTGGAGCCCGGAGGACCAGAGGTCGGCCTCCGGCGAGTAGAAGACCAGGCACTCGGCCACGGCGCTCTCGAAGGGGCGGCCGTCCCGCCGCCGGGCGTGCTCGGCGAGCAGCTTTCGCGTGGGGGCCACGGCGGCGGCCCGCTCGCCCTCCTCGAGACCCACCGCCACGCCCGAGGCGGCCAGCGCCGCGGCGTACCGGGCCGCCTGCGCGGCCGTCGCGTCGGCGGGGAGCTGTGCGGCGACCGGGCGGCGGCCGATGGCGGCTCGCCACAGCCGGGCCTCCGCGACGCCGGTGTGATGCGGCAGGGGGCTGAGCGGAAGGACGGCCGCGTCCAGGAACCGGGCGGCCTGGAACTGGGCCGGCCCGACCTGCTCGAAGCGGCCGGCGATGGAGAAGGCGCGCCCGGCGTCGCGGGCGGCGTCGCGCAGGGGCAGGGCGTAGGCCGCGACCGCGGCGGGGAGCGAGTCGAGCCGGAAGCGCCAGAAGTCCCGGCCGAAGTGGAGCTTGCGGAAGCTCACCGCGCCCGAGGCGGAGGCCAGCTCGTCGGCGGCGATGCGGCGGTAGTCGAAGGGCTCGAGCTGATCGCCGTACTCCCGCCGGAGCTCGGACTGGAAGGCCGCCTGGCAGGCGTCGGAGAACCCGGCCCCGAAGAGCCCCAGCCCGAGGACCAGGTCGGGGCGGTCGAGCAGCACGCCGGCGTATCCGGCCTCCAGCAGGGAGCGGCAGGTGGCGACGACCCGGGCCCGGTGGGGGGCGCTGTTCAGGCAGGCCCGCTCGTGCCCCACCGTCCCGGAGACCCGGCCGTCGGCCCCCCGGCAGGCCTCCTGCTGATCGGCCGCCCGGCCGGCGGCGACCCGCGCGAGCGCGGCCGGGGCGAGCCGCGCCGAGCTGGGCTCGGCCGGGTCGACCACCAGGGGAGCGCCCTGGGTCCGGGCGGCGAGCGCCTCGGCCTCCGGAATGGGGTCCCCCGGGCGGATCCGGAAGGGGGCAAAGGGGAGTGAAAGCACGGACCGGGGACCGTACACCGCGCCCGGAGCGGTGGGCAACCGGCGCCTTGCGGGGCCGGGGCCGGTTCAGTAGTATCCCGCGCCTCCCGACGGGTTTCGGGGCCTTTCCGCGTCGCGCAAGCGCGCGCCGCACCCTGCTCGCACGCTTCGCAAACCAGAGAAATCGAGTTCCCGACATGAACTTTTCCGCCATGCTCACCTCCGTCGCCCTGGCCGCCGCTCCGCACGGAGGGGGAGGGGAAGCGAACCTCAAGCTCCCCGACCTCGCCCTCGAGAGGTTCCTCGGAGGTGCCATCAGCGGATGGGCCCTGCTCGCCCTCGGCTTCATCGTGGCCGGGGCCGGCCTCGTCTTCGGCCTCTCGATCTCGACCCGCCTGAAGAACCTGCCGGTCCACCGGTCGATGCTCGAGGTCTCCGAGCTCATCTACGAGACGGCGAAGACCTACCTCATCACCCAGTTCAAGTTCATCGGGGTCCTCTGGGCCTTCATCGCCATCATCATCGTCGTCTACTTCGGCGTGCTCTCCGAGGGCTTCGGGCCGGGCAAGGTGGCCATCATCCTGGCCTTCAGCCTGGTCGGCATCATCGGCTCGTCCGGCGTGGCCTGGTTCGGCATCCGGGTGAACACCTACGCCAACAGCCGCACCGCCTTCGCGAGCCTCCGGGGCAAGCCCTTCCCCACCTACGCCATCCCGCTCCAGGCCGGCATGTCGATCGGCACGATGCTCATCAGCGTCGAGCTGCTCATCATGATCTTCATCCTCCTCTTCATGGGGGACATCGCCGGCGCCTGCTTCATCGGCTTCGCGATCGGCGAGTCGCTGGGCGCCTCCGCGCTGCGCATCGCCGGCGGCATCTTCACCAAGATCGCCGACATCGGCTCCGACCTCATGAAGATCGTCTTCAAGATCAAGGAGGACGACGCCCGCAACCCCGGCGTGATCGCCGACTGCACGGGCGACAACGCCGGCGACTCGGTGGGCCCGTCGGCCGACGGCTTCGAGACCTACGGCGTGACCGGCGTCGCGCTCATCACCTTCATCCTGCTGGCGGTCTCGCCCCAGTCCATCCAGACCCAGCTGCTCGTCTGGATCTTCGCGATGCGCATCATGATGGTGATCGCGTCGGTGGCCTCGTACTGGATCAACGAGGCGATGGCCAAGGCCAAGTACGCCAACGCCGACAAGATGGACTTCGAGGCGCCCCTCACCTCGCTCGTGTGGCTGACCTCCTTCGTCTCGGTGGCCCTCACCTTCCTGGTCAGCTACCTGCTCATCCCGCACCTGGGCGACCTGAACGGCCAGCAGCCCGGCCTGTGGTGGAAGCTCTCCACCATCATCACCTGCGGCACGCTGGCCGGCGCCATCATCCCCGAGATGATCAAGGTCTTCACCTCCACCAACTCCCGCCACGTGCGCGAGGTGGTGACGGCCTCCAAGGAGGGCGGCGCCTCGCTGAACGTGCTGGCCGGCCTCACCGCGGGCAACTTCTCCGCCTTCTGGATGGGCGCCGTCATCGCGCTCCTCATGGGCATCGCCTACGGCGTCTCCACCACCGCCGGCTTCAGCGGCATCATGGCCGCCCCGGCGGTCTTCGCCTTCGGCCTCGTGGCCTTCGGCTTCCTGGGCATGGGCCCGGTCACCATCGCCGTCGACTCCTACGGCCCGGTGACGGACAACGCCCAGTCGGTCTACGAGCTCTCGCTCATCGAGAACGTCCCGAACATCAAGGCCGAGGTGAAGAAGGACTTCGGCTTCGAGCCCAACTTCGAGAAGGGCAAGGAGTTCCTCGAGGAGAACGACGGCGCCGGCAACACCTTCAAGGCCACCGCCAAGCCGGTGCTCATCGGCACCGCCGTGGTGGGCGCCACCACGATGATCTTCTCCATCATCGTCGGCATCGCCAAGCAGAACGCCGGCGAGCGGCCTCGCCGTCATCGCCCGAAGGCCCTGGAGGCGCTCCTCGAGCAGGTGGGCCGCCACTTCTCCATCCTCGAGCCCATGTTCCTGCTCGGCCTCATCATGGGCGGCGCGGTCATCTACTGGTTCTCCGGCGCCTCCACCCAGGCGGTCTCCACCGGCGCCTACCGCGCGGTCGAGTTCATCAAGAAGAACATCAAGCTCGAGGGGGTCGAGAAGGCCTCGGTCGAGGACTCGAAGAAGGTCGTCGAGATCTGCACGGTCTACGCGCAGAAGGGCATGTGGAACATCTTCATGGTGGTCTTCTTCGCCACCCTGGCCTTCGCCTTCCTCAACGAGTACTTCTTCATCGGCTACCTCATCTCCATCGCCTTCTTCGGCCTCTTCCAGGCCCTCTTCATGGCCAACGCCGGCGGCGCCTGGGACAACGCCAAGAAGATCGTCGAGGTCGAGCTCAAGGCGAAGGGCACGCCGCTCCACGACGCCTGCGTCGTCGGCGACACCGTCGGCGACCCGTTCAAGGACACCTCGTCGGTGGCCATGAACCCGGTCATCAAGTTCACCACCCTCTTCGGCCTGCTGGCCGTCGAGCTGGCGCTCAAGATGACCAGCGCGAACCAGGGCGGCCTGCGCATCGGCCTCTCCATGGCCTTCCTCGCCGTCATGCTCGTGTTCGTCTACCGCTCCTTCTACGGGATGCGGATCGAGTCGGTCCAGGCGGAATGAGCGAGCGCGCCGGGAACCCCGCCGAGAGCCTCCGTGCCCTCCTCGGCGGGGCCCAGGGCGCGCTGAAGATCTTCCCGCTCCCGGAGGTGGTCGTCTTCCCGGGGGCGCCCGCGCCCTTCCACGTCTTCGAGCCCCGCTACCGGGCCATGGCCGCCGACGCCCTCCACGGCGACCGGCTGCTGGCCGTGGCCACGCTCCGCTCCCCGGAGCAGGGCTCACCTGGAGCGGGCTCCGGTCTTCCCCGTCGCCGGGGCCGGCTTCATCGAGGCCGACGAGGCGCTCGCCGACGGCCGCTTCAACATCCTGCTCCGGGGCGTGGCCCGGGTGCGGCTGCTCGAGGAGCTCACCGGGACCGGCAAGCCCTACCGGGAGTTCCGGGTCGAGATCCTCGACGACGTGTATCCGCCGGGGGGCCCGCCGCCCTGGCCGGCGAGGTCACCACGCTGGAGCGCTTCGTGCTCGAGCTGGCCCGGCGCTCGCCCGAGGACAGCGGCACGCGCGACCTGGCCGAGGCCGTGGCCCGGATGCGGGTTCCGGGGCGGGTCTGCGACGCGGTGGCGGCGGCGCTGGTCTCCGACACGGCGTCGAGGATCGCGCTCCTCGAGGAGCCGGACGTGTCCCGGCGGCTCGCCCGCCTGGTGCAGGAGATGGCCTCGCTGCTCGTCCAGCTGCCCGCGCCGGACGGCATGCCGGTGCCCAGCGCCTGACCCGCGGCCGGGCCGCCTCACTCCCGGCCGGCGCGTCCGATGCCGTGGTAGGTGAAGCCGAGCGCGCGGACCTTCCTCGGGTCCCAGACGTTCCGCCCGTCGAAGAGCACCGGCTGCTTCATGGTGCGCTTCAGGAGCTCGAAGTCGGGCTGGCGGAACTCGTTCCACTCGGTGACCAGGAAGAGCGCGTCGGCGCCGGCGGCGGCGGCGTACGGGTCGGGGGCGAAGTCCACGCGGCCCCCGAAGATCCGGGCCGCCACCTCGGTCGCCACCGGGTCGTGGGCGCGGACCCTGCGCGCCGTTGCCGATGAGCCCCTCGATGACGGTGATGGCGGGCGCCTCGCGCATGTCGTCGGTCTTGGGCTTGAAGGCGAGGCCCCAGACGCCGACGGTGAGCCCCTGCAGCGAGCCGAAGTGCTTGAGGGCCTTCTCGACGAGCGTCCGCTTCTGCCGCTCGTTCACCCGCTCCACCGAGCGGAGCAGGTCGAAGTCGAGCCCCACGCCGCGGGCCATGGTCATGAGGGCGCGGACGTCCTTGGGGAAGCAGGAGCCGCCGAAGCCGGCGCCGGGGAAGAGGAACGGGTAGCCGATGCGCTTGTCCGAGCCCATGCCGCGGCGGACGTGGTCCACGTCGGCGCCCAGCCGCTCGCAGAGGCCGGCGATGTCGTTCATGAAGGAGATGCGGGTGGCGAGCATCGAGTTGGCGGCGTACTTGGTCAGCTCGGCGGAGCGCGGGTCCATGAAGAGGATGGGCTGCTCGGTGCGGACGAAGGGGGCGTAGAGCTCGGCCATCACGCGCGCGGGCCCGCTCGGACGAGACGCCGATCACGATGCGGTCGGGGCGCATGAAGTCGTCGATGGCCGCCCCCTCCTTGAGGAACTCGGGGTTGGAGACGACGTCGAAGGGCGCCTTCGCGACCTTGCCGACCGACCTCGGCGACCTTGTCGGCGCTCCCCACCGGGACCGTGCTCTTGTTGACGATGACGGTGTAGCGGCCGATGTGGCGGCCGATCTCCTCGGCGGCCGCCAGCACGTAGGAGAGGTCGGCCTCGCCGGTCTCGCCCGGCGGGGTGCCCACCGCGATGAAGGCCACGTCGACGTCGCGGACCGCGTCGGCGGTGGAGGTGGTGAAGTCGAGCCGCCCGTCCGCGACGTTGCGCTTCACCAGCTCCTCGAGGCCCGGCTCGTAGATGGGGATCCCGCCGGCGCGGAGCATGGCGATCTTGCGCGCGTCGGTGTCCACGCAGGTGACGCGGTGGCCGGTCTCGGCGAGGCAGGTGCCGGTGACGAGGCCGACGTAGCCGGTGCCGATGACGGCGATCTTCACGATGGGAGCTCCTTCCTCTCGAGGCGTCCGGCGACGGCGAAATCTATCACCGAACCGGCGGGCGCAAGGCCCGGAGGAGCCGGTACACGGCCAGGATCTGGGCGGTGCGCAGCCGCTTGCGGAGCCGCAGCCAGCGCCCGTCCGGGGCGTGGCGGAGGAAGACCTGCCAGTCCTCCGCGAACTGGGCCTCGAAGGAGGAGCCGCTCTTCGAGGCGACGTGCCAGCGGAAGGCGGCGAGCGTCCGGGTCAGGTAGAGGGGTGGCGCCACCGCGGCGAAGCGCAGCCAGAGGTCGTAGTCGAAGGTGTAGCGCAGCGACGGGTCGAGCAGGCCGACCCGCTCCTGGAGCGAGCGGCGCCAGAAGACGGTCATCTGGCTCACGTAGTTCTCGACGAGGAGCCGGTCGATCCGGTGGCGGCGGGCGCGGAGGTCCTTGTAGGCCGGCGACGGGCGCCGGATGATCCGGTCGTCCTCGTCGACGATGTCGCACCGTCCGTGGAGCCAGAGCGCGGACGGGGCCGCGCGGAAGGCCTCCACCGCGGCCTGGACGGCCCCGGGCCGGAGCAGGTCGTCCGAGTTCACCCAGCCCACGATCTCGCCCCGGGCGCGGCGGAGCGCGCGGTTCACCGCGTCGGCCTGCCCGGCGTCGGGCTCGACCACGAGCGAGATCCGGTCGCGGTAGCGCTCCAGGATCTCCGAGCGTCCCGTCGCGTGCTCCCGCCGTCCTGGACCAGGTACTCGAGGTCGAAGTCCCCCGCTGGGAGAGGACGCTCTCGAGCGTCCTCTCCACGAAGGCGCCCTGGTCGAGCGACGGGGTGACGATGGAGACGAGCGGACGGCTCACGGCCTCGGTCCGGGCCCCGGCCTCGGGCGCCGGCGCCGCGCCGCCGCGCGCGTGCGCGCGCGCGCCTCCAGCTCGGCCCGGAGCGCGGCGCACTCCTGCGCCAGGCGGCGGATGCGCGCCGCGTTCTGCGAGCCGGCCACGGTGTTCACGAGCACGTTCACGGCGAGGTAGAGGACGGCGGCGCCGAAGAGGGCGTTGGAGGGGAGCTGGAAGCCCACGCAGGCGGGCCGCCCTCGACCAGGATGCCGGGGAAGATCGCCACCAGCGTGGCGACCAGGGTCGTCACCACCCAGACCAGGCTGTCCCGGAGCGAGAGGCGCTGGGTGCGCACGAGCCGCAGCACCCAGAGCAGGAAGACCGCCAGGACGGCGATGGAGATGAGCCTGGAGCTCGACGGGGATGAGGTCGCTCGTCACGCGGCGTCCTCCGGGGCCGGGCGGCGGGTGGGGAGGAGCACGAGCGCCAGCGAGACCTTGACGAGGTAGTAGAAGGAGCGCCAGGCCCGATGGAGCTCTCGCCGTGGAGCCGCTCGGTCATGCGGACCGGGACCTCGCCACGCGGAGGCCGGCCCGGGCGGCGACCGCGATGGACTCGGGCTCCGGGTAGTCGGGCGGGTAGCTGCGGGCGAAGAGCTCGATGGCGCGGCGGCCGGCGGCGCGGAAGCCGGAGGTGGGGTCGGTGACCCGCGCGCCGCAGCGGAGCCGGAGCATCCAGGAGAGGTAGCGGATGCCGGCGCGGCGCGACCACGTGGAGCGGAAGGCGCCCGCGACGCGGGGGCCGGCGAAGCGGGAGCCGACCGCCAGGTCGGCCCGGCCGGAGGCCACCGCCTCGACGAGCGCGGGCAGGAAGGTGGCGTCGTGCTGGCCGTCGCCGTCGACCTGGACGGCGACGTCGTAGCCGTGGTCCCGGGCCCACCGGTAGCCGGCCTGGACGGCGCCGCCGATGCCCAGGTTCACCGGGAGGGAGAGGACGGTGACGCCGAGCGCCGCGGGCCACCGCGGCGGTGCCGTCGGTGGAGCCGTCGTCGACCACGCAGACGTCCACGGCCGGGGCGGACGCGGCGGAGCCCGGCCACCACGGCGGGCAGGCTCCGCTCCTCGTTGAAGGCGGGGACGATGGCGAGGACGCGCACGGAACGCCCATTACACCACGGGCCGGGGCCGGCGTCGCGTCCGCGTCTACCGGGGGAGGACGCACCAGCCGCGCGGCCGCCTCGGCGCCGCGCAGGTGGGAGAGCCGGGAGGGGTCGCGGGCCGAGCGCACCACCGCCTCCACCGCGGCGCGCTCCGGCGCGGAGAGGGAGGGGCAGAGCGTCCGGGCCGCGCCGGCCACCTCCGGGAAGTGCAGCGGCGAGGAGCGAGAGCGACCCGTGGAGCGCCCGGGAGAGCCCCAGCGGCGGCGGCCCGAGCGACCACGTACGGGGAATCGAGGGGCGGGTCGAGCCGGAGGAGCTCGCGCAGGTCCACGAAGGTGACGAGCGGCGCGTAGAGCCCCTGCTCGGCCTGCTCGGCGACCGTGGCGAGCAGCATGTCCTCGGGCGAGGGGCGCAGGATCACGGGCCGAGCGCGGGCAGCGGCGTGCCGCGCGCGAAGAGCTCGGGGTCGGGCGGGGCGCCCTGCCAGAGCCCCTCCTGGATGGTGAAGCGGACCCGGTCGTCGCTGAAGGCGGCGCCGCGGCCGCCGGCGGTCGACTGCCCTCGAGCTGGAAGCCGGCGCCCTTCGCCGCCTCGGCGAAGCGGGCGCCGTCCTCGCCGCGGACGGCGAGCCGGAGGTCGCCGAGCGGCCGGAAGGCGAGGTGCGGGTAGAGCCAGTCGACCGCGGCGAGCCCGCCCAGCACCACCACCGGGACCTGGCTCGCCTTGAGCGCGCCCCGCAGGGTCATCACCCGGTAGACGTTGTCGTTCACCACGCCCTGGTAGAGGGCGAGCAGCTTCTCGCGGAACTGGGCGGGGACGCCCGGCGCCGAGCGGCGCGGGTCTCCAGGTGGTAGCTGGCGATGGGGGCGAGCCCGTTCGCCTCGAGCACCTCGGCGAGCAGGGCCAGGTCCGCCGGCGGGAGCGCGGCGGGCGGGCTCGAAGGCGGAGAGGGCGCGGATGGCGTCGGAGAGGGGCACCCGGTGATTCTAGTCGGGCCGCCGCTCCATCACCGCGATGAGCGAGAGGGGAGGGAAGGGGAGGAAGCGGTCGACGACCCGGGAGATGGGGGTGATCCAGTCGACGATGCGGATCTGGAGGAGCCCGAAGCTCTTCTTGCGGAGCACCCGGCCGTTCAGGAACCAGGGCAGCGAGGAGACCCGGTTGAAGCGGACGATCTGCGTCACCGTCGAGCCCGGCCTCGGCGGCGACCCGGCGCAGGCGTGGCCTCGGTGTAGCGCCGCTTGTGGCCGAGCACCTCGTCGAGCGTGCCGAAGTTCCACGGGCCGCTGGGGACGAGCACGATGGCCCGCCCGCCCGCGGCCAGCACGGAGCGGATGTTGCGCAGCGCCCCCACGTCGTCGTCGACGTGCTCGATGACGTTCAGGCAGACCACCGAGTCGAAGCCGCCCGCCAGCTGCGGGATAGGAGGCGAGGTCGGTGACGTCGGTGTAGCGCGCCGCCAGGTAGGGCCGGTCGGTGGTGAGGTTCTCGAGCGTCTTCACGTAGAGCGGGTTCACGTCGCTCGCCACGTAGACGTCGCGGGGGACGAGCCGCCGGGTCAGGTTCCCGGTTCCCGAGCCGATCTCCAGCAGCCGGGACCCCAGGAACGGGCGGATCACGTCGGCCATCCAGCCGTTGAACCGCTCGGCCCGGGCCAGCCGCCCGAGCATCTGCGAGCCGTGCTCGTCGCGGACGTAGACGTCGTCGCCGAGCGAGAAGCGGAGGATGGCGAGCGAGCGCCTGGAACCCGTCCCGCCAGCCGATCTTCTTGCCCTCCTGGTAGGTGCGCCCCGAGTAGCTGATGGGCACCTCGAAGATCCGGGCCTCCCGCTTGGCGAGCTTGATGGTGAGCTCCGGCTCCAGCCGGAAGTCGTTGGAGACGATGGGGATCGAGCGCAGGAGGTCGGTGCGGACCGCCTTGTAGCAGGTCTCCATGTCGGTGAGGTTCAGGTTGGTGGCCAGGTTGGTGAGGAAGGTGAGGAGCTTGTTGCCGATCTGGTGGCGGAAGAGCAGCACCCGCCGGGCCTCGCCGCCGGCGAAGCGGCTGCCGAAGACCGCGTCGGCCTTCTCGCGCACGAAGACCTCGACGATGCGCAGGATGTCCTTGGGGTGGTACTCGAGGTCGGCGTCGTGGATCACCGAGTACTCGCCGTCGGCGAGCGCGAGCGCGGTCCGGACGGCGGTGCCCTTGCCGCCGTTCCGCTCGTGGCGGAGGAAGATCCAGTCGGTCTTGCCGTGGCGCCCGCGGCCCAGCTCGACGGCGGGGACCGGCGCCGGTCCCGTCCCGCGGCGCGGCGGGCGGAGGCGGGGCGAGCGCGATCCCGCGCTCGGCCGCGAAGGCGGCGAGCGCGCCGGGCGTCCCGTCCCGGGACGAGTCGTCCACGACGACCACCTGGACGCGCTCGAGGTGCGGGCTCGACTCCAGGACCGCGAGCCGCGCCAGCGACGCCGCCACCAGGTGCTGCTCGTTGTAGACCGGGACGAGGACGGAGAGGGAGGACATGGAGCCCCCTTTCTAGCGCAGGTCGGCGGGCCGGAGCGAGAATGGTCACCTCGCCGCACGCGGTCCGCGCCGCGTAGAATGCGCGCCGTGCGCATCGCGCTCTCCCTCCTCTCGCTCCGCCCCGGCCAGGTCGGGGGCGCCGAGACCTACGTGCGGGCCCTGGTGCGCCACCTGCCGGAGGTGGCCGGGGGGGACGAGCTGCTCCTCGTCCTCGACCGGGACCTCGACCGGGAGATCGAGGGGCGCGGGTGGACCAAGGTGGTGATGCCCTACGGCGCCCGCGAGCTGGTGGCGCGGCGCATCGCCGAGGCCTACACGCCGTGGCGGGACCGGGCGGCGCGAGCGGATCCTCGCGGCGGCCCGCCCCGACGTCACCCTCTTCCCGCAGCAGTCGATCTTCCCGCACCGGGCGCCCGGGCGCGGCGGTGCTCACGGCCGTGGACGTGCAGCACCTCGTCCTGCCCGGGCACTTCGGCCTCTTCGACCGGACCTTTCGACCGAGGGTCTATCCGCGCAGCATGGAGCGGGCCGACCGGGTCATCGCCATCAGCGAGTTCACGCTGCGGACGCTCGAGGAGCGCTGCGCGCTCCCGGCCGGGAAGGGCGTCGTCATCCCGCTCGGCGTGGAGCCGGGCGCGGCGGCGCGAGCCGGGCCGCTGCCCGCCGGGCTCGAGCCGGGCGCGTTCCTCTACTGCCCGGCGGCGACCTGGCCGCACAAGGGGCACGACCGGCTGCTTCGCGACCTTCGCGGCGCTCCGGCGGGCGGGGCGGCTCAGCGAGCGGCTCGTCCTCACCGGGCAGCGGACGCCGCTCTGGGAGCGGGAGCTCCTGCCGCTGGCCCGGGACCTGGGGATCGAGCGGCGACGTCGTCCACCTGGGGTTCGTCCCGCGCGACGAGGTCGATGCCCTCCTCGCCGGCGCCCGGGCGGTCGTCTTCCCGACCCGCTTCGAGGGCTTCGGGCTCCCCGTGGTCGAGGCCGCCGCGGCCGGGGCCCGCATCGTCGCCTCCCGGCTCGACGTCTTCGACGAGATCGGCCTGCCCCGCGCGAACCAGGTGGACTTCGAGGATCCCGAGGAGGTGCTGGCGGCGCTCGAGCCCCGGCGCCGACGCGGCTTCTGCGCGAGCCGTCCCTGGCCGGAGGTGGCGCGGCGGACCATGGAGGTGCTGCGCGGCGCGCCGCCGGAGCCCGTGAGGCGGAACCTCCCGCGGCGCGGGGGCGGTCGCCGCGGCTCGCCGCGCTCGCCGGGGCCTGCTGCTCGGCGGGCTGACGGCGGTTGCCTACCGCGGGGATCCGCGTGGAGCTCTTCGTGCCGGGGTCGCTCCACCCGCACCCGCCGGAGCTGGCCGGGGCTCCGACGCGGCAGGGCCCGGGCTACGACGGGCAGTTCTTCGCCGCGCTGGCGGTCGACCCGCTGCTCCTCCGGCCGGAGACGGTCGGCTTCCTCGACCTGCCGCCCTACCGGGCCGGGCGGGTCGGGCTTGCCGCTGGCGGCGTGGGTCCTGGCCCGGGACGGCGCCCGGCGGCGCTCCTCGTCTACCTGGCCCTCAGCGCGCATCCTCGGGCTCCTCGGGGTCTGGGTCGCGGCTCGCTGAGCTAGAAGATGGGCGCTCCCCTGGGGCGCGCTCCCTCGCGCTCTCCGCCGGCCTGGTGGCGTCCTGATGCGGGCGCTGCCGGACGCCGCGGCAGCCTCCCTGCTCCTCCTCGCCTCTGGTGGGAATCCCGGGGTCGACGGGCGCCACCGGCCTCCTGGCCGCCGCATCGCTTGTCCGGGAGACGAGCCCCTCATCGCGGCGGTCGCGCTGGGGCTGGTCAGGTGGCGGCGAAGACGACGACGAGGATGCCTTCCGAGCGGCCGCGATCCCGGCGGCGCTCGCGACGGGGTGGCGGGCCTGGGTGCTCACCCGGCCTGGCTTCCAGGGCATCGGGGTACCCGAGGTCGGGCGCGCCTCGCCTGGGCTCCCGCGAAGGCCGCGCCGCCTGGACGCTCGACTCAATCGCCGAGGCGCTGGCGCTCGCCGCCTGGTGCTGGCCGCGGCTACCTGCTCCTGCTGCTCCCGCGCTGGCGCTCCTGGAGCCCGGCGGCCTGGAGCTACGCCGGATTCGTCCTCCTCCTGATCGTGGCGGGCGAGCGGGTCTACGCCGACCGGTGGGCCTACGCGCGGGTCAGCTGCGCCCTCCCCATGCTCGCCGTGCCGCTCGCCGGGGAAGGGGGCCGGCCAATCGTCGCGCGCCTGCTCCGCGCGGTGCCGTTGGCCTACGCGGCCGCGGGCGCGGTCACCATCCTCTTCGCGACGCGCGTCCCGGCGCTGGCCCGGCTCATCGCCCCGTGATCGCCGTGGCCCGGCCGGGCGAGGACCTCCTCGACGGCCGCCAGGTAGGCGCGCGCCGTGCTCGCCAGTCATACCGCTCGACGACGCGCTCTGCGGCGGCGCGGGCGGCGGCCCTCGCCTCCGCCTCGTGCTCGAGCACCCAGGCCAGGTGATCGGCCAGCACCCGCGCGTCGTCGGGATCGAAGACCCGGTAGGCGCCGCCCAGCGCGCGATCCTGCTCGAGGAGCGGCGGGATCGACGAGACGATCGGCCGGGCACCCGGCCAGGGTCGCCTCCAGGCTGGGCAGGCCGAATCCCTCGTACCGGGTGGGGAACAGGTAGGCCGTGGCGAGGTGGAAGAGCCCCTCCAGCTCGTCGTTCCGGACGTACCCGAGCGGAAGGACGTCGCGGCCGACGACCAGGCCGCCATCGTGCATCGCGGATCGCAGGGTCTCGACGTAGGACCTGTTGAACCCGGGGGGCGCGCCGTCGGCCAGCTCGGTCGCGTTCGGTCCGACGAACACCACGGGGAGGTCGACCCCGCGCCGGCGCAGCTCGGCCAGCGCCTGCACCACCACCAGGGGGTTCTTGTGCGGGGTGACCATCCTGTCACCAGCGCGAAACGCTCCGGCAGCCCGCGTTCCCGGCGAAGGGCGGCGAGCGCATCCGGCGCCGGCGCCGGGCGCCCGGTGGTGACGCCCAGCTGGACCGGGAAGGTCTTGCCGGCGTGCTCGGGGTAGAAGCGGCGCAGCTCGTCGGCCATGGCCTCGCCGTACACGAGGAGCCGGTCGGAGCGCTCGAGCCAGCTCCGCAACGCCTTCTCGTGGATCCGGCGACGGAGGCTTCCCTCGGGGAGGAAGTACTTGAAGTTGAAGTCGGACGGGGAGGAGAGCACCGCGCAGTGGAGCGGCGGGGCCTGGAGCCAGAACGGATAGGTGAAGAGCATGGCGTCGAAGCGCCGGCTGGCGAGGGAGATGAGGGCCCGCCGGTCCCCCAGGGCGGCCCGCATCGAGGTCGGCCCGAACTTCCAGAGGGTCCGGGCGGCGACGTAGCCGGGGATGCGGGTGAAGGACAGGCCGGGCAAGCCCTGGGCGTGCGCGAGCGGGTCGACGGCCCGGCTGATCGCATTCCCCTCGCCCATCCACTCCACGTGAAGCCGGGGGCCGGTGAGCGCGGCGGGCCACTCGACCCGCTGGTGTGCCGAGTTGTAGCGGGACAGGAGCAGGGTCACGTCCCAGTCCTGGGCCTCGGGGATCTCGAGCAGCGCGGTGGCGAGCCCCTGGAGCACGCGCTCGACGCCGCCGGCGCTCATGGTGAACTCGACGATGGCGAGGCGCTTCCGCATCCGGACCTTCCGTATACTATGACGACTTCATGGATGGGGACGTCGCCTCGAGGCCGGCCTGGACCTACGACGTGGTCGGCTATCACGGCGGCGACTTCGGTCTCGCAGTCGCGGCGGCGCAGACCCTGACGGCGCTCCGCGGCAGCGGTCGCCCGGTCCGCCCCGTCGCGCTCGAGTCCCGGCCCCCGCCGCGACTGCGGGACCGGCTCTCCCTCGCCCTGCGCCCGCGGCCAGCCGGCTCCGACCGGACCGTCGCGCTCTTCCAGGTGAATCCCCTCGAGATCGCGCAGCACGCATTCCAGTGGCAGGCGGACGTCGGGCCCGGCGCCCGGAACGTCTGCGTCCCGTTCTGGGAGCTGCCGGTGGTCCCGAGGAGCTGGGAGGCCATCCTGTCCGGAATGGACGCCATCCTCGCGCCGACCCGCTTCATCCAGGAGGCGTGCGCGCGGGTCGTCGGGGCCGACCGCGTCCTCCACTACCCGCAGTCCGTCACGCTCCCGCCCGGGATCGGGCCGGACCGGTCGGCCTGTGGCCTGTCTCCCACGGCCACCGTCTTCCTGGTGTCCTTCGACGTGGGGAGCGGCATCGACCGCAAGAACCCGTGGGCGGTGCTCGCGGCCTTCCGCCGCGCCTTCCCGGGCGCGGAGGACGTCCAGCTCGTCATCAAGACCCGGCCCTGGGACCAGGTGCGGGAGTTCGCCGACCAGCTCGAGCGGCTCCGGGACGAGACCGCCGGCGACCCCCGCGTCCGCATCGTGGAGCGGAGCCTCCCCTATGGCGACGTCATGCGGCTCTACGCGAGCTGCGACGTACTGGTCGCCCTGCACCGCTCGGAGGGGCTTGGCCTCCACCTCATGGAAGCGATGAGCCTGGGGAGGGCGGTTGTGGCGACCGACTGGTCGGGGAACGTCGACTTCATGACCGGGGCGAACTCCGTGCCGGTGCCCTTCGCGCTCGTCCCGGTCAATCCGCTGCATCCCCATTACCGGCTGGAGCGGTCGCGCCCCGGGCAGGTCTGGGCCGAGCCGGACGTGGACGCGGCGGCGCGTTCCTTGCGGCGCCTCTTCGACGAGCCCTCGCTGCGGGCGGAACTCGGCCGGCAGGCCGCGCGGGACATGGAGGCCCGGCGCGTCGACGGCGCCAGGGCGGCGACGTTTGCGACGCTCGAGGAGCGTCTCACCCGTTCCCGGCCGCGGTCGCTCGGTCCCGCCGTCTGGCGAACCCGCTGGCGTCTCACCTTCCGGGGCTGGCGTGCGCTGGCCGGCCTGTAGTGCCGGCTCGCCTCACGCCGGAGCGGCCCGGTTCCGCACCAGCCGCCAGGCCAGCAGTGGCACGATCCACCCGGCCAGGGCGAACGATGGGACCGTGAGCGCGAGGAGCGCGCCCTGGATGCCGTACCGGCTCCCCAGGTACCAGGTGAGCGCCACGGTGACGGGCCCCTGGACCAGGACCACGGCCACCTGCGGCCAGATACAATCCATGATGGTGAGCAGCTCGAAGAAGCTGCTGCCCACACGGCGATGAGGATCAGCGCCGACAGCGTGAGCCAGGTCCAGGTGTCGTACTGGAAGTCGGTCCGGCGCAGCCAGACCCGGACGAGCCAGTTCCCGGCGGCCAGCAGGACGAGGCCCCGCCGCCGCGGCCAGCCCATCCGCAGGCGGACCAGGTGCCGGAACGACCGCCGGAGCCACTCCGGCTCGCCGCGCTCGAAGGACTCGCGGAAGGTCGGCGCGACCGACGCCGTGCTGGCCGTGATGAGGACGACGCGAGAAGGTGTAGAGCCGGATCAGGAGGTCGTAGTCGGCGACCGTGTCCAGGCCGGCCCGGTGCGCCAGGATCGGGCGCTGCGTCTGGTTCACGAGAAGTGCGCCAAGCTGGAAGAGGTAGAGGGGGGCCGCGCTCGCCAGGAGCCTGCGCAGCGCGCCCCGGGACACGGCGCCCCAGCTCGGCCGCATCCAGGGGAAGACCCGCCAGGCGAGCCATGCCAGGGCGGCCAGCCCGGCGACGACGGTGGCCGTGCCCGTGGCTGCCCACCACCGCGGCGAAGGGCGCCCGGTGCGGGTCGCGACGAGGAGGAGGGCGAGCGACAGGAGCGCGCCCCCCATGCGTGAAGGCGGAACCGACGTAGGCGCGCTGGTAGCCGGCGTAGGCCTGGCTCACGAGGGCCAACGGCAGGGCGAGCGCGGCGAGCGCGAGCGCCACGCCGAACCCGGCCGACGCGCCGATCGAGGTCATCGAGGCCGGGACGTCGAAGAAGCGTCCCCAGGGAACGACGGGCGCGAGCAGGCCCACGACCGCGACGCGCGAGCACGGCCACGGCAGAGGAGCGCGAAGAAGGCGGTCGAGAAGTAGGCCCGGGCCGCCTCGTGGTCGTCGCGCCCGTGCGCCTCGGAGACGGCGATGACGAGCCCCTGGACCAGGCCGGGATCGAGCAGCGCGACCCAGGCGGCCACCGACCCCGCCACGGCCCACAGGCCGTAGGCTTCCTTGCCCAGGTAGGCGAGGGAGATGGGGACGGACGCCAGCCCCACCAGCGCGGAGACCCCCATGGCGGCCACGCCGGCCGCCGAGCTGAGGAAGATGCGCCGGTACCGCTCGCGGGACCGCCCTTCGGGCGTGGCGGTGTCGACGGGCGGAGCCATCCAGGGTCGGGCCGGAGTGTACGGTGTGGGGGAACGAGCCGCAAACGTGCAGAATCGGGCGCCTCCCTTGCTAGAGTCGCGTCGGTCATGCCTCGCGCACTCGTCACCGGAATCGCCGGCCAGGACGGCTGGTACCTCGCGAAGCTCCTCCTCGGGAAGGGCTACGAGGTGGTGGGCTGCGGCCGCCCCGGCTCCCTCCTCGGCCCCCGCGGCGCGCCGCTCCGTGAACTGGGCGTGAAGCTGGTGGAGCTGGATCTCCTCGATCGCTACCAGACCCTCCGCAGCGTGGCGGAGGTGGGGCCGGACGAGATCTACAACATGGCCGGCCACTCCTTCGTGCCCCAGTCCTGGGAGGATCCGGCCACCGCCATCCGCATCACCTCCTGGCCGGTCATCCACCTCATGGACGCCGTGCGCGAGGTCTCGCCGCACAGCCGCTTCTACCAGTCGAGCACCTCCGAGATCTTCGGCCTCACCGAGACCTCGCCCCAGACCGAGGCCACCCCGGTGGCGCCCGCCAACCCGTACGCGGCCGCCAAGGTCTTCGCCCACCAGCTGGTGGCGCTCTACCGGGCCCACTACGGCCTCTTCGCGTGCTCGGGCATCCTCTACAACCACGAGTCGCCGCGCCGGCCGCCGCAGTTCGTGACCGCCAAGGTGTGCCACGCCGCCCGGGCCATCCGGGCCGGCCGCCAGCGCGAGCTGTGGCTCGGCGACCTCGACGTCACCCGCGACTGGGGCTTCGCCGGCGACTCGGTCGACGCCATGTGGCGCATGCTCCAGCAGGAGCGGCCGCAGGACTACATCATCGGCACCGGCGTCCCCCACACCGTGCGCGAGCTCTGCGAGGCGGCGTTCCGGCGCGTCGGGCTCGACTACCGCGAGCACGTCCGGCAGGACCCGGCCTTCATGCGCCCGGGCCAGCCCTCCCGGCTGCTCGCCGACCCGTCGAGGGCGCGGCGCGAGCTGGGGTGGTCGGCGACCACCCGCTTCGACGATCTCGTGGCGATGATGGTCGACGCCGCGCCGGCCTGAGCCGGCGGATCCGCGCTACCCGCCGGCCTTGATGGTCACGAACCAGGCGGTGCCGCCCCGCTCGGGCGTCACCTGCTGCACGATGCGCTTGCCGGACCCGACGGTGACCCGGGACTGGGTCCGGGACGAGGGCGCGCTCACCTCGAAGGTGGACGAGCCCGCGCGCGAGTCGACGAGCGTCACCGTCACCGCGTCGCCGCCGGGAATCGACACCGACACCGGCTTGCGCGCCAGCATCGACGCCTGGATCTCGCCGGCCTGCTCCCATCGGACGTAGGCGGTGGCCGAGAGCTGGGCCTTCAAATCTTCGAGGCCGGGAGGCACGCCGGCCGGTCCCTGCCGCGATCCCTGGATCATCCGGATGCGCACCGGGACGGGCGCATCGGCCGCCCGGGCGGGCGCCGAGGCCAGGAGGATCACCGCCACCCACGCCGCCGTCCACGCGCTCCGCATGCACCCTCCGTCAAGTCCCGTCCGAGGCCTCGCCCACCAGGATGACCGGGCCGTCGCTCGTCTCGAGGACCACGGCCGCCAGGTCCTCGGAGGTCACCTCGACCGCCAGCTCCGACGGCCCCGGACCCATCGTGCGCCCAATGTACAGGTAGAGGGCGAGGGCAGCCAGCGCCGGCGCGAGGGCCGAGACCGCCGCCAGGACGCGGTGGCGCCGGAGGAAGGTCCGCAGCCGTTCGAGCCCCCCCGCGGGGGCCTCGCCGCGCCAGGCCGAGGCCGGGATGCGGGCCAGGACGCCGTCGGCGAAGTCGGTGAAGTCCCGCCGGGAGGCCTCGAGGAGCAGGCCGTCCTCGATGATGCCCGCGACGGCCGCCTGGTCGGCCTGGCGCGCCCGGCAGGTCTCGCAGGTCGAGAGGTGGGCCGTGAGGAGCGCCTCCTCGGTCGGGTCGAGCTCTCCCGGGCGGGACCCGAGGAGCGGAGCGGCGCCGGCGCACTTCACGAGCGATCCTCCGAGCCGGGGGCGTCGATCCCGGCGTAGCCGGCCAGCAGGACCTGCATCTTCTTGCGCGCGTGGAAGAGCCGGCTCATCACCGTGCCCCGGGGGATCCCGAGCCGCTCGGCCAGCTCCTCGTAGGAGAGGCCGTCCATCTCGCGGAGCACGAGGATGGCCCGGTGGACGTCGGGAAGCTGCTGCAGCGCGTCGGCGAGGCATCCGGAGAGCTCTCGCCGCAGCACCGTCTCCTGGGGATCGGTCCCGAGCGCGGTCGCGAGCACGCCCGGCGCCGCCTCCCGGAGCACCGCCTCCGGCACGTCGGCCACGTCGTTCCGCCTGGACGGGCGTTCCTTGCGGAGCACGTCGATGGCGACCCGGGCGGTGATGCGGTGGATCCAGGTCGAGAAGGAGGCCTCGTCCCGGAACTCCGCCAGGTGCTGGTGGACGCGCACGAAGGCCTCCTGGGAGACGTCCCAGGCCAGGTCGCGGTCCTTCACGATTCCGAGTGCCACGGCGTAGACCCTTCGCTGGTGACGGACGACGAGCTCCCGGAACGCCTCCGGGTCGCCGCCCCTGGCTCTGTCCACCAGTTCGAGATCGGAGAGAGCCATGGGAAGGGACGGGGCCGCGGCGGGGAAATTCACCGCAGTCCGGGAAACCTACCACACCCACCTGGGTATCCTCGCCGCTTGTGCCTCGGACGGGGTACGCGTAATTTCGCGGATTTCGCGCCCCCTCTTCTCTGTTCCCGAGACACGTGCAAGGGCCGTACTCCGATATCTCCCGCGTCCTCGACGGCGCCCGGCGCCGCCGGCGCTCGGTCGTGACCGTCACCGCCCTCGGCTGGGGGGGCGCTGCCGTGGCCATCGGCTTGCTCGCCGGGGCCGTGGGGCTGGGAGTCGGGCCGGGTGGGATGGCCAGGTGGCTCCGCCCCGCCTCGCTGGTCGTCGGAGCGATCTCCGCGCTCGCGGCCGTCGGCTGGGCGGCGTGGTCGCTCTGGCGCACGGCATGGGGCGCGCGCGAGGTGGTGGCCACGGTCGCCGGCGGGGACGAGTCGCTGCGCTCGGCGCTGCTCTCCGCCGTCGAGCTCGAGCAGGACCGCGCCGGCGCTCGACGCCCGCGGCCTCTCGACGGCCCTGGCCGACGAGCACATCGCCCGCACCGGGGAGCGGGCGCGGGCGGTCGACCTCTCCCGGGCGGTTCCCGACCGGCCTGCCCGCCGGGCCGGGCTGGCCCTCGTCGGCGCGCTCGCCGCCTGGGGAGTCGCGTCGCTCCTGCTGGGCCCGAACCTGGGGCGCGGGTGGTCCCGGCTGGTCGCCGGCGTCGCCCAGGCCGCCGGGCCGCCCCGGGCCGAGCCCATCACCGGCGACGTCGAGATCACCTACCTCTACCCGGCCCACACCGGCCGCCCCGAGCGGAAGGTCCCCGGGAGCGACGGGGCGATCCAGGCGCCGCGCGGGACCGAGGTGCGCCTCTCCACCCGCTCCGATCGCCCGGTGAAGGGGGCGCGGATCGCCATCGAGGGGCAGGGCCCGGACGCCCGCCGCGCGGTGGAGCTCCTCGTGAAGGACCGGCGCGAGCTGTCCGGCTCGTTCCTGGTCGAGGAGCCGGGCTCCTACCGGTTCCAGTTCACCGACGGCAAGGAGGTGACCGTCACCGGGCCGCCCATCCCGGTGGCCGTCGAGGCCGACGCCTTCCCGGAGGTGCGCATCGCCGTGCCCGCCGGCGAGGTGGAGGTGGCGGCCGACGCCCGGGTCCACGTCGAGTGGACCGCCTCGGACGACTACGGGCTGGGGGCGCTCACCCTCGTCCTGAAGCCGCCCGCGGGCGACGAGGAGCGGCGCCCGCTGCGTTCGCTCGCTCCCGCGCGCCGCGACGCCGGGATCCTTCGAGCTCGACCTCGCGCCCATGCGGCTGGCCGAGGGGGAACGGCTCCTCTACTGGCTGGAGGTCGTGGACAACGACACCGTGTCCGGCCCCAAGCGGGCGGCCTCGGCGACCCGGGCGGTGAAGATTCACAGCGAGGCCGAGCACCACCAGCGCATGCTGGCCGAGGCCCGCCGTCACTGGGAGGAGATGGTGAAGCTGCTCGGCGACCGCCTGGAGCAGCTCCCCCGGGGACAGCCGCCGGAGGTGGCGCGCGTGCAGAAGGGGCTCGCCCTCGACGGCCGGACCCGGCAGCTGCACGAGCGGCTGCGCGACGCCGCGCAGGCCCTGCGGAAGGAGAAGGCGGCGCCCCGGGATCTCGCCTCCGCGCTCGCCAACGTGGCCCAGGGGATCCGCGCCCGGGAGATGATGGCCACCTCCGCGCGGCAGACCCTCTCCCGCCAGCTGCAGTTCGGCAGCCCGGGCGACCTGGTCTCCACCCGGAGGGTGGACGACCTCGACGACGCGCTCGACCGGGAGCTGGAGAAGGACGTGCTGTACCTGGAGTCGCTCTTCGACAAGCAGCGGGCCGAGGACCTGGTCCGCATGGCGAAGGACCTGGCCTCCCGCCGCCGGGAGCTGGCGTCGCTGCTCGAGAAGTACCGGCAGGCGCCGACCGAGCAGGCGAAGAAGGAGCTGCTCGCCGAGGTGGCCCGGCTGCGCGGGCGGATGCAGGAGATGCTCCGGCAGATGTCCGAGCTGGCCCGCGGGGTCTCCGACTCGCACATGAACGCCGAGGCCGTGGCCGAGGTCGCGAAGGGCAAGGACCTCGACTCGGGCATGAAGCGCGTCGAGGAGATGCTGGCCCGGGGGGACGTCGACGAGGCCATGCGCGAGCTCGACGCGATGGGGAGCGCGCTGCAGGACATGCTCTCCTCGCTGGAGCGGACGGCCGGGAGCCCGGACGAGCGCACCGCGGCGCTCTCGCGCCAGGTCCGGGAGTTCCAGCGCGGGCTGGAGTCGGTCGAGCGGGAGCAGCAGGCGGTGGCCCAGGAGACCGAGAAGCTGCGGGGCGAGCAGCGCCGGGCCGGCCAGGAGCGGCTGCGCCGGGCCGAGCCCGCCATCCGGCACGTCGAGGAGCTGGCCCGCAAGGCGCAGGAGGAGCTCCGCCAGTCGCGCGCCGGCACCACGCCGCGCTCGGAGGACGACTTCGCCCAGGCCCACGACCGGCTCGACGACCTGCGGCGCGCGCTGGCCGGGCGCGACGTCGACGCCGCGCTCGACGCCTCGAAGCGGGCCCTTCCGCCGCTCTCGCGCCTGGCCACGGGGCTCGACGACGAGGCCCTCATGGCCGAGCGGTTCGCCCAGCTGCGCAAGCGGGATCCGGGCGAGCTCCGGGAGGCGGCGCGCCACGCCCGCGACGCGGTGCCCCCGGCGCGCCAGGCGCGGGAGGAGCTGGAGAAGCTCTTCCCCGAGGCGAGCACCCCGCTGCCGCAGGGATCGCAGCAGAAGCTCGATCGGCTGGCCCGGGAGCAGCAGGGGCTCGAGCAGAAGGCCGGGCGGCTGCAGCAGGAGCTGGAGGCGCTCTCCCAGGAGGCGCCCGTCTTCCCGCCCCAGGCCATGCAGGACCTGGGCGAGGGCCGGGCCCACATGCAGTCGGCCGCGGCCGAGCTCGGGCAGAAGAGCGCGCAGCGGGGGCTGGGGCACCAGCGCGAGGCGCTCGGGGCGCTCGAGCGGCTGCGAAAGGGGCTCGAGCAGATGGCCAAGGGCGGCGGGAAGGGGGAGGGGGGCGGCTTCCCGTTCCCCTTCGCCGAGGCCGGCACGCCCCGGCACGACGGTCCCGAGGGCGATCCGTCGCGGGAGAAGGTGGAGATCCCGCAGGCCGACGCCTCGAAGGCGCGCGAGGAGTTCCGCCGCGACCTGCTCGAGGCCATGAAGCAAGGCACGCCCGAGCCGTACCAGGGCGAGGTGAAGCGCTACTACGAGGAGCTCGTGAAGTGACCGCCCTGGCCCCCCTGCTCGCGCTGGCGCTCGTCGCCGCTCCCGGCGCCGGCGCCCCCCCGCCGGACGTCCGCAGCGCCGTGCGCACGGCCGTGGAGAAGCTCGGCGACGAGGACGTGGAGGGAGCCCGCGCGGCCATCGCCCCCTTCCAGGACCTGGCGTCCTCCGATCCGTCGGTGGCCTTCGCGGTGGGCGTGCTGCGCTTCCACGAGCAGCGCTACGACGAGTCGGTCGCCCTGCTCGAGCGGGCGGGCGCCGGCGGCCCGGGGCGAGACTGGCTCGCGCAGGCGCGCGCGGCCCGCGACACCACCCGGGGGTACGTGAGGGCGGAGAGCGAGCACTTCGTGGTGAGCCACCCGAAGGGGAAGGAGGAGGTGCTCGTCCCCTACCTGCTCGAGGCGCTCGAGGCCCAGCGCAGCGCGCTGCTCCAGGACTTCGGGCAGGTCCCGCCGGGCAAGGTGGTGGTCGAGGTGGTGGAGGACACGCGGCAGCTGGCGCGGCTGTCGACCCTCACCGAGAAGGAGATCCAGGCCACCGGCACCATCGCCATCTGCAAGTTCGACAAGATGATGCTGACCTCGCCGAAGGCGCTGGTCTACGGGTACGACTGGCTCGACACCGCGGCCCACGAGTACGTCCACCACGTGGTCACCCGCATGACCGCGAACGAGACCCCAATCTGGCTGCACGAGGGGATCGCGCGCTGGTACGAGACGCGCTGGCGCGGCCCCGGCGGCGACATCCTCTCCCCCTGGTCGGCCGCCCGGCTCCGCGACGCGGCCCGCGAGGGGAAGCTCGTCACCTTCGCCCAGATGCACCCGTCGATGGCCAAGCTCCCGTCGCAGGAGGCGGCGGCGCTGGCCTTCGCCGAGGTGGCCGTGGCGGTGGAGACGATGCGGAAGAAGGGGGGTCCCGACGCCGTCCGCCGGGTGCTCGAGGGCGTGGCCCGCGGCGCGACCGCCGAGGACGCCGTGGCCGCCGCGCTGGGGATGCCGTTCCCGGCCTTCGAGCGGGAGTGGAAGCGCTGGATGGCGGAGCGGCCGCTGCCCGCCGGCGGCGAGACCCACATGCGCCGCCTCCAGTTCAAGGGCGGGCCGGGCACGCTCGCCGAGTGGTCCGAGATCGCCGACGAGAAGGGTCGCGGCCACGCCCGGCTGGGCGAGATCTTCCGGGAGCGCGGGCGCTGGGAGCCGGCCCGGCAGGAGTATGCACGCGCGGTGAAGCACGGCGGGAGCCGGTCGCCGCTCCTGGCCGGACGCTACGCGCAGGCCTCGCTCATGACCGGCCACGCCGAGGAGGCCGAGAAGGTGCTGGCCGGGGCGCTGGCGGCCCACCCCGAGGCCGGCACCCTGCACGTGCAGCTGGGGCGGGTGCGGCTCCTGCGCCAGGACTGGGCCGGGGCCCGCGCGAGCTTCCTCCTCGCCAACCGCACCGACCCCTTCGACCCGGAGATCCACGCCGGCCTGGCGCGCGCCGCCGAGGCCGCGGGCGACGAGAAGACCGCCTCGCGCGAGAAGCGCTTCGCGGCCATACTGATCGGCGGGTCGCATCCGTGACCGGCGCGAGGAGCGAGGAGCACATGGACGAGCGTGAGACGCAGGCCCCGGCGGAGCGGGAGGCCGACCTGGCCGCCGTGGGGGAGCTGGCCGAGGCGCGCCGCACCCTGCTCGGCGAGATCGAGAAGCGGATCGTCGGCCAGAAGGGCGTGGTCGAGCACCTGCTCGTCGCCCTCTTCGCCCGGGGCCACACCCTCTTCGTCGGGGTCCCCGGCCTCGCCAAGACGCTGCTCATCTCGACCGTGGCCGAGGCCCTCGACCTCTCCTTCAACCGGATCCAGTTCACGCCGGACCTGATGCCCTCCGACATCACCGGCACCGACGTGCTGGAGGAGGACCACACCACCGGCAAGCGGGCCTTCCGCTTCGTGCCCGGGCCGATCTTCGCGAACCTGGTGCTCGCCGACGAGATCAACCGCACGCCGCCGAAGACCCAGGCGGCGCTGCTCCAGGCCATGCAGGAGTACCGGGTCACCGCCGGCGGCCGGACCTACCCGCTCGACCTGCCGTTCCTGGTCTTCGCGACGCAGAACCCGATCGAGCAGGAGGGGACCTACCCGCTCCCCGAGGCCCAGCTCGACCGCTTCATGTTCTACGTGGACGTGGACTACCCGTCGGCGGACGAGGAGGTGCAGATCGTCCGCTCCACCACCACGTCGTCGCGCGCGTCGCTGCGGCGGGTGCTCTCGCCCGCGCGCATCCGGCAGCTCCAGGAGCTCGTGCTCCGCGTGCCGGCCGCCGATCACGTGGTGCGCTACGCGGTCGACCTGGTCCGCAGCACCCGGCCCAAGGAGCCGGGCGCGCCCGACTTCGTCCGCGACTACGTGGCCTGGGGCGCCGGCCCGCGCGCCAGCCAGTACCTGATCCTGGGCGCGAAGAGCCGCGCCGTCCTCGACGGGCGCGTGGCGGCCTCCGAGGAGGACGTCCGCGCGCTGGCGCGCCCGGTGCTCGTCCACCGGGTCATCGCCAGCTTCCGGGCCGAGAGCGACGGGGTGTCGAGCCGGGACGTGGTGGACCGCCTGCTCGAGAAGGTCAGACCCTGACGTGACCGAGGCGGGCAAGCGGCTGCTCGACCCCGAGGTGCTGGCGAGGCTCGCCGGCCTGCGGCTGCGCGTGCGCGCCACCGCCGAGGGCGTCCTCTCCGGCCTGCACCGCAGCCCCCACCACGGCCAGTCGGTGGAGTTCAGCGAGCACAAGGAGTACGCCCCCGGGGACGAGCTGCGCCACGTCGACTGGAAGGCCTGGGGGAAGTTCGACAAGTACTACGTGAAGCGCTTCGAGCAGGAGACCAACCTGCGCGCCTGGCTGGTGGTCGACGCGTCCGGCTCGATGGGCTACCGCGGCGCCGAGGGGCGGCTCACCAAGCTGGGCTACGCGAGCACGCTGGCGGGCACGCTGGCGCACCTCCTGGTCCGGCAGCAGGACGCGGTCGGCCTGGCGGTCTTCTCCGGGACGGTCACGAACGCGCTGTCGCCGCGCGCCGAGCCCTCGCAGGTGAACGCCATCCTGGAGACGCTCGACGGCGCTCCAGCCCGGGGGGGAGACCCGGCTCGAGTCGGCGATCGAGTTCCTCGCCGAGCGGGCCCGCCGCCGCTCCGCGGTCCTGGTCTTCTCCGACCTCCTCGACCGGGACGAGCGGATGCTCCGGATGGTCGCCGACCTGCGCCGCCGCAGGCACGAGGTGACGATCTTCCACCTCCTCGACCCGGCCGAGATCGACTTCCCCTTCGACGACCCGACCCTCTTCCTCTCCATGGAGGACTCGCGCTCCGTGGAGGCCCGCGGGCGCGACGTGCGCCGCGGCTACCTGGAGGTCCTGGGGAAGTGGATGGAGTCGGTGCGCCGGACCTGCGGGGAGAGCGACGTCGAGTACGTGCTCGTCCGCACCGACCAGCCGCTCGACGAGGTGCTCGTCCCCTTCCTCGCGCGGCGGGAGCGGAGCGCCGCTTGAGCCTGTCGTTCCTCCACCCGGCGCTCCTCTGGGGGCTGGCCGCGGCGGCCATCCCGCTCGCCATCCACCTCTTCTACCGGCGGCGGCCGCGCGCGGTCCCCTTCCCGGCCATCGACTTCGTGATGCAGGCCCGCCGCGAGACCGAGCGGAGGCTCAAGCTGCGGCGGGTCCTGCTCTTCGTGTCCCGCACCGCGCTGCTCGCGGCCGCGGCGCTCGCCATCGCGCGCCCCCGCCTGTCCACGCCCGAGGCCCGGGCGGCCCAGGGTCCGGCAGGCCCGTCGGCGACGGCCATCGTCCTCGACACGTCCGCCTCCATGGGCTACCGGGTGGGCGGGCGAACGCTCCTCGAGCGGGCCCGGGAGGACGCCCTAGGACGCGCTCGGGGCCCTCGGCCCGGACGAGCGCGCCACCGTGGTCGTGTGCGGAGGGGAGGGCGCGCCGCAGGCCGACCCGCCCACCTTCGATCGGGTCGAGCTGCGCCGGCGCATCGCCGAGGCGGAGCAGACCTGGCTGCATGCCGACCTCACCACCTGCGTGGGAGCGGCCCTGCGCGCCCTCGGGGATCCGGCCGCGGCCGGGGTGTCCCGCCGGCGGCTGCTGGTGGCGACCGACCTGACGGCCAGCGCCTGGCGGCTCGACGCCCCGGCGCCGGTGGTGCCCACGCCCGCGGGTCCGGTGCGCCCCGAGGTGACCCTGCTCGACGCCGCCCGCGGGGAGCGGATGCCGAACCGATGGGTCGCCTCGCTGGCCGCGGAGCCGGAGCCCGCGGCGGGCTCCCACGGCTACCGGATCACCGCGACGGTGAGCGGCCAGGAGGCGGAGGCGGCCAGCGACGTTCCCCTGACGCTGCGCGTGGGCTCGGGGGATCGCGCCGCGCTGCGGTCGCTGCTCGACCTGCCGGCGTCCGGCAGCGTGAAGAAGGTGCTGGCCCACGACTTCGCCTCGGGCGGGCCGGCCGTCGTCACCGTGGCGCTGCCCGAGGACGCGCTGCCCGAGGACGACGCCCTCTCGCTCGCCCTCGACGTCCCCCGGGAGGTCAAGGCACTGGTGGTGAACGGCGCGCCCTCGGCCGTCCGCCACCGCGACGCCGCCTACTTCCTCGAGGCGGCGCTCGCCGGCGCCTCCTCCCCGGTGCGTCCCACCGTGGTGGACCCCGAGGGCTTCGCGAAGGCGCGCCTCTCCGACTACGACGTGGTCCTGCTCCTCGACGTGCGCTCCCCGGGCGCCAAGGGCGCCGAGCTGGCCAGCTTCGTGGAGGGCGGCGGAGGGCTCTTCGTCGCCATGGGCGACGACGTCGACCCGGACCGCTACGAGGCCGAGATGAAGGGGCTCCTGCCCGCGCCCCTGCACGTGGTGAAGACCGCGGCGGAGCGGGGCGCTCCCGGGGCGGCCGAGAAGGCGGCCCGGCTCGCCGAGATCGACTGGGACCACCCGGTCCTCCGGGTCTTCACGGGTCCAGGCGCGGGAAGGGCTCGAGTCGATGCGGACCTACCGGTACATGCTCCTCAAGCCGGACCGGAAGGACGGCGGGGTGCGCGTGATGGCCCGGTACGACGACGGGGCGCCGGCGCTCGTCGCGGCGCAGCGCGGACGCGGCCGGGTGGTGCTCTACGCCTCCACCCTGGACCCGGAGTGGTCCGACTGGACCATCCGGACCAGCTTCCTCCCGGCCATGCAGCGGATCGCCGCCTGGCTCGCCGGTGCGCTCGAGGCCACGCGCGAGCCTCCCGGCATCGTGGGCGCTCCGCGGCCCGTCGCCGCACCACCGGGCCTCCAGGTCGTGGCGCTCGTCGGGCCGGACGGCCGGGAGCGGCGCGGGCTGCCGGGGAAGGACGGGGTGCAGGTCGCCACGCCCGACCGGCCCGGGCTCTGGCAGGTCAAGGTCCGGGACCCGTCGACCGGGGGAGAGAAGCTCGACCCGGCGCTCGCCTTCGCGGTCTGGCCGGATCCGCGCGAGTCGGACACCCGGCGGCTCGAGCCCTCCGAGCTCACCGCCTGGTTCGGCGGCGAGGCCCACGCCCGCGTCTCCGCCGACGGGCGGGCGCCGGAGGATCGGCAGCTGCCGCTGTGGTCCTGGCTCCTGCTCCTCGCCATCGCGGCGTTCCTCGCCGAAGGCTTGCTCCTGGCCTGACCCGCCGCCATATTGGCGCGGCCATGCCCTCCCGACTCGATGCGGACTGCGCCGGCCTCTTCTGCGTCGGCTTCGAGGGGACGTCGCCGTCCCCGGAGGTCCTGGAGCTCGTCCGGCGGGGCGTCTACGGCGTCATCCTCTTCGCCCGGAACGTCGAGAGCGCCGAGCAGGTGGCCGAGCTCTCGGCCGCCCTGAAGCGGGCCGCGGGGCGCCCGCTCCTCGTCAGCGTCGACCAGGAGGGCGGGAGGGTGGCGCGGCTGCGGGCCCGCCACGGCTTCACCGAGCTGCCCCCGATGCGCGCGCTCGGCCAGGCTCGGGGACGAGGCCACCGCCTTCGAGGTGGGCGCGCTCCTGGGCCGGGAGCTGCGGGCGGTGGGGATCGACCAGGACTACGCGCCCGTGGTCGACGTCGACACGAACCCCACGAACCCGGTCATCGGCGACCGATCGCTGGGGCGCGACCCGGCGCTGGTCGGGCGGCTCGGCGCCGCCCTCGCCCGCGGCATCCAGTCGAGCGGGGTGGCCGCCTGCGCCAAGCATTTCCCCGGCCACGGGGACACGAGCCAGGACTCGCACACCGGCCTGCCGCGCCTGCCGCACCCGCTCGCGCGGCTCGAGGCGGTGGAGCTCCCGCCCTTCCGCGCGCTGGCCGCGGCGGGGGTCGCGTCCGTCATGACCGCCCACGTGGTGTTCGAGGCGCTCGACCCCGCGCACCCCGCCACCCTGTCCGCCCCGGTCATGCGGCTCCTGCGCACCTGGTGCGGGTTCGACGGGGCGGCCCTCTCCGACGACCTGGAGATGGCGGCGGTCGCCGCCCACTACCCGCTCGAGGTGGCGGTCCCGGGCGCGCTGGGGGCGGGCGTCGACGGGATGCTCGTCTGCCACCGGCCCGACGTCCAGCATCGCGCCATCGACCTGGCCCGCCAGGCGGTCGAGCGCGGCGCGGTGTCGCCCGGGCGACTCGCCGAGGCCCGCGCCCGGATCGGGCGGCTCCTCGGGTGGGCGGCCCCGCCACCCGATCGGGCGCTGGTCCGGCCCGGGCTCCGCCTGCCGGAGGCGCTCGCGCTGGCGGCCCGGCTCCCGTCCCTCGAGGCGGGGCGGGACCCCACGGCGGCCTGAAATCCGGCGCGCGGTCGTCCCCCGTTCCTCTTCGCGCAACCCTGTGTTAGACCACAGGATTCGTCCATTCGACCGGAGGTTCCGATGCGCGCAGTCCGTGCCGTGGCACTCCTCGCAGCGTCCCTCGCCGTGGTCTCCTGCCAGAGCAAGAAGCCGGAAGGCGAGGCCCCCGCGAAGCCCGCGGCGGCGCCCGCTCCCGCCGGGGACCGGATCCTGGTGGGTCACGTCGGCTCGATGACCGGCTCGGAGGCCACCTTCGGCCAGTCCACCGACAACGGCATCAAGCTCGCCATCGAGCAGTGGAACGCCAAGGGCGGGGTGAAGGGAAAGACCCTCTCCCTGCGGACCTACGACAGCCAGGGCAAGCCGGAGGAGGCCGCCGTCGCCGCCACGCGACTCATCGTGAACGACAAGGTCAACCTGCTCCTCGGCGAGGTGGCGTCCTCCCGCTCGCTCGCCATGGCGCCGGTGGCCGACGCGAACGGCACGCCGATGATCACGCCGTCCTCGACCAACCCGAGGGTCACGAAGGACAAGGACAAGGTGCGGCCCTACGTCTTCCGCGTCTGCTTCATCGATCCCTTCCAGGGGACGGTGATGGCCAAGTTCGCGCGGGACCGGCTCAAGATCGACCGCGTCGCCATCCTCCGCGACGTGGGCAACGACTACTCGATGGGGCTCGCCGACTACTTCCTCGCCAAGTTCAAGGAGCTCGGCGGCACGGTGGTCGACGACCAGAGCTACAAGGCCGGCGACCAGGACTTCAAGGCCCAGCTCACGGCCATCAAGAACAAGAACCCCCAGGCCATCTACGTGCCCGGCTACTACACCGACGTGGCGCTCATCGCCCGCCAGGCCCGCGAGCTGGGCATGAAGCAGCCGCTCCTCGGCGGCGACGGCTGGGACTCCTCGAAGCTCTACGAGATCGGCGGCAAGGCCATCGAGGGCTCCTTCTACTCGAACCACTACTCGCCCGACGACCCGAGCCCGCGCATCCAGGAGTTCGTGAAGGCCTACCAGGCCCGCTTCGGCGCGGTGCCGGACGGCCTGGCCGCGCAGGGCTACGACGCGGCCATGGTGGGGTTCGACGCGATGAACCGGGCGGCGGACGGGTCGGGCGCCGCGGTGCGGGACGCCATCGCGGCCACCAAGGACTATCCGGGCGTCACCGGGATCATCACCATCGACGCGAACCACGACGCGGTGAAGCCGGCGGTGGTGCTCGAGGTGAAGGACGGGAAGTCGGTCTTCGTCACCATCGGTCGCCCCCTGACGACGCTCGTCACCGGGCCCCGCGATTGACCGAGTTCCTCCAGCACGTCGTCAACGGGGTCTCCCTCGGGACCATCTACGCCCTCATCGCGCTGGGCTACACGATGGTCTACGGGGTGCTGAAGCTCATCAACTTCGCCCACGGTGACGTGTACATGGCGGCGGCCTTCGCCGGCTTCTACATCGCCACCGCCCTCGACGTCCGCACCCATCCCACGCTCGGCAAGGCGGTGGCCGTCTTCCTGGGGTCGATGGCCTTCGCCGCGGCGCTCGGGTGGGCCATCGAGCGCTTCGCCTACCGGCCGCTCCGCAACCGGCCCCGCCTCGCGACGCTCATCACCGCCATCGGCGTCTCGTTCCTCCTGGAGTTCGGGTTCCAGCTCCCCAGCCTGCAGGCCCAGGGGACGGACCTTCGAGGAGCTCCTGCGCGGCTGGGGGTGGACCGTTCCGGGCTGGCTCGACGCGCTCGTCGCCCACCTGCCGGCGACCTTCCCGCCCGGACCCACGCCGCGCTTCTTCCCCGAGCCCTTCGTCCGGGTGGACTGGACGATCCTGGGCGGGGTCCACGTCTCGAACTACGACGTGGTCTCCTTCCTGGTGGCGGTGGCCTTCATGCTCGGGCTGCAGTGGATCGTCTACCGGACCCGGTTCGGCATGGCGATGCGCGCGGTCTCCTTCGATCCCAAGGTCGCGGGGCTCATGGGCATCCCGGTGAACCGGGTCATCTCGGTGACCTTCGTGCTCGGCAGCGTGCTGGCGGCCGTGGCCGCCCTGCTCGTGGCCGGCTCCCGGCCGCGCATCGACCCGATCATGGGGCTCATGCCCGGCCTGAAGGCCTTCGTGGCGGCCGTCTTCGGCGGGATCGGCAACGTGCCTGGCGCCATGCTGGGCGGCATCCTGCTCGGGCTCGCCGAGGAGATGGTGGCCGGGTACAGCGTCTCCTCCTTCCGCGACGGCATCGCCTTCGCCATCCTGATCCTGGTCCTGCTCGTCCGCCCCGAGGGGCTGCTCGGGCGGATCACCGTGGAGAAGGTGTGATGGGGCGCGCCCGGCTCGTCCTGCGCTCGCTGGCGCCCTTCCTGGTGGCGCTGCCGCTCCTCTGGCTCCTGCAGGGACGGATGCCGGACGACTACTCCATCCTGTTCATCTCCGTCGCGGTGAACGTGATCCTGGCGGTGTCGCTCAACGTGGTGAACGGCTTCACCGGCCAGTTCTCCATCGGTCACGCCGCCTTCATGGCGGTGGGCGCCTACACCGCCGCGCTCGTCACCACCGGCATGGAGACCTTCCAGATCGCCGGGCTTCCGCTGGTCGCCTCCGACGCGGTGGTCTTCTTCGTGGCCATCCTGGCCGCGATGGCGATGTCGTCGGTCGCCGGGCTGGTCGTGGGCATCCCCTCGCTGCGCCTCCGGGGCGACTACCTGGCCATCGTGACGCTCGGCTTCGGCGAGATCATCCGCGTGGTCATCGAGAACACCCGGGTGCTGGGGCAGGCCACCGGCATCTCCGGGCTCCCGCGCTACACCAACGTCCTCTGGGCGGGCATGGCGGTGGTGGCCACCGTGGTCATGGCGCGGCGGCTGCTCCTCTCCACGCAGGGCCGGGCGCTGCTCGCCATCCGCGAGGACGAGGTGGCGGCCGAGGCCATGGGCGTCGACACGGTGGGCTGGAAGGTGCGGGCCTTCGTGATCTCCGCGGCCTTCGCCGGCCTGGCCGGCGTGCTCCTCGTCCACCGGATCCAGCTCGTCACCCCGCGCATGTTCACCTTCGTGAAGTCGATGGAGGTGGTGGTGATGGTGGTCCTCGGCGGGATGGGCTCCATCACCGGCTCCATCATCGCGGCGACCGTGCTCACCGTGGCGCTCGAGTGGCTGCGCGGCCTCGATCAGTACCGGATGGTGATCTACTCGATGCTCCTCATCGTCCTCATGCTGACGCGCCCCTCCGGGCTCTTCGGCACGAAGGAGATCTGGGACGCCGCACCGCGCTGGATGCGGCGTCGCGCCGGCGGGGGCACGCCGTGAGCGAGGCGGGCGCGCCGGTCCTGGAGGCCCGCGGGGTGGTCATGCGGTTCGGGGGGCTCACCGCCCTCTCCGGATTCGACCTGGTGCTGCGGACCGGGGAGCTGGTCGGGCTCATCGGCCCGAACGGCGCCGGGAAGACCACCGCCTTCAACGCGCTCACCGGCGTCTACGCGCCCAGCCAGGGAGAGGTCCAGGTCGCCGGGACGCGGGTGAACGGCATGCGTCCCCACCAGATTCTGCGACCTGGGGGTGGCCCGCACCTTCCAGAACGTGCGCCTCTTCCGGGAGCTCTCTGCCTTCGACAACGTGCGCATCGCCTGCCACGCCGGGTCGCGGAGCGGGTTCACCTCGGCCTGGCTGCTCACGCCCCGCCACGACGAGGAGGAGGAGCGGATCCGCCACCGCGCCGACGAGTTCCTGGCGGTGATGGATCTCTCGCACCGCAAGGACGAGCTGGCGCGCAACCTGCCCTACGGCGAGCAGCGGCGTCTCGAGATCGCCCGCGCGCTCGCCACCGGCCCGAAGGTCCTCTGCCTCGACGAGCCCGGCGCCGGGATGAACGCCTCGGAGAAGGTGGCCCTCATGGCCCTCATCCGGCGCATCCGCGACCAGTTCTAGCTCGCCATCCTGGTCATCGAGCACGACATGCGGCTCGTCATGGGGGTCTCCGAGCGGGTCATGGTGCTCGACCACGGCGTGACCATCGCCCACGGGCGTCCCGAGGAGGTGAGGCGGGATCCCAAGGTGATCGAGGCCTACCTGGGCGACGGCAAGCTGAAGCTCCGCCCGCCGCGGCGGGCCGGGGGAGGGGAGGCGTGAGCGAGCCGCTCCTCTCGCTGCGCGACCTCGTCGTGCACTACGGCGTGATCCGGGCCCTCTCCGGGATCTCGCTCGAGGTGCCGAAGGGGCAGATCGTCGCGCTCATCGGCGCGAACGGCGCCGGGAAGAGCACGACGCTCCGGGCCATCTCGGGGCTCGTGCGCCCCACGTCGGGCTCGGTCGACTTCCAGGGCGCCTCGCTCGCGGGGCTGCCGTCCCACGAGATCGTGGCGCGGGGAGTGGCCCAGGCGCCGGAGGGGCGCGGGATCTTCCTCAACCTCAGCGTGAAGGAGAACCTCGAGCTGGGCGCGTACCTGCGCCGGGACCGCGCCGCCATCGCGGCCGACCGCGAGCGGGCCTACTCGCTCTTCCCCATCCTGAAGGAGCGGCGCGACCAGGTGTCCGGCACGCTCTCGGGGGGCGAGCAGCAGATGCTGGCGGTGGCCCGGGCGCTCATGAGCCGCCCCACCCTGCTCCTGCTCGACGAGCCGTCGCTCGGGCTCGCGCCGCAGGTGGTCGACCGGATCTTCCAGGTGATCCAGGAGATCAACGAGGCCGGGGTGTCGCTCCTCCTGGTCGAGCAGAACGCCAACATGGCGCTGCAGGTCGCCCACCACGCCTACGTGCTCGAGACCGGATCGATCGTCATGCAGGGAAGCGGGCGGGAGCTGCTGGAGAGCCCGGAGGTCCGCAAGGCCTACCTGGGGGAGTGACGGTCACCCGCGCGTCGTCTGGCGGGCGCGGAGGGCGACCACGCGATCCTTCAGGAACTCGAGCCGGAGCTCGCGCTCGACCACGAAGTCGGTCGGCGTGACGCCGGCGGCCACCAGGATGTCGCGCTGGGCCGGGGTGAGCTCGAGGGTCCTCGAGGCCGCGTAGGTCCAGGCATCTCCGGTCGAGCCGCCGCCGTCCCGTCCCAGCAGCGCGATCACCTCGGCCTTCGTCATCCCCAGGCGAAGCCCGCCGCCGGTGGCCTCCGGCAGCGACTTCACCGGCCTGCAGGTGGGGCGCCCGGCCTCGGGGATGGAACGGCCCGGGACGTACTCGAGGTGCGCCGCCGCCGCCGCGAGCTCGAAGCGCCGGAGGACCACGAGCCCCTCTCCCGACCCGAAGCCCAGGCCGAGCCGCGCACCGGACGGTCCGGCCCAGCAGAGGTAGGGGGCCTTCGTGCCCGGGAGCCAGTCCTTGCGATCCACCTGGCCCAGGCGGCGCGTCGCCATCTCGAGCGTGGCCTCCTCGAGGCGGAGGCCGGCAATCGACATGTGGCGCTCGAGCAGCTCGAAGAGCGCCTCCTCGTCGATCGGCTGCGCCCGGGCCACCGGTGCGAGGCACGCGGCCAGGGCGGCGGCGGCGGCGAGGCGGCGGATCACGCGGCCCTTCCTCTCGCGCCGCTCGTGACGCCCGGAGAGGCCGTACACCTGCGCCGCGATCGCCCCGGCGGCGAGGAGACCGAAGAACCCGAGGAAGAGCGCGACGACGAGGCGGCCCACGTCCCGGATCTTTACCCGGGAGGCCGCCGATTCGCCTCCGGCCCCCGTCACCCGTTCGAGGCGCGGATCTCCGCCAGGCGCCGCCGCCTCGCCGGGCCGACCGCGAGCTGGCCGGCCGCGACGGCCAGGCCGGCGACCAGGCAGGTTCCCCAGACCCCCGTCGGACCGAAGCGGCCGAGCCCCCAGGCGCCCAGCGCCGGCGCGGCGAACGCCGCCACGGCCCAGGAGAGCGAGTAGGCGCCCTGGTAGCGGCCGCGCAGCGCGGCCGGCGACAGCTCCGACGGGATGGTGGACACGACCGGCAGGTAGGCGATCTCGCCCACCGTCCAGACCAGGATCCCAATCGCGTACCAGCCCACCGAGTGGTGCAGGGCGTTCATCCCGAAGCCGAGCCCGATGAGGGCCGCCCCGGCCGCCATGGCGTGGGCGGGGTCGCGGGAGCCGATCCAGCGCGCCGCCAGCGGCTGCAGGAAGACGATGATCCCGCCGTTCAACGCCATGAGGAGCCCGAACCCCGCCGGGGAGACGCCGTGCTGGGCCATGTCCACCGGCAGCGTGAGCTGGAACTGGAAGAAGATGGTGGCGACGGCGAGGTGGAGCAGGAGGAAGGGCAGGAAGACCCGGTCGCGCAGCGGCACGACGAGCCCGGCCACGACCTGCCGGACCGTCTCCGGATGGGACGGGCGGGCGGGTCTCCGCGACGAAGCGCCAGACCACCCAGGCGAAGACCAGGCTGGTGAGCCCGTCGCCGACGAAGAGCAGGGTGTAGCTCAGCGACGCGATGAACCCCGCCAGCACGAGCCCGATGGCGACGCCCAGGTTCACCGCCCAGTAGAGGAGCCCGAAGGCGCGCACCCGGTCCTCCGGGGGGACCACGTCGCCGATCACCGCGTGGGAGGCGGGCCGGTAGACCTCCCCCACGAACCCCACCGCGAAGACCAGCGGCGCCAGCGCCGCGGGCGACCGCACGAGCCCGAGCGCGATGGTGAAGGCGGCGCCCCCGACGAGGGAGCCGAGCAGCGCGGCCCTGCGTCCGATGCGGTCGGCGACCACGCCCGCGACCGGCCCCGCCCCGATGGCGCCCAGGCCCCAGAGCGAGACCAGCCCGCCCGCCTCCGCGACCGACAGGCCCCGCTCGCCGGTGAGGTAGAGGGACAGGAAGGGCACCACGAAGCTGCCGATCCGGTTCACGAGCAGCCCCACCCAGAGCGCCCAGTAGGCGCGCGGAAGGCCGCCGAGGAGCTGGCGGCGCGTGTCGCGCAGGGACTGGAGGGAGAAGGACACGGCGGCACATTCTACTTCCGAAACGACGACGGCCGCCCCGAGGGGCGGCCGCCTGGGACTCGCGATGCGACGATTGCCTAGGTGTCGAAGTACAGGGCGTACTCGAGCGGGCTCGGGCGCATCCGGATCGGGTTCACTTCCTTGTCGTACTTGTACTGGATCCAGGTCTCGATGACGTCGTCGGTGAAGACGTCGCCCTTGAGCAGGAACGCGTGGTCCTTGCGCAGGTTCTCGAGCGCCTCGTCGAGCGAGCCGGGCATCTTCGGAACGTCCTTCAGCTCCTCCGGCGACATGCCGTAGATGTCCTTGTCGAGCGGCTGGCCGGGATCGATCTTGTTCTCGATGCCGTCGAGGCCGGCCATCAGCATGGCCGCGAAGGCGAGGTAGCCGTTGGCGGCCGGGTCGGGCGAGCGGAACTCGATGCGCTTCGCCTTGGGAGACGGCGAGTACATCGGGATGCGGATCGACGCCGAGCGGTTCCGGGCCGAGTAGGCCAGGTTGACCGGGGCCTCGAAGCCCGGGACGAGCCGCTTGTAGCTGTTCGTCGTCGGGTTGCAGAAGGCGGCCAGCGCCGGCGCGTGCTTCAGGATGCCGCCGATGTACCACATGGCCAGGTCGGACATGCCCGCGTACCCGTCGCCGGCGAAGAGCGGCTTGCCGCCCTTCCAGATCGACTGGTGGACGTGCATGCCGGAGCCGTTGTCGCCGTAGAGCGGCTTGGGCATGAAGGTCACGGTCTTGCCGTGCCGGCGGGCCACGTTCTTGATGATGTACTTGAACCACATCAGCTTGTCGGCCATCGCGAGCAGGTGATCGAAGCGGATGTCGATCTCGGCCTGGCCGGCGGTGGCGACCTCGTGGTGCTGCCGCTCCACCTTGATGCCCATCGCCTCCATGACCGCGCACATCTCGGAGCGGATGTCCTGCTGGCTGTCGGTGGGGGCGACCGGGAAGTAGCCCTCCTTGTAGCGGGGCTTGTAGCCGAGGTTGCCGCCCGCCTCTTCACGGCCGGTGTTCCACTGGCCCTCGACCGAGTCCACCTTGTAGAAGGACTGGTTGACGCCGACCTCGTAGCGGACCTCGTCGAAGATGAAGAACTCGGCCTCGGGACCGAAGAAGGCCGAGTCGCCGATGCCGGTGGCCTTCAGGTACTTCTCGGCCTTGATGGCGATGTTGCGCGGGTCGCGGGAGTAGGGCTCCTTCGTGATGGGCTCGACGATGGTGCAGATGAGCGACAGCGTCGGCAGCGCCATGAAGGGGTCCATCACGGCGGTGTTGGCGTCCGGCATGACGAGCATGTCGGAGGCGTGGATCGCCTGCCAGCCGCGGATGGACGAGCCGTCGAATCCGAGCCCCTCCTCGAACACCGCCTCGGTGAGCTCGTCGATGGGGATGGTGAAGTGCTGCCAGATGCCGAGGAAGTCGTTGAACTTGAGGTCGACGAACTGCGCCTTGTTCTGCTTGGCGAGGTCGAGAGCCTGCTTCGGGGTGATCGTGGCCATTGCGGAGTGGTCTCCTGATGGGGCGGAGGGTGGACGAGGCCCGGAGTAGCACGGCGTGTGCCACCCGGATCTACTCCAATCGACCCGAGGATCGGAGGTGGCTTTCGTGGGGCTGCCCGATAAACAGGCAATGACTGCACGGGAACCGGGCTCCCCGGCGGGCCGCGGCGCCCGAATGCCCCCATCGGGGGGTCCGTGCTTCCCGGGACGCCCGGCGCCGTGCCGAGCGTGAGTCGCGGCAGTAGGTAGGCACGCCCGCGCCCGAGCAATCGGGTGTCTCATTCTGCAAACCCGGCGTGTCACGAGGACAGGAGGCGTTTTGGAAGACCCGAGGAGCCAGGTGAGCCGGCTCTACAGGGAGCTTGGCCCGGTGGTGTACCGCCGGTGCCTTCGACTGCTCGGCGACCGGGCAGCGGCCGAGGACGCCACGCAGGAGGTCTTCGTGAAGCTGCTGCGCGACATGGGTCGGCTCCAGGATCGGGAAACCGTGCTCCCCTGGATCTTCCGGGTGGCGACGAACCACTGCCTGAACGTCCGTCGGGACGCGCGAGGGCGCGGGCAGGACGGGCTCGCCGAGGACCTCGAGGTCCTGCCCGACACCCGCGGCGACGGTCCGGAGGCCTACCCGGATCGAGCGCTGGCGCAGTCGGTGCTGGCTCGCTTCGACGCCGAGACCCAGGCCGTGGCCGTGGGCGTCTTCGTGGACGGGATGGAGCACGAGGAGGTCGCGGCGGTCCTCGGCATCTCCCGGCGCACGGTCTCGCGGAAGCTCTCGAGGTTCCTCGAGAACGCGCGAAAGTACCTGGCCCGGACCGACGCGGGACGGACGGAGCGGGCGAAGGAGCCGGACGAGGCGGTGCTGCCGTGACCCGCTGCGCGTCCGAGCTGGCCCTCGAGCGCCACCTGCTCGATCCCCGGCATTCCCGGATCGACCTGCACCTCCGATCCTGCCCGGCGTGCCGGGCCCGCCTCGCCCGGATGGAGCGGGAGGGCGAGGGGTTCCACCGGTACGTCCACCCGCGCACCATCGACCGGATCCTGGCGGCGCAGGCGGCCCGCAAGCCCGCGTGGCGGAGATGGGCCACCTTGCTGCTGCCGGCCGGGGGGCTCGCCGCGGCGGCGACGGCCGCGCTTCTCCTCGTCTCCCCGATCCCGCCCGCCGGCTACACGGGCGAGAAGGGAACGCCGCTGGCGATGCGGGTCTGGGTCGGGGACGCCGACGGCGCCCGCGAGGTGTCCGACGGTGGCGCGGTTCCGCTGGGTTCCCGCCTGCGGTTCCGGGTCGCGGCCGGTCGCCCCTGCCGGCTCTGGCTCGTCTCGGCGGATGCCCAGGGAGACGTCTCCCGGCTCTACCCGGCGCAGGGAGATGCCGCGGTCGTGCAGGGAGGCGCCACGCTGCCGGGCGGGGTCGCGCTCGACGACGTGGCCGGGCCCGAGCGGCTCTTCGCAATCTGCAGCCCGGACCCCGTTCCCCTCGAGAAGGTCGAGCAGGCGATCCGGCGCGCCGCCCCGGGCGGTGCCGAGGCGATCCGGCGCCCGGTGCGGCTCGACGGCCTCCCCTCCGGGACCACCCAGGCCACGCTCCTCGTCGAGAAGGTCCCTTGAGCCGGAGGAGCACGCTCGCCGCGCTGCTGCTCGTGGCCGCCCTCGCGCCGGCCCCGGCCGCCGCGGCGGCGCGCTTCGCCATCGTCGTCGGCAACGACGCCGGGACGACCGGACGCCCGCGGCTGTACTTCGCCGAGAAGGACGCCGACCGCGTCCGCGCCGCGCTCCTGGAGCTCGGCGACTTCTCCGACGATCGCGTCGTCGTGCTCAAGGGCCGGAGCGCCTCGGCGTTCCGGGAGGCCTTCGCCGCCACCGACGCGCGCATGCAGCTGGCTCGCCGCTCGGGGGAGCGCACGCTCCTCGTCGTCTACTTCTCCGGTCACGCCGGCTCGGTGGGGCTCGAGCTCGGGAACGACACGCTCTCGTACGACGAGCTGCGCAAGCTCACCGCCGCCTCCCAGGCCGACACCAAGGTCGTCGTCCTGGACGCATGCGAGTCGGGCGGCCTCACCCAGGTGAAGAGCGCCAGGCCGCTGTCCGCCGTCGACTTCGCCCTGCCCAACGACGAGAGCGCCCGGGGGACGGCCTTCATCACCTCGGCCGCGGTGGGAGAGGCGGCCCAGGAGTCGGCGGCCCTGGGCGGCAGCTTCTTCACCCATCACCTCGACGTGGGGCTGCGCGGGGCGGCCGACGCCGACGGGGACGGCCAGGTCACGCTGGCCGAGGCCTTCCGCTACACCTCGGCCCGCACGGTGGCCCAGACGGCCGGGACGCAGAGCGGCATCCAGCACCCCACCTACGAGTTCCGCATGTCCGGCCGAGGCGACGTGGTCCTCGCCGACCTGCGCAAGGCCGAGTCGAAGCTGGTCCTCCCCGCCGATCCCGGGTCGACCTACTTCCTTCGCGGCCCGAAGGGCGTGCTCACCGAGGTTCCGGCCCAGGCGGCGCCGCTCGCGCTGGCCCTTCCGGCGGGGCGGTACGCGGTGGAACGGCGCTCCCCGGACGGGCGCGCGACGGGCGAGGTCACGCTGGAGAAGGGCGCGACCCGCGACCTCCCGCTCCTCTCGCCCACCCGGTACGAGGTGGCGCGCGCCAAGGGAGGGCCCAAGCCGAACCTGGCCTTCGTCGAGGGCGGGGTGGCCTGGTTCGACATGAAGGGGCTGGGCGTCGCACCGACGGTCCGGGCCGGCGTCCGCAAGGAGTTCGGGCCGGTCGGGCTCCGGGTCGCCTTCGACTGGGCCGGAAAGAACGTCTCGGGGGGCACGCTCGACTACCAGTTCCAGTACTTCGGCGGCTCGGTGGCGCTGCTCTGGCCGCTCACCGAGAGCGCCTTCTTCCTGGAGCTCGGGCCCCAGGTCACCGGCGGGTTCGCCAACCAGACGTTCCCGTCGAGCCCGTCCTTCTCCTCGGGCATCTTCGGCGCGGGTGCGGCGCTGATGGCCTCGATTCCCCTCGGCCCGGTGCGCCTCGGCCTCGACGTCAGCGCGGCCGCCCAGCTCTACAAGCTGAACGACAAGACCGTCGTCCGGCCGGGCGGCTCGGCCGGCCTGCTCCTGCTCTTCGGGTTCTAGGATGCGCAAGCTCCCCCACGCCCTCGTCGCCCTCCTCGCCCTGTCGGCGCTGGCGTCCACGGCCTGCAGCAAGACGCTCGTCGACGAGGACGGGGCGAACCTCGTCCCCGTCGCCTGCAACTGCCTGGCGCCCGCGGGCGGGAGCCCGGTGTGCAACCCCGACGGCAGCTGCGACTACGTCTGCCAGGGCGACCTCCTCAAGTGCGGGGGCGGGTGCGTGACCTGCTCCGCTCCGGCCAACGCCAGCCCGGCCTGCGTGCAGGCCACCTGCGGCTTCACCTGCAACGCGCCGGCGCGGCTCTGCGAGGGCGCAGCGGCCACCTGCCAGGTGGAGAGCGACCTCTCCTGCGGCGCCAGCTGCGCGCCATGCCCCGGTCCGTCCACCGGCCCGGGGCGTGGGGTCTGCCAGCCCGGTCCGTCCGTGGGGACCGGCACCTGCTCCGTCGCCTGCGACGCGGGCACCCACGGCTGTGGCGGCTCCTGCTTCGCCGACGACGACGCGGCCCACTGCGGCGCGACCTGCCAGGTGTGCACCGCGCCGGTGAACGCCTCCCCAATCTGCGCCGCCGGCGGCTGCGCGTTCGCCTGCAACCCGGGCTGGATGCGCTGCGGCGACGGATGCTGCCTCGCCTCCTCGGTCGCCGCGGGCGGCCAGTTCGGCTGCGCCCTCCTCGACGACGGCCGCGTCCGGTGCTGGGGCGCCAACGACCGCGGCCAGCTGGGAGACGGATCGACGACCTTCCGCCCGGTCCCGGTCGACGTGACGGGGCTCCCGGCGGCGCCGTCCCGCGCCGTCGCGGTCGCCGCGGGCTGGGCCCACGCCTGCGCCGTGATCGCGCCGGGCGGCCAGGTCTAGTGCTGGGGCGACAACACCACGGGTGAACTGGGCGCGGGCGCCCCGGGCAGCTTCAGCCCCACGGCGATCCCGGTCGCCGGGATCGCCGGCGTGCCCGCCCCGGCCTCCTCCGTCGTCGCCGCCGCTGATCGCCGCCGGTGGAGGCGTGGCCGGGACGCCCGCCGCCGCCTTCGGGCACACCTGTGCGGTCGGCTCGGGCGGCCTCGCCTGCTGGGGCGCCAACGGGTCCGGGCAGCTCGGAGACGGGACCACCACGCAGAGCAGCAGCCCGCGAGTCGTGTCGGGGCTCGGCGTCGTCACCTCCGTGACGGCCGGCGAGCAGCACACCTGCGCCGTGTCCGGCGGCGCCCTGCGCTGCTGGGGCGCGAACGGCGCGGGGCAGCTCGGCGACGGCAGCTCGACCTCGAGGACCACGCCGGTGGCGGTGAGCACCGCGGCGTTCCCCGCCGGGGCCACGGCCAGCCTCGCCGCCGCGGGCCGGACCTCCTCCTGCGCCATCGTCGGGACGCCGGCCGCGCTCTTCTGCTGGGGCGACAACGGGGAGGGACAGGTGACCGGCAACGCGCCGCCTCCCGCCACCCAGCCCACGCCGCTCGCGCCCGCGCTCGGCGGCAGCTTCGTCCCGACGTTCGTCGCGGCGGGCCGGGCCCACGTCTGCGCGCTCAAGCCCGAGATGAAGTGCTTCGGCGCCAACGGGCAGAGCCAGCTGACCGGGCCGCCCGCGGCGGTGGGCAAGGTGGACGTGACGCTCACCGGAGGCAGCGGCATCGCGCTCACCGTGGCCGCCGGCGGCGACCACACCTGCGCGCTCCTCACCGACGGCTCCGTGCAGTGCTGGGGCGCGAACGACCGGGGCCAGACCGGCACGGGCCTTCCGGCCGCGTCGGTCGTCACGCCCGCGTTCGTGTCCGGACGCTGATCCAAACCATCTGTCCCGTGCCGCGGAGTCGCCGTGTCTTCCCGTCAGACAGCGGGCGGGCACTTCTCCAGCGACGGAGCGGCACATGGACAGCGCGAAGCGGAACCTGGCGGTCGGCGTGGCGATGGCAGTCTTCCTCGTGGCCTGCGGGGGCACGACCGGCGGGTCGTCCGCCGGAGGTGCCGTGCGGCCCGACCGGCCCCACCGGACCCACCGGGCCCACCGGACCGACCGGGCCCACCGGGCCGACCGGATCCACCGGTCCCACCGGACCGACCGGGTCCGACGGGCCCCACCGGGTTCGCCGTCACGGCCGCCGCACGCGGCGCCATCACGGGCCTCTCGCCCCTGACGGTGAATGGCGTCCGCTTCGACACCTCCGGGGCCGAGGTCCGCGTCGAGGGGGAGATCCGGGGCGAGGCCGAGCTGCGCAAGGGGCAGGTGGTCCACGTCCGGGGCGAGATCCACGGCCGCGACGGCCGCGCGGCCACCATCTCCTTCGACGACGACCTGCGCGGGAAGGTGGACGACCGCGGCGGCAGCCGCATGCACGTGGGCGGACACGAGATCGAGATCGAGGACGCGACGGAGTTCGAGGACGAGACCCGCCGGGAGGACTCGATCCAGCCCGGCGAGCGCGTCCGGGTCTCCGGGCACCGGACGTCGTCCGGCGCCATCCGCGCCACCCGCATCGAGAAGGAGGCGGGCAGCCAGGAGGACTTCGAGGTGAAGGGCTACGTGGCGAGCCTGGCCGCCGCCGCCGTTCCGCCGTCCTTCGCGCTCCGCATGACTCCCGCCGGCGCCGACGTCTACCAGGTGACGCTCGCTGCCGGCGCGACGCTCCCCGCCGGCGTGAAGGACGGCTCCTTCGTCGAGGTGAGGTCGGCGGCGAGGCCGGTGGCCGGCGCGCTGATCGCCACCGCCGTCGCGCTCGAGGACGCGAGCACCGGCGCGGAGAACGACGAGGCCGAGGTCGAGGGGATCGTCACCTCCGGCGACTCGACCGCCTTCTCCATCGGCGCCCAGCCGGTCACGACGTCGGCCGCGACGCGCTGGGAGAACGGGCTGCCCGAGGATCTCCTCCCCGGGGCGAAGGTCGAGGCGGAGGGGACGCTCGACGCCCAGGGCGTGCTCGTCGGCGACGAAGGTCTCCTTCCGGGAGAACGTCCGGCTGCAGGGAGCCCCCGCGGGCGCGGTCGGGACGGCGCCCGGCGTCGGCACCTTCCAGGTCCTGGGCCTCACGGTCCGGGTGGACGGGCTCACGGAGTGGAAGTCGTCGGGCAAGGGCGGCGGCATCTCCCTGTCGAACCTGGGCACGTCCCCGGTCCAGGTCCGGGGCTACCGCGCCCGGAACGGAACCGACGTCATCGCCACCCGGGTCGAGTCGCGGAGCGACGTCCGGATCATCCTCCAGGGCCCGGTGTCCTCGAAGGACGCCGCGGCGGGCACGCTGGCCATCCTGGGTCTCACCGTCCGGTCGAGCGGCGGCACGGAGTTCCGCGACGCGACCGACGGCGCCCTCTCCGCCTCGGCCTTCTTCGACGCGGTGACGGTGGACGGGACGGTCGTGAAGGCGCGCGGCAGGGACGCCACCGCCCTCTCCGGGACCACGCTCGCCGCCGAGGAAGTGGAGATCGAGGGCAGCCGCTGAGGAAATCGGGCGAGGCGGGATCTCTCGTGTCCCGTCCCGCCCGCCCTCCGTGTCAAGGACCGTAGAGCCTCGAGGAATCCATCCAGGAGAGTCGCCATGACCCGTTTCCACCGCCGCCGCCCGCTCGCCTCAGCCAGATTCGCCCCCCCCCTGGCTGCGGCCCTCCTTCTCGCCGCCTGCGGAGGGTCGACCTCGACTCCCGCCGGTGGCGGGGGAGGGGGCGGCGGCGGTGGAGTCACCGCGGCGGCGACCAGCAAGGGCGTGGTCACGGCCACCGGGAACCTCACGGTGAACGGCATCCGCTTCGACACCTCGACGGCGCAGATCCGCATCGACGACAACCCGGGGCGCCCCGAGTCGGAGCTCAAGGTCGGGATGGTCGTGAAGGTGAAGGGGTCGAAGGACGACGCGGCGGGCACGGGAAAGGCCACGGAGGTCGAGGCCCACCACGTGGTCCGAGGCAAAGTGGACGACAAGGGAGGCGGCATCCTCCGCGTCGGCGGCCACGAGGTGGAGATCGAGCACGGCACCGAGTTCGAGAACCACGCCTCCGGCCTCGACTCGATCTCGGTGGGCGAGCGGGTCCGCGTGCACGGCCACCCGACGGCCACGGGCCACATCCGCGCCACCCGCGTCGAGAAGGAGGCCGGAACCTCGGAGGACTTCGAGGTGAAGGGCTTCGTGTCCGACCTCGCGGCCGCCGCTGGCACCTTCACCCTCCAGGTCTCGCCCGACGCAGCCTCGAGCTACGCCGTGACCATGGCCTCCGGCGTCGCCGTCCCGGCCGCCGTCGTGAACGGCTCCTACGTCGAGGTCCGCGCGGCCTCTGCGCCGGTGGCCGGGGCGCTCACCGCCACCGCGGTCGTCCTCGAGGACGCCAGCCTCGGCGCCGCCCAGGCCGAGGTCGAGGTGGAGGGGCTGGTGACCAGCGGATCCTCCGCCCAGTTCGTGGTCGAGGGGCAGACCGTCGCCACCTCGGGCACCACCCGCTGGGAAAACGGGCTGCCGGCCGACCTCGCTCCAGGAGTGAAGGTGGAGGCCGAGGGCAGGCTCGACGCCGCCGGCGTCCTCCAGGCCACCAAGGTCTCCTTCCGCGCCAACGTCCGCCTGCAGGGGCCGGTCTCGAACGTGGACGTGGCGAGCGGCAGCTTCCAGGTCCTCGGGCTCACCGTGCGCACCGACCCGTGGACCGAGTGGAAGTCCTCGGGCGGCGGCGGGTCGCTCGGCCTGGCCACCCTCGGCTCCGGCCCGGTCGAGGTCCGCGGCGTTCCCGGGCAGGCCGGCGAGATCCTCGCGACGCGCGTGGAGGCCACGAACGACTCCCGCCTCTACCTCCAGGGACCGGTGACGTCGAAGGACGCCGCGGCCGGTACGCTCGTCATCCTGGGAATCACCGTCCAGACCGGCTCGTCGACCGAGTTCAGCGGCATCGCCGGGCCGTCGACGAGCTCCGCATTCTTCGCGGAGGTGGTCGCGGGCAAGACGGTGGTCAAGGTGCGCAGCCGCGATCCGCTGTCCGGGACCACGCTCACCGCGGATCAGGCAGAGGTCGAAGGGAGCCGATGATCGGCTCCCTCGGGCGCGTCCCCGGATACCCCTCCCTCCGGGGACGCGTCAGCTTCACTCCTTCGGCTTCAGGCCCAGCGCCCGCATCCGCTCCCGCAGCGTGTTGCGGTTCATGCCCAGCAGCTCGGCCGCCTTGAGCTGGTTCCCGTGGGTGCGGGCCATGGCGGAGGCGATGAGCGGGGCCTCCAAGGCGGCGAGCGCCGCCTGGTAGCGTCCGCCGTCCGGCTCCGGGCCGTCGAGGAATCCATCCACGAATCCGGTGAGCCCCTTCTCCCGCGCGGCGCCGGCCGGCAGCAGCGGGGCCAGGTCCCGGGCGGTGATGCGGTTGCCGGGCAGGGAGAGCAGCACCCGCTGGATCACGTTCTGGAGCTCGCGGACGTTGCCGGGCCAGGAGTGCGCGAGGAGCAGCGGCTCGGCGTCGCGCGCGAGGGTGACCGGTCGGCCGCGAAGCTGCTCGCCGTACTTGGCGGCGAAGTGCCGGGCGAGCAGGATCACGTCGTGGTCCCGCTCCCGCAGGGGAGGCAGGCGGATGGGAACCACGGCCAGCCGGTAGAAGAGATCGCGGCGGAAGCGCCCCTCCTCCACCGAGCGCCCCAGGTCGGCATTGGTCGCGGCCACGATGCGGACGTCCACCGGGAGGGGGCGCGATCCGCCCACCCGGTCGATCTCCCGCTCCTGCAGGACGCGAAGCAGCTTGGCCTGGAGCTCGACGGGCATCTCGCCGATCTCGTCGAGGAAGAGCGTGCCGCCGCTCGCCAGCTCGAACTTGCCGGGGCGACGCTCGGCGGCGCCGGTGAACGCGCCGCGCTCGTGGCCGTAGAGCTCGCTCTCCATGAGGTCGCGCGGGATGGCGGCCATGTTCACGGTGATGAACGGGCCCCGGGCGCGGGGGGAGTTGGCGTGGACGGCGCGGGCCACGAGCTCCTTGCCGGTCCCGCTCTCGCCCATCAGCGTGACCGTCATCTCCGTGCGGGCCACGCGGCCGATCTCCTTGAAGACCTCCACCATCGCGGGCGAACGGCCGATGAGGGAGTCGATCGGGGCTCCGTCGCGCTTCCGATCCGGCTCGGGGCTCCGTGCCGGGGCGCGCTCCGAGCGCTCGTCGGCCTCGATCTCCGGGCCGATGGCGAGGTCGCGGACGATTCGCTCGACGCGCGCCAGGTCGAAGGGCTTGCCCAGGTAGTCGGCGGCGCCGCGCTTCATGGCCTCGACCGCCGACCGCATGGTGTCCTCGGCGGTCATCACCACCACGAAGGGCGAGTCGGGGCGGCCGGCCAGCTCCCCGAGCAGGGTGAAGCCGTCGTCTCCGGGGAGGCGGACGTCGAGCAGCACGAGCCCGATGCCGCCGTGGCGGCCGGTGCCGTGCCTCCCGAGCTCGACGCGCGCCTCCTCGGCGCTGCCGGCCTCGAGGTGGGGGGCGCCGACCCGCTCGCAGGTGCGGGCCAGGACGAAACGGACGGAGGGCTCGTCGTCGACGATCAGGACCTTGCGCATCGCCGTCTCGTCCATGCACCTCTTATGCCCGAACCGCGGGCACCCGGCATGACGAGAAGCGGGCAGACCCGACAGGCCGGCTCAGGTGGCGGACAGGGGCAGGTAGAGGGTCGCCTCGGCCCCCCCGCCCGATCGGTTGCGGACCTCGATCCGGCCGCCGTGCGCCTCGACGATCCGGCGCGAGACCGCCAGCCCAAGCCCCGTTCCCTGGGCCTTCGACGTGGCGAAGGGCGTGAAGAGGCGGGGAAGCATCGACTCGGGGATGCCGGGACCGTTGTCGAGCACCGCCACCCGCGCGAGCGGCACCGTCCGCCCGCTCGCCTGGCGCAGCCGCACCGACGCCACGCCCGTCTCCATGAGGACCTGGGCCCCCTGGGTATCCCGCACCGCTTCCACGGCGTTCCGGAGGATGTTCAGGACCACCTGGGTGAGCTTCTCCTGGTCGCCCTGGATCGGGGGCAGCGAGGGGTCGAAGCGCTGCGTGAACGCGATCCGGTCGCCGCCGGGAAGCCCCTTCGCGATCACCAGCACGTCCCGCATCACGCCGTGGACGTTCACCGGCCCGGACTGGAGCGTGGCCGGCCGGGCCAGGTCGAGCAGCTCGCGGACGAGCCCGTCGACCCGCCGCGCCTCCCGGGCGATGACGAGGGCGTACTCGCGCGCCGTGCCCTCGGCCTCCCGGGCGAGCAGCTCGGCCGAGCCCTGCAACCCCGCGAGGGGATTCTTGATCTCGTGAGCGAGGCCCGCGGCCAGGGCCTCGAAGTCGAGGTGGCGCTCGCCGTTCCGGCGGGCCCGCACCAGGATGACGGTGCCGACGCACGAGGCGCCCTCGAAGAGCGGGGAGACCTCGACGCTCAGGGGAACCGAGGCGTCTCGAGGGCTCGGGAAGTCGCCGCCGGTGGCCTCCTGAGCGCGCCGGACCCGGTCGGCCAGCGCCTCGAGCGGGGCGCCGCCCGGGAGGGCGCGGACCGGCAGCCCGACGGCCCGTTCCCGGCTTCGGTCGAAGAGCTCCTCGGCGGCCGGGTTGAGGTGCACGACGCCACCGTCCAGCCCGACCAGAAGGACCGGATCTCCGATGGAATCGAGTGCACCGCGCGCCAGGGCCGCCGGGAGCGGCGGTGCCTTGCTGGCTCGGGACACGGGGCCCCCTGGTTGCCGGACGGCCGGCGACTAGAGCGCGTCCTCGCCGCGCTCGCCGGTGCGGATCCGGATCACCTCTTCCACCGGGACCACGAAGATCTTCCCGTCGCCGATGCGGCCGGTCTTGGCGGCCCGCTCGATGACCTCGACCACCTTGGTGGCGAGGGCGTCGGAGACGACCACCTCGACCTTCACCTTCGGGAGGAAGTCCACGACGTACTCGGCGCCGCGGTAGAGCTCGGTGTGACCCTTCTGCCGCCCGAAGCCCTTGACCTCGGTGGCGGTGAGGCCGGCGATGCCGATCTCGGAGAGAGCCTGCTTCACCTCGTCCAGCTTGAAGGGCTTGATGATGGCTTCGACCTTCTTCACGGCGCACCCCTGTGGATGTTGAAGTTTTCCGACGCTACGCTTGTGCGACGCGATCGGTCAAGCGCCGGGGACCGCCCGGCTCGGCGTGGATGCCCTCACTTCGGTTGCCCGGTTCCCGGGCTGTCATCTGCTCGATTTCCGGACAGCTGGTACGGCCCTGCGACAATGGATCGAATCGGTGCCTGCCGTCTTCTGCCCAAGTGTGGAGTCCCCGGGGCGATCGCGTCGGGCACGAGGGAGAAGGCTGCAACGGGCGGGCCACGAGACGACGCCCCGGATTCCCCGGCCCCCTCCGGGAGGCTGCGGTAGATTTCCGACTGGATGGAATGGGTGCTCGCCCTCGTCGCCGCCGCGGCACTCCTCGCCGCGATGTCCTTCGCGCATCACGCCTTCTGGACGGGCCGCCTCAGGCAGCCCATCCAGGACGACGGGATCGTCCGGGCCGAGACCCGGGACGGCTGGAGGCTCGCCCTCGGCATGAGGCTGCCCCGGGGGCCGGAGCTCCGCCCGCCGGTCCTGCTCGTCCACGGGCTCTCCGCCAACCGCTGGACCATGGACGCCGGCGTGGAGAGCTTCTCGCTCGCCGCGCACCTGGCCCGCGCGGGCTTCCGCACCTTCTCGCTCGACCTGCGCGGTCACGGGGACTCGCGCCACCCGCCGCGCCGCGCCCAGGACTGGAGCTTCGACCAGTACGTCGAGGAAGACGTGCCCGCCGCGCTCGAGGCCATCCGCCGCGACACGGGGGACGAGCAGGTGCTCTGGGTGGGGCACAGCCTGGGCGCCGTGACAGGGCTCGTCTCCTGCCAGCTCCACCCCGAGCGCATCGCCGGCATCGTGGCCATCGCCGGCCCGATGAGCTTCGACGTGGACGGCCTGGTGGCCCGCTACCTCGGATGGGGGTTCCTCGTCGACGGCCGGTTCAACCGGACGCTGGCCCGCATGCTCGCGCCCTACGCGGGGCTCACCCACCCGGCCGCCGGCGAGCTCGCCATCAACGGGCGCAACGTGGACCGCCCCGTCCTCCAGCGGCTGCTCGCCAACGGGATCGAGGACGTGCCCGAGCAGGTGTTCTTCCAGCTCGCCGACTGGGTGAAGCGCGACGCCTGCCGCTCGGCCGACCGATCCCGGGACTACCGGGCCGGCCTGGCCGGCTGCCGGCAGCCCGCGCTCTTCCTGGCCGCGCCGAGGGACCACCTGGCGCCCCCGGAGGTGGTGCGGCGCAGCTTCGACCTGTGGGGCGGCGAGAAGACCTTCGTCGAGTTCGGCAGCGACGGCGGCTACTCCGCCGACTACGGGCACACCGACCTGCTCGTCGGGAAGCGGGCGCCGCAGGAGGTCTTCCCGGTGGTGACCGAGTGGCTGGTGGCGCGGGCGCACCCGGCGCCGGGCGGCCGCCCGTGACGCCGCTCCTGCTCGCGGCGCTGCTCGCGGCGAAGCCGCTCGTGTGTCCGCCGGGCGCCCTGCCGGCCGGACAGCCGCCGCCCTTCGGGAACGCCCAGTGGTGCGAGGGACCCGACGCGAGCGGCGCCAGAAAGCGGCAGGGGCCGGGGCGCGACTTCTACGACGTCGACCTCGTTCACGTGGAGTCAACCTGGCGCGACGGCCGGCTCGACGGCCCGTGGGTCCAGTTCCATCGCGACGGCCGGAAGGCCGCCGAGGGGCGCTACCGGGCCGGCGAGAAGCACGGACCGTGGACCTACTGGTTCGAGGGCGGCCAGGTGTCGGAGGAGGTCGCCTTCGACATGGGGCGCCGCCACGGACGCTTCGTGCAGTGGTGGCCCGGGGGGAAGAAGCGCGCCGAGGGGAGCTTCTGCTTCGGCCTGCAGTGCGGCCGCTGGACGACGTGGGGCGAGGACGGAACGGAGCTCGGGACCATCGTCTACGAGCAGATCCGCGCCACGCCGTGAGGCCGCGCGGGGGAGGCTAGCTGGCGCGCGGCGTCTTGCGCGCGCGCTCGGCCTCGATGAGCTGGTCGAAGGCCTTCGACGGCACCGGGACGGCCGTGAACACCGCCACCAGGTCGGGCCCGATGGGGAGCGTCGACTCGATGCCGGGCTTCACCCACACGCGCCCGGACCGGACGAGCGCGAGCTCCGGGATCTGGACGGCGTAGTTCACGCACACGCTGCCCGAGGCCTCGCGGGAGGTCGACACCCGGAGCACCATCCGGACGGAGGCAGGGTCGCTGGGATCGCGAACCACGACCGAGGCCTGCTTGCCCTCGGGGCTCACGATCCGGCTCTTCGCCAGGGTGGCGCCTTCCTCGCTGCGGATCTCGAAGGAGACGAACTCCCCGATGGAGCCATCCTTGGCGGAGGCCTCGACCGCCTGGGCCGTCCGGACCCGCACGATTCCCTCGGCGGAGACGGCCCCCACGAGGAAGGCGGAGAACAGGATGGAGGCGGCGCGGAGGGTCTTCAAAGGGGGGCTCCCGAAGGAGCGGTGATAACCCACCCGGGAGCTCCCGCACCAGGGTATCCGCCCGATAAACGGCCGAGGACCCCCGGATGTTCCCGGAAAACACCCCTTTGGGGTTCAGGCGGTGGTCCAGATATCCCCCATTTGGTGGGCCCGGCCGGTCTCCTCCAGCCACAGAAGGGTCGCGAGGCAGCTTCGCTCGGCCACGGGGAGGAGGTAAGGCGGGGTGTCGTCGTAGGCGCAGCGCGTCACGGCGGAGAGCGTCCCGCCCGGCGACAGCGCCGCTGCCACCTTCTCGGCCCGCATGCGCCGGTGCTCGAGGTACTCGTCGAGCTTGGCCGCAGCGGCCGGCGCCGGCGCCCCGTGGGCGGGATACAGGGCGCGCGCGGGGAGCGAGCGGAGCCGCTCGAGCGAGGCCAGGTACTGCCCCATGTTCCCCTCCGGCGGATCGATGACGATCGTGGAGAGGGTGCTCACCATGTCGCCGGCGAGGAGCGCCCCGGTGCGCTCGTCGAGGAAGCAGAGGTGCCCGGGTGCGTGACCCGGAGTGAACAGGGCCCGCCACCGGCCGTGCAGGAGCTCCCCGTCGGCGACCCCGGTCACCGGGATCCCCCGCGGCAGGCGCCCGGCGGTGAGCGGGTGGGCCCGGACCGGAGCCCCCGCGCGGCGAGCGGCGCCACGCCGCCGACGTGGTCGACGTGGTGGTGGGTGAGCCACACCTCCCGGGCCGGGCGTCCCGCCGCGGCGAGGATCTCGAGAACCCAATCCAGCCGCGCCTGCTCGGCGGGCTCGGGAGAGCCCGGGGTCGACGACCGCCACGCCGCCGCCCGGCTCCAGGTCGACGAGCCAGCAGTTGGTGTGGGTGGCGGGCAGCAGGGTGGGCGTGCGCAGCGCGGCCATGACCACGCCACGCTGGAACTCGACGAGCAGGTCGGACGGGCGGATGGCGGAGCAGCTCGAGCGCGGCCGGCGGCGCCTCGCGCGCGATCGACGCGATGCCCCACCAGTTGGGCGGGTGGAGGAGCGCGTCGCCGCGCTCCCACGACTCGAGCGCGCGGCGGGCGAGGACGAACTCGCCGCCGGTGAGCTCCCCGGGCCACACCGAGGCCTCCTGGCCGGCCGGCTAGCCGGGCCAGGTAGAACCAGGCGTCGAAGCGGACCGGGAAGAAGGCCGGAGTCACCCAGCGGCCGGCCGGCGAGAGGAGCGCCGGGTCGAGCGCCAGCCCCTCCTGGAAGAGCAGGTCGGCGAAGCCGACGCGCCCGTCGAGGAGCGCGTGCCGGGCCTCGTCCCGCTGCGACGGCTGGAGCCGCTCCGCGCCGTGCGCGAGCAGCACGCCCGCCTCCTCGAAGAGCTCCCGGCAGGCCGCGGCCACGTGGGCGGCCTCGTCGCCGGAGAGCCCGGGCACCGGGACGCGCTGGTCGTCGTCGTCCACGCGCCCGCCGGGGAAGGCGTGGAAGCCGCCGGCGAAGCGGAGCCCCTCTCCGCGGCGGACCCAGAAGACCTCGCGCCCCTCCGGCCCGTCCCGCCAGAGGATCACCGCGGCCGCGGGGCGGGTGCGGGGCGGGGGAGGCACCGGCAGGCCGGGGATGGCCTCGCTCATCCGATTCGCACCAGCTCGTCCTGCAGCTTCGAGAAGATGCGCGGCCCGCCCGGCGCGAGCACCACGTCGATCTCGAGCCGCACGCCCATGCCCTCCTCGGGCAGGTAGATGCCGGGCTCGATGGAGAAGGCGGTGCGGGGCACGAGCTCGCGGGTGTCGTGGGTCTCGAGATCGTCCATGTTGGCGCCGTCGCCGTGGGGCGAGGAGAAGCCGATCGAGTGGCCGGTCCGGTGGACGAACCGATCGCCCCATCCCTTCGAGGCGATGTGGTCGCGCACCACCCGGTCGACCTGCCAGCCCTCGAGCCTCGTCCCCGAGCGGAACGCCTCCTCGACGAGCCGGAAGCCCTTGTCCCGCGCGTCGGCCGTGACGCGGAAGATCTCCTGCCACCCGGGGCGGCGGCCGATCCCCGCAGAAGGCCATCCAGGTGATGTCGGCGTACGGGTCGTCCGCCCGGGCCTCCTTCGCCCACAGGTCGATGAGGAGGAGGTCGCCCGGACGGATGGGGGTGGGGCGCTCCTTCGACGGGACGTAGTGGGGATCGCCGGCGTGCCCGTTCACGGCCACGATGGGCGGGTGGTCGGTGAGGAGCCCGCGCTCGGCGAAGCGGGCCATGAGCAGGTCCTGGATCTCGTGCTCGGCCGGGGTCCGGCCGCGGCGGTGCTCCTCGCCCACCCGGGCGAAGGCCTCGTCCTTGGCCTCGTCGATGATGCGGCAGGCGCGGGCGTGGCTCTCGATCTGCCGGTCGTCGAACCGGCAGAGGAACTCCTGCACCAGCTCGCCCGAGGAGACGACATCAACTCCCAGTGAACGGACCAGCTCGATCGTGCCGGCGTCGACGCGGCTGAGGTAGGGGATGCCGGCCATGGGGAAGTACTCCATGGCGAGGCGGCGCCCGGGAAGGCCGGCGAGCATCCGCTCCAGCCCGGCGCGGAAGGACTGCCAGGAGGCGTAGTGCTCGCGCCGCCCCGGCACGTGCGGCGGGAAAGGAGCCGAGCTCGATGGCGTGGACGAGCAGCCGGGGCTCGCCCCGGGCCGGGACCAGGTAGGCCCAGCGCCGGGTGAGCATGTGGCCGGAGAGCCCCAGCGCGCCCAGGGCGGTGGGGTTCTGGCCGTGGAAATCGTAGAGGAGCCACCCGTCGAGCTTCTGGCTCGCGATGGCGCGCTGCAGGGCCGGGATGTCCATGGTCGACCCTCTAATGCGGGGGCGGCCGGGGGGCCACGGCGGGGCGCGCTAGATGGGCACCCGGTAGCGCTTGCCCGGCGGTGGCTCGAGCGGGATCTCGTGGAGCCGGATCGAGTTGGTGTTTCCCGGCTCGCCGAGGGGGGAGCCGTAGACCAGGATCACCCGGTCCCCCGGCTGGGCGAGCCCGTCGGCGACGAGCCGCTCGGAGACGAGGCGGGCCATGGCGTCGGGATCGCGGATGGGCTCCATGATGCGCGGCAGGACGCCCCAGTAGAGCGCCATCCGGCGGCGGATGGGCTGCTCGGGGGAGAAGGCGACCACGGGGACGTGCGGGCGGTAGCGGGAGAGCAGCCGCGCCGTCGTTCCACCCACCGTGAAGCAGGCGATGACGCGGGCGTCGGCGTCGAGGGCGGCCCGGACCGCGGCGGAGGCCACCACGTCGTTGAAGGGGACCGGCGGAGGCGGCGCAGCGACGGGGCGGGGGCGCGAGAGGAAGAAGTTGCGCTCGGCCTCCCGCACCACGCGGTCCATGGTCTGGACGGCGAGCAGGGGAAAGCGGCCGCTGGCGGTCTCGCCGGAGAGCATCACCGCGTCGGCGCCGTCCCAGATGGCGTTGGCCACGTCGCTGGCCTCGGCGCGCGTGGGGCGCGGGTGCTCCATCATCGAGTCGAGCATCTGGGTGGCGATGATGACCGGCTTGCCGACGTGGTTGGCCTTGTCGACCATCGACTTCTGGAGGATGGGCACCCGCTCGGCCGGCACCTCGACCCCCAGGTCGCCGCGCGCCACCATGAGCCCGTCGGCGGCGTCCACGATCTCGTCCAGGTTCTCGAGGGCCTCGGGCTTCTCGATCTTGGCGATGATGGGAACCACCCGGCCGAGCGCCTTCAGCTGGTCGCGGGCCTGCTCCACGTCGGCGGCGGTGCGCACGAAGGAGAGCGCCACGAGGTCGACCCCGTGCTCGGCGCCGAAGCGCAGGTCGGCCAGGTCCTTCTCGGAGAGCGCGCCCACCCGCAGCGCCACGCCGGGGAGGTTGATGCCCTTGTGCTCCTTGAGGCGCCCCCCCTCGATCACCTCGGCGGTGACCCGGACGCCGTCGGTGTCGAGCACCCGGAACTCGAGCAGCCCGTCGTCGACGAGCAGCCGGTCGCCCTTGCGGACGTCCTGGGCCAGGTACGGGTAGGTGGTGGAGATCATCCGCGCGTCGCCGAGGATCTCCTTCTCGGTGGTGATGACGAGCGTGTCGCCGGCGACGAGCGGCACCCCGGTGCGCCCGGCCTGGAGCGGGCCGGTCCGGATCTTGGGCCCCTGCAGGTCCTGGAGGATGGCCACCGGCCGGATGAGCTGGCGCGAGGCGGCGCGGACCCGCTCGATGGCGCGAGCGTGGTCCTCGTGGGTGCCATGGGAGAAGTTGAGCCGGGCGACGTCCATGCCCTGCTCGAGGAGCTTCAGGATGACGTCGGAGGACTCGCTGGACGGACCCAGGGTGCAGACGATCTTGGCGCGGCGCACGGTCCCGCAGTTGTACCGCGATTGCCGCCGCGGCGCTGCCTGGATACGGTGGCGTCCCCGCATGGGAGCCCGCCTGCCCCGCGCCTTCTACGACCGCGACACCCGCCGGGTGGCGCGGGAGCTCATCGGGAAGGTGCTCGTCCACCAGGATGGAGGCGTCCGGCGCGCGGCGCGGATCGTGGAGACCGAGGCCTATCACGGGCCCGGCGACCGGGCCTCCCACGCCCGGGCTGGCCCCACTCCCCGCGCGGCCGTGATGTTCGGCCCCCCGGGCCGGGCCTACGTCTACCTGGTCTACGGCATCTCCCACTGCATGAACGTGGTGACCGGCCCGGAGGGCTTCCCCGCCGCGGTGCTGATCCGGGCCGCCGAGCCGATCGAGAACTGCCTGCACTCGACGCGTGGGCCCGGCAACCTGTGCAAGGCCCTGGGCATCCGCCGGGAGACCCACACCGGGCTCGCCCTCCGGGGGCCGGTCCTGTGGATCGAGGACGCGCCCCGGCCGGAGGGTCGGATCGTCCGGACGCCTCGAATCGGGGTCGGGTACTCCGGCGCATGGGCGCGGAGACCCTGGAGATTCCTGCTCGAGGGCAGCCCCTGGGTCTCCGGCCCAAAAAAGTCGCTTGCGGCCCGCCCGCGAATGAAGCATTAGATTGCGCGAATCAAGATTCGCAAAACCGATGGTCCGCGCCACCAGCGCGCGCCGCGCCACCCGGTCGGTTCCGCGTCCCCCCACGGAGGTCCCTTGAGCCCAGCCAGCTTCCTCGCCGCCCTCGTCCTCGCCCAGGCGACCCCGCAGGAGGCCGTCCCGCCGGCGCCCCTCGCCCCCGCTCCGTCCGCCAGCCCCGCGACGCCGGCGCCCGCGGCGAAGCCGGCCGCCCAGCGGAAGGTGCTCACGCTTCGCGAGGCCATCGAGTCGGCCCGGAAGCAGAACCTGGACATCCAGCAGCTCGACGCGCGCGTCGAGCAGGCGCGGCAGCTCTCCTGGAAGGCCTGGTCCTTCTACCTGCCGCAGGTGAACGCGGGCGTGCAGGTGGCCCGCAACCAGTACGAGGTCTCCTTCGCACTCCCCTCCGGCTACTGGGTCCGGGACATGGGCACGCCAGCAGGGGCCCGACGCCGGGGGCAGCGTGCCCGGGAGCCCCACCAACCTGACCGTGTACCCGAGCAGCGTGACCGAGGCGGTCGTCCAGCCGCTGGTGCAGACGCAGGGGCAGGTGAAGCTCGGGCAGGCCGTCATCGCGCCGCAAGCCATGCTCCTCATCTCGAACGCCTACAAGGCCGAGCGGGTCATCGACTACAACGTGATGCAGGCGCGCCGGGACATCCTCTTCGCGGTGGCGCAGCTCTACTACGGCGTCGCCAGCCTCCAGGAGCTCTCCGCCGTGCAGGAGCGGCAGGTGGTGCTCACCAAGGAGCGGGAGCGGGACGCCCGCGTCCGCTTCGAGGCCGGCACCGGGACCAAGGTCGGCCTGCTCCGCGCCGAGATCGACCGGGCCCAGGCCGAGGAGGACCTCAAGCGGGCCCAGATCGACTTCCGGCGCGCCAAGCTGGCGCTCGCCACGGCCCTCGACCGGCCGGACGACTTCGACATCGTGATCCCGAACTCGCCCCCCCAGCCCAAGGGGTCGAACCTGGAGCAGCAGGCCCTCGACCTGCGCCCCGACGTGAAGGCCGCCGCCGAGAACCTCGACCTGGCCTACGGCGAGCGCACCCGGCTCTACATGCAGTACCTGCCGAGCATCGGCGTCTTCGGATCGTACAGCTACGCGAGCACGAGCACGTTCAACCCCAACGCCTTCTTCTGGCAGGTGGGCATCGGCCTCACCTGGACGCTCCTCGACGGCGGGCTGCGCGAGGCCTCCATCCGGGAGCAGAGCGCCAAGATCGTCGAGGCCGACGCGCTGAAGCGCCAGGTCGACCTGCGAGCCGTCACCCGGGTGAAGGAGGCGCAGCTCGATCTCGAGGCGGCCGTCGCCAACCGGGCCAAGGCGAAGGAGCGGACCGGGCTCGCGCAGGAGAACGCGCGGCTCGTCGACGTGGCCTACAAGGTCGGCGCCGCCACCTACCTCGAGTCCACCGACTCGGTGCAGACGCTGCGTCAGGCCGAGGTGGGGCTGGTGGCCGAGTCGCTGAACGTCGACCTGGCCACGCTCAAGCTGCTGAACGCGGTCGGCGCCTTCGGCGAAGTGAACGACTAGGATGACCACGCGCGCCTCATCCGACCGCCGCGCGCGGGTCCGCGAGCACGCCCGCCGGGACATCCTCGAGTCGGCGGCGCAGGTCTTCGCCCGCCGAGGCTACGCCGCCGCCACGCTGGCCGAGCTGGCCGAGGCCGCCGGCTACGCCGCCCCCTCGCTCTACCGGTACTTCGGCAGCAAGGAGGAGATCTTCCAGAGCCTCCTCTCGCTCGTCACCGCCGAGCTCCAGGAGGTCTTCGACGCGCCGGTGGACCGCCGGCTCCCGATCGAGGAGCGCCTGTCCACCCTCTTCCTCGCCCTGCGCCGCATGGCCGAGGGACGGCGCGAGACGCTCGAGCTCCTCACGGCCCACACCGACCCCGACGAGGGGCAGGCCCACCTGGAAGGGCGGCTCGAGACCTGGCTGAAGAAGCACGTGGCGCGCTCCGAGCTGCGCGTCCCCCCGGCCCTGGCGGCCCAGGTCGCCGCCGGGATCCTCCTCGCCCAGAAGCACGGCCGCCAGCGGCCCGGGTCCACCAACGTCGAGAGCGCCCGCCTCGCCGCCGATCTCATCCTGCACGGAGTGTCCGCATGAACCGCACGTCCTCGCTGCTCCTCACCGCGCTCGCAGCCCTCACCCTCTCCGCCTGCGGAGGGCGCGGCGAGAAGGCCAAGCTCCCCGACGCCGGTCCCGGCGGCCGCGCCGTCCGCGTGGCGAAGGCGGCCACGCGCATGGAGACGGGCCTGGCCCGCGCCACCGGCACCGTCCGCGCCAAGGAGGAGGCCGTGCTCTCCGCCAAGGCGAGCGGCCAGATCAAGCGGGTGCTGGTCTCGGTGGGCGATCGGGTCCGGGCCGGCGCACCGCTCGTGGAGATGGACCCGGTGAACGTCCGGATCGGCCTGGAGAACGCGCAGGCCGCCGAGCGGCTCGCCGTGGCCAACCTGGGCGTCGCCGATCGCGAGGTGGCGCGCTCCAAGATGCTCTTCGAGGCCCAGAGCCTGCCCGAGGCCGGCTACGACCGGGTGAAGACCGGCCGCGACGTGGCCGCCGCCCAGCTCGACCAGGCCCGGGCCGCGCTGGCCGGGGCGAAGCAGATGGTCGCCGACACGGTCATCGCCGCCCCGTTCGACGGCGTCGTGACCGCCAAGTTCCACAACGCCGGCGACACGGTCACCCTCATGCCGGTCACCCCCATCGTCACCGTCACCGACGTGGACCACCTCGAGCTCCGGCTCGCCGCGCCGGAGGCCATCGAGAGCTTCGTCCGGCCCGGCCAGGTCGTCGAGGGCGTGCTCACCCCGTCCGGCCAGCGCTTCCAGGCCAAGGTCCGGATGAAGGGCTCGGTCGTCGACCCGCAGTCCCGCACCATCGAGGTGCTGGCGGACGTGCTGAAGGGGCAGGGGCCCGCCATCCGCCCGGGCAGCCTCGCCAACGTCGACTTCGGCGGCTTCGGCGAGAAGGACGGCCTCTACCTGCCCGCCGGCGCGGTGCTCACCGACGCGAAGGGCGCCCACGTCCTCGTCGCCGCCGGCGGCAAGGCCGAGACGCGCGCGGTGAAGGTGGCGCCGCTCAACCCCGGGACGGTCCTCGTGACGGGCGGCCTCGCCCCGGACGCGCTCGTCATCCTCGACCCGGGCTCGCTCCAGCCCGGCGACGCGGTGGTCGCCATCGGCGAGGAGGCCGCCAAGTGAACCCCATCCGCACCTTCATCTCCCGCCCGGTCTTCACCGGGATGCTCACCCTGGTGCTCATCGTCTTCGGCGTCGTGGCCTACCCGCGCATCGGCGTGGACCAGTTCCCCGAGATCGAGTTCCCCATCGTCACCGTCACCACCATCCTCCCGGGCGCCGACCCGGAGACCATCGAGACGAACGTCACCAAGCCGCTCGAGGAGGCGCTCAACACGCTCCCCGGCCTGGACACGCTCCGCTCGGTGAACGTCGAGAACGTCTCCCAGGTGGTCATCCGCTTCGACCTGGAGCGCAAGGTGGACGTGGCGGCCCAGGACGTCCGCGACCGGGTGCAGGCCACGCTCTCCAAGCTGCCCCGCGAGATCCAGACCCCCATCGTCGAGAAGTTCGACATCGGCGCGGCGCCGGTGGCCACGCTGGCCTTCTCCGCGCCGCTCCCCATCGAGCGGCTCACCCAGGTGGCCGAGGACGTGGTGAAGCCCGCCCTGCAGCAGATCCCCGGCGTGGGCGCGGTGGAGCTCTCCGGCGGCCGCAAGCGGGAGATCACCGTGGTGGTGGAGCCCAAGGCCCTGAAGGGCTACGGCCTCACCCCGGCCGACGTGGTCCAGGCGCTGCGCGCCCAGAGCATCGACGTCCCGGGCGGCCGCACCCTCGAGACCGGCGTGGAACGGTCGGTGAAGGTGGCGGCCGAGGCCCGCTCGGTGGAGGCGCTGCGCGCGCTCATCGTGTCGAGCCCCATGGGCACCCCGGTGCGTCTCGGCGACGTCGCCCGCGTCGAGGACGGTCCGGCCGAGGCCCGCAGCTCGGCGGCGCTCGGCGACCGGACCGCCATCGGCCTGGTCGTCCGCAAGCAGTCGGGCGCCAACACCGTGCAGGTGGCCGAGCGGGTCAAGGCGGCCCTGGCCGGGATCGAGGGGCTGCTTCCCAAGGGAAGCCGCATGGCCATGGTGATGGACGGCGCGAAGTTCATCCGCTCCTCCATCGCCTCGGTCCAGGAGGACATGATCCTGGGCGGCATCCTGGCCGTGGTGGTGGTCCTCATCTTCCTCCGCAACGTCCGCTCGACGCTGGTCTCGGCGGTGGCGCTGCCCACCGCCATCATCGGGACCTTCGCGGTCATGAAGGCGCTGGGCTTCACCTTCAACATCATCACCATGCTGGCGCTCACGCTCAGCATCGGCCTCCTCATCGACGACGCCATCGTGGTCATCGAGAACGTCGTGCGCCACCTGGAGCACGGGGAGAGCCCGAAGGTGGCGGCCGAGAAGGGCACGAGCGAGATCGCGCTCGCCGTCCTCGCGGTGACGCTCGCGGTGGTGGCGGTCTTCGTCCCGGTGGCCTTCATGGAAGGGCTGATGGGGCGGTTCTTCTACCAGTTCGGGGTCACCGTCGCGGTGGCGGTGCTCATCTCCTACTTCGTCTCGATGACGCTCACGCCCATGCTGTCGGCCCGCGTCCTGAACGAGCACGTCGGGCAGGGGCCGGTCTCGCAGGCCATCGAGCGGGTCCTGCGCGCCATCGAGGGCTTCTACCGGCGCGCGCTCGCCTGGCTGCTCGGCCACCGCGGCCTGACGGTGGCCGCCGCGGTCCTGGTGCTGGTCGCCACGGGGTTCCTGGCCTCGAAGCTCAAGTTCACCTTCATGCCCGCGCAGGACATGAGCATCGTGAAGGTCACGCTGGAGATGCCGGCGGGCACCACGCTCGCCGAGACCCAGCGGCAGCTCGACGGGCTCGCCGTCCAGCTGCGCGACGTGCCGGGCGTGACCGACACCTTCTCGATCGCCGGCGGCGGCGCGCGCGAGGAGGTCAACAAGGGGGAGATCGTCGTCAACTTCGTCCCCATCGCCGAGCGCCGCTACGGCCAGGGGGACCTGAAGGAGTACCTCCGCAAGACCCTGCGGGTGAGCCCGGCGGCCCAGCTCGCCGTGCAGGACGTCTCCCCCGTCGCCGGCGGCGGAAACCGGCCCCAGATGGTCCAGTTCAACCTCCGAAGCACCGACCCGGTCGCGCTGCTCGCCGCGGTGGAGAAGACCCGCGAGGCGATGCAGAGGAACCCCGGCCTGGTGGACGTCGACACCACCTGGCGCAGCGGCAAGCCGCAGCTCGACGTGGAGGTCGACCGGGAGCGGGCGGCCGCCTTCGGCATCCCGGCCGCGATGGTGGGGCAGAACGTCCGCGCGCTCATGGCCGGCGACAAGATCGCCGACTTCCACGAGGGGCTCGACACCTGGGACATCAAGCTCCGGCTGCCGCCGGACGTGCTCGCCGACCCGGCCGCGCTGGGCTCGATCCCGGTGCGCGCCCCCAGCGGCCAGCTGGTGGAGCTCCGGACCATCGCCAACGTGAAGGAGTCGCTCGGCCCGTCGCAGATCGAGCACCAGGCCCAGATGCGCCAGGTGACCCTGCTCGCCGACCTGCGCAACTACTCGCTGGGTGAGGCCATGACCTACCTCGGCGACTTCGCGAAGAAGGAGCTGCCGCCCTCCATCACCACCGACTTCGAGGGGCAGGGACGCGAGCTCGGCAACGCGGCCAAGGCCTTCGTGATGGCGCTGCTCCTCGGCATCGTGCTCGTCTACATCATCCTCGCCGCCCAGTTCGAGAGCCTCATCCACCCCTTCACCATCATGATGTCGCTCCCCTTCGCCGTCATCGGCGGCATCGCCGGCCTGCTCCTCACCGGCCAGTACATGTCGATGATGGCCATGATCGGCTTCATCATGCTGATGGGGCTCGTCACCAAGAACGGCATCCTGCTCGTCGAGTTCACGAACCAGCTGCGCGCGGCTGGGAAGTCGACGAAGGAGGCGCTGCTCGAGGCCGGCCCCATCCGGCTGCGCCCCATCCTCATGACCACGGTCGCCATGATCGCCGGCATGATCCCGGTGGCGCTGGCCCGCGGCGACGGCGCGGAGACCCGCGTCCCCATGGGCGTGGCCATCATCGGCGGCCTGCTCACCTCCACGGTCCTGACGCTGGGCATCGTGCCGGTGGTCTACTCGCTGCTCGACGAGGCGCAGGCGCGGGTGGCCCGCCGGCGGGCGACGCGGCGGGAGAAGCGAGCGGCGGAGGCGGAGGCGGCGGCGGAGGCCCGCTCCGCCTAGGAAGGGGGCGTGGAGCACGTCGCCAACCAGGACGCCCGCGGCCTCGCCGGGCTGCTCGGGATCGAGCTCGCCGACGCGCGCCGCCTGCTCGGCGCCGCGGTGGCGCGCGGCAAGACGCTTCGCGACGCGCGCAACGTCCGGCGGGAGATCCTCGACCTCGCCGCCTCCACGCTCTCCGAGGAGCGGCTGCGCGTCGCGCACGTCGAGGACGCCGCCGACGGTTTCCGCCGCTACCTCTTCGAGCTCCGGGACGGCGCGCGCGTCGAGTCGGTGCGCATCCCGCTCTTCGACACCCACCACACCCTCTGCCTGTCGTCGCAGGTCGGCTGCGCGCTCGCCTGCGCCTTCTGCGCCACCGGCCGGCTCGGCCTCACGCGCAACCTCGAGGCCTGGGAGATGGTGGCCCAGTGGATGGAGGTGCGGCGGGACAGCCAGCTGCCCATCACCGGGGCGGTCTTCATGGGGCAGGGCGAGCCGTTCCACAACTACGACTCGGTGATCCAGGCGGCCTACGTGCTCTGCGATCCGGCCGGCGGGCGGGTCGACGGCCAGCGCATCTCCATCTCCACCGCGGGCGTGGTCCCCATGATCCGGCGCTACACCGCCGAGGGGCACAAGTTCCGGCTCTGCGTGTCGCTCAACGCCGCGATCCCGGAGAAGCGGGCGGCGCTCATGCCGGTGGAGCGCGGGTCACCCCCTCGACGAGCTGGTCGACGCGGTGCGGGAGCACGCCGCCAGCCGGGGCCGGGTCACGCTCGAGTACGTGATGATGGCCGGGGTGAACACGGGCGAGGAGGACGCGGAGGCGCTGGGGCGCCTGCTCGCCGGGATCCCCGTGCGCCTCAACCCCATCGCCGTGAACGACGACACGGGAAGGTTCCGCCCGCCGACCGAGGCCGAGTGGAACGTGTTCCGGGACGCGCTCTCCCGCCACCTGCCCGGGCAGCCGGTGGTGCGCCGGTACTCCGGGGGCCAGGACAAGAGCGCGGCCTGCGGGATGCTGGCCTCGACCTCGCGCTAGATCACTTCTTCTTCGCCGGGGGGACCGGCTTCTCGTCCGGCGGGTCGCCGGCCTCGGGCGGGGCCGCCTTCTCCGGGCCCGGCTCGAGCACCTCGAGGTGGTCGAGCAGCTCGAGCCGCTCGAGCAGGTCCAGGTTCTCCAGGAGCTCCGCGTCCGGGTCCTTCGCCGCGCCGTCGCGGGCCGGGCCCCTGGCGGGCGCGGGCGCGGGGCAGGCGCGGGCGACGGAGGCGCCGCGGCGGCGAGGAGCGCGGCGGCCGCGATGGAGGCGAGCAGGGTCACGGGGTGGAGACGTTCACGCCCAGGATGAACTTCCGGGCCACGCCCTGTCCCGGGAAGAAGTTGCCCATCGCCAGCACGTCGGCCTCGGCGAGCACCGAGAGCCACCGCACGGGGGACCAGGCGAGGTTCAGGTCGAACTCCGGCCCGTAGGAGACGCCGCCCTGGGCGCTCGCCTCGTCGGCCCAGAGCCAGGCCGCCTTCGCCGTGGCGTCGAAGGTCCCCCTCGTCCAGCGCACCTCCAGCCCCGGCGCCACCACGCCCCGCGCGTTCACGCCGGACGCGCTGGCCTGCCGGTTGGCGTAGGACTCGGAGATGCCGCCCTGGAAGAAGAGGTTGGTGGCGGTGATGTACGGGGAGATGGCGAGGAATCCCCCCCAGCTGCCCGAGCCGGAGAGGATCTGCTGGGTCGAGGGCGAGGAGTCGCCGGTGAGCCACACGAAGAAGGGACTGACCGTGAAACCGCTCCCCGGCTGCACGACCAGGCGCCCGGAGAGGAGCCAGCCCAGCGTGGGGACGTCGACCGGGTGGTCGACGTGGCGTTCGGCGCGACCGTCGCCACCGTCCCGAAGGCCGCTCCCGCGGTGAACTTCACCTCGCTCCAGGAGGAGAGCTCGAGCCGGCCGGACACGCCGAGCCAGCCCAGGCTGGAGCTGCCCTGCGTCGGCGCGGTCAGGAGGTTCGCCATCCGGCGCGAGGCGGCGCGGTAGGCGACCGAGCCCGGCGTGGTGCGCTGCAGCTCCACCACGTCGTTCTCGACGAGCCCCTGCCGGAGGATGGTCGCGGCGTCCCCGTTCCGAGTCGCTCGACCAGGCGCCCCAGATCCCGACCCACTCGCCCAGGGACGGCGTCCACTCGGCGGTGGCGGAGACGACCGGGTACTGCCAGTCCGACCCGCTGGGCCAGGCGCGGGACGGGTAGAAGACCGAGGCCGAGAAGGCCAGCGGCGGCCCGAAGGCGCCCACGTCGAGATCGAGGTCGAGGCCGAGGCCCCAGTCGTCGTAGACGAAGCCGTCGGCGATGCGGAGCCGCTGCCGCCCGAGCCGCGCGTGGAAGGCGCCGGCCCGCCCCGCCGAGGCCTCGACGTAGAGCTGCCGGATGAAGGCGGTCTGGCTGGCCTCGGTCGAGAAGGACTGGCCGTTCGTGGTGATCTCGCTCGCGCCGTACGTGGTCGTGGCCAGGTCGTACCGGGCCGGGGCCGTGCAGGCCCCGCCGCTCGTCAGCGCCAGGCCGGACGGGGAAGTGGTGGACGGACAGACGACCGCCACCGTCGGGAAGCGCTGCGAACGGACGAGGCCGCTGTCGACGTCGAGGCGGAAGCCGAGCCAGCTCGTGGCCTCCCAGCCCGCCGAGACGAACGCCAGCCCGGACGCGTAGCCCTCCGCAGGCCCGGGGGTGAGGTAGCGATCGGTCGCGAAGGCCCGCGCCGCGCCGTCGAAGAGGACGAGCGTGGAGGGGAGCGCGGCCTGCCAGGTGTAGCGCGCGAAGAGCCCCGCGCGCGCCCAGAGCGGCCCGTCCTCCGGCTCCAGCTCCAGCGCGAGCGCGTCGGGCGCCGACCGCGGGCGGAGCATCGCCGGCCGAGGCGAGCAGCACGGCGGCGATGAGGGCGAACGTCGGCACCCGGGGATGCTAAGGCTTCCGCTGCTTCTGACGCCACATGTCTCGCGCCTGGTCGCGCTGGGCCGGCGTCATCTGCTTCCAGCGCTGCAGGTTGTCGAGGTAGCGCTGCCGCACCTCGGGCGGCGCGTCGACCAGCTTGCGGAAGAGCGACCGCACCTGCGCCTGGCGCCCCGGCGACATCTCCTTGTACCGGCCGAGCATCTGCAGCATCTCGCGCCGCTCGTCGGGCGCGAGCTGGCGGAAGCGCTTCCAGGTGCGGGCGATCTCCTCGCGCTCCGCGGGCGGCAGCGAGCGCCAGCGCTCCAGGCGGGCCTTGAGCTCGGCCTGCCGCTCCGGCGTCATCTCCTGGAAGGTCTTCCAGCGCTGCCGGAGCACGTCCTTCTCGGCAGGCGAGAGCTTCTCCCAGCGCTCCCGCGCGGACGGCGGTGGAGCCATCGGGTGCGGCGGCGCCTGGCGCAGGTGCGGGGGGGGGGAACCCTGCGCCAGGGCCGTCGCGGAAGCGGAGAGCAGGAGCGCGGCGAGGAGGGGGCGGAGGATCACGGGAGCCCCGCCTTCAGCTCGTCGAGGTGGGAGACGACCTCGAGGTCCTCGGGCGTCTCCACGAGGTCGAGGCTCGCCACCTCCACGTAGTTCTCGAGCAGGTCGAGGTGGCCGGCCATCTCCAGATCGGCGCGCTCGCCGGCGCGGCGGATCGACACGCCGGCGACCAGCACGGCGGCGAGGGCGGCGGCCGGCACGAGCCAGCGGAGCGGCCGGACGCCGAGCCGGTCGAGGAGCGGCCTGCGGCGAGGGGCCTCGCGGGCCAGCCGCGCGTAGAAGCGCTGCTCGAACCCGGGCGAGGGCGGACGCGGCGCCGGGAAGCGCGGCGATCGCCGAGAGGGCGCGGGCGATCCGGTCGCGCTCGCTCCGGCAGCTCGCGCAGCCGGCCAGGTGGGCCTCCACCTGGGCCTGGCGGGCGGCGGGCAGCGCGCCGTCGAGCAGCGCGGTCAGGTCGTCGCCGACGTGGCTCTCGCGCGGGGTCACGACGCGGCTCCCTCTCCCGACCAGGGCTCGAGCGCGCGGGCCGCCGAGACGGTGGCGCGGTGCACGAGCGACTTGACGGAGGGTACGGTGGTCCCGAGCACCTCCGCAATCTCCTCGTACGGGAGCCCCTCGAACCGGGCCAGCACGAAGGCGGCCCGCTGGCTCTCCGGCAGCCGGGCCAGCATGGACTGGACGTCGCGGGCCAGCGCGTTGCCCCGGGCGACCTCCTCCGGCGTGGCCGACGAGCCCGGCAGCGCGTCCGGATCGAGCGGCGCGCCGTCCTCGCTGTCCGGATCGAGCTCCGGGCGGGCCTGGTATTCGCCCCGCCGCACCTCGTTCAGGCAGTGGTTCGTGGCGATGCGGTAGAGGAAGGTGGTGAAGCGCGCGCTGGGCTGGTAGCGATCCGCCGACCGGTGCAGCTTCAGGAAGACGTCCTGGGCGAGCTCCTCTGCCCGGGCGGGATCCCTGACGAATCGGTTGCAGAAGGCCATGGTCGCGCGTCCGTGTCTCTCGAAGAGGGCCCGGAACGCCTTCTCGTCGCCACCCTGGAACGCGACCATGAGCGCCGCGTCGGGATCCGGAACCATCCATTCCCCTTCAACACGGGGAGTCGCCCCCGGTTGCGGTCGGATCAGGAGGCGAGGTGGAAGACGCCCCGGACGAGGAGGTAGATCAGGGACGCCACCAGCGCCGAGGCCGGAATCGTGAAGATCCACGCCCAGATGATGCGTCCGGCCAGGCCCCAGCGGACGGCCCGGTAGCCCTTCGTGGCCCCCACCCCGACGATGGCGCCGGTGATGGTGTGGGTGGTCGAGACCGGGATGCCGGCGTGCGAAAGGGCCAGGATCGTGACCCCGCCGCCGGTCTCGGCGGCGAAGCCCCCGATGGGTTGCAGCTTGGTGAGGCCGTAGCCCATGGTCCGGACGATGCGCCACCCGCCGAAGAAGGTGCCGAGCGCGATGGCCGAGTGGGTGAGAAGGACGATCCACCAGGTCACGTGGAAGGGACGGTCCTTCCAGATGGTGCCGTAGAGGACCACGGCGATGATGCCCATCACCTTCTGGGCGTCGTTCGACCCGTGGCTGTAGCTGAAGACGGCCGACGACACGAGCTGCAGCTTGCGGAACCAGGTGTCGACGCGCCCCGGGCGGAAGGACCGCACGAGCCAGGCGGTCAGGATCATGAGCCCCGAGCCGAGCGCCATGCCGATGAGCGGGGAGAGCACGATGAAGGCGGCGATCTTGAGGATGCCCGAGATCACGAGCCCCTTCATGCCGAGCGCCGGAAGCGTCGCCCCCACCATCCCGCCGGCCAGCGCGTGGGAGGAGGAGGAGGGGAGTCCCCACCACCAGGTGAGCAGGTTCCAGACGATGGCGCCGATGAGCGCGGAGAAGACCACCGCCAGCACCATCTCCACGCCCTGGGCCTTCAGGAGATCGAACTGGATGATCCCCTTGCCCATGGTCTGGGCCACGCGCAGCTCGCCGCCGAAGAAGACGGGCGCCGCGGCGACGAAGTTGAAGAAGGCCGCCCAGGCCACCGCGGTGATCGGGGAGAGCACGCGGGTGGAGACGATGGTGGCGATCGAGTTCGCCGCATCGTGGAACCCATTGATGAAGTCGAACGCCAGCGCGACGACGATGATGCCGATGACGACGGCGTAGATCATGTGAGGGGGCCGGCCTTGCCGGTCAGGTGTTCTCGAGAACGACGTTCTCGATGACGTTGGCGACGTCCTCGGCGCGATCGGTGGCGGTCTCGATCAGGTCGAGGATCTCCTTCCACTTGATGATCGTGAGGGGGTCGGCCCCGCTGCGGAAGAGGTCGGCGAGCGCGCGGCGGAGCAGCGAGTCGGCCTGGTTCTCGAGCGAGTTGATCTCCATGCACGCGTCCAGGATCCGCTTGGAATCCTTGACGTTGCGCAGCCCGTGGACCGCCTCCTGCATCTTGCGGGTCTGGGCGAGCAGCACGCGTGGCGAGCTCGCGCGCCTCGGGCAGCACGGACTGGATGTCGTAGAGGCCGATGCGCTCGGTGGCGGCGTCGGTGAGGTCGAGGACGTCGTCGATGGCGGAGAGCAGCCGGTGGATCACCGCGCGGTCGAACGGGGTGATGAACTGCGTGTAGAGCAGCTCGAAGGCGGCGTGCGTGACGTCGTCCGCCCGGTGCTCCACGTCCTTGATTTCCTTCACCCGGCGCGGGATGTCGGTGAAGTCCTCGAACATCTCCTTGAAGAGGCGCGCTCCCTCGACGGTGAGCGCGGCCTGCTTCTCGAAGGCATCGAAGAAGGCGTCGGTCTTGGGCATCAGCTTCGTGAGAATCGACACTTGGCGTCTCCCGAGGCGAAAAGGCGCGCGGACAATACCCTCGAACGCGTGCGGTTCCAACGGTCCGGACGTGTATGCCAAAAAAGCGAGCCGTGGCGGCAGGTTCGGACGTTAAGGAGCCGCGGTGACCCAAAAACTCTACCGGGATGACGCCTACCTATCACGGTTCGATGCCACGGTGGTCGCCGCGCGGACTCACGACGGGCGCGGCGCGATCGTGCTCGATCGAACGGCCTTCTACCCGGAGGGCGGGGGGCAGCCGGGCGACCGGGGCCGCATCGGCGGCGCCCGGGTCGAGGACGTGATCGAGGTCGAGGGGGAGGTGCTCCACCTGCTCGCCCCCGGGGAGCCACCGGCCGCCGGGGCGCGCGTCGCCTGCGAGGTCGACTGGGACCGCCGGTTCGATCACATGCAGCAGCACCACGGCCAGCACCTGCTCTCGGCGGTCTTCGCCCGGCTCCACGACGCGGCGACCGTCTCGTTCCACCTGGGAGCCGAGACCTGCACCATCGACCTCGACCTTCCCCCGGCCCGCCTGCCCCACGAGGCGCTCGCGGCCGCGGAGGCCGAGGCGAACCGGCTGGTCTGGCGCGACCTCGAGGTGGAAGCACGGGAACGCTCGCCGGAGGAGATCGCCGCGCTTCCCCTGCGGAAGGACGCGGTGAAGGGGACGCGCATCGTGGTCGTCTCGGGCGGGCGCGGGGGGGAGGCGGAGGTGGTGGACGCCTCTCCGTGCGGCGGGACGCATCCGAGGCGGACCGGGGAGGTCGGCGCCGTGGCCGTGCTCCGCGCCCAGAAATGGGGCGCCGGAACCCGCGTCGAGTTCGCCTGCGGCGCGCGGGTCCTCGCCGCGCTCCACCGGGCCGAGGAGCGGCTCGGGCAGGCCAGCGCGTCCCTGCGCTGCTCGCCGGCCGAGCTTCCGGCCGCCGCCGCCAAGCTGGCGGAGGAGGGGCAGGGGCGGCGGAAGGAGGTCGAGCGGCTGGTCGCGGCGCTGGCCGAGGGCGAGGCCGAGCGGCTCCTGCGCTCCCGGCCGGAGGGCGGGCCCATCGTGGGGCGCCTGGAAGGAGACCTGGCCACGGCGGCCGGGCTCCGGGCGGTGGCGCAGGCGCTCGCCGGTCGCGGCCGCGTCGCGCTCCTCGGGGGCGTCGACGCCGACCGGGCGAATCTCTGCTTCGCCCGCCCGCGGGGGCCCGGCGTCCACCTCGGAGAGGTCCTCCGGGAGGCCGCGAGCGTCCTGGGCGGCAAGGGAGGAGGCTCCCCCGACCTCGCCCAGGGCGCCGGGACGGACGTCCCCCGGCTCGACGAGGCGCTCGCCGCGGCGGCGGCGCGGGTCCCGGTGGGGTGAGCGGCCCCCCGGGGACGGTCGCCGATTCGACCGATCCCGCGGCCGGTGGCACGATTCGGCCCGATGCCCATCGATCTCGGCGATCCCTCGCGCTGGCGCGACACGTTCCCGGCCCGCCAGCCGGCGAGCAGCGAGGTCGCGGCCGGCGCCGTGAGCGGGCTCGTGGCCGGGCTGGTCGGGTGGTCGCTGGCGATCCTGTTCACTCCCAGTCATCTGGGCGCGGTGCACTCGCTGCGGATCGTGGCGGCCACCTTCTTCGGCACCGCGGCCCTCGACCCGGACCACGTCGGGCTGCCGGCCTTCGTGGGCGCGCTGCTCGCCGGCATGACCGCCATCGCCTTCGGGCTGGTCTTCGTGAGCATCCTGCGCCCGGCCGCCCCGGTCCGCCGCGCCCTGCTGGTGGGCGCGCTCTACGGAGCGGTCCTCTACTTCCCGGCCTGGTTCGGGATGGTGCAGCTCCTCGACCCGCTCCTCTACCAGGCGGGGCAGGGCATCCCGGGGCTGATCCTGGCCCTTCACGTCCTGTACGGGTTGACGCTGGGCTTCCTCGTCCCGCTCCTGCGCAAGATCCTGCCGTAGCCAGCGAGCGAGCCACCGGCGGGCTAGCCGGGCCGGCGCAGCGAGACCAGCGTGGCTCCCCAGCCGCCGGCGTCCTCGCCGGCCGTGCGGAAGGAAGCCACGAGCGGGTGGCGGCGCAGGGCCGCCTCGACCGTCCGCCGCAGCGCGCCGATCCCCTTGCCGTGGACGACCCGCACCTCGAGGATTCCCGCCTCCGCGCAGGCCTCGAGGTAGTCGGCGACGACGTCGCCCACGTCCTGCGGGCGGAACGCGTGGAGGTCGAGCGTTCCGTCGATGGGGAGGCGGTGGGTCAGAAGGCGAGCATCAGGCCGACCGGGGGCATCCGCAAGCCGGTGCCGGGCGCCGGGCGGCGTACCGGGCGCGGGGCTCGGAGAGTGGAAGATGCGGGGAATCGCCCACCCGACCAGGCCGCCGACGGCCGAGCCGATGAGGATGTCCGTCCAGTAGTGCTGGTCGGCCGCGATGCGGAGGTAGCCGACCGCGGCCGACAGGGTGAACCCCACGCCGGCCACGATCCCCACGCCGGCGTAGCCGCGCATGGCGGCCACCGTGACCGTGGCCGCGGTGACCGAGAAGGCGAAGGACGTGTGACCCCCGTAGAAGGAGAGGTTGTCCTCGCTCTTCGCGTACCCGACGTCGTTGTCGAAGAAGGCGTAGGGGCGCTTGCGCCCGACGAGCAGCTTCACCGCCTGGTTCAGGAGCAACGCCGCGGCGGCGGCCTCGGTCACGAGCAGCGTGTCCACCATTCCCGCGCTGAACTCCCCGCCGCCGTTCGCCGAGAGGAGCAGGTAGGTCGCGGCCGAGGCGGGGATCGCGGCGTCGAGGATGGTGGAAAGGGTGTCGGCGGTTCGCTCGCCGCCCTTCCAGACCAGGGCGTTGCGCACGTCCACGTCGATGCCCGGCGGCGTGCACCAGTGGCAGCTCTTCGGCAGCAGCTCGGGCTGGTAGATCGCGAGGAGCAGGACCGACAGCCCCAGCGCGCCGGTGATGGAGGCGTCGAGGGCGAGGTTGTACTGGAGCGGGACGGGGGGCTCCGCGCCTCGAGCAGGCACGGCGACGGCGAAGAGGAGCGCCAGGGCGATGGAGCGCAGGGCGTGCACCGGCGCACTCTAGCATCGGGTGCGTGGTAGATTCGCTCGATGCGTCTCGCGCCGGTCGCCGTGCTCCTCGCCGTCTGCCTCGCCGCCCCTCCCGCCCGCGCCGCGGACGACGCGCCCGCGGGCCCGCCTCGGCCCCTGCGCCGGCCCCCGTCCCGAAGCTCACCAAGCTCTCCTACGACTGGACGGTCGACGGCATCGTCACGGGCGGCCTGGCCGTGAGCACGCTCACCCTGATGCTCCTCGACAAGAGCCTGGCGCCGCTCGACTGCAAGTGGTGCACGCCGAGCACCTGGGAGGGAAACCTCTCGAACTCCGCCAAGTGGTCGAACCCCGCCACGGCCAACACGATCTCGAACGTCATGGAGTTCGTCGTGCCGGTGGGGGTCATGGGCTTCGGGCTCATCCAGGCGTACCGGTACGGCGACCCGGCGGCGGGCTGGTCGGACGTCCTGCTCATCACCGAGGCCACGAGCCTCGCCATGCTCGCGAACGTGATCGTGAAGTACACGACGGGACGGGCCCGGCCCTACGTCTGGCAGGGAAACCCGGACCTCTACCCGGCGACCGCCTCCGACGCGAACGTCTCCTTCTTCGGCGGCCACACCACCTTCGTCTTCGCGGTGGTGGTCTCGGGAAGCACCCTCTTCTTCATGCAGGACATGCCGGGCGCCCCCTACGTCCTCGGCGTGGGGCTCGCCGTCGCCGGCTTCACCGGCTATCTGCGGATGGCCGCGGACAAGCACTACCTCTCCGACGTCGTCGTCGGCGCGGCGGTGGGAAGCCTGGTCGGCTGGGCGGTTCCCTACCTCTTCCACCGGCCCGGCAAGGGAGCGCCGCAGGCGGGCGACCTCCTCCCCGCACCTGGCGGAGTCGCCATCGCCTGGTAGTCACTCGTTCGGCGAGACGCGGAATCCCAGGCTCAGGCTGAGGATCTCGCCCGTGTTGAACGGGCTCGCCTGCCAGGCGAGCGTCGGCGCCTGCACGAGGAACTCGACCATCCCCGCGCTCAGCACCAGCCCGAGTCGCGAGCCGGCCGTGAGGTAGTACTGGTTGGGAGGCGAGCCGTGGACGCTGGGCGCGCCGTCGTCGATCCCGATCCCGCGGATCTTGGGGCCGCCCTCGACGCGCACCGGGACCAGCGAGATCCCGATCGACCGGACGAAGTACCACCGGACCTCGGCGGCTCCGACGAACGTGAGGTAGCTCGTCTCGGGGCTCGTGCTGCGGATCCCGGCCTCCAGCGAGCCGCCGTAGGCGGTGGGCAGCCGCTCTCCCCAGGGATTGCGATCCCACATCAGGCGGGCGCCGACGGCCGCGAGCCCGCCCATCACCGAGCTGTCCGATGCGGAAGCCTGCGGGATGGGCGTCGCGTCGAGGAAGAGCGACAGGCTGGTCTCCCGCCCCTTGAGCCGTCCGTACCAGAGCGGCTCGGGCGCCCACTCGTCGTCGTGGCGCAGGACGGCCTCGTGCTCGTGGTGGGTGAGGCGACCGCCGGCGACCCGCTTTCGCGTGGGCGTGTAGCCCACGACCACGCCGAAGGACCAGTCGAGGCGCACCCGCCGCCAGTCGATCTCGACCGGGCCGAGCAGGGAGATGGAGAGGTTCTCGGTGGCGTGGAACTCGTACATGAGCCCCTGCGAGAAGATCTCCCAGCCTCCGGCCGGAGCTTCCGAAGGTGTAGCGCCCGCCGAGCGGATAGAAGCCGAGGCCCGACCGGTGGTCGAGCGGCACGCCGAGGATGAGCCCGGCCCCGACGACGCCCAGGCTGGCCGGCGTCCCGTAGAGCCACCGGTATCCCGCCTCGGCGTCGAGCCCGAAGACGAAGGGGCTCAGCTGACTGCGTCCACTGGACCAGCCGGAAGCGCGCCGTGACGTCCAGGTAACGCTGGCTCGGATTGACGGTCACCCCGCCGCCCAGGAGCATGCCGCTCGTCTCGACGAGCTCGGCCGGCTGCTTCGCCCGGCACTCCTCGCCCGCGCACGGGTTCACCGGGGTGAACCACCGGGTGGAGAACCGCTTCCAGGCCTCCGACTTCTGGGGCTCGGTCTCGGTGCCGGGCGGGGAGGCGAGCTGGGCCCGGCGCAGGTCGCGCACCAGGACGAGCAGCTCGACGAGCGCCTGTCGCGCCAGGTTTCCCTCCTCGGACAGGCACGCGACCGGAACCGTGTAGGGGAGGTCGGTGAGCTCCCTGCAGGGTCGCCCCTTGTTGACCGCGAAGACCCGGATGTAGGCGCCGTCGCGCGGGTCCTCGGCGTCGTGCTGGAGCGGGGAGTCGGCGTAGTAGTCGCTGAGGCTGCTCACGAGCAGCCCCGAGATGGGTCCCCAGACGCGCAGGTAGTCGATCTCGTGCGTCCCCGGCCTCCGCTCGGTGTGGGCGTAGGAGAAGGAGTCGGTGACGGAGTGCATGAGCTCGTACAGGCCGTACCCGCTCTCTCGCGTGGCGATGCCGCCCACGACCACGATCTGCCGCAGCATGTCGTCGAGCAGGTTCTTGCAGCGGGCGAGTGCGGTGGTGGCGAGGCCGCGCGGCACGTGCCGTCCCGGAAGCGGGACGGAGCCCTCGTCGGCGAGGACCCCCATGAAGTGGATGCACTGCCCCGGGCTGCTGAACTGGCGGCTGTAGTTCTGGTCGGGCCGATCCGTCATCGGCTGGGGCCACGCCAGCAGCGGATTCTCCGACGCGACCGTGCGACACGCTCGTGGCGGGTCGGCGCCGTTCCCGAAGCAGACCGGGGCCTGGAGCGCCCCGTCGTTGATGAGGTCGCGGAGCACGTCGGGCCGGGGCGGCTGGCCTTCGTCCCCTTCGATCAGGGTCCGGTAGGCCGAGGCCTCGATGACCACGTGCCCCTGCGTGTCGAAGGCGAGGCTCGACGCCGGAATGGCGAGGAGCGACATTCCGAGAACGAACGATGTCCCCCGGCTCCACACGGACGCTCGCTCCTGTCTGGCTCTGGCGATCTAGACGCTGCCGTTCGCCGAAAAGCAATCGCGCCGGGGACCGCGCGGAAGTCGGCCCGCCGAGGTAGATCCGTTCCCTCGTGACCGGGCCCGTCGACCTCGCCGCCCACCTGGCCCGCCTCGCCACCCTGCTCGCCTCCGAGCGGGAGGAGGAGAAGGCCCGGCTCGCCGACGCGGCGGCCCGGCTCTCGCTTTCCGAGCGGGAGGCGCGAGGCCTGGCGCTCGCCGACGTCGAGGCGCTCGACGAGGCGGTCCTGGCGGGGCGGTCCCTCGTCACCTACGGGAAACCCGGTCGGCCGCTGGGCGCCTCGCGCATCGGGGTGGGCTCGCTCGTCCGGGTGGAGCTTCGCCGCGAGAAGCGGGACGACGCGCCCTCGGGCGTGGTGGCGCGCCGGAGCCGGGACCGGGTCGGGGTGGTGTTCGACGAGCCGCCCCCCGACTGGGCGACGGCCGGGCGCGTGGCGCTCGAGCTCGTCCCCTCGCCGGTCACCTGGGAGCGCCTCTCCGCCGGCCTGCGGCGCGCCGGCTCCCCGGAAGGGAAGCGATGGCACGCCGTCCTGGCCGGGGAGGGGCCGCGGTTCCTGCCCGCCCCGCGTGGGCCGGCGCTCGAGACGACGCTGGCGCCGGAGCAGCAGGCCGCGCTCGACCTCGCCGACCGCGCCCTCGACGTGGCGCTCGTCCACGGGCCGCCTGGCACCGGGAAGACGACGGTGCTCGTCGAGGTGATCCGGCGGGCCGTGGCGCGGGGCGAGAAGGTGCTCGCCGCGGCGCCGTCCAACCTGGCCGCCGACAACCTGCTCGAGCGGCTGGTGGCGGCGGGCGTGGACGGCGTTCGCGTCGGCCACCCTGCCCGCGTCGTGCCGGCGCTGCTCGACCGGACGCTCGAGGCCCGGGTCGAGGGAAGCGAGTCGGCGCGGATCGCCGCGGGGCTGGTCGAGGAGGCGCTCGCCCTGCGCCGCGAGGCGCGGAAGCGGAAGGAGAAGCGCGGTCCGGGCCGGTTCAGCCAGTCCCGCGGAGCGGAGCGGCAGGCCCGGGAGCTCCTCGCCGAGGCGCGCGCCCTCGAGGATCGCGCCGAGCGGGAGGTCCTCGACCGGGCGCCGGTCGTCGTGGCGACGCTCACCGGCGTGGACGCGCCGGTGCTCTCGGGGCGCCGCTTCGCGCTGGCGGTGGTGGACGAGGCGACCCAGGCCGTCGAGCCGGCGGCCATCCTGGCGCTCCTGCGGGCGGACCGGGCGGTGCTCGCCGGCGACCACCTCCAGCTTCCACCCACCGTGATCTCGTCGTCGGCTTCCGAGGGCGGCCTGGGGGTCTCGCTCTTCGAGCGGCTGGCGGAGGCGCACGGCGCGGCCGCGATGGTGACGCTGGCCGAGCAGCGCCGGATGAACGAGGCCATCATGCGGTTCCCCTCCGAGGCGCTCTACGGGGGACGGCTCCGGGCCCACCCGTCCGTGGCCGGATGGCGGCTCGACGAGGAGCCGTTCCTCTTCGTGGACACGGCCGGGACCGGCTTCGAGGAGGGGGCACCGGAGGGCTCCGAGTCTCGCCACAACGAGGGCGAGGCCGACCTCGTCGTGCGGGAGGTGGAGCGGGTGCTGGCCCTCGGCCTGTCGCCGGCGGACCTGGCCGTGATCTCGCCCTACGACGCGCAGGTGCAGCGGATCCGCCAGCTGCTGGCCGCCCGGGTGGAGGAGGGGCTCGAGGTGGACACGGTGGACGGCTTCCAGGGACGGGAGAAGGAGGCGGTGGTGGTGTCGCTCGTGCGGTCCAACGATGACGGGGAGGTGGGATTCCTCGCCGACGTCCGGCGCATGAACGTGGCCATCACCCGGGCGCGGAAGAAGCTCGTCGTGATCGGCGACTCGGCCACCGTGGCGCGCCACCCGTTCTACGAGCGATTCGTTCGCCATGCGCAGGAGACCGGTGCGTGGGCGAGCGCGTGGGGGCGCGAGTAGCGGGCGACGCCGCGGGTGCTTGGGTGCCGCCGGCGACGGACGCCCCTCTCCGCAGCGCTTGTCCTCGGGATCGTCGCCCGCGACCGGGTTGGCGACGAGGCACCGCCTGCGCGGACCTGCGAAGTCCTCGTCGCCCCTGCGGAGGCGCTGCTGCGAGTGGCGCTCGTCGCCGGCTGGCTCGATCGTCCGCGACGGGCGGCGCGAGCCCGCCTGCGCGACCGCGAGCCCGTCGCCCACGCACCCCGGTGGGCCTCGTCGCGGGGCGCATCCGCAGCGACCCGCCGCGACCCCGAGCCCTCGCAGGGGGGACCGAGCGCCCGCGACGAGGCCCCCGGGCGAGGACCGAGCGCCCTCAGCGACGAGGCCTCACGGGTCGGGTGCGCCGGCGCCGGCGTCGGGTTACGCTCGTCTCGTGCTCCGCCGCACCTTCCAGCTCACGAGCGGCATCGGCCCCTGGCGCGAGCGCCAGCTCTGGTCGCAGGGGATCGCGACCTGGGACGATCTCGAGGCGCGGCGGGGCGACGTCGCGTCGAAGCTCGACGGCCGGCTGCTCGAGGCCGTGGCTCGGGCCCGGGCCGCGGTCGCCGCGGGGGACGCCGGTGCGCTCGCCGCGATGATGCCCGCCCGGGAGCGGTGGCGGCTGCTTCCCGTCTTCGCGGAAGACACCGCCTTCCTCGACATCGAGACCGACGGCGGCGAGACCGTCACCGCCATCGCCGTGCTCGACCGCGCCGGCCCGCGCGTCTTCCTGCGGGGCCGGGATCTCGACGACTTCCCCGCCGCCACCAGCGGCTGGAAGCTCCTCGTCACCTACAACGGCCTCTCCTTCGACGTCCCCATGCTCCGTCGCGCCTTCCGCGGGTGGCGCCCGCCCCCGGCCCACGTCGACCTCCGCCACCTCTGGGCGCGCCTCGGCCACAAGGGCGGCCTCAAGCTGCTCGAGGAGGCGCAGGGGATCGGGCGGCCCTCCCACCTGGCCGGACTCTCCGGCTGGGACGCGGTGCTCCTCTGGCGTCGGCACGAGGCCGGGGATCCCGCCGCGCTCCGGCTCCTCGTCGAGTACAACCTGCACGACGCCGTGAACCTGAGCGCGCTGGCCAGCCTCGGCTACAACCGGATCGTCGAGCGGCTCGGCCTGCCCGCCGACCCCGTGCCCGTCCGGCACCGCGGGGACTGGCTGTACGACATGACCCGGCAGCTGCTGGCGCTGGGATGAGCCTGCTCGGGCTCGCCGCGATCGTCACCATGCTCGGCGCGACGCCACCGCCCCCGCCCCAGCCGCGCGACGAGGAGGGCCGGTTCCTCAACCTGGACCCGCGCGAATCGCACGGGTTCGGCGACGTGCTCCGCTGGCAGCTGCTCGACCGGATCTCCGGCGCCAAGCGCTCCAGCCCGGACCGCGCGCCCGTGCCCACCGTCCCGCCGGACCGCGAGCGGCTGCGCGAGCCGCCCGCGCGGGGCGAGGGCGCGCGCATCACCTGGCTCGGCCACTCCTCGTTCCTGGTGCAGCTCGACGGGGTGTCGATCCTCGTCGATCCGGTCCTCGGCGATCGCATGGGACCGGCCGGCCTGATGTCGCGGAACGTGCCGCCCGCCCTGCGCCCCGAGGACCTGCCTCGCATCGACGCGTGCCTCGTCTCCCACGACCACTGGGATCACATGGACGTGCCCACCCTGCGCGCGGTGGGGGCCCCGGTGCTGGCCGGCCTGGGCACCGACGCGCCGCTCGCCCGGGAGAAGCTGGGCCACGTGCCGCTCCGCTGGTGGCAGACGGTGAGGATCCGCGACGTCGCCGTCACCTTCGTGCCGGCGCAGCACTTCAGCGGCCGCGGGCTGGGCGGCCGGGATCGGACGCTCTGGGGCGGCTTCGTGATCCAGGGGTCGTCGGCCACGCTCTACCACGCAGGCGACACGGGCTACTTCTCCGGGTTCAAGGAGATCGGACGCCGCTTCCCCGGGATCGACGCCGCCCTGATCCCCATCGGCGCCTACGACCCGCGCTGGTTCATGAGTCCCGTGCACGTCGACCCGGAGGAGGCGCTCCAGGCCTTCGAGGACCTGGGGGCCCGGACGTTCGTGGCCATGCACTGGGGCACCTTCAAGCAGTCCGACGAGCCGCTCGACGAGCCCCCGGTCCGGCTCGAGGCGGAGCGCGTCCGGCGCGCCATTCCGCCGGAACGCGTGAAGGTCCTCGCCGTCGGAGAGACACTCGACGTCAAGCACTGACCCGGGCTGGACGCTGGGTGATGCCCCAAACGGGATCGCAGCTGTCGCACCTTTGCCTCCACGCTCCGTGCGCCCCGCGTGGTGTCTCGCGAATGGGAGCTTCACAGGACTACAATCGAGCCTCGACCCGCCGGGCGTTCCCGTGCGCGACCGAAGAGGAGAGCACGTGGCCCAAGGTGAATCCCCGGTTCTGGCCGCGTCCTTCGAGCGCGTGGTGGGCGATCGGCTGGTGGCCGCCGAGCGGCTCGCCGCCTGGCTTCCCGAGATCCTCGGCGGCGCGCTGGTCGACGCCGACGTGGGCTACAGCCCGGCGTCCCGGTCCTTCCTGATCGTCGCCCGGACGTCGGGGCTCAAGCCCGCCGCCGAGGCCCGCTTCCGCTACTGGTGCGCGCGCGCCGGCGGGATGCCCTGGAACCTCGTCGCCGAGAAGCCCGATGTGCGTGCGGCGATGGAGGAGCGGGCGGCCCGGTGCGAGATCCGATCGGCCGGCGTGCCGCCGCAGAACCTGGGCGCCGTCGTCGCCAAGATCGCCAACGTGGCCGGGGCGCCCGCGGACCGCCGCCCTGCCTCCCAGGTCCAGCCCACCCTCTCCATGGACGCCGGCAGCGCCGCCTTCGCCTCCGTCACCTGGGACCCCGCGGCCCGGAGGCTCTTCGTCCCCGGCGTGAGCGCGCCTCCGGTGGGAGACGTCGTCCGGCTGCTGCTCCGCGTCCCGCGGATGGACCGGCCGCTCGAGGCGAGCGGTCGCGTGATCGAGGTCCGCAACGAGCCCGACGCGGGCCCCGGAAAGGCGGCCGGGTTCACCCTCTCGGTCGACGGTCTCTCCGCCGTCCTGGCCGCGGCCCTCGCCACCCACGCCACGAGCTCGCACGACGCGGCGGTGAGCACCCGCGCCGCCCCGCGCTACGCGGTGAACGCCCCGGTGAAGGTCCGGTCGGAGGAGGGCCCGACGGCCCGGCTCGAGTACGCGAGCCCGGAGGAGTTCGCCGACGACTACGTCGAGAACCTGTCGCAGGGCGGCGCCTTCGTCCGCACGCAGGCGGCGCTGCCGGAGGGGACGAAGCTCTCCCTCGACATGCGGCTGCCGGGCGGCGTGGAGTTCCGCGCGCCGGCCACGGTCATGTTCCGCAATCCGCGCGGCATGGGCGTGAAGATCGAGCTCGACGAGGAGGGGCGCCACAAGCTCGCGGCCGTGCTGGCGCGCATCTCGGCCCGGCCGCGCCGGGCCCTGGTGGTCGACGACGACGCCCTCATCCTCCGGGCGCTCACCGACTCGCTGCAGGCGCGCGGCTTCGAGGTGCTCACCGCCAAGGACGGGCAGGAGGGGCTCCACATCGTGGCCGACGAGCTGCTCACGCTCGACCTCCTCGTGACCGACGTGCGCATGCCCGAGATGGACGGCGAGACCTTCGTCCGGACCATCCGCGGGGCCGGCGGCGAGTCGGAGCTGGCCATCGTGGTGATCGCGGGGACCCTCGACCCGGCGCTGGAGAAGCGCATGGAGAAGGCCGGAGCGGACGCGGTGCTCGACAAGGCGCTCGGCCCCGAGGACCTGGCCGCCGCGGCGGATGCCGCGCTCGAGCAGAAGCGGATCGCGGCGCAGTCGAGCTAGTGGCTCTAGCGGCAGGAGGCGTCGACCGGCACGTCGGCCGACACCGATCCCAGCCCGTCGCTCGCGGCGAGCGCGAGCCACCCGCCCGGGCGCGTTCCGCCGCACACCAGGTCCCCGCACAGGGAGAGGCCGATCGCGCACCCCTCCGGCGGGCAGGACGCCGGCGGGACCCCGGCCGCGAGGCAGTCCCCGGAGGACGTGGCGGTCAGGTCGAGCGGGTCGCCGTCGTCGTCGACCAGGAGCGGGACGGCAGCCGAACCCGACGCGTAGCCCATCCCGAAGCCCGTGCAGGCGTGCCCCACCGGGTCGATCTCGCAGCAGACGCTGGAGCGGGTGCAGGTCGTGGACAGCGCCACGGCCGTCGCGAGCAGCCGCGGCGCCCGGTTGCGGATCTCGAGCGCCGTGGACTGGGCCGGGCCCGCGCCGAAGGGGTCGCGCGCCGAGACGCGGATCGACCGGGTGCCCGCGATGGCGGAGGCCGCGGGCCTCCCCGGGTAGGCCGCGCTGCAGGTGATCCAGGCGGTGCCCTGCCGGTTCTCCACGGCCGTGCAGAGCGGGTCACCCGCGGCGGAGAGAAAGACGGGGTCGCCGTCGTCGTCCACCCAGGACGAGAGGGCGGCCTGGGCCAGGTAGCGACCGGTGGCGGCGTCGAAGCGGTGGTCGACGGCCGCGCTCGCGACGGCCGCCGACAGCCGGGGTGCGCGGTTCGAGATGGAGAGGTCCCAGCCGGCGGCCCCGCGCGCGCCGTTCACGTCGGCGACGACCAGGTCCACGCGCCGCCGGACGTCCGGACCGAGGAGGAAGGCCGCGTCGTCCGGCCGCGTGAAGGGCACGACCACGGTGACGTGGGCGCGATCGCCCAGGCTGCTGCGCCTCGAAGACCGCGCCGCCGTCGCCGGATCGGGTGGTCGTGAACCCGATGGGCGCGACCGGGTCGCCGTCGGGATCGCTCCAGGTGGCAGCCGGCGTGTCGCCGGAGGCCACGAAGCTCCGGGTGGCCGGCTCGTAGGCGTGCGGCAAGGTCATGCTCCCTCCGCCCGACACGACCGGCGGCCGGTTGCCGACGTCGACCCGCTGCCGGCCGACCGCCACCAGCCCGCGCGAATCGGTGGCGGCCACGACGAAGGTGTAGCGGCCGGCGATGGCCGTGCCCGCGGTCTCGATGCGGACGCGGGGCGCGGCGACGGAATCGCCCGGCAGGAACGTCACGCGCGGAGGCGGCTGGGAGGCCAGCTCGGGCGGGAGCTCGACGGTCCAGCGGAAGGTGAAGGTCACGCCCGGCGGGGCGCTCGCCGCGGCGGAGAGCGTCAGCTCGGAGGAGAGGCCGTTCCAGGTGGTGCAGGAGAGAGGGGTGCCGCTGCAGGCGTGGTCGACCGCGAAGTCGGGCAGGGGCGAGACGAGCGGGGCGTCGGTGGTGCCCTCGACGTGGACGCGGACGACGCGCTCGGCGCTGCCGAGGCCGAGCGAGTCGGTGACCGAGAGGACGACGTCGTGGTCGCCCGCGCACGGAAAGACCACGGTGAAGTCGGCTCCCCAACCGGAGGCGGGCAAGGGGGTCGCACCCGGAGGTGCCGGCCGGCGCCGAGGCCCGCCAGGCCCACGCCGTCACGGCGTCGCCCGGGTCGGCGTCGTGGCTCCCGCCGCCCCGGAAGACCGCGGGGCGGCTGACCCCGATCGAGAGCGGCGCCTCGATCACGGCCTGCGGAGCGGCGTTGGCCACGCACTGCCCGGACCGGCACCAGGATCCGGGGGCTGCACGTGGAGCCCCCGGAGCAGGCGCGAGGTTCGGGCAGGTCGCCGCAACCCGCGTGGAGGGCGGCGAGGAGCACGGCGAGCAGAGGGAAGCACGGAGAAGTGACCAGGCGAGGTTGCACGGATACACCCTTTAGAATTAGGCAGTAGGTAGGATAATGTGGGAGTCCAATCGGCGCAACACGAGTGGAGCAAGGATGCGAAGAGCGTTCCGGACAGCATTCCAGCGCCATCCAGCCGCGGATGACCCCCCGGCGTCCGGGGTGCGACCGGTTCGTCCGAACGGCGGACCGCCGGGCTGCGCCCGGGAGCATCGGTTCGCCGCGCCGCAGCGCGACACCGCGATTGCATCCGCCCTCGGTCTCGACCGACCAATCATGCGCGCCACCCCGCTCGTCCTCGTGCTCCTCGCCGCGGCGCCCCCGGCCTGGGGCGCCGGGTCGAACGTGCCGCCAGAGGTGGAGGCCGCGCACGTCGCGGCCGACGCCGCCTACCGGGCCGGGGACTACCGCGGGCGCGGCCCGCCGCTGCCGGGACATCCTGGCCGACCTGGGAGAGCGCCCGGCCCGGGAGGCGCCCGAGGACGAATGGAAGCAGGACCCTCCTCCAGCTGGCCCTGGCGGAATCCACCGTGGGAAACGCGACGGCCGCCCGGGGGGCCATGGATCAGGTGCTGGCGATCGACCCGTCGGCCCAGCTCGATCCCGAGCTCTTCTCCCCGGCCTTTCGCCGCGAGTTCGAGCAGGCCCGGCAGCGGGTCGCCGCGCAGCCGCGCCTCGAGCTCACGGTGACCACGCGGAGCGGGAAGGGGCGCGCGTTCATCCAGGGACGCCAGGTCGGCGACGTGCCGGCCGGAGCGGCGCTGCCTGCCGGAACCTACCGGGTCGGGGTCGAGGACGGCGGCGGCTCCCGGACCGTCACGGTCGAGCTGGCGCGGAACGAGTCCATGGTCCTGGACGTCGCCGCGCCCCCCCCCGACCTCTCGGCGCGGCCGCCACCGGTATCACTTTCCGTGGCACCGCCGCAGACGGGGGACTGGATCCGCCCCACCGCCTGGGCCACCACCGGCCTCGCGGTGACGGCCGCCGGCCTGGCCACCTGGCAGGGGGTGCTGGCCGCCGGCTCCTCGCGGACGCGAAGGCCATGCTGCTCCCCGACGGCTCGCTCAAGCCGGGGATCGACCCGGCCACCTACGCCGCCCAGGTGAGCGAGTACGACGGGCAGCGCACCCGCGCCTGGGTCGCCGCCGGGAGCGCGGTCGCGCTCGGGGCGGGGGCGACGGTGCTCTGGCTGCTCGTGCCGTCCGCGCCAGTCGAGCCGGCGCCCGGTGGCGCGGCCATCCGCTTCTAGGGGCGGGCGGGCTCGGCCGCCGGGGGAGGCAGCGCTGCCCGCGCCGTCAACAGTCCCTCGAGCAGGACGCGGGACAGGTCCGGCCCCAGGTAGGTCCGCTTGGCCTCGCCGGTGCGGGCGCGGACGCCCTCGGGCGTCTCCACGTAGCCGACGTAGTCGCCGACGAGGGAGACCACCTCCGCCTCGGGCCCGCGCGGCCTCGCGCCACGATCGCCCCACCGCCTCGCCGGGCTCGGCCGGGACGAGGAGGAGGACCGCAGGTCCCGCTTGCAGCGCCACCACGCGCGTCCGCTCCGGGAGCCAGTTCCAGAGCAGGTTCGACAGCAGTCGATCGAGGAACGTGGGCACCGCGCCGAAGGACGGGGCGGGCAGGGTCACCTCGGCCGCCGCGGCGGCCAGCGCGGGCGCGTCGGACGGGGGCGGGAAGGGGAGGCGCCGGACCTCCTCGGCGACCCGTCGCGCGAAGTCCTCCGGCGTGGCGTCGCCCGCCGCCGGCGGCACGACCCAGGTCTGGTCCCCCTCGGCGCCCTGGAGGAAGACCGTCACGCCGGGCAGGTCGCGCGCGAGCGCCCCCGGCCAGTCGCCGGAGAGCAGCCGGTTCCGGCTGCCCAGGACCGTGGCGTGGGCGGGAAAGACCACCACCTGCCCCAGCGGTTCACCCGTGGTCCGGTCCACCCGCAGTGCGAGCAGGCGGCCGCCCGGCTCGCCGCCGTCCCGGTTCCGCACCAGGTCGGGGCGCAGCGCCCGGGCCACCGACAGCCGGGCCGGCGCGAGCCCCGCCGCGGCGGCGCGAACGGCGCCGGCGATGCGTCCGGCCAGGGCGTCCTCCCAGGCGGGGTCGTGAGGCCCGGTGCCGAAGCGCGACCCCAGCGCGTCGTCCCAGTGGCCGCCCGGGCCGGCGTGGGTGTGGGTGGCGCCCACCAGCAGCGCATCGATGCGCAGGTCGGCGAGCTTCGCCTCCACCTTCGTCCGGAGCGCGGCGGGGACGAGCAGCACGTCGACCGACGCGATGGCGACGGAGAGGCCCGGCTCGGAGAGGACGAGGGCGCGGACCATGGGCTCGTCGCGCACGCCCTGGCTCGCGTAGCGGAAGCGCGGGTAGCCGCCGACCGGTGTCCCCGGGGGCGCCGCGATCGGCACCGCCGCCGCGCCGGCCGCGAGCGGCCCATGGCCCCGCGCGGCCGAGAGGACGCGCGCCGGCCGCGCCTCGCGGGATCCGTGAACCGGAAAGATCGCCAGAAACAGCAGGGTTACGCCTGCCGCAGCGAGCGTCCAGCGCGTGAGCTTTTTCAGCACCCAACCGTTATACTTCGCCGCCTCATGGGTTACGAAGCAGCCTTCGACAAGCTGAAGGACGAGTGCGGCGTTTTCGGCATCTGGGCCCTCGGGGGCGACCTCGACGCGGCCAACTTCACGTACCTCGGGCTCCACGCGCTGCAGCACCGCGGGCAGGAATCGGCCGGGATCGTGGCCACCGACGGGAAGACCCTGCACATCCACCGCGGGATGGGGCTCGTCGCCGACATCTTCACCGCCGCCGTCCTCGACACCTTGAAGGGCGGGGCCGCCATCGGCCACGTCCGCTACTCGACGACCGGGCAGAGCCACCTCAAGAACGCCCAGCCCATCGCCGTGCAGTACTCGGGCGGCGCGCTGGCGGTGGCCCACAACGGCAACCTCGTCAACGCCGAGCAGCTCCGCAACGACCTCGAGGCGGCGGGCTCCATCTTCCAGACCACGAGCGACACCGAGGTGCTGGTCCACCTCATGGCGCGCGCGCGCACCGAGTACCGCCCCGGCACCCGCGATCACCTCCTGGGCTCGCTGCGCCAGGCCCTGGGCAAGGTGAAGGGGGCCTACAGCCTCGTCCTCCTCACCGAGACGACGATGATCGGCGCCCGGGATCCCATGGGCTTCCGGCCGCTGGTGCTGGGGCGCCTCAAGGGAAGCTACGTGCTGGCCAGCGAGACCACCGCGCTCGACCTCATCGAGGCCGAGTACATCCGGGAGATCGAGCCCGGCGAGATGGTGGTGGTCGACGAGACCGGCTTCCACTCCGAGCGGATCTTCCCGGGCGTCGAGCCGGAGCGGACCGGGCGCTGCGTCTTCGAGCACATCTACTTCGCGCGCCCCGACTCCGTCCTCTTCGGCCAGTCGGTCTACGCCAGCCGCGCCGCCTTCGGCGCCCGCCTCGCGGCCGAGCAGCCGGCCGAGGCCGACCTCGTCATCCCGGTGCCCGACTCGGGCGTGCCTGCCGCCATCGGATACTCGAAGGCGAGCGGCATCCCGTTCGCCATGGGGCTCGTCCGCTCCCACTACGTCGGGCGCACCTTCATCGAGCCGGCCCAGTCCATCCGCCACTTCGGCGTGAAGCTGAAGCTGAACGCGGTGAAGGACATGCTGAAGGGGAAGCGGCTGGTGGTGGTGGACGACTCGGTGGTGCGCGGCACCACCTCCCGCAAGATCGTGAAGATGCTCCGCAACGCCGGGGCGACCGAGGTGCACATGCGCATCTCCTCGCCCCCCACGCAGTGGCCCTGCTACTACGGCATCGACACGCCCAACCGGCAGGAGCTCATCGCCAGCTCCCACAGCGTCGAGGAGATCGCGCGCTACGTGACGGCCGACTCGCTCGGCTATCTCTCCCTCGAGGGGCTGTACACGGCGCTCGGCGAGCAGCGCTCCCGCTACTGCGACGCGTGCTTCTCCGGCGAATACCTGCTCGAGTTCCCGAAGCAGAAGTCGCAGGCGCCGCTTCGCCTCGTCGGGGCGTGATTGGGAGCTGCCGCCCCACGCGGCGGGTCCCTCGCGAACCCGTTTTCCGGGAGGACCCATGGCAGTCACCTCGGTCGCCGTCGCCTCGCTCGCCTTCCTCCTCGCCGCCGATCCCGCCGTGGCGCCCGCGCCCGAGCGGCTCGCCACCGACTCCTCGCGGGTCACCTCCGCAGGGACGACCTTCACCGCTCCGGGCGGCTGGTCCATCGCGACCCGCGGGCAGGTGATGGTGCTCGAGCCTCCAGAGGCCGACTCCCGCCTGGCGGTCGTCGAGGTCCAGGCGAAGGACGCCTACGCGGCCGTCGCCGCCGCCTGGGCGGCCTACCGGCCCGGTGCGAGGTGGCCGGTGAAGCTCGCCACGCCGCGCGCGCCCCGGGACGGGTGGGAGGAGCGGCGGTTCTTCGACTACGAGACCTCGCCGAACGAGCGCGCCACCGTCTTCGCACTGGCCGAGCGCGCCGGCGCGAGCTGGACCGTCGCCATCGTCGACGCCAGCGACCCCACCTACGAGAAGCGCGCGGCGCAGTTCCAGCTGGCCATGGGAAGCCTTCGACCCGGAGGGCTACGCCCGCGAGCGCTTCGCGGGCCGGAAGGCGCACCGGCTCGACCCGGCGCGGATCGCCGAGCTGCGCAGCTTCCTCGAGGACGGGATGCGGCAGCTCGACATCCCGGGCGTGGCGTTCAGCCTCGTCCAGGACGGCAAGGTGATCCACGTGGGCGGACTGGGAGTGAAGGAGATGGGCAAGCCGGCCCCGGTCGACGCCGACACGCTCTTCCTCGCGGCCTCGAACACCAAGGCGCTGACGACCCTCCTCCTCGCGGCGCTGGCCGACGAGGGGAAGCTCGGCTGGGAGCAGCCGGTCACCGAGATCTACCCCGGGTTCAAGCTGGGCGACGCGGAGACCACCCGCCAGGTCCGGGTCAAGCACCTGGTGTGCGCCTGCACCGGCCTCCCGCGCCAGGACCTGGAATGGCTGCTCGAGTACGAGCGGGAGACGCCGGAGTCGGCGATGAAGCTCCTGGGCACGATGCAGCCGACGAGCAGGTTCGGCGAGGTCTTCCAGTACAGCAACCTCATGGCGGCGGCAGCCGGGTTCATCGGCGGCCACCTGGCCGACCCGAAGGCCGAGCTCGGCGCCGCCTTCGACCAGGCCATGCGGAAGAAGCTCTTCGACCCGCTCGGCATGAAGACCACCACCTTCGACTTCGCCCGCGCCCTGAAGGGGAACCACGCGACGCCGCACGGCGACGACGTCGACGGCCGCACGCTGCCGGCGCCGGTGGGGCTGAACTACGCGGTCCTCCCCGTGCGCCCGGCCGGCGGGGTCTGGACCAGCGCGAGGGAGCTGACGAGCTACGTGCAGATGGAGCTCGCGAACGGGATGCTCCCCGACGGGCGCCGGCTGGTGTCCGAGAAGAACCTCCTCGAGCGCCGCAAGCCGCAGATCGCCCTGGGCGAGGATGCGACCTACGGCATGGGACTCATGGTGGACAACCAGTGGGGGATCCCGGTGGTCCACCACGGCGGGGACATGCCCGGCTACCACAGCGAGATGTTCTGGTTCCCCGAGAACGGCGTCGGCGCGGTGATCCTCACCAACTCGGACGCCGGCTGGCGGCTGCGCGGACCGTTCCTGCGGCGCCTCGCCGAGGTGCTCTTCGACGGGCGCCCGGAAGCCGAGGCCCAGCTCGCGAACGCCGCCGAGACGCGCAGGGCGGCCATCGCCAAGGCGCGCGAGCGGTTGGTGGTCCCGGCCGCCGGGGCGGAGGCGGCCAGGCTCGCTCCGTCCTACGGGAGCCAGAACCTGGGCCGGATCGCCGTCCGGAGGGAGGGCGCGGCCACGATCTTCGACTTCGGGGAGTGGCGGAGCGAGGTCGCGTCCCGCAAGAACGACGACGGCACGACCTCCTTCCTCACCATCGCGCCCACCCTGGAGGGCTTCGAGTTCGTCGTCGCCGCCCGGGAGGGGAAGCGCGCGCTGGTCATCCGCGACGCGCAGCACGAGTACGTCTTCGTCGAGGCGCCTTCCCCGTAGCGGGCGGACCGGTACCCGGAAAGGCGAAGCCGGCGGTCCCGGGTTCAGGGCCCGGGACGGCCGGCTCCACGGGCTCCAGCACCGGAGCCCCTCCCCCGCCTCGACTATCCGTGCGCGGTGGACGCGGATTCCGCCGCGGCGACGGGCGAACGGGCGGGGACACGCTGGGCGCCGAGGAGATCTGGGCGACGAAGGCGCCGAGGACGACGGCCAGGAAGCCGACGACGAAGGCGTCCTTCCAGCCGCGCCGCCTGTCGATCTCCGGGAAGTGCAGGGTTTGCCGGGTCTGGGTCGTCATGGCTGGCTCCGTTCCGCGTCGGGTGGGAATCCGTTCGCAGCAATGGAGGCGTGGCCGGGACCGATGTGACGGAAACGCCGAGCTGAGACCCATCGGGGTCCGATCGACAGCCGGGATTCGGGGCCGGACGCCGCAGGGCGCGATCCGCGCTACGCTCCTCGCACATGCAGTCCCAGCCTTTTCGCGTGCAGGACGGGTCGGTCCGGATCTACCGGATCCTCGACGTGGCCGACGGGATCGACCTCGTCCGGGCGGAGGCGCTGGCGGCCTCGCCCAAGTCGCGCTTCCGGCTGGCCAGCCCTCGACTGGCCCTCGAGGTCGCCCATCCGCCGCTCCGGCTCGGCCTGGGCGCCCGCGACGTCCGCATCGCCGGGGTTCCACACCGCGTGGAGGTGCAGGCCAGCCTCTTCGACTACGGGGTGGCGAGCGTCCTGCTCGAGCTGCCCATCGCGCCGGGCACCTCCCTCGACGAGCTCGTCCCGCTGGCCGAGGCGCTCATCGAGCAGGCCACCCCGGAGATCGACGAGGTCGCGCGATCGGTGGCCACCGACCTGGGCGGCGCGCTCGCGGCGGCGCTCTCGAGGCCGCACGCCTGGGAGGGCATGGAGACCTACACGGTCTTCTTCGTCCGGTCCTTCGATCGGCGCGTCACCGGCGCCGAGCTCGTCGAGCACGCGCCGCTCGCCCGCCTGCTGCTCGGCGAGACCGACCCGGTGCCGCTCTCCTCCGGCGAGCGGGCCGACGTCCTCAAGCATCGCTTCGCCTACCTCGAGACCGACCTCGCGGTGGTCGACTGGAACAGCGCCTTCGTCCACGAGCCCAGCGGTTCGAGCGACGTGCCCGACCTCCTCGAGCTGGCCACCGCCCAGCTCCTCGAGCTCCGCTACTACGACGCCTTCCTCGACCGGGAGCTCTCCGCCATCCGGGGCGAGGTGGAGCTCGCCCGCCCGCCCCGCCTGTTCACCCGGCGTTACAACCGGCTGATGCACCGCACCGCCGCGCTCCTCGTCGACATGTCGGAGATGGTGGAGCGGGTGGAGAACGCGGTGAAGATCGTGGGCGACTTCTACCTGGCCCGGCTCTACCAGGCGGCGCTGCGCCGCTTCCGGCTCCCGGCCTGGCAGGAGTCGGTGCTGCGCAAGCAGCGCATGCTCTCCGAGGTGTACCGGATCCTCTCCGACGGCGCGGACACGCGCCGCTCCGAGATGCTGGAGCTCACCGTCATCGCCCTCATCGCCTGGGAAGTGCTCTTCGCCTTCGTCCGGCACTGAGCCGCGGCCAGGGCCGGACCCCCCGGAAGGGCCTGTTCTTGGGGCTTTTTTGATCTTCTCCCACGGTTGATCGACGGATCATGCCCATTTGACGGGCCAATTCGCACAGGCAGGTGTTGACTCGCCGATCCGAAAGCGATATCCGGGACACCTGATTCGCCGGCCCGGCGCGGGTTTCGCGACGGTTTCCCGGCGGTGCCCCAAGGAGGGTCGCACATGAGCATGACGCAGGCTCAGTTCTTCACCGCCGTTGCCGAGAAGGCCGGAATCTCGAAGGCCCAGGCCAAGGCCGTGTTCCAGGCCGTCGAGGAAGTCGTGATGAAGAGCCTCAAGTCCGCCGGCAAGATTCCGCTGGGTGGCCTCGGGGCCGTGAAGCTCCAGCAGCGCAAGGCGCGCATGGGCCGCAACCCGGCCACGGGCGAGGCCATCAAGATCGCCGCCAAGACGGTCGTCAAGATCGCCCCGGCGAAGGGTCTCAAGGACGCCTTCAACAAGAAGAGCAAGTAGCTCGACAGAAGCCGTGGTTCCGGGGGCCCGTCGGACGCGATCCGGCGGGCCCTCCTGCATTTCCGGGCCCTTCGAGCGGCCCGGATCTTCCTTGACAACCCCAGACCCGATCCGTAGCCTGCGAGGACTTTTTTCGAGGCATCTCCGACCTTTATGTCCCATCACGACCACGCAGAATCGGAGCGGGGCCCGCAGGACATCGCGGAGTTGCCGAAGGACAAGGTGGCCCGGTTCGACGCCGCGCTGCCCGAGATCCTGAAGCGCTACCCGGCCGATCACAAGGAAGCGGCGATGCTCGCCGGCCTGCGCCGCGCGCAGGAGATCTTCGGCTGGCTCTCGCCCGGTGCGCAGAAGCTCGTCGCCGACCGGCTGGGGGCCTCGGCCACCCGCGCCGAGGAGGTGGCCACCTTCTACGTGATGTACCACACGCGTCCGGTGGGCCGGCACGTGGTCGAGGTCTGCACCAACGTCTCCTGCTCCCTGGGCGGCGGGTACGACCTCTTCGAGGATCTGAAGAAGAAGCTCGACGTCGAGAACGGCGGCACCACCAAGGACGGGCGCATCACGCTCCGCCAGGTGGAGTGCCTGGGTTCCTGCGGCACCGCCCCGGTCATGCTGGTCGACGAGGAGATGCACGAGAGCCTCACCCCCAAGGTGATCGACCGCATCCTGGGAGAGCTCAAGTGAGCGAGACCTTCATCCTCACCAAGCGCTGGCACAAGCGGGACCCGTCCATCGAGGGCTACCGCGCCGACGGCGGGTACAAGACCCTCGAGAAGGCGCTCGGCATGAAGCCCGAGGCCATCATCGAGCAGGTGAAGATCTCCAACCTGCGCGGCCGCGGGGGCGCCGGCTTCCCCACCGGCCTGAAGTGGACCTTCCTCCCCAAGGACGTCCGCCCCCGCTACCTCTGCATCAACGCCGACGAGTCGGAGCCCGGGACCTTCAAGGACCGGTACGTCATCGAGTACGACCCGCACATGCTCCTCGAGGGCATCGCGATCGCCTGCTACGCCCTCGACATCCACCTGGCCTACATCTACATCCGCGGCGAGTTCGCCAAGCAGGCCCGGATCCTCGAGAAGGCCATCGAGGAGATGCTCGCGGCGAAGATCATCGGCCCCGGCCTGCTCGGCCGGTCCGACTTCCCGCTCGAGATCCACGTGGTCCGCGGCGCCGGCGCCTACATCTGCGGCGAGGAGAGCGCGCTGATGGAGTCGGTGGAGGGCAAGAAGGGCTACCCGCGCTTCAAGCCCCCGTTCCCGGCCATCATCGGCCTCTGGGGCAAGCCCACCATCATCAACAACGTCGAGACGCTCGCCAACGTGCCCTGGATCATCGAGCACGGCGGGCAGGCCTTCGCGGACCTGGGCACGCCCAAGTCCGGCGGCACGCGCCTCTTCGGCGTCTCCGGCAACGTGAAGCGCCCCGGCGTCTACGAGAAGCCGGTCGCCTACAACCTCAAGAAGCTGATCATGGAGGACTGCGGCGGCACCCCCAGCGGGCGGCCGATCAAGGCGGTCATCCCCGGCGGCTCCTCCTCCCCGGTGCTGCGGGGCGACGAGATCGACATCTCGATGGAGTACGAGGCCATCAAGGCCGCCGGCTCCATGTCCGGCTCGGGCGGCGTCATCGTCATGGACGACTCGGTGTGCCTGGTCCGCGCGCTCGCGCGCATCTCCATGTTCTACGCCGAGGAGAGCTGCGGCCAGTGCACCCCCTGCCGCCAGGGCACCCCCTGGATGTGGAAGATCCTCGAGAAGATCGAGCGGGGCGAGGGCACGATGAAGGACCTGGCGCTCCTCGAGCAGCTGCCCGGGAACATCGCGGGGCAGACCATCTGCGCGCTCGGCGACGCCGCGGCCATGCCGGTGCAGAGCTTCGTGAAGAAGTTCCGGCAGGAGTTCGTGGACCACATCGAGGGGCGCGGCTGCAAGCACGGGCAGACCGCCTGGGGCGTCTCCCGAGAGGCCCGCGAGGCGTGGGTCGGCGGAAACCGTCACTAGTCGAGGAGCACGATGGGCGACACAGCCGAGCTGGTGCTTTTCTGGGTCTTCGCCATCCCGCTGATGGCGTCGGCGGCCGGGGTGATCGCGGCCCGCAGCCCGGTCCACGCGGCGATGAGCCTGGTGTCGGCCTTCTTCTGGCTGGCCGGCATCTACGTCCTGCTCACGGCGCACCTGCTCGCGTTCGTCCAGATCATCGTCTACGCGGGCGCCATCATGGTGCTCTTCCTCTTCGTGGTGATGCTCCTGTCGCTCACCGACGCCGAGCTCGGGCTCGAGAAGATCACCGCCCTCAAGGTGGTCGGGATCGTGGCCACCGCCGGCATCCTCGCGCTGCTCGTGACCGCCGTCCTGCAGGGCTCCCCGACGGGCCTGAAGCCGGTGGCCGCCGACTTCGGGACGGTCCGCGCCGTGGGCAAGATCCTCTTCACCCAGTACCTGCTCCCCTTCGAGGCCACGAGCGTCCTGCTGCTCGTCGCCATCGTCGGCGCGGTGGTGGTCGCGAAGGAGAAGATCTAGCCATGGTGCCCACCACCCACTTCCTCGGGCTCGCGGCCTTCCTCTTCGCCATCGGCTTCGCCGGCGTGCTCGTGAAGAAGAACGCCATCATCGTCTTCATGTGCATCGAGCTCATGCTGAACGCGGCGAACCTCACCTTCCTCGCCTTCGCCCGGCAGCAGGCCTCCATGTCCGGCCAGGCCATCGCCTTCTTCGTCATCGCGGTCGCCGCGGCCGAGGCCGCGGTGGGGCTCGCCATCGTCATCGCCGTGTTCCGCTCGCGGGCCACGGTGTCGGTCGACGAGGTCGAGGTCCTGCGCGATTCGTGAGCCGGCGCGGATGACCCCCGCGAAGGCGATCGCCGGGCTCCTGTGCGCGACGGCCCTCGCCGCGGCTGCGTGCGGCGGCGGCGCACCGGCGGGCGGCGTGGTCGTGACCCCCGGCCCGCAGGACCCGCCCGGGAACCCGGCCCGGACCTGCGCCGTGCCCGTCGAGGGCGCCGCCGAGGACGCCTCCCACCCGACCACCGTCGTGGGCACCGGGACCCCCGCGAGCTGCACGCCCGAGGCCTTCGAGGCGGCGGTCGCGGCGGCCGGGGTGGTCACCTTCGACTGCGGACCGGACCCCGTCACCCTCACGCTGCCGCGCGAGGTGAGGCTCGTGAACGACGCCGGCGCGAACCGCAACGGCGACCTGCTCGTCGACGGCGGCGGGAAGGTGACGCTCTCCGGGGGAGGGCGCCACCGGATCCTCTACCTGAACGGGTGCGACCCGGCGCAGCACTGGATCACCGACCACTGCCAGGACTACCCGCACCCGCGCCTCGTCGTGCAGAACCTGACCTTCGCCGACGGCCTCGCCTCGGAGCCGGACCTCGGGGGCGGCGCCATCTACGCGCGGAGCGGCCAGCTGAAGGTCGTGAACAGCCGCTTCGTCGGGAACCGGTGCGCGACCTCCGGTCCGGACGTGGCGGGCGGCGCCATCTACGCCTTCCAGCAGGCCGGCCCGGTGTACGTCGTGAACAGCACCTTCGGGGCCCCGGACCGGGGAAACGTGGGGTCGAACGGCGGCGCGCTGGGGAGCATCGGCGTCTCGTGGACCGTGCTGAACGGCGTCTTCACCGGGAACCAGGCGGTGGGCACGGGGCGGAACCCGGCCCGGCCGGGCACGCCGGGCGGTGGGAGCGGCGGGGCGATCTACAACGACGGGGATACCTTCACCCTCAGCGTGTGCGGGAGCGAGGTGACCGGCAACACCGCCCGGGAGCTGGCCGGGGCGGTCTTCTTCGTGAGCAACGACCTCACCGGATCCGTGGTGATCGACCGGTCCACCTTCCGCGCGAACCCGGGCGTCGACGTCCAGGATCTCCCGGGCTTCTTCGTGCTCGCTGGCGCGACCACGGTCACCGCGTCGACGATCGAGTAGCGCCGGCTACCGCTCGGGGCGCGTCTCCCGCGCGAGCAGGCGCGCCCACCGCCGCGCGCGGGTCCTCGCCCTCGTACAGGATCGCGTGGACGGCCTGGCAGATCGGCATCTCCACGCCGACCTTGGCCGCGAGCAGGCGGACGCTCCTCGCGTTGACCACGCCCTCCGCCACCTGGCCGAGCTCCCGCTGGATCTCCTCGAGCTTCTTCCCGGTCCCGAGGCCGAAGCCCACGCGGTAGTTGCGGGACTGGATCGACGAGCAGGTGAGCACCAGGTCGCCGAGCCCGGAGAGGCCGAGCAGGGTGAGCGCGTTCGCGCCCCGGGCCACCGCGAGCCGCGTGATCTCGGCGAGGCCCCGGGTGATGATGGCCGACCGGGCGTTCGCGCCCAGGCCGAGCCCGTCGCAGAGGCCGGTGGCGATGGCGACCACGTTCTTCGCGCAGCCGCCGATCTCCACCCCGACCACGTCGGTCGAGGTGTAGGGGCGGAAGGTCCTCGTGTGGAAGGCGTCCTGCACCTGCTTCGCGACCCGATCCCAGCGCCCGGCCACGGTGACGGTGGTGGGCGCGCCCCGCGCCACCTCGCCGGCGAAGGACGGGCCGGAGAGGAAGACGAGGTACGGGTGCAGCTCGGGAGGGAGCACGTCCTCCAGCACCTCGCTCATCGTCTTGAGCGAGTCGACCTCGACGCCCTTCGCCACCGAGCAGATGGGGATGCCGGCGCGCAGGTGCGGCGCCGCCAGCACCGCCACGGGCCTCACCGCGTGGGAGGGAACGGCGACGACCACCATCTCCGCGCCCTCGAGGGCCCTGGCCAGGTCGGGCTCGGCGCGGAGCTTGTCCGGGAGCTCGATGCCCGGCAGGTAGCGCGTGTTCTCCCGGCGGTCCGCGATGGTCTCGAGCGGCGCGGGGTCGGCGTCCCAGATGGCGACCGGGAAGCCCTTGCCGGCCAGGACGGCGCCGAGCGCGGTGCCCCAGGATCCGGCGCCGAGGACGGTGGTCTGCATGACGATCGTTCCTCCTCTCCCGTCGAGTCCGCGGCCGGCGTCACGGTCCGTCGATGTCGAACCTGTGCACCGGGTGGGGCAGGTCGGTCGCGGTCCGGAGCACGAGCTCCGAGAGCTTCCCGTTCCGCATGTCGTAGACCCAGCCGTGCAGCCAGGGACGCCCCTCCTGCTTCCAGGCCCGCTGCACCACCGAGGTCTTGGCCAGGTGGTCCACCTGCTCGATGACGTTCAGCTCGATGAGCCGGCGGGAGCGCGCCTCCTCGTCGGGCAGGGCGGCGAGCTCGTCCTGGTGCCGCTCGGCGCAGTCCTTGATGTTCTGGAGCCAGCGGTTGATGAGGCCGAAGTCCTGCCCGGACATGGCCGCCTTCACGCCGCCGCAGCCGTAGTGCCCGCACACGATGATGTGGCGCGCCCTGGAGCTCCTCCACCGCGTAGAAGACCACGGTGAGCATGTTGAGGTCGGTGTGGACGACCTGGTTGGCGACGTTGCGGTGGACGAACAGGTCGCCCGGCTGGCAGCCGGTGATGGTCTCGGCGGGGACGCGGCTGTCGGAGCAGCCGATCCACACGTACGAGGGGCTGTGGGTGCCCTTCAGCCGCGTGAAGTAGTCGGGGTCCTCCCCGAGCCGCTCCGCCACCCAGCGCTCGTTGTCCGCGAGCAGGCGCCTGTAGTCTTCCATTCCCATGGGGCCGAGCGTAGCAGAAGGGCGGCGCGGGTCGATCGCCCCTTCGCCCTGCCTTCCCCTGCGCCAGCGGGGCGCGGGCGCGGTAGGCTCTCCCCGTGCGCACCGTCCACGCCACGCGCTACGTGACCCCGCTCCGGGAGGGCGGCTCGCTGCCGGCCATCGTCGAGGCCGACGACGACGGGCTCTACGTGGTGAAGTTCCGGGCCGCCGGGCAGGGGCCGAAGGCGCTGGTGGCCGAGGTGGTCGCCGGCGAGCTGGCGCGCGCCGCGGGCTTCCGGGTGCCGGAGCTGGTGACGGTGGAGGTGGGACCGGAGCTCGGCCGCAACGAGCCCGACGAGGAGATCCGGGAGCTGCTCCGGGCGAGCACCGGGCCGAACCTGGGGCTCGACTTCCTGCCGGGCAGCATCACCTTCGACCCGGTCGCCGGCCCCGCCCCGTCGGCGGCGGAGGCCTCGGCGCTCGTCTGGTTCGACGCCTTCGTCCAGAACGTGGACCGCACGGCCCGGAACGCCAACCTCCTCGTCTGGCACCGGCAGCTCTGGCTCATCGACCACGGCGCGTCCCTCTACTTCCAGCACGACTGGGACGAGGCGCGCGATCCGGCCGGAGCCTCCTTCCCGGCGGTGAAGGACCACGTGCTCCTGCCCTGGGCCACCTCCGTGGCGGCGGCGGGCGCGGAGCTCGCGAGCCGGCTCGGGCCCGCCACGGTGGAGCGCGTGCTCGCCGGGGTGCCCGACGCGTGGCTCTCGGCGGGCCCGGCCCCCGGGGACCCGGCCACCCTGCGCGCGGCCTTCGCGCGTCACTTCACGCGGAGGCTCGGCATCGCCCCGCGCCTGGCCGAGGAGGCGGACCGTGCCCGCGCCCAGCTCGTTTGACTACGCCGTCCTGCGCGTCGTGCCCCGCGTCGAGCGGGAGGAGTTCGTGAACGCGGGCGTGGTCCTCTTCTGCCTGCAGCGGGATTTCCTCGGGGCCCGCGTGGAGCTCGACCTGGCCCGGGTCCGCGCCCTCTGGCCCGGAGCCGACCTGCCGCTGCTCGAGGCCCATCTCGCCGCCGTGCCGCTCATCTGCGCCGGCGCCCCCGGGAGCGGCCCGATCGGGCGCCTGTCGGCGCGCGAGCGCTTCCACTGGCTGGTCGCGCCGCGCAGCACGATCCTGCAGGTCTCGCCGGTCCACTCCGGCCTGTGCGACGACCCGGCGGCGGCGCTCGAGCACCTGATGGATCGCATGGTCCGGATCGACCTTCGGGCTACCTCTTCCGGAGGAGACCCCTGATCGGTTTGCCCCGAGCGCCGGTCCCGAGCAAATAAGAAGTACGGCCCGACCGGCCCTCGAGCCCAGAACCCTTGATCCTCCCGCTCCTCCTCGCCGCCCTCGCCAGCGTCGCCGCCGAGCCCGGTCCCTCGCCCGCCGAGGTGATCGCGATCGGCTCGACGACGGTCGCGCTCCAGGCCGGCCCGGACGCCGACGTCGCCGGGCAGGTGCGGCGCGTGCTGCCCCGCGCCGTGCGCGCGGCGGCCCGCTGGGGAGCGGTCCCGGCCTCGGTGACCGTGTCCGTCCACGCCAACCACGCCGACCTCGAGGCCGCCACGGGGCGCACCGGGAAGCCCGTGGATGCGGGCCTGGGCGGGGATCGGCTCCGTCGATCTGCAATCGCCCCGCACGTGGTCCCAGGGCCAGGCCTCCGACGAGGCGCTCTTCCAGATCCTCGCCCACGAGCTCACCCATTGCGTCCTCTTCCAGGCGGTGGGGCGCGACGGCCGCGCCAGGCAGATCCCGATGTGGTTCCAGGAGGGCATGGCCACGGTGACCGCCGGGAGAGCATCACGGCCAGGTCGACGCCGCGGCGCTGTCGAGCCCGGCGGCGGTCCTGCGGTCGAACCCGCGGGCGGTCTACGGCACCGCGGACCGCGCCTTCCGCGACCTGCTCCAGCGCTTCGGCGACGCGAGCGTGCGCCTGCTCCTCTCCCGGCTCGCCGAGGGGCAGGCCTTCCCGGCCGCCTTCCAGGAGGCGACGGGCGTGACCCTCGCCGCGTTCGAGGGCGACCTGGCGCGACGGCTCTCGGCCGTGGCGGTCGCGAACGAGCCTCCCGGGGCGGCGCGCTCCGGAGGGGGCGTCCCGGCTCCGGGCGTTCGGTGACGCGGCCGGAAGGCCGGGGTAAGCTTCGCGCCTCATGCGCGCTCGCTGCGTCCACTGCCAGAACACCTTCGACACCGACCGCTTCGGGGTGCAGACCTGCCCGCACTGCGGCCAGCAGGTCCACCTCGCCGACCCGAGCGCGCCGCCGCCCCCGCCGCCTCCGGCCGCTCCTCCGCCGCAGGCCTCCCCGTACGGCGCACCCCCGCCCGGTGGATACGGGCCGGGCGCCTACGCTCCGGGAGCACCCGGCACGGCCTGGGCCGCCGCCGAGGCCGACGCGCCGTTCGCCCAGCGCTCGACCCTGGGCTGGCCGAGGAGCCTACATCGAGACCTGGAAGCTCGCCTGCCTCCGGCCGGCCGAGTTCTTCCGCTCGGTGAAGATCGCCTCTCCCGGCTCGGCGGTGCTCTTCGGGGTCATCGCCATGACCATCGCCAGCTGGGCGCAGACGCTCTACGGCGCGCTCCTGGGAGCGGCCACCCAGGGGATGATCCGGGACATGCTCCACCAGATGCCCCAGGGAGAGCGCTTCCAGGACACCTGGATGGTCCAGTGGATGTCCGGCGCCACCGCCGTGGGAACCGTGGCCCAGCTCATCGCCGCCCCCTTCCTCGCCGCCATCTGGATCCTCATCTGGGCGGGCGTCTACCAGGTCGCCCTGCTCGTCCTCGGCGCCGCCTCGCGCGGCTTCGACGCCACCCTCACCGTGGTCGGGTACGCCTCGGGCGCGCTCCTCCTCGGCGCCGCGCCGGTGCCCGGGCTCGCCAACCTGGTGGCGGCCGTCTGGTTCGGGTTCGCCACCGCCATCGGCTTCCGCGAGGCGCAGCGCACCACCAACGGCAAGGCCTGGACCGCCATGATCCTTCCCTTCGCGGCCACCTGCCTCTGCTGCTGCGCGGCCGGCTGGATGATCATGTCCGGCCTGTCCGGGCTCTCCAGCCTGAAGGTCCACGGAGGCTGACCGATGACGGCGGGCCGGCGCACCGGGAGGTTCGGGGTCCCGGAGGCCTTCGCGCTCGTCGCCGCCGCGAGCTTCCTGGCGGCCCGCTTCCTGCCGCTCCTCGCCCTTCACTCGGAGTGCCCGTTCCGGCTGGCCACCGGGCTGCCCTGCGCCACCTGCGGCATGACCCACGCCTTCGTGGCGCTGGCCCACGGCGAGCTGCTCGCGGCCTGGTCGGCCAGCCCGCTGGGCGCGGTCCTCGCCGGCGGCGCCTGGCTCTACGCGATCCTCGACCTGGCGCGCGTCGCCCTCGGGCTCCCCTGGCCGTCGATCCCGCAGCGCGCCTGGCGGGCGGTCGCCGTGGCGGCCTGCTCGGCCACCGCCCTCAACTGGGCGTGGATGCTCTGGCGCACGAGGATCACGTGAGCGAGGAGCGGCTCGGCTGGATGCTCGTCGCGGCGAGCTACCTCGCCGGCTCGGTGCCCTTCGGGCTCCTCCTCGGGCGCTTCGTGGCCGGGATCGACGTGCGGCAGGCGGGCTCCGGCAACATCGGCGCCACCAACGTGGCCCGCACCGCCGGACGCCGGCTGGGCGTGCTCACGCTGCTGCTCGACGCGGGGAAGGGGGGCATTCCCGTGGCCGCGACCGCCCTGGCCCTCGACCTGCCCCACGACGCCGGCTGGCCGGCGGCGGCCGGGCTGGCCGCCTTCCTCGGGCACGTCTTCCCCTTCTGGCTGGCCTTTCGCGGCGGCAAGGGGGTGGCCACCGCCTTCGGGGCCTTCGTGGTCCTCTCCCCGTGGCTGGCCCTGCTCGCGTCGGTGGTCTTCGGCGCCACCTTCGGCGCCACCCGGATCGCGTCCCTGGGCTCGATGACCGCCGCCGCGGCGCTGACGGCCGGGTGCGCGACCTTCCACGGTCTCGACAGCCCGGTGACCCGGGTCGCGTGGGTGGTCCTCATCGTCGTCCTGGTGCGCCACCAGGCCAACATCCGCCGGATGATCCGGGGCGAGGAGTCGCGCCTGCGGGGCGGCCGGAAGTGACCGGCCCCGCCAGGCGGGCGGTCACACGTTCGGGATGGCGCTCATCTCGCCCGCGGGACGGATGAGGACCTGCCGCGGCTTCACGCCGTTGGCGGGGCCGACGACTCCCTCGCGCTCCATGCGCTCGACGATCTTGGCGGCCTTGTTGTAGCCGAGCCGCATCTCGCGCTGGAGCTTGGAGACGGAGACCTCCTCCATGCGGGAGACGAGCGCCAGCGCCTCGTCGTAGACCGGATCCTCCTCGTCGTCGTCGCGGCGCGAGTCGCCGTTGCCGTCCCGGGCCTTGAGGATCGAGTCGTCGTAGACGGGGCGCCCCTGCTGCTTCAGGAAGGCGACCACGCCGGCGATCTCCTCCTCGGAGACGAAGGCGCCCTGGACGCGGGTGACCGGCTGGGTGGCGGTGAGCACCAGCATGTCGCCGTCGCCGAGCAGCGCCTCGGCGCCCGGGCCGTTGATGATGGTGGTCGAGTCGTGCCGGGAGGCCAGCCGGAAGCTGATGCGGGCCGGGAAGTTGTTCTTGATCATCCCGGTGACGACGTCGGTGGACGGGCGCTGGGTGGCCACGATGAGGTGGATGCCGGTGGCGCGCGCCTTCTGCGCCAGGCGGGCCAGCGAGATCTCCACCTCCCGCGGCGCGGTCATCATGAGGTCGGCGAGCTCGTCGATGACCACCACCATGTACGGGAGCTTCTGCGGCGGCTTCTTCTCGCCGGCCACCGGCGGGCGGGTCGGGTCCTCGAAGAGCGGGACCTGCTCCTCGCGGGCCAGGCGCGCGGCGGCCTCCTCCTCGGTCTCGCCCTCGGTCATGTCGACCACGAGCAGCTTCTTCGGCGGCACGGCGTCGGCGTCGTCGAAGGTGCGCCCCTCGGCGCGCAGCTTGTCCACCTTGGCGTTGTAGGACTTGAGGTCCTTCGAGCCGGTGTCGGCCAGGATCTGGGTGCGCCGCTCCATCTCGTCGACCGCCCACTGCAGCGCCCGGGCCGCCTTCTGCGGATCGGTCACCACCGGCAGGAGCAGGTGCGGGATGTCCTCGTAGATGGAGAGCTCGGTCATCTTCGGGTCGACCATGATCATGCGCACCTGGTCCGGCGCGTGCCGGTACAGGAGCGAGAGGATCATGGTGTTCAGGCCGACCGACTTGCCGGCGCCGGTGGTGCCGGCGATGAGCAGGTGCGGCATGCGCTGCAGGTCGACGCAGTAGGGGATGCCCTCGATGTTCTTCCCGAGCGCGATGGGGAGCAGGCCGGCGGCCCGGTCGAACGTGTCGCTCTCGATGACCTCGCGGAGGTAGACGGTGGCGCGGTCGCGGTTCGGCACCTCGATGCCCACCACGCCCTTGCCCGGGATCGGCGCGATGATGCGGATGCGGATCGCCGAGAGCGCCATGGTGAGCTCCTTGTCGAGGTTCTCGATCCTCGAGAGCTTCACCCCCGCCACCGGCATGAACTCGTAGAGCGTGACCACCGGGCCCGGGCGGATGTGCCGGATGGCCCCGTCGACGCCGTGCTGGCGCAGGGTGGACACGATGACCTCGGCGGTCTTCTGCATGCCCGACTCGTCGAGCTCGCCCTTGGGCTGCTCGTGGCGCGTGAGCAGCGACACCGACGGGAGCTGGAAGACCTCGCCCGACTGCATGAAGGCGAACTCGGGCGCGTCCTTCGTCTTCTTCTTCTTGCTGCGCTCCTGCATCGCGGCCGAGACGACGATCTCCGGGCGGACCGGGCCGGCCTCGATCGGAAGGGGCTCCGGCGTGGGCTCGGGAGCGGGCTCCGCGGCGACCACCATGGGCAGCGGCGTGACGAGCGGCTCCTCGGCCTTCTCCTCCTTCGCGCGGCGGCGGCGCCGGGGAAGCGCGTCGTCCTCCTCCTCGGCGGTGGCCCAGGCCGGCTCGTCGTCCGGGCGGCCGCGCTTCTTCTCGCGCACGAGCGCGCTCGCCATGGCGCGACCCTCCTGCTCCTCGCCCGAGGCGGCCTCCACGACGGCCGCGGCGGCCAGCTCCTCGTCGCGGGCCCGCTCGGCGGCCTCCTCGGCGCGCATCTCGGCCACCGCGGCGCGGTGACGGTCGATGGCGTCGGAGACCTTGGCCACCGCCCAGCCCCAGGCGGCGCGCAGCGCGGCCCAGGTGACCGCCCAGACCTTCTGGACCTTCACGTCGGTGGCCACGATGAGGGCCACGACCGCCCCGGAGCCGACCACGAGCGCAGTGCCCACCGAGCCGAACAGGGCCTCGGCGCGGGTGCAGAAGAGGCGTCCCACGGCCCCGCCGGGAGGGAAGCTGGCGAGCGCCCGGCCGGAGAGGAAGAGGTGGGCCAGGGTGGCGACCGAGGCGGTGAGGACCAGGTAGGCGCCCGATCCGACGAGGGTGAGGCGGGGCGACTGGCCCTTGAAGAGGGAGATGGCGGTGACCACCAGGGCGACCGGGAGGACGAGCGCGGAGAAGCCGAGGACCTGGAACAGCGCCCGGGCCACGTGGTGCCCGACGGGGCCGACCAGGTTCGACGCCGGGGGGACCCCGTGGGCGATCAGCTGGCCGTCGAGCGCGGAGAAGGTGATGAGGGCGATCGCGAGCGAGGTTCCCAGGGCGAGCAGCGCGACGGCGAGGATGTCCCGCCCCATCCCCGTCTTGCCGGAGACTCCGTCCCTGGACTTCTCGGACTTCCGGTTCAGCTTCGGCTTTGCCATGGATCCTCGGCGATATCGCAGGTGTAGGGGTGCGGACGACCCCGGAGCCGACGATATCGTCGGAAGGGGAAGGGTCAATTTTTCCGCCTGGATCCACGGCTTGCGCGCCTCCGGTCTTCGGGGCTACCTTGGTCGCCCTCCCATGGACGTCCGCTGCGAGCGCTGCCGGGCCCAGTACGCCGTCGACGACGCCCGGGTCTCCGAGACGGGGATCAAGGTCGCCTGCGCGCAGTGCGGCCACGCCTTCCTCCTCCGGAAGAAGACCCTCTCGGTCACCGTGCCCCTCAAGGGGGGCGATACCGACACGCCGGTCCCCATCGGCGACCTGGCCGGGGCCCCGCCGCCTCCCGCGGCCGAGGCTGCCGAGCGAGGCGAATGGCGGCTTCGCCAGCCCGGTGGCGCGATCTTCCCGTTCCGGGAGCTCTCCACGCTCCAGCGGTGGATCGTCGAGCGGAAGGCCACGCGGGACGACGAGGTGGCGGCGGCGGGGCAGGGTGAGGCCTGGCGCCGGCTCGGCGACATCCCGGAGCTCCAGAGCTTCTTCACGCTCCTCGACCGGGCCCAGCGCCGCCGCGAGACGCGCCCGGAGGCGCCTGCCGAGGCCCCGGCGGAACCCGTCCGCGCCGCCCAGCCCGGCCTCGAGGACCCCGCCTGGGCCAGGGGTCCCGTCTCGTCCACGCGCCGCGTGACCCGCTCCGCCCTTCGCCCCCCGCCCCGGCGCAGCCGCTTGCTGTGGGTGGCGCTGATCGCCGTCGGCCTGCTGGGCGTGGCGGCCGGCACCGTCTACCTGCGCCGGAAGGCGGAATCGGACCTGAACGTCCAGGCCGCGAACGAGGCCGCTGCCCAGGCGGCGCTGGCCGCGCGCCAGGCCGCTACCGTCCCGGTTCCTCCGCCCCGGGCCGAGCCCCCCAGGGAGCCGGCTCCCCAGCCGGTGCAGGAACCCGCCCCGGCTCCGGCCCCGACGAGCGGCGCCACCTCCCAGGCCGAGCAGGCCCCGGCGGGACCTGCCGCCGCCGATCCGATCGCGGCCCCGGCCGCAGCGGTTGCATCGGGCGCCGCGGCCCCTGCCGCGACACTGGTCCCCGGGGTCCCCGGCCCTGCCCCCTCGACGGCGGCGCCTGCGGCCCGGCCCCCTCCGCGCGACGACCCGGGCGCGGCCGTGCGCGGCCTGCTCGCACGGGCCCGGGAGCAGCGGGACCGGGGGCGCCCCGAGGCGGCCCTCGACCTGTACGGCCAGGCGCTCGCGCAGGACGGCCGCAACGCCACCGCCCTCGCCGGGCGCGGGGCGTGTTATCTGGATCTCTCGCGGTACGTCCAGGCGGAGGCCAGCTTCGGGGAGTCCCTCGAGGCCGACCCCCGAAACGCCGAGGCGCTCTTCGGCCTGGCCGAGACCAACCGGTACATGGGGCGCAAGGACCAGGCCGTGGCGTTCTACGAGAGATTCCTGTCGGTTCGCCCCACCGGAGACGACGCCGCCGCGGCACGGCGGCTCATCAGCCAGCTCAAGGAGTGAAAGTCATGTCCGAGACCGTGAAGCCCTCCCAGACCGAGGAAGACTACTTCGCGAAGGAGGATGCCGAGAAGAAGCGGAAGATGGCGCAGAAGGTCCACCGCGAGATGGCCGTCGACGAGGCCAAGCGGCTTCGCGATCTCCACCACGGCCACTGCCCCGGCTGCGGCCAGCAGATGCACGAGGTGAAGCTGCGCAGCGTCCCCGTCGACGTCTGCTTCGCCTGCAACGGCATCTTCCTCGAGCACGGCGAGATCGAGGCGTTCCAGCGGCAGATCAACGAGGGGCGGCGCGGCGTGGTCGCGGCCATCCTCAACTGGTTCCGCCCCGAGAGCCCCCAGAAGTAGGCGCGATGGCGCTGTCGCCCGAAGAGGTCCGTCGCATCGCGACGCTGGCGCGGCTCCGGCTGCTCCCGCCGGAGGAGGCGCGCCTCGCCGCCGAGCTGTCGGCCATCCTCGACTACGTCCGGCTGCTCGAGGAGCTCGACGTCTCCGGCGTGGAGCCGATGACCCACGCGCTCGCCTCGGGGGAGACGCCCTGGCGCGTCGACGAGGTCCTCCCCGGCCTCTCGCCCGACGAGGCCCTCGCGAACGCGCCGGCCCGGGAAGGGACCTGCTTCCAGGTCCCGAGGATCATCGAGTGAGCGCGCCGCCCCTGCTCGACCGGTCGCTCACCGACCTCTCCGCGGCCCTCTCGCGGCGCGAGGTCTCCTCCGAGGAGACCACCCGCGCGGTGCTCGCCCGCATCGAGGCCACCGACGGCAAGCTGGGGGCCTTCCTCCGGGTCTCGACCGAGCGGGCGCTCGACGCCGCGCGCGCCTCCGACGCGCGGCGGGCCCGCGGCGAGTCGCGCTCGACGCTCGACGGCGTCCCCATCGCGCTGAAGGACATCTTCCTGACGAAGGGGGTCGAGACCACCGCGGGGTCCCGCATCCTGGAGGGCTTCGTCCCTCCCTTCGACGCCACCGTCGTGGAGCGGCTCGAGGGCGCCGGCGCCGTGGTGGTGGGCAAGCTCAACATGGACGAGTTCGCCATGGGCTCGTCCAACGAGAACAGCGCCTTCGGCCCCTGCCGCAATCCCTGGGACCTCTCCCGCACGCCGGGTGGATCCTCGGGCGGGAGCGCGGCGGCGGTGGCGGCGCGGCAGGTCTTCGGCGCGCTGGGCACCGACACCGGCGGCTCGATCCGGCAGCCCGCCTCGCTCTGCGGCGTGGTCGGGCTGAAGCCGACCTACGGCCGGGTCTCGCGGTACGGCGTCATCGCCTTCGCGAGCTCGCTCGACCAGGTGGGCCCGATGGGAAGGACCGTGGCCGACGCGGCCGTGCTGCTCGGCGCCATCGCCGGCCACGACCCCCGCGACCAGACCTCGTCCACCCGGCCCGTCCCCGACTACCTGGCCGGGCTGGAGGACGGGGCGCGCGGGCTGCGCATCGGCGTCCCGCGGGAGTGGTTCCAGGGAGGGACCGAGGCAGGCGTGGAGCGGCGCGTGCGCGAGGCGCTGGCCGCCTACGAGCGCATGGGCGCCACCCTCGTCGACGTCGAGCTCCCTCACTCCAAGTACGGGGTGGCGGCCTACTACCTGGTGGCGCCGGCCGAGGCCTCCTCCAACCTGGCCCGCTACGACGGCGTCCGCTTCGGCCTGCGGGCCCCGGCCCGGGCCCTCTCCGACATGTACGGCGAGACCCGCGACGCCGGCTTCGGCGCCGAGCCGAAGCGCCGCATCATGCTCGGCACCTACGCCCTCTCGGCCGGGTACTACGACGCCTACTACCTGCGGGCCCAGAAGGTCCGCACGCTCGTCCGCCGCGACTTCGACCGGGCCTTCGAGCGCTGCGACGTGGTGGCCGGGCCGGTCTCGCCCAGCGTGGCGTTCCGGCTGGGCGAGAAGGTGGCCGACCCGCTCCAGATGTACCTGGCCGACGTCTACACCATCTCCTGCAACCTGGCGGCGCTGCCGGGCCTGTCGGTGCCGGCCGGGCTGCACCCGGAGCTCGGGCTCCCGGTGGGGCTGCAGCTGGTGGGTCGCCCGTTCGACGAGCCGACCCTGCTGCGGGCCGCCCGGGCGCTGGAGCGGGAGCTCGGGCCGTCGCCCGCGCCGGGAGCCGTCGGATGAGCGCGCCCACCCGCAGGACGGCGGTGGTGGTGTGGCTCGGGATCCTCCTCACGCCCCTCTTCTTCGCCGCGGTGACGGCGGTCGTGGCGCCGCCTCCGGAGATGCGCTCGCCCGAGCTCGCCGGCCTGTTCTTCTGGATGGCGGCCGCGGTGGTCGGGCTGGGGATCGGGCTCTCCCGGTTGCTGCCCCTGCGCATCGGCGCGACGGCGCAGGGCGCGCGCGATCCGGTCGCCTTCACCCGCCTCACCGTCGCCTGGGCCATCCTGGAGGGCGCGGCCCTCTTCCCGCTCGTGGCCCAGCTCGTCACCGGCGACCCCTTCCAGTTCCTGCTCACCGGGGTGGCCCTGGCCGCGCTGGTCGGGCTCTACCCGTCCGAGGCCCGCTGGGCGACCCACGCGGTGCAGCCCATCGAGGGCTCGAAGAACAGGCTGGTGCGATAGTGCCGCTCCAGGACTTCCAGCTCGTGGTGGGCATCGAGGTGCACGCCCAGCTCCTCACCCGCAGCAAGATCTTCTGCGGCTGCTCGACGGCCTTCGGCGGCGAGCCCAACTCGCACGTCTGCCCGGTCTGCCTGGGCATGCCGGGCGTCCTGCCCGCGCTCAACCGGCAGGTGGTCGAGTTCGCCATCCGCACCGGCCTCGCGCTCTCCTGCGACGTGCAGGGGAAGAGCGTCTTCGCGCGGAAGAACTACTTCTACCCGGACCTGCCGAAGGGCTACCAGGTGAGCCAGTACGAGCTGCCCATCTGCGTGGGCGGCGGCGTGGACGTGACGGTCGACGGGGTGGAGCGGCGCATCCGGCTCACCCGGATCCACATGGAGGAGGACGCCGGCAAGAACCTGCACGGCGTGGCCGGCGACGGGTCGTCGGGCGTCGACCTGAACCGGGCCGGGGTCCCGCTCCTCGAGATCGTGAGCGAGCCGGACATCCGCTCCATCGACGAGGCCATCGAGTACCTGAAGGCGCTGCGCGCCATCCTCATGTACCTGGGCGTGAACGACGGGAACCTCGAGGAGGGCTCGTTCCGCTGCGACGCCAACGTGTCGGTCATGCCCCGGGGCTCGACCGTGCTCGGCACCCGCTGCGAGCTGAAGAACATGAACTCCTTCCGCTTCCTGCGGCAGGCCATCGAGTACGAGATGCGCCGGCAGGTGGAGATCGTCGAGTCGGGCGGGAAGGTGCGGCAGGAGACGCGCCTCTTCGACCCGCAGCGCGGCGAGACCCGCTCGATGCGCTCCAAGGAGGAGGCGCACGACTACCGCTACTTCCCCGAGCCCGACCTGCCGCCGGTGATCGTCCCGGCGGCGTGGGTGGAGGAGGTGCGCGGGACCTTGCCCGAGCTGCCCCGCGCGCGGAGCGCCCGCTACCAGCGCGACCTGGGGCTCTCCGCCTACGACGCCGGGCTGCTCACCGCCGACCGGGCGGTGGCCGAGTTCTTCGACGCCGCGCTGGCGGCGCGCGGGGGCGGGCCGGAGGCGGCCAAGCGGATCGCCAACCTCCTGAACGGCGACGTGGCCCGGCTCGCGAACGAGACGGGGAAGGCGGCGGGCGCCTGGGCGCTCACGCCGGTGGCCCTCGCCGGGGTGGTGCGGCTCGCCGACTCGGGCGTCATCGGCGGCCCGGGCGTGCGGCAGGTGATCGAGGAGCTGTTCCGGGAGGGCGGCGACCCCGAGGCGATCGTGGCGGCCCGGGGGCTCGCGCAGGTCTCCGACGAGTCGGCGGTGGAGGCGGCCGCCGACGCGGTGATCGCGCAGTGCGCGGCCGAGGTGGAGCGCTACCGGGCCGGCAACGAGAAGCTGCTCGGCTTCCTGGTCGGACAGGTGATGAAGGCCATGAAGGGCAAGGGGAACCCGGCGGTGGTGAACGCGGTCCTCACGCCGGAAGCTGGGGAGCTAGCCATGCCCGGGGCGATGCGCTGATGGCCTGGGCGGGCTGGGGAGCGGGTCCGGCCGGGGCCGGCGCGGCGGGCGGCCCGAGCCGCTGGTTCCTCGTCCTGCTGCTCGTGGCGAGCGTCGGCGTGGCCGTCGTGCTCCTGCGCGACCGGCACTGGGTCGAGGGAGGCGTGGCGGCGGCCGGAGCCGTGTACTTCGGCCTGCGGGCGTCCGGGAGGCTGGGCGGGCGTGGAGGAGATCGATCGTGACGGAACGTGAAGTGCTGCGCCCGGTTCGCTGGGACGAGAAGCGCGTCGAGGTGGCCATCCTGGACCAGCGGGCGCTCCCCGCCGTGGAGGCCTGGCTCGGGCTGCGCAGCGCCGACGAGGTCGCCGACGCCATCCGGACGCTGGCGGTGCGCGGCGCGCCCGCCATCGGGGTGGCCGCGGCCTACGGGCTGGCGGTGGAGGCCCGGCGCGGGGCTTCCCCGGAGCGGCTGCGCGCGGCGGCCGAGCTGCTGGCCCGGGCGCGTCCCACCGCGGTGAACCTGGAATGGGCCGTCCGCCGGATGTCGCGGCGCATCGGCGAGCCGTCCGCCGCCATCCTGGAGGAGGCCCACGCCATCCGGGACGAGGACGAGGCCGCCTGCCGCCGCATCGGGGCGCTGGGCGCGCCGCTGCTCCCGCCCGAGGCCCGGGTGCTCACCCACTGCAACGCGGGAGCGCTCGCCACCGCCGCCTACGGCACCGCGCTCGGCATCGTCCGCGCCGCCTGGGAGGCCGGGCGGCTCGAGCACGTCTTCGCCGACGAGACCCGCCCCTTCTTCCAGGGCGCCCGGCTCACCGCCTGGGAGCTGCAGCGCGACGGCATCCCGGTCACCGTGCTCACCGACAACATGGCCGGCTGGCTCATGTCCCGGGGCGAGCTCTCCTGCGTGGTGGTGGGCGCCGACCGGATCGCCGCGAACGGCGACGTCGCCAACAAGATCGGCACCTACTCGCTGGCGGTGCTGGCCCGGCACCACGCCATCCCGTTCTACGTGGCCGCGCCGTGGAGCACCTTCGACACCTCGCTCGCCACCGGCGCCGGGATCCCCATCGAGGAGCGCCCGTCCGACGAGGTGGTGCGGATCTTCGGGAAGCTGGTGGCCCCGGAAGGGGTCCCCGCCCGCTACCCGGCCTTCGACGTGACGCCGGCCGACCTGGTCACGGCCATCGTGACCGAGCGGGGCGTCCTGCGGGCCCCGTACGGTCCAGCCATCGGGGCGCTGGCGGGTTAAGACCCCCGGGCGTGCCTCCCAGCGACGGATCCCGACGCAGCCGCGTCACCCGCCTTCCCGGCTCGGGACGGGAGATCGTCTCGCTCGGCGTCCGGACCACGCCGATCCGGGACCTCTACCACTGGCTCCTCGTCGAGCCCTGGACCCAGTTCTTCGCGCTCGTCCTCGTCGTCTACCTGGGGGCGAACCTGGTCTTCGCCTTCGGCTACCTCTCCATCGGCGACGGCATCGAGGAGGCGCGCCCGGGCAACTTCGCCGACGCCTTCTTCTTCAGCGTCCAGACCATGGCCACCATCGGCTACGGCAAGATGGCGCCGCGGGGGCTGGCCGCCAACGTCCTCGTGACGCTCGAGGCCCTCGTCGGCCTGCTCGGCCTGGCGCTCGTCACCGGGCTCGTCTTCGCCAAGTTCTCCCGGCCGACGGCCCGGGTCCTCTTCAGCCGGAACGTCGTGATCACCCGCTTCGACGGCGCCCCGGCCCTGCTCGTCCGCATGGCGAACGAGCGCGGCAACCAGATCGCGGAGGCGCAGGCCCACCTGGTCCTGCTGCGCACCGAGGTCACCCCGGAGGGAGAGGAGGTCCGTCGCATGATCGACCTGCACGCTCCGGCGGAGCCAGTCGGCCTTCTTCGCCTTCACCTGGCTGCTCGTGCACCCCATCACGCCGGGGAGCCCGCTCCACGGCGAGACCCCGGAGAGCCTGCGCGAGAAGGACGTCGACCTGGTCGCCTCCATGACCGGGCTGGACGAGACCCTCGGCCAGACGGTGCACGCGCGCCACGCCTGGACGCCGGCCGACGTGCTCTGGGGCCACCGCTTCGCCGACGTGCTCGTGACGCTGCCCGACGGGCGCCGCGCCATCGACTACGGGAGGTTCCACGACGTGGAGCCGGAGGCCTAGCGCGCGGCCTCGGCCAGGAACCGCTCCACCGCCGGGAAGAACACGTCCGGGTTCTCGCAGAACGGCCAGTGCCCGGCGCCGGGAACCGCGAGCATCTGCCCCTCCGAGAGCCCGGCCAGCCACTCCCGCTCCACCTCGGGCGGGCCCCGGTCGGTCTCGCCCCAGACGAGCAGCACCGGGACGTCGAGGGAGGGCAGCCGAGGCCGCCAGTCCCAGTCGCCGAGCGACGGGTAGACCCGGTCCAGCCAGTCCGGGATCCAGCGCTCGGGGAACTCGTTGGGCAGGTCGCAGGCGTCGAGCGGGACGAGGTCCACGTTCTCCTTGCGGGCCACCTGCTGGGGCAGGAGGTAGTGGCGCATCCACTCCCGGGCGTAGCTGCGGGGGTCGGTGCGGTGGACCTTGCCGGCGCGGAGCGCGCCGAGCCGGGTCGAGCCCGGGGGCCGGATCATCTCGCCCAGGCTGGGCATCTCGGACTCGTGCCAGGGACGGCGGCGCGCCGCGAACGAACCCACCAGCACCAGCGCGCCCACCGCGCGCGGGTGATCGAGGGCATGGAGCAGCGCGACGGCGGAGGCGTAGGAGTGGCCGATCACCGCCGGGCGCTCCAGCCCCAGGTGGCGCCTCACCGCCTCGAGATCGGACACGTCGAACGAGACCCCGAGGCGCGTCTTGTCCTCGACCGGGGAGGAGAGGCCGCGGTTTCGCAGGTCGTAGGAGACGATCCGGCGCCCCGGCGCGAGCGGCGAGAGCGGCCCCGCCACCCAGCATCCGTTGGGCACGACGATCGCCGGCCCGGCGGTTCCCCGGACCGAGTAGTGGATCCGGACGCCCGGCTCGACCTCGAGAAATCCCTGCTCCAGCAACGCGAACGCCTCCAGGGGCGCTACCGTACCCAATCTCGGGAGGATAGGCACGGTCGCGTCGGGGTAACCTCCGGGTATCCTTGACAGGATAGGGGGGGCGATCGTATAGAACCGCCCTTCCGGAAGCCCGGCCCCGTCTGCGCGAGTTCGCGCCGGGGGAGAAGCCCGAGAGCATTCCGAAGTTTATTCGCGAAGGAGCGTCTCGATGTACGCGGTGATCCAGACCGGTGGGAAGCAGTATCGCGTCTCCAAGGGCGACAAGCTCCGCGTGGAGCTGCTCGAGGGAGAGGTGGGGAAGAAGCTGGCCTTCGAGCCGCTGCTCGTCGGCGGCGAGGGCGAGGCCAAGGTGGGCAAGCCCACGGTGGCCGGAGCGGCCGTCGAGGGCGAGATCGTCGCCCACGGGCCGGCACGCCAAGGTGATCCACTTCCGCAAGAAGAAGGAAGGCTGGACCAAGAAGCGCGGCCACCGCCAGCCGTACACCGAGCTCGTCATCACCGCGGTCCGCGGCTAGTCCGCGCCAGGAAAGGAACCAAGTCATGGCACACAAAAAGGGACAAGGCTCCAGCCGCAACGGCCGCGACTCCGCCGGGCAGCGCCGCGGCGTGAAGATCTACGGCTCCGAGAGCGTGGTCGCCGGCAACATCCTGGTCCGCCAGGTCGGCACCCTCTTCCACCCCGGGCAGAACGTCGGGATGGGCAAGGACTACACCCTCTTCGCCAAGATCGACGGCGAGGTGAAGTACTCGAAGACCCGCGGCGACCGCCGCGTCGTCAACGTGCTGCCGAAGGCCTGAGACAGGGCCCGCACCGGCCGTCGCGAGCGCCGCGGAGCCCAGGGCCCGCGGCGTTCGTCGTATGGGAGGCCACGTGAAGTTCGTCGACGAGGTCCGGATCAAGGTGGAGAGCGGGGCCGGCGGCGACGGCGCCGTGGCGTGGCGCCGCGAGAAGTTCATCCCCCGCGGCGGTCCGGCCGGCGGCGACGGTGGCTGGGGCGGCGACGTGGTCCTGGTCGTCGACCCGCAGATGGCCACGCTGCTCGACTACCGGTACGTCCGCGAGCACAAGGCGAAGAGCGGGGAGCACGGCCGCGGCTCCGACCAGAACGGTCTCTCCCAGCCGGCCCTCGAGCTGAAGGTCCCCCCCGGGACGCTGGTGAAGGACGCCGGCACCGGCGAGGTCCTCGCCGACATGGGCGACGCCTGCCCGCGCTTCGTGGTCGCGAAGGGCGGCCGCGGCGGCCTGGGCAACATGAACTTCGCCACGGCCACCAACCAGGCGCCGCGCTTCGCGAAGAGCGGCAAGCCGGGCGAGGCGCGCGAGCTCCAGCTCGAGCTGAAGCTGCTCGCCGACGTGGGCATCGTCGGCTACCCCAACGCCGGCAAGTCCACCCTGATCAGCCGCATCTCCCGGGCCCGTCCCAAGATCGCCGACTACCCGTTCACCACGCTGACGCCGAACCTGGGCGTGGTGGGCTGGCGCGGCAAGAGCTTCGTGGTGGCCGACGTCCCCGGGCTGATCGAGGGCGCCCACGCCGGGGCCGGCCTCGGGCACCAGTTCCTCCGGCACCTCGAGCGCACCAAGGTCCTCGTGCACCTGGTCGACCCGCTGGCGCCCGGGGAGGGCCGCGGGCCCCGCGCCGACCTCGACGCCATCGACCGCGAGCTCGCGCTCTACTCGCCCGAGCTGGCCAGGAAGCCCCAGGTCATCGCGGTGACCAAGATGGACGTCCCCGAGGCGCACGAGAAGCTCGAGGCGCTGCGGAAGAGCTTCGCGCGCCGCAAGAAGAAGCCCCAGATCCTGGGCATCTCGGCGGTGACCGGCGAGGGGATGGACCCGCTGCTCGACGCGGTGGCGCAGGCGCTCCGCGGCGAGGAGCCGGGCAAGGAGCGGATGTCGAAGAAGAAGGTCGGCAAGCCGCGGAAGACGACGGCGCGGTGAGCGACTACCTCCTCCCGGAGCGCAAGGCGCGCATCGACGAGGTGGTCTCGCGCCGGACCCGCACCCTGGTCGTGGTGATGGAGGCGTTCTGCGATCCGCAGAACGTGAACGCCGTCCTGCGCACCTGCGACTCCTTCGGCGTGCAGGAGGTCCACGTCGTCGAGGGGCCCATGAAGGGCTTCGACCGGAACAAGAAGATCTCGCAGAACGCCGACAAGTGGCTCGACGTGACCCGCTGGACGTCCACGCGCGAATGCCTCGCCGCGCTGAAGGAGCGGGGCTTCGCGATCTACGTGACCTGGCTGGGCGAGGGGACGGTGGGGCTCGCCGACCTCGACTTCGCCGGGCCGGTGGCGCTGGTCTTCGGGAACGAGAGCCGCGGCGTCTCCGACGACGCGCTGGCGCTCGCCGACGCCCGGTACGCCATCCCCATGCGCGGCTTCTCCCAGTCGCTCAACGTGTCGGTGGCGGCCGCGGTCAGCCTGGCGCGCGCCGTGGACCGGCGCGAGGCGCAGCGGGGGACCCACGGCGACCTGCCCGAGGTCGAGGCGGACGCGCTGCGCGAGCGGTTCTACGTGCTGGCCGTGAAGCAGCGCTCCCGCATCGCCAAGGCCGAGGCGGTCGCCGATCGCCGGTCGCGCCAGCGGCGCTGATCGCGGCTTTCCCGCTCGAAACCCCCGTCGACGGGGCCGGATCCCGCCTTTCGGGCGGGGTCCGTCCGGGCCCGGGGATTCCCCTTGTCGGGCCGATGTCGGCCATGATAATAGGAATCGTTATCAAGATGACGGAGAGGCCGGAGTGGTCCGCATGGCGCGGGCCCCGCGCCTCCCGGTGGATTCCATGACCCGACACCTCGCGCTCTCCCTCCTGGCGGCCATCTCCCTTCCCGCGCTCGCGCAGGAGACCCCGGCGGTCCCCTCCGCCCCCACCTCGACGCCGGCCGCACAGGCTCCCGCGCGGCAGCCGCGCAGACGCCCCCGCCACCCCTGCCGCCGCGGACGACCGCCCGGTCACGCAGGCCGACCTGAAGGCCCTGACCGAGGAGGTCCGCCGGCTCAAGCTCGAGCTCTCCGTCCCCGACGTGATCCAGTTCGGCTCCTACTCCGGGGCCGGCGTGGGCGCGTCCCGGGCCCACTTCCAGCCGAAGGGGCTCTCCATCGGCGGCTACGGCGAGGTCGTCTACACGAACTACGCCGACAACCGCGCCGACTTCGCCGAGGTGCTGCGGCTCGTCCTGTACGTGGGCTACCGCTTCAACGAGATGATCGTCTTCAACTCCGAGATCGAGTTCGAGCACGGAGCGAAGGAGATCGGCATCGAGATGGCCTACTTCGACTTCATGTTCACCGACGCCATCAAGCTCCGGGTGGGCAACGTGCTCGTGCCGGTGGGCTTCCTGAACGAGAACCACGAGCCCATCTTCTTCTACGGCGTCTACCGGCCGCTGGTGGACCGCTACATCATCCCCACCACCTGGAACAACATCGGCGGCGGGCTCTACGGCGAGTTCGGCCCGCTCCGCTACAAGGCCTACCTGATCGCCGGCCTCGACGTGTTCGGCGACGAGGCGCTCGAGGCGGCCTCCTGGGTCCGCAACGGGCGCCAGGGCGAGTTCGGCAAGGCGAAGACCTGGGCCGGCGTGGCCAACGTGAACGTGGACGTCGGGCCGGCCACCTTCGGCGGCAGCTTCTACGGCGGCAACGCGGGGCAGGGCTACACCACCGACCTCGGCGTGAAGGTCTCCCCCACCGTCCTCCTCGGCGAGATCCACGGCCTCGTGGCCTGGAAGGGGCTCACGGCCCGGGCCCTCATGTCCTGGGGCTCGCTCTCCCAGTCAGGCCAGGTCTCCGAGATCCTGGGCAAGGCCCCGGAGGCCTACATCGGCAGCCGCGCCTGGGGCGGCTACGTCGAGGCGGGGTACGACGTCCTGACCCTCGTCGGGTCGTCGATGTCGCTCTCCCCCTTCCTGCGCTTCGAGGCCCTGAATCCCCAGGCGGCCGTCGAGGGGGCGGGCGTGCTCGACCCCAGCCTGAACCAGCGGGTGATCACCACCGGCATCGACTTCAAGCCCATCCCCCAGGTGGTGGTGAAGGCCGACTGGCAGCAGATCACCAGCCAGGGTCCGGCCACGCTTCGTCAGTGGGACCTGGGCATCGGGTTCGTGTACTAGGAACGACATGCGAACCGGTCTCGCGATGGCCGCGGCAGTCGGGATGCTCTGGGCGTCGGTCGGACGCGCCCAGGCTCCCGCCGCCGCGCCGGGTGGCCCCGACGTGCTGCGCTCCGTCTTCCCCGAGGCGGAGCGCTTCGACTCGGACGACGTGCTGCTCACGCCGGAGATGGCGAAGCGGCTCGACGACCTGGCCCGCTCCCACATCCCGGAGCGGATGGTCACGTTCTACACGGCGCGGCGCGGCCCCGCGGTGCTGGGCTACGCGGTCCTCCAGTCCCACGTGGTCCGGACCAAGCGGGAGACGTTGCTCGTGGCCTTCGAGCCGGACGGGCGCCTGAAGCGGATCGTGGTGGTCGCCTTCCTGGAGCCCCCCGAGTACAAGCCCTCCGAGCGCTGGCTCGCCCAGTTCGCCGGGAAGGGGCCGGCCGATCGGCTGGCGGTCGGCGACGACCTGGCCTTCATCTCCGGCTCGACGCTCTCGGCGCGCGGCGTCGCCGAGCAGTCGCGCTGGCTCCTCCAGGCGCTCCGGATGGCCCGGGAGGCGGGGAAGGTCCGATGAGGTTCCTCGTCCAGCCGGCGCCGGAAGCCCTGGAGCGGGCGCGCCCGCCGGTGAGGGCCTTCCTCGGCTTCACCGCGCTGCTCCTGCTCGCCTGGGTGGCCTCGCGCGCTGCGCACGGGGCGCTCACGCCGTCGGGACTGGAGCGGATCCTGGAGCCGGCGCCGGGAGAGACCCTCGGGCCGGTGGCGCTCTGGGAGGAGGTCCACCAGGGCGCCTTCCTCTACGGGTTCCTCCTGCTCGCCGTGGGCTCGCTGCTCGCGGTCTGCCCGGTCTCCCGCGCCGTTCGCGGCGCCCTGCTCGGCGTGGCGACGGCGGCGGCGCTCGTCGACCTGGGCGCGCCCTTCCTGCCGCTCGCCGTTCCCGGCTTCCCGGGCTGGGCCGCGCTTCGCATCGGCGCCTTCCTCGTCGCGGTGGGCGCGCTGCTCGCCATGACCGGGCTCTGCTGGGCCAGGTTCGGCCGGGAAGCGCGGGTGTCCGGTGGTTGATCCGCGCATCGGCCGCTTCTCCGGCCCCATCGCGTCCTTCGTGGCCATGGTGGCGGTGGTGATGGGCACGGCCGCCGTGCTCTTCGCCCGGAAGATCGGCTTCGACCCCGCGCACGTGCAGGCCTTCTACCTGGGATCCGAGGCCACCTTCGCGCCCCCGCGCTCGCTGGCCGGATTGCTGGAGGTGGCGGTTCCCCACCTCCTCGCCATCCCGATGCTCGTCTTCGTGACCCTGCACCTGGTGGCCTTCGTGAACCGGGCGCGGCGGCGCCCGTTCGCGATCGTGGCCGGGATCACCTCCGCCTGCGCGGCGGTCGTCATCGCCGGCGGCTTCGCCATCCGCTTCGCGTGGCCGGCGCTCGCGCCCCTGAAGATCGCCGCCTTCCTCGGCCTGGAGGGGACGATGCTCGCCTGGCTCGGGCTGCTCGCCGCGGCGATCCTGCCGGGAACGCGCGACGAGGCGCGCCCCGGCGCCGTCACGGGGTCGGAGGGCGCACCACCTCGAGCCGTCCGCTGAGCGCGGGCGAGGTCGAGAGCGCGTTTCCGGAGGTCACGATCACCGCCTCCGCCCCGCTCCTCGAGGCGAGCGCGAGCCCGTCCTGCGCCGCCCAGGACGAAGATCGCCTTCCCCAGGACCTCGGCCTCGAGCGCGGTCGGGGCGAGCACGCTCACCTGGCGGCTGGCGGTGGCCGGCCAGCAGGTCCGGGTGTCGATGACGTGGTGGTAGCGCCGGCCGGAGTCGACGAAGAAGCGCTCCGAGTCCCCGGTGGTCGAGAACGCCGCGTCGGACACGTCGAGCCAGGCGAAGGGCGCGCCCTCCTGGCCGCGCGGGTCCCGGATCCCCACGCGCCACGGGCGTCCGTCGCGGGTGCCGGCCGCGTAGAGGTCGCCGCCCGCCTGGACGAGGAAGTCGCGCAGCCCGCGCCGGCGAAGCTCGGACACGGCGCGGTCGACCGCCCAGCCCTTCACGAGGCCGCCCAGCCCCACCTGCATGCCGGTGCGCCGGAGCCTGGCCCGGCAGGGGGCGCCCTCGTCCGGGGAAGCGGCGGGCTCGACCTCGAGGTCCCGCCAGGAGACGAGGCGGCAGGCGGCGGCGACGGCCTCGGCGGAGGGGACCGCCGCCGGCTCGCCGTCCCCGAAGCGCCAGACGCCGCGCAGCGCCGCCCAGGTCGGGTCGAAGAGGCCGCCGGTGCGCTCCGCGCCGTCGCGGCCGGCCCGCAGGACCTGGCAGAGGTCGCCCGGCAGCTCCACGAAGCGGCCGCTCCCCGCCGCAGCGTTGAGCGCGGAGAGCGGGGACGCGGGGCGCCACTCGTTCATCACCTCGTCCACCCGGTCGAAGATCCGGAAGGCGGCCTCCACCCCGGCGGCGGCCTCGGCGGGCGGTGCGCCGGCCACCGCGACCGAGACCACGGTGGACATGGACGGGCGGGTCTCGGCGTGGAGGGCCCCCGCCCGGGCGGGCGTCGCGACCGGGGCAGGGGCCGCGGCAGGGGCGGGCGGAAGGCTGGCGCAGGCGACCGCGAGCCAGGGCAGGAGGAGGGGAGCGAGGGGGACGCGGCGCACGGCCGCTTTCCTAGGACGCGCCCGGGGCTCGCGCAGTACCATCTCGGCGCTCGCCATGAGCGCCCTCACCCACCTCGAGCAGTCGGTCCTGCACGCACTCCTCGACGGGGACCACCCCGCGCTCGAGGCCCTGCGCGATCAGCTTCCCGGCCTGGCGGTGCTGCGCCGCAGCGCCAGCCCGACCTCGTTCTCCACGGTGCTGCGCCCGGACCGCGGCGCTCCCCGGGCGCCCATCCGGGCTCGCCGGGCCGTGCTCGACGACCTGTACGCGGACATCCCGGGGCTGCCCGAGGGCGCGTCCTTCGCGCTCTTCGTGGAGGACGGCTGGCTGGCGAGGCTGGAGGGGTCCACCTCCGGCGGCGAGCCGTGGCCCGAGGACGTGGCGGGCTTCACCCTCCACCACGACGACCCGGAGCGGGACCTCTCCGACCTGGACCCGCCCGGCTGAGGCCGCGACCCCGTCACACGGCCGGCGGCGAGACCCGCGACAGGAAGATGGGCAGGTGGAGCTTGTTGCCGTAGAGCGGCCGGTAGCGGTCGGTGTTGTACATGGTCGCGACGTCCACCTTGCGGGGCCCGAGCGCCGGATCCGGGATGGGCACGAGCTCGTAGCAGCCGTTCACGATGGCGGCCATGGTGCCGTGGGCGCCGTCGAGCAGCGCGTCGAGCGCCATGGTGCCGAAGGTCGAGGCCACCAGCTTGTCGATGAAGTCCGGGTCGCCCGACCGCAGGTCGTAGGTGAGGTCGGAGACGATGGTCTCCTCGCCGGTGCGCGCCTGGATCTCGTCGGAGAGCACCTCGGCGACGCTGGCCTTCTTGCGCCTTCCGAGCGCGTCGGGCCGCCCGTACTCCTGCGGCTCGTAGCCCTTCCAGGAGCAGCCCTCGGAGAGGATCACCAGCACGTAGTTGGAGGGGTTGTCCCGCTTCTCGGTCATCAGGAGGTCGATGAGCTTCTCCAGATCGACCGGGTATTCCGGGATGACGCAGCGGTTGGAGGTGACGTGGGCGGTGTAGAGGGCCGTGAAGCCGGCGTCGCGGCCGAACACCCGGAAGATGCCCACCCGCTCGTGCGAGCCGATGGTGGTGCGCTGCCGGTCGAGGGCGGCGGTGGCGCGGGTGATGGCGGTGGAGAAGCCGATGCAGTACTCGGTGTACTGCACGTCGTTGTCCATCGTCTTGGGGATCCCGATCACCTTCACCCCGAGTCGATCGAGCTGCGCGGCCGACTTGAGGGTGCCGTCGCCGCCGATGGCGATGAGCGAGTCGATCCCCAGCCCCTCGATGTTCCGCAGGACGTGCGAGGTCAGGTCGTAGGTGAGGCCGCCCTTGCCCTGGCTCGAGGGGAAGTCCCGGCCCTCGAGGTGGCGGGGGAGGGTGCGGACCTTGGACGGGCCCAGGCGGCTGGAGTGGAGGATGGTGCCGCCGTGCCGGTCGATGGTCCGGCAGTTGTCGCGGTTGAGGTCGAGCACGTACCGGGCCCGGCTGGCCGGGTCGTCGAGGTCGACGTGGGTGAGCCCCTCGAAGCCCTTGCGGATGCCCACCACCTCGAGCCCGTTCTCCCAGCCCCGGTAGACCACGCTCTTGATGACCGAGTTGAGGCCCGGGACGTCGCCGCCGCCGGTGAGGATGCCGATGCGCCTTCGTTTCATGCGGCGAGTCTAGCCTCGAACCGCCGGGAGGACGGACTGGAACTGGACCCGAGCGGTCCACGGACCCACACGGGCGCCGGTCCGCGGCCATCGGGGGCGGGTCGCGACCGCCTGCTCCGAAACGCCTAGGCTCGAGGAAGGTAAGCAAGAACTCATCCCGCTCTGGAGGGGGAACGCGGGTACTTCGACAAGGAGGACGCATGTTCCCGATGACCCGAGCGCTCGCCGTCTCGTCCCTGGTTTTCCTCACCGCTGCCTGCGGTGGAAGGCTCCGGGCCGCTGTCTCCGGCCCGCAACCTCTCCGGCACCTGGAAGACGGTCGCCCCGGCCCGGGTCAACTTCGACACCGACTTCTGCACCTACCCGGACCCGTCCGCCCTGGCGGCGACGCAGGACTGGGCCGTCACCTGGGTCATCACTCCCGGTGCGACCGAGAACGCGGTCAACGTCGAGATGAGCTTCGCGGCCTCGAACACCCAGCGAATCCTCACCTGCCCCGGCACGGGCGTCGTTCCCGAGGTATCGCCCATGACCCTCACCGGGAACATCAGCTCCACCACGCTGACGCTCCTCCAGAACGGGGATCCGTTCGGCACCTTCACCTTCACGACCGACAACCTGCAGGGGGACATGGACTTCGAGTGGTGCATGGTCTACTGCCAGCGCGACTACACCCAGAACCGGAGCTTCATCCTGCTGCGCCAGTGAGGGGCGGCGCCCTGCTCACCGGCAAGCGTCCCAGAAGGCCTGCAGGTCCGCGGCCAGCGGGCACTCCAGCTCCAGGCGCACGCCGGTGGCGGGGTGGGGGAGGGAGAGCTTCCAGGCGTGGAGCGCCTGGCGCGGCAGGCGCAGGACGGCGTGGTCGGCCTCGGTCAGTTCACGTTTCGTGAAACGATCGAAGATCATCTCGTCGGGCCCGTAGATCTTGTCCCCCACCAGGTGCAGCCCGGCGTGGTGGAGGTGGGCGCGGATCTGGTGCTGCCGCCCGGTGCGGGGGTGGCAGGCGAGGAGCGCCACCGGCACCCCGTCCGCCGCCCGCCGCCGGCCCAGCACCTCGAACCCGGTCCGCGACGGGAGCCCCCCCAGGTCGACGTGCATCCGCACCTTCACCCCGCTCGCCCCGGTCAGCCGCAGCGGCGCCTCCACCTCGAAGCGATCCTGCGGCGGGTCGCCGAGGACGAGCGCCAGGTAGGCCTTCTCCACGCGGCCGGCCGCGAAGGCGGCCTTGAGCACCTTGGTGTACTTCGGGGCGCACCCGCAGGCGAGCAGGCCCGAGGTCTCGCGGTCCAGCCGGTGGGCCGGGTCGACCTTCCGGGCCGGGAAGGCCGTCTTCGTGAGCGCCGTGAGGGTGTGCTCGACGTAGCGGGCGGTGGGGTGGACGGGGAGCCCGGCCGGCTTGTCCACCACGAGGATCATGGCGTCGTCGAAGACCACGCCGAACGCCATCGGGGTCTCCGGCTCCGGGTCGGCCTCCTTGAGGAGGGCGAAGCGCATGCCGGGGACGACCCGCGTGGCCGGCTTCAGGCGCCCCGGCCCCTCGTGCTCGATGCGGGTCTCGATGAGCCGCTGGATGCGCTCCCGGGAGAGGCGGCGGATCTTCTCCTGCAGGTAGCGGTCGAGGCGCCACCCGGCGTAGTTCGGCTCGACCGTGAACGGGACCCGCACGAGCGCCATGGCGGCGGAACATAGCACCCGGTCCGGTCCTCCCCGCGAAGTGCCCGCCCTTCCTCGACTTCCCCGGCGCCGCCGACCCACCCTCTCTTTATCGTCAGGTCGTCGTTGACCTCCCGGGGCACGACGCATACAACGGGTTCCCGGCGTGAGGCGCGTCGCAGTCATCATCCCCGCAAGGTTCGGGGCAAGTCGCCTCCCCGGGAAGCCCCTCGCCGATATTCACGGAAGGCCACTCGTGGCCCACGTGGTGGCGCGCGCCCGGAACGCCCGGGGCGTGGACGTGGTGCTGGTCGCCACCGACGACGAGCGGATCGCCGCGGCCGCGCGGGCGGCAGGGGCCGAGGCGGTGGTCACCGGGCCGGCGGAGACCGGCACGGACCGCGTGGCGCTGGCGGCCCGGGCGATGCTGCCCCGGCCGACCCTGGTGGTGAACCTGCAGGGCGACGAGCCGCTCATCGAGCCGGCGGCCGTCGAGGCGCTCGTGCACGCCATGGACGAGGGCGGCTCGGAGATGGCGACGATGGCCCGTCCGCTCTCGGACGGCGAATGGGAGCGACCCGAGGTGGTGAAGGTGGTGACGGACCGCAACGGCCACGCCCTGTACTTCTCCCGCGCGCCCATCCCGGCGAGGTGGGAGCCGGGAGCGTCGCCGCTGGCCCGCGCCCACGTGGGCATGTACGCCTACACCCCGGCGTTCCTGGAGCGGTTCGCTGCGCTCGAGCCCGGGAGGCTGGAGCGCGAGGAGCGGCTGGAGCAGCTCCGGGCGCTCGAGCACGGGTATCGCATCCGGGTCGTCGACACGACCTACAGCGGATTCGGCGTGGACACCGAGAAGGACCTGGAGCGGGCGAGGGAGCTCGTGGCGTCGGGCAGGTAGCGTGGAAAGGGAGAGGCCATGGTGAGGACCAAGAAGACCAAGTTCGTGTTCGTGACCGGCGGCGTGGTGAGCTCGCTCGGCAAGGGCCTGGCGGCGGCGTCGATGGGCGCGCTGCTGGAGAACCGCGGACTCGAGGTGACCCACCTCAAGCTCGACCCGTACATCAACGTGGACCCGGGCACGATGAGCCCGTTCCAGCACGGCGAGGTCTACGTCACCGACGACGGCGCCGAGACCGACCTCGACCTGGGGCACTACGAGCGCTTCACCAGCGCCAAGATGACCCGCAAGAACAACTACACCACCGGCCGCATCTACCAGGCGGTGATCAACAAGGAGCGGCGGGGCGAGTACCTGGGCAAGACCGTCCAGGTCATTCCCCACATCACCGACGAGATCAAGGCGGTGATCCGCGAGGCCGCCGACGGGGCGGACATCGTCATCGTCGAGGTCGGCGGCACGGTGGGCGACATCGAGTCGCTCCCCTTCCTCGAGGCCATCCGGCAGATGAAGTACGACGTGGGCAGCGAGAACCTGGTCTACGTGCACCTGACGCTGGTGCCCTACATCGCCGCGGCCGGCGAGCTGAAGACCAAGCCCACCCAGCACTCGGTGAAGGAGCTGCGGGAGATCGGCATCCAGCCCGACGTGCTGCTGGCCCGCTCCGACCGGGAGATCTCGCGCGAGATGAAGGACAAGATCGCGCTCTTCTGCAACGTCGACCCGTCGGCGGTCTTCACCGCCCGCGACGTGCCCTCCATCTACCAGCTCCCCATGGCGCTGCACCGCGAGGGGCTCGACGACAAGCTGGCCGAGCTGCTCAACATCTGGAGCCGGGCCCCGCGGCTCGAGCGCTGGGAGAACATCGTCGAGAAGGTGACCCGGCCCCGGGCCGGCGACGTCCGCATCGGCGTGGTGGGCAAGTACGTCGAGCTGGTGGAGAGCTACAAGAGCCTGAACGAGGCGCTCGTCCACGGCGGCATCGCCAACGACTGCAAGGTGAAGCTCGAGTTCATCGACGCCCAGAAGCTGGAGGACGGCGACCTCGAGTCGCTCGACCGCGTGGACGGGATCCTGGTCCCGGGCGGCTTCGGCATCCGGGGCACCGAGGGCAAGATCCTGGCGGTCCGCCACGCCCGCGAGAAGCGGATCCCCTTCTTCGGGATCTGCCTCGGCCTCCAGATGGCCACCATCGAGTACGCCCGCAACGTGCTGGGCCTGGAGCGCGCCAACTCGCTCGAGTTCGACGAGAGCACGCCGCACCCGGTGGTCACGCTCATGGAGGCGCAGCGGGGCGTGGCCGACAAGGGCGGCACCATGCGGCTCGGCACCTACGCCTGCAAGCTGGAGAAGGGCTCCAAGGCCCGCGAGCTCTACGGCCAGGAGCTCGTCCAGGAGCGCCACCGCCACCGCTTCGAGTTCAACAACGCCTACCGCGAGCAGCTCGAGAAGGCCGGCCTGGCCGTGTCCGGGACCAACCCCGAGCTGGGGCTGGTGGAGATGATCGAGATCCCCAACCACCCGTACTTCGTGGGCTGCCAGTTCCACCCCGAGTTCAAGTCGAAGCCCTTCCTTCCCCACCCGCTCTTCGCCGGGTTCGTGAAGGCGTCGATGGTGCACCGCGACCTGCGCGTCCGCGAGGGCGGCAACGCGGGGGCCGAGGTGACCAAGCTTCCGGTGAGCAAGGGCGCCTGACCGCCCGCGGGGCCGCCGGCCTCGCCGGCCGCCACGCCGAGGAGAATCCATGGAGAAGGTGCGAGCCCGCATCGGCGGGCACGAGGTCGGCGACGGCCGCCCGCTGCTGCTCATCGCCGGCCCCTGCGTCATCGAGTCGGAGGGGCAGGCGCTGGCGAACGCGCGGCGGGTGAAGGACCTGGCGGCCCGGCACGGGCTGCCGGTGGTCTTCAAGGCCAGCTTCGACAAGGCCAACCGCTCCTCGGGCAAGAGCTTCCGGGGCGTGGGGCTCGAGGCGGGCCTGGCCGTCTTCGAGAAGGTGAAGCGCGAGACCGGGCTGCCCACGCTGACCGACGTCCACGAGACCTGGCAGGCCGAGCCGGTGGGGCGGGTGGTCGACGTCCTCCAGGTCCCCGCCTTCCTGTGCCGGCAGACCGACCTCGTCATGGCCTGCGCCCGGCACGGGCGCTCGGTCAACGTGAAGAAGGGGCAGTTCCTGGCCCCCCGCGACATGCGCCACGCGGTGGCCAAGTGCCGCGAGGCCGGCGCGGAGAACATCCTGCTCACCGAGCGCGGCGCCAGCTTCGGCTACGGCAACCTGGTGGTGGACATGCGCGGCCTCGTGATCATGCGCGAGCTGGGGGTGCCGGTCTGCCTCGACGCCACCCACTCGGTGCAGCTCCCCGGCGCGGCCGGCGACGTCACCGGCGGCGAGCGGCAGTTCGTGGCGCCGCTGGCGCGGGCCGCCGCGGCGGTGGGCATCGACGCGCTCTTCACCGAGATCCACGAGGACCCTTCGGTGGCGAAGTCGGACGGCCCCAACTCGCTGGACTTCGACATGGCCGACCAGCTGCTCGGCGACCTGCTGCGCATCCGGCGCGCCCTGGGGCAGCCGTGACGGCCGAGGCGGAGCTGCTGGCGCGCGCGGCCCGGATCCGGCTCGTGCTCCTCGACGTGGACGGCGTCCTCACCGACGGCCGGATCTGGTTCGGCCCGGAGGGCGAGGCCCTGAAGGCCTTCGACGTCCGCGACGGCCACGGCATCGTGCGGCTTCGCGACCAGGTCGACTTCGGCGTCATCTCCGGGCGGCCGGGGCTGGCCACGCGCAAGCGGCTCGAGGAGCTGGGGTTCAAGCACCTGGTCTTCTCCCAGCGGGACAAGCTCGACGGGTACGCCACCCTCGCGCACCTGGGGATCGCCGACGACGAGGTCGCCTACATGGGCGACGACGTGAACGACATCCCGCTCCTCGAGAAGGTCGGGCTCTCCGGCGCCCCGGCCGACGCCTACCCGGACGTGCTCTCGGCGGTGCGCTTCGTCTCCCGGTATCCCGGGGGGCGCGGGGCGGTGCGGGAGCTCTGCGACCTCATCCTGAAGGCCCGGGGGCCTCGCCGGCCGTGACCGACGTCCCCTGGGCGAAGCGGACGCGTCGCACGCTCCGGATCTGGGCCATCCGCGCCGGGCTCTGGCTCGGCGGCATCCTCCCGTTCCGGCTGGTCTGGGCGTTCGGGGGGCTGATCGGCCGGGCGGCCTGGTGGGTGGGCCGCCGCGACCGGGAGCTGGCGCTCCAGCATCTCGCCTTCGCCCTCCCCGAGCTCCCGGAGGCGGAGCGGACGGCCATCGCCCGGGGCACCTTCCTGCACTACGGCCACGGCGCCGCCGAGGTCGCCCAGATCGATCGCATCGACCGGCGGCTCGAGGAGTACGTCACCTACGTGGGCGACGGCGAGGCGCTGATGCGAGAGGCGCACGCCACCGGCAAGGGACTGATCTTCGTCACCGGCCACCTGGGGAGCTGGGAGCTGCTCGCGCGCCGCATCGTCCGCTCGGGGATCCCGTCGGTGGTCATCGCGGCCCGGAGCTGGGACCGGCGCCTCGACGACCTGGTCGAGGGCTTCCGGGCCCGCGGGGACGTTCCCACCCTCTTCCGGGAGGACTCGGGAGGCGGGCGGGCGCTCCTCCGGGCCATGCGCGACGGCAAGGCGCTCGGGATCCTCATCGATCAGGACACGAACGTGCAGAGCGTCTTCGTTCCCTTCTTCGGCCACCTGGCCTCGACCCCGCGCGCCGCGGCCGACCTGGCGCTCCGGTTCGGCTGCCCGGTCCTCGTGGGGTGGTCCCACCGGCGCGGGCCCAGGGCGGGCGACGGGTACCTCTTGACGGTGGAGAAGGTCGAGTACGACCCCGCCCCGGCCGACAAGGAGGCCGAGGCCATCCGGATCACGGCGCACTGCACCGCACGGCTGGAGCAAGCCATCCGCGAGGCCCCCTCCGAGTGGGTGTGGATGCATCGGCGCTGGAAGAGAAAGCCGCCGGATTCCCGGTAGTTTTTCTTCTACGCAAGGTTGATGCCGAAAAGCGCTTGTCGCCTTTGCGGACCCCGGCTATCGTCGGGTTAGCAAAGGTTGTGCCACTTGACTTTCGGATCAAATCTCCACCGGCGAAGCACCCTGCCGGGCGCCCGAGGCGCCCTCCGGGGTTGCGCTGCGTCAATCGTCCTCCTGGCCGGTTGCGGCGCGAGCGAGCCCCCCGGCTCCGGGGCGGAGCCCGAGATTCGCCTCGAGACCGTGGAGTTCCGGGCCTACCGGGGCGCCGATCCGAGCGCCTCGGGCCGGGCCGCACAGGCCGTGTACCGCAGGACCTCGGGCGAGGTGGAGGCGACGGACGCCCAGGTGACCCTGCCCAGCCCGGGTGCGCCCGACCTGACGGTCACGGCCCCGGTCCTCGTCGGGGACCTGGCGGCGCGGACCTGGTCTGCCCGCGGCGGCGTCGTCCTCGTCCGCGGCGACGCCACGGCCCGGACCCCCTCGGCCCGCTACTCGGCCCAGGACGGCCGGGTTCGCGGAGACGAGCCCGTGGAGGTGGCCGGTCCCGGCTACCGGCTGGCCGGTCCCGCCTTCACGGCCGACCCGGCGACGGGCGACGTGGAGATCCACGGCGGCGTGCGCCTGGTGGTCGCCACGGGAGCGGGCCGGCGGTGATGGTCCGCCTGCCTCGCCCTGGCGCTGGCCGCCGCCCCGCCCTCACCCCCGGTGACGGTCGACGCCGAGGAGGTCCAGTACCTCTACAAGGAGCGCAAGGTCGTCTTCACCGGCAAGCCGCTCGTCACGCTCACCCGCGAGGACGCCGTGCTCAGCTGCCGCAAGCTCGTGGCCGAGAACGACGAGCAGGGGCGCATCCGCCAGGCGGTCTGCTCGGGCGACGTGAAGCTGACCCGGGGGACGCGCGTGGTGACCTGCGACACCGCCACGTTCGAGGAGAAGGCGGCGCGCGTCACCTGTGCGGGCAACCCGGTGCTGCGCGACGGCGAGAACGTCATGCGCGGCGAGGTGCTGGTCTACGATCTCGCCAACGACCGCGCCACCCTCTCGGCCGCCAAGGGCGTCATCGTGCCCCCGCCGGGCGCCGAGCTCACGCCCCGGAAGAAGCCGGAGCCGGCGAAGTGAGCGCCCCCGCCCTCGAGGCCCACGGGCTCGTGAAGAGCTACCGGGGCCGCCGCGTGGTGGACGGAGTCTCCTTCCGGGTCGCCCCCGGCGAGGTGGTGGGGCTGCTCGGCCCGAACGGCGCCGGCAAGACCACCAGCTTCAACATGACCGTGGGTCTCGTTCGCCCCGACGCCGGGACGGTCCGGCTCGGCGACGAGGACCTCACCCGGCTGCCCATGCACGTCCGGGCCCGGCGCGGCGTCGGCTACCTGCCGCAGGAGGCCTCCATCTTCCGGAAGCTCACCGTCCGGCAGAACTTCACCGCGGTGCTCGAGGCCCTCGGCCGCGGTCGGGCCGACCGGGAGCGGCGGGCCGACGAGCTGCTCGAGGAGTTCCACCTCCGCCAGGTCGAGGACAGCCTCGGGGAGCAGCTCTCCGGCGGGGAGCGCCGCCGGGCCGAGGTGGCCCGCAGCCTGCTCAACGACCCGCGCTACATCCTCTTCGACGAGCCCTTCGCCGGCGTGGACCCCATCGCCGTGGGCGAGCTGCAGCGCCTCATCGGGTCGCTCCGGGCCAGGGGGATCGGCGTGCTCCTCACCGACCACGCGGTCCGCGAGGCCCTCGGCATCTGCGACCGCGCCTACATCCTGTCGTCCGGCAAGATCCTGGAGGAGGGGACCCCGGCCCACATCGCCGGGAGCGCCCGCGCCCGGGCGGTCTACCTGGGCGAGAACTTCCGACTCGACGACGACCGGCACCCCGAGGTCCGCGCATGAGCCTCGAGATGAAGCAGCACCTGAGGATGTCGCAGCAGCTGGTGATGACGCCCCAGCTGCAGCAGGCCATCAAGCTCCTCCAGCTGTCCCGGCTGGAGCTGGTGGACCTCATCCGCACCGAGATCAACGAGAACCCGCTGCTCGACGAGGGGCCCGACGAGGAGGAGCGCGCCGACGGCGCCAGCCCCGCCGAGGCCAAGCTCGAGGAGCTGGCCCCGCCCGCCAAGGAGGCCGAGAAGGCCGAGGAGGTGAAGGGCGAGGACGGCTCCAACGAGATCGACTGGGATCAGTACCTCGACCACTACCAGCTCCAGGGCCACACGGCCCCCTCCAACAAGAACATGGGGGACGAGGACCTCCCCGGCTTCGAGGCCACCCTCACCCGCAAGGGCGACCTCGGCGATCACCTGGTCTGGCAGATGCGCCTCTCCGCGTTCAGCCCGGACGAGGAGCGGGTGGCCATGCTGATCATCGGGAACCTCGATCCCGACGGCTACTTCCGCATGCCCGCCGTGGAGGGCGAGGTCGACGACTCGGCGGTCCGCGATCCGCTGGTGCGGGTGGCCTTCGAGGCCGGCGTCGGCATCGAGTTCGCCGAGAGCGTGCTGAAGCGCGTGCAGTCCCTCGATCCGCCCGGCGTGGCGGCCCGGGACCTGCGCGAGTGCCTGCTCCTCCAGGCCGTCCAGCTCAACGCCGACCTCCCCGAGGTGGTGGCCATCATCGAGCGCCACCTCAAGCACCTGGAGTCGAAGAACTACGCCGCCATCTCCCGGGATCTGAAGATTCCCATCGAGCAGGTGGTGAAGGCCGTCAAGGTCATCTCCTCCTTCGAGCCCAAGCCCGGGCGCGCCTACACGAGCGAGGAGGCGCAGTACATCACCCCGGACGTCACCGTGCAGAAGGTGGGGGATCGCTACGTCACCGTGCTGAACGACGACGGGCTCTCCAAGCTTCGCATCTCCGGGATGTACCGGCAGGCGCTGAAGAACGGCAGCGCCGGCGCGGCCAAGGAGTACATCCAGGACAAGCTGCGCAGCGCGGTGTGGCTCATCCGCTCGATCCACCAGCGGCAGCGCACCATCTACAAGGTCACCGAGTCGATCGTGAAGTTCCAGAAGGACTTCTTCGACAAGGGCATCGCGCACCTCAAGCCGCTCATCCTCCGCGACGTGGCCGAGGACATCGGCATGCACGAGTCGACCGTCTCGCGCGTCACCACCAACAAGTACGTGCACACGCCGCAGGGGATCTTCGAGCTCAAGTTCTTCTTCAACTCGGCCATCTCACGCACCGGTGGTGACGACATCGCCAGCGAGGCGGTGAAGAACCACATCAAGCAGATCGTGGCGGCCGAGGACCCGAAGCACCCCCACTCCGATCAGAAGATCGTGGAGCTCCTCAAGGGGCAGAACATCGAGATCGCCCGCCGAACCGTTGCCAAGTACCGGGAAGTACTGGGCATACTTCCAAGCTCGAAGCGGAAGAAGTTCTTCTGATCTGCTATTATGGCGGTAGAGCGCGTGACGCGATTGGGCGACATGCAGTTCGTCGGCCGCGGACCTGCCGGTCCCCCTCCCAGGAGGATTTCCGGCGCGCCGCGGCCGATTCGTCTTCACCCACCGAGCAAGACTCCAAGGAGGCCACGATGCAGGTGAACATCACGTTCCGCCATATCGAGCCCACCGAAGCGCTGAAGGCACACGTGAAGGACAAGGTGGCGCACATCCAGCGGTACGTGGATCGTCCCTCGGAAGCCCACGCCGTGCTCCACCTGGAGAACCTGCAGCACCACGCCGAGATCACCATGAAGGCCGGGCCGTTCTCGGTCCGCGGGCGGGGCAAGTCGGAGGACATGTACGCCTCCATCGACGCCGCCGCCGACAAGATCGAGCGCCAGCTGAAGAAGCACAAGGAGCGGGTCCGCAACCACAAGGCGACGCTCATCCCCAAGGACTGGCAGCCGGTCGACATCCGCCACGAGATCCTCGACCAGCCGAGCGACCTGCCCTCGGCCCGGGTGGTGTCGACCTCGAAGTTCCAGGCCAGGCCGATGAGCCTCGACGAGGCCATCATGCAGATGGACCTGCTGAACAGCCGCTTCTACGTGTTCCAGAACGAGAAGACGCGCGCCATCCACGTGGTCTACCGGCGCGACGACGGCAAGCTCGGGCTGATCGAGACCACGCCGGCGTAGCGCGACGTCCTCGGTGCCGGCCGTCCTCGAGGCCGGCGCGCCGGGGGGCTCGTCTCCGCCCGCGCGGGTCCTCCCGCCCTCCCGGGCGTCCCGGATCGCCGCGGGACGCGCGGCGCGGTCGTTCCTTGAATCGCGCGGTTGGCCGTGCTAGCCGGTGGGAGTGCGCATCGCCGACATCCTGCGTCCCGACTGCGTGATCGCCAATCTCTCCGGCGGCACGGTGGCCTCCGTCCTCGCAGAGCTGGCGCGGCCGGTGGCCGCGGCGGTCGGGCTGGAAGGGCAGGTGCTCACGGCGGCGCTGCTCGCACGCGAGAAGCTCGGGTCCACCGGCATCGGGGAAGGCATCGCGGTCCCGCACTGCAAGGTGGCCGGGCTGTCCGCGCTGACCGCCAGCCTGGGACGGTCGGTCGACGGGGTGGACTTCCGCGCCATCGACGGCAAGCCGTCCCGCGTCTTCGTGGCCCTCTTCGCGCCGGAGCGGGGCGGGGCCGAGCACCTCCAGGCGCTGGCCCGGGTCAGCCGGCTGCTCAAGCGCCCCGAGTTCCGCAAGGCGCTGCTCGACGCGCCGGACGCGGACGCCATGTACCGGCTGGTGGTCGAGGAGGACGGCCGTCTCTAGGCGGCGCGCCGTCCCCGGCCCGCCTCAGTGCGTCGCGTCGACGAGGACCGCGGCGGGAGAGGCGACGGGCGCCCGCCTGCCGCGCTCCGTACACCCTGGGTGATGGCCGCTCTTCAGCCCGCACTCGGCGCAGGTGGTCTGGAGCCGGGGCGCCGGGAAGCTTCCGGGCTGCCTGCGCCCGGTGCCGAGGCGCGCATCCAGCCAGGCGGCGCGCGCCGCGTCCTCCGCGGCGAACCGCGCCGCGATGGTCTCCAGCAGTCCGGATCTCCCGCGATCCCCATCCAGCTCGGGCGTCTGACCAGCCATGTCCGATTTCCTCCCGTTCGATCCGTATCCCGGAATCGAGGGACAGGGATCCGGAACGGCGGGCTGACTCGAAGGAAGCCGCCACATCCGGCGCCACTCCTCCCACGCCTGACTACATCCGCACCGACGGTGGATCCGGGGCGGTCCGTCAGCGCGCAGCGCCGGCCAGCCGCGTCGCCACCAGCAGCAGGACCGTCGCCGAGAGGACGAAGCCGAGGTGGCTCGTCTCCACCTCCACGTGCTCCACGCCGGCGTTGCGCCGGTCGATGCAGGCCTGCCAGGAGACGACCCCGTCCCGGCGGGAGTAGAGGGCCAGGACCGGGCGGGTGAGCGGAACGTCCTCGCGCGAGGCCACGGCGGCCTCGATGGCGTCGAGGTCGACGCCCCGCCGCCGGTAGGCCCGGGCCGCCAGCGTGTACTTGGGCCCACCCACCACCGGTGCACCCAGCGTGATCACGCGGTCCACGGCGGAGGGCAGGTCCCGTGACGCCTCCCGGGCCAGGTAGCCGCCCAGGCTCCATCCGACCAGGCGCACCGGGCGGCCGGTCTCCCGGGCGAGCGCCGCCACGCGCTCGACGACCCGAGGGAGGAGCGCCGGGACGTCTCCGTCGTTCCGTCCCAGCCCCCAGGGCCGGACGTCGTGCCCCAGCCGGGAGAGGTAGGCGCGGAGGATCGCCGTGGCGGCGTCGCCGGTGCCGTAGCCGGGGAGCACCATCACCGGCCCGCCGTCCCCCCGGGGCGCCCGGGACAGGGACGGCGCACGCAGGAGGAGGCCGGGGAGCTCGAGGAAGCCCAGCACCTCGCGCCAGGCCGCGCGCCCGCGGGGCGGGCGCAGGAGCTCGGACGACCCGGGCCCCGAGGTCACCACCCTGGCGACCGGCCGGGGACGGGATCGGAGCGGCGCGTGATGCCGGCCCTTCCCGGATCCTCGGCCCCGTCGGTCGCCGCCGGCGCGCCGTTCCAGCTCACCCGCACCGGCCCGAGCGTGAGGAGCGTGACGCCGAGCGCGAGGAAGACCGCGACGGCCCTGCGAATCCGGGAGACCATGGCCGGGCTAGTGGTTCACGGAGTGGGCGATGCGATCCGGCCGGAGACCGCCGGGGCCCCAGGAGAAGAGCGCGTTCCACGCCCGCCCCTTGATCCGGTCGACCGGCACCGGCCCGAAGACGCGGCTGTCGGCGCTGTGATCGCGGTGGTCGCCCACCAGGAAGACGGTGCCGGCGGGAACCACGGTGGGCGGGATGTCGCCGCACTCGATGCCGGGCGTGCAGTAGGTGAGGTAGCGGTGCTTGCCGAGCTGCTCCTCGGCGGCCACGCACTTCTCCTCGCGCCAGGGGCCGCCCTCCAGCCGGTTCTGGTAGACGCAGCGGCCGGGCCGGTCCTCGCGCGGCACGGGCGAGCCGTTCAGCCAGAGCGCGCCGTCCTTCACCTCGACGGTGTCGCCCGCCACGCCCACCACCCGCTTGATGAGGTCGTCGTTGCGGGGGTTGCCGGGCGGGGCGAGCAGCACGACGATGTCGCCGCGGGCCGGGGACGACCACATGGCTTGTGCACGGTCCGTGAATGGCAGGCGGGCCCCGTAGGCCCATTTCTCCACCACCACGTAGTCGCCGATCTGCAGCGTCGGGATCATGGACCCCGACGGGATGTAGACCGCCTCGTAGAGCAGCGTCCGGAATGCCAGCACGGCGAGGATGGTGATGACCCAGCCCTGGATCTCGCGCTTGACCTTGGCCTTGTCCACGTCGTCCTGCGGCCCCTTCCCTACTCCGTACGCATGGCCTCGACCGGGTCGAGGCGGCTGGCGCGGATGGCGGGGTAGATGCCGAAGACGACGCCTGCCCCGGATGCGGAAAGCAGGGAGAGTAGCACCGCCCAGGCCGGGACGCTCGCCGGAATGTCCCACACCTCGCGGGCCAGGATGGCCCCGCCGGCGCCCAGCAGCACGCCCAGGATGCCGCCCAGGAGCGAGAGCGTGACCGCCTCGATGACGAACTGGGAGAGGATGCGGCGACGCCGGGCCCCCAGCGCCATGCGCACGCCAATCTCGCGGGTCCGCTCCGCCACCGAGACCAGCATGATGTTCATGACCCCGATGCCGCCCACCACGAGCGCCAGCAAGGTCACCGCGAAGGTGGCGGCCGCCACCACCGCGGCGAACTGGTTGAAGGTGCCGGTCATGGTCTCGTTGCTGTAGATGTCGAAGTCGTTCTCCTGCAGGCCGCGCAGGCCGCGCATGGCGCGGAGCCGGGCGATGACCTCGTCCTGGGCCTTGTTGAAGTCCTCGGGGGTCAGGGCCTGGATGGCGATGTTGTGGTTCGTGACCCGGCCGAGCACCTGGTAGTAGGGGTCGAGCGGGATGATCACCCACCCGTCCTGGCTGCCGCCCAGCGTGGCGCCGCGCCGCTCGGCGACGCCCACCACCGTGAAGGGAGACGAGCGGATGCGGATCTCCTTGCCCACCCCGCTCTCGCCGGGGAACAGGACGTCGGCCACGTCGGCGCCCAGCACCGCCACCCGGCCGCCAGTGGCGACGTCGGTGTCGGTGAAGAAGCGGCCGTCGGCGATGGTGACGGCGTTGGCGTACTGGTAGTCGGGGACGCCGCCGCCCACCTGGATGCTCGGCTTGGTGGCCCGGTCCCGGGTGGAGATCCGCTCGGGGTTCCGGTGGTAGGCCTCGATCGACACGTGGCCGACGTGCGGCAGCGATCGCAGCGCCTCGCCCTGCTCGCGCGTGAGATCGCGCCGCTTGGCGTACTTGGCGCGGTCGATGTGGCCGAAGGTGGCCGGCCACTTCTGCACCTGGAACGAGCCGGCCCCCAGCCCCTCGAGGTCCTTGTTCACGCTGATGCGGAAGCCCTCCACGAGCGACATCATGGCCACCACGGTGGCGGCGCCGATGACGATGCCCAGCAGGGTGAGAAGCGAGCGCAGCGGGTTTCCCCGCAACGTGCTGAAGGCCAGCCCCAGGTTGTCGACGAAGCCCTTCATTCGTAGCGCAACGCCTCCACCGGATCGAGGTTGGCGGCCCGCCAGGCCGGCCAGATGCCGAAGACGAGGCCGGTCGCCGTGGAGAAGGCGATGCCGAAGACGATCGCCGAGGGCGTGGCCGCCGCCGCCAGCGGCGAGAGCAGCGCCACCAGCTGCGCCACACCCAGCCCCAGCGCGGTCCCCAGCGCGCCGCCCAGCGCAGCCACCGCCGCCGACTCGATGAGGAACTGGGTGAGGATGGTGCTGCGGCGCGCCCCCAGCGCGCGGCGAACGCCAATCTCCCGGGTCCGCTCGTGCACCGAGACCAGCATGATGTTCATGATGCCGATGCCGCCCACGATGAGGGTGATGAGGCCCACGCCGATGGCCATGCCGTAGAGGGCGCTCGTCAGCTGCTTGTAGAGCTTGAGGAACTGCTCCTGGCGGTTGAAGGCGAAGTCGTCCGGCTTGCCGGGCAGGACGTTGCGGGCGCGCCGCAGGATGGGGGTGAGCTCGCTCTCCAGCTCGGCGATCTTGCCGGGAGGCGCGGCCACCGAGAGCACCATGTTGCGCTGGCTGCCGAAGATGCGGCCGAAGCTGGAGTAGGGCATCACCGCCACGTTGTCGAGCGGCATGCCGAGCAGCTGCCCCTGCCGCTCCAGGACGCCGACCACCTGGAAGGTGCGGCCGGCGATGAGCACCTTCTTCCCGACCGCGGCCGCCACCGGCTCGTCGGGGAAGAGCCGGTCGACCACGTCGGTGCCGAGCACGACCGCCGGGCGGGCCAGGTCGATGTCGCCCGCCACCAGGAAGCGGCCGGCCTGGACCGAGCCGCCGTTGGCGTTCAGGTACTCCTCGCTCGTGCCGCGGATGACCACGCTCTCCAGCTCGACGCCCCCGCGCGCCACCTTGCCGCGGATGCCGGACATGGGGGCCACCGACACCGCCAGCTGCGACTCGCGCTGCACGGCCTTCAGCTCGGTGACCGTGATCTTCTTGCGGTTGCGGTACATCCACCAGGTGTCGTCGTTCTGGATCCAGGGCTGGCGGTCCACGTAGAGCGTGTGGGCCCCGAGGAACTGGATCTGCTCCTCGAAGCTGCGGTCGAGCCCCTGGATGATGGCCACGATGGCGATCACCGTGGAGACCCCGATGACGATGCCGAGCGTGGTGAGGAAGGTGCGCAGCCGCGCGCCCGCCAGCGCCCCGAAGGCGATCCGGAAGCTCTCCAGGAGCTCCCCCCAGGCGCGACGGAGCCACCTCACGCCGCCGCTCCAGGAGCCGGGGCGGGCGTGTGGGGCGGGGCCTGCGGCACGCCCAGGGCGGCCACCTCGGCCCCCGGACCGTCGGCCACCACGCGGCCGTCGGAGAGCCGGATGGCCCGCGGGCAGCGCGCCGCGAGGCGCGGCTCGTGGGTGACGAGCAGGATGGTGTGCCCGCGCTTGTTCAGCTCGCCGAAGAGCCGGATGATCTCCTCGCCGGTGGCGCTGTCCAGGTTGCCGGTGGGCTCGTCGGCCAGCAGCAGGGACGGGGTTCCCACCAGCGCCCGGGCGATGGCCACGCGCTGGCGCTGTCCGCCGGAGAGCTCGTTGGGGCGGTGGTGCATCCGGTTCGCGAGCCCGACGGCCTCGAGCGCCGCGACGGCCTTCTCGCGCCGCTCCTTGCGCGGGATGCCGCGGTAGACGAGCGGCAGCTCGACGTTGGCGAGCGCGGTGGACCGGGGGAGCAGCTGGAAGGTCTGGAAGACGAAGCCGATCTCCTGGTTGCGCAGGTCGGCCAGCTGGTCGTCGGTGAGCTTCTCCACGTCGTGCCCGTTGATCCGGTAGGAGCCCGCGCTGGGCGTGTCGAGCGCGCCGATCAGGTTCATCAGCGTGGACTTGCCCGAGCCGGACTGGCCCACCACCGCCACCCACTCGCCGCGGCGCACGTCGAAGGAGACGCCGTCGAGGGCGCGCACCTCCTCCTGGCCGACCGTGTAGGTGCGGGTCAGGTTCTCGACGGAGATGAGGGGAGCCTCGGTCACGACCCGCTGGCTCCCTTCTTGGCCTCGCCGGAGACCTTGGGGGCCTCCTTGTCCTTCGCCTTGTCCTTCTCCGGCTTCTCCTCCTTCACCGGCTTGCCGTCGGCCAGGTCGCGGGAGAGCAGCTTGTAGGGCCCCTCGACGATGACGTCGCCCTCCTTCACGCCGCTGGTGAGCTCGATGTCGTTCTCGCTGGCGAGGCCGGTCTCGACGCGGCGGACCTTGGCCTTGCCGTCCTCCACCACGAAGACGACCTTCTGCATCGGCTCGCGGCCGACCTTCTTCGCGTCCGGGGTGCCCGCGGGCGCGGCGCCCTCGGGGGGCGGCCCGCCGTCCTTCTGATCCTTGCCGGCGCCGAGCTGCTTCTCGGTGCGCACCGTCACCGCCTGCAGGGGGACGATGAGGGCCTGGTCATGGGTCTCGGTCGAGATGGTGGCCTGGCCGCTCATGCCCGGCAGCGCGCCCGAGACGTTCGTCGTGAGGGCGATGCGGACCGGGAAGGTGGTGACCTCGGCCTCGGTGCCGGCGTTCTTCACCGTGGCGTTCTTGGCGATCTCGATGACCTGGGCCGGGAACTTCCGGTCGGGGAAGGCGTCGATCTCGATCTCGGCCGGATCGCCCTCGTGCAGGTAGACCACCTCGTGCTCGCCGACCTCGACCTTCATCTCCATGCTGGAGAGGGTGGCGATGATGACGATGGGATCCTCGTTGAAGTCGGAGCCGCGCACCCGCTCGCCCACCTGCTTGAGCCGCGAGGTGAGGATGCCGTCGATGGGGGCGGTGAGGGTGGTGAAGGAGAGGAGGTAGCGGGCCTCGGAGAGGCTCGCGGTGGCGTTCCGGACCCGGTCCTTGGCGGCCTGGACCCGGGCGAGCGCGCCGTCGCGCTCGGCGACCGCCCGCTCCAGCTCGGCGGTGCTCGCGCTGTCGGCCTTGACGAGCTTCTCGACCCGCTTGAGGTCGGCCTCGAGCTTGGCGAGGTTCACCTCCTCGAGCGAGAGCTCGGACTTCGCGCTCTGCTCCATGGCCTCGCGCTGGTGCAGCTGGGCCTCGTAGCGGCGCGCGTCGATGCGCCCGATGTACTGCCCCTTCTTGATGGTGTCGCCCTCCCGCACCGGCAGGTCGAGCAGGTCGCCGGACAGGTTGGAGGAGAGCTTCACCTGCGTGGCGGCCTGCAGCTTCCCGGCCGCCGCCACCTTGCGGGTGATGGGGCCCTTGCGGACCGCGGAGGTCTGCACGGTGACGGGCGGATCCTTCTTGGGCGCCAGCGAGGCGGCGACGATGCCGACGACGGCGAGCACGAAGACGGCGGCGATGATGCGCTTGGTCCAGGACATGGCCAACGGTTCCTTTCGGCTACAGCGCGCCGCCCACGGCGCGGTTCAGGTCGGCGCGGGCGATGATGGCGTCGATGCGGGCCTGCAGGAGCGAGAGCTCGGCCCGGGTGAGGTTGAGCAACGCGTCGCGGATCTCCACCTGCGTGGCCGCGCCCGCCTCGAAGCGGCGCTTGGCGAGCAGGAGGCTCTCGCGGGCGGACTTGAGGTTCTCCTCGGCCAGCGCGGCGGAGGCGGAGAGGGTCTGGTAGCCGGAGCGGGAGTGCGCGATCTCGCTCGTGACCTGCAGGAAGGACTGCTCGGCCTGGAGGCGGGCGCGCTCGTCGTTCAGGTTGGCGCGCTGCACGTTGGCGCTCGTGGTCCGCCCCTCGAAGAGGTTCCAGTTCACGGCGATGCCGAAGGTGGCCACGTACTGGCCGGTGGGATCCCCGTACACGCCCTGCGGGCCGGCGATGTAGGGCCCCTGGCGGTTGTAGCTGGCCTGGGCGCCCACGCTCGGCCAGTAGCCGGCCTGGGCGACGCGGATTCCCTCCGCCGCGGCCTTGATCCGCTGCTCGTCGGCCGAGAGGAGCGGGCGCTTGCGCTTGGCCAGGTCGACGAGGGAGGCCTGCTCCGGCGGCTCCTGGAAGGTGGAGGCCTCGAGGGTGCCGGGCGGGACCACGTGGAGCTCGGGATCGGCGCCGCGGCCGAGGACGAGCGACAGCGCCACCCGCGCGTCGGCGACCCGGGAGAGCTGCTGCTCGGCGGAGATGCGGTCGTTCCCGAGCGTCACGCGCGCGGCGTAGGTGTCGCTGCGCGGGGCGCGCCCGGCCTCGTAGAGGGCGTCGGTGCGCCGGACCAGCTCCTCGCTCCGCGCCACGGCCTCCTGGAGCACCTTGAGGCTCCGCTCGGCGCGGACCACCTCGTAGAAGCGCCGGATCACGTCGAAGGAGACGTTGAGCGAGGCCTCGTCGTAGGACTTGTCGGCGGCCCGCAGGAGCGCCTTCGTCCGGGCGATGTTCGCCCAGTTCCGCATGCCGTCGAAGAGCGGCACCTGGAGCGTGAGCCCGAGCGCGTAGGACTCCACGTCGTTGGCGGGGATCTTCTGCAGCGAGAACTTGTAGGCCGAGGGTCTGGCTGCCGTCGGGGTTGGTGACGATGTAGGGGATCGAGATGTTCTGCGTGCTGGGCGCGGTGTAGATGTTGCCGAAGTTGGCGGCCAGGTCGAGCCGGGGCAGCACGCCCGCCCAGCTGGCGTACTCGTCCACGCCGGCCAGCGCGCGGTCGGTCCCGGCGAGCTTCAGGTCCACGTTGGCCTGGGCGGCCGCGGCGAGCGCCTCGTCGAGCGTGATGGGAGGGGCTTCGGCGGCGGCGAGCGCCAGCGGCAGCAGGAGGAGGATCGGATGCATGTCTACCTCGCGCCCCCGAGGATGGGCAGCGCAACGCGGAAGACGGCGACGTAGGCGAGCCAGAGGACGGTGACGGTCACGAGCGCGCGCGTGCGCGAGACCCGCGCCACCCCGGCCATGCCCGCCACCACCAGCCAGACCGCCCAGAGGGAGAACAGGTCGACCGCGCCCAGGAACGAGGCGAGCGGCCCCTGCGCGCCGGCGGGCAGCAGGATCCCCAGGTTGGAGGGGAGGAGCGTGGCGAGCTGCTCGGGCATGAGCGTCCCGCGGACGAGCAGCGCCGGGACGGCGAGCAGCGCCTCCACGGCGCCCGGGAGCAGCGCCCAGCACATCACCGTGAAGGTCTGCGCGAAGCCGGGCTTCGCCCCCACCACCTTGAACGCCATCCAGACCCAGAAGGCGCCGAGGAGGGCCGTGAGCCCCGTCCCGAAGGCGGCCCCGGTGTAGGCGGCGAGGGCGGCCACCTTGCGGGCCTGCTCCAGCTTCACCTCGCGATCGTGCGGCGACATCTGCGCCGCGCCCTCGCTGCGGTCGATCGCGTCGGCGGCCGCCCGCTCGAAGTCGATGCGGGGCACGGCCACGATCGAGAAGAGCAGCGCGGCGGCGGTGGCGAAGAGGAGCGGCACCCAGTAGCGCCGCTGCTCCGCGGCGAGGGGAAGCTCTCTGGTGGGGTGGAGAAGTGGCGACTGCGCGAGCGTCTCGGCGGACATTGGGCTCCCGAAGCGGACCGACGCCCCAACGTGGGAGGAGCGGCCTTATTTCAGAGGGGAGGTCGAGCGGGGGGGCGAGAGGGAAGGATGGGTGGAGAACCTGCCGGATTCCCGAGTCATTCCAGGGAACGCGCGTGGGGTCGTCCTAACACGGGACGGCCCCGGGTGCCACGATCCGCGACAGGCCCCCTATCGGCCGACCGAGAGCTCCAGGCGCTTGCCGAAGACCTGCCGGAAGAGCGCGGCCTCGCGCCCCGCGTCCCAGAATCTCCAGGTCGATGGGGTGGCGCGACCGCAACGCGAGCCGGACCGCCCCGCCGGTCACCTGGGCCCGGGACGAGCGGACGAGCTGGTGGTGGCTGCGATCGCAGGAGTCGGCGAGCCGCAGCAGCGTCGCGAGCTTCCGCACGGTGCGGAACTCGGCGGGCGACAGCGTGGCCAGGTCGGGCCGCTCCCGGTCGGGCGGGCTTCGCCGGTGGTAGCGCGCCACCAGCGCCACCAGCATGCGCTCCCGGTCGGAGAAGCCCGGGATGTCGCCGTTCGCGACCAGGTAGAAGGTGTGCTTGTGGTGCTTGGAGTACGAGACGGCGCTGCCCACGTCGTGGAGCAGGGCCGCTGCCTCCAAGATGGGCCGGGCCGAGGCCGGCAGCCCGTGCACCCCGGCCAGGTCGTCGAAGAGCCCGAGCGCCACGTGCGTCACCTGGTCGGCGTGGGCCTCGTCGAAGGCGAAGCGGCGGCCCAGGGCCCGGGACGCCTCGGCGGTGCTCGCGTCGGGCGCGTCCCGCCCCTGCCGCTCCTGCATGTCGACGAGCAGCCCCTGCCGCAGCCCGGTCTCGACCGCGGTCACGCTCTCCAGGCCGAGCCGCTCGACGAGGGCCTCGAGCACCACCGCCCCGGCCACCACGATCTCCCCGCGCCGCGCGTCGAAGGTGCGCCGCCGCTCCTCGAGCCCCATGGCGGCGAGCAGCTCGACGGCGCGCCGGATGCGCTTGCGGGTGGCCACGCGGCGCCCGCCCTCCGCGGCGAAGGAGACGATGGTGCCGATGGTGCCCGAGCTGCCGAGCGCGCGGCGCGGGTGGGCGAAGCGGGGCAGCGAGCGCTGGAACGCCTCCGCCGCGAAGGTGCGCATGAGCTCGAGTCGCTTGCTCGGCACCTTGCCCGACGAGTCGAAGGTCTCGGTGAGGCGCACCGACCCGATGGCCACGCTGAAGAGGCTCGTCGGGTGGTCGCCCACCGCCACCGCAATCTCGGTGGAGCCGCCCCCGATGTCGACGACGAGGTTGTGGGCCCGGGGCGGCTGGCCTCGGAGCACGCCGAGCGCGATGAGGCGCGCCTCCTCCTTTCCGGAGATGACCTCGAGCTCGAGCCCCGTCGCCTTCCGCACCCGGGCGACGACGTCCGGGCCGTTCTTCGCCTCGCGGATGGCGCTGGTGGCGACCGCACGGACCCGCGCCCGGTGGCGCCGGGCCAGCGCGGCGTAGCGGCGCAGCGTGGACAGGAGCCGCGCCTCCACCTCGCGCGGGATGCGGCCGGTCTTGAAGACCCCCTCGCCGGGCCGGACGGGATCTCGCTCGGAGTGGACGAGGTCGAACGACCCGTCGGGCATGGGGCGGGCCAGCTCGAGCCGGACCGCGTTCGTCCCCACGTCGATGGCTCCCAGGATCCGGGAGTGGCCGCTGCGGGCGGAGGACGCGCTGCGGGAGGTGGGCACGGGGGACGAGGCTAGCGCGCCTCGAGCGGAATGACGCCCGAAATCGGCCCGCGCCGCATCGCTGGCCAGGAGGAGCCGGGCGGCTTAGAAGTCACTGATGCGCCTCGCGCTCGCCGTCGCCACCTGGGCGCTCGTGTCCACGTTCCATCAGGGGCGCCTCTACCGCATGGAGCGCGAGGATTCCGACGTGGTCGCGCTGCGCGCCGAGGGCACGGTGAAGGCCCCCGCATGGGCCGTGCGCGACGTGCTCCGCCGGGCCTTCGAGAGCGACCGACTGAGCCCCTACCTGGCGCACCGCAAGGTGCTCCACGCCGAGGCGTGCCGCGAAGGCGCCAAGGACCTGCCCGGGTGCCGGAAGATCTGGGTCTACGAGCGGTACGAGCCGCCGCTGGTGGGAGCGCGAGATTACGCCTTCCGGATGGAGGTCGTGGTCGACGACGTGGAGGACGGGGGAGACTTCGAGCTGCGCTGGACCCTCGACGAGAGCCACGGCGCGCCTCCCGACGGCGCGACGCACATGGTCCGCAACACCGGCGGCTGGGAGATCTCGCCCGCCGCCGGCGGAGAGAGCCGCTTCCGCTACCAGATCGACATCGACCCGGGCGGGGGCGTGCCGTCCTGGGTGATCAACATGGCCAACAAGTCCCAGGTGCCGTCGGTGATCGCCGCCGTCGAGGACGAGGCCCAGAAGCTCGCCGTCAAAAGAGCTCGTAGCGCAGGCCGGCCGTGACCACCGGGCCGATGGTCTGCACGCCGTTCAGCTTGGTCGCGAACGGGAGCTGGGCCTTGGCGAAGAGCCACCCGCCCGGGAAGACGTTCACGTAGGCCGCGGGCACCGCCGCGAGCACGAAGCCGCCGGTGCTCTCCACCTCGACGCCGTTGTCGACGTCCGACCCGGCCGCGCGCCCGTCCACGGCGAGCGCCAGCGCGAGCCAGTCGAGCGGCTGGTACTGCCCCGCCACCGTCCACAGCGCCGCCGCGCCGAACCGGTAGCCGTAGGAGTTGACCGTTCGGTAGAGCCCCCACACGCCGGCGTAGCCGCTCCAGAGGTCGCCCTGCAGCCGGTAGAAGAGCCCGACGTTCGGCCCCCATCCGCCGGTGCCGACCTGGCCGTGCTCGTCCACGCGCACGCCGTCCGCGTCGACGGCCGAGTTGTTGCCGGTGGGGGCGAAGGTGGAGGCCGACACGGAGAGGGAGTGGTGGAGGCGGTTGCCGAGGTCGATCTCGTCCCAGAAGAACCAGCGCAGGCCGAACTGCATGTCGCCGAAGCCGTTCAGGTTGGACGAGGGCATGATGGTCCCGTCGGGCATCTCCATCTGCATGTTCTTCCAGACCCACGGCAGGGTGACGACGAGATTCAGGTTCGTGATCGGCGTGTAGGAGATCGTGAGGAGCACCGAGTACTGGTTCAACACGTCGGTGGTGCCCGGCTCCTCGCCCCCGGCCTTCTGGTAGAGCCACTGGCCGTCGAGCTCCAGCCCGAGCTGGCCGGCGGGACCGGCGACCTGGCCGACCCCGACCAGGGGATCGCCGCAGCCGCAGACCGAGCAGGCGAGGGCCGGGGAGGCCGCGGCGAGGAGCGAGCCGGCCACCGTGAGCGCCGCGAACCGAGCGAGAATCTTCATCGACCTGAGACCTCCATGCCCTCGCTTACACCGGAGCCCTACACTGCCGCCACCGATCGGATGCGACAAGGTGCCGCAGGTCCCGTGAACGCATTACATCGGACCCCATGCGCATCGCCGTCATCGGGGCCGGAGGGGTCGGTGGGGTCTTCGGGGGGCTGCTCGCCCGTTCGGAGAACGAGGTGGCCTTCGTGGCCCGGGGGGAGCACCTCGCGGCCATCCGGGCCCAGGGGCTCCGGGTGCACGGACCGTGGGGAACCTTCACCGTCCAGCCCGGCGCCGCGCCGGTGCCGGGGGAGCTGTCGCCCCCGGGTCCCTTCGACGCCGTGCTCGTGGCGCTGAAGGCCGGGCAGGTGCGCGAGATGGCGCCCCTCCTGCGGCCGCTGGTGGGGCCGGAGACGGTGGTCGTCCCCCTCCAGAACGGCGTCGAGGCCGCGGCGATCCTGGCCGAGGCGCTGGGGCCCGGCCCGGTGGCCGGCGGGTTCTGCCAGGTCTTCGCCTGGCGGGAGGGACCGGGCGAGGTGCGCACCACCGGGACGCCGCTCCAGGTCACCCTCGGGGAGCGGTCGGGCGGGGGAAGCGCCCGCCTCGAGCGGCTCGCCGAGGCCATCCGCGCGTCGGGCGCGGCTGCCGCGGTGGTCGACGACATCCTCACCGCCACCTGGGAGAAGTTCCTCTTCATCGACCCCTTCGGCAGCGTGGGCGCGGCGGCCCGGGCGCCGCTGGGCGTGATGCGCACCGAGCCCCGGACCCGCGCGCTGCTCGTCGCCGCGCTGGAGGAGGTGGCGGCCGTGGGGCGGGCGCACGGTGCGAGGCTGGGCGAGGACGCGGTGGCGAGGACGCTCGCGCGCTACGACGAGCTCCCGCCCACGGCCACCGCGTCGATGCAGCGGGACGTGACGGCCGGCCGCCCGTCCGAGCTCCTCGAGCAGACGGGCGCGGTGGTGCGCCTCGGAGAGGAGGCCGGCGTTCCGGTGCCGGTCCACCGCTTCCTCCTCGCGGCGCTCCTCCCGCAGGAGTCGGCGGCGCGGGCTGGCGGATCGCGGTAGATTGGCGGGCGATGCGAACCGCACCCTACCGGTCCCTCCTTCTCGCGGCGTTCCTCTCCCTTTCCGCGGCCTGCGGCGGCAGCGGAGGCGGCAGCAGCGCCGTGGTCACCGTGTCTCCCGCGAGTCCCGGCGTCGTCACCGGGGGAGCGTTCCAGTTCACGGCCAGCGTGACCGGCGTGAGCGACGCCTCGGTGACCTGGTCGGTGCAGGAGGGCGACGCCGGGGGCACCATCTCCCCGACCGGCGTCTACCGGGCGCCGGCGACCGTGGGGAGCTACCACGTGGTCGCGACCAGCGTCGCCGCCCCTTCGAGCAGGGGGTCGACGCCCGTCTTCGTCGTCGCGCCCGCCGTGTGCACTCCCTCCGCCCCGCAGCCGAGCGCCCTTCCGGCGGCGCGGGTCCTCGCGCTCGGCGTGCACGCGGTCGGCGAGACGGTGAGCTTCCAGGTGCCGGCCGGCACGGGGAGCGTGACCCTGGTCCAGCAGGGGGCGGAGCCGCTCGCGGCCCCGTCGATCACCTTCCAGGGCACCAGCTATCCCAACACCGTGGTGCCCGGCACCATCGCCGTGAACGGGACGCTCTTCTACAACCAGGCCGTCGCGCCACCCGCGAACCCCGCCACCTGGGGCAGTCCGGGCGGGATCGGCTCCATGTACTTCGAGTCCTCGTCCCCGTGGACCGGAACGGCGACCGTGCCCAACACCTCCAACGCGCTCGAGTACGTGGCCGCGAACGGCGGGGTGCCCTCCGGCACCTGGTCGGTCAAGATCTTCGACTACGCCTCGGGCTGCGCGAAGCCCTCCTGCACCGTGGGTGACGGCACCACGAAGTATCCGCCCGGCAGGTACGACCTGAAGGTCCTCCTGAAGCCCGGCACGGTGGGCGCCACCGGGCGCCATCGACGTGACGGTCTACCTGGTCACCGACCGGTACACGGCGGCGAGCGCCGCGACCGACCCGTCCATGACGCGCATGGGCGTCACCCTCGGCACGCTCCTCGCGCGCGCGGGGCTGACGCTCGGCTCCCTGGCCTTCGTCGACCTGCCCCAGAGCGTGAAGGCCCAGTACAGGACCGGAGTGGACGCGGACGACCGGAGCGCGTGCGGCGAGGTCGCCACCATCCTGAGCCTGTCGAACCCGGGCAACGCCATGAACCTGTTCCTGGTGAACAGCCTGGTCTCGGCCGAGCAGGGCGGGACCACCATCGTCGGGATCGACGGGACCATCCCCGGCCCGGCCTCGGTGGGCGGAACGGTGGCGAGCGGGGCGCTGGTCTCGGTGGCGGACCTGAGAGGGGGCGGCACGGCCGCCTGCACCGGGGCGATGAACTTCCAGGGCTGCGGCGCCGACCGGACCGCCTACATCGCGGCCCACGAGTCCGGTCACGCGCTCGGCCTCTACCACGACACCGAGTGGACCGGGACCACCTTCGATCCGGTGAAGGACACGCCCATCTGCGACTGCAAGCTGTGCGCGCTCGACAAGACGAGCTGCTACGCCGGCACGCAGACCCCCACGACCTACCAGATGACGAACGCGGACTGCACGACCTTCCCGGCCACCACCTGCGGCGGCGGCGAGAACCTCATGTTCTGGCTGTTCGACGCGACCCAGTCCACCGGCACCCTCTCGCCCGAGCAGCAGCGAATCATGCGGGCCAATCCGCTCGTCCAGTAGGAGCCACCATGAACACGACCCTCGCGCTCCTCGCCGCCTCCCTGCTCGCCGCCACCGGCATGTCCGACGCCGAGGTCCGCGCGCACGCCGAGGCGCTCCTCGGCGCCATCGACCGCCCCATCCCCGCCGCCACCTGGAAGGCGCTCGGACCGGCGGCCGTCCCGGTGCTCGCCGAGATCGCCGCCTCGGAGAGCCGCATGCCCTCGACCCGCTCGGCCGCGCTCGGGGCCCTCACCGCCGCCGACCCGGTACGCGCCGAGCCGCTCGCCCGCGCCCTCGTCGACGACGGCGCCGCACCGCTGACCGTGCGGGAGACGGCCGTGCGGATGCTGGGGCGGGTGCTCCAGCCGGCCGGCCTCCGCGCCGCACTGACCCCGGTGCTGCGGGCCGCCGGCGAGCCCGGGCTGCGGTCCGTGGCCGCCGAGACGCTCGCCCGGCACGCCCCCGCCGACGCCTGCGCCGAGGTGATGGACCAGATCTCGCTCGAGCCGGAGTCGGGCCGCCCGGCGTTCCACCGCTCGGCCGCGATCTGCGCCGGGAAGCGCTAGCGACCCAGGGTGCTAGCGACTCAGACGGTGTCCCAGCCGTAGCCTTCCTTCTGGAAGGCGTGGTCGGCCACCAGCTTCACCAGCTCGTCGTCGTTGTCGTCGATGCGGTTCAGGTTGCTCCGCATGCGGCGCCGCGCCCGGCCGGCGAAGATCTCGAGGATGGCGAGCTCCTGGGCGGAGGCCTCCTCGCCCTTGTCCTCCACCGCCGAGTTCACGCGGGAGAGCACCGCCGACAGCACGTAGAGGTCGATGAGGATGTCGGCGAGCCGGTGGGTGGCGAACTGCTTGCCCACCACCTTGCCCCCGTGCTTGCGGAGGATCCGGTCGGCGGCCAGCGCCACGTCGCGCGTGCCCTCCTCCACGACGGTGGCGGCCTTCTTCACCGCCGGCGTGAGGAGCGTGAAGGTGCGCTTGTCGCCGACCAGGCCGGTGGCCAGCGAGGCGCGCTTGCGGGCGTAGCCGGAGAGCACCCCGAAGCCCTTGATGGGATCGGCGACGCCGTTCTTCACCACCCCGGCCAGCTCCTTCAGCTGCTGGCCGACGTCGTTCATGGCGGTGAGCGCGATGAAGAGGCGCAGGATCTCGTTCGTTCCCTCGAAGATCCGGTTGATGCGGCAGTCCCGCACCGCCTTCTCGTAGGGGAACTCCTTCATGAAGCCGTTTCCGCCGGCGATCTGCAGCGCCTCGTCGGAGACCCGCCAGAGCGCCTCGGTGGCGAAGACCTTGGAGATGGCGGCCTCGACCGCGAAGTCCTCGTAGCCCTGGTCGATGATCCCGGCCACCAGGCTCACCACCGACTCGGCGGCGAAGGCGTCCACCACCATCATCCCCACCTTCTCCTTGATCATGCCGAACTCGGAGATGGGGCGGCCGAACTGCTGCCGCTCGACGGCCTGCTTCGCCGAGAGCGCGATGAGCTTCTTCATGCCGCCCACCGACCCGCCCCCGAGGCCGGTGCGCCCGGCGTTCAGGATGCGCATGGCCGCCTTGAAGCCCTGACCCACGCCGCCCAGCACGTGGTCGCCCGGCACCCGGACCTCGTCGAGCCGGACGGTGGTGGTGGAGCTGGCCCGGATCCCCATCTTGTCCTCGTGGGGACCGGTGGAGACGCCGGCCATGTCGCGCGTGACCACGAAGGCGGTCAGCGCCGCCTTGCCCTTCGACTGCACGTCCGGGGTCTTGGCGAAGACGGTGAAGAAGTCGGCCATGCCGCCGTTCGTGATCCAGATCTTCTCGCCGTTCAGGATCCAGTCGTTGCCGTCGCGGCGCGCGGTGGTGCGGACCGCGGCGGCGTCGGAGCCGGCGCCCGGCTCGGTGAGGCAGAAGGCGGCGATCATCTCGCCGGTGGTGAGCTTCGGCAGCCAGCGGGCCTTCTGCGCGTCGGTGCCGAAGAGGAGCAGGCCGCGCATGCCGATGGAGCTGTGGGCCCCCACCGTGAGGGCGACCGACCCGTCGAAGGTGGCGATCTCCTGGAGCACCCGCGAGTAGGCGGTCGAGCCGAACCCGATGCCGCCGTGGGCCTCCGGGATGACGAGGCCGAAGAGGCCGAACTGGCGCAGCTCCTCGACGAAGGCGCCGGGCATCTCGGCCTTCACGTCCCATTCCCGGAACTCCTTCTCCCGCCCCGACAGGAGCTGGCGGACCGAGGCGAGCACCTGGCCGAGGGTCTCCTTCTCGCCCGATTCCATCTCGGGGAAGGGAACGATGATCTCCTGCTCGATCTCCCCCATGCAGAGGGACTGGACGTAGCTGGCGGTCTTCTTGTCGGGCACGGTGGCCTCCTGATTCAAGAATCAATATTTTGACGCGATGCGGCAGCCGGCGCAACGGGGGATCGAAAAAAAAGACGCCCGGCCGGGACCGGGCGTCGGATCCGGCGGCCTCTCGGGGCCTTTGGCCGGTCTAGAGCAGCTTGTAGACGAGCACGAGCTCGGTGAAGGTGTCCCAGGGGTTGGCGAGCGGCTGGTAGCCGGCCGCCCAGGAGAAGCCGGACGGCGGCGGCTTGGGCGCGGGCGCCGAGTCGTAGAGGGCGCGGAAGCGGAAGCCCAGGCTGCCGTCCCCGAAGATCTTCCAGGTCACGCCCACCTTGCCCACCGCGCGGTTGTCCCCGAACGATCCCACCCGGCCGGTGGGCGTCTCCTCGGCGTTCAGGTTGCCGAGGTACTCCACGCTGGCGTTGTAGGAGAGGTCCGGCGTGGGGTTGCCCAGGTAGCCCAGGTAGGCGCGGACCGCCGCGATGTTGATCGAGTTGGGCGTGCCCACGACGTAGCGCTGGTAGGTGTAGTCGAGGCCCAGCTCGCCCACGAGCTCGCTCGTCGCCGTCTTGTAGAGGGCCCGGGAGTAGCCGGCCTGGGCGCCGCCCACGAACTGCTTGCCGGCCGGGATGTCGCCGCCGGCGAAGACGAAGGCGTAGACCGCGTTCAGGCCGAAGAAGTGGTCGTAGCGCAGCTTGGTGCCCCAGGCCTCGCTCACGCTCTGGGTGATGTCGAAGACCTCGTCGGGCGTGATCACCCCGTCGCGGTTGGTGTCCACGGCCGACTGGATGGTGCTCCGCTGGAACGCGACCATGGCGTCGAAGGCGAGCAGGTCGTTCTGCGTGAACCGGTGCGAGACCATGCCGGCGCCCGACAGGTTGAGGGCCTGCGCGTTCCCGGTGGTCATGCCGAAGCCGGCGGTCACCGAGGCCGCCCAGTCCGGCATCTTCACGATCTCGTCCTTCTTGCCCCAGGCGAACTTGGGGTCGTCGGCGAGCGAAGCGGTGGGCAGCAGGGTCGCGCCGGCGGCGGCCAGGGCGACGACGAGGCGAATGGAACCGGGTGTGCATGCGGGGAGCCCTCGAGGTGGAAGTCCGCAGATGCTAGGCAATCCAGCGGGGAGCCGCTCGATACAGATGGGTGCCGCCGCCTCGACCCGCGCTACCGGTCCTCGACGTCGATCCGCCAGCCCATCTGCTCCTCCGCGTCGGGCGGGAGCGGCCGCGAGCCGGCGCCGGGCAGGCCGGCGCGCACCCGGACCCACGGCGGCCAGCGCCCAGAGCTCCTCCGGAGGGAGGGTCGCGTACGACGGCATGGGCGTCCCGTCGAGGCCGGTGGCCAGCGTGAGATAGAGGTCGTGCGAGCGAGCCGCCGCGCAGGAAGCGCCCGCCGGAGAACGGCATGGGCCGGATGGGCTTCCCGCCGTCGCGCCGGAGCGTGGAGGCCGAGGGCCCGTCGCCCTCGCCCGCCTCGCCGTGGCACTTGGCGCATCCGTTCCGCCGCCAGGCCGCCTCGCCCCGGAGCGACGAGCTCCGGCGTCTCCGCGGGCGTCTCCGGCACCGCCACCGGCTCCCCCGGCCCCTCGTCCCGGAAGCGGGGCGAGAAGCCCTTCACGTGCTCCAGGACCGCCCACCGCTCCGGCTCGGGAAGCCAGCTCCACGGGATCATCGCGGTGCCGTGGACGCCGCGCGAGACCGAGCGGAAGAGGTCCTCGTCGGTCGGGAGCTCGCCCGACGGCGTGGACCGGAACTCGTAGACACCCTTCGTGAAGTCCCGCGCCGGAACGGAGAGGCGGGCGGCGTGGATGCCCTTGCCGTTGCCGTTCACGCCGTGACAGGGGATGCAGCGCAGCCGGTAGACCTCCGCCCCGAGCGCCCGGAACCCGCGTCCGTCCGGGGGTCGCGCACCCGCCGGCGCGCCGTCGGGCGTCTCCCCGGCCAGCCAGCGCTCGACCGCCGCCCGGGCCGCGGGCGGTACGCCGCGCGTGGCCGGGGGCGGGCGCTCGCAGGCCACGCCGGCGGCGCCGAGGGCGAGGAGGGCGAGGAGGGCGAGGATCGGGCTTCGCACGCGCGGATCCTACCCGGCCTCGTCGCGCCGTGCGCGCAGCGCGTCCCAGGCCTCCGGCGTCGGGAGCACGGCGGAGCCGGGCGGTCCGAGGAAGCGCTCCGGATCCTCCAGGACGTCCTGGGCGATGCGCAGCGAGCGGGCCGCGTAGAACCCGTCGTTCACCCGCTCGTCGAGCGTCCAGCGGACCGACAGGAGCTCCCGCACCTCGGTGCCGCCCCGGACCGGGACCACGGTGGGACGGACCGTGCCCACCACGCCGAAGATGCTCACCGTCCCGTACTCGTACAGATGGTGAAAGGTGTCCGAGAGCCCGACCGAGCCCAGGTTGGCGAGGAAGAGGCTCGAGAAGAACGGGTCGTCGCGCATGAGCGCGCCGGGGAGCAGGTTCCAGCGGTCGAGCCAGGCGGCCAGCCCGGTCAGCGCCGAGATGGCGAAGCCCGGCAGCCGCATGAGGAGCGCGGCCTCCTGGTCGATGCGCCGGGCCTGTCCCCACCGACCCTCGTCGACCGCCTCCGCCACCCGGCGCACCGTCTCCTCGAAGGGCTCCTCGGCCTCGAACCGGAGCTTCACCGTGGCGAACGGGGCGGGGTCCTTCATCTCCTTCTTGGCGGCGAAGGAGACCGAGACCTCGCGCCGCTGGTAGACCCGGCCGCCGGAGGCGAAGCGGTTCAGCCCCTTCCGGAGGTGGAGGGCCCGGGCGGAGGCGTACAGGACCAGGTGGAAGAGGGTGGCCCGGGCCTCGTGCGAGCGGTTGTAGGCCCGCAGCCAGCTCCGGGCCCGCCCCACGTCGTAGAAGGCCTCGTGGTAGACCGCGCTCTCGTTCCGGCGCCGCATGAGGTACGGCACGACCCCGCGGACCGGCGGCAGGTCGCGGACCAGGTCCCCGTCGGGTCGGCGGAAGAGGGGCATGGCGCCGAAGACTGGCCACCGCGGCGCCGGGTGTCAACCGGGTCCGGCCCGCCGATTTCCCCGAGCGAAGCCCGAACGGGGGCGCTACATTCGCGCCATGCGCCCCTCCCGGCGGTTCATCAAGACGGAGCTCATCCTGCCGGAGACGGCGCTGGGCAAGGTCGCCGTGATCGTCGGTCTCGTGGTCGGCGGAACCGTCGCCATGACCATGGTCGCGCTCTTCAGCGTCTTCCTCTTCGAGACCTTCCGGACGCACGGGTAGGTTTCTACCCTCGGGGAGCGGCGGGTGGCATGCTGGGATGCCGCCCGGGTACTGCCCGGGGGGCGGGGGGCTTGCTAGCGTGCCGACCGTGGGGACGTTCATCCAGAACCCGAGGCAGTTTCCCCGGATCCAGGCCCGGTACCGCGTGGTCGTGTCTCACGCGGGGGCAGGCTGGTCCGCGGAGACCTTCGACCTCTCGGCGACCGGCTGCCAGATCATCTCGCCCCGGGCCATGCAGAAGGGGGAGGTGGCGAAGCTGGTGATCGAGGCGCCGCAGCTCTCCCAGCCGCTCTCGGTCTTCGGCTCGGTGGCCTGGACGGCCGACAAGGGGCGCATCCGGGTCGGGCTGGCCTTCTCCGACCGGCAACCGGACGGCGATCCCTCCGCCTGGTTCAAGCGGCTCGTCGCCAACCAGCCCGGCATCGAGGGAACGATGCGGCGGGTCCCGGAGCGGCTGCCGGCGGACACCAAGCTCTTCCTCCGGCCCCCGCCCCGCTTCATCTTCGACTTCGGCCCGGACGAGGTGACGCTGCTGAAGATGCTGGGCGACGGGACCACCATCGCGAACGTCCTCCGCAAGGGCCCGTTCGCCCCGGTCCAGGCGGCCCGGCTCGTCTTCGCGCTGCTCGAGCAGCGGGTCATCACCCTCTCGCTCGGCGAGGCCTCCCCGGCGTGGCGCTGGAAGGCGGCGCTCGCGGACTTCGAGTCCCAGGTCGGCGAGCGTCAGCTGCCGCCGCCGGTCGCGCCCCGGGCCGCCGTCCCGGCCCCGCCGCCGCCGTCCCTCGATCGTTCCTCGCCCGCCCGCACCTCGGCCGCCCGCCCGCCGCCCGTCGTCGCTCCCCCGGATCCCGTGCCCCCTCCCGAAGCGGCCGCTCCCCCCCGGCCGGTGACGGACCGCGGGCCCGAGGCGCAGGAGTGCCTCGATCTCGCCGTCTCGGCGGTGTCGATGGGGGAGATCTCGACCGCCATCGGGCTCCTGCGCCGGGGGCTCCAGCTCTCCCCGCGCGACCCGGAGATCTCCGCGCTGCTCGGCCAGCTCGCCTTCCGCGACCGCCAGGTCGGCCAGCGCTAGGTTCCGCCCTCCATGTCCCCCATCTCCCTCGACGCGTCCTGGCCCGAGGCCTGGGCGGATCGGGCGTTCCGATGGCGGCTCGCCCTCACCGTTCCCGCGCTGGTGGCCACCCTGTCCGCGCTGGCCGCGCTCGTGAAGTGGGTGGAGCGGCGGCCCGGCGCCGTCCTGCCCGATCCGGTGCTGGCCTGGCTCGCGCCCCGCGACGTCACCTGGCCCGTGTTCACCCTCATCTACGTCGGGATCCTGCTCGCCGTGGCCCTGCTGGCGCGGACCCCGGTGCGGCTGGTGATCGGGGTGCAGGCCTACGTGGTGATGGCGCTCCTGCGCATCGCGGTCATGTGGGCGACGCCGCTCGACCCGCCCCCGGGGATGATCGTCCTCGAGGACCCGCTCGTGCAGCTCTTCGGCGGTGCGTCCCAGGCCCTCACCCGGGACCTGTTCTTCTCCGGGCACACCTCGACGATGTTCCTCCTCTTCCTGGCCGTGCCCGGCCGCTCCGCCAGGGCCTTCTTCCTGGCCTGCACGGGTGCGGTCGCCACGCTGGTCCTGGTCCAGCACGTCCACTACGCGGTGGACGTCCTGGCCGCGCCGGTGTTCGCCTTCGCGGCGTGGCGGATCGCGCTCGGCGGCTGGAACGTCGCCGGTGCGGCGGAGACCCACCCGTCCGGACCTGCGCTAGACCCAGGCGTGGGGTTCCGCCGGAAGGGCCCGCGAAGTAGCATGCAGCATGCCTGAGGAAGTCGCGCAGCCCCGCCGGGCACCCGGACCTGGAGTCCAAGTCCTCGTGGTGGACGACGAGCGCGTGGTCCGCCGGGCGCTGCAGCGGATCCTCGAGCGGGACGGACACACCGTGGCGGTCGCCGAGGGCGGTCGCGAGGCGCTCGAGATCTACGGGCAGGGGTGGAAGGACATCTCGCTCGTGATCCTCGACGTGATGATGCCCGACCTCGACGGGCGCGAGGTGCTGCGCCGGATGCGCGAGCTGAATCCGGGCGTGCGCGCCATCCTGTCGTCGGGCTTCACCGTCGAGGCCGACCCCTCGCTCACCACGTCCGGGGCGGGGCTCCTCCAGAAGCCCTACACGCCCGACCACGTGCGCGCGGCCATCGCCGAGGCGCTCGCCTCGAAATAGGCGGAGCGGACGGACGTAGGAGGCGGGACCCCGGAGGTCTCGCCATGCACGCATCCGCAGCCGTCCGCCGTCCTCGCCACCCTCGTCCTGCTCGCCGCGCCCGCCTCCGCCCGGGCCGGAGGCGACTGTCACCTCGAGGTCGGCCCCCGCGACCGCGTGGCGAAGGGGGAGACCCTCGTCATCCGCGCCGGCGAACGGGTGGAGAACGCCGTCGCCTTCCAGGGCGACCTCGTCGTGGAGGGCGATGCCGTGGTGCAGAAGGCCGTGGCGATCGGGGGCACCCTGACCTTGCGCCCGGGCGCCCAGGTGAAGGAGGACGCCGTGGCCATCGGTGGGGACGTGCGCCTCGAGGGGGACGCCCGGGTGGGCAAGGACGCGATCTCCCTGGGCGGCCAGGTGAGGCAGTCCGCGGGATCCCGGGTTCGCGGAAGCGTGGTCGGGCCTGGCCCTCCAGGCCGGGGCCTCCTCGCTGGCGAAGGAGATCCTGAAGGGCGTCGCGGCCGAGGACTGCCAGATCGTGACGAAGGGCGAGACCGGAGGGTAGCGCTGGACGGCGGCGGGATGTGCTCTAGAATCCGCCGCCCATGAGCACGACACCCGACGGACGGCGCCAGTTCGCGAGCGACAACTACGCAGGCATCTGCCCCGAGGCCTGGGAGGCGATGGCCCGCGCCAACCACGGCCACGTCCTCTCCTACGGCGACGATCCCTGGACGGCCCGGGCCGCCGACCTGCTGCGCGAGCTCTTCGAGACCGACTGCGAGGTCTTCTTCGTCTTCAACGGCACCGCGGCCAACTCGCTGGCGCTGGCCTCGATGTGCCAGAGCTACCACTCCATCGTCTGCAGCGAGACCGCCCACGTCGAGACCGACGAGTGCGGCGCGCCCGAGTTCTTCTCGAACGGCACGAAGGTCCTCACCGCACCCGGGAAGCTCGGCAAGGTGGACGCCGCGGCGGTCGAGTGGGCGGTGCGGCGCCGCACCGACATCCACTACCCGAAGCCCCGCGTGGTGAGCCTCACCCAGGCCACCGAGCTCGGCACCGTCTACTCGCCGGACGAGGTGAAGGCCGTCTGGGCCCGGGCCAAGTCGCTCGACCTTCGCATCCACATGGACGGCGCCCGGTTCGCGAACGCGGTGGCCTCCCTGGGGTGCACGCCCAAGGAGATCACCTGGCAGGCCGGCGTCGACGTGCTCTGCTTCGGCGGCACCAAGAACGGCATGGCGGTCGGCGACGCGGTGGTCTTCTTCGACCGGCAGCTGGCCCGCGAGTTCGACTACCGGTGCAAGCAGGCCGGCCAGCTGGCCTCCAAGATGCGCTTCCTGGCCGCACCCTGGGTGGGCATGCTGGAGGACGGCGCCTGGCTGCGCCACGCCCGGCACGCGAACGACATGGCCGCGCTGCTGCACGCGCTGGTGTCGGCCGTCCCCGGCGTCGACGTCCGCTACCCGAGGCAGGCCAACAGCGTCTTCCTCGGCCTCGAGCCGGCCGTCCGCGACGGCCTGCACGCCCGCGGCTGGCACTTCTACGACTTCATCGGCTGGGGCGGGGCGCGCCTCATGTGCTCCTGGGACACGACCGAGGCCGACGTGCGGGCCTTCGCCGGGGACCTGGCCGAGCTCTCCGCCGCGGCGACGGGCTAGCCTCCGGCCCGCCGCGTCCAGGCGGCGGCGAAGAAGCCGTCGGTCCCGTGCCGGTGCGGGAAGAGGCGCAGGAAGCCCTCCGCGCCGGAGAAGCCCGGGAGCGCGTCGGCCGGGGTGAAGCCGGGAGCGGCGCGCCCGAAGGCGCGGGCCACCTCCTCGTTCTCCTCCCGGCGCAGCGTGCAGGTGGCGTGGACGAGCCGCCCCCCCGGGCGGACGTGGGCCGCCGCCCGCGTGAGCAGCGCGAGCTGCAGCCGGGGCAGGTCCGGGAAGCCGGCGGGGTCGATCCGGAAGCGCTGGTCCGGACCGCGCCGGAGCGCCCCCAGCTCCGAGCAGGGGGCGTCGACGAGGACCCGGTCGGCGAGGAGCCCGGCCGGAGGGAGCGCCCCGTGCACGTGAACCGCCGCGCCCGCCCGCCCGGCGCGGGTGCGCAGCCGGTCGAGCCGGGCGCCGTCCGGGTCGCAGGCGTGGACCCGTCCGGTGGGGCCCACCGCGGCGGCGAGCTGGAGCGACTTTCCGCCCGCCCCGGCGCAGAGGTCGAGCACGACGTCGCCCGGGCCGGCGAGGAGGGTCTCGCCGAGGAGCTGGCTCCCCTCGTCCTGGACCTCGAGGAGCCCCTCGCGAAGGGCGGCCAGCGAGAACAGGTTGGGGCGCGGGGAGAGGACCTCGAGCCCGTCGGGCGCGAGCGCCGTGGGACGGGTGACCACCCCGTCCGCGGCGAGCCGCGCCTGGACCTCGCCCCGGGTCGCGCGGGCGCGGTTCACCCGGAGGAAGATGGGGCCCGGGAGGCCGAGGGCGTCGGCGAGGAGCGGGGCCTCGCTTCCCGCCTCCCGCTCCAGCGTCCCGGCGAGCCAGGCCGGCAGGGAATAGAAGCCGGCCAGGTCCCCGGGCGGCGCCACCGGGGCGGGGAGCGCGCCCGCCGGCAGCCCGCAGAGCCGCTCCGCGTCCGGGCGCCCGGCCAGGTCCCGGACGAGCGATGCGAGCAGGAGCATCGGCGGCGCGTCCTGGCCGGCGTGCCGGCGCAGCCGCTCCCGCCACAGCCCGACGCCGAAGATCGACTCGGCGGCGGCCTTCCGCGCCGGGGCGGGGAGGTCGCGCCGGGAGCGGAGGAAGCGGTCGAGGACCCGCTCGGCGGGGGAGCCGGAGAGCACCGCGCCGATGCGGCGCCTCGAGCGCGGGCGCCAGGCCGTCGAGCGCCTCCCAGGGCAGGGAGCGCAGCCGGGCCACCGAGCGGTCGGGGAGCGGGGCTACTTGCGCACCTCGACCCAGAGGTATCCGCGGAAGTCTCCCTCCGCGTAGCCCACGGCCCGATCGGCCGGGTAGCGCTGCGCCAGCGCGTCCTTCACCTTGGGTGACATGGAGGCCGGGGAGCCGTGGCAGCCCAGGCAGGCGGGCTTCACGGCGATGGGCAGGAGGACCCCCAGGTTCCCGCCCAGGTCGACCGCCACGCCCGGGACGTCGGCCGCCTTCTCCCCGGCCGAGAGCTGCACGAGCGTCCGGGCCCAGGCCGGCGGGGCGTTGTCCGGGTTGCGAAGCCGGTCGGAGGTGCGCCCCATCTTCACGCCGCCGGCCGACGCCGCCTCGGCGCCGATGCGCTGGGCCTCCGACGCGCAGACGTCGATCGCGGCGGTCGGTCCGCCCTGGGCGAGCGCGGCGCCGAGACGCGCCTGGAGCGCCTGCTGGAAGTCCCGCGCGGAGGCCTCGGCCTTGCGGAGGGCGGGCGACCACTCCGGAGGCGCCTCCGACACGGGGACCACGTCCTGCGGCGTCCCGGCGGGCGGGGAGGGCGCCTCGGGCCGCGGCTGGGGCGCCGTAGTGGCAGGAGCCGTGGCTCGAGGCGCGGCGGGGGAGGGAGCCGGCACGAGCGCGGCCGGGGGGGCGGAGAGCGCGACGGCGAGGACGATGGCGTGGAGCACGGGAGCCTCCGTGGGAATGCGAGGACTCTAGCCCAACCCGCCGGCGGGGGTGTTGCGCCCGGGTCGAGGTCTCTGGGACAACGGGCGGATGTCCATCCTGCTCTACGTGCTCGGCGCGGCGCTCCTCGCGGGCGGCGTGGCCGGGCTCGTCCTGCCGGTGCTCCCCGGGGCCGTGCTGCTCGTCGCAGGCGTGGTGGCGCTGGCCTTCGCGGGGAACTTCACCGCCGTGGGATGGGGCACGGTCGCCTTCGCCGGGGTGATGGGGCTCGCCATCACCGCCGTCGACTGGGCGGCCAGCGTGCTCGGCGCGAAGGCCTTCGGGGCCTCGAAATGGGCCATCCTGGGCTCGGCGGTGGGGCTCGTGGCCGGGCTCTTCCTGGGGCTGCCCGGCATCGTGCTGGGGCCGCCGCTGGGGGCGCTCGTCTTCGAGTACGCGAAGGACCCGAGCTTCGAGCGGGCGCTCAAGGCGGGCTTCGGGGCCTTCGTCGGCTTCCTCGCCGGGAGCGTCGTGAAGGTGACCCTCGCCTTCGTCCTCCTCGGCGTGGTGGCGCTGCGCCTCTTCCTGGGCTGAGGCGCCGATGGACTCCCTCCCCGGCCGGGTGGCGCTCATCACCGGTGGCGCCGGCGCCATCGGACAGGCGGCGGCCCGCGCGCTGGCCGCGGCGGGGCTGCGCGTCGTCCTCGCCGGCCGGAACGAGGCGGCGCTCCGCGCGGTGGAGCTTCCCGGTGGGGTCCCGCCGCTGGTCGTCCCTCTCGACGTTCGCGACCCGGGCGGCTGGGAGCGGGCGATCGCCGCCGCGGTCCGCGACCTGGGAAGGCTGGACGTGCTCGTGCACAACGCCGGCATCGTCGAGGTCGGCGCGCTCGAGACACTGGATCCGGAGCGGCTCCGCGCCGTCGTGGACACGAACCTCGTCGGGCGCGCTCCTGGGCACCCGGGCGGCGCTGCCGGCGCTGCGGGCGAGCCGAGGGCGCGGTCGTCCACGTGGCCTCGCTGGGCGGGATCGTGCCGATGCCCTTCGAGGCCGCCTACGCGGCCACCAAGGCCGGCATCCGGCAGCTCTCCTTCTCGCTGCGCGCCGAGCTCGCCGGGAGCGGGGTATCGGTGTCGGTGGTGACCCCCGACTCGGTGGACACCGCGCAGCTGGCCGAGGAGCTCCGCCACGACGAGGCGTCGCTCTCCTTCGCGAATCCCCCCATGGCCGCGGACGAGGTGGGTCGCGCCGTGCTCCGGGCGGTCCGCTCCGGCGCGCCGGAGGTGCTCGTGCCGGCGGCCGGCGGGTTCGCGGCCCGCCTCGCCGCCGCCTTCCCGCGCCTCCTGCTCTGGCTCCTCCCGTTCCTTCGCCGGTCGGGAGCGAAGCGGATGGCCCGGATGCGGGGGGAGCGGCCGCGACGCCTGGACTGACGTCGCGGGCCGGTCGGGCGCCCACTGCCGCCTTCGGTGCAGACCCCGGCCGGTAGGTGCCCGGGCACTCCCTCGGTCCCGCGCCGACGCCCGGACCCCCGGTGCCCGCCGAGGTTCCCTCGCCCCGGGGAAGCCGACAGCCAGGCTGTACGAAGAGTGAAACCGGACCTTCCGGGTGCAGCCTTTCTGCCGCACCCAAGAGGTCGTGCAGTCGGTGTTGCAGACGCGGACGGCGAAGGCGTACGCGAAGCAGTGGGGGGATGCCGCGCGACGGCGTCACTGCGCCGCAGGCCTCCTCGAGCCACCAGAGGAGGACAAGCCATGACGTTCAGGTCCCGGTGCGTGTCGCGTCCGGAGGCGATGCTTCTCGGCGCGTGGATTGCCTTCGGTATCGGATGCGGAACGAGCGGAGGTGGCGGCGACACCGGAACCGGCACGGTGGGCCCTGCCGGCGGGACGGTGTCGCTGGTTGGAGGACCCAGCGTCCAGGTTCCCGCCGGAGCGCTCGCCGCCAGCACGGAAATCACCATCCAGTCGACCGGCCAGACGGCGCCGTCGGGCGGCCCCATCTACCGGTTCTCGCCCGCGGGCACGACTTTCGCGCAACCCGTCACCGTGCAGATGCCGGTGCCGTCGGGCATGGCGGGTCCCCGGATTTACTGGACGGAGACGGGCAGCACGACGCAGTTCGACGCCCTGGCCACGTCCGTGAGCGGGAGCACCGCGAGCGCGCAGGTGAGCCACTTCAGCCTCGGCTACGTGGGGCCGGCGCCCCAGGTGGCGACGCCCACGTTCTCGCCTCCGGCCGGGACCTACGCGACGGCACAGTCGGTGGCCATCACCACCACGACGGCGGGCGCGACCATCTACGTCACCACGGACGGGACCGACCCCACCACGTCCTCGACCGTCTATTCCACGCCGATTGCCGTGTCCGCCACCGGGACGCTGAAGGCCCTCGCCACCGCGAGCGGATTCACTCCGAGCGCGATTGGCACGGCCGCCTACGTGATTGGGGGAGCCCTGCCCCAGGCCGCGACACCCACCTTCAGCCCCGGACCAGGGAGCTACTCGACGGCCCAGTCGGTGACCATCGCCACCACGACGCCCGGCGCCACGCTTTACTACACGACCGACGGGTCGACCCCGACCACCTCCTCGACGGTCTATGCGGCCCCGGTGAACGTGGCGGCGACCACGACCCTGAAGGCGATTGCGACCGCCACCGGCTACACGCCCAGTTCGGTCGGCTCGGCGACCTACACGATTGGGGGAGCCCTGCCCCAGGCCGCGACGCCCACCTTCAGTCCCGTAGAAGGGAGCTACTCGACGGCCCAGTCGGTGACCATTGCCACCACGACGCCGGGCGCGACCCTCTACTACACGACCGACGGGTCGACCCCGACCACGTCATCGACGGCGTACACGGCCCCGGTGAACGTGGCGGCGACCACCACCCTGAGGGCGATCGCGACCGCCGCCGGCTACACGGTCAGTGCGGTCGGATTGGCGACGTACACGATTGGGGGGCTGCCCCGGGCCGCGACGCCCACCTTCAGCCCCGGCTCGGGTACGTACACCACCACCCAGCTCGTGACCATCTCGTCCACGACGCCCGGCGCCGTCATCTACTTCACCACCAACGGGACCGATCCGACCACCGCGTCGACCGTCTACAGCGCCCAGGTGTCCGTGGGGGCGAGCGGTACGCTCAAGGCCATCGCCACGGCCACCGGCTACACGACCAGCGCCATCGGCTCGGCGACCTACACCATCGGCTCCGGTGGCGGGAGCATCGCATTCACCACCCTCTGCCAGGTCTCGCTCACCGAGGTCCGGAACCTCCTCATGACCTGCCTCCACGCCAACCCGGACTACGTGAACTCGCTCGTCACGAGCGGAGCCTTCGATTGCACCGCCATCGCGAAGGAGATCGCGGCGGGGCGGGTCGTTTACGACGGCACGCAGGCCACCGCGTGCGCCACCGCCCTCGAGTCCACCACCTGCGCGGCCTTCAGCGCGGCCTCACCCGCGGCCTGCGACACCGTGCTCACGGGCCAGGTGGCGAACGGCGGCTCCTGCTATCTCGACGAGGACTGCTCGACCGGCTGGTGCAACTCGACGGTGAGCCTCTGCCCCGGCACCTGCCAGGCCTTCGCCCAGCTGGACCAGGGCTGCGCCACGACGACCTGTGCCAAGGGGCTGGCGTGCGATTCCACGCAGACCTGCAAGGCCGAAGCGGCCGTCAACGGCCCCTGTCCGTGCCAGGCCGGCCTCTGGTGCGATTCGTCCGCCGCGTCTCCCGGCACGTGCAGGACCCCGCAGACGAGCGGCACGTGCAAGTCGACGAATTCCGGACAGTGCGCGGTCGGCTATGCCTGCGTCGGGACGACCGGGTCCGAGACGTGCCAATCGATGGTCGGCCTGGGCGGTGACTGCACCGCAGGGTCCGACCTGTGCGGCCTGGGCTACTCGTGTGACGCGGGAACGCACCAGTGCGTGAGCTACTCCACGGTGGGCCAGACGTGCAGCATCTCGAGCCCGACCTGCATCGGGAGTTACTGCGAAGTGGTCTACAGCCAGAAATGCCAGCCCTACCTGCACATCGGCGACGGTTGCTTCCCGGTGGACAACGCCTTTGGCGTCTGTGGGCCCGGCGCGACCTGCGATTCGGGCACCTTCAAGTGCAAGGCTTCCCCGCCCGTGACCTGCCAGGCGCCGTGAGCCGGGCAGGGTGACAGACAGCCCGGGGCGGCGCACGGGAACGCCGCTCCGGGACGAGGAGCGCGCCCGGAAGGCGACCAGGTCAACGGCGGGCGCGCCGGGTGCGCCGCTCGATCTCCGGCAGGGCGACGAACACCCAGAGCAGGCGCCTTCCGTCCGCCCACTCGGCGGCGCTCGCCTGCAGCACGTCGAGCGCGGTCTGGAAGTCGTCGGCCGAGGCATGGCGCAGGAGATCGCCGTTCGCGAGCAGGAGCGCGAGCCCGGGTGCGCCCGGCCCGCGCAGGTCGCCCAGCGCGTCGGCGAGCGCGTCCCAGTTGCGGACCGTGCCGGGGGGGAACCCGAGCGCGCCGGACATCCGCTGGAGGAACTCGGCCTTGGTGGAGCAGCCGCGAAGGTCCACGCGGACGCTGGGGAGGCCCTGCGTCACCGCGGCCGCCGCGAGCGGCCCGAGGTCCCGCTCCGGGACGAGGTGGACGCCGGCCTCGCCGGCGGGCGGCAGCAGGCCCTCCGGTCCCGCCGGTCATGGCGTCCCTCCGATCCGGCGAAAGCTCTCGTAGTGGTCGTCGGTGTAGAAGAACTCGGTGGGCGGGTCGCCGCCGGTGACGATGCGCCGCGCCCCCCGGTGGCCGACGCCCGGCGTGGGCACGGTGTACTCCCGGTAGTAGCCGCGGGGCCGCTGCGGCAGGCGCTTCTCGAAGTTGCCGAACACCACGCCGTCCCGCTGGTGGGGGAACGGCCCGCCCTGCGCGATGAGCGCCAGCGTGGCGCGGGCCTCGGCGGGCAGCCCGTCCTCCCGCCCTTGCGACAGGGACGGAGCCCGAGGGGCCGGGATCCGGGGAGGCGGGCGCGTCGCGGTACCGCAGCCAGCCGAACCAGGCGGCGGCCGCCAGGACGGCGACGAGGAGCAGGCGGGAGCGGCGCATGGCCTTCTCCCTGGATACCGGCTTTCCCGGCCCGGCGCACGGGCCCCTCCGGGACGTCTTGCACCCACCGTCGGCCCGGGGCAGAGTGCGCCCGTGCGCGACCATCTCTACGACGACGTCCCCTTCCGCGTTCCCGAGATCCAGCACCGCTACGGCGGGAACGTCCACCTGCTCGCCGACCCGCTGATGCTCGACCTGCTCGCCAAGCTGGCGGCCAAGGAGACCGAGCAGCCGGCGGTGAACAACCTGGTGGTCGACATCTACCGCGGCCTGTCCCGGGCGGTGCTGAACGCCGAGTTCCCGCGCAAGGTGGTCGAGGTCCCCACCCGGATGATCGACCACACCCCCGAGGGCATCTGGCGCGGCCAGATCCTCGAGCCGGAGACCCGCGCGGTGACGGTCAACATCGCCCGCGCCGGGGCGGTGCCTTCACACACCGTCTACGGCCTGCTCAACACCGTGCTGAACCCGAAGCTGGTCCGCCAGGACCACATCATCATGAGCCGCATGCTGGGGGCCGCCGACGAGGTGGTGGGCGCCGGCATCGGCGGCATGAAGATCGGCGGCGACGTGGACGGCGCCTTCCTGCTCTTCCCGGATCCGATGGGCGCGACCGGGTCGTCGCTCTCCATGGCGCTCGACACCTACAAGAAGAAGGTGCCGGGCACGCCGCGGAAGATCATCGCGCTCCACCTCGTGGTGACGCCCGAGTACCTGCGCCGCATGAGGAAGGACCATCCCGAGATGGTGGTCTACGCCGTGCGGCTCGACCGCGGGCTCTCGCCGGAGAAGGTCAACGGCACCGTGCCCGGCACCTACTGGGACGAGGAGAAGGGGCTGAACGAGCACGACTACATCGTCCCCGGCGCCGGAGGGCTCGGCGAGGTGATGAACAACGCCTGGGTCTGACCGCGGCGACCTCGGGCGGCGCGGCGTCACCGCCCCGCCGCCAGGACCGCGGGCATCCCGAGGAAGAGCAGCGCCGCGAGGAAGACGGCGCCGAAGATCGCGCCGAGCCGCCAGAACGTGGCCGTCGGCAGGTAGCCGCTCCCGTGGTACACGGGCGCGGGACCGGTCGCGTACGGCGAGAGCACCCCCATGAGCCCGTGCGACAGGGCGAGCAACGTGGCGAAGGGGACCATCGGGAGCCCGGGCACGGTGTGCCCCACCTCCAGCATCACCGGCAGGACGGCCATGACGTGCGCCGTCGTGGTGGCGAAGAGGTAGTGGGAGGCGAAGTAGGCGGCCACGAGCGCGGCGACGCAGGCGGTCGGTGGGAGCCCGGAGAGCAGCCGCCCCACGCCGTGGGCGAACCACCCCACGAAGCCGGTCCGGAAGAGCCCGTCGGCCATGGTCACGAGCAGCGACAGCCGCACCAGCATGTCCCAGGCCGGGGCGTGGGAGATCATCTCCTGCCAGGTCACGACGCGCGCCACGAGCATGAGCGCCATCACCGCGAGCGCGACCGCGGTCGGGTGGATGACGGCGCCCCCCAGGATCCAGAGCCCGAGCGCGGCCAGGAGGAGCAGCGAGAAGACCACCTCGCGCCGCGAGACCGGGCCGAGGCGCTGGAGCTCCCCGGCCGCCCACGGGGGGACCTCCGGGCTGGCGCGGAGTCCCGGCGGGCAGAGCAGGAATCCCAGGAGTGGCACCGCGAGGAGCAGGGGGACGGCGAACGGGGCGGAGGCGCCGAGCCATCGCAGCCAACCGATCTCGACCCCGACGCTCCGCCGGATCATGTCCACGGCGATCACGTTCGGCGCCAGCGCCGTGAGGAAGAGCGTGCTCGTGACGCAGCTCGAGGCGAACGCGGTCCAGAGCAGGTAGGAGCCGATGCGTCGCGCCGAGGGCTCGCCCGGCTCGGAGCCGTAGAGCGGCGGGATGCCGCGGACGACCGGGTAGACGATCCCCGCGCTGCGCGCCGTGTTGGACGGGGTGAAGGGGGCGAGCAGCGCGTCCACCATCGCCACGGCGTAGCCCAGCCGGAGCGTGCTCCTCCCGAGCAGGCGCACCACCTGGAGCGCGACGCGCCGCCCCAGGGTCGTGCGCTCGTACCCGAGCCCGAAGAGGAACGCGGCGAAGGCCAGCCAGACGGCGGGGTTCTGGAAGCCGGAGAGGGCCCAGGCGAGCGATCGGGTCGTCGCGTCGAATCCCGGGCGGGCGAGCTCGTCGGGCCCGAAGAGCACCCAGCGTGAAAAGACCACGCAGGTCGTCACGCCGACCAGGCCGGCCGCCGCGTTCGGGATGGGCTCGAGCACCAGCGCCGCCAGGACACCCACGAAGACGGCGAAGTAGCGCCAGGCGTGGGGCGGGAGCCCGGCGGGCGCGGGAAGCGCCCCCACCAGCGCCGCCAGGGCGAACGGGAGCCACCCCCTCCACGGAAGGCGGGAGCTCCCGCCCCTCCTCGCCATGATCGCCAGCCCCCCGTCTGGCCGCCCGGTGCCGCCCGCGCCGGGGGGCCACCTTCATCGTGGGGCCTTCCGGCCGTGGCCGGGTCGGGAGGTACCCGAGCGGCACCGCGCTCTTCCGGGGCCGGCCGTCCGGGGAGCCCCGGAAGGTCCGCGCCGCGATCGGGAGTCGCTCCCGTTCCCGTGGGCCGCAGGAGGTTCCGCCTCCGGGAAGCCCGTGCCCCCAACCCGCCTCGGTGTGGACCGGTGCGGTGGCATACGATGGTCGGCATGGAGGCGATCGCGGCGAGCCTGGTCATCGACGGCCGGCAGGTCCCGGTGCCCGACGGCGGCACCTTGCTCGAGGCCTGCCACCGCGGTGGCATCCCGCTCCCGTCGCTCTGCCACATGGACGGGCTCACGGAGGTCGCGAGCTGCCGGGTCTGCCTCGTGGAGGTCGAGGGGATCGAGCAGCCGGTCCCCGCCTGCGTGACCCCTGCGCGCGCCGGGATGCGCGTCGCCACGGACACGCCGGCGCTCCGCGGCACACCGCAGGTCCGTGGCCGAGATGCTCTTCGCCGGCGGGCACCACGTGTGCGCGTTCTGCGCCGCCAGCGGCCGCTGCGAGCTCCAGGAGCTGGGCAGGCTCACCGGGCTCGACGCGGTTCGCGCCGGCCCGGAGATCCCGCGCTGGCCGGTGGACGCCTCCCGCGCCCGCTTCGCCCTCGACCCGGGGCGCTGCATCCTCTGCACCCGCTGCGTTCGAGCCTGCTCGGAGCTGGAAGGCGCCCATGCGCTCGGCGTCATGGGGCACGGATTCCGTTCCCGCATCGCGACCGACGGCGCCACCTGGGGCGCGAGCCGCGCCTGCACCGACTGCGGCCGCTGCGTCTCCGCCTGCCCCACCGGGGCCATCTTCGAGAAATCCCTCGCCGCCCAGGGGCTCCTCCCGCGCTCCGCCCTCCCGCCGGTGCCCAGGCCGGCTCCCCTCCCCGCGACGGCGCGCCGGCTCCGCCTTGCCACCGTCTGGCTGGGCGGGTGCTCCGGCTGCCACATGTCCCTCCTCGACCTCGACGGGAGGTTGCTCGACCTCGCGCCCCGCATCGAGCTCGTGTACTCGCCGTTCAACGACGTGAAGGTCTACCCGGGCGACGTGGACGTCTGCCTCGTCGAGGGCGCGGTGGCCACCGACGAGGACGCGGCTCTCCTCGCGCTGGTGCGGGCGCGCACGCACCTCCTCGTCGCGCTCGGCGACTGTGCGGTGGACCGGGAACGTGACCGCGATGCGCGACGGGGTGGGCGGCGCCGCTGCCGTGCGGGCCCGCTCCTGGTCGGGGCCGGGCGGGGTGCCCGATCGGGAGCCGGGACTCCCGGCGCTGCTCGACCGCGTGGTCCCGCTCCGCGATCGGGTGCACGTCGACCTCTCCTTGCCGGGATGCCCTCCCCGGGCGGATCTCCTCCACCTCGTCCTCTCCGACCTCGTCGCCGGCAGGCGCCCCGACCTCGAGGGGCTCTTCCGTTTCGGGTGAACCATGGCGCGCCACCTCGTCATCGACCCGGTGAGCCGAATCGAGGGGCGCGCCCGCGTCACCATCGAGCTCGACGACGGGCGGCGCGGTCACCTCGGCGCGGGTCCACGTGACCGAGCTGCGGGGGTTCGAGTCGATCTGCGTGGGGCGGCCGCTCGGCGAGATGCCGGCCTCACCGCGCGCATCTGCGGCATCTGCCCGGTGTCCCACCTCCTCGCCGCCGCGCGCGCCGGGGACGTCATCCTGGGCGCTCCTCCCCCGCCCGCCGCCCGCGGCATCCGCGAGCTCGTCCAGCTGGCCCAGGTGGTCCAGTCCCACGCGCTCTCCTTCTTCTACCTGTCGGCGCCGGACCTGGTGCTCGGGCACGACGCGCCCCCGGATCGGCGAAGCATCCTGGGGCTGGCCGAGGCCGCCCCGGCGCTGGCCCGCGACGGCGTCGCCCTGCGGGCCTTCGGGCAGGGGGTGATCGAGAAGGTCACCGGCCAGCGCATCCACGGAGCCTTCGCGGTCCCCGGGGGCGTGACCCGGCCGCTCGGCGCCGAGGTCCGCCGGCCATCCAGGCTGGCCTCCCCGCGGCGCTCGACGCGGCCGAGCGGAGCCTGCACGGGTGGGAGGGCGAGGAGCCGCGGCATGCCGAGGAGGCGGCGACGTGCGGGAACTTCCCGAGTGCCTTCCTGGCGCTGGTCCGTCCCGGCGGGCGGCTCACGTTCGGCGAAGGCGGCCTGCGCCTCGTCTCGGCTTCCGGCGAGATCCTCGAGGACGGGCTCGACCCGGCGCGCTACGCCGAGCTCATCTGCGAGCAGGTGAGCGGCGCGAGCTACCTCAAGGCCCCCTTCTGGCGGTCGCTCGGGCCCGTGGAGGGCAGCTACCGCGTGGGCCCGCTCGCGCGGCTCAACGCGGTGGACGCCTGCGGGACTCCGCGTGCCGACCGGGCCCTCGACCGCTTCCGCGCCCTCGCGACCGGCCCGGTGCTCTCCACCTTCCACGCCCACCGCGCTCGCCTCGTGGAGATCGTCTACGCACTGGAGCGCATGGACGAGCTGCTCCGGGATCCGGTGCTCCTCGACCCCGCCGTGCTCACCCCTGCCGGCACCCGATCGGCCGAGGGAGTGGGCGCCTGCGAGGCGCCGCGCGGCACGCTCTTCCACCGCTATGCCGTGGACGGGGACGGCCTCGTGACCCATGCCGACCTCCTCGTCGCGAGCGCGCAGAACGCGACCTCCATGGATCGCGCCGTATTCCAGGCCGCGCAGCCGCTGGCTGGACGGGGCCCGGATCACCCCGGCCCTGACGAACCGGGTCGAGGCGGCGATCCGGGCCTTCGATCCCTGCCTCTCCTGCTCGACCCACGCCCATGGCGAGCCGTGGGTGGCGATCCGGATCGTGGGGCCGGGCGGGCAGGTGCTCGACGCGGGGGACTAGGACCGTCCCGGCGGACGTGAAAAGGCCCCGGTCGCTCGCGCGGCCGGGGCCTCGTTGCCTCGGGAACGGACGGGAGGCTACGCCACCGGCGCGGGCGGCTTGTCGAGCACCGCGACCAGGTCCGTCACGGCCTTCACCGACTTGTCCATCATGGCCTGCTCCTCGGCGTTGAGCTTCAGCTCGAGGATGCGCTCGGCCCCGCCGGCGCCGATGACCACCGGCACGCCGACGTAGAGCCCCTTCACGCCGAACTCGCCGTTCAGGTACACGCAGGTCGGCAGCACGCGCTTCGAGTCCTTGAGGAAGGACTCGGCCATGGCGATGGCCGACGAGGCGGGCGAGTAGAAGGCCGAGCCCGTCTTGAGCAGCGCCACGACCTCGCCACCGGCCCCGCGGGTCCGCTTGACCATGGCGTCCATGACCTCCTTGGCCTTGGCCGCGTTCCCGTACTTCTTCTCGAGCAGCTCCATGACCGGGATGCCGCACACCGAGGTGTAGCGGACGAGCGGGACCATGTCGTCGCCGTGGCCGCCCAGCGTGACGGCCGAGACGTCGCTCACCGAGACGCCGAGCTCCCAGGCGATGAAGGCCACGAAGCGGGCCGAGTCGAGCACGCCGGCCTGGCCGACCACGCGGTTGTGCGGGATCCCGGTGATGCGCTGGCAGAGCGTCACCATCGCGTCGAGCGGGTTGGAGATGACGATGACGAACGAGTTCGGGGCGTACTGCTTGATGCCCTCGGCCACGCTGGTCATGATCTTCGAGTTCACCGCGATCAGGTCGTCGCGGCTCATGCCCGGCTTGCGGGGCAGGCCGGCGGTGACGATGCACACGTCGGCGCCCGCGATGTCCGCGTAGCTGTTCGTGCCCTTGAGGCTGACGTCGAAGCCGTCGACCGGCGCGGCCTCGGCGATGTCGAGCATCTTGCCCTGGGGCAGCCCTTCCACGATGTCGAACAGCACCACGTCACCGAGCTCGCGCAGCGCGCAGAGCTGGGCCAGCACGCCGCCGATCTGCCCGCCGCCGATCAACGCAATCTTCTTCCTTGCCATGGTCGTCTCCTTGGGTGGGGTTGCTACGGTCTACGAGCTACGGGTCACGCGATGCTGTCGATGATGGCGTTCAGGGTCGGGCTGGGGCGCATCGCCTTCCCCGTCTTCGCCGGATCCGGCTGGTAGTAGCCGCCCAGGTCCTGCGGCTTGCCCTGGGCGCCGATCAGCTCGGCGTTGATCTTGGCCTCGTTCTCCTGGAGCGCCTTCGCCACCTTGGCGAAGCGGGCCTTCAGCTCCGGGTCCTTGTCCTGCGCCGCCAGCGCCTCGGCCCAGTACATGGCCAGGTAGAAGTGGCTGCCGCGGTTGTCGATCTCGCCGACCTTGCGGGCCGGCGACTTGTTGTTGTCGAGGAACTTGGCGATGGCCGCGTCGAGCGTGTCGGAGAGGACGGCGGCCTTGGCGTTCTTGGTGGCCGCGGCGATGTGCTCGAGCGAGGCGCCCAGCGCCGAGAACTCACCCAGCGAGTCCCAGCGCAGGTAGCCCTCCTTCACGAACTGCTGCACGTGCTTGGGGGCCGAGCCGCCCGCGCCCGTCTCGAAGAGGCCGCCACCGGCCAGCAGCGGGACGATGGAGAGCATCTTGGCCGAGGTGCCGATCTCGAGGATGGGGAAGAGGTCGGTGAGGTAGTCGCGGAGCACGTTGCCGGTGACCGAGATGACGTTCTCGCCCTTGCGGACCCGCTCGAGCGTGAACTTCATGGCCTCGACCGGGGCGAGGATCTTGATGTCGAGCCCCTTCGTGTCGTGCTCCTTCAGGTACTTCTCCACCTTGGCGATGACCTGCCGGTCGTGGGCGCGGTTCCGGTCGAGCCAGAAGATGGCCGGCCAGCCGGTGGCGCGGGCGCGGTTCACGGCCAGCTTCACCCAGTCGCGGATGGGGATGTCCTTCGCCTGGCACATGCGGAAGATGTCGCCCTCCTCGACCTTCTGCTCGAGCAGCGTGGCGCCGCTGGCGTCGTCGACGACGCGGATGGCGCCGGCGCCCGGGGCGAAGAAGGTCTTGTCGTGCGAGCCGTACTCCTCGGCCTGCTGCGCCATGAGCCCGACGTTGGGGACGCTGCCCATGGTGGCCGGGTTGAACGCGCCGTTCTTCCGGCAGTCGTCCATGATCTCCCGGTACATGGTGGCGTAGCAGCGGTCGGGGATCATGGCCTTGGTGGCGGCGAGCTTGCCGTCCGGGCCCCACATCGAGCCCGACTCGCGGACCACCACCGGCATCGAGGCGTCGACGATGATGTCGTTCGGCACGTGCAGGTTGGTGATGCCCTTGTCCGAGTCGACCATGGCCAGCGCCGGGCGCGTGGCGTAGACGGCCTGGATGTCGGCCTCGATCTCGGCGCGCTTCGTCGGCGGGCAGCGACCTGGATCTTCTTGTAGAGGTCGCCGAGGCCCAGGTTCGGGTTGACGCCGGCCTGCTTCAGCGCGTCGGCGTGCTTCTCGAAGACGTCCTTGTAGAAGACGGTGACGGCGTGGCCGAACATGACGGGGTCGGAGACCTTCATCATGGTGGCCTTGAGGTGGAGCGAGAGCAGCACGCCGTTCTTCTTGGCGTCCTCGATCTGGTCCGCGTAGAACTTGCGGAGCGCCTTCACGCTCATCTTGGTGGTGTCGATGATCTCGCCGGCGAGCAGCGGCGCCTTCTTCTTGAGGACGGTCACCTTGCCGGCGCGCGTCGACGAACTCGATGCGGTAGTCGGTGGGCTTCTCGAGGGTGAGGGCGTTCTCGTTCCCGTAGAAGTCACCCTCGGTCATGTGGGCGACGTGGGCCTTGGAGTCGGGCTTCCAGGCGCCGAGCTTGTGCGGGTGCTTCTTGGAGAAGTTCTTCACGGCCGGCGGGGAGCGGCGGTCGGAGTTGCCCTCGCGGAGCACCGGGTTCACGGCGCTGCCCAGGCACTTCGCGTAGCGGGCCTGGATGGCCTTCTCGGCGTCGTCCTTCGGGACCTCGGGGTACTCCGGCACGTCGTAGCCGTGGGCCCGGAGCTCGGCGATGGCCTCCTTGAGCTGGGGGATGGAGGCCGAGACGTTGGGGAGCTTGATGATGTTGGCGTCGGGCGTCTTGGCGAGCTCGCCGAGCTGGGCGAGGTAGTCGGGGACCTTCTGCTCCGGCTTCAGCTTCTCGGGGAAGTTGGCGAGGATGCGGCCGGCGACGGAGATGTCGCGCGTCTCGACCTCGACGCCGGTGCCCTTGGTGAAGGCCTGGACGATGGGGAGGAGCGAGAAGGTCGCCAGCGCGGGCGCCTCGTCAATCTGCGTCCAGATGATCTTCGACGTCTTGGTCGTCA
>CAVYBH010000012.1:0-776915 GCA_963766715.1 uncultured delta proteobacterium
CCCTGTGCGTGGGCGTGCCGCGCCAGGCAGGCCCGCTGCTCGAGTGCCTCCAGGCGAACGAGCCGAGGCTCTCCCCGGACTGCAACGCCGCCGATGTCCGCAAGGCGATGGAGGCCGCGAGCCTGGTCGATGTCGTGGAGGAGATGAGCAACAAGGACCGGATCCTGGAGGCGCTCGAGATCTTGGAGGGGATCGACTCGGTCGCCTTCGCGCGAAGCCAGATCCTCATCCAGGTGGACGGCTTCAACCGGTACCAGGACGTCGCCAACTCCGGCGTGCTGACCTTCAACCCACAGTTCGTGTTCGGGCACCACAACGAGTTCGCCGTCCAGGCCAAGGTCCCGCTGCTCGTCAGCGTCCCCACCGACCCCAGCTACCCCACCATGTTCGGCGTGGGAACCCTGTTCACGTCCTTCGCCTGGAACTTCTTCGCCCAGGGCCAGGTGCGCCAGTACCTCGGGCTCGGCATGCAGTGGGAGACGGCCACGTTCCCGGTCACCGGCTACACGTGGGGGCTCGTTCCCTCCTACGCCGTCGCCGTAGGCCTGGCCCGGTGGGTGTCGCTCACCACGCAGGTCTACTGGATGCGCTCGCTCGGGACGAGCGACAGCTACCAGGAGCTGAACCAGCTGTGGCTCGAGCCCATCCTGGTCTTCAACCTTCCCGGCAGGACGTTCCTCGCCCTCGACACCAAGCTCGGCTGGGATTTCTTCCGGGGCACCTTCGCCCCGGTGATGAAGGGCGTGGGCGGCATCTTCGTGGACCGGCAGCGATCGATCGTCCGTCTCGGCCTGGTACCAGGCCTCGCTCACCAGCGAAGCCGTCCCCGTGACCTTCAAGTACGGGGTCGGGATCGGCCTCGCCTACTACTTCGACTGGTGATGGAATACGGTGCGACGACCACCGAGCAGCAGGAGGATCGATGACCCGACCGAACGCCAGGAACAAGCTGAGGTCCCCCCCGAAGGACGGCGCGCCGGTCCCGGTGGCCCCGGGCGCAGGGGGGCAGTTCCCGTCGTGGAAGGACCGCTACGCCGCGGGCAAGGCCTTGCGACAGTCCTGCCCCCGGGAGTCGCACGCGGCCTGGAAGGCCCCGCCCGCTCGGGCGGACCCGATTGAGATGGTCCTCGCGGCAGAGAAGGGGCGGCTGCCGGAGTTGCTCCCGCTCCGCCACGGCCGCATGGCCCGTTCCGCATTCACGTTCTACCGGGGATCGGCCCTTCCGATGGCGGCCGACCTGGCCACCACTCCGACGTCGGGAATCCGCGTCCAGTGCTGCGGGGACGCCCACCTCTCCAACTTCGGTGGATTCGCGACGCCGGAGCGGAGGATCATCTTCTCCATCAACGACCTCGACGAGACCCTTCCGGCTCCATGGGAGTGGGACGTCAAGCGCCTCGCCGCGAGCTTCGTCGTGGCCTGCCGGGACAACGACCTGAAGGACGCGGCGGCCAGGGGCGTGGTGACGACCTGCGTCCGCACCTACCGCGAGGCGATGGCCGGGTACAGCAAGCTGAAGACGCTGGAGCTCTGGTACGAGTCGCTGGAGGCCCGTGACCTGCTGCGCACCATCAAGGATCCGGCGGTGCACCGGCGAGTCGTCGAGCGCCTGGAGAAGGAGAGGGGGAAGAGCAAGGGCGAGGAGATTTTCCCGAAGCTCGCGGCGCACAGGGGGGACCTGCCCGTCATCAAGGACCAGCTCCCGACCATCTTCCACCACGAGGATCACACTCCCGGCGAGATCCACCAGGCCGTCCGGGACACGATTGCCGGATACCGCGCCACGCTGCCGTCCGCCTACCAGTCCTTGCTCGACCGCTACGAGCTGCGGGACGCCGCCATCAAGGTGGTGGGGATTGGGAGCGTCGGGACGTCGTGCTGGGTGCTGCTCTTCATGGCCGGCGAGGGCGATCCCCTCTTCCTCCAGGTCAAGGAGGCGCGTCCCTCCGTGCTGGAGCGCTACGCGGGGAAGAGCGCCTTCCCGAACCAGGGCCAGCGCGTGGTGGACGGATATCGACGCATGCAGCCGGCGAGCGACATGTTCCTCGGGTGGACCCGGGGCCCGAAGCGTGACTTTTTCGTGCGCCAGCTCCGGGACATCAAGGTCAGCCCCCGGATTGAGACCTTCGACGAGACCGTGATGGACCAGTACGCCACCTGGTGCGGGAAGGCCCTGGCGCTGTCCCACGCCCGCTCCGGGCGCTCCGCGGAGCTCAGCGGGTACATGGGGAAGAGCGACACGTTCGACGAGGCCATCGCGTCATTCTCGATGGCCTATGCGGATCAGAACGAGAAGGACCACGCGGCACTCGAGCGGGCGGTCCGCAAGGGAAAGGTGAAGGCGATCTTCGAAGAGGATCGGTGATGGCGCCCAGCGTTCGCACCCCCGCCCGGGCACCGGGAGACCTTGCCCGAGGCTATCGGTGGGCTGCCGCGGCCTGGTCGGATGCGCGTCGGAGGATCACCTCCACGGCGGCGCAACTTCCCGCGTCGCTCAGCGCCCGCTCGGCGACGATGGCACCCGCCCGGATGAAGAGCTCGGCGCCGGGGGCGGGGAGGGTGCTCGGCACTCTGCCCGCAGTCCACCAGCAGTCCAGGCGTCGAGGTCGGGTGCCACATCGTGCGGCGCGTGCGATCCAGTCGGATCCCCCGCTCCAACGAAATCAGCAGCTTGACGCTCCGTGCACTCCGGTGAAGCGCGTGCGATCGGCCCCGGCTCGATTCGAGCCGAAGCTGCGCTCCGGCCTCTTCGTCCACGCGTTCTAGCGGAGCGCCCCGTCCGTCCGGGCGCCCCGCTCCCCGACGCTCACGGCTTGTCGATTCGCCCCGGATCTCGCCGGCCGGGTGGGCGGGGGTGTGGGCGTTGAAGTAGAGGGCTCCCGCACTGAAGTCCGAGACCTGCACCGCGGTGATGGGCGCCGCGCCATCGGGGGCGACCCACAGGTTCGGGCCGCCCGCCAGCGGCACGATGATCGACCCGGGTGTCCCGCGCGCGGCGTCGTGGACGTGCGCCGCCGTCGCGGTGAGCCCCGCCGTCGCGATGAACCCGGCGACCGCGCCGGAGGTGGTGTTCACCGCGAGCACGCCGGCCCCGAAGGCGGTCGTCGTGACGGCCGGCGTCTCCTGGGCGCCGGACATGGAGGCGAGCCTCAGCGTTCCGCCCTTGTCGAGCTGGCCGCGGATCTCTCCGCCGGGGTTCGCCGCCGTGTGCGCGTTGTAGTAGAGGGAGCCGGCCGCGAAGTCCGCCACCTGGGCCGTGGTGAGCGCCGCGGCGCCGTCCGGGACGACCCAGAGGTTCGGCCCGCCGGCGAGCGGAACGATGACCGCTCCGGGCGTCCCGCGCGCGGCGTCGTGGACGTGCGCGGCCGTCGCCGTGAGCCCGGTGGTGTTGATGAACCCGGCGACCGCCCCGGTGGTCGGGTCCACCGCCAGGATGCCGGCGCCCACCGCCGTCGACGCGTTCGCCGGCGTCTCCTGGGCGCCGGAGAGCGACGCGAGCCTCACCGTCCCGGTCTTGTCGATCTGTCCGCGGATCTCCCCGGCCGGGGTTGGCCGCGGTGTGCGCGTTGAAGTAGAGCTTGCCCGCGGTGAAGTCCACGATCTGGGCCGCCGTCAGCGGAGTCGCGCCATCGGGGACCACCCACACGTCGGGCCCGCCGGTGAGCGGGACGAGGATCGCGCCTGGCGTTCCCCGCGCGCCCGTGTGGACGTGCGCCGCGGTCGCGGCGAGCCCCGTGGTCTGGATGAACCCCGAGACCCTTCCGGATCCCAGGTCGACGGCCAGGATGCCGGCTCCCACGGCGGCCGACGTGGTGGCGGGGGTCTCCTGGGCCCCGTCGAGCGTCGCGAACAGGACGGCTACCCCCGGGGGCGGGGCGGACCCCGAGCCCGACGACGAGGAGTCGCCACACCCTGCGGCGATGGAAGCGGTGAGAACGGCGAGCAGCGCGACTCGCGCGCATGGCGTCATGACGGATTCCTCCTCCCGGGCAGGCTGGGAAGAGATCGCCCGGGGCGAATCCTATCCACACCCGTGCCGGCTCCCGTGCGCCAGCCAGGGCTGGACAAGCCCCGGACGGGGTCGGGAAGGCCGATGGGTCAGGAGTTTTTCGCCTACCGGCGGAAGCCGCCGCCGCCCGGGATGCCCGGGGGCAAGCCCCCGCCCAGCGCACCGGGATCCGAGCCGGGCACGATGATCGACGACGACTGCTGGCGCCGGAGCTCCTGGAGCTGCTGGATGGTCTTCTCCACGCCCGCCTTGGCGGCGTCGCCGTAGGCGGCCACCGCGGCCGACAGGTTCGGCGCGTCGATGTCGAAGCTCACCGGCAGCGGGCCGACCTGGGTCACGATCTGGGCCTCGCCGATGTAGAGCACCTTCCGCGCGAGGTCGGTGGCGCCGTCGGACGTCACCGGCACGAGCGCCCGGATCGTGCCGATCTTGCGGTCGGTGTAGATCTCCTCGCGGTAGAGCGAGGTCGAGTCCATCTGGATGTCCAGCTCGGGCATGTCGGCCATTCTCTGCTCCAGGTGTGAGGAGAAGCCTCTCGATATCACGGGGGAAGGACGCGGAGGAACTCGGCGGCGAGCCGGGTGGCCTCCGGGCCGGCGCGCTCGCTCGCGTGGGGGGCGTGTCCGGACTGGACCCAGGCGATGCGGGCGTCGGGCAGCGCCGCGGCGGCCGCCTCGATCTCGCCCGGCTCGGTGCGGGGATCGTGGACGCCGTGGAGGAGCATCACCGGGCAGCGCACCTCTCCGAGCCGCCCGTCGTAGACGTCGCCCCCGTCGCACTCGCCCCGGGTGATGATCCGGAGCCAGGCCAGGGCGCCCTCGCCGACGACCTCTCGCCAGCGCGGCTCCCCGTGATCGCGCCGCAGGGCGTCGACCATGCCGGAGCCGAAATCCTCCGGGGTGGATGCGGCCGCCTCGAAGAAGGGTCGCGACGCGGACTTGGCGCGCCAGAAGTGGCAGGACTCCAGCACCAGGCCGCGGACCCGGTCCGGCGCCTCGATGGCCATCCAGCCCGCCACCACCGAGCCGTCGCTGTGGCCCCAGAGCGCGGCCCGATCGATGCCGAGCGCGTCCATCACGCGCAGGCACTCCTGCGCGAAGAGCCGGTGATACCCGTCGGGGAAGGAGGGCAATCGAGGCGAGGTCCCGTACCCGGTCCGGTCCGGGGCCACGACGCGGAACTCGCTCCCGAGGGCCGCCAGCTGGCGTGTCGAACGGATAGGCCTGCCAGCCCCATCCGCTGTGGAGGATCACGACCGGCGGACCCGATCCGACGTCCCGCACGTGGATGCGCGACGGGCGCTCCGGGAGCAGCGGCGTCTCGAACTCGACGAAGGGCATTCGTCCGCGGCGGCCTCAGGGCCGGGGCATCTCGGACTCGCGCACGAACCGCGCGAGCGCCATGTCGTGCGTCCGCACGTGCTCGGCGAACCAGTGGCGCAGCGCGCTGGCGAAGGACTTGGTGGGCTGGACGTTGCCGGTCGCGAACTCGGCCCGGACCTGGTCGATCTGGTCGATCAGCTTGGCGTGCTCGAGCTGGTGGCGCGCGAACTCCTGGTAGGCGTAGAGCCGCATCATGATCTCCTCGGTCGCGAAGTGGACCCGCGCGAACTCGGAGAGCTGCTGCAGCAGGGCCTCCACCTGGGTTCGGGGCGCCGTGGCCACGGCTCCCTCGAGCGCCCGCACGAGGCCGAGCATGAGGTCGTGCTCGGAGTCGATCTCCTGCACCCCCACCTCGACGCTGTCCTTGTCCTTCCTCGACATCCCGAACCTCCCCACGGCGCCATGCCGCACTCCCCCAATCTAGCGCGGAGGACCGCCGCCGACACGGCTACACTCCATCCCGTGCGCATCCTCTACGGGGTGGTCGGGGAGGGAATGGGGCACGCCATCCGGTCCCGGGTGGTGCTCGACGAGCTCGCCCGCCGTCACGAGCTCCAGGTGGTGGTGTCCGGAAGGGCCCACGACTACCTCAAGGCCATCGAGAACGAGCGCCTGGGCGTGAACCGGATCTGGGGCCTGTCCATCGTCTACGAGGACAACCAGGTCCGGAACTTCCGGACCTTGCTCGCCAACGTGAAGGGGGCGCTGGTCGAGGGCGGGTGGCCGGAGAACATCCGCGCCTTCTTCGACCTGGCCGAGCGGTTCCGGCCCGACGTGGTGATCAGCGACTTCGAGTCGTGGAGCTACCTCTTCGCGAAGGCGCAGGGGCTCCCCGTCATCTCCATCGACAACCAGCAGATCGTGTCCCGCTGCGACATCGCGCCCGAGGTCGTGGCCGGGCACGAGGCGGAATACCAGCTCACCCGGGCCATCGTGAAGGCCAAGCTGCCCGGCTGCTTCCACTACCTGGTGACCACGTTCTTCTACCCCCCGGTCGTGAAGCCGCGGACCACGCTCGTCCCGCCCATCCTGCGCCCGCGAATCCTCCAGGCTCGCCCGGAGGACGGGGATCACCTGCTCGTCTACCAGACGTCCACGAGCTACGGAGACCTGCTCGAACGGCTGAAGGAGACGGGCGTCGAGTGCCGGATCTACGGCGTCCGGCGCGGCATCGAGAAGGAGGAGCAGGACGGAAGGCTCCGGTTCATGCCCTTCTCCGACGAGGGCTTCGTCGAGGACCTCCGCACCGCGCGCGGGGTCGTCTCGAACGGCGGGTTCACGCTCCTGGGCGAGGCGGTGTACCTGCGCCGGCCGGTCCTCTCGGTCCCCGTGGGCAAGCAGTTCGAGCAGGTCGTGAACGCGCGATATCTGGAGAGGGAAGGGTACGGGATGGCCGCCGACGAGGTCACCGGAGCGGTCCTCGGCGAGTTCCTCGCGCGTGCCCCCGAGCTTCGCCGGAACCTGGCCGCCTACCACCAGGAAGGGAACGAGCGGACGTTCGCGAGCCTGGAGGAGAACCTCGCGGCCGCCGTCGCCGGTCCCTGAAAAAAGCGCGACCCCGTGCGTTCCGAGAACGCAGCGGGGCCGCAGCGACGGCCGGAGGGGGGTTGGCCATCGCTGACTCACCCTTTTGCAGGGGGCGGGCCAGCGCTTCGAGTCGCCAAGTCCTGGAATCACGACGGTGAACGAGGCGTACGTACCGGGTCCATCTGACCCGCGGGTGTCGATCGCCGAGCGCGAGCCACGGCCCCGCGGGCCCCCCGAATTTGCTCTCGAGCCACCTTGCTCCCTGCGCCCACCCTGCTACGGTCAGCGGCGGCCGTGGAACTCGCGGCGGGAGGCGGCGATGGGCGTGGAGGCGATGGCGATGAGTCCGGTCGTGGACGTTTCTGGTCTGGTCGATGCGGTCATCCGGCAGCACGGCGTGCACCCCAGCGAGCAGGTGAGGTCGCTCCTCGCGGCGGCCGCCGAGCAGCGGATGCGCGAGCACGGGGAATCGCTCGGTATCGCCGTGCCGCGCGCCATGGCGGCGCTGGTCACGGCGGCCCACCGGCGCTGAGGAAGGCCGGCCGGAGTCACTTCCCGGCCAGCAGCGCCTCCTTGAGGTCCTCGAGCCCTCCATCGGTGGGCTTCGGGCCGAGCCAGACGCGGAACATCGCGTCGGCGAAGTCCTTGCCCTCGACGGTGACGCCCTTCGTGCCCTCGACACCCACGCTGGTGCCCTGGCCCGGGACGTAGACGACGGTCATCACCTGGCCCTCCTTGAACTCGGCGGGGAAGGCGGCCTCGAGGATCTTCAGGCGGGGCGCCAGCGAGGCGGCCTGGGTGGGGGAGTTGCTCTCGATGCCGTCCTTCAGCGCGCCCAGCATGCTCGCCTTGTCCACGTCGCGGAGCAGGTTCATCCGGATCGCCTTGGGCGCGTCGAGCGCGACGATGGCCGCCGCGTCGGTCGACCGCTGCGTCACGTAGAGCGCGGCCACGTAGACCTTCACCTTCAGGAAGGTCTTGGTGCGGAGGCCGGCCCCGTTCAGCAGGAGCGCCTTGCCATCGACGGGGATCGAGTCGGGCACCTTCACGCCGGCGACCTCGAGCGCGGAGGCGGGAAGGGCGGCGAGCAGCAGGGCGAGGGCGACGCTTCGCATGGGGGCCTCCGGAGGAGAGAGTGGTGCGGGGCACGATAAGATGCCCGGCCATGAAGAGCCAGACCCGCTACCTCACCTTCGAGACCCGGCGCCGCCGCGAGCTGGTCCGCATCACCGACGAGGTGGCCTCGCTGGCCGCCGAGTCCGGGATCCAGGAGGGCATGGTGCTGGTCTCGGCCATGCACATCACCGCGGGCGTGTTCGTGAACGACGACGAGCCGGGGCTTCACGCCGACATCGAGGCCTGGGTGCAGCGGCTCGCGCCCGGACCGTCGGCCGACGACCGCTCGCCCGGGCCGGACTACCAGCACCACCGGGGCGGCGAGGACAACGGGGACGCGCACCTCAAGAACCTGCTCGTCGGGCACCAGGTCATCGTCCCCATCACGCGGGGGCGGCTCGACCTGGGTCCGTGGCAGCAGGTCTTCTACTACGAGTTCGACGGGAAACGGCCCAAGCGCCTCGTCCTGAAGGCGATGGGGGAATGACGGGCGTCCGCGCCGTGCGGGTCTCCCTGGCCCTGGCCGTGGCCGGGACGCTCCTCGCGTCCGGGGGCGCCTTCGCCCAGGAGCTCGAGGAGCTCCTGGTGAAGAAGGGCGTCCTGAAGGGCGACCAGTACCTGGCGGGCGGGACCGTGGACGTGCACGGAAGGGTCGAGGGCGACCTGACCATGGCGGGCGGCCAGGCCGGCCTCGACGGCGTCGTCACCGGAGACGTGGCCGCGATCGGGGGAATCGTCCACGTGGGCGGCGTCGTGGGAGACGACGTCCGCGTGCTCGGCGGGCAGGTGATCGTGCAGGGCTGGGTCGGGGACGGCCTGCTGGCCGGGGGCGGGGAGATCACGCTCACGAGGGGAACCATGGTGGGCGGCGACGCCATCCTCGGAGGACGGCGGATCGTCGATCTCGGCGACGTGGGCGGGAACCTGACTGCGGCGGGGCGATACGTGGAGGTCGCCGGCGACGTCGGCGGCCGGACGACGATCCGGGCCGACGAGGTCGTCATCGGACCCAAGGCCCGGCTCGCGGGGGATCTCCTGGTGAGCAGCCCGAATCCTCCCCGCATCGCGGAAGGGGCCAAGATCGCGGGCAAGGTGGTGCTCGACGCCCCGGGGGCGAAGGGATCCTGGCAGCGGCTGCGCGAGGTGCTTCGCGCGGCGGCCGTGCAGGTCGGACTGCTCCTCGTCGCGTGGGCCTGGATCGCGGCTGCCCCTCGCCTGTCCCGGGAGGCCGCGGCGGTGGAGTGGCGGCGGCTCTGGCTCGTGCCCGGCATCGGCGTGGCGGTCGGGTTCGGGCTGCCGCTCGTGGCGGCCCTCCTCGCCCTCACCGTCGTGGGGATCCCGCTGGCCATCGGGGTGGCGGCGGTCTGGGCGCTCCTCCTCCTCGCCGGGTATGCCTCCACCGCGATTTGCCTGGGGGAGTGGCTCCGCAGTCGCACCAGCCGGGGCGCCCCGGACGCGAAGCTCGGGAGGACGCTCCTCTGGACCTTCCTGGCGCTCCTCGTCCTCCGCGCCGCGGAGGCGCTCCCGTGGGTGGGAGCGGCGGTGGCGGTCGGCGCGATCGCCTTCGGTGCGGGGGCCGTGGCCCTGGTCGCGCAGCGGGCCCACTGGCGCGGGCGCGTCAGCCGTGGACCGCCCGGCCCAGGCGCCGCATGAAGTCCATCTCCCGCGAGTCGAGCGCCCCCCGGGCCACCGCGGCGAGGTCCTCCCGCAACTGCTCCCTCGTGGCGGGGGAGCAGAGCACGACGTCGACGCTCGGGCTGGAGAGGCAGAACCGGTAGCACTCCGCGGCGGTGGCCGGGCGCTCCGGCCATCTGCGCGGGGGCCGGAGCAGCCTGCGCCAGGCCGTGGCGGTGTACGCGATCACCGCGGGACGGCGGCGCGCCAGGTGCGGGAAGACGTCGACCTCCGCGCCGGGGTGGGCCGCGTTGTACCGGATCATCAGCAGGTCGAGCGCCGAGTCCTCGGCCAGGCGGCCGGCCCTCGGCCGATCGTGGATCGACACGCCGATGGCGCGGACCTTCCCTTCCTCCCGGAGCCGCGTGAGCTCCTCCAGGTTCGCGTCGGTGAGCGCCGACGAGACGCCGACCCAGTAGAGCTGGAACACGTCGAGGTAGTCGGTGCCGAGCGTCCGCAGCGCCGCCTCCACGCGGCGCCGCAGCGAGCCCGCGAACCACCCGAAGGTCGGGCCGGTCGCCACGACGTAGCGCTCCCGGTCGCGGGCGATCGCGTCGCGCAGCGGCGCCACGAGCTTGCGGGCCGTCGGGTTCCAGAAGACGTAGTTCACCTCGCCGTCGAGCGCCTCGCGGATCCCGGCGTCGTCGAGTCCGTGGGAGACGGCCAGCCCGAGGCGGAAGACCCGCTTGCGGAGCGCCGGCACGTCGCGGTGCTGGAAGTCGTCGGCCATGAGGCTCCCCGGACGGTGGTGTATAGGAAGAGAGGTGAAGGCCGCCATTCTCGCCCTGTCGCTGTCGGCCGCAACCTTGGCGACGCCCGAGGGCGGTCCGCCGGCGCGCCCCTCCGCGCCGGGCCCCGAGAGCGTGAGCCCGGCCGCGCTGTCGGCCATCACCCGCTTCCTGTCGTCGGACCTGCTCGGGGGGCGAGGGACCGCCACGCGAGGCCACGAGATCGCGGCGCTCTACGTGGCCACCCAGATGCAGGCCGTCGGCCTCGAGCCCGCGGCCGGCGACGGCCTCTGGGAGCAGGCGGTGCCGATACGCGCCTGGCGGGTGGATCCCGCCGGGGAGAGCCTCGTCTTCCACGGGCCCGCCCAGCCGCCCTTGCGGCTCGCCCGCGGGGTGGACTTCGTGACCCTCTCCGACGGGGAGCACAGCGAGGTGGAGCTGGACGGCGCGCTGGCCTTCGTCGGCTACGGCATCTCCGCACCCGAGTACGCCTACGACGACCTGAAGGGCGTGGATCTCACCGGGAAGATCGCCGTCGCCCTCTGGGGAGCGCCCTCGTCCGACCGCGCCAACTTCTTCCCTCCCGCTCCTCGCGCGCGTGTACGCCGACACCGTCGGAAAGCTGGCGCGCCTCCGCGCCCGCGGCGCGGCGGGGGTGATCCTCGTCTACACGCCGGATGCCGAGGAGTCGCGAACCTGGGAGGATCTCGTCGGCGAGGCCCGGCTCGAGGGCATGGCGTGGGTGGAGGGGGCGCGGCCGGGGGACACGGTCTCCGGGCTGCCGGCCCGGGTCGTGCTCTCGCCCAGGGGACTCGAGAAGGTGGCGGTGGCGGCCGGCGTGACCGGCGGCGCCCGGGCCATCTTCGAGAAGGCGGCGGCCAACCGCCTGGCGGCCCAGGACTGGCCGCTCAAGGCCCGCATCGGATCGCGCGCGGAGCTCCGCCAGGCGCGTTCGGTGAACGTCCTCGGGATCCTGCGGGGGTCGGACCCGGTGCTCTCCCGGGAGACGGTGGTGGTGACCGCGCACCTCGACGACGGCGTCCGGGACGACGCGGTGGGCGTGGCGGTGCTCCTCGAGGTGGCGCGGGCGCTCGCCGCGCTGCCCCGGCGCCCGGCCCGGTCGGTGCTCTTCGCGGCGACCACCGGCGAGGAGCAGGGCCTCGTCGGGTCCTCCTTCCTGGCGCGTCATCCGGTGGTGGACCCGGACGGCATCGTCGCCTGCCTGGACGTCGACGGGGCGCCGGCAGCGGTCCCGTTCACGGACGCCGTCGCGCGGGGCGCCGCACCACTCCACCCTCGGTGAATCGGTGCGCGCCGCCGCGGATTCGCTGGGCGTGAACCTCTCGCCGGATCCCGTCCCCCCGCGCCGGGGCCTTCGTCCGCTCGGACGCGTGGAGCTTCGTCCGGCTCGGGGTGCCGTCCGTCCACGTCGCGCCGGCGTCGAGCGGAGCGGACCGGCCCCGGGACGGATGGGAGGCGGGATGGCGATGGGAGGACACCGCCCGGTTCGCGCGGCTGCAGCTGCTCCTGACGATGACCGTGGCGGACGGGGCGAAGCGCCCGGCCTGGATCCCGGGCGACTTCTTCGAGCGGTTCGCGCCGAAGGCGCCGGCGGGGCGGTAGCGCTCCCGCGTCAGCTTCGCCGGAGCGACGGGTGGGTGCCCGGCGGGCTGGCTCTCCGCTGGAGGTGACGAGCCAGCGGTCGATCGTTCACCTCCATGTGGAAGCGGAGCCACTGCTGCAGCCGGCCGGAGGCCCACTCCGTGACGCGCGGGCGTGACGCCGGACTGGCCGACCTCGACGGCGGAGGCGTGGAGGTCCTGGAGGAACAGGTCGTGGGCGGCCCGGTGGGCGGCGCGGTCGGGGTAGGCGGTCTGCTCCATGGCCTCCTCCTCGAAGGCGAAGTGGCGCGCGCTGGCCTCGACGAGCCCCTCGAGGATGGCGGCCGCCTCGCGATCGCGCCGCGCCTGCGTGGCGGCGGCCAGGTCGGCCGCGCGCTGGAGCAGGTCGGCGTGCGGGGCGTCGAGCGCGGGAACGCCGAGGACGGGTCCTTCGATCTGGCTCATGGGGTACCTCCGGTGACGGCGCGCGCGGCGCGCAGCTCCTTCACGATGGCGGAGAAGGTGTTCTCCTTGAGGATGGCGGAGGCGCAGAGCGCCGCCCCGGCCAGCGCCCCGCTCACGCCGCTCATGGCGGCGTCGGCGCCGGTCAGGAACAGCCCGGGGAGCGGCGTGCGGATCGGGGATCTCGGAGGCGAAGCGGCGGGGCGTGGCCGCGAGCCCGTAGATCTCCCCGCGGGGGTGCCCCGCGAAGTGACGGGTGGACAGCGGGGTGGAGAGCTCGGCCACCTCGATCCGACCCCTGACCTGGGGGAGATGTGACTCGACCACGGCCAGGAGGCGCTCCCGCAGCCGCTCCTTGAGGTCGTGATACCCCGGTTCGCGGTGTTGCCAGCGCGAGCCCTCGAACGCGGCGAAGGGCGCCCACGGCCCGACGGTGACCGCCTCGAGCGTGGCCTTCCCGGGGAAGCGGTCGAGGAAGGTCGGGTCCTTCGCCGAGGCGAAGGAGAGGTACACGAAGGGGAACGGCGCGTCCGGGTCCTGCTCGAAACGCTCGAAGCTCCGGTCCAGGTCGGGGCCGTCGTAGATCCAGAGGTTCGTCCCGGCGAGCCCGAGCTCGGCTGCGGTCCCACGAAGGCCGACGTAGAGGGACAGGTGGGCGTGCGAGGCCGGGATGCCGTCCATCGAGGGGAAGCGCGGGCGCCATTCGGGAGGGACGAGCCGGTTCACGGTGGTGGCCCAGCCGGCGTCGCTGACCACGACGGGGGCGCGCACGACGCTTCCGCCGGCGAGCCGGACGCCGGTCGCGACCCCGTCCTCCACCAGCACGCGCTCCACGTCGGCCAGCACCGCGACGTGCCCGCCGGCCGACTCGATGACCGGCAGGATGGTCTCGGCGATGCGGCTCGATCCTCCGACGGGATACGACGCGCCGTCGATGTAGTGCTCGGCGACGACGGCGTGGTTCCCGAAGCTTCCCAGGGAGGGCGGCAGCCCGTAGTCCCCGTACTGCCCTGCCAGGACCGCGCGGAGCACCGGATCCCGGACGTGGCTGGCGATGACCTCCCCGGTGGTCTTCCGGGCGTGTCGCAGGAACCCTCGGCGCATGAGGCCGCCGAGCAGGGCCGCCACCCGAGGCGGCAGCGCCCGGCTCGCAAAGTAGGGCCCGGCCGCCCGTGCACAGGCCTTCACCTGCGAGAGGTATCGCCGGATGCCGTCGCGCTCGCCCGGGAAGGCCGACGCCAGCCCCTCGACGAATCGCTCCTCCCCGGCGACGAGGTCGAAGGAGCGGCCGCCCACGACGATGCGGTCGTACACGTCCGGGAGCGGCGCCCAGCGGAGCTCCCCCTTCGTGACGTAGTCGAAGAGCCGTCGCACCCCGCCCCGGCCGCTCCCGACCTTCCCGACGTAGTGGACGCCCACGTCCCACTCGAAGCCGTCGCGCTCGAAGGTGTGGGTGAATCCACCCGCAGTGTAGTGCCGCTCGAGCACCAGCACCCGGAGCCCGCGGCGTCGGGCCAGCATCGCGGCCAGCCCGAGGCCGCCGATGCCGGATCCCACCACCACCACGTCGAAGGGACCTTCGACCGGTTCCTGCTTCCACGAGGTGCCGATGCGCTTCGCCAAGGGCGGGGGCCTCCGATCCGCAGCCTATTCGCAGTCGGAGGCGCTGGGTGCGCAATCCTCCTGGCTCGAAGGGGGAGCCCCTGCCGGGACCGAAACCGGGTGTCGACCGTCCGATCGGCCCCGCCGCCCTGTCCATCGTTCGTGGGAAGAGATCGCTACGAGGTCGGGGCGGAGTACCGGGTCGCCGAGTCGGGTGAGGTGGGGCCGCGCGATCGGGAGGACTACCTGGCGGCCCTCGTCCGCCTGGCCGCCATCGACGGCGTCACCGAGCCGGAGGAGCTGGTCATCGCCGAGGCCGCGGCCGGCCTTGGGCTCGACCGGGCGGCGGTGGAGGACGCGCGGAGGCGTGCGGCCGACAGGACCGTGCAGACGGAATCGCTCGTGTCCGGGGTCCGGGATCCCGGCCTCCGGGTGTGCCTCCTGCGCGACGCCTACCGGCTCGCGGCGGCCGACGGACAGGTGACCCTCGCCGAGATGGGCGAGCTGGCGCGACTCGCGTCGGTCCTGGGCGTGGCGCCGGTCGAGGTGGCCGGGAGGCCTCACGCCGAGCCGCCGCCTCGCCCGTCTCCCGCCTTCCGGGAGGCGCCCTCGAGCGGCGACGGCTGCTGCACTTCGGGTCCGATCGGATCTCGGCTGCCATCGGCCAGGCCGCCGACATCGACGCGCTGGCTGCGCAGGCGCGCCAGGTGGCCGAGCTGGGGCGCGAGATGGTGGACGCCGGCGTCTCCTCGGCGCAGGTGACGCGAACCGTCTCGGCGCTCGACGACGTCCTGGCCCGGCGGGCCATCCGCCTCGTGCTGGACGAGGAGGACCTCGATGGGGTCGACTTCTGCTGGCTGGCCTTCGGGAGCGAGGGGCGCCGGGAGCAGACGCTCTGCACCGATCAGGACAACGGCGTGGTCTTCGACCCCGGTCCGGCCGGCTCCGTGGAGGAGATCCGCTCCCGGCTCCTCTCGATGGCGCGACGGGTGAACCAGGCGCTGGCCACCTGCGGCTTCGCGCTGTGCAAGGGCGGCATCATGGCGGGGAACCCGTCGTGGTGCCTGAGCCTGGGCGAGTGGCGAGACCGGTTCTCGAGCTGGATCGACGAGCCCACTCCGGAGGCCCTGCTCCACGCCACCATCTTCTTCGACTTCCGGCCGCTCCACGGGAACGAGGCGCTCGCCGCGGTGCTGCAGGATCAGCTGCGCGCCCAGGCGCCGGCGAACCGGCGGTTCCTCGCGCTCATGGCGCGCAACGCGATGGGGCGCCGGCCGCCGCTCGGCCTCTTCCGCGACTTCGCCGTGGAGACCCATGGCGAGCACGCGGGTACGCTGGATCTGAAGTGCGGCGCCGCCGCGGTCTTCGTGGACGCGGCGCGGATCTACGCGCTGGCGGCCGGGGAGGGGAGCCCGGCCACCGACGAGCGCCTGCGCCGTGGCGCCACCGCTGCCGGCGTGGACCGGCGCGAGGTGGAAGGGTGGGTCGACGCCTTCCACTTCATCCAGGTCCTCCGGCTCCGCACCCAGCTGGAGCACGACCGGTCGGGCCTGGCGCCGAGCAACCGGCTCGACCCGTACGCGCTGAATCCCCTGGAGCGCCGGTTCTTCCGCGAGTCGCTTCGGCAGGCGGTGGTGATCCAGAAGCGGATGGAAGCGGCCTTCGGCAGCGAGGCGCCGCGGATCTGACCGGAGTCAGCGGCGACGCGGGTGCGGAGGAAGGGCCTGTCCCGGGTCGGGAGCGTGCCCGAGCGCGAACTTGCCGAAGCCGAAGTCGCTCGCGATGGCGTGGAAGCGGAGCAGCTCGGGGATCCCCTGGAGGGCCCACCGGGCCAGCTCGGGCGTCAGGTCGCCGACCGCCAGGCGGCGCTCGAAGCGCTGGACCTGGAGGTGAAGGAGGGCGTGCGATTCCGCGTGGCGGGCGACGAGCGACCAGCCGCGCGCGCGCATGAGCGCCTCCTCCTCGGCGAAGTGCTCGCCGAGCATCTCGGAGAGGAGGCACGTCCAGCCGCGGGCGTCGACGAGGTCCCGGGTCCGCACCGCCTGCGCGAGCTCGCGAAGGCAGCGATCCAGCTCGCGGTGCGGCTGGTCGAGCGGCGGGAACCCCGTCGGCACGAACGGCATGGAGGAGGTCGGTTAGGCCCGGAGCCGAGCCCGGATCAAGCGCGCGCGCGATGCGCCTTGGCGGGGCACCTCCAACGAGGTGACTCGATGGCGGGAGTCCGCGGCGCCGCGTCCCGGTCAGCGGTCCGGGACGTGATCGCAGGGCCACCGAGTTCATGCAGTAGCGCAGGCCGGAGGGCGGGGGCCCGTCGGGGAAGACGTGGCCGAGGTGGCCGTCGCAGCGGGCGCAGCGGACCTCGGTCCGGGTCATGCCGTGGGAGCGATCGACCACCGTCGAGATCGCGTCCGGCCCCACCGGCTCGGTGAACGAAGGCCAGCCGGTGCCGGACTCGAACTTCTGCCCCGACCGGAAGAGCGGGTTGCCGCACCCGGCGCAGACGTAGGTCCCGGCCTCGTGGGTGCCCACGAAGCAGCCGGTGAAGGGGCGCTCGGTGCCGTGGCGCCGGAGCACGTCGTAGGCCTCCGGCGAGAGTCGGGCACGCCACTCCGCGTCGCTGAGCACGAGCTTTTCGGGCATGTCCCACGTTCTATCCGGCGAGCGTCCCGGCCGCCCGTTAGGCCCCAGGCATGTCCTTCCTGGATTGGCTGGGGCTCAGCGCCCCCCGCGAACGGGAGCCGGAGGCGGAGGTCGTGCACCGGATCTCGCAGCAGCTCGACTCCCTCGATCCCGCCGAGGCGCGCCACCTCGCGCTCTTCGCCTTCCTGCTGGCGCGGGTCGCCCAGGTCGACCTGATCACCGAGCCCGACGGAGATCGAGGAGATGGAGAAGCTCGTGGCGCTCCACGGCGGGCTCACGGCGTCCCAGGCGGCCATGGTGATCGAGGTGGCGCGCGCCACCCAGAAGCTCCTCGGGCCCACCCACAACTTCGTCGCCACCCGCGAGTTCCGGGACTCGGCCACGACCGAGCAGAAGCTCGGCCTCCTTCACTGCCTCTTCGAGGTGGCGGCCGCCGACGGCACCATCACCGGCGACGAGGAGGAGGAGATCCGGACCATCTCCCGCGGCCTGCTCCTCGACGACCGGGACTACCTGGCCGTTCGAGCCGCGTTCCGGGACAAGCGGTCGGTGCTGCAGGGGCGGCCGGCGACCTGACGGAGCGGACCTGCGTCGCGTCCGCCCTCAGCTCCTGGGGAGGTCGGGTGGCGGGGGCATGCCTTCGCCACGCCGCCGACGTTCCTCCACCAGGTAGGCCTCGTCGACCACTCGCTCCAGGAGGACCACCATGTCCCGCACGGCGCCGGCGTCCACCGATCCGGCCTCGCTCCGGCGCTCCGTGGAGGTCACCCCCACGACGTGCCAGCCCTCGCCGCCGAGCTCGTTCAGGTACGCCTCCAGCCTGTCCGGGATCGAAGGCCCCCGCGAACCACGGGATCGGACTGCGTGACGACCTTGTAGACGCGGCTGCCGGTCCGGGGCAGGGCGCGGACGGGCCGGGAGGAGTCGAGCGCCCGGATGAAGTGGCCGGATGCGCCGTAGGCTCCGGCGGCGACCCATTTCACGTCCTCGCCATCCAGGAAGATCGGGCAGGGAATCCCGAGCCGGCCCCTCTCGTCGGTGGGGTCGTGCTGCACCACGAGGTGCCACTCGCCCTTCCAGAAGGTCTTGTTCGCCATGTCGGGGTCACCTCGCCGGGATGGGTTCCTGGAAGGTCACCTCGGCCGCTCGAGAGGTCGTAGAGGGCGGGCACGACGATCAGCGCGCCCGAGGCGACCTTCTCCCGCAGCGCCGGCGAACGATCGACCACGGCCTGCGCCTGGCGGCGGGCGTTCTCCCGGAAAGCCGGGTCAGGTAGGCCGCGTCCGACTCCTTCTCCCCGGGCGGCGTCGTCTCCAGGAGCCCCGCCATCGCGGACTGGAAGACCCAGAAGTTGCCGCCGAGGGGCTTCCCCTTGGCCTCCTTCACGGCCTTCACGGCCCCGCAGCTGGTGTGCCCCAGGACCACGATGACCCTGGCGCCGAGCGCGAGGACCCCGTACTCGGTGCTGGCCAGCGCGTACGGGTCCGCCGTGTTTCCGGCCTCGCGGACCACGAAGAGGCGCCCGGGCTCCTGGTCGAAGACGAAGGACTCGGGCACCCGGCTGTCCGAGCAGCCGAGGATGACCGCGAACGGAGCCTGGCCGCCCGCGAGCTGCGTCCGGAGCGCGGCGTCGTCGGAGGGGTTGGAGGTGCGGACCCGTTTCCCCGCCACGAAGTGCGCGTTGCCCTCCTTCAGCTCGTTCAGGGCGGCCTGGGGGGGAGAGGGGATCTCGGCGGAGAGGGCGAGGGACGCGACGCAGGCGAGGACGAGGATCATGGGACCTCCGAAGCAGTGGCGGGTCCCATAACGGCGCGCGGCGACGGTGTCTGCGCGTCAGGTGGTCATCGCACCGGGCGCCTCGCGAGCGCCGCCATCTCCCGGACGGCTGCCGCGAGCTCCGACGCGATGGGCCCGAGCTTCCGCTCCTCGAAGACCTTCACCAGCGACTGGAAGTACCAGACGGTGTCGAGCTTCCCGTTGAATCGATCGAGGGTGGCGGGGCCGTCGGCGCGCAGGTCGGCGACGATGGCCCGCGCGTTGTCGAGCTTGTCCGCCGCCGACACGAGCAGCGAGCGGGGGCCCTTCGACGGCAGCGCCGCGAGGTAGGCCTCCTTGCGCGGCCGCCACGCCGGCTTCTCCTTCTCGAAGGTGTCGGTGCAGTCCTCGACCATGGTCGCGACGTCGCGTCCGAAGCGTCGACGGATCTTCTCGAGCCGGGGTCGTCCACCGTGATCCTCGGCCGCGTCGTGGAGCAGCGCCGCGATGGCCTGCGGCTCGTCGCCCCCGAAGGCCAGCACCGTCCCGGCGACGCCGAGGAGGTGCGAGGCGTACGGGACCGGCTTTCCCTTCCGGGCCTGCTTGCGGTGGAGCCGCAGCGCGTAGCGGAGCGCGTCGTCGAACCGCTTTCCCAGCCGGTACTTCCGTTCGAGCCTGGCCATGGAGCCAGTCTACTCCGGGCGACGGTCGCCCTCGCCCGGGTCACCCGGCGAAGTCACCCCAACAAGCCTGGCCCCGGGGGTTGCCGGCTCGCAGGGGCGGGGCGGACGCTTGGCTCGGAGGGCAGTCCACGGGGAGGGGTGCCATGATCGAGACCATGCGGTCGATCCTGAAGGGGATGTTCCCGAGCGTCGTGCCCGCCGGGTGGTGGCGGGACCCTTCGGTACGGCGAGTTGCTGGCGGGGACCTCACGCCTCGCCTGCTCCGCGCACGTCCGCTGCACCGCGGGGAGCGCCGCCGTGTTCACGTCCAGGCAGGGGTTCTCGGCCGCCCAGCGAGCGCGGGTGGCCTCGTCGGGCGCCTGGCTCGAGGAGAACGCGGCGAGGAGGAAGAGCGACGCGCGGTCCACGAGGAGCGCGGCCGTCGGTGAGGCTGCAGTGCAGGGGATGCGCCATGATCGTGCACGTCCGGGAGTCGGGGGAGCGGGTGGCGGTAAGGGTCCTGACCCAGGGCGTCGGGCGAGCGCCCGTCGGGTGAGCGATTCACCTCGTGCGTCGCGGACCCGGGTGACCGGGTAAGCGCCCTCGCGGGAGGGATCCCTAGGAGGTGACCCCGTTCGGTTTCCGCCATCGTGGGGTTGAACGCCACGCACGCGTGGTGAAACCCTTCGCGGCGAATCCGGCCCGACGTCACGAGGAGGTAGCCATGCCCAGGTTCTCGAAGCTCGCCGCGCTCGCCCCCTTCTTCCTCGCCCTCGCGTGCGGGGATGCCAACAAGGCGCCCGCCCAGGCCGCGGTGCAGGCTGCCGAGGCTGCACTGGCCACCCTCGGGCCGGACGCCGCGAAGTACGCGCCCGAGGGTGTCGCCGCCGCCCAGAAGGGCCTGGCCGCCGCGAAGGAGCTGATGGGAACGAAGGAGTACGAGGGTGCGCTCAAGGCCGCGTCCGGCCGTTCCCGCCAAGGTGAAGGAGGCGAGCGCCGCAGCGGCCGCGAAGAAGGAAGAGCTCGTGAAGGCCTGGAGCGGCGCATCCGCGGAGGTGTCGGCCACGCTCTCGGCGATCCAGGAGCGCGTGGTCGCCCTCCATCGCGGGAAGAAGCTTCCGCCGGGCATCACGAAGGAGACGCTGGCGAAGGCGGACGAGGGGCTCGCATCCATCCAGTCGGGCCTTGCGAAGCTCTCCGAGGACTTCAAGGGCGGGAAGATCGCCGAGGCCATCGCCGGGGCGAAGGACCTCCAGGCGAAGGGAGCCGAGATCACGAAGTCGCTCGAGGTGAAGTAGGCCGGACGAAGAAGGCTCCAGGTCTTCCGGGCCCGGAGCCTTCCGTGCGGGTGCACGGATGGCCGCCGCGCCGTCGTGTCGCCGGGGGGGGTGCGCCGCGACCGGACCCGACGAGGTTGTCGTCCTTCGCGTCGTCGTGTGTCAGCGTGCGACCCGGGGGATTTGGCTGGAGCCGACATCGTGCAATGCCATCGCTGTTCCATGCCGAATCCGTACTGGAAGTCCCGGTGCGCCCGGTGCGGCAAGTCCCTTCACTCCTGGCGAGAAACCGCCGTTCTTGCGATCGCCCTGCTCGGGATTCCGCTGGTCCTGCTCCTGATCCTCACCTAGCCGCGACTCGCTCGTCGCACTGCGGTGTCGAGGCGACCCTCCCAAGCGGTTCTTGACGCCCCGATCTTCTCGAATCCGGGCACGACCGGTACTGGCGAGCACCGGTTGCTCCGGCTAAGCCGCGCCCCAGGAGCGGTGGTCGAGCGACGGCCACCCGGAACGAGGAGGAGTGACGGTCAGTCCGCTCCACCGACGTACGTCACACCGACGACGCGAACCGGGTCCGAGGTCGTGGTTTCCATCTCGACTGGATGTGTCCCTTGCGCGAGGTCGTCCGCGATGAGCACGGAGTGAAAGTAGAGGGAGAGGCCATCCTGCCTGGTCGGATAGGTCACGCTGCTCTCGGTCGCGGACCCTCGATCGATCAGGACCTTCACAGTCCCACCCGAGGCGCTATCGACGTAGAAGTGGGCCCAGACCTGGCCTCTCCCTTTGGAGCGGAAGGCGGGGAACGCAAGCCGCGCGCCGCTGGAAGCGACCACGTTGCCGGCATCGGGGAGCCCAGCGACCCGATGCAGCGGGCTCTTGTACGGACCCGTGCTCGAGATGAGAGATGTATCCATCGCCCAGGTACCGCTGACGGGAGAGCCGAAGAGGTAGTTCTCCACCTTGCCCTCGATTTCCGGGATGGCGTCGTTCATGGTCCTTGTCTCGTGGTAGGCGCTGACGAGGGCGGCAGCGATGAGCGCTGAACCCGTGCCATAGGTCGGGTGCGCAACGTCTCGCATGAGCTGCCTGATGGAATACGTCCCGGGTGCCAAGGACAGGAACGAGGAGTACGTATCGACAAGACCCACGTTCCATCGGGATGCGACACCCACCATGGCGTCTCGATACCCATTGGCTGTAGCCAAGTCGGACAGATCCCAAGCGCTGTAGTCCGCCTTCGGCCAGGGGGGGCAGTTCCCCAGGACGATCTTCGTCGCCCGCGCCTGGTAGACGATCCGGTCCAACGCCCTTCGATATGCCTGTACGGGTTCTCCAGGCCCCCCGGCGTCGTTGCGCATGAACTCCACGAAGATTGCATTGAACATCTCGAGGGGGTGGCCTCGCTGCTTCTCGCGCCACTGGCCAGCATCGAAGGCAAACGTCGCGTCGGCAAGCTCGAAGAGGCCAGCGCCGACCGTGTTCCCCCCGTAGGTGCCGAAGTCGTACATCGGTGCGGCCGGCGCCAGCATCTCGTCGACCGTTGGGTAGAGCGCGCCAAGGTCATCCGGTTGATTCCAGATGGAATCGGAGAGAACCAGGAAATCCAGGGAATTGGAGTGGGCTGGAACGAGCGTGGCCGTATCCGTCACGCTGAAGTGCCCCACGACCCAGTTTCCCGATCCGACGCCTGCCGCCCCGCCGACGTAGATCGTCGCCGGCATCTGGCTCATGGAGCCCAGGCCCGTGCCGGAAACGCGTTCCGTGATCGGGTGATGCACGTGTTTCACTAAACGTGGATAGTCGCCGTCGATCTGGAGGTAGGGCGTGCCGTCCCTCACGCCTGCCGAAATGGCGTGATCCGTTCCAGGTGCGAAGTCGTGGAATACCTGAAACTGCTTCATCGCCCCGGCCGCGTCGAATACCCGAAGCATCAGGGAATCCGGAACCGAGGCATCGGCTTCGTGGTGTGAGACCAGTCCGGCCGTGTTGGGTTCGCCGAACACGCCCATCGACCAGAGCGCCGAGTCCCCGAGTGCGGGGTCGCCCCACGGGCGTCCCCTGGCAGGACGCACTCGCACTTGAACGCCCCATTCCTGCTGCGACGAGAGGAGCGGATTGGGCATGCGGACCACCTCGCTGGCTGGGTCCGACAGGCTGGACGAGGACCCGCAGGCCGCTGCGCTGGCCAAGGTGAGCAGGGCGAGGGACATTGCCAGCCTGTTCATCATCACGCGGGACACGCTATCTCCGTCAGCCTGGGCGACGTGCGCACTGGTTGGCCACCCGGAGTGCCATTCGTGAGCTGCCCCTACGGCGAATGGTCATGTTCGGCTCGGAGATCAGCGTATCAGCAGCAGGGACGCGGACCACGAGTGGATTCTTGGGTCCCTGGACCAAGCCGCCACCGGGCTGGGACCCCACGCATTTCGCCTGTGTAGACGCCGCCGAAGAAGAAAAGGCCCCAGGTCTTCGGGACCTGGAGCCTTCGGTGCTGGGTGACAGATTGGCGCGCGGTACAGGATTCGAACCTGTGGCCCTCAGCTCCGGAGGCTGATGCTCTATCCAGCTGAGCTAACCGCGCGAACGCCCGCGTATCTATTGCACGTCCGTCCGAAAGGCAAGGAGCATCCCTCGCCCCCCGAGGTCACGGGCAGGGGAGCCCACGCAGAGCCTCGGGCGCGGTCCTGAGCCAGGCGAGCGCCGCGTCGCGCAGGCGCAGTTCGGTTCGAACGGTGACGGAGCCCGGCGGAAGGCGATTCACCACCCGCTTCACGCCGTCGCCTCCCGCCGCGAGGAACTCGTTCATGGCCACGGCGTATGTCCGGGCGGGATCGATGGCGACGCCCGCACACGTGGTCGCCACCGTGCCGTCGAAGACGATCCCGGCCACCTGGGGGACCTCGCGGCGCCAGGTGGAGAGGACCCGGAGCGCGTCGAGGAGATCGGCGCCCCTCATCCTCACGACGGCCAGGCCGTCGTCGAAGGGCATGGCCTCGTACACCTGGCCGTAGCGCAGCTCGCCCGCGGGCAAGGTCGCGCGCAGCGCGCCCGCGTTCACGAGCCCGATCTCCGCGCCCATCGCCGACCGGGCGGCCTGCGCCGCCGTGGCCCCCAGCGGGGAGACCTTGTCGCGCCCCCGGCCGAGCGAGCGCGAGAGCCGCACGCCGGTGTCCCGCTGCCGCTCGGCGTCGGCGCGGGCGAGGAAGGGAGCGACCACCGCCTGGACCGAGGGGTCGACGCTGGCGGCGCCGCCACCCTTGCCGTCCCCTGGCCGCAGCGGGAGATGGAACGTCGCGGGCTCGCCGACGCACAGGGTGAGCCACCCCACCGCCTCGCCCTTGGCGCCCGCCTGGACCAGCGCGACGCCGTTCACCCGGTGCGAGACGAAGCCGTGCGTGTGTCCGCCCACCATCCCGTCGACGAGCCCGGCAGGCAGCGCACGCGCGAGCGAGAAGAGCTCGCTTCGCCGGTCGCAGGAGGAGAGGTCGTCGGGCGTGCCGGCCTGCCGGCAGCTTCCGCCCGCGTGGACCAGGCCGATCACCAGGGTCGCGCCGCGCGCCCGGAGGTCGCGGGCCTGTCGCTCGGCCTCCGCGGCCAGCTTCGCGAAGCGGAGCCCCTCGACGTTCGCCGGCATGGTCTCGCTCGGGGTCGACGGCGTGGAGAGGCCGAAGACGCCCACGATCGGGCCCCCGGGAAACCGGAACATGCGGCTCGCTTCCAGGTTCGGCCAGGAGGGCATCCGGCCGGTCCTGGCGTCGCGCAGGTTGGCCGACAGGGTGGGGTAGGGGGCCCCGGCCACTCGCGCACGCAGCGCCTCCTGCCCGAAGTCGAGGTCGTGGTTCCCGAGCGCGGCCGCATCCACTCCCAGTGCAGCCAGGCCGGCCGAGGCGGCCTCCCCGCGGGACAGCGTGGCCTCGATGGTCCCCTGCGCGGAATCGCCGGCGTCGAGGAGCAGGGAGGCGCCGCGGGCCCGCACCGCGGCGATCCCGGGGGCGATGCGGGGCAGCTCGGCGACGCGGCCGTGGAGGTCCGAGAGGGAGAGGACCTCGACGCAGGCGGGAGAGGCTGCGAGGGCGAGGCCCAGGAGGGGGAGGAGGATCATGGCGCCCCCGGACTCTACCAGCCGACCCGGACGTCACCCGGCTTGATCCGGATCAGTCGCTGGTACGATTTGACGCGCGGCGAAATGATCTGGACCGAGCCGGTGTGTTTCCCTCCGCCCCATCAGGAGGTACGGCGATGGGTCGTGCAGTCGATGACCTCATGCGGCTCGTCCGGTCGGGGGTGGCCCCGGAGACCCTGCCGGAGGCTCCGCCCCCGTCCCCACAGGGGCGTCGCCGGTCGGTGCTCCGGATCCTGCTCGCCCCGGAGGCCCTCCCGGAGGCCCCGCCCCGGGACGGCCGGTCACGGACCTCGCTCCTCTCGCTGCTCTTCCGCCGGGAGGAGCTCCCGCTCGAGCCCGCCCGGACCCGCACCCGTCGCCCGTGGATCGCCACGTTCTTCGCCACCGAACGCCTCGACCCGCCCGGTGCTTCCGGGCCGGAGGTCCGCTGATGGAGCACTCCAAGCACGTCTTCCGCATCGTCGTCCTCGTGGTCGTGGTCCTCGCCGTGGTGCTCCTGGCCCGCGGCTTCCTGGTGCCGAAGACCTACGGCCTGTACGGGCGCTACCGGGGCGGCAACGTCGCCGAGCAGATGAACGCGCGCACGCCGCTGTACGCCGGCGCGGCCGCCTGCGGGGAGTGCCACTCCGACCAGGCCGCCAAGCGCGCCGCCGGCGCCCACAAGAACGTGAACTGCGAGGTCTGCCACGCCGCGCTGGGCGCGCACGTCAAGGCCGACGGCACGGTGGTGGCGCCCCCGGTCGACCGCTCGTTCACCCTGTGTGCACGTTGCCACCGCAAGGTGGCGGGGCGCCCGGCCAAGTTCCCGCAGGTGGTCCTGGACCAGCACGTGAACGGGCCGGTCGAGGGCAAGGTCTGCCTGCAGTGCCACGACCCGCACTCGCCGAAGCCCTGACCGAGGAGATCATGTCCGACAACCACGATGGCTGTGATTCGAGCCGGCGCGACTTCATCTCCTTCACCCTGCGCCTGACCGGCGGGGCGGTGGTGATGGTGGCGGGAGCGCCGGCCCTGGGCTCCTCCGAGGCCCCCAAGGTCGACGCGCAGGCGTACGACTGGAACGAGCACCTCTGGGCCTACCTGGTCGACACGACGAAGTGCATCGGCTGCGGGTCCTGCGCGCGGGCCTGCAAGGCCGAGAACGACGTGCCGGACGGCTTCTTCCGCACCTGGATCGAGCGCTACGTGGTGGGCACCGAGGAGACCCACGTCGACTCGCCCAACGGCGGCATGGACGGGTTCGCGCCGCTGCAGGTCGGGTTCGCCGCCAACAAGGAGTTCTTCGTCCCCAAGATCTGCAACCACTGCCGGGCCACGCCCTGCACGCAGGTCTGCCCGGTGGGGGCCTCCTACCGGACCCGGGACGGCGTCGTCCTGGTGGACGCGGAGAGCTGCATCGGCTGCGGCTACTGCGTCCAGGCCTGCCCGTACGGCAGCCGGTTCATCCACCCGGCCACGCACACCGCCTCGAAGTGCACCTGGTGCTACCACCGCATCACCAAGGGGCTGAAGCCGGCCTGCGTCACCGTGTGTCCGACCCAGGCCCGCCAGTTCGGCGATCTCAAGAAGGACGGCGACCCGGTCCGGAGGGTCGTGGAGCACGAGCGCGTCCAGATCCTCCAGGGCCACCTGCTCACCGAGCCGCAGTGCTACTACACCCACCTCGACAAGGAGGTCCGGTGATGCCCGAGATCACCGGTTTCTCGTTCCCCAACGACATCCACGTCACGTGGAGCCTGATGATCGTCATGTACCCGTACATCACCGGGTTCGTGGCCGGCTCCTTCATCGTGACCTCGCTCTACCACCTCTTCGATCGCCAGGAGTTCAAGCCGGTGGCGCGGCTCGCCATGGCGACCTCCTTCGCCTTCCTGCTCGTGGCCTCGCTCCCGCTCCAGCTCCACCTGGGACAGCCGCAGCGCGGCCCCTTCGTCATCGTCACGCCCAACTTCACGTCGGCCATGGCGGGGTTCGGGATCCTCTACTCCTTCTACCTGCTGGTCCTGGTGCTCGAGCTCTGGTTCGTCTGGCGCCCCGAGATCATCGATCGAGCCAAGCGCAGCCGCGGCTTCCGGCGGGCCTTCTACTCGACCCTCGCCCTGCGGACCTACGACCTCTCGCCCGGGGCCCTCGAGGTCGACCACAAGGCCATCAAGATCCTCGCCGGCATCGGCCTCCCGGCCGCCTGCATGCTCCACGGCTACGTCGGCTTCATCTTCGGCGCCATCAAGGCCAACCCCTGGTGGTCGACGCCGCTCATGCCGGTCATCTTCCTCCTGTCGGCGGCGGTCTCGGGCATCGCGCTGCTCATCCTCCTCTACCAGGTGTTCGCGCGGATCGACGGCCGCCCGGTGGTGGCCACCTGCGTCTCGGCGCTGGCGAGCTGGCTCTGGTTCTTCCTCATCCTCACCATCACGCTCGAGGAGCTGGAGCTCATCGTGATGGCCTACGAGAAGTCGGAGTCGTGGCTCATCATCTCCGAGCTGCTCACCACCCGGCTCTCCTTCTCGTACGTGACCATGCAGATGATCGTGGGCGGCCTCATCCCGCTCATCCTGCTCGCCGTGGTCGTGCTCATGAACCGGTACCTGCACGACAAGGTGCGCAACACGCTGGCCACGGTCGCGGCGCTCCTCTGCCTCGTCCAGGTCTTCTCGATGCGATGGAACATCGTCATCGGGGGGCAGCTGCTCTCCAAGTCGCTGCGCGGGCTCCGGTCGCCCTACGAGCCGGAGATCTTCGGCCGGGAAGGGGTGCTGATGGCCATCGCGCTCTTCGTCGCACCCTTCGTGATCCTCTACGTCTTCGATCGCCTGCTGGGGATCGAGGAGCCGGAAGCGTCCGCCGGCGCCGGGCACGGGCCGACCGCCGAACCGGCCGTCGCCGCGCCCGCCGGAAGCCACGTACCGTGAGGCCGGGCGCGCCCAGGCGCGCCCAGGTCAGGAGGAGCACATGTCCGGGACGTCGCCGAACCTCGACGCGAGGCTGGAGGAGCTGGTGCAGGCCGTGGCGCGCCTCGAGGGGCGCGTCGCTGCGCTGGAGAAGGCACCGCCCGCCACCCGGAGGGCTCCCGCCGCGGCGCAGGCACGGCCCGCCGCTGGAGGGGAGGAGGCGTGGGACTCGGCGCAGGTGACGCGGGTCCTCTCGCTGGGCGGGCGCACGCTGCTCGTGCTCGCCGGCGCCTTCGTGCTGCGGGCGCTCACCGATTCCGGGAAGCTGCCGGCCTGGATCGGGGTGGCGCTGGGATTCGGCTACGCGGGCGCCTGGATCGTCATGGCCGACCGGGCCGGCAAGGCGGGGCAGACGCTCTCCGCCGCCTTCTACGCGGCCTCGGTGGTCGTCATCGGATTCCCCCTGCTCTTCGAGGGAGCGACGCGCTTCAAGCTCTTCTCGCCGATCGGGGCGGCGGCCGTCCTGGCGGCGCTCAGCGGGGTGGCGCTGCTCCTCGCCGCGCGCCGGGGCCTGCACGCCATGGCCTGGCTGGTGTCGCTGGGCGGCATCGCCACCGCGCTCGCGCTCATGGCTGCCTCGGGCCGGCTCCTGCCGGGCACGATCTTCGTCATCGCCCTCGGCGCGGCGACCCTCTGGATCGGCTACGTCCGCGACTGGACGCTCCTGCGCTGGCCGGTCGCGCTGGTGGCGGACCTCCTGGTGCTGCTCGTCGCGATCCACGCGGCCGACCCGGGAACCGCGGAGGGGCCGGGCGCCGCGCTCCTCGTGCAGTCGGCGCTGGTGGCGTTCTTCCTGGGCAGCTTCGCGACCCGGACCCTCTACATGGGCCGCAAGGTCGTGCCGTTCGAGATGATCCAGACGGCGGCGGTCATCGCGGTCGGGATCGGGGGAGCGGTATGGGTGGCGATCCGCTCCGGGCTCGGGCAGGTCGGGTTCGGCGTGGCCTCGGTGATCTTCGGCGCGGCCTCCTACGCGGTGGCGTTCGCGTTCGTGGAGCGCCGGCAGAAGATCAAGGAGAACTTCTACTTCTACACGTCGGTCGCCATCGTCTTCCTGCTCGCGGGCACGGCGCTGCTGCTCGGCGAGCCGGCGCGCTCGCTCGCCTGGGCCATCCTGGCGCTCGGGTTCGGCGTCCTGGCGCTGCGCCAGCGGAGCCGGACCATCGCCACCCACTCGGCCGTCTATTCGCTCGGCGCCATGCTCGGCAGCGGGTTGCTCGGCGGGTCCACCTCCGCGCTCTTCGTGGGCTCGTCCGTCACCTGGAGGCCGGGCGCGGCGATCGTGGTCGTGCTCCTCGTCGTGGCCGGCAGCGCCTGGCTGGCGAGCCGCGTCGCGCGGAGCAGCCCGCTCGAGCGCATCCCGCCCCTCGTCGTCTACCTCGTCGTCGCGCTCGGGGTCGCCGGGCTGGCGGTCGCCTGGCTCGAGCCGGCGGTCGCGGGAACGGGACCGGGCGCGAGCCCGGGGGCGCTCGCCACGCTGCGCACCATCGCGCTCGTCGTCACGGCGGTGGCGCTCGCCTGGATGGGCCGGATCGCCGTCGCTGCTCGAGGCCGGGTGGCTCGCCTATCCGCTGCTCGGGGTCACGGGCCTGAAGATCCTGCTCGAGGACCTGCCCCGCGGGCGGCCGGCCACGCTCATCCTCGCGTTCGCCTTCTACGGAGGGGCGCTGATCCTGGTTCCCCGGATCCGCGGCCGCAGGAAGCCTGGCGACGCTGCCAGGGGCGCCAAGGAAGCGGGCGCCGCCAGCGGGTCCGGGCCGATGTGACGCGTGGAGTCAACCAGAAAGGGGCAGGGGCGGTTGAAACGACCCAATCGGGCGTGCTAATCACCGCGCCCCGATGATCCACTCCTTCTCGGACCTCCTGAAGCTGGGCGCGCTCGTCGGCGCTGCCCTCTCCGTCCTCATCATCATCTGGTACCTCGCCATCCGGCCGCCGCTCGGCCGACTGGCCAAGGTCATGCTCTTCTTCGGTCTTGGGGTCTTCCCGGCCGGCGTGGCGCTCATGGGGAACATCGCCGGCTTCGAGTACACGAAGACGCGCCAGTTCTGCGGCTCCTGCCACGTGATGGGTCCCTACGTCCGGGACGCCGGCGACGAGAAGTCGGGGAGCCTGGCGTCGGCCCACAGCCGCAACAAGTGGTTCGGCCACGACAGCTGCTACACCTGCCACGCCGACTACGGGATGTTCGGCGCGGTGAGCACGAAGGTGAACGGGATGAAGCACCTGTTCCACTACGTGACCGACTACGCCAACACCGGTCCGGACGGCGAGGGCGGAAAGCCGCTCAAGCTCTACAAGCGCCAGGACATGGAGGCGAAGCGGATCACCGAGGAGCAGTTCACCAAGCAGGTGAACGGCGTCTGCACCCAGTGCCACTCCACGCAGGATCCCATCTGGCTCGCCGCCGGCGGCCACCAGGGCGTCGTCACCGACGTCCAGGCGGACAAGGCGCTGTGCATCGACTGCCACGGAGACATCCATCCGCTGGCGCTCCACCGCCGCCCGAAGCAGGCGATGGCGAAGGAGGCGAAGCCGTGAAGCACATCCAGGTGAAGAGGCTCACGTACGTCGCCGCCGTGGGGACCCTCGTCTCGGTCGCCCTGATGTCCTCGGCCCTGCTCTTCCCGGGCCCCTTCCTGCTCGTCGTCGCCATGAGCGTCGGGCAGGGGATCGGCATCCTCGCGCTCTCGCTCTTCCTGCTCGCCATCGCCCTCGACCTGAACATCGGCGGGGCCCTGGTCGACAACGTCGACGAGCAGATCCAGGCGGTCCGGGAAGACGAGTCGCACGAGAAGTGACCGTCGCGCCCCTCGGGGGGCGGCGGACGCGACCCTTCCCGGTGTGGCGGAGCGCGCGTCGGTGGAGTACCCTGCTCACGGTACGCGCGGAGCCAGTGTGCATCGGTGCGCCAAGTGCACGGGAGAGACTGAATGCCGACGAGAGCGATCGCCATCGAGGACGACGAGGCCGTATCCCGGCTCATCGCGCAGGTCCTGACGGCACACGGGTTCGAGATGTGCGGCACCGCCGCGACGGGCGAGGAAGGCATCGCGCTCGCCCGCCGGGAACTGCCCGACGTGGCGCTCGTGGACCTCGGACTCCCGAAGATGAGCGGCGAGGACGTCATCGCCGCGATTCGCCAGGAGCTCCCGAAGACCGCCTGCATCGCGCTCACCGCCGTGGACATCCCGGCGCGCGTGCTCGGCGCGCTTCGCGCGGGCGCGGCCGGCTACATCCTGAAGCCCTTCCACGCCGGAGAGCTGGCGCGGGCGGTCGAGGACGTCCTCCGGGGCGACTCGGCGCCCATCAGCCCGCGGGCCGCCAAGGTGCTCCTGGCCGAGCTCCGGGGCGACCCGCCCGACCAGCGCAACCACGGGCCGGCGCTCTCCAAGCGGGAGCGCGAGGTGCTCGAGCTCCTGGTCCACGGCCACACCTACGCCGACGTGGCGAACGCCCTGGGCATCGCCGAGGGCACCGTCCAGACCTACGTGAAGCGCATCTACGAGAAGATGGACGTCTCGACCAAGGCCGAGGCGGCGCTCCTCGCAGTGGCCCGGGGGCTCGTGAAACCCTAGCCGGGCGGGGCGCGAGGCTCGTGCGCCCTCGACACTGGCGGTTATACCCCTCCGGTTCTTGCTCCTGGCCGGCGCCTTCCCGGCCTGGCGCGCCTTGACTTGCAGGGGTCGGTCCCTATAATGGACCGCTTTTCAAGCCCCGGAAACGACGCAAATGCGCGTCAACATTGACGAAATCAAGGATTCTGGCCTCGAGCGGTCCTGGGAGATCCCCAGCGCGCAACTCGACGAAGCCCTCCGAGACGATCGGGCCGGCTACAGGGCCGCCGGGCCGTCGCGGGTCGAGGCTCGCCTCACGCGAGTCGGGCGCCGGGTCCTGCTGCACGCGAAGGCCAGGCTGGAGCTCGGGCGCTCCCTGCGGGCGCTGCCTCCTTCCAGCCAAGGTGTCGGTGCCGGTCGACTTCGACCTGTCGCTCGTCCCGGTCGAGGAGGCCGGGGAGATCCAGGCGGCGCGGCACGAGAACGGCGAGGAGCACACCGAGGGGAGCTTCTCGCCCCAGCAGGTGGACGAGGAGACCTACAAGGGCAAGGTGATCGACCTCGATCCCCTGGTGCAGGAGCAGATCGTCCTGGCACTGCCCGCCTATCCCGTGTGCCGGGAAGGCTGCAAGGGGCTCTGCCCGGTGTGCGGGCAGAACCAGAACGAGAAGGCGTGCGGCTGCGACCGCCACGTGCCCGACCCCCGCTGGGCCGGGCTGGAGAAGTTCCGGCAGTCGTGACGCCGAGTCCCTTTCACAAGGAGCGAACACCGTGGGAGTTCCCAAGAAGCGAACGAGCAGCATGCGGCGCAACCGTCGGCGCGCGGCCAACTTCAAGATCACGCCGGCCAACGTGACCCTGTGCCCGAAGTGCAAGGAGCCGGTGATGTCGCACCGGGTCTGCCCTTCGTGCGGTTTCTACAAGGACCAGCAGGTCACCGAGGGCGCATAGCGCCGGATGGCTCCCGGCATCGCACCCGTTGCGGTAGATGCCATGGGGGGCGACAACGCCCCGGGCGCCATCGTTCAAGGCGCGATTGACGCAGCGCGCAAGGGGCAGGCCGTCATCCTGGTCGGCCCCGAGGAACGGGTGCGCGCGGAGCTCGATCGTCAGCGCGCCAGCTGGAACCTGCCCGTCCAGATCCGGCACGCCCCCGAGGCGGTCGGGATGGACGAGCACCCGGGCCAGGCCATGCGCCGGAAGAAGGCCAGCTCCATCCGGATCGCGCTCGAGCTCGTCCGGGACGGAGAGGCCTCCGCCGCGGTCAGCGCCGGCAACAGCGGCGCGATGATGGCCGGGGCGATGATGGTCCTCGGCTGCGCCGGAGGCGTGCAACGGCCGGCGATCCTCTCGGTGCTCCCGGCCGCGAAGGGCACGCCGGTGATGCTCGACGCCGGCGCCAACGTCGACTGCAAGCCCCTGCACCTCGTGCAGTTCGCCCTCATGGGCGACGTCTACGCCCGCCGCGTGCTGGGCGTCGCCCGGCCCCGCGTCGCCATCCTGTCGAACGGGGAGGAGGCGTCGAAGGGCACCGTGACGACCCGCGCGGCGTCGGCGGCGCTCGCCCGATCCGGGCTCCGCTTCCAGGGCTACTGCGAGGGGCGCGACCTGCTCCTCGGCGAGATCGACGTCGTCGTGACCGACGGGTTCACCGGGAACGTCGCGCTGAAGACCATGGAGGGCACGGCGCAGGCGCTGGCCGGGATGATGCGCGAGGCGCTGCGGCGCACGCTCCCGGCCCGGCTGGGCAGCGCGCTCGTCAAGACCGCCATCGACGAGATCCGGCGCCGGGTCGACTGGCGGGAGATCGGCGGGGCGCCGTTGCTCGGCGTGGAGGGCGTGGTCGTGATCGCCCACGGCGCCTCCGACCGGCGCGCCATCGCGAACGCGGTGGCCCGGGCGGCCGACGGGGCGCGGGCAGCTTGCACGGAGGAGATTGGGGAGGCCGCCGCGGTCGGGGCGACCCTGCTCGAGTCGGAGCGAGACGAGGCCGAGGTCGTCACCGGGACGAGGCGCCGCAGGGCGCCCGAGGCGTGAGAGGGCAGGAGGAACGCATGCGATCACTCATCGTCGGGACGGGAAGCTACGCGCCGGAGAAGGTGCTCACCAACAAGGACCTCGAGGCCCTGGTGCAGACGAACGACGAGTGGATCGTCGAGCGCACCGGCATCCGGGAGCGCCACATCGCGGCCCCGACCGAGGCCACGAGCGACCTGGCCCTCAAGGCCTCCCAGAAGGCCCTCAAGATGGCCGGGGTCCGCCCCGAGGACGTCGACCTCATCGTGGTCGGGACCATCACCCCGGACTACCCGTTCCCCTCGGCCGCGTCCATCCTCCAGGCCCAGCTCCACAACAAGAAGGCCTTCGCCTTCGACGTGTCGGCGGCCTGCGCCGGGTCCCTCTACGCGCTGTCCATCGCCGACCGCTACGTGTCGAGCGGGGTCTGTCGCGCCGCGCTCGTCGTGGGCGCGGAGATCCTGACGAGCATCACCGACTGGTCGGACCGGAACACCTGCATCCTCTTCGGCGACGGCGCCGGAGCCATGGTGCTCGTGCCCACCCAGGATCCGAACCGCGGCCTGCTCTCGACGCACCTGCACACCGACGGCTCCCTCTGGCCCATCCTGTACACGCCGGGCGGCGGGACCCGGATGCCCATGAGCCAGAAGGTGCTCGACGAGAAGCTCAACACCGTGAAGATGAACGGCCGGGAGGTCTACAAGGTGGCCGTCCGGGCCCTCGAGGAGGTCTCCCGGGAGGCCCTCGCGGCCAGCGGGCTCCAGCCCAAGGACGTCACCTGGGTCATCGCCCACCAGGCCAACAAGCGCATCCTCGACTCCACGCTGGAGCGGCTGGGCATTCCCGCCGAGAAGTGCTGGATGAACCTGGAGAAGTATGGCAACACCTCGTCGGCGAGCGTCCCCATGACCCTCGACGAGGCCAATCGCGCCGGCTGGTTCAAGCCGGGCGACCTGATCCTCATGATGGCCATCGGCGGCGGCATGGCCTGGGGCAGCGCACTCGTTCGCTGGTAGGAGGCGGCCTTGTCGAAGCTGGCATTCATCTTTCCCGGACAGGGCTCCCAGGCCACGGGCATGGGCAAGGCGCTCCACGACGCCTTCCCGGAGGCGCGCGCCGTCTTCGAGGCCGTCGACGCCGCGCTCGGCGAGAAGCTCTCCACCCTCTGCTTCGAGGGGCCGGACGAGAAGCTGAAGCTCACCGCCAACACCCAGCCCTGCATCCTCACCGTGTCGGCGGCCGCCGCCGCGGTGCTGGCCGCGCGGGGCGTGAAGCCCGACCTGGTCGCCGGCCACTCGCTGGGCGAGTACTCGGCGCTGGTGGCCGCGGGGGCGCTGTCGGCCGCCGACGCGGCGCGCGCCGTGCGCGCCCGGGGGACCTTCATGCAGGAGGCCGTGCCCGCGGGGCAGGGGGCCATGTCGGCCGTGCTCGGGCTGGAGCCGGAGCGCATCCGGCTGATCTGCGAGTCCGTCCAGGCCGCCACCGGCAAGGTGGTGTCCCCCGCCAACTACAACGACCCCAACCAGACGGTCATCGCCGGCGAGGCCAGCGCCGTGGCGCTGGCGGGCGAGAAGCTGAAGGAGGCCGGGGCGCGCCGCGTGATGCCGCTGCCGGTGAGCGCGCCCTTCCACTCGGCCCTCATGGAGCCGGTGAAGGCCCGGCTCGAGCCCGTGCTGCGGGCGATCGCCTGGTCGCAGCCCGCCGTCCCCGTCGTGACCAACGTCGAGGCCAAGGCCAACCGCGCCACCGACCGGATCGTCCCGCTGCTCCTCGCCCAGGTCTCGGCCCCCGTCCGCTGGATCGAGAGCGTGCACGAGCTGGCGCGCCTGGGGGGCGTCAAGGTGATCGAGGTCGGCCCGGGAAACGTGCTGTCGGGCCTCGTGAAGCGAATCGACAAGGCGATCGAGGTACACTCGGTGTCCGATCCCGCCTCCCTCGAGAAGACCCTCGCCGCGCTCGGAGCCTGACCGTGTACGACTTCCAGGGAAAGACGGCGCTCGTCACCGGAGCCTCTCGCGGGATCGGGCGCTCGATCGCGGTGGCGCTGGCCCGCGGCAAGGCCCGGGTCGCCATCAACTACGCCGGGAACCAGGCCGCCGCCGAGGAGTCGCTTCGCCTCGTCCGGGAGGCCGGCTCGCCCGACGCCCGTCTCTTCCAGTTCGACGTGGCCGACGCCGCGGCCGCCGGCAAGGCGGTGGACGAGGTCGTCTCCTCGATGGGCGGGCTCCACATCCTGGTGAACAACGCCGGGGTGGCCCTCGACCAGCTGGTGATGCGGCTCAAGGACGAGGACTGGCAGCGGCAGCTCGACGTGAACCTCACCGGGGCGTTCCACCTCATCCGGGCGGCCGCCCGCCCCATGATGAAGGCCCGGGGGGGTGCCATCGTGAACCTGACCTCGGTGGTCGGGGAGATGGGAAACGCCGGCCAGGCCGCCTATGCAGCCACCAAGGCGGGGCTGATCGGGCTGACCAAGTCGGTGGCCCGGGAGCTGGCGTCCCGAAACGTGCGGGTGAACGCGGTCTCTCCCGGCTACATCGATACCGACATGACGGCGGCCCTGCCGGAGGCCGCCAAGCAGAAGATGGCGGAGATGATCCCGCTGGGGCGCCTCGGCAGCGCCGACGACGTGGCCGCGGCGGTGGCGTGGCTCTGCAGCGACCAGGCCTCCTACGTCACCGGAGAGGTTCTCCGGGTGAACGGTGGCATGCACATGTAGTTCGGGAATGACCCCGAGACGGACCAACCAGAAGCACAGGAGGAAGCATCGATGACGACGGGCAACGTGGAGCAGAAGGTCAAGGGCATCATCGCCGAGCAGCTCGGGGTCGCCGAGGACGAGATCAAGACCACCTCGAGCTTCATCGAGGACCTGGGCGCCGACTCGCTCGACATCGTCGAGCTGGTCATGGCCATGGAGGAGGAGTTCGAGGTCGAGATCCCCGACGAGGAGGCCGAGAACATCAAGACCGTCCAGGACGCGATCAACTACATCAACACGCACAAGAAGTAGCTCGACGGTCGGCGGCGGGGACCACCACCCGGGCCGGAGGGCCGCGGGAGGGGTCCACGTCCGGCGAAACGACGAGAGGAGGTCGGCAGGATGTCCAGGCGTCGCGTGGTGGTCACCGGCATGGGACTCGTGTGCCCGGTCGGCATCGGGGTCGAGGAGAGCTGGAAGGCGCTCGTCGCCGGGAAGAGCGGGATCGGGCCGATCACCCACTACGACGCTTCCACCTATCCGACGCAAGATCGCCGGCGAGGTGAAGGGCTTCGAGCCCGAGAAGTTCATGGACCGCAAGGAGGTGCGCCGGAACGACCGGTTCATCCAGTTCGCGCTGGCGGCGGCCGACATGGCGGTGAAGGACTCCGGCCTCGACTTCGCGAAGGAGAACCCGGAGCGGATCGGCGTCATCGTCGGCTCCGGAATGGGAGGCCTCGCCACCATCGAGGACACCCACAAGACGCTCATGGAGCGCGGCGTCCGCAAGGTGAGCCCGTTCTTCATCCCGGCCATCATCATCAACCTGGCTCCGGGGCAGATCGCGCTGCGCTGGGGGCTGAAGGGGCCGAACTTCTCGCCGGTGTCCGCCTGCGCCACGGGCAACCACTCCATCGGCGACGCCATGATGTACGTCGAGCGCGGCATGGCCGACGTGATGATCGCGGGCGGGACCGAGGCCACCCTCACCCCGCTCGGTCTCGCCGGCTTCTGCGCCGCCAGGGCCATGTCGGAGCGGAACGACGCCCCGAGAAGGCCAGCCGCCCGTTCGACAAGGGGCGGGACGGCTTCGTGGCCGCCGAGGGCTCGGGGATCATCGTCCTCGAGGAGTACGAGCACGCGCGCCAGCGCGGGGCGCGGATCTACGCCGAGCTGTGCGGCTACGGCGCGAGCTGCGACGCGAACCACGTCACCTCCCCGGCGCCGGAAGGGGAGGGCGGACAGCGCGCCATGCGCATGGCGCTCGCCGACACGGGGCTGCGTCCCGAGCAGGTCGGCTACGTGAACACCCACGGCACGTCCACGCCCCAGGGCGACATCGCCGAGTGCCAGGCCATCCGCAGGGTCTTCGGGGGATGGGCCGACGCCGGCCTGGTGGTCTCCTCGAGCAAGTCGATGACCGGGCACATGCTGGGCGCCGCCGGAGGGGCCGAGGCGGTCATCGCCCTGAAGGCGCTCGAGACGGGCGTGGTCCCCCCGACCATCAACGTGGACGAGCAGGACCCGGAGTGCGTCCTCGACGTGGTGCCGAACGTGGCGCGCCAGGTACGCCTGGACGCCGTCCTCTCCAACAGCTTCGGCTTCGGCGGCACCAACGCCGTCGTCGCATTCAAGCGGGTCTAGGAGCGAGGCATGGCCGATCGGATCGTCTTCGGTTCCGACCACGCCGGGCTGGCCCTGCGCGCGGAGGCGATCCGCGTCGCCCGCGAGGCCGGGTTCGAGGTCGACGACCTGGGGCCCTTCTCGGCCGAGAGCGTCGACTACCCGGACCTCGCCGCGCGCGTGGGCGCGGCGGTGGTGGGCGGGAGCGCCCGCCTCGGCGTGCTCGTCTGCGGGACCGGCATCGGGATGTCCATCGCCGCCAACAAGCTGAAGGGCATCCGCGCGGCCCACTGCACCACCGAGTTCGAGGCCCGGATGGCCCGGGCCCACAACGACGCCAACGTCCTGTGCGTGGGCGAGCGGGTGATCGGGCTCGGACTGGGCGGCGCGGTCGTCGCCGCCTTCCTCGCCCAGCCCTTCGAGGGCGGTCGCCACCAGCGCCGGGTGGACAAGATCTCGGCGCTCGACCGCTGACCCGTTTGCGCGGTATGTAGCGCCCTTCCCAGGAGCGTCCCCATGATGCCGACCCAGCGCCTCTCCGAGGCGGATCCCGAGATCGCGCGGCTCGTCCGCGAGGAGACCCGGCGCCAGGCCGATGGGCTCGAGCTCATCGCCAGCGAGAACTTCGTCTCCCCGGCGGTGATGGAGGCCACCGGCTCGGCCCTCACCAACAAGTACGCCGAGGGGTACCCGGGCAAGCGCTACTACGGCGGCTGCGAGGTCGTGGACCAGGTGGAGCAGCTGGCCATCGACCGCGCCAAGAAGCTCTTCGGCGCCGACCACGCCAACGTGCAGCCCCACTCGGGCTCGCAGGCCAACATGGCGGCCTACTTCGCGCTGGCGCAGCCCGGCGACACGCTGCTCGCCATGAGCCTCAACTTCGGCGGACACCTCACCCACGGGTCCCCGGTCAACTTCTCGGGGCGCCTCTTCAAGATCGTCCCGTACGGCCTGCGCCAGTCGGACGAGACCATCGACGTCGACGAGGTCCGCCGCCTCGCCCTCGAGCACAAGCCGCGGATCCTGGTGGTGGGCGCGAGCGCCTACCCGAGAACCCTCCACTTCGACCGCTTCGCCGAGATCGCCCGGGAGGTCGGGGCGGCCATGGTGGTGGACATGGCCCACATCGCCGGCCTGGTGGCCGCGGGGCTGCACCCGAACCCGGTGCCCCACGCCGACATCGTCACCACCACGACCCACAAGACCCTGCGCGGCCCCCGCAGCGGGCTCATCCTCTGCCGGGAGGCCCACGCCAAGGCCGTGAACAGCCAGATCTTCCCGGGCATCCAGGGCGGCCCCCTCGAGCACGTGGTGGCGGCCAAGGCAGTGGCCTTCCACGAGGCGCTCCAGCCCTCCTTCCGCGCCTACCAGCAGCAGATCCTCGACAACGCGAAGGCGCTGGCCGAGGGGCTCGTGGCGGCGGGGCTGCGGCTGGTGTCCGGCGGCACCGACAACCACCTCATGCTGGTCGACCTCCGGCCCAAGAAGCTGAACGGCAAGATCGCCGAGGAGGCGCTCGGCAAGGCCGGCATCACCGTGAACAAGAACATGATCCCGTGGGACCCCGAGAAGCCGTTCGTCACCTCCGGGATCCGCGTCGGCACGCCGGCGCTCACCACGCGGGGCATGGGCATCGCCGAGATGCGGAAGGTCGCCTCCCTCATCGGCCGGGTCCTCGACGCGCCCGCCGACGACGCGCTCCTCGCCCGGATCAAGGGCGAGGTCCACGAGCTCACGCGCCAGTTCCCTCTCTACCCCGACCGGATCTGATCGGCGGGCCCGGGGAGACGCCGAAAGAATGCGCTGCCCCTTCTGTGGCCACCTCGAGGACCGGGTCGTCGACTCGCGCGAGGCGCAGGACGGCCAGGCCACGCGCCGGCGGCGCGAGTGCCTGGGTTGCGAGCGGCGCTTCACCACCTACGAGCGCGTCGAGGAGAGCCTGCCTGCGCTCGTGAAGAAGGACGGGAGGCGCGAGTCCTTCGACCGCCGCAAGGTGCTCGAGGGGCTCCGGCGTGCCTGCCAGAAGCGCCCCGTGTCCCAGGAGCGGATCGATCAGATGGCGACCCAGGTCGAGCGCCGGCTCCAGGAGTCGGGCGAGCGCGAGGTCCGGTCGAGCGCGGTCGGCGAGCTGGTGATGGAGCTCCTGCGAGCCGAGGACCCGGTGGCCTACGTGCGGTTCGCCTCGGTCTACCGCGACTTCCGCGACGTGGGGGAGTTCACCGCCGCCGTCGAGGGACTGCAGGGGAAGAAATGAGCGGGACCCCGGCCCAGGAGCGGTACATGCGGCTGGCGCTGCGGGAGGCCCGTCGCGGGCTCGGCCGCACCAGCCCGAACCCGGCCGTGGGTGCGGTCCTCGTGAAGGGCGGGCGCGTGGTGGGCCGAGGGCATCACGCCCGGGCCGGCTCGCCGCACGCCGAGGTCGTCGCCATCCGGGACGCCGGGGCGAAGGCCCGAGGCGCGGACCTCTACACGACGCTCGAGCCGTGCGACCACTTCGGGCGGACGCCGCCGTGCAGCCTGGCCATCCTCGAGGCGGGCGTGCGCCGCGTGTTCTCCGGATCGGGCGACCCCAACCCCCGCGTGAACGGCAAGGGCATCCGGCGCCTGCGGCGGGGCGGGGTCGAGGTCGAGACCGGCGTCCTCCGCGCCGACTGCGACGCGCTGAACGAGACCTGGTTCCGCTTCATCACCTCCGGGCGCCCGCACGTCACCATGAAGGTGGCCTCCACGCTCGACGGGCGCATCGCCACGACCACGGGCGACTCCCGCTGGGTCACGGGCCCCGAGGCGCGCGCCCACGTCCATCGCCTGCGGAACGGCGTCGACGCCGTGCTGGTGGGCGCAGGGACCGCCCGGGCGGACGACCCCCGCCTGACCGCCCGGCTTCCCGGCGGCAGGGGCCGCGACCCGCTCCGCGTCGTCCTCGACTCGCGGCTGGAACTGCCGCGCACGCTTCGGCTCTTCCGGCAGCGCTCCGAGGCGCCCACGGTGGTGGCCCATGTCTCCGGCGAACCACCGGCGAGGCCGCCGCGCGGAGTCGAGTACCTGCGCTGCCGCTCCAGGAAGGGCAAGGTGGACCTGCGCGACCTGCTCGAGCGCCTGGCCGGGCGCGGCGTCACCACGCTGCTCGTGGAGGGCGGCGCCGAGGTGAACCGGGCCTTCCTCGACGCCGGCGTCGTCGACGTGCTGCTGCTCTTCCTGGCCCCGAAGATCGCCGGCGGCGGGATCGCCTGGGTGGGCGGCGACGGGCCGGCGCGGATGGCGGATGCCCTGCTGCTGCGCGATCTCCGCGTCCGGCGGCTGGGTCCCGACCTCCTCGTCTCCGGCCGCCCGGCCCCGAAAGGTGATCGAACCTCCCGCGTGGACTAAGATCTCGCACCGATGTTCACCGGACTCGTCAGCGACATGGGAGTGGTGGAGCGGCTCGAGCCGCGGGCCGGAGGTGCGCGCGTCACCATCCGCCCCGGGACGATGCCCGTCGACGACCTCGCGCTGGGCGAGAGCGTGGCCTGCAACGGCGCCTGCCTGACGGTGGTGGAGCGGGGCGGGGGGCGGATGTCCTTCGACGCAGTCCCGGAGACCCTGGCCCGGACCACGCTCGGAAGCTGGCGGTCCGGCACGCGCGTGAACCTGGAGCGAGCCCTGCGGCTGTCCGACCGCCTGGGTGGTCACCTGGTCCAGGGGCACGTGGATGCGGTCGGCCAGGTGCTCGGGCGCGTGGCCGAGGGACAGGGCGCGCGGCTCACCATCTCGCTGCCGCCGGCCCTGGCGCCGCTGGTCGCCGAGAAGGGCTCGATCGCCATCGACGGGGTCTCCCTCACCGTGGCCCGTGCGGACCGGGACCGGTTCGAGGTGGCGCTCATCCCGGAGACCCTGTCCCGCACCGTGCTCGGCGCCGCGGCGCCCGGGACCCCGGTCAACCTGGAGGTCGACGTCGTGGCCCGCCACGTGGCCCGGTTGCGCGAATTCGCCGGCTCGCCCGGCATCTCGGAGGGTTCATTGAAGGACTGGGGCTACGGCGGAGGTCGCTCGTGACGCGACACGCGCAGCACGCGGTGGAGCGCATCGAGGCGGCTCTCGAGGCGCTGCGGCGCGGGAAGATGATCATCCTCGTCGACGACGAGGACCGGGAGAACGAGGGCGATCTCTGCATCGCCGCGGAGAAGGTGACGCCCACGGCGGTGAACTTCATGGCCAAGTACGGGCGTGGCCTGATCTGCCTGGCCATGACCGAGGAGAAGGTCCGCTCGCTCGACCTGCCGCTCATGGTGCCGGAAGGGGAGAACGCCTCGAGCTTCGGGACCGCCTTCACGGTCTCCATCGAGGCGGCCCGCGGCGTCTCCACCGGCATCAGCGCCAAGGATCGGGCGCACACCATCCTCACCGCGGTGGCGGACGACGCGAAGCCGGAGGACCTGGTCCGGCCCGGGCCACGTCTTCCCGCTCCGGGCCCGGCGCGGCGGCGTGCTCGTGCGCGCCGGCCAGACCGAGGGTTCCGTGGACCTGTCGCGGCTGGCGGGCCTGAACCCGTCGGCGGTCATCTGCGAGATCATGAACGACGACGGGACCATGTCCCGCATGCCCGAGCTGCAGAAGCTGGCCCGGGAGCACGACATCCCCATCGCGTCGGTGGCCGACCTCATCTCCTACCGGATCATGAAGGACTCGCTGGTCCGGCGGGCCTCCGCCGCGCCCTTGCCCACCCACTACGGCAAGTTCACCGCGGTCGCCTACGAGAACGACGTCGACAAGAACCAGCACGTGGCGCTCGTCATGGGGACCTGGAAGCCGGGGCAGCCGGTGCTGGTCCGCGTCCACTCGAAGTGCCTGACCGGCGACGTGTTCGGCAGCGCCCGGTGCGACTGCGGCCCGCAGCTGCACGCGGCGCTCCGGCAGATCGCCCGCGCCGGGAAGGGCGTCCTCGTCTACCTCGACCAGGAGGGGCGCGGGATCGGGCTCGTCAACAAGCTCAAGGCCTACAACCTCCAGGACCAGGGGCTCGACACCGCCGAGGCCAACGTCCGGCTGGGCTTCAAGCCCGACCTGCGCGACTACGGCATCGGGGCCCAGATCCTCCGCGAGCTGGGCGTCGGCAAGATGCGCCTGCTCACCAACAACCCGAAGAAGATCGTCGGGCTGGAGGGGTACGGGCTCGAGGTGGTGGAACGGGTTCCCATCGAGACGCCCCCGTCGAAGGGCAACCGCGCCTACCTGCGCACGAAGCGCGACAAGATGGGTCACCTGCTCACGCTGGCGCCTGCCCGGGCCCGCAAGGGAAAGTCCGCGCGGCGCGCGGCCAAGGGAGGAAGGACATGAACGTCCACGAGGGAAACCTGGTCGGCCAGGGCCTGCGCTTCGCGATCGTGGTGTCGCGCTTCAACTCGCTCGTCACCGAGCAGCTGCTCTCCGGCGCGCTCGACGCGCTCCGGCGGCACGGCGTGGAGGACGGCAAGGTGGAGGTCTACCGGTGCCCGGGGACCTTCGAGATCCCGGCCGTGATGCGCCGGGTGGCCCGCAGCAACCGCTACGACGCGGCGGTGGCGCTCGGCGCGGTGATCCGCGGCGGGACCCCGCACTTCGAGTACGTGGCGAGCGAGGTGTCGAAGGGCGTGGCCCAGGTCTCCATGGAGGCCGAGTGCGCCGTGGGCTTCGGCGTCCTCACCTGCGACACGATGGAGCAGGCGCTGGAGCGCGCGGGCGTCAAGGGCGGCAACAAGGGCGCCGAGGCCGCCGTGGCCGCCATCGAGCAGGCCAACCTCTTCCGGGCCATCGCCGGGAAGAAGTAGGACGGACATGTCCCACACCCGACGCACCAAGTCCCGGGAGCGCGCCCTGCAGGCGCTCTACCAGATCGACGTGGCCGCCACCGACCTCGACGAGGCCCTGGCCCGCTTCTGGCCGAGCTTCGAGCCGGTGGAGCGGGAGGTGCGCGAGGGGGCCGAGGAACTGGTCCGCGGCGTGGCCCAGCACCGGCGGGAGATCGACGAGGCCATCGAGCAGGTGTCCACCAACTGGCGCATGGACCGCATGGCCAAGGTGGACCGCAACGTCCTGCGCCTGGCCGTCTTCGAGCTTCGCTGGCGCGCCGACGTGCCCGGTCAAGGTGGTCATGAACGAGGCCATCGAGCTCGGCAAGAAGTACGGCAGCGAGAGCTCGGCCGCCTTCGTGAACGGCGTTCTCGACCGCGTCGCCTCGGGCCTGCCGGCCGAGCGGCGCGGAGACGGACCGGCCCGGTGACCCTGCGGGTCGAGGTCGCCGACCTGTCGCTCGGGTCGCTCGACGCCCTGGAGGTCGACTCGCTGGGGGCCTTCGTGGGGGCGGAGCGTCCGCTCGGCGGCCTGGCCGCGCTGCTCGACTGGCGCCTCGCCGGGGCCGTCTCGCGGGCCATCCTGGCGGGCACCGTCACCCCGGAGCACGGGGAGGCGCTGCTCCTGCCCACGGGCGGGCGCCTGCGGGCCGCCCGCGTCTTCCTCTTCGGCGTGGACGACCCCGCGCTCCGCCCGGCCGTCCTGGCGGTCCGGCGCGCCTGCGAGGCCCTGCGGCGGGCCGGGTGCCGGTCCGTGGGGCTCTCGCTCCCCGGCGTCCAGCCCCTGCCCGCGATGGCGCGCGCCTGGCTCGAGGCGGCCGAGGGGGCCGGCTTCGCGCGGCAGGTGGTGCTCGGCGACGTCCGCGCGCTTCCCGGGGCCCTGGAGGGCGCCGCGCGCGAACTGGGAATCCCGATCGAGGTGAGCCGGATGTCGCCCCGGGTGGATCCGCCTACGGCGTGATCCGCTCGGTCATGCGCGCGAACGGGATGGTCTCCCGGACGTGGTGCAGGCCGCAGATCCAGGCCACGCAGCGCTCGACGCCCATGCCGAACCCGGCGTGCGGCACCGTGCCGTAGCGGCGGAGGTCGAGGTACCACTCGAAGGCCTCCCGGGGCAGCTTGTGGTGCTCGATGGCCTTCTCGAGCGTCTCGAGGTCGTCCTCGCGCTGGCCGCCGCCGATGATCTCGCCGTAGCCCTCCGGGGCGAGCACGTCGCAGCCGAGCGCCACCTGGGGATCCTGGGGGTCCTTCTTGAAGTAGAAGGCCTTCATGGCGGACGGGTAGCGGTGCACCATCACGGGACGGTCGTAGCTGCTCGCCACCAGCGTCTCCTCGTCGCCGCCGATGTCGTCGCCCCAGGTCATCATGGGCGGGAGCTTCTCGGCCTCGGCGGGCGGGAGCGCGTCGCGCTGCGCCTGCTGGGCCTTGCGGATCACCTCCACCGCCTCGGTGTAGGTGATGCGGGGGAACGGGGCCTTCACGTTGTCGAGCTTCGACACGTCCCGCTCGAGCACCCGGGCCAGCTCGTCCCGGTGCTTGGCGACGGTCGTCTGGACGACGAAGGAGACGAACTCCTCCATCAGCCGCATGTCGCCGTCGAGGTCGAGGAAGGCCACCTCCGGCTCCACCATCCAGAACTCGGTGAGGTGACGGCGGGTCTTCGACTTCTCGGCGCGGAAGGTCGGCCCGAAGGAGTAGACCTTGCCGAGCGCCATGGCCGCGGCCTCCATGTAGAGCTGGCCGGACTGGGTCAGGTAGGCCTTGCCCAGGTCGAAGTAGGGCACCTCGAAGAGCGTGCTCGTCCCCTCGCAGGCACTGGGGGTGAAGATCGGCCCGTCCACCAGGGTGAAGCCCCGGGAGTCGAAGAAGTCGCGGATGGCCTTCTCGACCGTGTGGCGCACCCGGAGGATCACGTTCTGCCGGGGGGAGCGCAGCCAGAGGTGGCGCTGCTCCATCAGGAAGGCGACGCCGTGCTCCTTGTGGCCGATGGGGAACTCGCGCGCCGGACGGGCCACCACCTCGATCCCCTTCACGTCGATCTCGAAGCCGATGGGGGAGCGGGGCTCCTTCTTGACGAGGCCGGTCACCGCGATCGACGTCTCCTGGGGCAGGTGATCGGCCTCGGTGAAGACCTCGGGCGTCACGTTCCCCTTGAAGACCACGCACTGGATGGTGCCCGTGCCGTCGCGGACCTGCAGGAAGTGGAGCTTTCCGGAGGAGCGGCGGTTGTGGAGCCAGCCGCGGAGGGTGACCTCCTGCCCCTCGTGCTTCGCGATGTCGGCGACGTAGGCGTTCTCGGGCATCTGGCGGTTCTCCGGGGTCGAAAGGAGGCGCGCAATATACCCCGGACCCCGGCCCATCGCGCAGGTGCAAAATCGCCGTACCGCGGTAATATCGCGGGCTTCCATGTCCTCCATGAACGAGCGATACGAGCCGAGGTCCATCGAGCCGCGCTGGCAGAAGCGCTGGGACGACGCGGGCGTGTTCCGCGCCGGGCGCCGCGCCGGCGCCGAGAAGCGCTACGTGCTCGAGATGTTCCCGTACCCGTCGGGCGCCATGCACATGGGTCACGCCCGCGTCTACACCATCGGAGACGCACTGGCCCGCTTGCTGCGCATGCGGGGCTACGACGTGCTCCACCCCATGGGCTTCGACGCGCTCGGGCTCCCCGCCGAGAACGCCGCCCTGAAGGACGGGCGCCACCCGGCCGAGCGCACGCGCGAGAACATCGACGCCTTCCGCGCCGACATGAAGCGGGTGGGCTACGCGTTCGACTGGAGCCGGGAGTTCGCCACCTGCGACCCCGAGTACTACCGCTGGAACCAGTGGTTCTTCCTGCGCATGCTCGAGAAGGGCATCGTCTACCGGCGCCAGGGGAAGGCCAACTGGTGCACCGGATGCCAGACCGTCATCGCCAACGAGCAGGTGGTGGACGACAACGTCTGCGAGCGCTGCAGCTCGCCGGTGGTCGAGAAGGTCATCCCGGAGTGGGCCTTCCGCATCACCGACCTGGCCGACGACCTGCTCGAGGGGCTCGACGGGCTCCGGGAGTGGCCGGAGCGCATCACCACCATGCAGCGCAACTGGATCGGACGGAGCGAGGGGGCCGAGGTCGACTTCGCCGTCGACGGCTCCGCCGAGAAGATCCGCGTCTTCACCACCCGCGTGGACACGATCCACGGCTGCACCTACGTGGTGCTGGCCCCGGAGCACCCGCTCACCGCCCGCCTCGCCGCGCCGGAGCGGCGCGCCGAGGTGGAGGCCTTCGCCGCCCGCATGGCGCGGATCGACCCGGCCGAGCGCACCGGCGAGTCGGCGCCCAAGGAGGGGGTCTTCACCGGCGCGTACGCGGTGAACCCCTACGGCGGGGCGAAGGTCCCGGTGTGGATCGCCAACTTCGTGCTGGCCGGGTACGGCACCGGCGCGGTGATGAGCGTCCCGGCCCACGACCAGCGCGACTTCGAGTTCGCCCGGAAGTACGACCTCCCGATCCGGGTGGTCATCCAGCCGGCCGAGGGGGCGCGGCTGCCGGCCGGAGACGCGCTCGAGAAGGCCTTCACCGACGACGGCGTGCTCGCCGACTCGGGGCCTTTCTCCGGGCTGCGGAGCGACGAGGCCCGCCGCCGCATGTCCGCGCTCGCCCGCGAGAAGGGGTTCGGGGAGCCGGCGGTGAAGTACCACCTGCGCGACTGGGGCTTCAGCCGGCAGCGGTACTGGGGCACGCCCATCCCGGTGATCTACTGTCCGGAGCACGGCGCCGTGCCGGTTCCCGACGACCAGCTGCCGGTGACGCTGCCCTCCGAGGCCATCATCACCGGCACCGGCGAGCCGCCGCTCGCCAAGGTCGCGGCCTTCGTGAACACGACGTGCCCCCGCTGCGGCAAGCCGGCCCGGCGCGAGACCGAGACCATGGACACGTTCGTCGACTCGTCCTGGTACTACGCCCGCTACCTCTCGCCCCACGACGCCGAGCGCCCCTTCGGGCAGGACGAGGCCCGGCGCTGGCTCCCGGTCGACGTCTACGTGGGAGGGCCCGAGCACGCGGTCATGCACCTGCTCTACTTCCGGTTCTGGCACCGGGTGATGGAGCGGCTCGGGCTGGTGTTCGAGAAGGAGCCGGTCAAGCGGCTCGTCACCCAGGGCATCGTGAACGGGCCCGACGGCCGGAAGATGTCGAAGCGGTGGGGCAACGTCGTCCAGCCCGGCCCCATCGTCGAGCGCTTCGGCGCCGACACGATGCGCATGTTCATGCTCTTCGCCGCCCCGCCGGAGAAGGACATCGACTGGTCGGACGAGCAGGTGGAGGGGATGTTCCGGTTCCTGGCCCGGGTCTGGCGCATCTTCCACGCCCGGCAGGACACCTTCCTCGTGCCCGACCGCCTGCTGGCCGACGCGGCCGGGCCGTTCCTCGAGCTCCGGCGCAAGACCCACCGGACCATCAAGAAGGTCACCGAGGGGCTGGAAGGGGAGCTCAAGTTCAACACCGCCATCGCCGCGCTCATGGAGCTCGTGAACGAGATCTACGCGCTGGAGCCGGCCACCGATCCGGACCGGGCGGCGGTGAAGGAGGCGCTGCTCGCGGTGGCGGCGCTGCTCGCCCCGTTCGCTCCCCACGTCGCCGAGGAGCTCTGGCACGAGGTGCTCGGTCCCGCCGTCCGGGACCAGCTGCTCGCCGAGGCGCCCTGGCCGGGTTTCGACCCGGCGCTCGTGGTGGCCGACGTGGTCACCATCGCCGTGCAGGTGAACGGCAAGCTGCGGGGCGAGGTGTCCGCACCGGTCGCGGCCGGTGAGGCCGAGGTGCGGGTGCTGGCCGAGCAGGAGGAGCGCGTCCGTGCGCACGTCTCGGGCAAGACCATCCGGAAGGTCGTCTTCGTGCCCGGCCGGCTCATCAACTTCGTGGTGACATGAGAAGCGCCCTCCTCGCCGCGGCGCTGTGCGGCCTGGCCGCGGCGGCCGGGTGCGGCTACTCCGCCACGGCCGGTGTCTCCCGGATGCCGCCAGGCGCGGAGAAGGTGTTCGTGCCGTCCTTCGCGAACCGGACCGCCGACGCGGAGGCCGGTGCGCTGGTCGCGTCGGCCCTGCGGGAGGAGCTGGCGCGCCGCGGGACGGAAGGCGGGGAGGGCTCTCGCGCCCGCATCGACGGAACCGTCACCCGGGCCTCGGTGGCGCCGGTGACGACCCAGAGCGGGACCTGGCGCCTCGTCTTCGAGGTCCAGGCGAAGCTCGTCGTCGACGGCAAGGACGGTGCGTCCCTGACCATCCGGCGCGAGGTGGACTACCTGGGCGAGGTGGACGCCATCGCCACGGAAGGGCGGCGGCGGCTGGCGCTGCGCAGGGCGGCGTCCGAGGCAGCCCGCGACATCGCGGAGCGCCTCGAGACGCCCTGAATCACTTCGCCGGAGCGGCCTTCGCGACGGCCTTGGCGAGGCGCGCGATCTTCCGCGAGGCGGTGTTGCGGTGCACGACGCCCTTCGAGGAGGCCTGGTCGATCATCCGGGCCGCCGCGAGGAACGCCTCCTGCGCCGCCGCCAGCTCACCCCGCTCGAGGGTTTCGCGGACCTTCTTCACCGCGCTCTTCACGCGGGTGCGCACGCCCTGGTTGCGGGCGCGGCGCTTCTCGGACTGGCGGTTGCGCTTTTCGGCGGAACGGGTATTGGCCAAGTGTGCTTCTCCCCTGGGGTTCTCGAAGGCCGCGGTTTCTACCGCCCGAGCCGCGAGACGTCAAGCGTTTTGCATGGACGGCCCACCGCTCGACACGCTGAGTTATCCACCTTGGGGGTTTTTCAGGATTGCCAGCACCCTCTCGGGCGCCCCCTTCCGGGTCCAACCAAAACGGAACATCGACAACCGTCCGGAATCATTGAGGTCGATGTGGTATCTGGACCGTGACAGAAGGTTAATTCGAGGGTCGGGTGGGTAGAAAGCGACGGAGTCAATTTCCACTTGTCCACGTACTTTCCACGAAGGCCGAGGAGACCTCCTAGGAGTCAGGAAGTCTTTGGAGTTTGGCCGAAAACCGCCTTCGCCTCGTCCCAGAGACGGTCCATCTCGGCGAGCGTCGCGGTGCCGTGGGGCTTGCCTTGACGCTGCAAGCCCTCCTCCACGTAGTGGAAGCGGGCGATGAAGCGGCCGAGCGTTCCGCGCAGCGCCTCCTCGGGCGGAATCCCCAGTTTCCGGGAAAGGTTGGCCACGGCGAAGAGGACGTCCCCCAGCTCGTCCTCGATGTGGGCCCGATCCCCCGACGCGATCGCCTCGTCCAGCTCGGCAGATCTCCTCGGCGACCTTGGCGCGGGCCCCTGACGCATCCGGCCAGTCGAATCCGATCCGGCTCGCCTTCTCCGTCAGCCTCTCGGCGCGGGCCAGCGCGGGCAGCTCACGCGGGACCCCCTCGAGCACGCTCTTCCCGCGCCCCTTGGCCTCGTTCTCCTTCTTCTTCAGCGACGCCCACTGGCGGAGCACGGCCTCGGCATCGCGGACGTCGGTCGCCTCGGGACCGGGACGGTCGTCGGCGCTGCGCGCGTCCGGACCGAAGACGTGTGGGTGCCGGGAGAGGAGCTTCTCCGAGATGGCATCCGCGACGCCGGCGAGGTCGAAGCGCCCTTCCTCCTCGGCGAGGCGGGCCTGGAAGACGATCTGCAGGAGGAGGTCGCCCAGCTCCTCCCGGTGCGCCTCGGGATCCCCCTCGTCGATGGCCTCGAGGACCTCGTAGGTCTCCTCGAGGACGTACGGGCGAAGGGACTCGAGGGTCTGCTCCCGGTCCCACGGGCAGCCGTCCGGGCCCCGCAGGCGGGCCATGATGGCGACGAGGCGCTCGACGGCCAGGGAAGTTCGGCTCATGGCGCCGGTTTCTAGCGCGGAACACCCCGTGCTAGCATCGGAATCTCCCGTGAGAGCCCGAGCGTTCGCCGTCGTCGCCGTGTTTCTCCTCCTGCCGGCCCTCACGGGGGCCCAGGTCCATGCCCCCTCGCTCGTCGAGGGAGAGCTGCCCCCGGAAGAGCCGAAGACGCGGAGCGCCAGGGCCGGGGAGGCCGTTCCCGAGCCTGCCCAGCCGCCCGAGCCGCTTCCCCCGCCGGTCGCGGCGCCGGGTCCCAGGGACGCCGCCCCGTCCCCTCCGCCGGGCGCCGTTCCGGGCGTGACCATCTCCGCCGAGGAGATCCGCCGGTTCCAGCGCCCGATCGAGCCGGTTCGCATCTCGCCGGCCCGGATCGAGGAGCTGTGGCGAGCCCGCCGGGCGGCCATCCGGGAGCAGGACGCGGCAGGAGCCCGCCAGGCCGCCCTGTCGCTGCGCGACGCCATGCGGGAGCTGGGGATCCTGAGCCTCCCGTGGCACGCCGTCGCCGAGGTCCGGGAGGCCGAGCGCGCCCTGCGCGCGCGCGCCGTCGACGACGCCGTGGAGCGGTCCTCGGTGGCGGTCGATCTCGCTCCCGACCTTCCGGAGGCCCACTTCGCGCTGGCCCGCGCCCGCATCGCGACCTCGCCCACGCGACCGCTCCCGGCCCTCTCGGCCGCCGGTGCAGGCATGGTCGCCGCCGCCCGGGACCCGCACGTGGCCCGGGCGCTGCTCGGCGACGTGGCCGGTGCGGCCATCGCCGCGCTGTTCGGCGCGGCCGCGGCCACCATCGCCATCCTCTTCCTCTCCCGGCTGCGCCTCTTCCTCCACGACTTCCGCCACCTCCCGGTGGTGCGGTCGGGAACACCCGGTCAGGCCACGGCGCTCGCGCTGGCCCTGCTCGCGCTGCCGGTCGTCTTCCGGCTCGGGCCGTTCGCCCTGCTCCTCGTGGGCGCGCTCGCCGCCTGGGCCTACCTGTCCCGCTGGGAGCGCATCGCGGCGACGGCGTCCCTCCTGGCGCTCGTCGCCATTCCCTGGCTGGCCGGGGAGGCCGTGCGGATCACCGCCTGGCAGGGGACGCTCGCGGACGACGTCCACGAGATCGAGGCCGGCTGGCCGACGCCCGCCTTCGTGGCCGGGCTGAAGGAGCGCTCCGAGCGCGAGGCGCTCCCGGCTCCGGCCCTGCTCGCCATCGGGCGCTGGCACAAGCGGCAGGGGCAGCTCGACCGAGGCGAAGCGCTGGTACGAGGCTGCGCTGGCGGCGGACCCCCGCTCCGCGGAGGCCCAGGTCGACCTGGGAAACGTCCTCTTCCTGGAAGGGGACATGGACGGGGCCAAGGCCGCCTACCTGGCCGCCGTCGACCGCGCGCGCGACCTCTCCACGCTGGCCGCCGCGCAGTACGACCTCTCCAAGCTGTACCTCCGTCTCGCCGCGGTGGGCCAGTCCTCCGAGGCGAGGCGAAAGGCGCAGCAGGCCGACGCCGCCTACCTCGCGCAGCTCGGCTCCGACGAGGACTTCCGGGCCAACGCCTGGCTGGTGGACGCGCTGCCCTCGGCGGAGCGGCTCGGCCAGCTCGCGTCGCAGGACGGCGCTCCCCGCGCGGTGGCGGACGCCGCGCTGCGCCGGGTCGGTGGACCGCTCTCGCGCTGGGGCTGGCCGGCGCTGCCGCTCGCGCTCACGGCGTCCCTCTGGCTGCTGGCGCTCGTCGCGCCGCGGCTCTCCCCCACGGCGCCCTGCGACCGCTGCGGCCTCCCGGCCTGCCGGCGCTGCGACCCCGCGGCCACGTCGAGCTGCGGCCAGTGCGTGAACGTCTTCCTCCGGCAGAACGCGGTGGAGCCGCTCGACCGGGCGCGCAAGGAGCGGCAGGTCCGCCGCCACGAGATGGTGACGCGCGTGACCGAGCGGGCGCTGGCGGTGGTCGGCGGCGGCGCCGGGCACGTGGCCGGAGGGCGTCCGATCCTGGGATTCCTCGTGCTCTTCGCGCTCCTCTTCCTCGCCTTCGTCGCCTGGTTCTGGCACGGCGTCATCCCGCCCCCCCAGCACTCCCCGTATGCCGCGGCGCTCCGGCTCGTCGTGGCGGTCCCGCTCTTCGCGCTGCTCTACGCGATCGCGGTGCGCGACGCCTTCCGCCGGACCCGCCCGGAGTGATGCGATGGCGCTGACCGGGACATTGAAGGACTTCGGGATCGCCGAGATCCTCCAGCTCATCGGCCAGCAGTCGAAGAGCGGGGTCCTGCACCTCAAGAACCGCGCCGACGAGATCCACGTGATCATGTCGAACGGCTCGGTCGTGAGCGCGGAGTACGCGGGACGGAAGGCCCGCGACAAGCTCGGCAGCCTGCTCGTCCGGGCGGCGCTCATCTCGCAGGAGCAGCTCGACGAGGCGCTCGCCGTCCAGAGGCGCACGCTGCGGCGTCTCGGCGACATCGTGGTCGACCTGGGGATGGTCACGAAGGAGCAGCTCCGGGAGACGACCTCGCTCCAGACCACCCAGACGACTCTACAAGCTCTTCCACTGGAAGGCCGGCACCTACGCGTTCGAGCCGCGCGAGGTGACCTTCGACCGCGAGACCGTCTCGCCGCTGCGCTGCGAGTCGGTCCTGCTCGAGGGCTACCGGCTCATCGACGAGTGGCCCATCGTCCGTCGCAAGATCACCTCCGGGGCCATGACCTTCGAGCGCGTGAAGCTGCTCGGCCCGGAGGGTACCCGGGGCGACGGGACGGGGCCCCTCGACGGCGAGGCGGCGGCGCTGGGGAAGAACGAGTGGCGGGTCTACGAGCTGGCCACCCCCGGCGTAGCGGTGGAGCGGATCGCCGACCTGTCCAGGCTGGGCGAGTTCGAGGCCTCGAAGGCGCTCTTCAACCTGGTCAACCTCGGCGTGCTCCGGCCGGTGGCGCCCTCGCGCCGGTCGCCGGCCGCGGAGGTCGGGGCCTATGCCCGGGGCTGGCGGGACCGGGTCCGGCGCGGCGCGTCCCAGGTGCTGGCCACCGTGGCCATCGCGATCGCGCTGGCCGCGCTCGTGGTCCTGGCCACCGGCAGCATGGGGACGTCGGCCATGCGATCCCTCGACGACAACCGGGGAGAGCGGTTCGTCTCCCGCTACCAGATCGAGCGGCTCCGCTCGGCGCTCGAGGTCTACCGCCTGGAGAACGGCGCCTACCCGGAGAGCCTGGACGCGCTCGTCGAGGTGGGGCTGGTCCGCCCGCGCGATCTCCGCTACCCGTGGTCGCAGGCCTACGCCTACGGGCGCCAGGGCGACGGGTACCGCCTCCTCCCGCCCGTGGAGTGACCGCGGGCGGCGTGCCGAGCCGGCCCGGGGCGGTTACACTGCCCGCGGGCGCATCGCCCGAGGAGGCCGATTGTCCCAGGCTGCCGGATCGCCGACATCGACGCGGATCGAGTTCCCCGACAACGACAAGGTGCGGGTCCTGTGCGGCGCCCACCAGGAGCACCTCAAGCTCGTCGAGCGGCGAACCGGGGTGCAGCTCGGTTCGCGAGGGAACCAGATCGTGGTGTCCGGCGGCGACGCGGCGGCGCGGTCCCTGGCCGAGCGGGTGGTGCGCGAGCTCTACGAGCTCGTCGACCGCGGCTTCCCGCTCTACCTCGAGGACGTCGACCAGGCGGCCAAGCTCGTGGCGCAGGGGGAGTCGCCGCGGGAGATCTTCGCCGACACGATTTACGTCACGGCGCGCCACCGCATCATCACGCCCAAGAACCTCGGGCAGCGCCGGTACGTGCAGGCCATCCGGGACCACGACATCGTCTTCGGGATCGGGCCGGCCGGCACCGGCAAGACCTACCTGGCCATGGCCATGGCGGTGGCCCACCTGGTGGAACGCCGGGTGAAGCGGATCGTGCTGACCCGCCCGGCCGTCGAGGCCGGCGAGCGGCTGGGGTTCCTGCCCGGCGACATCGCCGACAAGGTGAACCCGTACCTCCGGCCGCTCCACGACGCCCTCTTCGACATGGTCGACCAGGACAAGGCCACCGCCTTCATCGAGCGGGGCACCGTCGAGGTCGCCCCGCTGGCCTTCATGCGGGGGCGCACGCTCAACGACTCCTTCATCATCCTGGACGAGGCCCAGAACACCACCACCGAGCAGATGAAGATGTTCCTCACGCGGCTCGGCTACGGCTCGCGAGCGGTGATCACCGGCGACGTCACGCAGGTGGACCTGCCGAGCGGTCGCGCCAGCGGCCTGCTCGAGGTCCAGAAGGTCCTGCGCGGGGTGGAGGGCATCGCGTTCTGCCCGTTCAGCGAGGTCGACGTGGTCCGCCACCCGCTGGTCCAGGAGGTGGTGAAGGCGTACGAGGGCTACGAGAGCCGACGCCCGGAAAAGCAGGCAGGCAGGCAGAATCCCGAATAGTCGGAGCCAGGAGTCGCGCGGCGTCGGCACCGGAATGCCCTGGCGCTACTTACCAATCCGATGACGCTGGGCCGACGAACCAGAGCACCACCTTGATGAGCAGTCCCGTCCCGGCTGCGAAGGCGCCGGCCAGGACCCCAAGGGTGCCCAGCTTGACGAAGAACCGTCTGGAAGCCGACGCCATCGACGGGTGTCGTAATCGTTGGGAGAACCCGGACAAGTGATTCGCGTGGACTATTTCGCCTCTGCGTGAAGCGGGCCGGGAGTGAAATGAGAGCCGGCCTCATACGGCCCCTGTCCACCCATACGCAGACTCGTCGCGCTCGTTTCTTGCGGCGCGTCGTCGCGGGTCCGTCCGACTGCCTCGGCGGATTGTCGTGCACGTCGAACGGCGCCCGGCGCGGGAGCGACACCCGGAGGACGTAGGGCAGTCGGCTCGCCCCATCCCGGATCCCTGGACGGACCCTGGCGCACGCCTATGTTCCGGGCGTGGAGGCGCCGTCGACCTGCGACGGCCCGCCCTCGGCCTGGGGTGTCGATCCTCCACCTGCCACCGCGCGCCTCCACTCCCGGGCGCGCGGATGGCAGTCGACGTCCTGGCGGAGGTGGCCCTGACCCGGGTAGTTGCTTCGGGTCTACCCGGATGACCCGCGTGCCGGCGCGCCTCCCGTCCCTACGCTGAGAGTGTAGCGAGAAGGCCGTCGTGGCCCGGATGCAGGGGCCAGAAAGGGAGGAAGTCATGAGAGCGGCCATTCGACTGGGAGTCGTTGCGGGGCTTGCGCTCGCATTCGCCGGTGTTCCCGGCTGGGGGTTCGCGGAGGACGAGGAGACGAAGCCGGTTCCCGAGGAGGCAGCACCCAAGGAGAAGGTCCCGTGCGAGGTCAGCGACCCGTGCGTGGACATCCTGCCGGGCGCACCCGGCATGGAGCCGGAGCCCGACCAGGCGATCGTGGAGGGCGCCGGTGAGAAGGCGCACCGCGAGTGGGTCGAGACGATCTGGATCACTCCGTAGCGCGACGTACCGGCCACGAGATGGCTGGATCCAGGCCGAGCGGTCCGGTGGACGGGCCGCTCGCGTCGTCCGAGGCGGCGACTCCCGGCAGGGCGTGCTTCCCCGTCAGGGGAACGAGTACACGGTGGGCCACTGCGGTTCCTGCTGGGTGAGCAGGGACCACACGTCGTCCCCGGGCTCGGTTCCCGCCGAGGGCTGCAGGATCACCGCCTCGGCAGCGGGGACCGTCGAGACGGGGAACCAGTGGGCTGCGAGCAGCTGGAGCGCCTGCTCCTCGTCCGCCGCAGCGACGTACAGCCAGCAGGAGGGCGGGCCCCCCTCCGCGACCTTCCGCACGTTCACCGGAATCCCGGCGACCCGCAGCAGGGCGGTGGCCTGCTCGGCCTGGTAGACCGGCACCCCAGCGAGCACTTCGACAGGGCTCCATGGCATAGGGAGCGAATCCTAGTGCGGCGGCCGCCGGATGAGGATCCCTCCTGCGTAGGGGCCCTCGGAAAGGCTAACCCCGTGGCGGCCCGTTCCGGGCGGTCGAGGGGTGGAGGCGCGCGCCGGCCTGGCCTTGCCAACCGGTCGGCCCGGTGCCACCCTCCGCCTTCGTGAAGGACGCCCACGAGCAGCCCGCCGTCGCGCGACCCCGCCTCCGTCTCTCGGAGCGACTGGCCGCGGCGTTGCTCCTCGCCACGGCTGCGGTCGTGACCGCGTTCCTGGCCGTGCCCGGCTCGCCGCCGGAGGTGCCCGGCGAGGAGGCACTGGGGCTTCCTGCGCCTTCCACGCTTCGGGCCCCTCGCGATCTCGCCATCCCGGACGAGGAGGGGACCCGGCGTCGGCGCGACGAGGCTGCCTCCGAGGAGCCGAGGGTCTTCGACCACGACCTGGCTGCCGGGGACGAGGTGGCTGCCCGGGTCCGGGGCGCCTTCCAGCTGATGCGGGCCACGGAGGCGCAGTGGGCGGCCCGCCGGGGCAGCGGGCGCCGGGAGACCCGGGCCGACCAGGCCGACCTGGCCCGGGCCTACGCGGCCCGGCGCGACGATTTCGCCTCCCGCCTCCAGCTCTGGGTCGACGACCCCAGCTTCGCCGCCCTCTCCGAGGCGCGCTTCGGAGAGAGTGCCGAGGAGGCCCTGGTCGGGCTCACCCGGCGCAGCCTGGAAAGGCCGGTGCTGGAGGACCGGTCGCTCCTCGCCGCCGACCGCGAGCGCGGCATCCGCGTCCGGGACGTCCGCGCCGGCGTGGTCCGGGGCGAGAGGGCCGTCCGGGACTTCGCCTCGCTGGAGGACCTCGCGGGGGCCCGTGCCGCCGTGCAGCTGGGGGCGGAGGCGATTCCCGACGCGACCCCGAGACAGCGCGCGGCGCTGGGCAACGTGGCGGCCGACCTCCTCCGGCCCTCGCTCGTGCTCTCGCAGGCCGAGACGGAGCGGCGCCGCGCGGCCGCCGCGGCCGGCGTCGCACCCGTGGTCATTCCCGTCCGCCGGGGAGAGGTCATCGTCCCGGCCGGCGAGCGGATCGAGCGCCGGCACCTCGCCGTCCTGCGCGGGATGAAGGAGCAGAACCGGCTCTTCGACCGGGCCGCCATGCGGGTAGGGGCCGGCGTCCTGGTCGGGATGATGCTGGTCGTCCTCTGGGCCGCTGCGGCTCGCCTGGGCGGCTCGATCCGTCCGAGGCGGCGCGGCGCGATCCTCCTCTCCGGGCTCTACCTCGCCATGCTCGGGGCCGCCGCGGCCGGCGTCGCCCTCGGGGACCACTTCCACGAGCGGCTCCATCCCCTGGGCGTGGAGAGCTTCTCGCTGCTCGTCCCGATCCCGGCCGGGGCCGCGATCGCCGCGATGCTGCTGTCGCCCGCCGCGGGAGTCCTGCTCGCCATCGCGGTCGGCGCCTCGGTGGGGCTGCTCGGCGGACCCTCGGTCGCGCTGGGGCTGCAGGTCACGCTCACCTCGGTCGCCGCGGCGCTCCTGCTCGCGCGCGCCCAGCGCCGGCGCCACGTCTGGCGGGCCGGCCTGGCCGTGGGTCTCATCCAGGCGCTGATGGTCGCGGCGAGCTGGCTCTTCGCCGGCCGGGCCCGGTTCGAGCTGCCGCCGCTCGAGCTCGTCACCGCGCTCGGCTCGGCCTTCCTGTCCGGGGCGCTGCTCCTTCCCCTCGCGGTGGTCACGGCCGTTCCCCTCCTCGAGTGGATCCTGGGGCTGGGCAGCGACCTTCGCCTGCGCGACCTCGCCAGCCTCAACCACCCGGCGCTGAAGGAGCTGATCGTCCAGGCGCCGGGGACCTGGCACCACTGCGTGGTGACGGGCTCGCTCGCCGCGGCCGGGGCCGACGCCATCGGCGCCGACGCGCTGCTGGCGCGGGTGGGCGCCCAGTTCCACGACCTGGGGAAGGGCAAGGACCCCGCCTCGTTCATCGAGAACACCCGGGGCGAGAACCGGCTCGTCGACCTTCCGCCGCAGGAAGGAGCCGCCAGGGTCCGCCGCCACGTCGACGAGGGGGTGGCGCTGGCGCGCAGGTGGAAGCTGCCCCGCGCGGTGGTGGAGATTGTCGCGCAGCACCACGGGACGCGCCTCGTCTCCTTCTTCTGGTCCAAGGACCGTCGTCCGGCCGAGGGAGAAGGCGATCTGCCTCCGGCCTTCCGCTACCCCGGCCCGCGCCCGCAGACCCGCGAGGCCGCGCTGGTCATGATCGCCGACGCCTGCGAGGCCTCGTCTCGAGACCTGCCCGACCCCACGCCGGAGAAGCTCCTCCACCTGGTGCGCCGGCGCATCGCCGAGATCGTCGACGAGGGGCAGCTCGACGAGAGCGATCTCACCATCGGCGACCTGGATGCCGTGGCTCGCGCCATGGCGAGCGAGCTCGACCAGGTCTACCGGGCCCGCTCCGCCGGGGGCGCCCCGCCGTCCTCGCCGGACCGGTCGGCGCCGCTGCAGCTCGTCCGCCCGTGACCCTCGAGCTTCGAAGCGAGCACCCGTCCGGACGGGCCCTGGCGCGCCACGTGCGCGCCCGCGCCCGCGCGCTGCTGCTCGCGGTGGACCGCCCCGACGCCTCCCTCTCCGTCCTGCTGACCACCGACGGCCGGATCCGGACCCTCAACCGGCGGTGGCGGTCGGTGGACCACGCCACCGACGTGCTCTCGTTCCCGGCGGACGACCCGCCCGGCAGCTCCCCCGAGCTGGGCGACCTCGCCATCTCCCTCGACACCGCCCTGCGTCGCGCCCGGATGGGGAGGGCGCAGCGTCCGGGACGAGGTCGATCGCTACCTCGTTCACGGGCTCCTCCACCTCCTCGGGCACGACCACGAGCGCGCCGCCGACGCCCGCGCCATGGCCCGGCTCGAGGACGCGCTGCTGGGCGCGACCGGGATGGTCGCCGAGGCGATCCGTCCCGGAAGGCGGGAGAGGCGATGAGGCGCCGCGCCACCCGGTTCGCGCTCGCCGCGCTCGGCGGGCTCCTGGAGACCCTGTCCTTGCCGCTCGTGGTGCCGGGCCTGGGAATCCGGCAGCTCGATCCCGGCGGGGCGCTCGAGTGGCTCGCCTGGGTGGGGCTCGTGCCCGCCATGCTGGCGCTCCGGTCGGCCTCCGGCCCGGGCGAGGCGGCCCTGCTCGGGCTGGTCGCGGGCGCGTCCGCCTTCTACGCCGCCATCTACTGGGTGAGCCACGCCATGACCGCCTTCGGCGGCCTCTCGGCCGGCGTGGCCTTCGTGGGGCTCTCCGCGCTGGTCCTCTACATGGCGGCCCACTGGGCGCTGGCCTTCTGGGGCTCCTTCACGGTCTGGAAGCGGGCTCGCATTCCGCTCTGGGTGAACCTGCCGCCGATCTGGGTGGCGACCGAGCTGTGCCGGAACTACCTCTTCACCGGATATCCCTGGGCCAACCTGGGCTACACGCAGGTCCGTCACCTGCCCGTGGCGCAGCTGGCCGCGCTGGGAGGCGTCTACGCCATCGCCGGCCTGGTGGTCCTGGTGAACGCGGTGATCGCGGCGTGGATCCCGGGGGCGCGGCTCCCCGGCGAGGGCCCGGCCCCGCGGCCGTGGCGGGCCACCGCGGTGGCCGTCGCGCTGCTGGCGGGGACGCTCGCCTGGGGCGCCTGGAACCTCGCGCAGGTGCGCGACCGGATGGCCGCGGCGCCCTGGGTGAAGGTCGGGCTGGTCCAGGCCAACGTGAGCCAGGAGGTGAAGAACCGGGCCCGGCAGAACGCCGACCTCATCATCGGCCGGATGTGGCCGCTCACCCGGGAGGCCGACGCCCAGGGAGCCGTCTTCGTGGCCTGGCCGGAGGCCTCGTGGCCCTGGGCGGTCCCGCCCGACCTCGCGAGCCTCCTCACGGTGGCCCCCGACCTCGAGCCGCTCCGGCAGGCCCACCTGCTCCTCGGGGCGGCCACGCTTCGCTGGCTGCCCACGGCCGGGGGGCGCGTCGCGCAGGTGGAGAACTCGGCCTTCCTGCTCTCTCCCGGGCTGCGGGTGACCGACCGCTACGTGAAGCACCACCTCGTCCCGTTCGGAGAGTACGTCCCGCTGCGGGAGTGGCTCCCCTTCCTCCGCTCGGTGGTCCCCAACATGGCCCCGATGGCGTCCGGCGGGCGGCTCGAGGTCATGGCCTTCGAGAGCGGGGGGCGGCGGATCTCCTTCGCCCCCATGATCTGCTTCGACGCCATCTTCCCCGAGGTCGCCCGGGCCTTCGCGCTCCAGGACGCGGACTTCCTCGTGAACCCGACCAACGACGCCTGGTACGGCTACTCCTCCGGTCCGTACCAGTTCCTGTCCATCGTCCAGATGCGGGCGGTGGAGACGGGAAGGGCGGTCGTGCGCCCCGCCTACTCGGGGGTGAGCGCCATCATCTACCCCACCGGCGAGCTCGGGCCCGGCGCTCTCGAGGTCGGCCCCGTCGATCGGTCGCTGGCGCCCGATCCGGACGAGCCCCCGCGGTTGCTGGTGGGCCAGCTGCCCATCTTGCAGGGGCGCACGCCCTACACCAGGTTCGGTGATAGCTTTGCCTGGCTCTGCGTCGCCGCGTCGGTCCTCATGCTCGCCACGGCCCTGCTGCGCCGCTCGCCCCGCCCAAACGCCTAGGAGATCCGGAACCCATGCCTTCCCCGACCGCAGAATGCCTGACCGACCTCGCTGGGCGGCTGGAGGCGCTCCGGGGGTCGCTTTGACGTCGAACGGAAGCGGTCCCGCATCGCCGAGATCTCCCGCCTCTCCGAGGACCCGGGATTCTGGACCGAGAACCAGAAGGCCCAGGCGCTGCTGAAGGAGAAGGCGTTGCTCGAGGCCACGGTCGCCGGCTTCGACCGCACCTTCGGCGCCATGCAGGACGCCCGCGCGCTCGACGAGCTGGCCGAGGAGGCGCGAGACGAGTCGGCGCGCACCGAGGCCGCCTCCCACGCCGCCGAGGTGGTGCGGCAGGTCGAGCGGCTGGAGTTCCGCCGCATGCTCTCCGGGCCTCACGACGGCGCTCCCGCCATCGTCGAGGTGAAGAGCGGCGCAGGCGGCGTGGAAGCCATGGACTGGGCCGCCATGCTCTACCGGATGTACGTCCGCTACTGCGAGCGGAAGGGCTGGGAGGTCGAGCCGGCCGACCTGGTGGCCGGCGAGGAGGCCGGCATCTCCAGCGCGTCCTTCATCGTCCGAGGCGAGTACGCCTACGGCTTCCTCAAGGCCGAGCGGGGCGTGCACCGCCTGGTGCGCATCAGCCCGTTCGACTCGGCCGCGCGGCGCCAGACCAGCTTCGCCGCGGTGGACGTCACCCCCGAGATCGAGGACGACATCGTCATCGACATCAAGGAGGCCGACGTCCGGATCGACACCTACCGCTCCTCGGGCGCGGGCGGCCAGAAGGTGAACAAGACCGACTCGGCGGTCCGCATCACCCACCTCCCCACCGGGATCGTGGTGGCCGTGCAGAACGAGCGGAGCCAGCAGAAGAACCGGGGCGTGGCCTGGAAGATCCTGCGCTCCCGCCTCTACGAGTACGAGGAGCGGAAGCGGCAGGTGGTTCGCGACGCCGAGGAGGCCCAGAAGAAGGACATCGACTTCGGGTCGCAGATCCGCAGCTACGTGCTCCAGCCCTACCGGATGGTGAAGGACCTGCGCACCGGCATCGAGACGGGCAAGGTCGAGGACGTCCTCGACGGCGACCTCGACGGGTTCATCCAGCCCTACCTCCTGGGCGTCCGGCGCACCGACCGCGTGGTCGACGACTAGAGCGGCGCGCGAGCGGCCGGCAGCGCTACGTCGGCGCGTAGACGATGGGCTGGCGCGCCTGGAAGAAGCGCTCGACCGCGTCCACCGCCCATCCGGGGAGCCCGTGGAGCCGGACGCCGCAGCCGGCCGGCTGGCGGCCGGTGGTGGCGGACTTGCCGCGCAGGAAGGCCACCTCGCCCTCGAGCTCGAGCTTGCGCCCGTCGGCGAGGCCGAGGCGCACCTGGACGCGCGTGCCCACGGCCGGCGGCATGGCGGTGGCGATGAACACCCCGCCGGAGTCGATGCGGCGGGTGATGCCCACGTAGAAGTTGTGCTCCGAGACCAGGCTGACGCTCACGTCGACCCGGGCGTTCATCGGCGGCCGCCGCGGCTCCTCGACCAGCTCCTCGTCGATGAGGGCCATCAGGTCGGGCGCGGGGCGGGGCGGGGCGCGAGGCGGGGTCTCGTCCTGCTCGGCCAGCGTCGGGGGAACGAACGGCGCCGGAGGCGGGCGCGCGGCGGGGAAGGGTGCAGGGGGAGGGGCGGCCGCGGGAGGAGGCGGCGCGATGACGGAGGGGGCCCTCGGCGGGACGAAGGGACGCGGGACCGGGCGCGACGGTCCCGGCTCGGCCAGGATGGCCGGGCTCGAAAGCACGTCGGCGCGCGACAGGGCCCGCTCGGCCCCGGCCACCGCGGCGAGCGGCTCGACCACCTCGCGCGAGGGCGCCACCATGACCACCCGGACGCCGATCCGGGACGCAGCCTGGGCCGCGGTGAGCGCCGCTCCCCAGGACGCATCCGGGGAGGGCGGGAGGACCAGCGCGACGAGCTGCGGGGCGACCGCGCGCACGAGCACGTCGAGGTCCGAGGGCCCCGGCGCCACGAAGAGGGCCCAGCCCGCGGACTCGGCGTGGACGTGGAGCGCCGAGGCGAGCTCGGCGTCCGAGCCCACCACGAGGATCCGCGTCGAGCCGGCCGCGGCGACGGTCACGCGGGGCGGCCTCCGGTCTCGATCAGGATGCGACGCTCGAGGTCGGCGCGGTTGGTCGCGTTCCCGAGCGCGGTGTCGAGCGAGATCCGCCGCGCCTCGTGCAGCTTGTAGAGGTACTGGTCGAAGGAGTGCATGCCCAGGTCGGCGCCGGCCGTCTCCATGTACGGCTTCACCTCCTTGATCCGGGCGGCGTCGCGGACCATCTCGCGCACCGTGGAGGTGGCGAGCAGCGCCTCGACCGCCGGGATGAGGCCGGCGGCGTCGGCCCGCAGGAGGAGCCGCAGCGCCACCACGGCCTGGAGGTTGTCGGCGAGCCGGGCCCGCACGGTCTCCTGCTCGTCGGAGGGGAAGAGCCCCACCAGCCGGCCGATGGCGCGCGGCACGTCGGGCGTGTGGAGCGAGGTGATGACGAGGTGGCCGGTCTCCGCCGCCTTGAGGCAGATGTCGGCGGACTCCCGGTCGCGGAGCTCGCCCACCATGATGACGTCCGGGTCCTGGCGGAGCGCGGCGCGCAGCGCGTCGGAGTAGCTGGCGGTGTCGGAGCCGACCTCGCGCTGGATGACCAGGCCGCGCCCCGAGGAGAAGATGAACTCGATGGGGTCCTCCACCGTGACCACGTGGAGGCGCTCCTGCTGGATGATGTGGTGGATGATGGCGGCGATGGTGGTGGACTTGCCGTTGCCCGTGGCGCCGCTCACCACGATGAGCCCGCGCCTCGCCTCGGCGACGGTGGCGACGACGGGCGGGAGGTTGAGGGTGGCGAAGTCGGGCACCGAGAAGGGGATGGTGCGCATCACCGCGCCCCAGCTCCCGCGCTGCTTGAAGATGCTGGCCCGGAAGCGGGACACGCCCGGCAGGGAGTAGCTGCGGTCCACCTCGCGGAAATCGAGCGGGCCGAACCCGGAGCCGGGCGCCTGGAGGACGAAGTTGGCGATGGCCTCGGTGTCGGCGTGGGTGAGCGCCGGGACCTTGGCGGCGAGCAGCTCGCCGTAGACGCGGTAGGTGGGTGGATACCCCACCTCGAAGTGCACGTCGCTGGCCTGTCTTTTCACGGCCAGCTGCAGGAACGAGTGGAACAGCTCCTCGCTCAGAGGCCCCTGGGACGGTTCCATCGGACCAGTGTAGCCCGCGGCGAGTGGCGGGGGAATCTCGCGTGTGGTTGCATGGGCGCATGCTCGCGTCCGTCGACGAAGCCGCGCGCCTGCTCGAGGGGGCGGGCTACCTGCCCTCCCGCGAGATCTCCACCTCGGTCTTCCTGGCCGAGCGCCTCGAGAAGCCCCTGCTCGTGGAGGGGCCGGCCGGCGTCGGGAAGACCGAGCTCGCGCTGGCGCTCGCCGCGGCCACCGGGAGGAAGCTCCTGCGCCTCCAGTGCTACGAGGGGCTCGACGAGGCCAAGGCGGTCTACGAGTGGGAGTACGGCAAGCAGCTGCTCTACACGCAGATGCTGAAGGAGCGCATCGGCGACGCCCTGGCCGGCGCGCGCACCCTCTCCGAGGCCGCCGACCGGCTCGACGCAGAGGGCAACGTCTTCTTCAGCGAGCGGTTCCTCCTGCCGAGGCCGGTGCTCCAGGCGGTGACGAGCGACGTGCCCGCGCTCCTGCTCGTCGACGAGGTGGACAAGGCCGATCCCGAGTTCGAGGCCTTCCTGCTCGAGGTGCTCGCCGACCACGCGGTCACCGTTCCGGAGCTGGGCACGATCCGCGCGATCCACCCGCCGCGCCTGGTCCTCACCTCCAACGCCACCCGCGAGCTCTCCGACGCCCTCCGCCGGAGGTGCCTGCACCTCTTCATCGACTTTCCGTCCCAGGAGCGCGAGCTGGCCATCGTCCGCTCCCGCATCCCGGGCGTCCCGGAAGAGCTGGCGCGGCAGTCGGTGGCGGCGGTGGCCTCGCTCCGGGCCATGGACCTCCGGAAGGCGCCCTCGATCTCGGAGACCCTCGACTGGATCCGTTCGCTGGTGCTGCTCCAGGCCCACGTCCTCGACGGCCAGGTGGTGTCCGACACGCTGAACGTGCTCCTCAAGCACGAGGCCGACCTGGCCACCGCGCGTCCGCGGGCCGACGAGGTGGCCCGCGGGGTGATCCCGGGCGGCCGCTGATCGATCATGCCCCCGCCCGGCCGGCTCACCGCGCGCCTCCTCGCAGCCTTCCCGCACGGGTTCACCACTCGTGAAGGGGGGGCCTCGCGCGGTCCCTACCGCTCCCTCAACCTCTCCTCGACGGTCGGCGACGACCCGGAGCGGGTCGAGGAGAACTGGGAGCGGCTCCGGCGGGCGACCGGTCTCGCCTTCGCCCGCGTCCGGCAGGTGCACGGGTGCCGCGTCGTCGAGGCCGGGGCGGGGACCTTGCCCGTCGAGGAAGCCGACGCCGTCACCACGGCCGTCCCGGGCGTCGCGGCCTGCGTGTCGGTCGCCGACTGCGTCCCGGTCCTCCTCGCCGACCCGCGGAGCGGCGCCGTGGCGGCGGTGCACGCCGGATGGCGCGGGACGCTGGACCGGGCGGCGCGCGAGGGCGTGCGTGCCCTGATCGAGCGACACGGCGCACGCCCGTCCGACCTGCTCGCCGCCATCGGCCCCAGCATCGGCCCGTGCTGCTTCGAGGTCTCTCGGGACCTGGCGGTCCGGTTCCGCGACGAGATCGGGCCCACCACCGGAAACCCCAGGAAAAACGGCTCTCGCGCCGACCTCTGGCTGGCGAACGAGCGGGTGCTTCGGGAGGCCGGCGTGTCCCGGCGCCGGGTCGAGGTGATGGCCCGCTGCACCTCCTGCGAGGAAAACCTCTTCTTCTCCCACCGGCGCGACGAGGGTCGCACCGGCCGGCACGTGGCGTTCATCGCCCGGGTTTCTTGACTGTGAGGCGTAGCTACCCGAGAATCTTGAAGGATTTGGTCATGTTTCCCTACATTGCCGCTGCTGCGGCTCTCCTTCTTCTGTCCGGCTGCTCGTCGGGCGACGCCTCCTTGCGCCAGGACGTCACCTCGCTCCGGGCCGAGATCCGGACCCTTCAGCGGGAGAATGCCGACCTGGCCCGGCGGGTAGAGGCGATGGAATCCCAGCTCGACCTCCTCGCCGCCCGGTCCGCGAAGAGCGGACAGCCCGTCGGGGTCGAGTCGACCGCTGCGGCCCCGGCCACGGTCCGGCAGGCGCCCGCCGCAGCCGCGACCTCCGTCGGGGAGCCGCTCGTTCCCGCCAATCTCAAGGTGATCAAGCTGGAGCAGCCGAAGGCGCCCGCCGCCCCGAAGAAGGCGTCCGCCACCGCGTCCGCCAAGAATTCCTCATCGACGGCGCCCGCCGTGCCCACGGTCACACCCATCCAGGACCCCTCGGCCGTTGCGCTCGCCGCCCTCGGGACGGGCAAGGCGACCGGAGGCGATTCGCAGGCTGCCTGGGACTCGGCCCGCTCCCTCACCGGGCTCTCCCGCGCCCGGGCGCTCGAGCAGTTCACCGACGCCTACCCGGCGCATGCGCGTGCGGTCGAGGCGCTCGTCGACGCCGCTCGAATCCGGGACGTGGCCGGCGACCCGGATGGCTCGTGCGAAGACTTCGCTCGCGCCGTCGCCGAGTACCCTGCCGCACGGGGGCTCCCCGACGCCATCGAGGGCCTGGCCGCCTGTGAGAAGAGGAGGGGTCGCGCCGGGGAGGCGCAGCGCCTCCTCGCCCGACTCGTCACCGATTTCCCCGATTCACCCGCCGGCAAGCGTGCACGCGAGCACGCGCCAGCGGTGCAAGGAGCCGCCCCATGAGCCACTGGAAGATCGCCGTCCTCCTCGCCGCCCTCCCGGCGGCGGCGCTGCCCCAGACGAACGCACTCGACCAGGCTCGCGGAGTCGGGGCCGTCCAGCAGGCCGGAGTGGAACGGGAGACCCGGATCATCGACCCCGCGCTGGCGGAAACCCCGCAGAGCCCGCCGCCCGGGGCAGCCGTGAACCTGAACCGGGCGGCCGATCGGCTGGAGGGCGCCCCCGTCGAGACCGCGCCGCAGGCGAGGACGCGTTCGCCCGGGGATGCAGCCCCGGAGACCTACGTGATCCAGCGCGGGGACACCCTGTGGGATCTCTCCGGCCGGTACCTCGACAGCCCCTGGTACTGGCCCAAGCTCTGGTCGTACAACCCGCAGGTCGAGAACCCCCACTGGATCTACCCCGGCAACGAGCTGCGGCTCGCGCCCGCCGGCGCGCAGGCTCCGGCCCGGGTCGATCTCGTCGCCGTCGACGAGAGCGCGCCGCCGAAGGAGCTCGAGGACCTGACGCGCGGGAACATCGATCGCGCGGAGATGATCGAGGACGAGGACACCGTCTCGGTCGGCGGCGCGTACAAGATCGGCGGCATGCGGCCCAGGGGCCCGGCGGTCCTTCGCAACAGCTTCGTCACGTCGAACCAGCTCGAGTCGTCGGGGAAGGTCGTGGCCGCCTTCGAGGAGAAGATGATCCTCACCACCGGCGACAAGATCTACGGCAAGTTCCAGGATCCGAAGGGCGTCCAGGTGGGCCAGAAGTTCTCCGTCTACAAGACCGACGGGCAGATCGTGCATCCGGTCACCAACCGGGTCTACGGCTGGAAGACGGTGATCCTCGGAACGGCTCGCGTCGTCGCGGTCGATCCGGGGAAGGCGACCACCCTCGTCATCACCTACGTGAACGACGGCATCGAGCGGGGCGATCTCATCGGCCCCAACTTCGACCAGGCCCAGAAGCCGATCTTCTTCCGCCCCAACCGCTCGGCGCTCGACGGCTACATCATCGGCGTGCAGCCGGCCATCGTCACCGGCGCGGCGGAGTTCAACGTGGTCTACCTGGACAAGGGCAAGGCCGACGGCGTCGAGGTCGGGAACACCTTCGAGGTGGTCCGCAGCGGCGACCCGCTGTACGAGCCCATCGACCGGCCGCTCAACACCCCGGGGCTTCCCCGCGAGGTGATCGGGCACGTCGTGGTCTTCGATGCCCAGGAGCGCGCCTCGTCGGCCTACGTGCGCCGGAGCATCCTCGAGCTGCTCGTGGGCGACCACGTGGAGATGCGTCCGCCTGCCGAGGGAGCGCCAGTGAAGAAGGGCGGTTAGCTCCTCATCGCGGGGGGGGCCGCCGGGGAGGGTCGCTTGACCTCCCCCGCCCCGGTGCGTATATGACCCCGCCGCATGATGGCTGCTCGAACCATCCGCCGCGGCGAGGAGGGATGGCCGCGGGCCCTCGACCTCCTCTCCGATGCCCCGGCCTTTCTCCGGGTTCGCGGCGCTTTGCCGGTCGAAGGGGACCGGGCCGTTTCCATCGTGGGCTCGCGGGAGGCCAGCAGCCGACGGCCTCCGGATGGCGCGAAGGCTCGGCTCCGCGGTGGCCCGGGCCGGTGGCTGGGTGATCTCGGGAGGTGCGAGGGGAATCGACGCGGCCGCACACGCCGGCGCGGTCGAGGCGGGCGGCAGGACCGTGGTGGTGCTGGGCGGAGGGCTCGACCACCTGTATCCCGCCGAGAACCGGGGGCTCTTCGCCCGGGCGGTGGAGTCCGGCGGCGGGCTGGTGGCCGAGGTGGAGGACGGGAAGCAAGCCGCGATCTGGAGCTTCCCCCGTCGCAACCGGATCGTGGCCGCGCTCGGCGAGGCCACGGTGGTGGTCCGGGCGGGAACGAGCAGCGGCGCGCTGATCACCGCCCGGTACGCGGCGCGGATCGGCCAGCCGGTCTGGGTGGCCTCGGAGGTTCCGGGGGACGAAGGGAACGGGCTCCGGCAACTCGCGTCCGAAGGGGCCCGGGAGTTCCGGACGGCGGCGGAGCTGGCCGCCGCGCTGCAAGCTCGGGCCGGCGGCTCGGGCCGGCCGGGAGGCGCCCGACGCGGCGGGGCTGGAAGGAACGGCGGCGGTGCTCTGGGGGGCTCTCGACGGGGAGCCCCGGGGACCGGACGAGGTGGCGCGGCGCGCCGGGGTGGGGCCGGGCGCGGTGCTGGCGGGATTGATGGAGCTCGAGTTGCTCGGGCTCGTGGAACGGAGGCCGGGCCGCGGATTCGCCCGGCGCGCAGGTGGACCACAAGGAGAATGATGGCCACGGCAGCCAAGAGCAGCAGCACGGGCAAGGCAGACGAAGACCGCGAAGACCGCGAAGGCCGCGAAGACCGCCAAGGTCCCGAAGGCCGAGAAGGTCGAGAAGGTCGAGAAGGCCCCCAAGGACCGCCAAGGTCGCGACGGGAAAGTCGCGCGGCGCGAAGGGCACGCTCGTGGTGGTGGAGTCGCCGGCGAAGGCGAAGACCATCAAGAAGTACCTCGGACGCTCCTTCGACGTGCTCGCGTCCGTGGGCCACATCATGGACCTGCCCAAGTCCAAGCTCGGCGTGGACGTGGACCACGGGTTCGAGCCCCAGTACGTGGTCATCCGGGACAAGATCAAGGTGGTCGCGGACATCAAGAAGGCCGCCCGCAACGCCGAGCACATCCTGCTGGCGACCGACCCCGATCGCGAGGGCGAGGCCATCGCCTGGCACCTCTCCATGGAGCTGGGCGCGCCGGGCGGTGACGACCGGATCCGCCGCGTGCTCTTCAACGAGATCACGAAGAGCGCCATCCTGGCCGCCATCGAGAAGCCGGGGGAGCTCGACCGCAAGAAGTACGACAGCCAGCAGGCCCGCCGCATCCTGGACCGCCTGGTGGGCTACCAGATCAGCCCCATCCTCTGGAAGAAGGTGAAGCGCGGCCTCTCGGCCGGTCGCGTCCAGTCGGTGGCGGTGCGCCTGGTCGTGGATCGGGAGCGCGAGATCGAGGCCTTCGTCGCGGTCGAGTACTGGACCCTCGACGCCGACCTGGCGGCCTCCCTGCCCCCCGAGTTCCGGGCGCGCCTGATCAAGGTGGACGGCCGCAAGGCCGAGCTCACCGACGGCGCGACCGCCACGGGGCTCGCCGCGGAGCTGGGCCAGGCCCGCTTCACGGTGGCCTCGGTCGATCGCAAGGAGCGCCGCCGCAACGCACCGCCGCCCTTCACCACCGCCAAGCTGCAGCAGGAGGCGGCCAACCGGCTGGGCTTCAGCGCCAAGAAGACCATGACCCTCTCGCAGAAGCTGTACGAGGGCGTGGACCTCGGCGAGGACGGCACCACCGGCCTCATCACGTACATGCGCACCGACTCGGTGCGGATCGCGCCGGAGGCGGTGGAGTCGGTGCGGGTGCACATCGCCGAGCGCTACGGCAAGGACTACGTCCCGGAGACGCCCAACGTCTTCAAGACCAAGCAGAAGCAGGCGCAGGAGGCCCACGAGGCCGTCCGCCCCACCTCGATCGCCTTCCCCCCGGACAAGGTGGCGCTCCACCTCGACGCCCAGGGCGAGCGCGACATGAGCCGCCTCTACGAGCTCATCTGGAACCGCTTCGTCGCCAGCCAGATGCTGCCCGCGGTCTACGACCAGACCGCGGTGGACGTGCAGGCTGGCCGCGCCACCTTCCGCGCCACCGGCTCGGTGCTCAAGTTCCCGGGCTACCTGGCCGTGTACGGCGAGACGCTCCCCGAGGACGAGGCGGGCGCCGAGCCCGAGAAGGACGCCGAGGAGGGCGCGCGGGAGAAGGCGGAGGACCGGTCGCTCCCGCCCCTCGAGGCCGGGCAGGACCTCCGGCTCGTCCAGCTCCTGCCGGAGCAGCACTTCACCCAGCCCCCGCCTCGCTTCAACGAGTCGTCGCTCATCAAGGAGCTGGAGGAGAAGGGCATCGGGCGGCCGTCCACCTACGCGAGCATCCTCTCCACCATCCAGGACAAGGGGTACGTGGAGAAGGTGGAGCGCGTCTTCAAGCCCACCCACCTCGGACTGGTGGTCACCGACGAGCTCGTGAAGGCCTTCCCCAGCGAGCTGGACGTGGCCTTCACCGCCGGGATGGAGGAGCGCCTCGACGAGGTCGAGGAGGGGACGGTGGCCTGGCAGACGGTTCTCGGCGAGTTCTGGGACCGCTTCAAGGGCGACCTCGCCAAGGCCGAGGAGAAGATGCGGGACGTGAAGGCGCAGCAGACGCCCACCGACGTCCCCTGCGAGAAGTGCGGCAAGATGCTCGTCATCAAGTGGGGACGGAACGGGGAGTTCCTGGCCTGCCCGGGCTACCCGGAATGCCGGAACACCATGAACTTCCGCCGGGAGGGGGACGTCATGGTCCCCATGAAGGAGGAGGAGGTTCCCTGCGACGAGAAGTGCCCGGAGTGCGCGTCGCCCATGGTCCTGAAGCGGGGCCGGTTCGGCCGGTTCTTCGCGTGCACCCGTTACCCGGAGTGCAAGGGGACGAAGTCCGTCCCGCTGGGCGTGCCGTGCCCGAAGTGCGGGAGCGACCTCTCCGAGCGCCGGTCGCGCCGGGGCAAGACCTTCTACGGCTGCACGACCTATCCCAAGTGCGACTTCGTCTCCTGGGACAAGCCCCGGGCCGAGAAGTGCCCGCTCTGCGACAACGCCTGGCTCGTCGACAAGTACTCGAAGCGCGACGGCGCGGTGGTGGCTTGCCCGAACAAGGAATGCGGCTACCGGCGCGCAGGGGCGGAGGCCACCCCCGAGGCGGTGTAGCAGGCCGGTCCTACCGCCCCGGCTGGCGCCTCTCGAACGTGTGCGGCTCGAGGCGTGGCTCCTTCGAGCCGCGCCACGGATCGTGGAGCCCGTCGAGCGGCGGCGCCATCACCCGGACGCCCTCGTCGCAGAACTCGCAGAAGACCTGGTCGCCGGGCCTGTGGCTCGGGACCGGTCGCAACGAGCCGGGGCAAGTGCATCGCGCCTGGGTCACACCGATAGCCTAGCAGGCGCCGGCAACCGGCGGCGCGGGCCGCCTCGAGGCCCGCCAAGGTCCACCCTCGGTCGGTGTAGTGCGGTCAGTTCGCCCCGACGCGGGCTCTGGACCGGAGCCCGGCAGTGCCTATCCTAGGGGCGTGGAGGGACCGCCCCAGGGCGGGGTTCCCCGTGTACGTCGGGAGCCACCTCCACCTGCCACCCATCCTACCCCCGGAGCGCGCGCCCTCGAAGCGCGCGGGTGGCAGCCTGCGGCTACCGGCGCACCGGGGCGGCGGCCGTCTCCGCGCAGTCGGTGCACTGGACGGCGTAGGGGTTGGCCTCGAGCCGGCGAGGCTCGATGAGCTCGCCGCAGCGGGCGCAGCGCCCGTAGGTGCCGGCCGCGATGCGCGCCAGGGCGGCGTCGATGCGGGCCACCTCGGCCTGCTCCGCCTCGCCGATGAGGGCGATGCGCTCCTGCTCCTCCTCGCTCTGGGCCTCGTCGCCGAACTCAATCTCGCGCTCGGCGCGGATCTGGGCGATGCCGGTGTCCCCGCTCTGGATGAGCTTCAGCAGCTCCGCCCTGCGTCGTTCGAGCTTCGCCTTCGCAGCCTCGAGAGCTTCCCGTTGCATGGCCACCTCCACACCCTTCCGGGCCAGGGGGCCCGGACTCCCATCAGCCTGCGCCCGACCGGACCGGGAGACAAGCCATCCGGTGGGGGCCACGGCGGCGGGGCGTCCGGCCCCGTGATACATACCGCGGCGCGATGGGGTGCGAGGCCAAATGTCCGATCCGGTGACCATCGTCGGCGCCGGCCTGGCCGGGAGCGAGGCGGCATGGACCCTGGCCCGCGCCGGGATCCGCGTCGACCTGGTGGAGATGAAGCCCACCCGCCGTTCCCCGGTACAGCGCCTGGACGGCTTCGCCGAGCTGGTCTGCTCGAACTCGCTCCGGTCCGACGATCCGCAGAACGCCGTCGGGCTCCTCCACGAGGAGCTGCGTCGCGCCGGCAGCCTCGTGCTGGCGTGCGCCGACGAGGCCCGCGTTCCCGCCGGCGGCGCGCTGGCGGTCAACCGCGAGGAATTCAGCGGCCGGGTGACGGCCCGGCTCACCTCCCACCCGCTCGTCCGCGTGGAGCGCCGGGAGGTGACCGAGCTTCCGGGTCCGCCGGGACCGGCCATCCTCGCCACGGGCCCCCTCACCGCCGACGCGCTGGCCGCGGCCATCGCCGCCGTGGTCGGACCCGGCCTCGCCTTCTACGACGCCATCGCGCCGGTGGTGACGGACGAGAGCGTGGACCGTTCGGTGGCCTTCGCCGCCTCCCGCTGGGGGAAGGGGGAGGGGGACGACTACCTGAACCTGCCCCTCGACGAGGCGGGCTACGTGGCCTTCGTCCGGGCCCTGGTCGAGGGGGAGAAGGTCGCGCCGCACGGCTTCGAGGAGCCGCGCTACTTCGACGGGTGCCTGCCCATCGAGGTCATGGCCGAGCGCGGCCTCGACACCTTGCGCTTCGGCCCCATGAAGCCGGTGGGGCTCACCGATCCGCGCACCGGCCGCTGGCCGCACGCGGTCGTGCAGCTGCGCCGCGAGGACGTGGCCGGGACGGCCTGGAACCTGGTCGGCTTCCAGACGCGCCTGACGTGGCCGGAGCAGCGGCGGATCTTCCGCGAGTTCCTCCCCGGGCTCGGCGCGGCCGAGTTCCAGCGGCTCGGGCAGGTGCACCGGAACACCTTCGTGGATTCACCCAGGGTGCTCGCAGCCGACCAGTCGCTCCGGGCCATGCCCCATCTCTTCCTGGCCGGCCAGATCACCGGGGTGGAGGGGTACGTGGAGTCGGCCGCGTCCGGGCTCCTGGCCGCGCGCGCCGTGCTCGACCGCCTGGCCGGTCGGGAGTTCCGGGCGCCGCCCGGGACCACGGCGATCGGGGCCCTCCACCGCCACGTCACCGGCGTCGCCCATCCGGACGGGTACGAGTTCCAGCCCTCCAACGTCGTCTACGCCCTCTTTCCTCCGCTGGAAGGACGCCATCGCGGCAAGGCCGCGCGCAAGGGCGCCTACGCGGAACGCGCACGGAAGGATCTCCAGGAGTGGATCGCATGAGAAAGAACGCCTCGATCGCCGCGGCCCTGGCCGCCACGCTCCTCGCCGGGTGCACCTCCCGGTCGGCCCCGGCCGCCGCCGGCGGGGCCCGCCTCTCGGAGGGAGCCGCCCGGTCCCTCTCCCCGTCGCCCGACGGCTCCCGGCTGGCCTGGCTCGCCGACTGCGCGCCGGCGCCCGGCGCCACGAAGGGACAGCCCGCCTGCGTGCTGCGGGTCGCTCCGGTCGGCGGCGGCGCCGCCCAGCGGATCGCCGAGGGCGTGCCGGCAGTCGACGGCGCCTTCGCGTGGGCGCCCGACGGCTCGCTGGCCGTGATCGGCCGCCGGGACCCCGCCACGGGAGCGGGCGAGCTGACCCTCTGGCGTCCGGGCCGGGAGCCGCGCGTGCTCGCGCCGAGCGCGACCGCCTTCGCCTGGGGCCCCGACTCCCGCATCGCGATCGTCTCCCTGGGCAGCCTGCTCGTGGCCTCCGGGGATGGAGTCGCCCACGCCGGCCCGGGGCGGCGTCGGCGTCGGCGACTTCGCCTTCGCCCCCGCCGCCGGGCGGTTCCCTCGCGGCCGTCGTCCGTGGCGCGAGCGGCGCGCCCGTCCTGGTGGCGTGGCGGGAGGCAGGGGAGGAGCCCGTGGTGGTCGCGCGCGACGTCGACTCCTTCGCCTACTCTCCCGACGGAGGGATGCTCGCGGCCATCGCGGGCGTCGCACCCGGCAGCCCGGGGGACCTGGTCGCCTCGGTCCTGGGCACCGCAGGGACGGTCCCGCCGGCTCCCGTCGTCGTCGCCCGCTCGGTCGGCGAGTTCCGGTGGGCTCCGGGGGCTCGACGCCTGGCCTGGCTCACCGGCTTCGACCCGCGGGTCCGGGCCGGCACGCTGGCGTCCGCGGCTCCGGGCGGCGGCGTGACCTCCTTCGCGCCCCGGGTGACCTCGTTCGAGCTCTCCCCGGGAGGGGAGCGGCTGGCCTACGTCCGCCACGTGACCGACGGAGAGTACGCGGCCCGCCTGGAGCTCTCGCCCTCCCAGGCAGCGGAGCCCGGCACGGTGGCGCGCGACGCGGCCGCCTTCGAGTTCTCTCCCGACGGGCGCTGGATCTACTACCGGGCCGGGTGCGCGCCGGGCAGCGACGCCTGCGCCCTGTTCCGGGCGCCCGGCGCCGGCCTGGCTCCCGGTGCAGTCGCCCGAGAAGCTCGCCGAAGGGGTGGCGTCCTTCGCGATCGACCGCTGGCGGCCGGATCGCGTCCTCGTGTCCTTCGTCCGCCGGGACGGGGCCGGGGTCGACCTGGCGCTCTGGAGCGGTGGCGGGCTCGTGTCGCTCGACGGGAGCGTGCTGGCCAGGGAGCCCGCGCTTCCTGCCGCCCGACGGGCGGAAGGTGGCCTGGATCGCCACCCGTCCCGAACGGGCCGGCGTCCACGTGGGCGGCGCCCCCTGAAGGCGCCGCCGAATGGATGCCCGCCAGCTCGCGTGGTAGCAGGTGGGGATGCCCGTCGACGTCGCCGCGCAGCCCGACGAGGTCCGGCGCTTCGAGCGCTGGCTCGCCGGGGAGCGACGCGCCTCCGACCAGACGAGGCGGGCCTACCTGGCCGACCTGGCGGCCTACGTCGCCTACCTGGAGGGTGTCGGCGTGCCCATCGTGCCGTCGTCCCCGTCCGCCGTCCGGGGGTGGCTGGGCCGGGAGGCCGCCACGAACGGTCCGACCTCCGTCGCGCGGAAGCTCTCCACCGTGCGCTCCTTCTATCGCTTCCTCGTGAAGGAGCGGGTCGCCGAGTCGAACCCGGCCCGGGCCGTCCAGGCCCCGCGCCGCCCCCGGAAGCTCCCGGAGGTGCTGCCCGAGGCCGACGTGGCGGCGCTCCTCGACGCGCCGGCCGAGGCGGGCCCGCTCGTGCTGCGGGACCGCGCCTTCCTCGAGCTGCTCTACTCGAGCGGGCTTCGCGTCTCCGAGCTGACCGGCCTCGACCTCGACGACCTCGATCTCGCCGATGGGCTGGTCCGCGTGCTCGGGAAGGGGCGGAAGGAGCGGGTCGTGCCGGTGGGGGGCCCGGCCCGGGAGGCCCTGCGCCGCTGGATCGACGAGGGGCGCCCCGCGCTGCTGGCCGGCCCGGACGCGGTCCGGGCCCGGGGTGCACTGTTCGTCAACTACCGGGGCGGACGCCTGACGCCCCGATCGGTGGCCCGCCGCCTCGACCGGTGGGTGACCGCGGCCGGGCTCCCGCGCCACGTCCACCCGCACGTCCTCCGCCACTGCTTCGCCACGCACCTCCTCGGCAACGGGGCCGACCTGCGCGGGATCCAGGAGCTGCTGGGGCATGCGTCGCTCTCCACGACCCAGCGCTACACCCACCTGGACTGGAAGCGGCTCGCCGAGGTCTACGACCGGTCGCACCCCCGGGCGCGGACGGACGGGTAGGGCGAGTCCGGCGGCCTGGCGCGCTCCAGGACGGGCGTTGCCGCAAGTCCCGCGGCGCGATAGATGGACCGGATGATCCGCGGGACGACGGTGCTGTGCGTGCGTCGCGAGGGCCGGGTGGTCATGGCCGGCGACGGGCAGGTGACGCTCGACAAGACGGTCATGAAGTCCGGGGCCCGCAAGGTGCGGCGGCTCGGGGACGGAAAGGTCCTGGCCGGCTTCGCCGGGGCCACCGCCGACGCCTTCACGCTCTTCGAGCTCTTCGAGAAGAAGCTGAAGGAACACGGGCGATCGCTGCCCCGGGCGGCCGTGGAGCTGGCGAAGCAGTGGCGCACCGATCGCTTCCTGCGCCGCCTCGAGGCGCTCCTCATGGTGGCCGACGCCGAGAACCTCTTCGTCCTCTCCGGCGCGGGCGACGTGATCGAGCCCGACGCGGTCCCCGGAGGCGCGGTGGCGGCCATCGGCTCGGGAGCGCCCTACGCGCTCTCCGCCGCCCGCGCGCTGCTCGCCCATTCGCCCCTGCCGGCGCGCCAGGTCGCCGAGGAGTCGATGAAGCTCGCCGCCGAGATCTGCATCTACACCAACGACCGGTTGACCATCGAGGAGCTCTAGGCGATGCAGCCCAAGGACCTGACGCCGGCCGACATCGTGGCCGAGCTGGACCGTCACATCGTCGGACAGGGCGCGGCCAAGCGGGCCGTGGCCATCGCGCTGCGCAACCGCTGGCGTCGCCAGCGCGTGGCGGCCGACCTCCGCGAGGAGGTGCTCCCCAAGAACATCATCCTCATCGGGCCCACCGGCGTGGGGAAGACCGAGATCGCCCGGCGGCTGGCCCGGCTGGCCGACGCGCCGTTCGTGAAGGTGGAGGCCTCCAAGTTCACCGAGGTCGGCTACGTGGGACGCGACGTCGACTCGATGATCCGCGACCTGGTCGAGGCGTCGGTGAAGCTGGTGAAGGAGGAGGAGATGGAGAAGCACCGCGCCCGGGCGCGGGAGGCGGCCGAGGACCGCGTGCTGGCCGCGCTGGGGCAGGGCGGGGACCGGGAGAAGGGGCGGGCCCGGCTTCGGGCCGGAACCCTCGACGACGAGTCGGTGGAGATCGAGGTCCCGGAGCGGAACGCTCCCCAGATGCCCATGGTGGCCGGCCCGGGAATGGAGGAGATGGCCCAGGGCATCCAGGAGATGTTCCAGAACATGGGGCAGGGCGGGCTGGGCTCGATCTTCGGCGGGGGCAAGAAGCGGAAGCGGCGCCTGCCGGTGAAGGAGGCGATCGAGCTGCTCGCCGAGGAGGAGGCGGGCCGCATGGTGGACATGGAGCGGGTGGTCCGCGAGGCGCTCGACCGCGCCCAGAACCACGGCATCGTCTTCATCGACGAGATCGACAAGATCGCCTCGCGCGACTCGGGCGGCGGCCCGGACGTCTCCCGCGGCGGCGTCCAGCGCGACCTCCTGCCGGTGGTCGAGGGCTCCAACGTGAACACGAAGTACGGGCCGGTGCGCACCGACCACGTGCTGTTCGTGGCGGCCGGCGCCTTCCACGTCGCCAAGGTGTCCGACCTCATCCCCGAGCTGCAGGGGCGCTTCCCCATCCGGGTGGAGCTCGAGCCGCTCACCCGGTCCGACCTGGCGCGCATCCTCCGGGAGCCGCGGGCGTCGCTCACCCGGCAGTACGCCGCGCTGCTCGCCACCGAGGGCGTCGAGGTGATCTTCCAGGACGACGGGGTCGAGGAGATCGCCCGGATCGCCGAGGAGGTGAACGAGCGGACCGAGAACATCGGGGCCCGCCGCCTCCACACGGTGATGGAGAGGCTCCTCGACGAGATCTCCTTCGACGCGGATCGCATCCGCGGGGCCCGGATCCCGATCGACGCGGCCTACGTCCGGCAGCGGCTGGAGGGCGTGGCGCGGGACGAGGACCTGTCGCGGTACATCCTCTGAGGCATGTTATAGGTGGCCAGATGAAGGGGAACGCATCGATCGTCGCCCGCGGGCAGGCCGTCTTCACCCCCAACTACCGCCAGGCCCCGCTGGCGCTGGTGAAGGGCGAGGGCAGCCGCGTCTGGGATGCCGACGGCAAGGAATACCTCGACCTGATCTGCGGCATCGCGGTGAACGCGCTCGGCCATTGCCACCCTGCCGTGGTCCGCGCGCTCGAGACGCAGGCGCACGAGCTCTGGCACGTCTCGAACCTCTACTTCAACCCGCGCGCCGTGGAGCTGGCCGAGGAGCTGACCCGGTCCTCCTTCGCGCGCCGGGTCTTCTTCTGCAACTCGGGCGCCGAGGCCAACGAGGCACTGCTCAAGCTCGCCCGCAAGTACCACGCCGACCAGGGCCACCCCGAGCGCAGCGAGATCGTCGCGTGCGTGAACTCCTTCCACGGGCGCACGCTCTTCGCGCTGACCGCCACCGGCCAGGAGAAGTACCACCACGGGTTCGAGCCCCTCGTCCCGGCCGTCCGCCACGTCCCGTTCGGGGATCTGGAGGCGCTGGAGCAGGCCCTCGGTCCCCGCACCGCCGCGTTCCTGGTCGAGCCGATCCAGGCCGAGGCCGGCGTCCTCCCCTCGCCCCCGGGCTACCTGGCCGCGGCGCGCGACCGGGTCCACGCGAGCGGGGCGCTCTTCTGCCTCGACGAGGTCCAGACCGGAATGGGGCGGACCGGGAAGCTCTGGGCGCACGAGTGGGAGGGCGTCACCCCCGACCTCATGAGCTCGGCGAAGGCGATCGCGAACGGCTTCCCGATGGGCGCGCTCCTCGCCACCGAGGAGGTCGGCCAGCACCTCACCCCGGGGAGCCACGCCAGCACCTTCGGCGGCACGGCGCTCGCGTCGGCGGTGGCGCTGGCCACGCTGCGCGAGATCCAGGCGGCGCTTCCGGCGAGCGGGAAGGTCGCGGCCCGGCTGCTGCGGGGGCTGGAGGCGCTTGCCGGTCCCCGGGTCTCCGGGGTGCGCGGGCGCGGCATGCTGCTCGGCGTCCTGGTCCGCGGCGTGAAGGCGGGCGACGTCGTGAACGCGGCGCGGGAGCGCGGACTCCTGGTGAACGCCATCGGGGACGACGTGGTCCGGCTCGCCCCGTCCCTCCTGCTCACCGAGGCGGAGGCCGACCTGGGCGTGGCCCGCCTGGCAGAGGCCATCTCGGCCGCCCCGGGAGCGTCCTCGAGCCCATGACCGGCGCCCCGCGAGCCAAGCGCGACTTCCTCCGCCTCGACGACCTCTCCCGCGCGGAGCTGCTCGAGCTGCTGGAGCGCGCCGCCGAGTGGAAGCTGCTCGGCCGCTCCGGCCCCCACCCCCTGGCCGGCCGGGCCGTCGGGCTGGTCTTCGAGAAGGCCTCGACTCGCACCCGCGTCTCCTTCGCCGTGGCCTGCTCCCAGCTGGGCGCGTCCGAGATGATGCTCTCGCCGCGCGACATGCAGCTCGGGCGCGGCGAGCCCATCCGCGACACGGCGCGCGTGCTCTCCCGTTACCTGGACGCGCTGGTGGTCCGCACCCACGAGCACTCCAAGCTCGAGGAGATGGCTCGCTGGGCCGACGTGCCCGTCGTGAACGCGCTGACGGACGCCTCGCACCCGTGCCAGCTCCTCGCCGACCTGCTCACCGTCGCCGAGCGGCTCGGCCAGGACCGGGTGTCCCGCGGCGACCTCTCGGTGGCCTGGGTCGGGGACGGGAACAACATGGCGAACAGCTGGCTGGAGGCCGCCATCCTCCTCGGGTTCGACCTGCGCATCGCCTGTCCGATCGGCTATGGCCCCGATCCGGAGTTGCTGCGCCGGGCCGGGGGGAGGGCAAGGCTCGTCCCGACCGCCGCCGACGCCATGCGGGGCGCGCACGTCGTCAACACGGACGTGTGGGCCAGCATGGGGCACGAGGCCGAGGCCGAGGAGCGCCGCCGCGCCTTCCGCGAGTTCATCGTGGATCGCAAGGGCCTGGCGCTCGCCGACCCGGACGCCATCGTCCTGCACTGCCTGCCGGCGCACCGGGGCGAGGAGATCGAGGAGGAGGTCCTGGAGGGCCCCCAGTCGGCCGTCTTCGACGAGGCGGAGAACCGCCTGCACGCCCAGAAGGCCCTCCTCGAGTTCCTGCTCGCTCCCCGATGAAGGGTCCCCTCGTTGACCCTGGCGCGGCCCGAGGGCTACATTCCGGTCTCTGGGTGACCACCGGTCAACGCACCGGGGAGGGCGGCGTGAAGGCCGACCGGTATCACGGATTCGTCTTCAATCCCGCTGATTTGTCCGAGGACGTCGACCTCGACCTCGACCAGCGCCGGGAGATCGTCTTCCTCGCCGCGCAGCATGGACGGCTGGACGCACTGGCAGGCGCTCGAGGTCCCGTGGAACGCGTCGGTGGCCCAGGCCCGCGACGCCTACCGGGAGAAGGTGAAGGTCTATCATCCGGATCGCTACCAGGGTCGCCGGCTCGGCTCCTTCCGCCCCCGGCTCGAGCAGATCTTCCGGCGGCTCACCGAGGCCCGGGACGCGCTCTCGGACGAGGTCCGCCCGGACGGCCTACGCGCGGAAGACCGCGCCGCCCGAGGAGGTCGCCCGGCTCGCCACCCGGCGCATCGAGGACGACGTGCGCACCAGGGAGCGGCGGGCTCGCATGGCGCGGAACAACCCGATCGTCTCGCGCATCTCCCGCGTCCGGGAGCTGATGGAGCGGGGTCGAACCGCCATGCAGCAGGAGCGGTACGCCGACGCCGCGCGCGATTTCCTCACCGCCGGGGCCATGGACCCGACCCTCGTCGACGCGCGCGCGCTCGCCGAGGAGGCGAGGAAGAAGGCGGCGAGCGGGAAGGCCCGGGAGCTCTGGGAGAAGGCGCGCGCCGCCGAGCTGCAGCACGACCTCGACCGCGCCCAGATGTACGCCGAGGCCGCGGCCGACGCCGACGCCGGCGAGCCGCGGTACCTGGTCTACGTGGCGCGGCTGGCGCTGGATCGCGGCGCGCTCGAGACGGCGCGCGGGCGCGCCGAGAGCGCAGTGCGCGAGGCCCCGTCGCTCGCCACCGCCCACGAGATCCTCGGCGAGGTCCTGGCCGTTCAGGGGGAGAGCGCGGCGGCGAAGAAGGCGCTGGAGCGGGCGCTCGAGCTGGACGAGAGGCTCGTCGGCGCCCGTGAACGCCTTCGCAAGCTTCGCTGGAGCTTCCTGAGATGAGCGAGAACGAGCCCTTCATCGGCATCGACCTGGGGACGACCAACTCGGTCGTGGCCACCGTCATCGACGGGGTCCCGCGGGTCATCGCCAGCCGGACCGGCCAGACGCTGACGCCTTCGGTGGTGGCGGTGGCGCGCAACGGGAAGCGGCTGGTCGGGCACATGGCCAAGCGCCAGGCCATCACCAACGCCGAGAACACGGCCTACGCGGCGAAGCGGCTCATCGGGCGGCGCTGGGGCGCGCGCGAGGTGGAGGACGCGCGGAAGGTGCTGCCGTACGAGCTCGTTCCCGGTCCGGAGGGCAACGACATCCGCGCCGTCCTCGGAGGGCGGACCTTCGCCATCCCGGAGATCAGCGCGCTGGTGCTGGCCGAGCTGAAGGCCGACGCCGAGGCCTTCTTCGGGCGGCGGGTCACGAAGGCGGTGGTCACCGTTCCCGCCTACTTCAACGACGGCCAGCGCCAGGCCACCAAGGACGCGGGACGCATCGCGGGTCTCGAGGTGATCCGCATCATCAACGAGCCCACCTCGGCGGCGCTCGCCTACGGCTTCGGCAAGCAGATGGAGAAGAAGGTCGCCGTCATCGACCTCGGCGGGGGCACCTTCGACGTCTCCATCCTCGACGTGGGCAAGAGCGTGTTCGACGTGATCGCGGTGGGCGGCGACACCTACCTGGGCGGCGAGGACTTCGACCGCCGCGTCATCGACTGGCTCGTCTTCTCCTTCGCCCAGGAGCACCAGGGCATCGACCTCCGGCACGACAAGATGGCGCTGCAGCGGCTGCGCGACGCGGCGGAGCGGGCCAAGATCGAGCTGTCGGAGGGGCGGCAGGCCGCCATCCACCTCCCGTTCCTGGCGAGCGGGAGCGAGGGGAAGGCGGCCGTCCACCTCGACCGGCAGCTCACCCGCGAGAAGCTCGAGGAGCTGACCCAGGACCTGATCGACCGGACCATCCAGGTGGCGGACAAGACCCTTCGCGACGCCGGCGTGCGCGTCGGGCAGATCGGGGAGGTCCTGCTCGTCGGGGGGATGACCCGCATGCCGCGCTTCCAGCAGGCCGTCCGGCAGCACTTCGGGCGGGAGCCCAGCCGCGGCGTCCACCCGGAGGAGGTGGTGGCCCTGGGCGCCGCCATCCAGGCCCACGCGCTCCTGCATCCGCAGAAGGGCAAGGAGGTCCTGCTCCTCGACGTCACGCCCCAGAACCTCGGGATCATGGTCGTGGGCGGCTACTTCGCGACCATCATCCCCCGCAACACCACCGTGCCCACCAGCCAGTCCCACCTCTTCACCACGGTGCAGGACAACCAGACCGCGGTGCGGATCGCGGTGCTCCAGGGCGCCAGCGACAAGGCGGTCGAGAACGAGCTGCTGGGCGAGTTCGTCCTGGAAGGCATCCGTCCCGCCCGCCGCGGCGAGGTGGAGATCGAGGTCACCTTCGACATCAGCGCGGACGGCATCGTCGGGGTCTCGGCCCGCGACTCGGCCACCGGCATGCGCCAGTCGATCACGGTGACCGCCACCTCCGGCCTCACCGAGGCCGAGATGCGGCGGATCCTCGAGGAGAACCTGGACGAGATGCTGACCCGCCGGCAGGTGGGGGACTTCGAGCGGCTCCGCGATCGGACGCAGGCCGTCATCGTCGAGATCGAGGAGCTCGCGCCCCGGGTGAAGGAGGCGCTGGCGAGGAGCCGGTTCGGGAAGGACGCGGTGGCCAAGGCCGAGGACGTGGTGGGCCGGGCCCGCGCGGCCATCGAGGCCCGCGACCTCCAGCAGATGATCGCGGTCGAGGAGCAGCTCGACCGCGCCTTGCAGCTCTTCAAGGGGTTGGCGGGCGGGGTCGTGCCCGGCCAGAAGGACGCCTGATGGCCACCGTCGCCGAGCTGCTCGACCAGGGAGTGAAGGCGTACACCCGGGGTGAATCGGCGGAGGCCGAGCGCTTCTGGAAGGAGGCGCTCGAGCTGGACCCGAAGAACGAGCGCGTCCGCGCCTACCTGCGCCAGGTGCGCGGGGAGCTTGCCGCCCCGGGCGCCCGAGCCGGCCGCGGAGCCGCCGCCGCGCCCCGAGGCGGCCTTCGCCCCGTCGCCCTGGGATGCCGGGCCGGCCAACGCGGCCACCGTGGTCGTCGAGGATGGCGCCGGGCTCGACCTCGACGCGGTGGGGGAGAAGTCGGAGATCCGCTCCCTCGTCCCGGAGCCGAAGGCGGGGGGGAAGCCGCCGGCGCCCGGGGAGGTGGCCACCTGGATGGAGGGGGCGCGCGAGCTCTTCGCGCTCGGGGACTTCAGCGGGTCGCTGGAGATGATCGAGCGGATCCTGCGCGTCGACCCCACCCACGCCGAGGCCCGCGCCTACCTGCGCCAGAACGAGTCCACGCTGGTCGCCATGTACGAGTCGAAGCTGGGGTCGCTCTCCGGCGTTCCCCGCCTGGCCATCCACGCCGAGGAGGTCATGTGGCTGAACCTCGACCACCGGGCGGGCTTCCTGCTCGCCCAGGTGGACGGCACGGTCAGCTACGAGGACCTCTTCGCGCTCTCCGGGCTCCCCCGCCTCGACACCGCGCGGATCCTGGCCTCGCTGCTCGCCGAGGGCGTGATCCGCTGATCGCGAGCCGCGCCCGGATCGCGCGCCTAGGTCCGGATCACCGCGCTCCAGCGAGCGACGAGGACCCGCTCGCCCGCCTGGTTGACGGTCTCGGTGCGCACCGTCATGAAGTCGAGCGCCCCCTTCGACCGGACCTCGACAATCTCGCCCTCGGTGGTGAGCACGTCGCCCGGCCGGACCGGGACGCCGTGCTCGAACTCCTGCTCGGCGTGGAGGAGCCGCAGCAGGTCGAGGCCGAGCTCGGGGTCGGAGCAGGCGAGCGCGAAGGGCTCCATCGCGAAGGTCACGCCGAACGTGGGCGGGGCGACCAGCGTGCCGTGGGGAGAGTGCCGGGCCGCCTCCTCGTCCACGCAGTACGGGTGGGGCTCGCCGTGCGCGGAGCCGAAGTAGCCGGGTACGCCTCCGGCGACCGCCAGGGCGAACGCCCGGATCCGCTCGGCGCAGACGGTGACCCGGAACGGACCGTACCGACGTCCGACGTGGCGCGCGTCGATCGCCATCAGCCGCCCTCCACCCAGCCCTCGGCGGTGGCCCCCTTGAGGACCTCCTCGCCGCGCTGGTTGCGGGCCTCGACCTCGAGCCGGACCACGGGTCCCTCGACGGCCACGCAGCGCCCGCGGAAGGTGACCACGTCCCCCACCACCACCGGACGGGAGAAGCGCACCCGCAGCCGCTTCACGCGCGCGGGGTCGCCGAGGTAGGCGGTGCAGGCGTCGGCGAGCCAGGCCATGGTGCACATGCCCTGGAGGATGGCCCCCGGGAACCCGGCGGCGCGGCCAATCTCCGGGTCGATGTGGATCGGGTTGAAGTCGCCGGAGACCGCCGCGTAGTAGATCGGCCGGTACCGGTCCGCCTCGCGCGTGAGCTCGAAGGTGTCGCCGGCGCGGAAGGCCGCCAGGGGCTTCACGACGGGTCCTTCCCGCGCGGCTCGGGCGGAGCCAGGGGATCCTCGTCGGCGTCGCGCGTGGTCGCCTGGCGGGCCTCGATGTGGTCGCGGACGAAGTCGATGAGCCGGTCGAGGTAGCTGGTGATGGGGGGGCAGCGGACGCCGCTCCCGTCGAGCAGGGTGAGCAGGTTCATCGGGCTGTAGAAGATCAGCTGGTTCACCGACTCGAGGGCCGCGCGCTGCTGCCGGGAGAAGCGCTCGAGGAGCGGCAGCGAGAGCACCGCCTCGACCACCTTGTGGGGCAGGGAGACCCGGGGCATCCGCCGGTGGGCGCGCTCCGCGATCATCTCGTAGACCCGCCGGGCCGACATGGGCGCCGCGTCCACCAGATGGACGGTCTTCCCCACCGCGTCCGGGTTCCGGGCGATGGCGAGCGTCGCGTCCACCACGAAGTCGACCGGGACCACGTTGAGCGGCGCGCCGCCGTCCCCGGGCAGGGGGAGGGGCACGGCCAGCGAGGAGGTCACGAGCAGGATGGCCAGGTAGTAGGGCCCCTCGAAGCGGTCAATCTCGCCGGTCCGCGAGTCGCCCACGACGATGCCCGGGCGGTAAATCGTGGTGGGGACCTCGGCCATGGAGCGCCGGACCAGCTCCTCGGCCCTGGCCTTGCTCTGCTCGTAGGGCGACCGGAATCGCTGCCCCAGCATGAGCTCGTCCTCCATCACCACGCCTCGGCGGTCGCCGGCGACGAAGGCGGAGGAGAAGTGGTGCAGCCGGGGGGGCAGGGGGGCGGCGCGGGCCAGCTCGAGCACGTTCCGCGTGCCCTCCACGTTCACCCGGCGCGCGATGTCGGTCCCCGAGTCGAGCCGGGAGGCGCCGGCCAGGTGCCAGACGGTGGAGACGTCGCGGACGAGCGTCTTCCACTCGGCGCCGGACAGCCCCAGGTGCATCGCCGAGACGTCGCCCTCCCAAATCTCGACGTCGGTGGGGGCCCGGCGGGCGATCTCGGCCCGCGCCGCGGCGGCCTGGGACGGCTCGACGAGCAGCACCATCCGGCCGCGCCGGGGCGCCTCGAGCATGCGGTGGACGAGGCGACGCCCGATGAAGCCCGGGTATCCGGTGAAGAGGGTGGTTCCGGTGGAGTCGGGCATCGCTTCCGTCAATAACGCGCCGGCGGCTGGTTGGGAAGCCGCCGGGAGAGACCGGCACGCAGCGCCCGGAGCAGCGGCCCGGCCCGGGCCCGCAGGGAGGCGATATCGCCGTCGTTCGGGACGAGCACGTCGGCGCGGCGGGCCTTCTCGTCGATGGGCAGCTGCGCGTCGAGGCGGGCCTCGGCCTCGGCGCGCGCGAGCCCGTCGCGGGCCATCAGCCGCTCGAGCTGGACCTCGCGCGGCGCCCAGACCACGACCACGCAGTCGACCTCCCGATCGAGCCCGCGCTCGTACAGGAGGGGCACGTCGTAGAAGGCGAGGGGGTGCCCCTGGGCTTCGAGGCGCGCCGTCTCGGTGGCCACGGCGGCCCGGACGGCCGGGTGGACGATGGCCTCGAGCCGCGACCGGGCGGAGGCGTCGGAGAACACCCGGGCGCCCATCTCCTTGCGGTCGAGCTCGCCGTCGGGGAGGAGGACCCCGGCCCGAACTCCCGGACGATGGCGTCGAGCGCCGCGGAGCCCGCCCGGACGGCGTCGCGGGCCAGCCGGTCCGCGTCGATGACCGGGGCGCCGAGGGCGCGAAGCGCGTCGGCAAAGGTGCTCTTGCCGCTGCCGATGCCCCCGGTGAGTCCGACGAGGCGCATCGGGTCGACGGCCTAGCGTCCGGCTGCCGGAACCCCGGCGGCCGCGGGCTGGTTCTCCTGCGGCGCCGCCCCGGACGAGGGCGCGGCCTTGGCGCCCTTGTCGGCCGCCTGGAACCGGATGGCCTCGACCACCCCGTCCTTGCCGAAGAACACCACCACCCCGATGGGCCGGTACAGCCAGACGGTGCGGAAGTCGTCGGTGAAGGTCTTCTGGGGCTCCTTGCCGAACGTGCCGAGGACGGCGTCCTTCTCCAGCTGCGACGACGGGAAGACGTTGATCTCCGACACCCGTCCGTCGTCCCCGACCAGGAACTGCGCCTGGCGGGTGCCGGCGATGGCCTGCTCTCCCTTGTAGACGAGGGCCGTGCGCCCCTCGAGCTTGCCCTTCGTGGAGGGCTCGCCGAACCGGGCCACGACGTCGGCCTGGGTGCTGGTTCCCGGAGTGATGCCCTGCCAGGAGCGCGCCAGGGCCGGGCCGGGGAGGGCGAGCACGACGAGGAGTGCAGAGAGGGAGAGGTGGCGGCGGAGCATGAGGCATTATAGTGCGCCATGGCCTTTCGCGTCTTCCGAGCCGAGTTCCTCCGCACCGCGGTGAAGCGCCAGGAATGGCCGCCGCCCCCGAACCTCCCCGAGATCGCCTTCGTGGGGCGCAGCAACGTGGGCAAGTCGTCCATGCTGAACGCGCTCTCCCGGAAGTCCGGACTGGCCCGGGTGTCCAACACCCCGGGGCGCACCCGCGCCCTCCAGTTCTTCGAGCTCGAGATCCAGCCCTCCGGCGCCACCAAGGTGGCCCGGATCCGCTTCGCCGACCTGCCCGGCTACGGGTACGCCAAGGTCTCGAAGGCCGAGAGGCAGACCTGGGTGGAGATGATCGAGTCGTACCTGCGGGAGCGCGACCCGCTCCGGGCCGTCGTGCTCATCGTCGACGGGCGCCACCCGCCCCAGCCGAGCGACCACGAGGCCCTCGAGTTCCTGCGGTCGAGCGGCCGCCCGGTGGTGGTGGCGGTCACGAAGATGGACAAGCTGCCCCGCAACAAGCGGCTGCCCGCCCTGCGCGCCGCCGAGGACGACCTGGGCATCCCCCGGGGCGAGGCGGTCCCGTTCTCGGCGGTGGAGGGAACCGGGACCGACGCGCTCTGGGACCGGCTGGCCGCGCTGACGCGCACGCCCACCGTCTGACGGTCAGTCGTCGTCCGAGCGCCTCGCCTCGATCTCGCCGAGGATGCGCTCCAGCCGCCGCTCCTCCCGGGAGACGTCGAAGCCCACCGCCCGGGCCCCGTCGACGATGGCGAGCAGGAACAGGAAGAGGTCGAGGTGATCCCGGGTCACCGGGTCCGACGGGTGATCCACGAGGTGGTGCTCGAGCCGGGCCGCCGTCGCGGCGAAGTCGCGGAAGCAGGCCACCGAGGGGAGCCCCGGCAGCGGGCCGGTGGCGGACGCCAGCGGCTCGAAGGCGACCCCGACGTCGGCCAGGATCACCTGCCGCCCGTCGTCCCGCAGCAGCGCGAGATACGGCGCACCGGTGTCCCGGTTCCGGGACTCGGCGACGCCGGAGATGCGAGCCCAGTCGACGGGCAGGGTCTTCCCGGAGAAGACGTCGAAGAGGGCCGGCGCCTCGGTGTCGAGGAGGAGCGCCGAGGGACGTTCCCGCGCGAACCGCTCCACGAGCGACCGCTGCGCGGCCCGGTCCTTCACCACCTCGCCCTCGCGGCTCACGCGCCGGGCTCCCAGCCGATCGCCACCACGGTCACCTCGGTCGTGCCCGCGGGTCGCCTGACCACGACCACGTCGCCGACCCGCTTGCCGAGCAGGGCCTTCCCGAGCGGGGCGCTCACGCTGATGAGGCCGGACTCCACGTCGAACTCGTCCGGCCCGACCAGCCGGTAGCGGCGCTCCTCGCCGTCGTCCTGCTCCACGGTGACCCAGGCGCCGAAGTAGGCGCGTCCGGAGGGGTGGGGAGCCGGAGCGATCACGGTGAGGGAGTCCATCCGCTCGGAGAGCTCGCGCAGCCGGCGGTCGAGCTCCCGGAGCTTCTTCTTCCCGTAGATGTACTCGGCGTTCTCGCTGCGGTCGCCCAGCGCGGCGGCCGCCCCGACCTCCGCCACCACCCGGGGCCGGCTCACCGTCCAGATGCGCTCGTGCTCCTGGGCGATCCGGCGGAAGCCCTCCGGGGTGATGTAGCGGGGAGCCCCCACGGGCTTCTTGGTGCGCATTCTCGCGTGGTCCCTCTTCGCCGGAATATACTCGCGCCCCTGTGAAGGTCACGGACATCCTCCGGTTCGCTCGGGAGCGCGGCGACCCGGTCTTCTCCTTCGAGTTCTTTCCTCCTCGCACCGACGAGGGGGAGCGGCAGCTCTTCCTGACCGTGGAGGCGCTGCGCCCGCTGGGGCCGGCCTTCGTCTCGGTGACGTACGGCGCGGGCGGATCGGAGCGCGCCCGGACCATCGACCTGGTCAAGCGGCTCAAGCGCGATGCCGAGGTCGAGCCGGTCGCCCACGTCACCTGCGTCGGATCGCCCCGCGACGACGTGGCCCGCGTCCTCGACGAGGTGGCCGAGGCCGGCATCCAGAACGTGCTCCTCCTCCGCGGCGATCCCCCGCGGGGCGAGAAGACCTTCACGCCGCATCCCGACGGCTTCCCCCACGCCAGCGATCTCGTGGCCTACGTGCGGTCGCAGGGCAGCCGGTGGGGCTTCTGCGTGGGCGCGGCCGCCTACCCGGAGGGCCATCCGGAGACCCGCGACCTGGCGCGCGACCTCGCGAACCTCAAGGTGAAGGTCGACGCCGGCGTGGACTTCCTCGTCACCCAGCTCCTCTTCGACAACACCCACTACTTCCGCTTCGTCGAGCGGGCCCGCGCGGCCGGCATCGCGGTGCCGGTGCTCCCCGGCGTGATGCCGCTCACCAACGTCGACCAGATCGAGCGCTTCACGGCCATGTGCGGCGCGTCCATCCCGCCGCCCCTGCGCGCTGCCATGGAGGTCCGGCGCGCCGATCCCGAGGCCTCGCTCCAGCTGGGGGTGGCCTACGCCAGCCTGCAGTGCGCCGACCTGCTCCGTCGCGGCGCCCCGGGCGTCCACTTCTACACGCTCAACCGCTCGCCCAGCTCCCGGGCGATCCTGGCCGCTCTCCGGGCCCGCACGCCCTGGCGCGACGGCGCCTAGATTCGCTAGCGCGAGGCGGCGACCGCGCCGAGCTGGGATCGGAAGGCGCGCTCGAAGGCTGCGACCGACGTGCCGGTCGAGGCCTGGAAGGCCGACGGGAAGTCCCGCCCCGAGGCGAGCGACGACAGGATCCGCCGGACCGCCGCCTCGCCGTGGCGATCCACGAGGTGGTGGAAGGCGCGATCGGCCGTGCCGTAGGCGAGCGCCGCGTCGGATTGCAGCGCCAGGGCCGTGGGGCGGAGCGCCGAGGCGTCGGCCCGCTGGTGGTTCTCGCCCGCGGTGAACGAGGCCAGCCCTTCCTCGAACCAGCCGGGGACGTCCCGGACCGCCCATCGCGGCCCGATCCGCTGGAAGAGGAGGCAGTGGGTCAGCTCGTGCGCGAGCAGGGAGGTGAGCGCCTGGTCGCTGGCGCGCCCGCGCGACCAGGTCCGCGGGGACTGCAGCTCGACCGAGTCGGCCCGCGCCCAGGCCCGGAGCCAGGCATCGGCCGGGCGCCCCGCCGCGTCGGCCAGCGCCGAATGGGAAGGGTGGATGCGAATGGTGACCGGGCCGGACAGCGCCCCCCAGCGCTCGACCCGGCCCACCGCCTCCGGGAGGACCCGGGCGACCTGGGCCGCGGCCTCGTCGTCCTCCGGCGCGTGGCGGACGTCGACGCCGGGCGCGAGCGGCGCCGCGGCCAGGCCGTGGGCACAGGCGGCCAGGAGCAGGAGGGGAGCGAGGGCGAGGGGGTTGGACCGCAAGGTCCCATGCGTACCTCGCCGTCCCGGGGTACCGTCCTTGACCCGGATCAGTAAGCGAAACCTTCAAGGAAACGTTGATCAGCCCCGGAGATACCAGGACCAGCGGTCCTTCCCGAGCAGCTTGGCGTCGTACATCGCCGCGTCGGCGAAGCGAATGAGCTGGCCCGGGTCGATCGCGTCGTCCGGGAAGGCCGCCACGCCCACGCTGGCCGACAGGGCGACCACCTCCTGGGTGGGGAGCTCCACCGGGAGGCGGGCCACCGAGATCATGCGCCCCAGGGCCCGGTCGATCTCCAGGCGCGTCCGGGCGCCGGAGAGCAGGAGGACGAACTCGTCGCCGCCGATGCGCGCGACGGTGTCGCCGCCGCGCATGGCGCCCTTCAGCCGGCGGCCGACCTCCCGGAGCAGCTCGTCGCCCGCCGCATGGCCGTGCCGGTCGTTCACCGCCTTGAACCCGTCGAGGTCGAGGAAGCAGACGGCCAGGATCGTGCCCGACCGCCGGCTCGACGGCCATCGCCTGCTCGAGCCGGTCCATGAGGAGCAGCCGGTTGGGGAGCCCGGTGAGGGGATCGTGACGCGCGACCGCCTCGAGGGAGTGCTCTCGCCGCTTCTGGTCGGTCACGTCGGAGATGGAGGTCACCGCGCCGAGCAGCGTCCCGTCGACCGGGTCGCGGAGCGGATGGGCGCTCGCCAGGATGAATCGTTCCTCGCCGCGGCCGTCGACGAAGCGGAGCGTGGCCGACTCGGAGCGCCCGGTCTGGAGCGCGCGCGAGGGCGGGAAGCCGTTCGCGTCGAGCAGCGAGCCGTCCTCCGCCGAGAGGCCGAACCGGGCGTCCTGGAGGTTCAGGTCGCCGGCGTCGCCGGGCAGGTCGAAGAGGCGGCGGACGCGGGGGTTGGCGTAGACGAGGCGCCCCTCCGGGTTCCACAGCCCGATCCCCTGGTCGACGACGTCGAGGATGGCGCGGAGCTGGGCCTCGCTGTGGCGCAGCCGCTCCTCCATCTGCTTGCGCGAGGCCACGTCCCACGCGACGTCGGCGAGCGCGGAGACGTCCGCGAGGTCCTGGTCGTCGTAGTCGGTCGCCTTGTTGCCGACGCCGAGGACGGCGACGATGCGGTCGTTGCGGAGGACGGGGACCACCATCTCCCGCACGACCCGGGCGTGCCCCTCCGGCAGGGGCTGGCGGTGCGGGAGGCTGGCGTAGTCGTTGTGGACGATCGGCCTCCGGAGGCGGACGCAGTCGGCCCAGACTCCTGCCTTGTCGACGGCGTAGTGCTGGCCGGCTCCCTGGGCCTGGCAGAACTCGGCGGTGGTCCGGCTCGACCAGGCCTGGAGGGTGAGCGTGACCTGGTCGGGCTCGACGAAGTGGAAGAAGCCGATGGGGCTCCCCGAGAGGTTCCCGGCCTCGTCCAGCGTGGCGACGAGCAGTTCCTGGAGCGAGAGGCGGGCCGCGGCCTCGGCGAGGCGCAGCCGGGCGCCCAGGACCTTGGCCGCGGGCTCGTCGCCGAAGGGCACGGCGCGTCCCCTGTCGCCGGTTACGGCCAGAAGACCGCCTGGCAGGACTGCGAGAGCTGGTCGCGGCGCGTGACCAGGCAGGCGATGACACCGCCGTCGCCGACCGGGACGCCGGGGCAGAGCCGGGTGCGGTCGGCCCCGCAGGACTTGACGAACCATTCGTGCAGCTCGAGCCCCTTCTTGCACTCGGAGGAGATCTCGGCTCCGGTGGCCGGCGAGGCAGGCGTAGAGGCGGCCCTGTCCGGCCGGGACGCCCTGGCAGTAGGCGAAGGCGTCCCCCTGGCAATCGAGGGTGACCTCGTTGGCGCGCTGCTGCGCCCAGTTCAGCAGGGCCTGGCAGCCGTCGGAGAGCTGGTTCCAGTTCGAGCGGAGGCAGAAGTAGACCCGCCCGTCGCCGGGCGGGGTGGCGCTGCAGAGCCGCTGCGCGTCGGTCAGGCAGGCGTCCTCGGCCGGGGCGGGGGAGGGCGCCATCGCGGCGCCAGGGCCACCGCGACCAGGATCCACTTCCGGTTCGACATGCTGCCCTCCGGCTAGAAGTTGAACGTGACGATGAGGGTATCGCCGTACGCGCCTTCCGGCACGTTCTGCATGGGGGGGACCCGTCCGAACACCGCGACGGGCTCGCCCCTCCCGGCGCCGAGGTTGCGGGTCACGGTGCCGTTCGTCCCGTCGCCCCACACCTGCGTCCTGCTGCCGTTCGTGTAGATGTTGTACTGGAGCTGGGCCTGGCCGCTTCGCATCGTGCGCGGCCAGAAGGACCCCGCGCTGCCGGGCGAGAACTGGATCTTCACGGCGGACGGCTCGTTGCAGCGGAACTCCACCGTCCCCGTGACGTCGAGGGGCGCCGTGGCGGAGATGTCGTAGGTGCCGAAGGCGAGTCCAGCCGCCGAGACCGTGCAGGTGGCCGCGCTCGCCTCGAGGCAGGCGGCGAGGGCACACGCGAGAGAGCACGGCGCGGACGCGGATCACGGGTCGATGTTAGTCCACATCCGGGTGCTCGCCAGTCCGGAGCCGCCTCCCACATCGCCGCAGGTTTTCTTGCACCCGCCCCGGTCGGTCGTACCCTCCTGGGCGATTTCGCCTGACCAGGAGCGGCGAAGAGGGCGCCGGAAGAGTGACGAAAGTCGTCAAGCGACATCCACTTACAGCCCCGGATTTCGAGGGCTTGGACGGGGCGGGTCCTGGCACCGGGTGTGCTTTGCGTCACCCCGCCGAGGCCGGGCACGGTCCCGTTCCTCGCATACTCCTCCGACCGAAAGGACATCCGATGCGCCGCTCCTCGAAGATCGCCATCGCCGCCGCCACCGTGGCCGCCGCCGCCCTCGCCGTCACCCTCGTCCCCCGCTCCGCGGACGCGGCCACGGCCACGAGCAGCTTCACCGTCACGGCCAACGTGGCCACCGCCTGCACCATTGGAGCGGCGAACGTCACGTTGGCCTACGACCCGAACGCCGCGAGCCGCGACCACCGCCCCCGCCACGGTGACCCTGCACTGCACCAGCGGGACCCACTACGACGTGGGCCTGCTCTCGGCCGGAACGCTCGTGGGCGCAGGCGGCGCACTCAACTACTCCATCTTCAAGCCGGGAACGACGAACACGCCGTGGACGAACACCGGATCCGGCCTGGTGAGCGGCAGCGCCACCTCCTTCGCGAACGCCATCGTCCTGGCAGGTACGGTCTCGATTCCCCCGGCGCAGGACGTGCCCGCCGGCGCCTACGTCGAGAACGTCACCGCCACGGTGACCTTCTAGCCATGCCCACCCGCCTCGCCGCCCTCGCCGCCGCCGCGCTCCTGCTGGGCGCCGGATCGGCCCAGGCGGCCGAGGTCCAGGTGTCGCCGGTCATCGTGAGGCTCTCGCCCGCGGCCCGAAGCGCGATCGTCGTCGTCAAGAACCAGGGGCAGGAGACGGCGCGCTTCGAGCTGCAGGCACGGAGCTGGGAGCAGAGCCTGGCGGGCGAGATGATCCTCGGGCCCACGAGCGACCTGGCGGTCTACCCGCCCGTGCTCACGCTCGCTCCCGGCGAGGAGCGAAACGTCCGCATCGGCGCCATCACGCCGTTCGGCGGGGTGGAGAAGACCTACCGGGTCTTCCTCCAGGAGATGCCCCCGCCGGAGACGCCGGAAGGGCCCTCGCAGGTCCGGGTGCTCTCCCGCATCGGGCTTCCGGTGTTCCTCGCCCCCGCCAAGGCGGTCGAGCGCACCCGGCTCCTCGACCTGGCCGCCCGCGGTGGGAAGGTGACCTTCCGCCTGGTGAACGAGGGAACGGTCCACGTCCGGCCCGCGTCGGTGAAGCTCGCCGGGCTCGCGGCGGGCGGCAAGAGCACCTTCGAGACCGAGCTGGCGGCCTGGTACGTGCTCCCGGGCGGAGAGCGGGTCTACGAGGTGGAGATCCCGACCCGAGGCGTGCGACGCCACCCGCGAGCTCGAGGTCTCGGCCAAGCTGTCGCGGGAGGTCATCCGCGCCTCGCTGGCGACGCCGAGCGCCTGCGCTCCTTGAGCCGTGCGCGTCCTCCTCGTCATCGCAGCGGTGGCCCTGGCGTCACCGGCGGTGGCCGGCGAGGCGCCCGCGGCCACCTTCGTCGGGCCTGCCCCGACGCTCGAGTCGCCTTCGGCCCTCTCGCCGGCCATGCGCGTCCACCTGGACGTGCGGCTGAACGGCGTGGCCAGGGGAGAGTCGCTCGTGCTCCTGGAGGGGGACGACGCCTGGATCTCGATCGAGGACCTGCACGGCTTCGGGGTGCAGAGCTTCGACGGCACTCGCCGCAGGAGCGACGGGAAGGAATGGGTCTCGCTCCGGTCGCTCGCACCGAAGCTCCAGTTCGTGCTGGAGGAGCGCACCTTCGCGCTCGATCTCACCGTGGGGCCCGCGCTGCTCGGCTCCGCGCGGCTGGACATCGGCTACCAGCGCCCCGCCGGCACGGTCATGGGCGACTCCACGAGCGCCTTCGTGAACTACGCGGGGCAGGTGGATCTCCAGGGACGGGCTTCCGGGTACGGCGAGGCCGGCGTGAGCTCCGGCCCTGCGCTCCTCTCGTCCGGGTTCTCGGTCACGGCGCTCGGCGCCCCCGTTCGCGGCATGACCGCCTTCAGCTACGAGCTCCTCTCCCGGCTCGAGAAGCTGGTGGTGGGGGACGCCGTCGTCGCATCCCAGGGGATCGGATCCTCGGGCGTGGTCGGCGGCGTGACCTGGGGACGCGACTTCGCGCTCGACCCGTACCTGGTCGTCGCGCCGCGCCCGTCCTTCACCGCCTTCGCGGCCACGCCGTCGACGCTCGAGGTCTGGGTGAACGGCTCGATGGTGCGCCAGCAGCCGGTGCCGGCGGGGACGCTCGACCTGACCAACATCCCGGTGGTGGCCGGCGTGGGCGACGTGCGCACCGTGCTCCGCGACGCCTACGGCCGGGAGCAGACCTTCGACCTCCGCTCCAACTTCGCTCCCGCGCTGCTCGCGCCGGGCATCACCGAGTTCGGCTACACCGCGGGGTTCATCCGGAACCAGCTCGACACGACCAGCTTCTCCTACGGACGCCCCGTCCTCCTCGGGCGGCACCGCGTGGGGCTCGACGACGTGGTCACGGTCGGAGGCCGCGTCGAGGCCTCGCTCGATCGCTTCCTGGGCGGTCCCTCCGTGACGATGGGCACGATCCTCGGACAGGTGGACCTGGAGCTCCTGGGGAGCGTGGCGCAGGGAGCGCCGGGCGGCGCGGCGGCACTGGGCTGGTCGTGGATGGGGCGCCGCTGGTCGAGCGGGCTTGCGCCTGCGCGCGCAGACGCCCGCCTTCTCCACGGCCACGCTCGATCCGTGGAGGGACCGTCCGCTCGGAGACCTCACCGCGTTCGGATCGGTGTCGCCGCTCGAGCGGCTCGGACTGGGCGTGGACCTCACGGCGACCCGCTGGCGCGACCTGGGGAACATGGCCAGCGTCACGCTCCGCGCCGACCTCGCGCTGGGGGCCGGGCTCACCCTGCTCGCGTCGGTGACGCAGACGGCGGGAGGCCCCGCGGCGGGCCCGAGCGGGATGCTCTCCCTCTCCTGGGCGCTCGGCGATCGGACGACGGCCCAGGCGTCTGCGGGCGCCGGTACGCCGGGCGTGGCGGCCTCGGCGGGCGTGGCGCGCTCGCTTCCGGTGGGGCCCGGGTACGGATACCGGGTCGAGGGCGAGGCGGGCTCCGCTGGCGCCGTCGCCTCGCGCGGGTCGGGCCTCTTCCAGGTCCAGACCAGCTTCGGGCACTACGAGGCGCAGGTGGATCAGCTCGGCAAGACCACGCTCGGCGCCGTCCGCGCCGCGGGCGGGATCGTCATCGCCGGCGACCGGGTGTTCGCCACGCGCCCGGTCGAGGAGGCCTACGCGCTGGTGCGCGTCGGGGTCCCGGGGGTGACCGCCTACCTGGAGAACCAGGAAGCGGGCGTCACCGACGACCACGGCGACCTGCTCGTCCCGTCCCTGCTCGCCCGCTACGCGAACCGGCTCTCGATCCGCGCCTCCGACATCCCGATGGAGTACGAGGTCGGCAAGGTGGAGCGGATCGTGGCCCCGATGCGCAAGGGCGGGATGGTGGTCCGCTTCGACGTCTCGCCGGTCCGCGCCGTTCTGGGGCGCCTGCGACTGGACGGGGACGGGGGGCGGGCGCCCGGTGGCGGCGAGCTGGTGGTCGTGCAGGACGGACAGGAGCTCCGGACCGCCACCTCGTCGGACGGCCGGTTCTTCCTCGAGGGCGCGAGGCCGGGACGCCACGCGGCCGAGGTCGTCTGGCGCGGCGGGAGATGCCAGGCCACGCTGGTGGTGCCGGAGACGCCAGGGGTCCAGGACATCGGCGAGACCCGATGCGACGCCGGAGAGCGCGTGGCCTCGGCCCGCTGAGTCAGCGCTCGACGATGGCCGTCGGCGCACCGTCGGTGAGGACGGTGGCGAGCACCGGGATCCCGGCCCCGCCGGCGGTCCCGGCTGCCGCGACGGCGGCGGTGCAGGCGGCCGACCCGGGAGCGCCGCAGGGAAGGGCCACGGAGCGTGCGGTCCCGACGAAGGAGGCCGGAAGCGCGGTACCCGGCTTGCGAAGCGGCGCCACGACCTGCACCGAGACGCTGAAGGAGGCCCTCCGTCCCTCCGCGAGCGCGGCTGTGGTGAGGAGTCCCACCAGCACCGCGCATGTGAGGCGAAGGGCGACCATGGCTCCACCCTAGAGTGCACGCCGTGGGCCGGTACAGTCCCCCAGGAATGTGGCACGCTTGCGCGACCTGTCCGGGGGGTGCTCCGGCACCCGGAGGGGCTGCGCAGCGCCCCGGGGAGGCTAGACTCCGGGGATGATCCCTCCCGCTCTCGTCCTGGCCGCAGTTCTCTCCGCCGCCCCCGTTCCCGCCGCGGCTCCTCCCCCGGCCCCGGCCCCGGCCACGCCCGCCGATGCCTGGGCGCCCCTGCGATTCCTCCTGGGCACGTGGAAGACCGAGGCGGGCGGGGGCAAGCCGGGGGAGGCGGTGTCGGGAGGATTCACCTTCGCGCTCGAGCTCGACGGCCGGGTCGCCGTCCGACGGAGCCGGTCGGAGTACGCGCCCCGGCCCGGCGAGACCGTGGGCGTGAGGCACGAGGACCTGACCGTCCTCTTCCGGGACGGGGACGGGCTCGGAGCCACCTACTGGGACAACGAGGGGCACGTGATCCGCTACGCGGTGCGGTCGGAGGGCGACACGGTCACCTTCGAGAGCGTCCCGGGCGTCCCCGGGCCGAGGTTCCGCCTGGTGTACGTGCGGCGCGGGAGCGACGGCGTGGAGGTGACCTTCTCGATCGCGCCACCCGGCGGGGACTTCCAGCCTTACGTCTCCGGGCTGGCGCGGCGGGCCGGAAATCCATTATAACGGAACACCATCCTGTTGAACGGATACCCCCGCCCGGGAGAATCGAATGTCGAATCGCCTCGCCGCCGCCGCAGTCCTCGCCCTGTCCCTGCTCGTCCCCGCCGTTCCCCGGGCCGCCGACCCCGTCGAGATCACGTTCGGCGTCTCCCCCGGCCCGTACGGGGACATGGTGAAGAAGGCCATCGCGCCGGCGCTCGAGAAGCGCGGGTACAAGGTCACCGTCAAGGAGTTCAGCGACTACGTCCAGCCCAACCTCGCGCTGGCGAACGGCTCGATCCACGCCAACCTGTTCCAGCACAGCGTCTACCTGGCCAAGTTCTCGGCCGACAAGGGGCTGAAGCTCTCGCCCGTCCTGTCGGTTCCCACCGCCGGCGCCGGCCTCTACTCGCGAAGGGTGAAGTCGCTCGACCAGCTGAAGCCGGGCGACGAGCTGGTGGTGTCGAACGATCCCACCAACCTGGCCCGGCACCTCCGCTTCCTGCAGAAGGTCGGGCTCGTGAAGCTGCGCCCCGACGTCGACCCCGCCAAGGTCTCGGAGAAGGACATCGCCGAGAATCCGCGCCAGCTCCGCATCCGGCCCATCGAGGCGGCCCAGGCTCCCCGGGCCCTCGACAGCGTGGCGATCGTGGTGGTGAACGGGAACTACGCGGTCGCCGCCGGCATCCCGCTCTCCACGGCCATCGTCACCGAGCAGCTCGACGAGACCCTGAAGAACGTCGTGGCCGTCCGGACCGAGGACCTCGACCGGGCGCTGGGGAAGGACATCCGCGCGGTCCTCGAGTCGCCGGCCTTCCGGGCCGCCATCGACGACCCGGCCAGCCCGTTCAAGGACTTCCAGAAGCCGGCCTGGATGAAGTAGCGAAGGGGCGGATGATCCAGCTCGAGCAGGTGTCGGTCCGGTTCGAGGGCCGGGGGCGGTCGGTCGAGGCCGTCCGCGACGTCTCGCTGCGCGTCGGGCGGGGCGAGGTCTTCGGGATCGTCGGCAAGAGCGGCGCGGGCAAGAGCACGCTCGTGCGCACGGTCAACCTCCTGACGCGCCCGTCGCGCGGGACCGTCCGCATCGAAGGCGTCGACGTCACCGCCTTCGACGGCGAGGCGCTCCGCGAGGTCCGGCGCGGCATCGGGATGATCTTCCAGCACTTCAACCTGATGCACGCCCGGACCGCCGCCGAGAACGTGGCCTTCGCGCTCCGGGTGGCGGGGCGCCCCGCCGCGGAGATCGCGCGGCGGGTGCCCGAGCTCCTCTCGCGGGTCGGGCTGGACGGGGCACGGCGACGCCTACCCGGCGCAGCTCTCCGGCGGCCAGAAGCAGCGGGTGGGCATCGCCCGGGCGCTGGCCAACGACCCGGCCATCCTGCTCTGCGACGAGCCCACCTCGGCGCTCGACCTGGAGACCACCGCGTCGATCCTCGACCTGCTGCGGGACATCAACCGCGAGCGGGGGATCACGCTCGTGGTGATCACCCACGAGATGGAGGTCGTGAAGGCCATCTGCGACCGGGTGGCGGTGATGGACGGCGGGGCGGTGGTCGAGGAGGGCACGGTCTACGGGATCTTCGCGTCGCCCCGCCACGAGCTCACCCGCCAGCTGGTGGCGCGGACGCAGGCGCTCGAGCTCCCGGAGCGGCTCCTCGACGGCACCCACGGACGGATCGTGAAGATCACCTACCGCGGGAGAGCGGGCCGAGGAGCCCATCATCTCCGAGGCGTCCCGCCGCTTCGACGTCCGGCTCAACATCCTCCACGGCCGCATCGAGTACGTCGGAGGGCACGCCATCGGGCTGCTCGTCGCCGGGATCACCGGGCCTCCCGCCGAGGTCGAGAAGGCCACGGCCTACCTCCGGGATCAGGCTGCCGGGCTCGAGGTCCTCCATGAGTGACGCCAGCCGCGAGCTGCTCCAGGACCTGGCCAAGGCCTTCCTGGAGACCTTCCAGATGGTCGGGATCTCCCTCTCCCTGGCGCTGGTCCTCGGGGTGCCGCTCGGGCTCGTGCTCTTCGTCACCGATCGGGGGCGATTCCTGGAGAGCCGGACCGCCAGCGCCGCCGGCGGGGCGGCGGTCAACGTGATCCGCTCGATCCCCTTCGTGATCCTCCTCGTCCTGGTGCTGCCCTTCACCCAGTGGATGCTGGGGACGACCATCGGCCCGATCGCGGCCGCGGTGCCCCTGTCGATCGCCGCCATCGCCTTCTACGCGCGGCTGGTCCACGGGTCGCTCTGCGAGGTCGACCCGGGCGTGATCGAGGCGGCCACCGCGGCCGGGGCGACGCCGGGCCAGATCGTGCGCTGGGTGCTGCTCCCGGAGGCGATGCCGGGCCTGCTGCGGGGCCTCACCGTCACCGCCATCAGCCTCATCGGCTTCTCGGCCATGGCCGGGATTGTCGGGGGCGGCGGGGTGGGGGACCTGGCCATCCGGTTCGGCTACTACCGCTACGAGACGCGGGTGATGGTCGCGACGGTGGTCGTGCTCATCGTCCTCGTCCAGCTGGTCCAGGTGGCCGGCGACGCGGCGGCGCGGCGCGCCGATCACGGCGGCTGAGCCCGCGCGCCCCGTCAGCGGGGGCGCACCAGCTCCCGCACCGACGCCACCAGTTGACGGTAGGTGAACGGCTTGAACAGGACCGGGGCCGGGAAGAGCGAGTCGCGGATGGCCGCCGGAGCCTGGGCCGTGACGAAGAGCACGGGCAGCGCGCCGTGCCCGTCCTGCCGGCGGATCTCCTCCGCCACGGCCGGGCCCTGGCCGTCCGGGAGCATCACGTCCATGACCACGGCGTCGGGGTCGATCTCCCTCGCCGACTCGAGCGCCTCCCGCCGGGAGCCGGCCGCGGCGACCAGGAAGCCGGCCTTGGTGAGGCCGCGGACGACGGCCTGGCGGAGCCCGGCGTCGTCCTCGACGAGCAGGACCAGCGGATCGGTGCGATGGAGCGTATGGAGCACGGGTACCTCCTCGCCCCCGGCGTCGGCCGGGGACGGGACTCCAGGTAGCAATCGGCGTGCCCCGGGGAGCGCCCTGTCGCGACGAGCACTTCCGCGGATGGCGGCGCAGCGGCCTGCCAATCTGTCAGGTGGCGCCTCCCCGGCGCGCCAATCTGGCAATGGAGGGGTAAGGTTCTCCCTGCGTGGCCCCCACGACTCCCGGACGCGTGCGCGTGAGATGGCCCCTCGGGTCGCCGTCGCCGGCGCCTCGCCCCGGTGCTGGCGGTCCTCGCGGCCGGCATGCTCGCCGGTTGCGCCACCGCCCGCGGCGGCGGTCCGGGAGACGCCCCGCCGGTGCCGGGCGTGCGGGCGATGGAGGGGAGTCCCGCCGGCGCCCTGCCGTACCGCCTCTGGCTGCCCGCGACGGCGACGGCGGACCGCCCGGCGCGCCTGCTCGTCTGGCTCCACCCCTCGACCGCGTCGATGAATTCCCAGGTGGAGGCCCTGGTCGCGGACCTCGCAGCGCGGGGCTTCGCGCTGCTGGTCCCGACCGAGAAGGACTTCTCGGGCTGGAGCCGGGAGGAGGTCCGCCAGCTCTTCGACGGGAACGCTCCCGATGGTCGCGCGGACGCCGGGACTGGATGCGGCGAGACCGGCCCTGCTGGGCTTCAGCGCGGGAGGGCAGATGGCGCTCCTGCTCTGGGTGCAGTTCCCCGGCGGCTTCTCCGGAATTGCGGTCGTCGGGGCCGAGCCGGTGGCCTTCGGCGCAGGGGGGGCCACGCGGGACCTCGAGCCCCCGCCGGGGGAGGGGGCCCGGACCACGCCGCTCCTGGTGATGGAGGGAGGGCAGGAGCGGGGAGCCCGCATGTGGCAAGGCGTCCTCCAGCCCTGGCGCGACGCGGGCGTCCCGATTCGAGCTCCGGGTCGCGCCGGGTCGCGGGCACGAGTGGTTGCTCGCGCTCCCGGCCGAGCGCGAGGCCTTCCTGGGCTGGATTGAGAAGCTGCCTTCCCGGGGCGCACGATAGAGGTACGCTTCGGCCATGGCCGGCCCCACCGACACCCCCAAGCCCCCGATCGATCCCGGAGACGATCCGGACGAGCTCGCGCGAAACGCCACGCTCGACGAGCTGCAGCGGATGAAGGCGGCCGAGGAGCTGCACCGCCTTCGCCACGACCGAAAGGCCCGGCGCTCGCGCCTCGCCATCGCCGGCCAGGTGCTGGTGGGCTGGGTGGCGCTGGCCGGCCTGGTGGTGAACGCCTACCAGTCGTACTCCAACAAGCAGCAGCAGGAGCACCGCGACCGGACCGAGCTGGAGAAGTGGAACAAGGAGTTCGCGCGCGCCAGCCAGGCCGACAAGTACCGGGCCTTCTTCGAGACCAGCATGCTGGCGACCGACTCGACGAACGCCGACAAGCGGCTGGTCGGCTACGCCCTGCTCCAGGAGTTCGTGCGCGATCCGATCTACGACGAGAAGGCGATGATCATGCTGGAGGAGTCCCTCTCGCAGGAGCTCCGGGCCGCGCCGACGGACAAGCTGGACGACGCCCGCCGGGCCGCGGTGCGGGCCATCCTCACCTCGCTCGCGGGCACCGAGGACTGCCGGGCGCTGCAGCGCGCCGCGCGCAGCGTGGACCGGGTGGCCCGGTACCACGCCCGGACCCGGGACGAGGGGGAGACCCGCGAGGTGATCGAGGTCTACGTGCGGCGGCTCGTCGGCCGCGCGGCGGTGGTCTGCGGGAGCCTGAAGGACTTCCGGGGGGTCCGGCTCCCCATCCGCGACACGATGCTGCGGAACCCCGAGCTGATTGGCCTGAACGATCCCACCGAGGCCGAGGCCAACCTCCTCATCGCCGCCATCCTCCGGCAGCGATGCGAGGAGGAGATGGCCTACTCCGGGGCCAGCGACTGCCCGGCGATCCTCCGCGCCTACGCCGCGCTGTGCGACAAGGGGGGAAGCGAGCCGGAGGACGAACGGCAGGCCTGCCAGGTCGTGCAGGAGGGCGCGGCGAAGCTCCCCGGCGCCGCGCCGAAGGGGACGCCATGAAGGGATTCAAGGACGAGAAGGAGTTCCGCCGGGTCTTCGAGCGCATCTTCGAGCTCATGAACGAGACCCCCGCGGTGGGGAGGAAGCTGCGCGACGCGCGCGCCCCGCACCGCTTCCTCATCACCGACCTGGGACTCGAGTTCAACGTGAACGGCGCTCCCGAGTCCGACGAGGCGAAGGGGCGGTTCCTCCGCTGGACCTGGGGGAGGGCCGACTGGGAGCCCGTCGTCACCATGCGGATGACGAGCGAGGTCGCCAACCGGTTCTTCCAGGGGAAGGAGAACGTGCCGCTCGCGCTCGCCCTCGGCAAGGTGAAGCTCTCCGGGCCGCCGCTGACCCTGCTCCAGCTCGCGCCGGTCACGAATCCCGTCCACCCCGTCTACCGGGCCTGGCTGAAGCAGAGCGGCCTCGACCACCTCCTCGCCTAGCGATGGCCTCCTTCCTCCGGAACGTCGACGCGTCGTGGCTGCGCATGGACGACCCGTCGAACCTCATGGTCGTCACCGGCGTCCTGATCCTCGACGCCCCGGTCCCGGTCGAGCGGATCCGCGCGCTGCTCGAGCAGCGGATCGTGCGGTTCCGGCGCTTCACGAGCCGCGTCGTCCCCCGCCGGGTGGGGTGGGGCTGCCCTCCTGGGAACCCGACCCGGACTTCTCCCTCGACCGCCACCTGAGCGTGGTCCGGCTCGCACCGGGCGCCGGCGACCCGGCGCTCCAGGCCTTCGTGAGCGAGCAGCTCTCCGAGCCCTTCCCGGAGGGGCGGCCGCTCTGGAGCATGCACCTCGTCGAGCACTTCCGCGGGGGCTCCGCGCTCGTGGCCCGGATCCACCACTGCATCGGGGACGGGCTCGCGCTCGTCCACGTGCTGCTCTCGATGGCCGACGGCATGCCCGAGCCGGAGACGCGGCGCGGGCGCAGGGCCGCCTCCTGGGGCATCACCCTGGGCCGACGCGTGGTGAAGGGTGCGGCCTCGGTGCTCGAGCGGCCGGGGCGCATCGGCGACCTGGCCCGGCTCGCGTCCGCCAGCACCACCTCGCTGCTGGAGCCTGCTGGCGCTTCCCGGCGACCCGGCCACCTCGCTCAAGGGCACGCTCGGGGTGCGGAAGACGGCCGCCTGGTCGCGACCCTTCGAGGTCGCCGAGTTCAAGGCCATCGGCCGGGCCACCGGCTCCACGGTGAACGACGTGCTCATGGGCGCGCTCACCGGCGCGCTCCGCCGCTCGCTCCTCCGGCGGGGAGAGGTGCCTCCGGACCTCGAGGTGCGCGCCGTCGTTCCCGTGAACCTCCGGCGGCCGGAGGCGGCGGGCCGCCTGGGAAACCGGTTCGGCCTCGTGTTCCTGGCGCTCCCGGTGGGCATCGAGGACCCGCTCGACCGGCTCTTCGAGGTGCGGCGAAGGATGCGCGCGCTGAAGAGCTCTCCGCAGGCGCTGGCGGTGTACCAGGTGCTCTGGGCCATGGGCCTGGCCCCGAAGCCGGTCTTCGACCTGGCGCTGCGGATCTTCGCCTCGAAGGGCACCGCCGTCGTGACCAACGTCGTCGGGCCCCGGGAGCCGATCTCCATCGCCGGTGCGCCGCTGCGACAGGCCATGTTCTGGGTTCCGAGCGCCGGTCGGCTCGCCCTCGGCGTATCGCTGCTCAGCTATGCCGGGAAGGTCTGGATGGGGCTGCAGTGCGACGCGGCGATCGTTCCCGATCCCGCCGCCCTCCTCGACGGATTCGAGGAGGAGATCGCCGCGCTCCAGGCGGTGTGCCGGCAAGCAAACGTTGACTGAAATCGAGCGTTGACGAGATTTTCGTCCCGCCAACCGGGGACCGGGAGTTATCTCCGTGCGCCCCGGCCTGGGTGGGACCGGGGATCAAGGAGGAACACCATGCAACGTTCGTTCATCGCTTCCGCCGTCCTGTGCCTCGGCCTCGCCGCCTGCTCGAGCGGCGCGAGCAAGGGCGTCACCGTCAGCGCCTCGACCCAGACGGCCGCGGGCACCACGCCGCCAAAGGCCACCGCGACCTCCCTCGATGGTGGCAACGGCATCGTCATCACCCAGATCCAGATCGTGGTTCGCAAGTTCGAGGTCGAAGGGCCGGCCGGCCTGCACGACGGCGCCTGCCTCCGGCGCGCCGACCACGCCCCCGACCGGCACCGGCGGCATGGGCGCGACGCCCGCCGACGACCACGGGGGCTCGGGCGGCTCGGGTGGCTCGGGCGGGTCCGACGACGGCTCCGGCGACGGCGCGGGCAGCGACGACGGCGAATGCGAGATCGAGAGCGGTCCCTTCCTCGTCGACCTGTCCGGCGACGCCCTGACGGGTGGCGTCCACGCCGTGGCCGGAGTCGACGTCCCGGCGGGCACCTACGAGGAGCTGCGGTTCCAGATCGCTCCCATCACCGCGGCGCAGGCGGGAACCGACGCCGGCCTCGGCGCCATGGCCGCGGCGGGTGCGTCGATCCTGGTGAACGGCACGGACGGGACGACGCCGTTCCAGTTCAAGTCGGCGATCTCGGTCTCCCAGAAGCGCGAGGGCGCGATCGTCGTCGACTCGTCGGGGACGAACGTCACCCTCGACTTCGATCCCTCGGGGTGGTTCAAGGCCGCCGACGGCTCGAAGCTCGATCCGGCGAGCGCCGCCTCCGCGGCCGCCATCGAGGCCAACATCCGGGCCTCGGTCCGCGTCGTCCACGACGACGACCACGACGGGGAGGACGACGACCACGGGGGCGGCGGCGGGGACGGCTCCGGCCACGACCTGAGCGTGGCACGCTGACCGGAACCCGGGAGCCGGGAGGCGGCGCCCGCCTGGGCGCCGCCTGCCTTCGGTCTCTCCGGGAGAGCTGGTGACCCCACGCGGATTCGAACCGCGGTTGCAGCCTTGAAAGGGCCGAGTCCTGGGCCTCTAGACGATGGGGTCGGGGCGCGGAAATTAGCCGAGGTGCCTCGCCGAAGCAAGACGTTGCGCGAGGATCAGGCGGAGGCGCCCCCCGCCCTTCCGGGCCAGACCAGCCGGCGAGCCACGGGGCGCTCCTTCAGGTAGAGCGCGAGGCCGCCGAGGATGCCCAGGGCCGGGATCACCAGCGTGGCGACGAGCATCATCCTCGGCCACTCGGTGTAGATGGCCGCGGCCCCGACGAGCAGGAGCGCCAGCCAGCCCAGCTGCTGCACCGACGTGAAGATCCGCAGCCGGCGGAGCCGCACCGGGTCGAGCGGCTCGAGCCGTTCCCAGAGGACCTGCTCCTGGCGCCAGTAGGTGTAGACCACCGGGATGATCTCCAGGGTCAGGAAGGCCGAGGTGATGAGGCCTCCGACCATGGGCGCCGCGATGCGCTTCATCACGTCGGCGCCGGATCCGGTGGCCCAGAGGAGGGGAAGCAACCCGACCAGCATGGTCCCCACGGTCATCAGCTTGGGGCGCACCCGCATCACCGTGCCCTCCATGTGGGCCCAGATGATGTCGTCGAGGTCGCGGATCTTGCCGGCCTGCCGGCGCCGCTCGTAGGCCGTGTCGATGTAGACGATCATCACGATGCCGGTCTGCGCGGCCAGGCCGACCAGCGCGATGATCCCCACCCAGACCGCCGTCGAGAGCCGGTAGTCGAGGAGCCAGAGCAGCCAGACGCTCCCCACCAGCGCGAACGGGATGGAGAGGAGGACGATGAGCACCTCGGTCACGTTCCGGAAGTGGAAGAGCAGGAGGGCGATGATGATGACGAGGGTGAGCGGGATGACGACGCGCAGCCGCTCGTTCATCTTCTCGAGCAGCTCGTATTGCCCGGTCCACTTGAGGAAGTAGCCGGGGGGCACCGCGAAGCCGCCGGCCCGGGTCGCCTCGTCGACCTCCTCCCGCGCGTGGGCCACGTAGCCGCCGATGTCCACCGACGGATCCACGTCCACGTAGACGTAGCCGACGAGCAGGCCGCCCTCGTCGCGGAGCATCGGCGGGCCGCCCACGATGCGGATGTCGGCCACCTGCCCGAGCGGGACGAAGCCGGCGCTCCCGGCGGTGGCGCCGGAGGGCTGCCCGCGGGCGCCCAGCGGCAGGTCCTGCACGCGGGGCATGGCCTGGGACCAGTCGAGCGCCGGGGCGTCGCTCGCCGTTCCACGAGGCGGGGCGGTCTTGGGCCGTCCGCCGCCCTCGCCGCCCATCTGGGCGAGAAGCAGCTCCGGGATCCGCGCAGGCGTGGCGTCCCCCGAGCCGCCCATTCCCCCGCCGCCCCCGCCGCCGCGGCTGGCGCCGGGCAGGGGAACCAGGATCTCCTTGATGCGCTCGACGTCGCTGCGCAGGTCCTGCGGATAGCGGACGCTGATCGAGAACCGCGCACGGCCCTCGACCGTGGTGGTGACCGGCGCGCCGCCGATGGCGGCCTCGATGGTGCGCTGCACGTCCCCCACGGTGAGGCCACGCCGCGCCAGCGCCTCCCGGTTCGGGAAGATGTCGAGGTAGAGGCCGCCGGTGTTGCGCTCGTAGTAGACGCTGCGGGTGCCGGGAACGGGCGCGAGCAGCCGCTCCAGCGCCACGCCCATCTTCTCGATCTCGGCGAGGTCGCTGCCCATCACCTTCACCCCGACCGGCGTGCGCACCCCGGTGGTGAGCATGTCGATGCGGGCCCGGATGGGCATGGTGTAGGCGTTCGTCCAGCCCGGGAACTGGGTGGCCCGGTTCATCTCGCCGGTGAGCTCCTCCCAGGTGATGCGGCGCCGGTCGGGCCAGACGGGGCGCAGCACCGCCTGGACCCAGCCCGGCGCCCAGCGCGAGTACCAGCGAGGGTGGTCGACCATCCGCCACTCGGCCATCGGCCGGAGGCGGACCGTGGTCTCCACCATGGTGATCGGGGCCGGGTCGGTGGCGGTCTCGCCGCGGCCCACCTTGCCGAAGACGCTCGCCACCTCCGGGAAGCCCCGCAGCACGCGGTCCTGGCGCTGCAGCGCCCCCCGGGCCTCCTCGATGGAGATGCCCGGGAAGGTCGTGGGCATGAAGAGCACGTCGCCCTCGTTGAGCGGCGGCATGAACTCGCTGCCCAGCCGGATGGCGAGCGGGACCGCCGAGAGGATGGCGAGCAGCCCCAGCGCCACCGTCGTCTTGGGCCAGCGCAGCGCCACGAAGACGAACGGCTTGTACACCCGGATGATGGCCTTCGAGATGGGATGCTCCGACTCCGGCCGGATCTTGCCGCGCAGGAGCAGGTCCCGCAGCGCGGGCGCGAAGGTGATGGAGAGCACGGCGGCCGACAGCATCACGAAGGTCTTCGTGAAGGCGAGCGGCCGGAAGAGGCGGCCGGCCTGCCCGGTGAGGGTGAAGACCGGCAGGAAGCTCACCGCGATGATGAGCAGGGAGAAGAAGATGGCCGGCGTGACCTCGCGAGCCGCCTCGGCCAGGAGCTTGTGCCGGTCGGCCCCGGGCGGCGCGGACTCGAGCCGCTTGTGCGACGCCTCGATCATCACGATCTCGGCGTCCACCGTGGCGCCGATGGCGATGGCGATCCCGCCCAGGCTCATGATGGTGGCGGGGATGTCCAGCAGGTACATGGGGATGAAGGCCAGCGCCACGGCGATCGGGAGCGACAGCATCGGCAGGAGCGCCGACCGGACGTGGAGGAGGAAGATGAGGATCACCGCGGCCACGGTGAGCATCTCCTCGAGGAGCGCCCGCTTCAGCGTGTCGATGGAGCGGAGGATGAGGTCGGTCCGGTCGTAGGCGACCTCGGCGGTCACCCCCGGAGGGAATCCGGAGCGCAGCTCCTCGAGCCGCTTCTTGACCCGGTCCACCACCTCGAGGGTGTTCTCGCCGAAGCGCACCACCACGATGCCGCCCACCGCCTCGCCCTCGCCGTTCCAGTCGAGGGCGCCGCGGCGGATGTCGGGGCCGAAGCGCACCGAGCCCAGGTCGCGCAGGAGCACGGGGACGCCGGAGGGGCCGCTGGCCTTCACCGACGTCGAGGCCAGCGCGCCGATGTCCTGGATGTACCCGCGGCCGCGCACGTAGTACTCGCGCCCGGACATCTCGATGACCCGCCCGCCCACGTCCTTGTTCGACTCGCGGACCGAGCGGACCACGTCCTCGAGCGTGACCCCGTACGCGCGGAGCCGGTTGGGGTCGACCGTGACCTGGTACTGCTTCTGGTAGCCGCCGACGCTGGCCACCTCGGCGACGCCGGGCACGCTGCCGAGCGCATAGCGCAGCGAGAAGTCCTGGAAGGTGCGCAGCTCGTCGATCGAGGTCTTCCCGCTCTTGTCGACGAGCGTGTACTGGAAGGCCCAGCCGATGCCGGTCGCGTCGGGGCCGAGCGTGGGCACGACGCCGTCGGGAAGCCGCCCGCGCAGCGTGCCGAGCATCTCGTTCACGCGGCTGCGGGCCCAGTACATGTCGGTGCCCTCGTCGAAGATCACGTAGACGAAGGACATGCCGAACATCGAGTAGCCGCGGACGTCCACGACCTTGGGGGACGAGATGAGCGCCGAGACCACCGGGTAGGTGACCTGGTCCTCGATGAGGGTGGGGCTGCGCCCCATCCACTCGGTGAAGACGATGACCTGCGGGTCGGTCAGGTCGGGGATGGCGTCGATCTTGGTCCGGGAGATGGACCAGGCCGCCCCCAGCGTGGCGATGGCCACGCCGGCGAGCACGACGAGCCGGTTGCGGGCGCAGAACTCGATGATTCGCGAGACCATGGACGCCCCCTACTTCCCGCCGAAGCCCTGGATGGCCGCGCGAAGCCGGCTCTCCGAGTCGATGAGGAAGTTGGCGGTCGTGACCACCGTCTCGCCGGGGTGGAGTCCCCGGAGGATCTGCACCTTCTCGGCCGTCCGCGCACCCACGGTCACGGGGCGGGGCTCGAAGCGCCCCCCGGGCAGGACCACGAAGACGTACTGGGCCTCGCCGGTGTCCACGAGCGCCTCGGCGGGGATGGTCACGCCCTCGCTGGTGCCGAGGTCGAGGATGACGTCGGCGTACATGCCCGGCCGGAGCTCGCCCTTGGCGTTCGGGACCAGGATGCGGGCCTGCATCGTCCGGCTGGTCGGGTTCACCGCGGGATAGAGGAAGGAGAGCTTGCCGGTGAAGCTGCGCCCGGGGAGCGCCTGGAGGGTGAGCGAGGCCCGCTGCCCGATGCGGATCCGGCCGATGTCGGCCTCGTACACGTCGGCGAGCACCCAGACGTTGGCCAGGTTCGCGATCTCGTAGAGCTCCTGCCCCGGGGAGACGAAGGCGCCGACCTGCGCCGTGCGCTTGCCCACGTACCCGTCGATGGGCGCCCGGATGGTCATCGATTCGAGCGGGCGCTTGCGCGCCTCGAGCTCGGCGATGTCCTCCGGCGCTGAATCCCAGGAGCACGAGCCGCAGCCGGGCGTCTCCCTCGAGGGTCTGGATGGCCTGCTGCTGCTGGGCGGCGGTCTGGTCGCGCGTCCACTTGATGGCGTTCAGGTAGTTGAGCTGGGGCGCGAGGAGGTCCGGGCTGTAGAGGCGCGCGAGCGGCTGCCGCTTCTTCACCCGCTCGCCGGTCTGCGAGACGAACAGCTGCTCGACCCACCCGGTGATCCGGCTCGACACCACGGCGGTGGCGCCCTCGTCCGGCGTCACCATCCCCACCGTCCGCAGGGTGGGCGAGAGCTTCTCCAGGACGGCCGGCGCCGTTCGCATGCCGATGAGCTGCTGCCGGTCCGCGCCCACCTCGACGTTCGTCAGGCCGGGGACCTGCTCGCGCGGGATGAGCTTCATGCCCCCGCACTTGTCGCAGATGGCGTTCGGGTCGTCGCTCGAGACCTCGGGGTGCATCGGACACCAGTACTTGCCGGCGCTCCCCTTGGCCGGCGTCGCCCCGTGGTCGTGGCCGTCGCCGGCCTTCGCGGCGCTGCCCGTGTTGCCCAGGCTGGCGATGGCGACGAGGTCCATTCCGCAGATGGGACAGCTGCCGGCGCGCTCGGAGAGCACCGAGGGGTGCATGGGGCACACGTACTTGGCCTCGGAGCGCTCCGTGGCCTCGTGGCCGGTCCGCGCGAAGTAGACCCACGCCGAGGCGGCCACCACGGCCATGAGCGCGATGAGCCCCCAGCGGACGATCGCCATCGTGCGCACGCCGGGCGGAGCCGCCTCCTTCCCCTCGGGGAGGGGTTCGTGGGGGGCGTCGTCCTGGCCCGGGTGCTTCGAGTCGCCGTTGCTCATGAATCACTCCCCGCCGCCCGGGTCCGCGGAAGCCGCATGTCGAAGCGCACGGCGAACAGCATATCCCCGGATCGGCGAACCGGGCTCTCCGCGGCGCTCACTTCCGGCCTCCGACCCGCCAGGGCCCTTGCCCCGACCCGGCCCCGGCTGTCAGCGCCGCGTGCTACTGCGACGCGGTGACGGCGCCGGCGAAGCGATGGGTCGAGGTCGAGGGAGGCGGGGACGAGGCGGCGACCGCCCGGCTCGCCCGGACCCTCTCCATCCATCCGCTGGCCGCCCGGGTGCTGGCCACGCGCGGCCTGGCCGACCCGGCCGACGCCGGACGGTTCCTCTCGCCCCGCCTCGAGGACCTCCCCGATCCCTTCACGATGAAGGGCATGGAGGCGGCGGTGACGCGCCTCGTCCGGGCGGTCGAGGGCGGGGAGCGGATCGCCTGCTACGGCGACTACGACGTCGACGGGGTCACCTCGACCACGCTCCTCTCCGGCTTCCTCCGCTCGGCCGGGGCCGAGGTCGTCACCTACGTGCCCCACCGCCTGGTGGAGGGCTACGGGCTGAACGGCGCGGCGGTGCAGCGGCTGGCGGGGGAGGGGGTGCGCCTCCTCGTCACCCTCGACTGCGGCATCACCAGCGTCGCGGAGGTGGCCGAGGCCACCCGGCTGGGCGTGGACGTGGTGGTGGTGGACCACCACACGGTCCCCGTGGAGCTCCCTGCCGCGGCCGCCATCCTGAACCCGCACCAGCCCGGCTGCGCCTACCCGTCGAAGCACCTGGCCGCGGTCGGCGTGACCTTCAACCTCGCCATGGCGCTCCGGCGCAGGCTCCGCGAGCGCGGCCGCTTCGGTCCCGACCCGGCCCGAGCCGAACCTCCGGGAGGCGCTCGACCTGGTGGCCCTGGGGACGGTGGCCGACGTGGTCCCGCTCGTCGAGGTGAACCGCACGCTCGTGCGCTTCGGCCTCGCCGAGATTGGGAAGGCGCGTCGCCCCGGGGTCCGGTCCCTCCTCCGCGTGGCCGGCGTCGCCACCGGTGAGGTCAGCGCGTCGCAGGTCGGGTTCCGGCTCGCGCCGCGCATCAACGCCGCGGGCCGGCTCGACGACGCCGGGCGAGGCGTGCGGCTCCTGTCCACGGCCGATCCGGCCGCGGCCGACGCGCTCGCCGAGGAGCTCGACCGGGAGAACCGGGCCCGCCAGGAGATCGAGCGGCAGATCCTCGAGGAGGCCCTCGCCGACGCCGCGGCGTGCGTCGCGGCCGGTGCGCGCGGGCTCGTGCTCTCCCGGCCCGGGTGGCACCCCGGGGTGGTGGGCATCGTCGCCTCCCGGGTGGTGGAGCGGTTCCACCGGCCGGCCGTCCTGGTGGGCGTGGCCGACGGCGTCGGGAAGGGGAGCGGACGCAGCATCGAGCGGTTCCACCTCCACGACGCGCTGTCCGCCTGCTCCGGGTTCCTGCTCCGGTTCGGCGGCCACAAGCACGCGGCCGGCGTCACCATCGACCCGCAGGCCATCCCCGCGTTCCGGGAGGCCTTCGAGCGGCACGCCGCCTCCGTGCTGCGCGACGAGGACCTCGTCCCCCGCACGCGAATCGAGGGCTGGATCGACGGCGCCCTGCTCGACGAGCGGGCCGCCACCGATCTGGAGCGGCTGGCGCCGTTCGGCGCCGGCAACCCGGAGCCGGTCTTCGGGCTGCGGGCACGCCCCTCGCGGGCGCGGCAGGTGGGCGCCGCCGGCGTGCACCTGAAGCTGGTGCTGGCCGACCGGGACGCCATCGCGTTCCAGCTCGGCGACCGGATCGGGCTCTGCGGCGCCCCGGTGGAGGCCGCCGTCTCGATCGGCTTCGACGACTGGGACGGGATGCGGCGCCTGCAGCTCCGGGTGCGCGACCTGAGGGCCGCAGCCGAGGCCCCGATGGCCGCCGCCGGGGCGTGATTCGCGCCTTGACGCATTGCGTTCAGCGGTGTTACCCAGCAAGGTTCCTCAGAGATTCCGCCGGGAGGCACGCGTGCCGCGTTTCATCACCGATATCAAGCGCACCCACAGCTGTGGCCAGCTGACCCAGGACGACGTCGGCAAGGAAGTCGTCCTCTTCGGCTGGGTGAACAACCGCCGGGATCACGGCGGCGCCATCTTCATCGACATGCGCGACCGGGAAGGGCGTCACCCAGGTGGTGTTCGAGGAGGACGTGCGGCCCGAGGTCCACGAGGTCGCCGAGAAGCTTCGCCTCGAGTACTGCGTGGGCATCCGCGGCAAGGTGGTCTCGCGCGGCTCGAACGTGAACCCCCGCCTCAAGACCGGCGCCATCGAGGTCCACGGCACCGAGGTCGAGATCTTCAACCGGTCCGAGTCGACGCCCTTCCCGATCGAGGACCAGATCGACACCGCCGAGGAGAAGCGGCTCCAGTTCCGCTACCTCGACCTGCGCCGGGCCCCGCTGCAGAAGACCCTCATGACGCGGGCCCGGGTGAACCACCTCACCCGCAACTACTTCACCGACACGGGGTTCCTCGAGCTCGAGACCCCCTTCATGGTGAAGTACACGCCGGGCGGGGCGCGCAACTTCCTCGTCCCCAGCCGCCTCAACCCCGGCAAGTTCTACGCGCTGGCCGAGAGCCCGCAGCTCTTCAAGCAGCTCTACATGATCGCCGGATTCGATCGGTACTTCCAGATCGTCCGCTGCTTCCGCGACGAGGACCTGCGCCTCGACCGGCAGCCCGAGTTCACCCAGATCGACGTGGAGATGAGCTTCGTCGAGCAGAACGACATCTTCGACGTCATCGAGGGGCTGGTCACCCGCCTCTGGAAGGAGGTCCTCGGGGTCGAGATCCCGCGCCCCTTCCGGCGCATGCCCTTCGACGAGTCGATGGCCAAGTACGGCAACGACAAGCCCGACCTGCGCTTCGGCATGGAGCACGTGGTCCTCACCGACCTCGTGGCGAAGCACGGCGGCGGCGGCGTGCCCCTCATGAAGGACGCCGTCGACTCGGGCGGGATCGTGAAGGGCATGAAGGTCCCTGCCTCGGCCAGCTTCTCGCGCACCGAGATCGACAAGCTGGAGGAGTACGTGAAGGGCATGGGCTCGAAGGGGCTGGCCCGCGCCAAGGTCGGGGAGGGCGGGCGAGTGGACCCAGTCCCCCTTCGCCAAGACCATCACGCCCGAGATGCGACTCGCGGTGAACGCCGCGCTGGGCGCCGGGCCCGGGGACCTGATCCTCTTCCAGTTCGGCAAGCCCTCCACGGTGCACACCGTGATGGCCAACCTCCGCGTGCACCTGGCCAAGAAGATGGGGCTCATCCCCGAGTACGGCTCGGGCGGGAACTGGAACTTCCTCTGGGTCGTCGACCCGCCGCTCTTCGAGTACGACGAGGAGGCGGGCACCTGGGCCGCCGCGCACCACGCCTTCACGCGCCCCCGCGACCAGGACCTGCCGTACCTGGAATCCGACCCGGGCAAGGTCTACTGCTGGCGGTACGACCTGGTGCTGAACGGCTTCGAGATCGGCGGCGGCTCGATCCGGCTCCACGACCCCGAGGTGCAGGCGCGCGTCTTCCGCGCCATGGGCATCTCCGACGAGGACGCCCGGAGCAAGTTCGGCTTCCTCCTCGACGCGCTCAAGATGGGCGCGCCCCCGCACGGCGGCATCGCGCTCGGCATGGACCGCCTGGTGATGCTGCTCACCGGGGCCGAGTCGCTGCGGGACGTGGTGGCCTGGCCCAAGACCCAGAAGGGCACCGACCTCATGACCGGGGCGCCCGGCGACGCCGACGCCAAGCAGCTCCGCGAGCTCTCGGTGAAGAGCACCGTCGAGCAGGGGAAGTAGCCCGGCTTCCATGGCGGGGCCGGGAAGCCACCAGGTCTTCGACGTCGTCGTCCTGGGCGGCGGCGTGAACGGGGCCGGCGTGGCGCGCGACTGCGCCATGCGCGGGCTGTCGGTCCTGCTCCTCGAGAAGCAGGATCTGGCGAGCCGGCGCCAGCGGCGCCAGCTCGGGCATGATCCACGGCGGCATCCGGTACATGACGAGCGACCGGAAGGTCACCGCGCTCGCGTCGCGGGACGCCGGCTACATCCGCCGCATCGCGCCCCATCTCACCTTCCGCATCCCGTTCCTGCTGCCCTTCGCGACCCATCGCGAGGAGGCGACGCTCCTCGATCGCCTCGCCTGGTACGCCACCGAGGTCTACGTCGGGACCTACGACCTCTTCCAGCCGCTCAAGGGAGGGAAGCCCTCGACGCGCCTGACCGCCGAGGAGCTCTACGCGGTCGAGCCGTCGCTGCGGCCCGGGCTCCACGGCGCCGTCACCCTCGACGAGTGGGGCATCGACGGCCAGCGCCTCTGCCTGCTGAACGCGCTCTCCGCCGCGGCGCACGGCGCGGAGGTGCGCACCTGGACGGAGGCCACCGGCATCGTCCGGGAGGCGGGGCGGGTGGTCGCCGTCCGGTGGCGCGACGCGCTGACCGGCGAGCACGGCGAGGCCCGCGCCGGCGTGGTGGTGAACGCCACCGGGGGCTGGTCGCCGCGCTGGGGCAAGGCGAACGGCGTGGCGGTGCCCATGCGGCCAGGGAAGGGCGTGCACCTCTCCCTCGACCGGCGCCATGGCAACTACGGGATCATCTGCACCGCCGTCGACGGCCGGCAGATGTTCCTCATGCCCCACGAGATGGAGTCGATCATCGGGACCACCGACGACGACTACTACGGGGACCCGGACGACCTCGACGCCACGGCCGAGGAGGTCGAGTACCTGATCGAGGGCGTGGCCTCGCTCGTTCCCTCGGTGCGCCAGGCGCGCATCACCCGGGCCTGGTGGGGCGTGCGCACCACGCTCTTCGAGTACGGCGTCGAGGAGGACGACCTGTCCCGCGACCACCGCATCCTCGACCACGCCGCGGAGGGCGCGGCCGGCCTGCTCTCCTTCGTCGGAGGCAAGCTGGCGAGCTTCCGGGCCCAGTCCGAGGACGTCACCGATCGCGCCGTGGCGATGCTCGGCAAGGCGGTCCTGCCCTGCCGCACCCACGAGGAGCCGCTCCCGGGCGGCGACGAGGTGCCGGCGCCGGGCGACCTGGCCCGGGAGCACGGGATCGCCGAGGCCATCGCGGCGCGCCTCGTCTACCGGCACGGATCGCTGGCGCGCGAGGTCCTGCGGGTGGCGGACGACGACCCGCGCATGAAGCTCGTCGTCTGCCGGGACGAGGGGATCATCGCCGCCGAGGTGGCCTGGATCGCCCGGCACGAGATGGTGCGCCGGCTCCAGGACCTCCGGCACCGGTGCCGGCTGGCGGTGGGCGGCTGCGGCGGGCTCGACTGCGCCCGGCCGGCCGCCCAGGTGGCGGCCCGCGAGCTGGGGTGGGACGCGGACCAGCTCCGCGCCGAGCTGGCCGACCTCCTCGAGGTGGGATGGCGGGAGCGGCGCCCGGTCCTCGACGGGTGGCAGCTCGCCGAGGAAGAGCTGCTCCGCGCCGTGCACCGCGGACTGGGAGGGCTCTAGGGGCATGGCGACGCCGAACCGGATCGAGACCGACGTGCTCGTCCTGGGCGGCGGCATGGCCGGCGCCACCGCCGCGCTGGCCGCGCGACAGTCCGGCGCCCGCGTGGTCGTCGTCCGCAAGGCCCCGGGGAGCACGGGACTCTGGGGAGGGGCCCTCTCGGTGGCGCAGGATCCCGCCTCGCTCCCGGACACCCCGTTCGCGGCGCGATCCGGCGTCGTCGAGTCGGCGCGGCGCATCGCCGCCACGCGCCCCGGCCACCCGTATCGCGTGCTGCGCTCCCGGCTCGACCGGCTCTGGAACGCCGTCGAGTTCGCCACCGGGCAGCTGTCGTCGGTGCTGGCGCCCCCGTCCGGGCGCAACCGGTGGCTGCTCACGCCGTTCGGCCACGCCCACGCCGCGGCGGCCTGCGCGAGCACCATGGCGGCGGGGGACCTCGCCGAGGTGCGGGGAACGCTCGTGGTCTGTGGATTCGAGGGGCACCTGGGCTGGGATCCGGGGCTCGTGGCGTCGGGCGCGGCGCGGGTGCGGGCCCTCGGCGCGCCGGAGGTGCGCGCGGTGCTGCTCGACCTCTTCCGCTGGGAGGACGGGGCGCTCGCTCGCCCCTTCGACCTGGCGCGGATGCTCGAGGCCCCGGGCGCGGCCGAGGAGGCGGGCCGGATCCTGCGCAAGGTCCTGCCGCGCGGCGCCGCCGCGGCCGTCTTCCCCCCGGTGCTGGGGCTCGACCTGGAGGCCCGCGTCCCGGAGCGGGTCGCCGCCGCGGCCGGCCTCCCCGTCGCCGAGATGCTCTCCGACCTGCCCAGCGTTCCGGGCCTCCGGCTCCACCGCGCCATCGAGGCGCGCCTCGCCGCAGCGGGGGTCGAGGTCCTCCAGGGAGAGATCCGGGGCGCGACCGGGCCCGACGTGCCTGCGGCGGTGGGCGGGCGCGAGGTGGTCGCGCGGAGCTGGGTCCTCGCCAGCGGCCGGTTCGTGGGCGGGGGCATCGAGCGGCGCGGCGCCCTGACGGAGAGCGCCCTGGGGCTGCCGGTGCTCGCGTCCGAGGGGCCGTTCGCCGATCCCTCGGTGCGGTTCGCCGGGCGGCCGCCGGCCAGCCTCACGCTCCGCGACAGCCGTTCCCCGCAGCCCCTGCTGGCCGCCGGACTGCGGGTCGACGAGCAGCTCCACCCCCTCGACGCCGAGGGGCGGGTCATCCACGAGCGGATCTTCGCCGCCGGCGCGGTCGTGGGCGGCCACGACCCCTCGTCCGACGGGACCGGGATGGGCGTGGCCATGTTCACCGGATGGATCGCCGGGCGAGCGGCGGCGGGGAGGGAGTCGTGAGCAAGGTCCGCAGCTACGGCTGGCTGGCCTGGCGCGCCGCCTTCTCCCATCCGCTCCGCGGCCTGCGGCGCCGCGGGTCGGGCCAGGAGCGCTTCCTCGGGAACTACGCCGTCGAGGGGCTTCGCGCCCACGACGGCGGAGGAGCGGTCCGCCGCCGAGGCCGCGAGCGCCTGCATCACCTGCGGCCTGTGCGAGTCGGGCTGCGGGCTGCGCGGCGCCATCCCGTCGATCCGCGACATGGGGCTCCACGGCGCGTTCCGGCTCTACTCGAAGAGCGCCGAGATGCTCCGGGTCTCGGGCGACGCGCTGGCGGCCTGCGCCTCCTGCACGGGCTGCGAGCCGCTCTGCCCCACCGGGGTGCCCATCTCCCGCCTGGTGCGGGCGTTCGCTGCGCGGGCCTCCCACGACGCGGCGCGTCGGGATCCGGCGGAGCCGCGGCGATAGAGTGAGCGCCGGGAGCCCGCCCTGCGACCTTTCCTCATCGTGAATCCCGCCAGCGGTGGCGGCCGGACCGGCCGCCACTTCGAGCGCATCGCCCGCGCCGTGCGCGCCTCCCACGGCGACTTCCACGCCGTCTTCACCACCCGCCCGGGCGAGGCCAGCGGCATCGCGCGCGAGGCCGCCCGGGGCGGGGAGCGGATGGTGGTGGCGGTCGGGGGCGATGGAACCGCGAGCGAGGTCGTCGACGGCCTGGCCGGGGCCGGGCCGGTGGTCGAGCCGGAGGTCCTCTTCGGGTGCATCCCGCACGGGACCGGCGGCGACCTGCGCCGCTCGCTGGGATGGCCGGCATCGCCCGAGGAGGCGGCCCGCGCGCTGGCGGTCGGCGTGACCGTCACCTGCGACGTCGGGATGGTGTCCTTCACGGCCCACGACGGCTCGACGCAGGAGCGTCACTTCGTGAACGTCTCCAGCTTCGGGGTCTCCGGCTGCGTGGTCCGGGAGCTGCAGCGCAGCGGCCGCCTGCTCGGGGGCAAGATCACCTACACGCTGGCGAGCGCGAAGGCGCTCCTGGGCTACCGCGACCAGCCGGTGCGCTGGCGCGCCGACGGCGGCGCCTGGGTCGAGGATCGCATCACCGCCATGGCGGTCTGCAACGGCCGGTACTTCGGGGCGGGGATGATGGTCGCGCCGGCGGCCCGGATGGACGACGGCCTCCTCGACCTCACGATCTGGAAGGGGCTCGGCTTCGCGGACTTCCTCACCAAGCGGCGAATGCTCTACGACGGCAGCCACGTGAAGCTCCCCAACACCCGCTGCCTCCGCATCCGGTCGCTGGAGGCGGAGCCGCTCGAGGGCGCCGAGGTCCTCCTCGACGTGGACGGGGAGCAGCCGGGGCGCCTGCCGGCGCGCTGGACGATCGTGCCCGCTGCGCTCCGCGTGCGGGTTCCGCTGGCCCGTCCCTGATTCGCGGCTCAGGCGCGACGACCGCGGCGGGCTCCCCGCGCGCCCCGGGCCTCGAGGGCCGCGGCGAGCGCGAGCGAGGGCGCCAGCACCGCCTTCCCTCGCGCGCGAAGCACCTCGGCGCGCACCCGGGCGAGCAGCTGCGCCTCGCGCCGGCGCGCGCGGAGCTCCAGGCCGAGCAGTCCTGCGCGAAGCCCGGAGACCGGATGCCCGGCGATCCGTCCGTCCTTGCCGGCCTCCCGTCGTGCGGTCCGCAGCGCGGAGACCGCGAGGTGTGCGTCGTTCAGGTCGCCGAGGAGGTCCTGCAGCCGCTTCAGCGTCTTCTCGGCCTTCCCGGCCCCGGCGCCGGGAAGGTCGCGGAGCGGATCGAGGAGGTAGCGGAGCCGCTTCCCCTCGATCCGGGTCCTGTGGAGGAGGGCCTGGTCGGCGCCCTCGCCGGCCCGGGCCAGGCACGCGCTCACCACCTCGACCTGCGCGCGGATCCGCCTCGCCAGGGACGCGGCGAACACGCCGGAGGACCGGGGTCGACGGGTCCGCCCGGCGCGCCTCAGGCGATCGCCGAGGGAGTCGGCCGCGGTGCGAAGGCGCCTCACCGCAACGGAGAGGTCGTCCCCTGCGGGCCCGGATCCTCAGCCGGTCCGCCTGCCAGGAGGCGGCGAGCCGCTGTCCAGGCGGAAGCGAGCGCTCGATTCCCTCGAGCCAGGCGAGGAGGACCTCGGCGTTCCGGGCCTCGCCGGTCGCTCGCGCCACCCGGCGAAGGCGCCGCAGGTCCTTGTCCCGGACCGCGTCCCCGAGCGGGCCCCGCCACGCCCGCAAGGTCGAGCGAAGGCGTCTCACCGACACGCGGAGATCGTGGAGGGCCTCGCCGTCGGAGGGATCCGCGAATCCAATCGGCCCGCTCGCGCGCCTCGGCGAGCGCGGCGAGCGCGACGGCCGTCGCCCCCTCGGCGGGCGGCCGATCCAGGATCTGGGGGTGCAGGGCCATGGGCCTTGCGACGAGGGTATCAGGCGCAGCGCCACCAGGCGGTGGCGACGAGCTTCCGCTGCCCCCGCACCTCGGCGCGGCGCCGCAGGTCGGCGATCGCCCGGTCCTTCTCGGCGAGGCGGGCCGTCTCGGTGGCCCGGAGGTCGTCGAGCCGGAGGCGGTACTCCCGCTCCGCCCGCTCCAGCAGCGCACGCCGGTCCCGGAGCGGGATCGGGCCGCCCGGGTCGACGAGGGCTCCGCGCGCCCTCTTCCAGGCCTCCCGCGCCGCTTCCGCGTCCCGGCGATCGGCGGCGAGGCCGTCCTCCGTCGCGCGGTCGAGCCGCTCCCGCGCGGCGTCGAAGGCCGCGAGCGACCGCCGCTCGACCTCCGCGCGGGCCTCCTCGTGGAGCCGCGAGACGGCCTCCTCCGGGGTAGCCCCCAGGGGGCCTGCGCCTCCCGTTGCGCCCCCTCCGGGGCGCGCCGGGAGGGACGCGAAGAGGGACGCAGCCGAGGCGTCGAGCGCCTGCCAGCCGCGGGCGTCGTGCCAGAGGACGAGGTGGGCCACCCGCTCCTCGGGCGCCAGGCCGCCGAGCTGGAAGCGCCAGGCGAACCACCAGCCCTCGCGGCCGGCCAGGTGGCCGAGGCGCGCCGGAAGCGCGCGCGCGTCGACCTCGACCCGGTGCACCGCCTCCGCGGGCCGTTCCTTCACCGACTCGGCCGCGTGTCGCGCCATCCAGGCGCGTCGCGCCGGGGCCGACGCGCCGGCGGGGGCGTCGAGCGAGGAGGCCGGCACGCCGGAGGCAATCACCGACCGGACGAGCGCGTCCTCCTCGGCCTCCCGCCGGGCCACGGCGTCCGCCGCCTCCTTCGCGCAGAGGCGCATCCGAGACCGCACGTCGCCGTCGAAGCGCTCGAAGAGGAGCGAGCGCGCCGCGGAGAGCCGCGCCTCGATGCGCCCGTCCAGGTCCTGGCGGAGCGCGGCGAAGGCGCGATCGATCTCCTCGCCGGAACGGCACGACTGGTAGATCTCGAGGACGCGCCGCTCGAAGTCGATCCCGCTGCCCAGCGCGCCCAGCACCTCGTCCGAGGACCCGAACACGCCGTCGAAGAGCTTGAGCTTCTCGCCGAGCAGCTCGTAGAGACGGGCGTCGGCGGCGTTCTGGCGGTTCAGGAAGTTCACCACCAGCACGTCGCGGCTCTGGCCGTAGCGGTGGCAGCGCCCGATCCGCTGCTCCACCCGCTGGGGATTCCAGGGCAGGTCGTAGTTCACGACCAGGTTGCAGAACTGGAGGTTCAGCCCCTCCGCGCCGGCCTCGGTCATGAGCAGGATCTGGGAGCGGTCCCGGAACTCGTCCACCAGCGCCTGCCGCCGGTCCGCGCTCCCGGCGTCCCCGGACAGGCAGGTGACCGAGTGGCCGCGGGCCTGGAGGAGGTCGCGGAGGTAGTCCTGGGTCCGGCGGAACTCGGTGAAGACCACCGCCTTCTCCGGCCAGCCGCAGGCCCGGGCCACGGTGAAGGCCCGGTCGAGGCCGCGCGTCAGGGCCTCGCCCTTCGCGTTCACCCGGATGGCGCGCGCCGCCCGCGCGCAGGCGCGGAGCTCGGAGAGCTCGTCGTGCATGAGGCGGAGCACCGACGCCGTGCGCCGGGGAGACGCGCCGGCCTCGTCGCTCCACTCCTCCGCCTCCTCGGCGAACCCCGCCAGCTCCGGGCAGGCTTCCTCGTCCTCCACGCGGCCGGCGATGACGTGCTCGAGCGACCCGGCCAGCCGTTCCAGGGTGCTGGCCAGCGCGAACGAGGAGGAGGCCAGGATCTTCCGGTACACGAGGACGAGGAGCGCGCGGCGGGCCGGCGGGATGGCGAAGGCCTCCTCCCGGCGCAGGTAGTCGCTCACCCGGTCGTAGAGGGCCTGCTCCTCGGGCGAGGGCGCGAAGTCCTCCACCATCGACCGCCGCGCCGTGAACCGGACGTACTCCTTCACCTGCCGGCGCAGGGTGCGGACCACCACCGGGGCCAGGCGCGCCTTGAGATCGGCGGCCCGCTCCTCGGTCAGCTCGCCGGTGGCGTACTGGAGCCGGAAGGAATCCTCGTCGCCGAGGATCGCGTCGTCGAGGAACGCGGCCAGCCCCAGCAGCTCCATCAGGTCGTTCTGCAGCGGGGTGGCGGTGAGGAGCAGCTTGGGCGCGCGGCGCAGCGCCCGGCGAAGCGCCTGTCCGGTGCGGTGGTCGCGCCGCCAGGCGTTGCGCAGCCGGTGGGCCTCGTCGATGACGGCCACGTCCCATGGCACCCGCGAGAGCTCGTCGGCGCGGAGCGCCGCGAAGGCGTGGGACGCGATGACGATGCCGGGGCGGTCGAACGGGTTGCCGGGAAGGGCGCGGGCCCGATCCCCGTCCATCACCTCCACCTCGAGCCCGAAGCGCGAGCGCAGCTCGTCCCGCCACTGGTTCCGCAGGGACGCCGGCACGAGCACGACCGCACGCCCGCGCCCCTCCGACGCGAGCTGCGCCAGCACCAGGCCGGCCTCGATGGTCTTGCCGAGCCCGACCTCGTCCGCGAGCACGGCGCCGCCGGTCGCCAGCGCACCCAGGGCGAAGGCGGCGGCCTCCACCTGGTGCGGGTTCAGGTCCACCGACGCATGGGCCAGCGCGGGCGCGAGCCGGGCCGTGCCGGAGCCCCCGCGAACGGTCAGCGCCTCGGCGGCGATCAACTGGTGGAACGGGGTGAGGGGCGAGGCGACGCCGTCGGCCTCGCGGCCCGGCACACCCCGACTCCTGTCCTCGACGCGGACACCCGCCGCCACCCGACCCACCCACGCCTCCTGCGGCCCGCCAGGGACCGCTTCCCGCCCTCGACCGCGCGGGACGCCGACGACGCCTCGACTGTACCATCGAACTCCCGGAGGCGCAGCCGGTCCGTGCGCGCCCGGTGAAGACGGGGTTTGCCTTCGAGTCGCCTCCGCTGTAGATCGCCCTCGATGCAGATCTCCATCAACGGCGAGATTCGCGAGGTCGCGGACGGCACCACGGTGTCGGGCCTGCTGACGCAACTCGGGGTGAAGGCGCCCCGGGTGGCGGTCGAGGTGAACGAGGCGGTGGTGACGCGCGATCGTCACGCCGAGCACGTGCTCCACGCCGGCGACTCGGTCGAGATCGTGGCCTTCGTCGGAGGAGGGTAGCCGTGGAGACGCGCGCGCCGGACACCTGGTCCATCGGGAAGCACACCTTCACCAGCCGGCTCCTGGTGGGCACCGGCAAGTACGCCGACTTCCCCACCATGCAGCGCGCGCTCACGGCCTCGGGCGCCGAGGTGGTGACGGTGGCGGTGCGGCGGCTCGACCTGTCCAAGCAGGGGAGCGAGAGCCTGCTCGCCTGGATCCCCAAGGGGATGAAGCTGCTCCCCAACACCGCGGCCTGCTTCACCGCCGACGAGGCCATCCGGACCGCGCGCCTCGGCCGCGAGCTCGACATGGGCGACCTCGTGAAGCTGGAGGTCATCGGCGACCGGCGCACGCTCTTCCCGGACGTCGAGGGGCTGGTGGAGGCCTCGAAGGTGCTCGTGAAGGAGGGCTTCACGGTCCTTCCCTACACGAACGACGACCCGGTCACGGCGAGGAAGCTCGAGGACGCGGGCTGCGCGGCGGTGATGCCGCTCGGCGCCCCCATCGGCTCCGGCCTGGGGCTGCGCAACCCCTACAACCTCCGCATCATCATGGAGACGGTGAAGGTCCCGGTGCTGGTCGACGCCGGGGTGGGGACCGCCAGCGACGCCGCCATCGCGCATGGAGCTGGGCGCGGTGGCCGTGCTCATGAACACCGCCATCGCCGAGGCCGGGGACGCGGTGCTCATGGCCGAGGCCATGCGGGACGGCGTGTCGGCCGGCCGGAAGGCCTTCCTGGCGGGCCGCATGCCCATGCGGCTGCACGCGGCCGCGTCGAGCCCGATGACGGGGCTGGTGGGCTCTCCGCGGTAGGGGAGGGCTACGCCCGGAAGGGCGCGAGCGGCTCCCACCGATCGGCGACGAACCGGAACACGCGCGACGGGCGGCCCCAGTTGCCGGCGGCGAACCCCTGGCAGATGCGATCGTAGGCGGCCGGGTGCTGGTGCGGCGCGAACTCCTCGACCGTCCCCTGCAGCGCGTAGCCCTCGAAGGTGTCGAGGTCGACGACGATGCGGGTCTCCTGCCGGTTCACCTTGAGGTTCATGTAGGTCTTGAGCGCGAGCCCATCGCCGTGGAACAGGTGGAGCCGGTCGAGCTTGGTCTCGTGGTGGAAGATGAACCGGGGCGAGATGTTGGCGGTCTCCCCGAGCCCGATGAAGGCGTACTTCACGCTCCCCACCGTCTGCTCGACCTCCTCGTAGGGGATCTGCTCGAAGAACTTCATGGTGTAGGGGCTGTGGTGCACCGTGTAGATTCTGGCGCCCCTCGACGAGCAGGTCGTTGCCGTTCGCCCGGTAGAGCTGGTCCTCCGACCCGGCGCCGGCCAGGGCGCGGGTCTTGATCTGGTAGCCCTGGTACTGCTCGAGCTTGTCCACGTGGACGGTCAGGCACTCGTTGCGGGCCAGCGGCCTGGGCAGGCGCCCGCGCAGGTGGACCCGCATCTCGGACGGACCCGCGCCGGCCTCGAGGCGCGCCACCGGCAGGATGGCCACCGTCGCGTGGGTTCCGGGCAGGCTGGTGGTGCCCATGAAGCTGAGCACCTTGTCGAACTTGACGGTGGGGAAGTGCGAGGCCTGTTTCGCGCGCTGGGTGTCGAGAAAATCCAGGAGGGGGCGCACGTCGCTGTTCAAGGAGGTCACCTCTCGTGCATGCTCGGGACGGAAACCGTCGAATGATGCCCCCGCGACTCCCGCGTGTCTACCTCGTCACCGACTCCTCGCCCGGGGAGGCGCTCGCCGCCCGGATTGCGTCCGCCGTCCGGGGGCTTCCGTCCCGCTCGGTGGCCATCCAGCTCCGGGCCCCCGGCGTGCCGGGGCGCGAGCTGCTCGCCCGGGCCCGCGCCATCCTGCCGGCCGTCCGGGGCGAGGGGCAGCTGCTGCTCGTGAACGACCGCGTCGACGTCGCGCTCGCGGCGGGGGCAGACGGCGTCCACCTGCCCTCGGCGGGGATTCCGCCGGAGGAGGCGCGACGCCTCCTCGGAGCGGAGGCGCTCGTCGGGGTCTCCTGCCACTCCCCGCAGGAGGTGGGCCGGGCGCTCCGGGGCGGCGCCGACTTCGCCACCTTCGGGCCCGTCTTCGACACCCCGTCGAAGCGGGCCTACGGCGCCCCCGTGGGCCTCGGCCGCCTCGAAGAGGCGGCCCGGCTGGGCCTGCCGCTTCTCGGCCTGGGCGGCGTGGAGCTCGCGAACGCCGCCTCCGTGATGGAGGCAGGGGCCTGGGGCGTGGCCGCGATCCGGGCCTGGCTCACGGAGGGCGACCCGGCTGCGGCGGTGCGCGCCCTCCTCGACGTGGTGGAGCGCAGCAGGAGGCGAACGGCATGACGCACGGACACCCGCACCACGACCGCCACCGGAACCCGGTCGAGTTCGAGCACTACCTCGAGAAGCTGGAGGGCCCGGATCGCGCGGCCTGGCAGCGGCCGGACCGCCTGGTCGAGGCGCTCGGGCTGCGCCCCGGGGACGTGGCCTGCGACGTGGGAGCCGGACCGGGCTACCTGGCGCTCCGCATCGCGAGGGCGGTGGGTCCGCGCGGGACCGTCTACGCCGTCGACGTCGAGCCGCGCATGATCGAGATGCTGCGGCGGCGGGCCCGGGAGGAAGGGATCCGCAACGTCCGGGCCATCCTGGCCGGGCCGGGTCGCTCCGCCCTGCCGCCGCGCCGCTGCGACCTGATCCTGATCGTCAACACGTTCCACCACTTCACCGACGGGGTGGGCACCTGCGCGCGCTGGCCGGCCGGCTCGCCCCGGGTGGACGGATCGTGAACGTGGACTTCCACGACCGCGACCTTCCGGTGGGTCCCCCGGTCGGGCACAAGGTGTCCCGCTCGGCGTTCCTGGAGCTGGCCCGGGAGGCCGGGCTGGCCCGGGCGCGGGAGCGGCGGTTCCTGCCCTACCAGTACTTCGTGGAGCTGGTCCCGATCAGTCGGCCCGCGAGGCGGCCGGCTGCCGCGAAGGGGAAGGGGGCCGGTCCCGCGCCGAGATCGCCACCCCGACGGCCAGCGCGAGCAGCACCACGTCGCGCAGCACGGTCCACCCGGTAGCCGGGGCGTTCCCGCCGAAGCAGCCGCAGGCGAGGTCGATGCCGCGCGCGAAGGCGCTCGTGAGACCGACGGTGTAGACGGCGAGCAGCCCCGCGAGCACCCAGGCGGCGGCGCGCGCCCAGAGGTTGGCGACGAGGGCGAGGCCGGCGGCGATCTCGACGCCGATCACGGCGGCGGCCGCGGCCGGGACGAGCGCCGGCGGCACGATCCGGTAGTTGGCCACGCTCTCGGCGAACGCGGCCATGTCGGGGACCTTGGTGATCGAGGCCCAGAGGAAGAGGCCGCCCAGGAAGACCCGGGCGCCGGCGGCGGCCAGCCCCGTCACGGCGTGGCCCCGGGAAGGCCGCAGACGCCGCACATCCCGGCTGCCGCCGGACCCTGTGCGGTCACCCAGGCCGGCCACGCGCCCTCCAGCACCCGGACGTCGGCGAGGCCCGACCGCTTCAGCCGGGTGGCGACGTCGTCGGCCACGGCGCAGCTGTACTCGCCGTCGTACACGACCACGAGGGGGAATCCCTTCAGCTCCGCGACGGCCGCCGCCTCGTCGGGGTGGCCGGCGGGCGGGAGGTGGACGGCGTTGGCGATGTGGCCGTGCGCGAACTCGTGCGGTCCTCGCGCGTCGACGAACCCGGCCAGGCACGCGGTGCAGAGCCCCTTCGCCTCCTCGACCGAGATGCGCGGCGCCCTCCAGGGTGCGGGCGCGGAGGTCGTGGCGGAGGGGGGCATCGCGCAGGAGCCCCCCCCGGCCTCGGCCGCGGACAGGACCGGGCGCCCCAGCACGGCGGGGTGAGGGGAGAGGGCGTTGGCCGCGAAGCCCACCGCGGTCCCCAGGGCGGCGAGGACGGCCATCTGGATCCAGGTTCGCATCGGCGCGGAATCTACCCCGGGAACGCGGGGGCCGCGACGCCGATTCCCGCGGCCCGGAGGGGTGCACGCGGGACCGGCTGGGGCTATATTGCGCGCCGCCATGGGCGTACCCGTCTACGAGATCTCCAAGGACTTCCTCTTCAGCGCCGCGCACCAGATCCGGTTCCACCCCGGAAAGTGCGAGCGGCTGCACGGCCACAACTGGCGCGTTCGCCTCCACGCGCGCGCCTCGCGGCTCAACCACCTCAGCATGGTGGTCGACTTCGCCGACCTGCAGCGCATCGTCGCGGACGTGGGCTCGCGCTTCGATCACCGGAACGTGAACGAGGTCCCGCCGTTCGACGAGCTGAACACCACCGCCGAGAACATCGCCCGGTTCTTCTACGAGGAGGCCAACCGTCGCCTCTCCGAGAGCGAGGGCGACCGGGTCCGGGTGTCCAAGGTCGAGGTCTGGGAGAACGAGGGGTCGCTCGCGGTGTACCGCGAGGAGTAGGGCCGGTACCGTCGGACCCCGGGCGTATCCTCCGGGCTGGTGTCCGATCTCGTCGTCGTCCCCACCCCGCTGCGGAAGTCCAGGTTCGAGCGCCGCCTCTGCGACGCGCAGGACGGCGTCCTGCTCGGGCCGCGGGTGGCCACGCTGCGCAACCTCGTGCCCGGGTTCCTCGCCGCGGCGGGGGAGCGCCGGAACGTGCTCGAGCCCCTGGCCGAGCGGTTGCTCGCGCTCCACGCGGCCAGCGACTCCGGCCTGATCGGCCTGGTCGCCCGCCCCGACGGCGGCGCCGCGCGGGGTGCGACCCGGCTGCTCGCCGAGGCGCGGGCCGGCGAGGTCGGGCCAGCCAATCTCCTCGCCGCGGCGCGCACCGTCCAGGGTCGGGTCGCCGAGCGACTGGAGGCCGCGGCTCGCGCGCTCGCGCTCTACGAGGAGCGCCTCGAGGGGCTGGGTGCGCTCGATGCGGCCGGGGCGCTCCGCGGAGCCGCCGACGCGGCGGCGCGGGGCGCCGTCTCCGAGGAGACCCGGGACCTCGGCCTCCTCGTGCTGGAAGGCTTCCTTCCCACGAGCCGCGCCGCCCTCGACCTCGGCGGAGCCCTGGCGGCCCGCGCGCGCCGGGTGCTGGCCCGCGTCCCCGCCTTCCCCGAGGACCTGCGCCGCTCCGGTCCGGTCGAGCCCTGGCTCCGCCGCGTCGAGTCGCTCCACGAGCTGGCCGCGCATCGCGACATCCGCGTCGAGTTCCCGGCCACCGGCGCGGTGGCCCGCGAACGGGTGATCCGGCTCCCCGCGCCCGACGACGCCGGGCAAGGCGACGCCGCCGCGCGGCTCGTCGCCACGTGGCTCGACGGCGGAATTCCACCGGACGAGGTGGCCGTCTTCGCCCCGGGCCGCATCCTGGAGGCCCTCCCGGCCGCGTTCGCCCGCCTGGGCGTCCCGCTGGCGGTGTCGCTTGTCGCGTCCGCTCGCGGGCCACCCGCTCGTCCGCGATCTTCGCTCCGCGGTCCGGGGGGCGGGCGCACTCGACCGCACGGCCGTGGAGACGCTCCTCTCCTCTCCCTACCTGGGCCCGCCCGAGGGGCCCGCCCGGCAGCGCTTCCTCCTCGACCGCGCGGGCGTCCTGGACGGCCGCGGCGATCCGGAGGAGCGGCTCCGGGCCCGGGCGGCCCTCCTCGGCGGCTCGGGGAAGGCCGCCGGGGAGCGAGTGGCCCTCACGCGAATGGCCGACGCGGTGCGGGACCTTCGCCGGCTGCTGGCCCCGCTCGCCGTCCCGGGCACGCCGGTCGAGTGGGCGGCGCGGGTGCGCGCCCTCCTCGAGCGCGCCGGCGTCCGGCGCCGGGCGGCTCGCGGCGCACCCTCCCTCGCCCGCAGGGACCTGGCGGCCATCGCGCGGCTGGAGGAGGTCCTCGACGACCTCGCCTCCGCGCTCGACGCGACGGGAGCAGGGAGCCGCAGGATGTCCCGCGAGGAGTTCGCCTCCCTCCTCGGGCTGGCCGCCGGCCTCGCCGAGCTGCCCGCGGGTCAGGGTCCGGCCTCCGGCGCGGTGGAGGCCTGGCCCACCGACGAGGCGCCCGGACTGGTTGCCCGCGCGGCGGTCGTGCTCGGGCGCCGAGCGCGGGTCCTGGCCCGGGGCGCCGCGGGTCGATGCGCTCCTCGGCAACTCGGCCCGGGAGGCCCTCGACGCGGCACCTCCGGCGCCGGGCGCTGCCCACCGCGTTCCACCTCCGGGCCGATGCCGAGTTCCGCGGCTGGTCGGCGCTGGCCGCCGCGCGCGAGACCCTGGCGGTGGGGTGGACCGAGGGGCCCGACCGCGAAGGGCCGGCGCCTCTCGCCGCGCAGGCGCTCGACCTGGCCGGGGCCGAGGAGCTTCGCCTGGGACGCGACCCCGCGCTCGAGGCGGCGCGAGGGCCGGCAGAGGCGCTCCGCGCGGCCGCGCGCCTCACGGCCGCGGGTCAAGGCCCCCGGGTCGTCGCCGCGCTCGAGGCGCTCCCCGACCTGGCCGGGCGCGCGGCCGACGCGGGGGTGCGCGGCCGGATGGAGGAGGACCGGCGGAACGCCTGGGTAGCGGGGCAGGCCACGCCAGCGGCCGGCGCCATCCCTCCCGGCCTCCCGCCCTTCGCCGCGGCCTTGCCCGCCGAGTGGAGCGCCACCGATCTCGAGACCTTCGCGGGTTGTCCCTACCGCTTCCTCCTGCGCGCGGCGCGGGTGCCCGAGGCGGAGCGGGGGAGCTTCGACATGGAGCCCCGGGACGAGGGGGCCATGCTCCACGCCATCCTGGAGGCGTTCGTCGGCGCCCGGCGCGACCGGGGCGCGTGGCCGCTCACCGGGGGTGACGCCGACCGGGAGGAGATCCGGCGCCTGGCCGGCGAGGTGCTCCAGCGCTTCGAGGCCGAGGGGCGCGTGGGCGACCCCTCGACGTGGGCGGGGCGGCGGGCGGCGATCCTGGCCCGGCTCGACCGCTTCGTCGAGGTCGAGGCGCGGGACGCCGACGGGATGCGCCCGGTCCTCCTCGAGTACGCCTTCGGCGGGCGCTCGGGGCGTCCCGCGATCGCCATCCCGTCCGCCGGAGACCCGGTCCTCCTCCAGGGGCGAATCGACCGGGTCGACGACGACGGGCGGCGCCTGCTCGTCGTCGACTACAAGAACTCGCGGTCGACCGAGATGGCGCGCGAGCGGCTCTCCGAGGAGGAGCTGGGCAGGTCGAGCTTCCAGGCTCCCGTCTACCTCCTGGCCGCGGCGAGGGAGCTCCCCGGGCGCGCCGAGCTGTCGGCCACCTACTCGCTGCTCCGGTCCGGGGAGCGGGCCGAACCGTGGAGGGTCGATCCCGCCGACCCGTTCCTCGCGCTCGACCCGGAGCGGCGCGCCGCGATCCGGGCCGCCGGCGGGCGCAACCTGGCCGACGGGGTCGTCGACGTCGTGTCCCGCATCCGGTCGGGCCGGTTCCCGGTGGCGCCTTCCGACTGCACCGGATGCCCCTTCGGCGCCGTCTGCCGGTTCCCTCGGCCGGGGGAGGCATGAGCCCGCTGCCCGCCGGAGCGTCGTGGAGCGACGCGGCGCAGGCGCTCTTCCGGGCGAGCGGCGCCATCGCCGTGTCGGCCGCGGCCGGCGCGGGCAAGACCTCGGCGCTCGTGGAGCTCCTCCGGCGCCGGCTCGCCGGGGACGGTCCGGAGGAGCCCCTCGCCCCCCGGGACGTGGTGGCCATCACGTTCACGGAACGTGCGGGGGCCGAGCTGGCCGACCGGCTGGGCCGGGAGCTCGCCGACGGGGCGCGGACGCTCCGCTCCGCGGGCGACGGGGACGGGGCGGCGCGGCTCGAGGAGGCGCTGCGGGAGCTGCCCTCCATGGCGGTGGGCACGATTCACGGGTGGGCGGCGAGCGTGCTCCGGGAGCACGCGCTCGAGGCCGGTCTCGATCCCGACTTCGCCGTGCTCGACGAGGAGGGAGCTTCCGAGCTGCTGGGCGCCGCGTCGCTCGAGGGAGCGGTGGCCGCGCTCGACCGGGGGGGCGAGGCGGAGCGCCGGCTGGCCACGGCGCTGGGAGGGGTCCGCGCCCTCGGCGCCGAGGCGATCGCCCTCCTGCGCGAGCGCGCCACCCGGGGCCTCGTCGGCCCACCCGAGGCGGTGCAGGGGAGCGATCGGGACGTGGAGGCCGCGCGCGAGGACGTGCTCGCCGCCGCAGCCGACCTGGCCGGGATGGCTGCCGCGGCCACGACTCCCACCGGGCAGGCCGCGCTCGGCGCGCTCGCGGCCCGGCTCGCGGAGCTCACCGGGGCCGGGCGGCTCCCGGACGGCGCCAGGCTCGCGTCGGCCACGAAGGGCTGGCGCACCGGGAAGCGCGACCCGCCCGCTCTGTCCGCCGCCCGCGCGCGCTTCGAGGAGGCCGCCGCCCGTCTCCCGCGGGTCGAGGCGGAGCGCGAGGCTGCACCGCTGGCGCTCGCGCTCGCCTCCCTCGTCGGCGACGTCGAACGGCGCTACCGGGAGGCCAAGGACCGCGCCGGCGTCCTCGACTTCGACGATCTCCTGCTGCGGGTCCGCGACCTCCTGCGCGACGCGCCCGTCCTCCGCTCCGAGATGCGAGCGCGGGCGAGGGCGCTCCTCGTGGACGAGTACCAGGACGTGAACGGCCTCCAGGCCGAGATCTTCGAGCTGCTCGCCGGGGAGGACGCGCCCGGCCCCGCGGGAACGCCCCTTCCCCTGCGCGTGGCGGTCGGGGACGCCAAGCAGTCCATCTACCGGTTTCGCGGCGCCGACGTGGGCGTGTTCGCCGGCCTCATCGGGCGGCTCGCCGCCGGGCAGGGGCAGGTGGTTCACCTGCGGGAGAACCACCGCTCGACGGGCGGCATCGTCGACCTCGTGAACGCGCTCCTCTCCGGCGAGGAGGGCGGACTGGGCGTGCCCTTCGGCGACGAGGACCGGCTGCGCGCCACGCGGCCCGGCGGCGACCGCCCCGCCGCGGAGCTGCTCGAGGACGGGGAGGGTGGATCGGCCGAGGAGCGCCGGGCGCGCGAGGCCCGGGCCGTCGCCGCCCGGATCGCCGAATTGCTCGCCGCCGGGACGCCGCCCGGGGACGTGGCCATCCTCTTCCGCCGGCTCACCCACGTCGGGGTCTTCGAGCGGGCGCTGCGCGAGGCCGGGATCCCGGTCCGCGTGGCGCGCGGCGGCGGATTCTTCCAGGCCCCCGAGGTTCGCGACCTGGGAGAGCTCTGCGCGGTCGTGGAGGAGCCCGGCGACGAGGTGGCCTGGGCGGCGCTCCTTCGGTCGCCGCTCTGCTCGCTGTCCGACGCCACGCTCTTCGCGCTCGCCCGCCGCGGTCTCGCCCGGCTGTCGAGGATCGATCCCGCCGAGGCCGGCGCCGAGATCGGCCTGGCCCGCTCCGGGGAGGCGCCGCCGGGCGAGGGGGACAGGCTGCGGCGGCTGCTCGAGACCTGGCGCGAGCTGCGCGAGGGGCGCGGGCGGCTCGACGCGGGGGAGACGATCTCGCTCGCGGTGGAACGGCTCGACGTGGAGGCGGCGCTGCTCGCCGGGCCGGACGGGGAGCGGCGCGCGGCCAACGTGCGCAAGGTCGTCGAGATCGCCCGGCGCCAGGCGGCGCGCGGCGTCCCGGTCGGCACGTTCGCCGACCGCCTCCGGACGCTCTCCCGGCTCCCGCCCCGGGAACCGGAGGCGGATGGAGGGGACGCCGACGCGGTCTCGCTCCTCACCGTTCACCAGGCCAAGGGGCTGGAGTGGCCCGTCGTCCTCGTGCCCGAGCTCGGAGCGCGTCCCCCGACTCCGGCTCGACGTCCGGTGCTCGACGAGCAGGGTCGCGTGGCCGTCCCGCTCCTCGGCGACGGCGGAGCGGCGCCCGCGGAGACCGACACCACCGCCCGGGTGCGCGCCGCGGCGTCGCGCGCCGAGCGCGCCGAGGGCCGGCGCCTCCTCTACGTCGCGCTCACCCGGGCCCGGGACAGGCTGGTCCTCTCCGGCTCCACGCTCGCGCACCGCCACCGGCACCTGGGCCGAGGTCGTGGCGCGGGCCCCGCCCGGGTTGCTCCTCCGCCGCCCCGCGCCGTCCGCCCCGCTCCCGCTCGCCGCGCCGACCGGGCCGACCGGGCCGACCGGTCCGGACACGACGGTGCCGCTCGCCGCCCCCGCGCTCCGCCCCGCGCCGGCGCCGCTTCCCCTGCGACTCTCGGTGACCAGCCTGGCCGAGTACGCGCGCTGCCCGCGCCGGCACTGGCTGGCCGTCCAGATGAAGCTGCCGGAGCCGAGGAGCGACGCGCGCGGCGGGGAGGAGGTGGAGCGCGCCACGGTCCGGGGAACGCTGGCCCATGCGCTCCTCGCCGAGGTGGACCTGCTCGCCCCGCCGCTGGCCCGCCGGGCGCTGCTGGCCGCTGCGGCCACGCGACGCGGCGACGACCCGGGGCGCCCGGCAATCCGTCGCATCCTCGACGACGTGGCCCGCTTCCTGGAGTCGCCGAACGGGCAGCGGCTGGCCGGCTGGGCCCGGACGGGTGCGCTGCGCCGGGAGGTCCCTTTCCTGCTCCGGCTCGACGGGGCGCCGGCGTGCTACCTGGATGGGGCCATCGACGCACTGGTCGTGAGCGGCGACGACGTCGAGGTCCTCGACTTCAAGTACGCCCGCTACCACCCGGGGGCGGAGGACCGGTACCGGCTCCAGCTCGAGGCCTACGCGCTGGCGGCGTCGCGCGCCCACGGAGGCGCGCCCGTCCGGGCCACGCTCCACTTCCTCCGAGGCGTTCCGCGGGCCGTCGACGTCACCCCGTCCGGGGAGTCCCTCCGCCGCCTGGCCGCCCGGATCCCGGCCCTGGCGCTCGGGGCCACCCGCGGGGAGGGCAGGGACCTCTCCCCGGGCGAGGTCGGGCGCGACGAGGCCCGTTGCAGGCAGGAGGGATGCGGCTTCGTGGCGCGCTGCTTCCGCACGCCCGCGCTGCGAACGGCATGATATAGAGACCGGCGCGGAGCCGGACGAAGGCTCCGCACCACATTCCACTCTCGCCCCCGGAGACTTCCATGCAGATCACACCGCGCGTGAAGGAAATCCTGTCCTGGTACTCGTCCGACAGCCCGGGGACGCTGACCAACCTGGCGCGGCTGCTCGGATCCGGGAAGCTCGGGGGCACGGGCAAGCTCGTCATCCTCCCGGTCGACCAGGGCTTCGAGCACGGACCGGCCCGCTCCTTTGCGCCGAACCCGGCCGGGTACGATCCCGACTACCACTTCCAGCTCGCCATCGACGCCGGCTGCAACGCCTACGCCGCCCCGCTCGGATTCCTCGAGGCCGGCGCCGCCAAGTTCGCCGGGCAGATCCCGCTCATCCTCAAGCTCAACAACTCCGACAGCCTGGCCAAGATGGACCAGCCCATCTCGGCCATCACCGGCTCCGTCGACGAGGCGCTCCGGCTCGGCTGCGCCGCCATCGGGTACACGATCTACCCGGCATCGGGCGCCCGGAACCGGCAGTACGAGGACCTGAGGGCCCTCACCCAGGAGGCCAAGCGCAAGGGTCTCGCCGTGGTGGTCTGGAGCTACCCGCGCGGGGCGGGCGTGTCGAAGGACGGGGAGACGGCGGTCGACATCGCCGGCTACGCCGCCCAGATCGCCGCGCAGCTCGGCGCGCACGTCATCAAGGTGAAGCCGCCCAAGGACCTGGTGGAGGGCGCCGAGGCCAAGAAGGTCTTCGAGAAGTACGCCATCCCCACGAAGACCCTCGCCGACCGCGTGCGGCACGTCGTCCAGAGCGCCTTCAACGGCAAGCGAATCGTGATCTTCTCCGGCGGCGAGGCGAAGGGGACCGACGAGGTCCTCGCCGAGATCCGCGGCCTGAAGGAGGGCGGGTCGTTCGGCTCCATCATGGGGCGCAACGCCTTCCAGCGCCCCAGGGCCGAGGCGCTGAAGCTCCTCGACGAAGTGATGAAGATCTACGCGCCCTGAGCGTGACGAAGCCGACCTGAAGGGCAATCCGGGGCCGTCCCGATGCGGGTGGCGGCCCCTTTTTCCTTGCCCTCGACCGCCGGTGGAGTCTATACGGAAAGTCCTTTAGATCACCGCCGTTACGCGGCTCGGGCGCGGTAGACCCGCGCTGCGAGGAAAGAGCAAAATGCGCCTTTATCCGAAGGTCATTCCCACCATCGCCCGCGAGGTCGTCCAGACCCTGATGCAGGACGGCGACGTCGAGGTGGAGACCATGCGGATCGCCGACGCCGAGATGGACATGGCGTCGGTCATGAAGGAGTACCTGGCCGCCGAGGAGCGCGTGAACGGCGCCACCCGCGAGGCCCTCGAGCGCCGCGGCTACGATCAGTCCCGGTTCAACCAGGTGAAGCGCGAGATGGCCGACGTCCGCGGCTTCAAGATGGGGGACGAGGGGATCGAGTACGTCATCGGCCAGATGATGGAGCAGCTGCTCGTCTCCCGGAACGTCGAGGAGGTCTTCTCCGACGACCTGAGCCTCCGGAAGAAGATCTTCGGCATCTTCAAGCGCCACCTCGACGTCGACGACGAGATTGACCGCGAGGCCCGCGCCCGCCTGAAGCACCTCCAGGAGGGCACGAGCGCCTGGGACATCGAGTTCGGAAAGACGGTCGAGCTGCTGCGCCGCTCGCGCGGCCTCATCTGACCTAGGGCGGTCGGGCCAGCAGCGCCGACACCGGTCCCAGATCGATCTCGCTCACCGCCCCCACCAGCACGCGGTGGGGGTCCGTCGAGATCCAGACGTGGAGCGGCCGCTTCGCGCCGGGCTGGTCGGCCCGCTCGATGGTCCCGTCGATGCGCAGCGTGTCGAAGAGGCCGCCCGCCGTGTCGACGCGCTCCGGCTTCGCCGCCACCTTCCCGTGGTAGCGCCAGTAGCGCCGGTTGCCCACCACGTCGAAGCAGATCTCCTGCCCGGGCTTCAGGTCGGCGGCGCGCAGGAAGTAGGCGGCGGAGAGGGCGTCCAGGACCTCTCCCTTGCGCTCGTAGGACGTCGCCCCCTTCTGGTCGCCGTAGAGGGTCTCGATGGTCACCGACGTGGCGCTGGCGCCGAGGCGGGCGTCGCTCACCTTCTTCACGCCGTCCTCGACGACCTCGTCCCGGTAGCGCTCGGGGCGAAGGGTCTTCGCGTCCACCCAGGAGAAGCCGCCGCCGACGATCCGCCGGATCTTGGCGAACACCGAGGTGTTCTTCACCCGGGCCTTGAAGGGGATCTGGGTGCCGTCGAACATCGGACGGCCCACCTCGAGGGCGAGGGTCCCGGCCTTCACCATGCCCATCACGTCCAGGTCGAAGGTGAGGACCTCGCCGGTGCGCCACGGGAACGGGCCCGGGCGAAGCGCCGGGAGGCCGCATGGCTCGGCGGCGAGGAGCAGGGCAGCGACGGCGGCGGCGAACAGGTGGCGGCCTCAGTTCCGGGCCAGCTGGCCGCCGGGACGGTAGGCGGCCAGGTTCACCACCACGCTCCCCAGCGCGAAGTCGGCGCTCACGCGGACCGGGACCCGGTTCTCGTCGGCGGAGAACCAGATGAAGGTGTCGCGCTTGGAGGCGAAGTTCCCCTCGAACGCCGTCCGGACCTGGACCTTCCACGCGTCGAAGGAGCCGGCGGGCGTGTTCACGGTCTCGCGCCCGACCACGGAGGCCTGGAGCTGGAAGGTGCCCTTCGTCGTGAAGACCGGGATCTCGAACCGGGCGTCGGCGCCGAGCGGCTGGGTGCGGAGCCAGAGGACGGCGCTCGCGAAGTCCTGGGCCATGGGATCGAGCGGGTAGGTCTTCTCGATCTTCCGCCCCTTGCGCTCGATGCGGATGGTGGCCTGTCCGGAGTCCCGATCGAAGCGGGCGCTGTCGTTGTGCCGGTCGCCCACCTCGATGGCCTGCAGGTCGGAGCCCCGCGGGAGGCGCGACTCGGAATCCCAGTACGAGACCAGGTGCTCGCGGATGTCGACGATGCTCGCGAGCCCGCCCGACCGGGCCTGGGAGATGACCGGCCAGACCGGCCCCTCGGCCTGGCCGACGACGATGCGGGCCTCCCCGGTGCGAACCCCGAGGTAGTCGATGGTGAAGTCGATCTGCTCACCTGGGGCGAACCCGCCTCCGGCGAAGGCGGCCGGGGCGGCGAGGAGGGCCAGGGAGGCGATGGCGAGGCGGGCGAGTTTCATGGGCTCGGAAGAAGGTACGTCGACCTGATCGAGTAGCAAGGCATCGGCCAATCCAGGACGGGAGAACCGCCATCGAAATCAGGATCTTGCCGCAGGAGTCCCGGATGGGGCCTGGGCGAATCAGGGCATCCTTGTCGCGGTGGCGATAGCGAATGGCTACTCTGAAAGGATGCCACTCGACCCGAACGACTACGAGGGAGACAAGGAGGACGTCGGCGAGAAGGAGGGGCGACGCCGCACCTTCCAGGACTTCGACTGCCCGAGCTGCAGTGCCAACAACCCCTACGACGACGCCTTCGGCGACGGGGACGACGTCCTTTGCTTCTACTGCGGGCAGGAGTTCAAGGTCCTGGTGAACGACGAGGGCCGGCTGCGGCTCAAGGAGGTGTGACCCGGCCGTCCGCACCGCCCGCCGCGGAGGGCGGGACCTACGGTCCCTTCCGGGCGCGCTCCCCGAAGATCGCCGTGCCCACGCGCACCAGGGTCGCGCCCTCGGCGATCGCGATCGGGTAGTCCCCGCTCATCCCCATCGAGAGCTCGCGCAGGCCGAGCCGATCGCGCAGGCCGCGCAGGGCCACGAAGTAGGGTCGAGGGTCGTCCCCGGGCGGGGGAATGCAGGTCAGCCCGGCCACCTCGAGCGAGGGGAGTGCGCGCAGCTTCTCCACGAGCCCGGGCACGTCGCCCTCCGCGCAGCCCCCCTTCGAGGCTTCCTGCCCGAGGTTCACCTCGACGAGGACCCGCGCGCGGGCTCCGGCCTTCTCCCAGCGCTTCGAGATCTCTCGCCCCAGCTCCTCCCGGTCCACCGTGTGGACGAGCCCGACACGGCCGGCCAGGTACTTCACCTTGTTCGTCTGGAGAGAGCCGATGAAGTGCCAGACGATCTCCGGCAGGTCGGCGAGGACCTCGGCCTTCTCCCTCCACTCCTGCACGTAGTTCTCGCCGAAGTGGCGCTGGCCCGCGGCGTGGGCCTCGCGGATGGCGTCGGCCGGCTGGGACTTCGACACGGCGATGAGCGTGACGCCGGCCGGGATCGAGGCGCGAACGAGTGCCAGCCGCCCGGCGATGGTCTCGGCGTTCAAGGCGTCCCCCAGGGTGGCGTGAGCCCGAGCCGGCCGAGCAGGGCGAGCGTCTCGGCGAGCGGCAGGCCGACCACGTTCGAGACGCTGCCGGCGATCCCGCGCACCAGCGAGCCGCCGGCTCCCTGGACGGCGTAGGCGCCGGCCTTGTCGAACGGCTCTCCGGTTCCCACGTACCAGGCGATGCGCTCCTCGGAGAGGGGGACGAGGCGCACCGCCGAGGAGACGACGAGGGTCTCCTCCCGCGTCGCTCCGTCGGCTCCCCTCGCGAGGCCGTGGACGCCGGTGGCCACGACGTGGGTCCGGCCGGAGAGGGCCCGCAGCATCCGCCGGGCGTCGCCCTCGTCGCGCGGCTTGCCCAGGATCTCCGTCCCCAGGACCACGGAGGTGTCGGCGGCGAGCACCAGCTCTCCGGGCGAGGCCGGGACGGCGCGGGCCTTCTCGCGGGCCAGCCGCCGGACGTACCCGTCCGCACCTTCGCCCTCACGCACCGACTCGTCGGTGTCGGCGGGCCGGACCTCGGCCTGGACGCCGACCGAGGCGAGCAACTCGCGGCGGCGAGGACTCCGGGAGGCGAGGACGAGACGCATTGACGAATGACCCGCGGTATTGCTACCACGATCCTCGACCATGGAGTCCCGCGACCTGCTGCGGGAGCTCGAGCGGAAGGTTCAGGAGCTCCAGGCGTTCAACGACATCGGCCGCTCCCTGGCCGGGACCCTCGACATCCACGAGCTGCTCGCGGTCATCATGCAGAAGGTGAGCGAGGTGCTCCGCCCCGAGCACTGGTCGCTCCTGCTCGTCGACGAGGCCAAGCAGGAGCTGGTCTTCGAGATCGCGGTCGGCGAGGGAGCCGAGCGGCTGAAGGCCATGCGCCTGCCCCTCGGGGAAGGGGTGGCGGGCCACGTCGCCACCTCGGGACGCCCGGTGCTCGTGCCCGACGTCCGCCAGGACCCCCGCTTCGCCGCCCGATTCGACGACGCCTCCGGCATGGTCACCGGCAGCCTTCTCGCCGTGCCGCTCCAGTCGAAGGGGCGGGTGCTCGGGGTGGTCGAGCTCGTGAACCCGCGGGGCGGCCATCCCTTCGACGCCACCGACCAGCGGACGCTGGAGGCCCTCGCCGACTACGCGGCCATCGCCATCGACAACGCGCGGGCCTACGAGCGCATCCGGGAACTCACGCTCCGCGACGAGCACACCGGCCTCTTCAACTCCCGCCACCTCTGGCGGCAGCTGGAGATGGAGGTGGCCCGCACCGCCCGGACCGGCAGGCCGTTCTCGCTGGTCTTCGTGGACCTCGATCACTTCAAGCAGGTGAACGACCGGTTCGGGCACCAGGCGGGGAGCGGAGTCCTGAAGGAGGTCGGGGACCTCATCCGTCACAAGATCCGGACCATCGACGTGCCGGTCCGCTACGGCGGGGACGAGTTCGTCGTCCTGCTGCCCGAGACGGACAAGGTCCATGCCCGCACCGTCGCCGATCGGATCCGCGTGGCCATGGCCGAGGCGACCTTCCTGCGGGAGAGCGGACTCGCGGTGAAGATCACGGCCAGCTTCGGCCTCTCGACCTGCCCGGAGGACGGGGACACCCCGGAGAAGGTCGTCCAGGGAGCCGACGCGGCGATGTACCGGGTGAAGGAATCGAGCCGGAACGCCGTGGGCGAGGCCGGCGGGTAGCCGGCCGGCCCAGGGCTCCGGCTCGAGGTGCGTCGCGAGCGGGCTACCTGCTGCTGCTGCGCCGCCACGGCTCCGCGCAGGAGCGCGTCGTTCACCTTGATGGTGGCGCCGTCCCGCAGCGTCTTCAGCCAGGCGGTCTCGACCTCCGCCTGCCGGCGGGAGGTGAGGCGGGCGGCGATCTCGTCGCGCTGCCGCTCGTACTTGGCAGGGTCGGGGCGCTGCCGCTCCTTCACCTGGGCCACCACCGGCCCGGCGGGCGTGGCGTACACGTCCGGCAGCGTCTGGCCCGCGGCGGTGGCGGCGGCGGCGGCGGCGTAGAGGGCCGGGGCCTCCCCGAGGCCGGGCACGGTGGCGGCGGCCGGGTTGAAGAGGCCGCTGTCGCGGGCCACGATGGGCTCGCCACCGAGGGTGGGGCCAGCCTTCCGCGCGTCGGGCTGGGCGGCAGGGAACATCGCCTCGAGCTTCTTGCCGGCCCGGGCCTGGGCGAGTGCCTCGCGCGCCCGGCGGTCGGCGATCTTCCGCGCGCCCTCGAGCTCGAGGATCTCGCGAGCCAGGGAGGTCTCGACCTCCTTGAGCGGCACGACGCGGGCGTCCTCCACCCCCTCGACGAGGATGAGGTGCCAGCCGAAGCGGGTGCGCACCGGCGCAGAGACCTCGCCCGCCTTCAGCGCGAAGGCGGCGTCGTCGAAGGGCTTGGCCATGAGCCCCGGGCCGAACGTGCCCAGGTCGCCGCCCTTCTCGCGGGTCGCGGTGTCGTCGGTCGTCTCCTTCGCCACCTGGGCGAAGGGTTCCTTCTTCACGCGCTCGGCGAGCCCCTCGATCTTCTTCTTGGCGGCGTCGTCCTGGGCCGCCGGGGCGCCCTCGGGCACCTTCACGAGGATGTGGCGGGCGTGGACCTGCTTCTTCTTCTCGAAGCGGGCCGCGTTGTCCTTGTAGGCCTTCTGGACCTTCGCCGCGTCGGTCCGGAGGAGCGCCGCCACCTCGGCGTCGGTGACCTTGACCTCCTTGCGAGCGGCGGCGAACGGGAAGCGCACCCACTCGAGCTCCACGCGGTCGGCGTCGGCCATCCAGGCCGCGCGGACCTCGTCCTCGGAGACCAGGGCTCCTTCGCGGAGGAGGGCCGTCATCTTCTGGAAGAGCAGGTCGTCGACGAGCCGCTCCTCGAAGCGGGACTCCGACCCGTAGGACTGCCGCACGGCGCGCCGGTAGAGCTCGATGTCGAAGCGACCGTCGGTCTGGAAGCTGGGGATGGACCAGACGACCCGGTTCACCTCGTCCGGGGTGACGCGGAGGCCGCGACGCTTGGCCTCCTGCACCACCAGCACCCGGTCGACGAGCTGGTTCATGGCCACGTTGCGCAGGCCGAGCTGGTCGGCGAGCTCGCGGGTGAAGCTCTGGCCGACCCGGGCCTGGTAGGTCCGGAAGAGGTTTCCGTAGGCCTCCTCGTAGTCGGCCGGCGCCACCGCGTAGCCGTCGATCTCGACGGCCGTGTGCGAGGAGAGCCCTTCCACCTGGCATCCCTGGGAGCCCGGTCCGAACGACACCACGAAGACGATGATGATGATGCCGAAGAGCACGTAGGTGAGGACGCTGCGGCTCTTCGAGCGAAGGATGTCCAGCATGAGGTAGAAGGCTCCCGCGGGGTGGAGTTCCGGTCGGCGGCCCTGGCCGCGACGGGGTTGAACAAGTAGGTCGATAGGCGCTAAAATGCAAGGGTTTTCGAGGTCGGGACGGGCGGCGCGGGCGAGGTCGGAGTCGAATTGCTCTCTCTTCTGAAGCGGTACCGGGAAGTCCTCGTCGTGGTGGTCCTCGCGGTGGTCCCGCTGGGCGTGTTCCTCGCCCATGCGCGCCACCCCGCCGACCGGACCGCGCTCGATCGGTTCGTCCTCACGGCCACGAGCCCCATCGAGAAGGCGGTCGACTGGTCGCTCTCCGGCGTGCTCACCACCTGGCAGCGCTACGTCTGGCTCCGGGGCGCGCACGATCAGGCCCTCGCGCTCACCCGCACGGTGAACGAGCTGCGCGCCGAGAACGCCCAGCTCGCCCAGCTGAAGGTCGAGAACGAGCGGCTGGAACGATTGCTGGCCTTCGCGCGTTCCAAGCCAGAGCACCGGGCGGTGGGCGCCCGGATCATCGGAACGCGAATGGACCCCAAGGGACTTCAGCTCGTCACCATCGACCGCGGCTCCGACGACGGCATCCGCCGGATGATGCCGGTGGTCACGGCCGACGGCGTGGTGGGGCGCGTCCACACCCTGGGATCGCACAGCGCCGACATCCTGCTCCTCTCCGACCGCAACAGCTCCATCGCGGTCCGGATCGAGCGGTCCCGCGCCCGGGCCAACGTGCGCGGACAGGGCGCGCCCGGGCCGTGCCGGCTCGAGTACGCGCTCCGCTCCGACGACCTGATCGAGGGGGACCTCCTGCTCACCTCGGGCACCGATGGCGTCTTCCCGCGCGGCCTCGCGGTCGGACAGGTGACCCGGGTGAAGCGCGGCGGCTTCGGCCTCTACCAGGCGGCCGAGGTGATCCCCGCCGTCGACGTGAACCGGGTGGAGGAGGTCGCCGTGCTGGTCTCCACCGAGAATCCCGGCGCCCTTCCCGCCGCGCTCGCGCCCGAGCCATGAGGAGATACGTCCGGATCCCGCTGGCGCTGCTGGCGGCGCTGGTGCTGCTCGCCTTGGGCGCGTCGGCCACGAGCCAGCTCGCGGGCGGTGCCGTGTCCGTGGCGCTGGCCGTGCCGGTCATCGTCTGGCTGGGCGTCGAGACCCCGGTCGTCGAGGGGGCCATCGGCGCCGCGCTGGTGGGCGTGCTGCTCGACGCGGCCGCGGGAGGCCCGGGCGGGCTCCTCACCTTCCTGTCGGTGATGATCGTCGTGGGCGTGCGGGCGGGGGCGGGGCCCTTCGACGCCCGGAGCGACCTGGGCTTCGCGCTGCTCAGCGGCGCCGCCACCTTCACGATGGGCTTCGGGGCGATCCTGCTCACCCGCTACGTGACGCAGGAGGGAAGCCGAGCCGGGCTGGTCCTTGCTGGGGCGCGTGCTCGTCGAGTCGCTCCTCACCGCCCTGGCCGCGCCCGCAGTCCGCTGGGCGCTCGACCGCATCGTGGTCCCGGCCCACCGCGACCTGCCGGGGGCCCTGCGATGACCCGGGGGCTCCCGTGACGCTCGGTCCGTCCGGCTCGCGTGGGGAGGGAGGGGCGCGCCTGCTCTGGATGGCGGGCATCGCCTCCTTCGCCTTCCTGGTGCTCCTCTCGCGCCTCTACCACCTGCAGATCCTCCGGGGCGAGGAGTACAAGGGGCGCGCCGACGAGAACTTCGTGAAGGAGCTCCGGGTCCCGGCCGACCGCGGGCTGGTCCTCGACCGGACGCGCAAGGTCCTCGTCGACTCCCGGCCGAGCTACGACGTGGTCCTCATCCCGTGGTTCTGCGGGAAGGCCTGCGACGACGTGGTGGCGCGGCTCGCGGCCCTGCTCTCCCTCTCCTTCGAGGAGGAGCAGCGCGTGCGCGAGCACCTCGCCACCGCGCGCGGCCTGGTCCGGTTCCGTCCCTTCACGGTCAAGGTCGACATCTCGCGGGACGAGCTCGACGTGGTCGAGGCCAATCGCATCGAGCTCTCCGGGGCCGTCGACGTGCTCCCCACCCCGCACCGGAGCTACCGGCACGGCGTCTGGGCCAGCCACCTGCTCGGGTACATGAACGAGGTGGGCGCCGAGGAGATCGTGAAGCTGAACGCCGAGCTGGAGGAGCTGGGCGGGGATCAGCAGCCCTACCAGCCGCGCGACTTCGTGGGGCGGCGGGGCCTGGAGAAGCGCTTCGAGCGCGACCTCCGCGGCGTGGACGGCGTGCAGCGCGTGGTCGTCGACGCGCGCGGGAACGCCAAGCGGGACAGCGAGCTCATTCCCGAGGCGCAGCGCTACGAGCCCTCCTCGCCGGGCAACAACCTGGTCCTCTCCCTCGACTGGCGGCTGCAGGAGTTCGCCGAGAAGACCTTCCCGGCCACGGCGGGCGCGGTGCTCGCCATGGACGCGAGGACCGGGTTCCTCCTCGCGCTGGTGGACCGGCCGGCCATCGACCCCAACAAGATGGCGGGCCGCATCAGCCGCGCCGAGCTGGCCGCCATCCGGGGCGATCCGCTCCAGCCCGAGCTCTTCCGGGCCATCCAGCAGCACTACCACCCCGGCTCGACGTTCAAGGTGGTGACCGCCATCGCCGCGCTGGAGGAGGGCGCGCTGCGGCCGGGCGGCACGGTGTACTGTCCGGGCCGCTACACGCTGGGTGGACACAGCTGGCGGTGCGACAAGGAGACGGGCCACGGCCAGGTCGACCTGGAGCACGCGCTCGGCGCCAGCTGCGACGTCTTCTTCTACGCGCTGGGCGACCGGATGGGCACCGACCGGATCGCGAAATGGGGGGCGCTCCTCGGCCTGGGCAAGCCCACCGGCCTCGACCTCCAGGGGGAGATCCCGGGCGTGATGCCCGACGAGGCCTGGCACGACGCCCGCCAGCCCGGAGGGCACCAGCACGGCATGTCCCTCAACATCGCCATCGGCCAGGGGGACGTGAACGTGACGCCCCTCCAGCAGCTGGTCCTCTACGGCGCCATCGCCACCGGGAAGGTCTGGAAGCCGCAGGTCGTCCTGCGAATCGAGGATCCTCGCGGAGAGGTGCTGAAGGAATTCCCCCCGGAGGTCCGCGGGAAGCTGCCCATCAAGCAGGAGACCCGCGACGCCGTGATGAAGGGGCTGCTCGCGACCGTGAACGAGCCCTTCGGCACCGCCCGCGGCGTGAAGCTGAAGGACACGGTCATGGCCGGCAAGACCGGCACCGCACAGGTGGTGAAACTGGGGGCCAAGCGGCTCAAGGCCTCGCAGGTCGGCTACTTCGAGCGGGACCACGCGTGGTTCGCCGCCTACGCGCCGGCCGACGACCCGGAGATCGTGGTGGTGGTGCTGAACGAGCACTCGGGCTTCGGGGCCTCCAACGCGGCCCCCACGGCCGCCGCGCTGGTGCGCAAGTGGCTGGAGCTGAAGGAGGAGGACGCGCGCGCGCGGGACGGCGCGAATCGCCCCGCCGAGGCGCCTCCCGCGGCGCCTCCCCCGGCGCCGCCTCCCGCCGGACGTCCGGAGAAGCCGGCCCGGGCCGCGCTCGACCCCGCCGCCGGAGCTCGCCGTGGCGCTTGACCTCTCCGGGCTCGCCAGCCTGGGCGCGCCGCGGGACCGCTCCTTCGCCCGCTTCCCCTGGCACGTGGTCTTCCTGGTCCTGGCCATCTGCGGGCTGGGCGTCTGGAACCTCGCCTCGGCCTCCCGCAGCTCGCACGTCGACATCTGGATGACCCAGGCCACCTGGATGGGGATCGGGACGGCGCTCGCCCTCTTCGTGGTGCTGGTCGACTACAAGCTCTTCCGGCAGGGCGCCTGGATCCTCTACGGCGTCGTGCTGCTGCTGCTCGTGGCGGTGCTCGTGAAGGGGCGGGTGGTGATGGGGGCCCGGCGGTGGATCCACGTCGGGCCCGTGGGTTTCCAGCCCTCCGAGTTCGCCAAGATCGCGGTCATCCTGGTGCTCGCCCGGTGGTTCTCCCGGGACGCCGAGAGCGACCCGAGGCGCGGGCCCCGGGGGCTGCTGGAGATCGCGATCCCGGCGCTCCTCGTCCTCGTGCCGGCGGTGCTGGTCCAGCGGGAGCCCGACCTGGGCACGGCGCTCATCGTCGTCGCCGTGGGCGCGACGATGATCCTGTTCGCCGGCGTCCGGTGGAAGACGCTCGTGGTGCTGGTGGCGGCGGTGACCGTGGCGGCCGGCGCGGCCTGGCCCCACCTGAAGCCCTACCAGCGGAAGCGGGTCGAGACGTTCCTCAACCCCGAGGGAGACGTCCTGGGTGCGGGCTACCACGCGACCCAGTCGATGATCGCGGTGGGGTCCGGGCAGGGGTTCGGGAAGGGCTGGGGGCAGGGGACCCAGACCTTGCTCTCGTTCCTTCCCGAGCAGCACACCGACTTCATCTTCTCGGTGTGGGCGGAGGAGCACGGGTTCGCCGGCGCGCTCCTGCTGCTCGTCCTCTACTTCGCGCTGGTGGGGTCCGGGATCACCATCGCGCTCCGGGCGCGCGACCGGTTCGGCCAGTTCGTGGCGGTGGGGGCGACCGCGCTCGTCTTCTGGCACGCCTTCATCAACCTGGGGATGGTGACGGGCGTGATGCCGGTGGTGGGCGTGACGCTCCCGCTCATGAGCTACGGCGGGACGTCGGTGCTGGTGGTGTTCCTGGCGCTCGCGCTGCTCGCCAGCGTGGGAACCCGCCGCTTCGTCAACTGACGGGCGGCGGGCGGCCGACCGTTCCTAGGCCGAGACCTTCTTCACGCTGTCGAGGATGCGGGTCCGGTCGCTGCCGACGACCGTGTCGACCACCTTGCCGCCCTTGAAGACGAGCAGGGTCGGGATCGAGCGGATGTTGTACTTCTGGGCGACGACCTGGTGCTTGTCGATGTCCATCTTGCCGACCTTCACCTTGCCCTTGAAGTCGGTGGCGATCTGCTCGACCACGGGCGCGATGGCCTTGCAGGGCCCGCACCACGTGGCCCAGAAATCGACCAGGACGGGAAGTTCGCTCTTGAGCACCTCGTTGTCGAAGGTGCCGTCCTCGAGGGTCACGACGTCGTTGGAGGCCATGCCGGCTTCCTAACTCCTCGGGCGCGTGCTGGCAAGCGGGGCAGGGGGCATGCTAGCCTGTCCGTCCCCCGCAAACGTGCGAAACAACGGCGATCTCTCCATGGCAGGTGGACTCCTCTTCGTCTCGCAGTCGCTCCTCGACACCTGGGCCGGCCAGGGTCGCGTCGACCTGGACGCACGCTCGATCACGCTCCTTTCCGGGGAGGGTCAGGGCCGCCGCTACGCACTGGAGCCCGCCGCGAGGTTCCTCCGCGTGTCTGCCGGGGGCGACGACCCGAACCAGCTGCTCGCCCGGGTGAAGACCCTCGCCCAGATCCGGGAGATGGGCGGCGACTTCCTCGCCGATTCCGTCGTCCTCGGCGAGACGGCCTACGAGGTCGAGCCGGGATTCCTGGCCGAGGCCTCGGTCGTCGAGGCGGCCGGCCGGGCCGCTCCGGCCGCGGTCGCCCGGTCGTCCGGGAACGCGAACGGCCTCCCGCGCGACCTGGAGGAGAGGCGCAAGGAAGCGGAAGCACTGGCCCGGTTCCTTCTTGACAATCTTTCGTGACGGGAACACTACGACCCGTCCACACTGACGCCCCGAGCGAGACTCCTGATGAGCCTGATGGTTCTCCGCTTCTCCGCCCTGTTCTACGCCGGGGCGGTCGCTGCCTACGTCGTCTACTTCGCCCGCCCGCGGCACGCGGGGCTGGCGACGGTGGGCCAGTGGCTCCTGGGCATCGCCTTCCTGGTCCAGGCGGCCGCCATCGGGCTGGGCTGCAAGGAGTACGGCGGGGCCGAGTTCTTCGGGCTGCGGGGCGGGCTCGTGGTCATGACCTGGCTGGCGGCGGGCGCCTCGCTGATCGTCCAGCGGCTCTACCGGATCCCGGCCGTCGGCGCCTTCATCACGCCGCTCGTGCTGGTGGTCCTGCTCCCCACGCTCTTCCTCGTGAAGCCGGACTTCCCCGAGGTCCTGCCCGAGGCCGTCCGCCGCCCGATGCTCACGATCCACATCGTGACGGCGCTCCTCGGGGTGTCCCTCTTCGCCATCGCCTCCGGGGTCGCGGTCATGTACCTCCTCCAGGAGCGCGAGGTGAAGGGGAAGCGCTTCGGGGCGCTCTTCTCCCGGCTCCCCTCGCTGGCCGCCCTCGATCAGCTGAACCAGCGGCTCGTGCGCTTCGGCTTCGTCGTCTACACGGTGGCCCTGCTCACCGGGTCCGGCATGGCCAAGGTGGTCTGGAAGAGCGCCTGGCAGTGGGACCCGCAGCAGGTCAGCTCGCTCGTCATCTGGACCCTCTACGGCGTGATGGTCCAGCTCCGCCACACCGGCTGGCACGGACGCCGCTTCGCCTTCCTCACCATCGCAGCCTTCGGCCTGGTCATCGGGTCGATGGTCACGCTCAACGTGCTGCCGGCCGGCGTGACCCGGCACGGGGGCGACTTCAGCGGGGAGCTGAAGTGAGCAAGGGTCGCGAGCTTCACCTCGTCGGGCTCTCCCACAAGAGCGCCCCGGTGGCGGTGCGCGAGCAGGTGGCCCTGAACGGCGACGTCCTGAAGGACGCGCTGGCGGGCCTGGCCGTCCGCCCGGGCGTCGCGGAGGCCATGGTGGTCTCCACCTGCAACCGGGTCGAGTGCTACGTCTACGGCGAGTCGCTCGAGGAGGCGCGCAGGTTCTTCCTGGAGCGGACCGCCGAGGCCGGGGGGCACCTCTACGAGCGCTCCGGCCGCGAGGCCATCCGCCACCTCTTCCGGGTGGCCGCCAGCCTGGACTCGATGGTGGTGGGAGAGCCCCAGATCCTCGGGCAGGTGAAGGAAGCCTACGGGCTCGCCGCCTCGGCCGAGACCGCCGGCACGTTCGTGTCGCGCCTGTGCAACCGCGCCTTCGCCACCGCGAAGCGCGTCCGGACCGAGACCGAGATCGCCCGGGGGGCCGGCAGCGTCTCCCAGGTCGCCGTCGAGCTGGTCGAGAAGATCTTCGGCGACCTCCGCGGACGGGCCGTGCTGCTGGTGGGCGCCGGGAAGATGGGGGCCCTGTCCGCCAAGGCGCTCCGGGACCTGGGCGCCGATCGGATCCTCGTGACCAACCGGTCGCCGGAGCGGGCCCGGGCGCTGGCCGTGGAGATCGGCGCGAGCGCCGAGCCGTGGGAGTCGCTGACCAGCCTGCTGGCGCTGGCGGACGTGGTCATCGTCTCCACCGGCGCCCCGACCTACGTCATCACCCAGGAGCTCGCCGAGCAGGTGATGAAGGCCCGTCGCGGCCGCTCCATCTGCTACATCGACCTGGCGGTTCCGCGAAACGTCGACCCCGCCTGCGGCCAGCAGGACAACGTCTACGCCTACGACATCGACGACCTGCAGAAGGTCGTGGTCCAGACCCACGCCGCCCGCGCGGAGGAGGCCATCCGGGCCGAGGCCATCGTCGAGTCCGAGGTGATGGCCTTCGCGCAGGAGCGGGAGACCCGCGCCGCGCTGCCGGTGCTGGCCGAGCTCCGCCGGCGCGCCGAGCAAATCGCGCGCGCCGAGGCGGAGCGCACGCTCTCCCACCTGGGGGGCAAGCTCGACGACAAGGGGCGAAAGAGCGTCGAGGCCATGGCCCAGGCAATCGTGAACAAGCTCCTCCACGGACCCGACCGCCCGGCTGAAGGAAGCCGCCGCCTCGGGCGACAGCGACCTCCCCGGCGCGGCCGCCGAGCTCTTCGGCGTCGAGGCCGAACCGAACCCGCAACCGCGCCGCCGTCCGGAGAGCGACTCCGACGCTGCCGCCCAGCCGGAGTCCCACCGATGACCGTCCGAATCGCCACCCGCCGCAGCGCCCTCGCCAAGTGGCAGGCCCACCACGTCTCCTCCCTGCTCGTGGGGCTCGAGCCCGGCCTCGACGTCCAGCTGCTCGAGCTCATGACCCGGGGGGACCGGATCCTCGACGTCCCGCTCGCCGAGGTCGGCGGCAAGGGGCTCTTCGTGAAGGAGATCGAGGACGCGCTCCTCCGGGGAGACGCCCAGATCGCCGTCCACTCGATGAAGGACCTGCCCGCCGTCGAGCCGGAGGGGCTCGTCATCGCCGCCGTGCCGGTGCGGGAGGACCCTCGCGACGCGCTCGTCTCCCACGGCAAGCGTCTCGAGGATCTGCCCCGCGGCGCGAAGGTCGGCACCGCCAGCCTGCGCCGCTCGGCCCAGCTGCACGCGCTCCGCCCCAATCTGAAGATCGAGACCATCCGCGGCAACGTGGCCACGCGGCTGCGGAAGATCGACGAGGGCTTCGACGCGGTGGTGCTCGCCCACGCGGGGCTGAAGCGGCTCGGGCTGGCCGACAAGGTCGTCCAGGTCTTCTCCACCGACGAGATGCTCCCGGCGGTCGCGCAGGGTGCGCTCGCCATCGAGGCCCGCAAGGACGACCCCGAGACGTTGCGCCGCCTGGCGCCGCTCGAGGACCGGACGACCCGCATCCAGATCGAGGCGGAGCGAGGATTCCTCCGCACGCTGCAGGGGGGCTGCCAGGTTCCCATCGCCGGGCACGCCGAGGTGAAGGGCGGAGAGGTCCGGCTGCGCGGGCTGGTGGCGAACCTCGACGGCACCGTGATCATCCGGGGCGAGCGGTCCGGGCCCGTCGCGGAGGCCGCGCGCATCGGCGTGGCGCTCGCGGAGGAGCTCCTCTCCCGCGGGGCAGGCGGAGATCCTCGCCGCCATCGAGAAGGGACCCGCGCTGTCGGCGCCGAGACGGTGAGCGACGAGCTTCCCAGGCTGGACGGCCGCTGCGTGGCGGTCACCCGCGGAAAGGGCGGCGAGGACGGACTGTCCGCGCGCCTGCGGGAGCTGGGAGCGAAGGTGCTCGACGTCCCCGCCATCGCGGTGGCGCCGCCCGAGTCCTGGGCGGCGCTCGACGAGGCGCTCTCGGACGCTGGCGCAGTTCGACTGGATCGCCTTCGCCAGCGCGACGGCCGTGGACGCCACGCTCTCCCGGATCTCCACGCTCGGCGTCTCCCCGCCGCCCATGGGGACCCGGATCGCGGCGGTGGGGAAGGCCACCGCCGACCGGCTCCAGAACCGCCTGCGCGCCCCGGACCTGATCCCGGAGACGGCCACCGGCTGGGCGCTCGCGGCCGCCATGGCGCCGCACGTGCGGGGGCGGAAGGTGCTCGTGCCGCGCGCCGCCGACGGGCGCCCCGAGCTGATGGAGGGGCTGGTCGCCGCGGGGGCCGACGTGACGGCGGTGACCTGCTACCGCACGGTGCCGGTCTCGGCGCCCCAGGTCGAGCCGCTCGGCGAGGCCATCGTCGACGGCGCGGTCGACGTGGTGACGTTCGCCTCCCCATCCGCGGTGCGGAGCATCGTGGCCGGGCTCGGGGCCCGCGCCGCGCTCCTCGACCGGTGCGCGCTCGCGGCCATCGGCCCCACCACCGCGGCGGCGCTGCAGGAGGCCGGGCTTCGCGTCACGGTGATCCCGGCGGCCTCGACGGCGTCCGACCTGGCCGAGGCCATCGCCCGGCACGTCGGTCCGCGTCGCTGACGGAAGCGCCCGGCGCTACCCGGGCTTCTTGCGGCGCGCCTCGCGCCGGGCCCGCTTGGCGGCCAGGAAGCCGGTCCGGCGTCGCTCCTGGACGCGCTCCTCTGCCGTGGGCGGAGGCGGCCGTTCCGCCTTGGGCGCACGCTTCTCCGCGGCCCGGGCGCCGGGCACCAGCGTCCAGTGGAAGAGGCGCTTCACGACCAGGGTCGCGTAGGCGCCCGGCGGGAGGGTGAAGGCCAGGTTCACGCGCAGGCGACCCCGGTTGAGATCGTCCTTGCGCGCCTCGCCGATCACCAGCTTCCCCGGGTGAACGAGCAGGGGGCGCTCCTCGGCGTCGAAGTGGATCTGCGGCGTGTCCTTCACCCGGAGGTCGGCCAGCGTCTGCCCCTCGCGCTCGAGCACCGACAGGGCCGCCTTCTCCACGCGGGGATCGGTGAAGCGGGAGCCCGGCGCGAGGAGCGGGAAGGTCTTCTCGCGCAGCAGGACGACGAGATCCCGGTCGAGCTCGCGCGGGAAGAGGAGGGTCCCGGCCTGGTACCGGATGGAGACGAGCCGCGCCACGCCCACGACGTCGCGCAGGTACTGCTTCACTCCCTCGTTCCACAGCCAGCTCTGGTAGGCGAAGACCTGGAGCCCGCGCCAGCGCGGCTCGGTACGGAGGAAGGCGCCCAGGAAGTCCTGCGGATTCTTGCGCAGGTAGCGGACCACCATGTCGTACCGGTCGGCGCCGGGGTGCGGGTTCTTGCGGTCCCAGTGGCCCCAGTTCTCCTTCCAGAACTGCTTCACCTTCGCGTCGTTCGTCCGGTCGAGCTCGCTGGGCCGGGCCAGGAAGTTCTTCAGGGCGATCTCGTACTCGCCCCGCATCAGGTCCTTCACCAGGAAGCCCTGGCCGTGCTTGAGCGAGCCGAAGCGCTGGGAGTCGAAGTAGTCGACCACCCCGATCCGCCGGACCTCCGCCACCGAGGCGGGCAGCCGCGCGACGTCGTCCTCGGAGAGGTCCCGGACCGTCACGGCGAAGCGGTTGGAGGTGGTGTTGGCGGCCGAGAGGGGCTCGGCGGTGCGCCCGAGCAGCTTCAGGCGAAGGTCGGGCTCCTGCATCTCCACCTGGGTGCGGCGCACGGCGATGAGCTGCGTCGTCCGTCCCTGCTTGTCCTTCAGGCCGCAGTAGCTGATGTCCCCCGAAGGGATGCGCGCCGAGGCGCGGAGCCGCTCCACCGCCTCGAAGGTGGAGAGCTTCTGCTTGTCCATCAGGTAGACGAACCACTCGCCGCGCGGGTCCGGGTCGAATCGCCAGGACTCGGTGACCGAGAAATCCTCGGGAATCTGCTTGAGCTTCATGGCGCCTCGGGCGGGCGCCTCACGCCGCTTGCCGGTAGAAGAGGACGATCGTCAGGCAGTGGAACTCGTTGTCGCTGGACTGGGCCACGACACGGTCGACGATCTCGAGGTCGGCATTCGCCTGGAGCCAGCGAGAGACCGACTCGCCCAGTTCCTCGCGTTCCCTGGCCTTGGTGGCCGAGAAGACCTTCACACCCGTGAACCGCATCGCGCGCTCCTCGCTCACGCCGCCACCCGTCGCCAGCGCGTGTCCAACTTCTCGAAATTATTGCCTCAGCCTCTCCGGGGTGTCAAACCTCCGTCTCGTCCAAACCGTCGATATCGCGGCCAATTTCATCCGGTTGAACAGGGCGCGACGCGCGTGCTATTGCACCGGCGCCCCCGCGAAACCCTTACGGAAAGCAAAAATGCTCATCGACCTCCACGTGCACAGCCGGAACACCCCGGGTTGCTCGCTCGCCCCCCGCGACGTCCTGCGACGGGCCCGAGAGGCCGGCCTGGACGGGGTGGTGTTCACCGACATGAACGGCATGGACGGGCTCGCCGAGATCCGCGAGGCCGGTGCGGCGGAGGGAATCCTGGCGCTGTGCGGCGTGGAGATCGCCACCGATCGGGGTCACTACCTGGCCTACTTCCCCGACCCGGAGAAGGTCCCTGCGCTGCCCCAGATCTTCGGGACCCCGCCGTGGCCGGTTCGCGAGGTGCTCGCCAAGGTGACGGCCATGGGGGCGGCGGTGGTGGCCGCCCACCCGTACGACCGGTCGATCGACCGTCCCGGCGGCGACGTGATCTTCACGCTCGACGGGCTCTCGGCGATCGAGGGGCTGGAGACGCGGCGCAAGGGGGCGGTGAACGACCTCGCCGTCGAGGCCGCCGACCACATGGGACTCCCGTGCGTGGGCGGCTCCGGTGCGAAGGACGCAACCGACGTGATCGGCAAGGCGGCCACCCTGTTCCGCGACCCGGTGCGCAGCGAGGCCGATCTCGCCGCCCAGCTCAAGGCGGGAACCGTCTTCTGCGTGGCCATTGGCGTCACCCCAGGCCCTCCCGAGGCGCGCGCGCCCCGGGGCAGCGGGGATCGCCGCGGCGACCGGGGGGGCGACCGGGGGGGACGCCGGGACGGCGGGCGCGGGGGCAGGGACGGCCACGGGCGAGGCGACGGCCGGGGCCCTCGCCGGAGCCGCTAGCTCGCGTCGATCCTCAGCGCCCCTTCGAGCCACCCTTGCCTGCGTCGATCCGGACGAGCCGGTCGTCCTGGAACGCGGCCCGCCGGGGCCCGCCGTTCCAGAACCACTCCTCCGCCTGGGACGGGCGGTCCATCACGATCTTGTCGGGGTATCCCCACGCCATGGCGACGGCCTGCCGGCTCATGCCCTCGACGACCGCCTTCTCGCGGATGGCGTCGCGGAACGGCTCCGCCAGCGCCGCGTAGATCGGGGTCGGGTCGTCGGTGGTGAGGACGCGCCCGACCTCGGCCAGCACGTCCTCGGCGCTCTCCGATTCGGAGGAGAGGACGAGGATGGCCTGGCGCGGCTCCCCCTCCACCGAGGCGACGAGCCAGGGGTTGTAGCGGGGCGTGGTGAGGGGGCGGCTCCAGACCGTGGTGCCGGTGGGGAACTGGACCGTGTCGACGAAGACGGGCGTGCCCGGGGGCAAGACCCGCGTCGGCGGGGGCGGGAGGATGGCCTGGCCGCCCGGCGATTCCAGCAGCGAGAGCTCGGTGGTCACCCGGTCGGTGAGGAGCACCTTCGAGCCGTCGCCGAAGAAGGGCCCCACGTAGACCGCCACGCGGAGGTAGCGCGGCTGCCGGGAAAGCGACCGGACCACCGTCTCGCGCCCCGCCGGGGGGATCAGCGAGGGGGGGGCGCAGGAGGCGAGGAGGGCGAGCGCGATGGCGGCGACGAGACGGCGCATCCGGGTTCTCTACCGCATCGGGTCCGATCCGGCACTACACTCCTCTCATGACCTCCGTCTCGGCCAACGCCAGGCAGGTCCTGGACCGGCGCTACCTCCTGAGGGACGACGAGGGCAAGCTGGTCGAGACTCCGGAGCAGATGTTCCGGCGGGTGGCGCGGGCGGTGGCGCAGGCCGAGCCCCCCGCCGAGCGGGACGGCTGGGCCGAGCGCTTCGAGACGCGGATGGCCGCGCTCGAGTTCCTGCCCAACTCCCCCACGCTCATGAACGCGGGGCGGCCGCACGGCCAGCTCGCCGCCTGCTTCGTGCTCCCGGTGGCCGACGACCTCGAGTCGATCTTCGACACCCTGAAGTGGGCGGCGCTCATCCACCAGTCGGGCGGAGGCACGGGCTTCTCCTTCTCCCGGCTCCGGCCGCGCGGAGACCTCGTCCGGACGACCCATGGCGTGGCCAGCGGGCCGGTCTCCTTCATCCGCGTCTACGACGCCGCCACCGAGACCATCAAGCAGGGGGGCGTGCGCCGCGGCGCCAACATGGCCGTGCTGCGGGTCGACCATCCGGACGTCCTCGATTTCGTGGACGCGAAGCGAGGCCCCGGCCTCGGCAACTTCAACGTGTCGGTGGGGATCACCGACGAGTTCATGGAGGCGGTGCAGGCGGGCCGGAGCTTCGGGCTGCGCCACCCCCGCACCGGGAAGGTCGTCCGGGAGGTGCCGGCGCGCGATCTCTTCCGGCGCATCGCCGAGGACGCCTGGGCGACGGGGGAGCCCGGCCTGGTCTTCCTCGATCGCGTGAACGCGGCGAGCCCCACGCCCGACCTGGGCCCCATCGAGAGCGTGAACCCCTGCGGCGAGCAACCGCTCCTTCCGTTCGAGGCGTGCACGCTCGGGTCGGTGAACCTCGCCCTCATGATCCAGGGCGGGCAGGTGGACTGGGAGCGGCTCGGCGGGGCGGTGCGGGACGGAGTCCGCTTCCTCGACGACGTGCTCACCGTGAACGTCTGGCCGCTGCCCCAGGTCGCGGAGGTGTCGCGCCGGAACCGGAAGATCGGGCTCGGCGTCATGGGCTGGGCCGACCTGCTCGTGCGCCTGGGCATCCCGTACGACGAGCCGCGGGCACTCGAGGTCGCGGGCGAGGTCATGTCCTTCGTCCAGCGGGAAGCGCGCGAGGAGAGCGTGCGGCTGGCCACCCTGCGCGGACCGTTCCCGGGGTGGGGAACGAGCGCCCCGGCCGCCCGGGGGGAGCCACGCCGCCGCAACGCCACGGTCACCACCATCGCCCCTACCGGTACCCTCTCCGTCATCGCGGGCTGCTCGTCGGGGATCGAGCCCCTCTTCGCGGTGGCCTACGTCCGCCACGCGCTCGACGGGGTGGATCTTCCGGAGGAGCACCCGCTGCTCGCCGAGCGTCTCCACGGCCCCGAGGGTGCTGCGGCGCTCGCGGCCGTCCGGGCCGCCGGCCGGGCCCGGGGCGTCGCGGGGGTCCCGCCGGACGTCCAGCGTCTCTTCGCCACCGCGCACGACGTCTCGCCGGAAGCCCACGTGCGGATGCAGGCGGCCTTCCAGCGCCACGTCGACAACGGCGTGTCGAAGACCATCAACCTGCCGGCCCACGCGCCGGTCGAGGCCGTCGAGCACGCCTTCCGGCTCGCCCACGAGCTGGGACTGAAGGGAATCACCGTCTACCGCGACGGATCGAGGGAAGGGCAGGTGCTCACGACCGGGCTCCCGGGAACGGAATGCCCGGCCTGCGGCGCGACGATGGCGCGGAGCGGCGGCTGCATGACCTGCCGGTCGTGCGGCTACGGGACCTGCGAGACGACCTCCTGAGGCGGCCGTCCTGGCTAGTCTTCCTCTTCCTTCGCCTCGAGGAACCGGCGGCCGAGCTCGTGGGAGCGCTGGGTGGCGGCCTCGACCGCGTTCATGAGCGTGGTGCGCAGGCCCCCTGCCTCCAGGGTATGGAGGCCGGCGATGGCGGTGCCGCCCGGGCTCGTCACCTGGTCCTTCAGCCGGCCCGGGTGCTCGCCGGTCTCGAGGAGGAGCTGCGCCGAGCCGAGGACGGTCTGGGCGGCCAGGTCCTGCGAGTTGCGCCGGTCGAGCCCCATCTTCACGCCGGCGTCGGAGAGCGCCTCGATGATGAGGAAGACGTAGGCGGGGCCCGATCCGGAGAGACCGGTCACGGCGTCGAGGAGCACCTCGTCCACGACGACGGTCTTCCCCACCGCGTCGAAGAGGGACTTCGCCTGGTCCATGTCCTCCTGCGTGGCGTGCTCGCCGGCGGAGATGGCCGTGGCGCCCGCGCCCACCAGGGCCGGGGTGTTGGGCATGGTGCGGATGATCCGGACGCCGTGGCCCACGCGTCGCTCCACGGCGGCGAGCGGCACGCCGGCGGCGATGGAGATGACGAGCTTCTTGCCGTCGAGGGCCGGGGAGATCTCGGTGAGCAGCTTGTTCATCACCTGCGGCTTCACCGAGAGCACGATGATGGAGGCCTGCTCGGCCGCGGAGCGGTTGTCGGTGGTGGTGCGGACCCCGTAGCGTTTCTCCAGCTCGGCGAGCCGGTCCTTGCGGCGGTCGGTGAGCAGGATCTCGGCGGGCGAGGCGACGCCGGCGCGGAGCATTCCCTTCACGAGGGCCTCGGCCATGTTTCCGGCACCGAGGAAGGCGATGGTCTTTCCGAGTGGCATGGAGGCCACTCTAGCCGATGATGAAGTCCTCGCGCACGGCGGTTCCTCGGTCGAAGCGGTCCAGGGTGAACCGGTCGAAGATCTCGTCCTTCTCCCGCCCGGTCATCCAGTCCGCCATGAGCTCCGCCACGGCCGGGGCCATCATGAAGCCGTGGCCGACGAAGCCGGAGAGCTGGAGGAAGTTGGCCGGGCCGGCAGCGCCCAGGATGGGGTTGTTGTCGGGAGTGACGTCGTAGTTGCCTGCCCACTGGCGCATGACCTGGAGCCCGGCCGTGGATGGGATGAAGTCGGTCAGGGCGCGCGAGAAGCGGGCCAGGAAGCGGAGCGACGCGCCGTGGGAGATGCCGGCCGGCTCGGCGGGATCGCCCATGCCCCCCACGATCTCCCCGCGCTGCGACTGGGAGAAGTAGAGCCCGGTGCCGAGCGCCGAGACGAGCGGCCCGAGCCAGGGCTTGAGCGGCGTGCTCACCAGGATCTCGTGGCGGGTGGGGCGGTTCGGCAGGGAGACCCCGGCCAGCCGGGCGACCTCCGGGCTCCAGGCGCCGCAGGCGTTCACCACCGTGTCGCAGCGGATCCGGCCGCCCGCCGTCTCCACGGAGCGCACCAGTCCGCCCGAGACCTCGAGGCCGGTGACGGGCGAGAAGGTGCGGATGGTGGCGCCGTTCCGCTCCGCGCCCGCCGCGTAGCCCCAGAGGAAGGGCCAGGGGAAGACCACGCCGTCGTCCGGATTCCAGGACGCGGCCACGAACCTCGACCGGTCGAGCTCCGGGACCACCTCGCAGGCCTCGCCGGGCGTGAGGATGCGGGTGCGCATGCCCTGGCCCCGCTGGACGGCGAGGTTCCGCTCGAGGCGCTTCACCTGGACGTCGTCGGGCGCCAGGAAGAGGTAGCCGCCGCGACGGAACCAGACGTTCACGCCGGTCTGGCCGGCGAAGCGGGCGAAGAGCTGGAGCGAGCGGAGCGCGAGCCGGACCATGGTCGGCGTGGACCACTGGGCCCGCACCCCGCCGCCGTTGCGTCCGGAGGCACCCGAGTTGAGGTAGCTCCGCTCGAGCACCACCACGTCGCGGACGCCGCGCTGGCCGAGCTCCCAGGCGAGGGACAGGCCGAGGATCCCGCCGCCCACGATGACCACGTCGGCGCGCTCCGGGAGCGGGCCGTTGGGCGCGGGTGGGAGCGGCCGGGGCTCGACCGGAAGGGGAACGCCCTCGTCGAGCGGCAACGTGGCGGGATCGAGCGCGGCGAGCGTCCCGAAGGTCACCGGCTGGACCGGGGGGCGGGAGGTGAAAGGCGAGATCTCGGCCGGCGTGGCCCCCAGCCGGAGAAGCTCCTGCACGACGGCGTTCAGGCAGCTCTTCCCCTGGCAGGGGCCGGTGCCGAACCCGGTGTAGCGCTTCACCGACTCGAGGTCGCGGTGGCCGCGCGCGAAGGCCCGCCGGACCTCGGAGAGGGTCACGTCCTCGCAGGCGCAGACGACGGTCTTACCCACGGGCGGCCTCCCCGGCGCGACGTCCCCAGGCCGCTGCCTCGGCGGCGGTGACCGGCCGGGCCACCTCGCCTGCCGCGAAGAGCCCGGGCCGCGAGGTGGTCCCGCTTGCCGAGACGCGCGGTGCGAAGGCGGCCAGCGCAGGGTCCCAGTCCACGCCCACGCCGAGCGCGCGAAGCAGGTCGGGCGCCGGGTCGGGGGGCGCTCCCTGGGCGACCGTGTCGCACCGCAACTCGATCCCGTCGGCGAGACGGAGCGATGCCACGCGGCGGCGTCCGGTGGCGAGCAGCGGAGGCGAGCCCAGGTGGACGGCGTCCATCCCTGCCGCCCGGAACCGCTCCGCGATGGCGGCGCCCTCCGGGCCTCCTTCCAGGACGGCGAGGCTGCGCCCCGGGACGACGCCGTTCTCGGCGAGCGCGAGCGCGAGGGCCCGGCCGGAGAAGACCCCGGGGAGGTCGGCCCCGTCGAAGACGGGCGGCCGGGCGTTGCCGCCGGTGCAGACCAGGATCCGGGCGGAGCGGACGAGCCGGGTGCGCGCCGGGGCCCGGGAGACGAGCAGGCAGACCGGTTCCCCGCCGTCGTGCCAGAGCCCCACCGCGGTCGTTCCCAGCGCCACCTCGCCGCCTGCGGCCACCACGGTCGCGGAGACCTCGGCCGGCCAGGCGGCCGGTCCGAAGTCAGGCTCGAGCCCGGCGCGAAGCCGCCCGCCGGGAAGGGCATCTCGCTCGACGAGCAGGATCCGGAGCCCCGCTCGCGCGAGCTCGTCGGCGGCGCCCAGGCCCGCCGGACCCGCTCCGAGCACGAGCGCGTCGACCCGCTCGCCCGTCGGCGCCGGTCCCCGGGAGGCGACGCGGTCGGGCATCCGCCCGAAACCGGCCAGCCGGCGGGTGAAGGCCACGAGCGCCCGGTTGAGCGGGAGCGGCCGGGTCAGCATGTGGTGCACGTCGAGGCCGTGGGGCGTGAGTGGGTCGATGACGCCGAGCACGTCGCGCTCCGCGTCCGGCCAGGCGTTCTGGGTCTCGACGACCTGCCCGTCGCGACACGGGGTCCGGCAGGCGCGCTGGTTGGGCTCGCCGTCGACCCGGACCAGGCACGACCCGCAGCTGCCGGAGAGGCAGAAGGGACCGCGAGGGCGGTGGTACTTGGCGCTGCGCGAGAGGAGCGGGCGCCCGGCCGCGAGGAGCGCCGATGCAAGGCTCTCGCCCGACCGGGCCGCCACGGCGAGGCCGTCGAAGGTGAGGGTGCAGTCGGTCGCGAAGCGGGCGTCTGGAAGTCGGGACATGTGCGGGCGGCGGCGCGCGGAGGATAGTCCCGCGCGAGGAGGGTGGCACACGAAAAACGCGTGCGGCGTGAGCCTCCCGGGACAGCGGCGGCGCCGCGGTTATGAGGCACGGGTGGCGGCGATCTTCCTCTTCGTGGACGGCGTGGGCGCGGGCGGGCGCGATCCCGACGTGAACCCGCTCGCCCGGGGCGACTTCCTGCTGTCCCGGTTCGCCGGCGGGGAGGGCGAGCCACTGCCGGCCGGCGGCCGGGCGGTCCTCGCCGACGCATGCCTGGGGGTCCCGGGGCGCCCCCAGTCGGCCACCGGCCAGAGCGCCATCCTCTCCGGCGAGAACGCCCCGGCCGCGCTCGGCCAGCACCTGCTCGGCTTCCCCAATGCCCGGCTCCGGGCCTGGCTGGAGCCCCGGTCCATCTTCCGGGCGCTCGCCGCCGCCGGGCGGTCCGCCGCCTTCGCGAACGCCTACCCGGTCGCCCACCTGCACGCGCTCGGGCTCCCGGCCGTTGGCGAGCCGGAACTGCCGATGGAGGTCGTGCGGCGCCGGTCCCGGGCCTCGGCGACGACGGTGGCCTTCGCGGCCGGGAGCGGGACGTTCCGCACCTGGGAGGACGCGCGCCAGGGCCGCGCGCTCACCCACGACATCACCGGAGCCCGCGCCAACGGGTACGGGGCCGGGATCCCGCCGCGGGAGCCCGAGGAGGCGGCAGGCGATGCTCCTCGCGGTCGCGCGCGCCCACGACCTGACCCTCTTCGAGTTCTTCGAGACCGACGAGGCCGGCCACGCCCGGTCGATGGATCGGGCGGTGGAGGCGCTCGGGCGGCTCGACCGCTTCGCCCGGACGCTGGTCGCCGGGCTCCGCGAGGGGGACTCGCTCGTGGTGGCGAGCGATCACGGAAACGTCGAGGATCTCTCGACTCGCAACCACACCCGCAATCCGGTGCCGGTCCTGGGGTTCGGCCGGGCGGCCGCGCTGGTGGACGGAGTCGCCGACCTCACCGGGATCGCGCCCTTGCTGCGGGCGGTCTCGGGGTAGAACGGAGCATGTCCGGACTCCGCGCCCCGCGCCTCCTCCTGATGCCGCCGCCCTCCTGCCCGCCATGACCTCTCCCGCCCGTGCCGCCGAGGACCGCCACCGCTTCGCCCCGCTGTCGGACCGACCGGTCCAGGTGGCCTTCCTCCTCTCGGAGGGCGCGACGCTCATCGACTTCGCCGGCCCGTGGGAGGTCTTCCAGGACGTCATGGTCGACGCCGCCGGGAAGCCGGTCACCCAGGCGGCCCAGCTGGGCCCGGGCTCCACGGCCCGCCACCCCTTCGCCCTCTACACCGTGGGGGAGAAGCGGGAGGCCATGCGGGTGAGCGGCGGCCTCACCGTGATCCCCGACCACACCTTCGCCGACGCGCCCCCGCCCGACGTCATCGTGGTCGGCGCGCACCGGCCGTCCGAGGCCGAGCTGGCCTGGCTGAGGCAGGCGAGCGCCCGGGCCGGCCTGACCCTGTCGGTCTGCACCGGAGCGAGCGTGCTCGCCCGGGCGGGGCTCCTCGACGGGAAGCGGGCCGCCACGCACTACTGGTTCACGGAGGAGTTCGGCAAGCGCTGGCCCGCCGTCACCTTCGTGGGCGGCGCCCGGTTCGTCGAGAGCGGCAACGTGGCGTCGTCGGCGGGGCTCAGCGCCGGGATCGACCTGGCGCTGCGGGTGGTGGAGCGCTACCTCGGGCGGGAGGTGGCGCAGGGCACGGCCGACTTCATGGAGTACCAGGGCGAAGGCTGGAAGCAGCCTCCGGGCGCGCCTCTGCGGCTTCCGGCGGCCGCCGCGGCCGCGCCGCCGTCGCGGCCGCTGATCCGTCACCTCGGATCCGTTCCCAGCCCCTCCTGCACCGCCTTCGCCTCGGCGAGGAGCGGGAGGTCGGGGGCGGCGTCCCGCCAGGCTTCGAGCAACTCTCCGATCCGCTGCCTGGCCTCGTCGCGACGGCCGAGCGCGTCGAGGGATCTGGCCGCCACGAGGAGGCTGCGAGGCCAGGCGACGCAGGACCATCCCACCACCGTGGACACGGGGCTCGATCGGTAGGCGTCCATCGCCGCCACGGCCTCTGCGTGGCGACCGCGTGCGGCCTCGATCTCCCCGAGAGCGTACTGGGCGGCGACGGTCGCCACTCCCTTCCCCTCACCGACCGACCTGGACAGGGCCTCCGCCTCGTCGAGCCTCCGGGTGCGAAGCGCCTCGAGCGCACGGACGAGGAGGTCGTTCGGCGAGCCGGCGGGGACGGTCCCCGCCAGTTCGGCCGCGAGCGGGGTCCCCCCGGCAAGCAGGGCGCCTGCGAAGGCGAACCTCGCGACACCCGAGCGAACCTTCTCGGTGCTGCCCGCTCCCCGCCATCCGGGGGCCAGGATCTCCAGCTCCTCCCGCGCGTCCTCGCTCCTGGCCGGCGCAGAGGAGACGCACGAAGCGTTGGGGGTGATAGGTCTCGGGGAAGGGCTCGCGCATCGGCTCCAGCGCCGCGAGGGCATCCTGGCTCCGTCCCTGGAGCGCGATGGCAGCCGAGAGCTGGACGACCGGGTCGCGAATCGTCGGGCGCTGCCCACCGAGGACCGACGGGCGAAGGAGCGCCTCCACCTCGGCGAAGGCGGCACGCTGGAGCAGCACCGTGGCGAGGGCGTCGCGCGTGAGCGGGGTCGGCTGCATCTCGTACCCGCGCCGCGCGCTGGCCAGCGCCTCGTCGAGGCGTCCGTTCATGGCGAGCGCATAGGCGAGCATCCGATGGGAAGTGGGGCCGGGCGCGCGCTCCACCCATCGCCGGGACAGGTCGAGGAACTCGGCGCCCTTGCCCTGGGAGCGGAGGCACTGGGCCACGTGGATCAGCGCCGGCTCGTAGTGGGGATCGAGCTGCCGAGCCCGCTCGAAGTACGGGAGGGCCTTCTCGCAAGCTCCCTCGTGGAAGTGGAGGTCGCCCGCCATGTAGAGCACTTCCTTCTCCTCCGGCCAGGACTCCGCCGCCTGCTCGTACAGTCGATGGGCCTCGTCGTTCCTGCCGTCGAGGTGCGCCTTCCACGCCTGGATGAGAAGCTGGTCCTTCCGGCCCAGCTTTCCCGCCTGGGCCACGGCCGCCTCGGCGTGGAGCATCGACACGTCGCGTCCCAGGAAGGCCTGATCCGCCCGGACGGCAATCTGGTAGTGGGCGAGGGCAAAGTTCGGGTCCGCTGCGATGGCCTTGCGGTACTCCGCGCTGGCGTCGTCGTACAGGGACCGCTCGTCCAGTTGACGCCCCCGGAAGTAGTGCTCGTACGCCTCCAGGCTGGCGGTCGTGGCGTCGGCCACCCGGACCCTCGAGAAGGAGAGGCTGCCCTCCGGGTCGTGCAACTCGGCTCGCGTCCAATCGGAGAGACGGTCGATGAGGGAGAGCAGGCCCTTCTTTCCGGTCGTCTGCTCCCGCATGGTGAAGAGGTAATCGTCCCGCTGCGGGTCGAAGGCGCGCATCTCCACCACGTAGACGTCGTCGAGCCTCCGGACTCCCGCGAGGAGCAGGGCGCGCGCGCCCGACCGCCTCCCGACCTCGCGCGCCAGGGGCTCGTCGATGCGCTCCGCGTTCTCCTTCCCCAGGGCGCGGAGGTGGTCCGACATCCGCCCTCGCGTCACCACCCGGAGCTTCTTCGACTGCTCGAGGGAGGTGATGAGGAGGCCGGACAGGCCGTCGAGGGCCGGGTCGCCGGTCTGGTTGGCGAAGTCGGCGACGGCCACCGTGATGCGGCCGTCGCCGTCCTCGAGGAACTGCGTCCTCCAGATGCGCCACGTGGCCATGCCGGCGACGAGGACCCCCAGGAGCAGGAAGAACCCGCCGAGGAGGGCGAGGCGCCGGAGGCGAGCAGGTCGATCCAGGGCGCGCCGGGTCGCCTGGAGCACGTCGAGCCATGCCCGACCATCCCGGGGACGCGCCGTCGGGTCGATGGAGGTGGCCGAGGCGACCACCTGGTCCAGTCGGCCGGGGCGTCTCTCGCCGAGCATCTCGCCCAGCACCCGCCCGGCTGCGAACACGTCCGCCCGCTGGTCCACCTCTTCCCCGCGGGCCTGCTCTGGAGCCATGTACGCGGGGGTACCGGCGCCCTTCGCGTCCTGGCTGCCCAGCAGGTGGGCCAGCCCGAAGTCGAGCAGCTTCACCCGCCCGTCCTCGCAGAGGAACACGTTTGCCGGCTTGAGGTCGCGGTGCAGGACGCCGCGCTCGTGCGCGTGGGCCAGCCCCTTCGCCATCTCCTCCGCGATCCGCAGCGCATCCGCGGAGGACATCGGGCCCCCGGCAATCCGGCGGGCGAGGGTCTCCCCTCGGAGGAGCTCCATCACGAGGTACGGCCCGGACGAGCAGGACCCGACGTCGAAGAGGGTCACGATGCAGGGATGGTCGAGGCGCGCCACCGCCTCGGCCTCCTGCTTCATCCAGTCCGTGGAGAGGTCGCTCCTGGGACGGCGGAGCCGCAACGCCTTGACGGCGACGGTCCGGTTCAGCTGGGTGTCGAAGGCCTCGTACACGGCCCCGAACCCGCCGCGTCCCACCTCGCGCCGGATCTCGAAGCGGCCGACTCGGTCCCCGGCGCGCAACTCGCACTTCCAGGCAAGGAGGGCGTCCTCGCCGGGAGCGTCGGCCAGTTCCTGGAGGAGTCGGGAGAGCGGTCCGGGGTCGCCGGTGCCCGATGGGTCCGCGCTGTCGCGCTGCCCGTCGATCCCCGCCAAGACGAGCCTCCCCGGAACGGATTGGCCAAAGGCTAGCAGGGTCGTTCCGCGGGTGTCACCTGACCCTCCCGGCCGCGGTCCGGGCGGGGTCGCGCCGACCCCTCGTGGCGAGGCTCCGGGCCGCGCTTAGAATCAGGCGCGCGTGCGCCAGTTCGGCAAGTACCTCCTCATCGAGCCCATCGCCTCCGGCGGGATGGCGGAGGTGTGGCGTGCGGAGGTGGCCGGGCCGGCCGGGTTCGTGAAGCAGGTGGCGGTGAAGCTCGTGCGCGCCGATCGCGGCGACGACGACGAGATGATCCGCATGTTCATCCAGGAGGCCAAGCTCGCCTCCTGCCTCCACCACGCGAACATCGTGCAGGTGTACGGGCTCGACCTCATCGAGGGACGCTACGTCATCGCGATGGAGCTCGTGCACGGGCGCAGCCTCCGCGCCGTCCTCGATCGCTGTCGGGAGACCAACGTCCGGTTCGGCCTTCCACGCGCGGTCCACGTGGTCGAGCAGGTGGCCCGCGCGCTGGCGTACGCCCACCGCCCGGTGGCCGAGGGCGGTCCGGCGGGGCTGGTCCACCGCGACGTGTCGCCGCACAACGTGCTCGTCTCCTTCGAGGGCGAGGTGAAGCTCACCGACTTCGGCATCGCGCGCGTCGAGGGCGCCGGCGGACTGACCGGCCCGGGCACCTTGAAGGGCAAGATCGGCTACATGGCGCCCGAGCACGCCATGGCGGCGCCGGTCGACGCGCGCGCCGACCTCTTCGCCCTGGGCGTCGTGCTCTGGGAGATGTGCACCGGCCAGCGCCTCTTCGCGCGCGACACCGAGGCGGCCACGCTGCGCGTGCTCATCGGGGACGAGCGGATCTCGCCGCCCTCCTTCTGGAACGAGCTCGTCCCGCCGGAGCTGGACGCCATCGTCCTCGGGGCGCTGGAGCGCGACCCGGCCCGACGCACGTCGTCGGCCGACGAGGTGGCCCGGCGGCTGGCCGAGGTGGAGCGGGCGCTCTCGCGGACGCCGGAGGATCGGGACCTGCGGCCGCTCATGCGCCGCCTCTGGCCCGGCGAGCTTCCCTCGCGCCCCACGCCGACGGCGTCCTCGGTGACTGGAGAGGATCGCCCAGGCCCGGCCGACGTCGCGCCGTACCCGCAGGACGCTCCCACGGCGACCTGGCCGCCCCGGAAGCGGTGGCGCCTCGCCGCATCGATCGCCGGACTCGTCGCGGTGACCGCTGCGGTCGGCGTGGGCGCCTGGATGGGCGCGCGCGGGGGCGCGCCGGCCCGCGCCGCCGGCGAGCCGTTCCCCGTCGCACTGGAGGCGAAGGCCACGCCGTCCGCGCCGGCCCCCTTCGGCGCCGCCCCGTCCGCCGGTTCCGTCTCGCAGTCCGCCGTCGCGCCACCCGCCGCCACCCGCCGGTGGCCGTCGCCCGTCCGTCACCGGCTTCGGCCCCGGCAGGGGAGGGGAGCGGTGCCGGGGCGCCCGCCCGCGCCGGCTCCGCCCCGGTCCGCTCCGGCTCCGTCCGCTGCGCCGGCGCGCACGAAGCGCCCCGTCGTCCTGGCCTCCGCGGACGCGCTCGAGGGGCTCGAGGTCCCGCCCGCGTCGAGCGGCCAGGGCATCCTCTTCGTGAACGCCACCCCGTGGGCGGAGATCCACGTCGACGGGATCCCGGAGGGCTACACGCCCCGGGAGATGCGGCTCGCCGCCGGCACCCATCGGCTGAAGCTCGTCCATCCCACCCGCGGCACGGTGGTGAAGGACGCCCAGGTCCGCGCCGGCGAGCGCGTGCGCATCGAGACCAGCCTGGGTCCGTAGCACCCGCCGGTCCCGCTCCACCCACGGTCCTTCCTCCTCCGTCCGGAGGCACGCCCCACGTGTCCCCCTCCCGTGGGCATTGACGGGATCCATTCAATGGATTAGCGTTCCGTCCAGATTCGCAAAACCAAATCTTGAATGGATTTCCTGGTTCCACAGACCGAGATTGGCCGGCTCGAGCGAGAGCGGGCCGGAGGCATCACCAGCCGCGAGGTGGTGCGGATCTTCGAGTCGCGTGGGGCCCGGCTCTCCGAGTCGACCTTCCGCAAGTACGTCCAGGTCGGGCTGCTCCCCCGCAGCCGCCGGGTGGGGCGCAAGGGCAAGCACACCGGGTCCACCGGGCTCTACCCGGTCGACGTGGTGCGCCGGATCAACCTCATCAAGCGGATGATGGCCGAGGGCATGACCCTCGAGGAGATCCGGGACAGCTTCGTGGGGCTGAAGAACCAGCTCTGCGACGTCGAGCAGGGCTTCTCCACGTTGCTCTCCGAGCTGTCGCGAAAGGCGCGGTCGCACCCGCACCGGCGGCAGATGGAGGGCGAGCTGGGGAGGGCGCAGCGCGAGGTCCGCCAGGCGCTCCGGCGCATCGAGAAGGTCGGCGGGAGGGTGGCGACGGTGAGGCGAGAACTGGTACAGGCGAGCTGAGCATCGGCCGGCGGCACCGCAAACGGCGGGGCCCGGCGTGTACGGGGAAGGGAGGCGGCGTGATGAGCGAGGCGAGGCGCAGCGAGGACCAGGGCCAGGATCAGGAGCCGATGGAGGCCGCGGGGCTGGATCCGGCAGGACCCGACGAGGAGGTCGGCCCCGAGGAGCGGCGTGGACGGCGGCGCTCCCGCACCATGTCGCGCAAGGAGATCTCGCGCGAGCTCCGGCGGCAGCGCGCGCTCGGGGTCATCGACCCGGAGGTCGAGGAGATCATCCGCGAGGTGGACGCCCAGCGCCCGCGCTCCCGCGCCGAGTGCGCGTCCGGGCCGCGCCCGTGCATGTTCATCTCCTGCAAGCACCACCTCTACCTGGACGTGAACCCGTCCACGGGCTCCATCAAGCTGAACTTCCCGGACAAGGAGATCTGGGAGATGGCCGAGACCTGCGCGCTCGACGTCGCCGACCGCGGCGGCATCACGCTCGAGGAGGTGGGCGCCATCATGAACCTCACCCGCGAGCGCATCCGCCAGGTCGAGACCCGCGGCCTCCTGAAGCTCCGGGCCATGGCCGAGGACGAGCCCCGCTCCCGGCTGGGCAACGACGTCCCGTAGGGCCGCGAGCGCGCCCTGCTCGGCGCGCTTGAAGTCCCCCGCGGCGAACGCTAGAAGGGACGCCCCCGCTCCGCCGGAGGTGTCCCTTGGCCGTTCGCCGCGCATTGCTTTCCGTCTCCGACAAGACCGGGCTCGTGCCCTTCGCGCGCCGCCTGGCGGCGCGAGGCATCGAGCTCCTCTCCACCGGGGGCACCCAGAAGGCCCTCGCCGACGCCGGGATCCGGGTCACCCCGGTCGGCGACTACACCGCCGCCCCGGAGATCCTCGGCGGCCGGGTGAAGACCCTCCACCCCCGCGTCCACGGCGGCATCCTCTACCGGCGCGGCCTGGCCTCCGACGAGGCCGACGTGAAGGCCCGCGACATCCCGCCCATCGACCTCGTGGTGGTGAACCTCTACCCGTTCCGCGAGGCGGTGGCGGCGGGGAAGCCCTTCGACGAGGTGGTCGAGGAGATCGACATCGGCGGCCCGGCCATGGTCCGCAGCTCGGCCAAGAACTCGGCCCACGTGGGCGTGGTGGTCGACCCCGCCGACTACGAGCGGGTGGCCGGCGAGATCGAGAAGGACGGGGTCCTCTGCGACGCCACCCGCTTCGCGCTGATGAAGAAGGCCTTCGCCCACACGGCGGCCTACGACGCGGCCATCGCCGAGTACCTCTCCTCCCGGCCCCAGCCCGACGCCGCGCCGGTCCGCTTCCCGGTCACGCTCGCCGCCACCTGGAACAAGGTGCAGGACCTCCGCTACGGCGAGAATCCCCACCAGGCCGGCGCGTTCTACCGCGCTCCCCGGGAGCCGGAGGAGCCCACCGTGGCCTTCGCCCAGGTGCTCCAGGGCAAGGAGCTCTCGTACAACAACCTGCTCGACCTCGAGGCGGCGCTCGCCGCCGTGAAGGAGTACGACGCCACCGCCTGCGTGGTCATCAAGCACAACACGCCGAGCGGCGTGTCGATGGGGGCGACCCCGGCCGAGGCCTTCGCCCGGGCGCGCGACTGCGATCCGGTCTCGGCCTTCGGCGGGATCGTCGCGCTGAACCGGCCCGTGGACGCGGCGGCGGCGAAGGAGCTGGCCGGCCTCTTCCTCGAGTGCGTCATCGCCCCGGCCTACGCGGACGAGGCGCGCGAGCTCCTGGCCACGAAGAAGAACCTCCGGCTGCTCCTGAGCCCGCGGCTCGGGGAGCCCCGCGCCACCTGGAAGCGCCGTCCCGAGGAGGCGCGCGAGCTCCGCTCCATCACGGGCGGCCTGCTGGTCATGGACCGCGACCTGGGGAGCATCCGGCGCGAGGACTGCAAGGTGATGACGAAGCGGGCCCCGACCGAGAAGGAGTGGGAGGACCTGCTCTTCGCCTGGAAGGTCGTGAAGCACGTGAAGTCGAACGCCATCGTCTTCGCCGCCGGCGACCGGACGCTGGCCATCGGCGGCGGCCAGACCAGCCGGGTCGAGTCGGTCAAGATCGCCCGGATGAAGGCCCGCTTCCCCCTGGCCGGCAGCTCGGTCGGGTCGGACGCCTTCTTCCCGTTCCCCGACGGCGTGGAGGAGATCATCGCCGCGGGGGCCTCCGCCATCATCCAGCCTGGGGGCTCCGTCCGGGACGCGGAGGTGGTCGCCGTGGCCGACGCCGCCGGGATCGCCATGGTGGCCACCGGGATGCGTCACTTCCGGCACTAGGCGCTTTCGAGGACGGCCGCCCGCCGTGATATACCGCCGGCTGATGCGAATCCTCGTCGTCGGAGGGGGCGGACGGGAGCACGCCCTCGTCTGGAAGATCGCCCAGAGCCCGCTCGCGGAGAAGGTGTTCTGCGCGCCCGGCAACCCGGGAACCGCGCGCCTGGCCGAGAACGTCGCCATCCCGGCCGACGACGTGGACGGCCTCGCCGGCTGGGCGGTGGAGAACCGCATCGACCTCGTCGTGGTCGGGCCGGAGGCGCCGCTCGTGCTGGGCATCGCCGACCGGCTCGCCGCCGCCGGGATCGCGGTCTTCGGGCCGAGCGCCGCCGGCGCGCAGCTCGAGGGGTCGAAGGCCTTCGCCAAGGAGGTCATGAAGGCGGCCGGCATCCCCACCGCCGACCACGGCGCCTTCGAGGCCCTGGGCCCCGCGCTCGCCCGGGCCCGCGCCGCCGACGGCCGGGTGGTGGTGAAGGCGGACGGCCTCGCGGCGGGCAAGGGCGTCGTGGTGTGCGGGAGCCTGCCCGAGGCCGAGGACGCGCTTCGCGCCATCCTGGTCGACCGGATCCACGGTGCGGCCGGGGCCCGGGTGGTGGTGGAGGAGCTCCTCGAGGGGCCCGAGGTGAGCGTCATCTCGCTCGTCGACGGGGAGCGGGTGCTGGTCCTTCCGCCGGCCCAGGACCACAAGCGGATCTTCGACGGCGACCGCGGTCCCAACACCGGAGGAATGGGGGCCTTCACGCCCACGCCCACGGTGGACGCCCGCTTCCTCGACGACGTCCGGGATCGCGTGCTGCTCCCCACGGTGCGGGAGATGGCGCGGCGCGGAACCCCCTTCCGCGGGGCGCTCTACGCCGGGCTGATGCTCACCAAGGACGGCCCCAAGGTCCTGGAGTTCAACACCCGGTTCGGCGATCCGGAGACCCAGCCCATCCTGATGCGGCTCTCGGGCGACCTCGTTCCCGCGCTGCTCGGCGCGGCGCGAGGCGACCTCTCGCAGGTCCAGCTGGAGGTCGACCCCCGCGCGGCCGTCGGCGTGGTCATGGCGGCCGAGGGCTATCCGGGCCGCGTCACCACCGGAGACGTCATCGAGGGAGCCGACGGGCCGTTCCCGCCCGGCGTCCAGGTCTTCCAGGCCGGGACCCGGCGCAGCGCCGACGGGCGCCTGGTGACCTCCGGCGGGCGCGTCCTCACCGTCTGCGCGCTCGGCGCGGATCGAGCCGAGGCCGCGGCGCGCGCTTACGAGACCGTGGCCCGCGTGCACTTCCGGGGATCCCAGTACCGCCGTGACATCGGGCGCACCGGCCCCAGGGAGGCGACATGAGCGCGAAGGTCCTCATCCTCATGGGATCCGACTCGGACTGGGAAGTGATGTCCGAGGCGCGCAAGGCGCTCGAGGAGATGGGGATCGAGGCGGAGATCCACGTCTCGTCGGCCCACCGCACCCCGACCCGCACCGGCTCGCTGGCCCGGGAGGCCGCCTCGCGCGGCATCCAGGTCATCATCTGCGGCGCCGGCGCCGCCGCGCACCTGGCCGGCGTGGTCGCCGCGGAGAGCGAGCTGCCGGTCCTGGGCGTCCCGCTGCCCTCGAGCGACCTCTTCGGCCTCGACGCGCTCCTCTCCACCGCGCAGATGCCCGGCGGGGTTCCGGTGGGGACGATGGCGGTCGGCAAGGCCGGGGCCCGGAACGCCGGGCTCCTCGCCGCCCGGATCATCGCGCTCTCCGACCCGGCGCTGGCGGCCCGGGTCCGGGAGCAGCGCGCCCGGATGGCCCGCGAGGTCGAGGCCAAGGACGCGGCCCTCCAGCTGAGACTGCAGGCCGACAAGAAGGCGTGACGCGGCTCGACCGCTACCTCGCGCGCGAGATCCTGCTGCCGTTCGCGGCGGCGCTCCTGTTCCTCACGCAGCTCCTGCTGGCCTCCCAGCTCCTCGCCCAGGCCGACGTCCTCTTCGGGGGCGGCGTGTCCCCGCTGGACGTGGCGCGCATCCTCGTCGACCTCATCCCGCACCTCCTCGAGTACGTGCTCCCGGTGGCCTTCCTGCTCGGCGCGGTGCTCGGAGTGGGCCGGCTGGCGGAGGACCGGGAGGTGGTGGCGCTCTCGTCGGTCGGCGTCTCGCCGGTCCACCTGGTGCGGGTCCCGCTCCTGCTCGGGGGCGCGGTGTCGCTCGTGGCGCTCGTCATGGCCCTCGTGGTGGCGCCGGCGGGCCTGCGCGACGCACGCCGCCGGGTGGACGACGTGATCCGCAAGAACCTCCAGGGGGAGATCCGCTCCGGGGTCTTCTACGAGGAGATCCCGGGGATCACCCTCCACGCCGCGCACGCCGGCAAGGACGGCTACCGGGACCTCCTCATCGCCGACCGGACGAACCCGTCGGCGCCGGTGCTGGTCTTCGCGCGGTCCGGCATTCTCGAGGCCACCGCGTCGGGCGGGCTGCGGCTCGTCCTGCGCGACGGCGAGATCCACCGGGAGGAGCCCGGCGCCCGCGACTACGTCCTCGCCCGCTTCGCGCGCGCCACCGCCGACCTCGGCCTGGGACGGGCGCTCGACGCCCGCAACACGCTCTCCGGCTCGGCCTTCGAGCTCCGGCCCGGCGAGATCCTGGCGGCCGCCGGCGACGGGAAGCCGGGGAGCCGGCAGTACTGGCTCACCTTCCTCTGGCGGCGCATCGCCGTGCCGCTCGGCATCCTGGCGCTGGGGCTGCTCGCCGTGCCCATCGCGGCCATGCGCCGGGGCGGGAGGGCCGCCGGGTACGGCGTGACGTTGCTGGCCGTGGTGGGCTACTACGCGCTGCTCCGGGTCGGGGAAGGGCTCGGGCACGACGGGGTGCTCCCTCCCTGGCTGGCCGCCAACCTCGCCAACGTGGTGGTGGTCGCCGCAGCCGTCGGGATGCTGGCCGTGCTCGCGCGGCGGGGCACGGGGGCGGTCCGGTGACGCTCTTCCTCCACCTGGCGCGGCGCGCGCTGGCCGGGTTCCTCGGCGCGCTCGCGGCGGTCGTCGTCCTGTTCCTCGCGGTCGAGTTCGCGGAGGGTGCGAGCGCCTTCAAGGGCGAGGGCGCGCTGCGGGCCGCGGCGATGGTCTACCTGTACCGGGCCGCGGCGGTGGCCTGGCAGACCGCCCCGGCCGCCATGCTGCTCGCCGCATCCCTGACGGCCTCCGGGATCCGGCGGACCCGCGAGTACGACGCCATGCGCGCCCTCGGCCTCGGACCGTGGCGGGTCGCGCTCCCCGTCCTCGCGGTGGCCGCGGCGGTGGCGGGCGGCATGGTGGTCTTCGACGACCACTTCGCCGCCGGTGCGGCCGCGAAGGCCGACGAGATCAAGGCGGCGCGCGGGGTCGGCAGCAACGCCTGGGCGCGGTGGCAGGAGCGGAAGACCTGGTTCCGCGGGCGGGACGGGAAGCGGCTGTACGAGCTTCGCGCCTCGGGTCCGGAGGGGTCGTTCGAGCGGGTCACCATCCTCGACGTCGGGCCGTCCTTCCGGCTGGTCCGGCGCGTGGACGCCGCCCGGATGGTTCCCGGCCCGGGGGGCGAGTGGATCCTGGAGGAGGTCGAGGAGAGGCGATTCGCCGACGACGGGACCATGGCGCTCGACCGGACGCCCCGGCGCGCCTACCGGTTCGACGAGGACCCGATGGCCTTCGCGGTCCGCCCCGGCTGGCCGGCCCAGATGAACCGGGCGGTGCTCGCGGAGCAGGTGGCGGTCCGGTCGCGGCTCGGGCTCCCCACCGCCGAGTACGCGCTCGAGTGGTACCGCAAGCTCGCCTATCCGTTCGCCGCGGTCCCGGCCAGCCTGCTGGCGCTGGCGCTGGCGCTCCGGCGAAACCGGAAGGGCTTCGTCACGGCCTCCCTGATCGAGTCGGTGGGGGTCTCGCTCGTCTTCTACGCGCTGCAGGGGCTCTCCTGGTCGCTCGCCCGGTCCGGGCAGCTTCCGCCGGCCGCCGCGGCCTGGCTGCCCGACCTGGCGTTCGCGGCCGCCGGGCTGTGGGCGCTTCGCCGGTGGAGGTGAGGGGAGTGGCGGAGATCACCCGGGACGTCGCCGTCGCCGCCGCCGCCCTGCGGCGCGGTGCGCTCGTGGCCTATCCCACCGAGACCTTCTACGGCCTGGGTGCACTGGCGTCGCTTCCGGAGGCGCTCGCCCGGCTCACCGCCGCCAAGCTCCGCCCGGAAGGGAAGCCGCTTCCGCTGGTGGCCTCCGCCCCGGACGTGGCCTTCGCGCTGTGGCGGGACGTCCCGCCGTCGGCGAGGCGCCTCGCGGGGGCCTTCTGGCCGGGGCCGCTCACGCTCGTCGTGGCGGCGGCGCCCGGGCTGCCGCCGGAGATCGCGCTCGGGGGAAGCGTGGGGGTGCGCGTCCCGGGCCTGCCGCTGGCCCGCGAGCTCTCCCGCCTCGCCGGAGGGGCCATCGTGTCCACCTCGGCGAACCCCTCTGGCGGGGAATCCCCCACCGCTCCCTCCGGCCTGGCCCCGGAGCTGCTCTCCCGGATCGACCTGGTCCTGGACGGCGGCCCCACCCCGGGCGGGCTGCCCAGCACCGTGGTGGAAGTCGGCCCTTTCGGCGCCCGGCTCCTCCGGACGGGGGCGGTACCCTGGGCCCAGGTCGAGGAGAGGCTCGGGGCGCCCTTGCCCTCCCGAGGCGGCTGATCTACGGTCCCGCGCCCGTGCCGGTGATCGCGCCATTCCAGGGACTCCGCTACGCCGCCTCCGGCCGGGAGCTGTCGGCGCGCATCGCGCCTCCCTACGACATCATCACGCCCGCGCAGCGGGATGCCCTGGCCGCCCGGGATCCGCTCGGGATCGTCCACCTCATCCTCGACAAGCCGCTCCCCGGCGACGCTCCCGGGAGCGATCGCTACTCGCGGGCGGCCGATCGCCTCCGCGACTGGACCGCCTCGGGGATCCTGAAGCGCGACCCTCGCCCGGCGCTGTACGGGCTCGAGCAGGCCTTCGTCGCGCCCGACGGCCGGGAGCGGATCCGGCGGGGCGTGATGGCCGCCGTCCACCTCCACGACCTGCGCGAGGGCATCGTCCGCGCCCACGAGGCCACGGTTCCCGCGACGGTGGAGGACCGGCTGGCGCTCCTGCGCCACGTCCGGACCGACCTCTCTCCGGTGTTCGGGCTCCACGAGGATCCGCGGGGCGAGGTGGCCTCCGCGCTGGCCAGCGCGTTCCAGCGCGACCCGGTCGCCGAGGCGACGGCGGACGACGGCACGCGCCACCGCCTGTGGCGGATGGACGAGGCCTCGACCATCGCGGCCGTGCAGAAGGCGATGGCCGACCGGCGCGTCCTCATCGCCGACGGCCATCACCGCTACGCTGCGGCGCTCGCCTACCGGGACGAGCTCGATCGCGTGAAGCCGGGCCTGCCCGCCGACGGCGGCCACCGCTTCACCCTCATGTACCTGCTCGCGAAGAGCGACCCCGGCCTGGTCATCTTCCCGACCCACCGGCTGCTGCGATCCCTGTGCGGCGTCTCGCCCGACGAGCTCGCCCGCCGGCTCACGCCCTACTTCCAGGTCGAGGCCATCGAGGAGGACATCCGGCGCCCGACCGGCCGGGCCTGGGCCATCTCCCGCCTCTCCGAGCACATGGGCAAGTCGAGCGCCTTCCTGCTCGTCACCGCGCAGGACCGCAAGGCGCGCCTGATCACCCTCCGGGACGGCGCGGACCTCTCCGGCCTTCCGCTCCCCGCCCACGAGACGCTCCGGGCGCTCGACGCGAGCGTCCTGCAGGGCGTGGTCCTCGAGGGGGTCCTGGGATCGGCCTCCTGCGAGCCCGCGAACCTGGCCTTCCTCCGGGACGCCGGCGAGGCGGTGACCCGCACGCTGAGTGGAGAGTACGAGGCGGCCTTCCTCCTCAACCCGACCCCCATGTGGCAGGTGCAGGCGGTGGCCGACGCCGGGCTCACGATGCCGCAGAAGAGCACCTGGTTCCACCCCAAGATCCCGAGCGGACTCGTGCTGCGCCCGGTCGATCCGAACGGCCCGCCGTAGGGCGAGCCGCCGCGCGCGCCCCTTTCCCACCGGTCCGGTTTGCGCTAAGAACCGCGCATGCCGTTCCCCCTCGACAGACCCCGCCGCCTGCGCCGGACCGAGGCGCTGCGCACCCTCGTCCGGGAGACCGTCCTCTCCCCGGACGACCTGATGTGGCCGCTCTTCGTCGTCCCCGGCGAGAAGGTCAGGAACCCGGTGAAGAGCATGCCGGGGGTGTTCCAGCTCTCCGTCGACGAGCTGGTCGCCGAGGCCCAGGCCGGCTGGGAGGCCGGCGTGCGCTCGGTCATCCTCTTCGGCGTCCCCGTCCACAAGGACGCGGTGGGGTCGGGCGCCTACGCCGACGACGGCGAGGTGGCCCGCGCGGTCCGCGCGCTCAAGAAGGCGCTCCCGGGGCTCGTCGTGGCCACCGACGTCTGCCTCTGCGAGTACACCGACCACGGCCACTGCGGGATCCTGAAGCCGCCCAAGGCCGGCGGTCCCGGACAGGACCTGGTCGTCGACAACGACCTCACGCTCCCGGTGCTGGCCCGCGAGGCGGTGGCCCACGCCCGGGCCGGGGCCGACATCGTGGCCCCGTCCGACATGATGGACGGCCGCGTCGCCGCCATCCGCAAGCGGGCTCGACGAGGCCGGGTTCGACGACGTGCCCATCCTCTCGTACGCCGCCAAGTTCGCCGGGGCCTTCTACGGTCCGTTCCGCGACGCGGCCGAGAGCGCGCCGGTGGCCGGGCCGGGCATCCCGAAGGACCGCAAGGGCTACCAGATGGACCCGGCCAACTGGCGCGAGGCCATCCGCGAGGTCGAGCTCGACCTGGCCGAGGGCGCGGACATGGTGATGGTGAAGCCGGCCGTCCCGTACCTCGACATCGTGCGGCTCGTCCGCGATCGGGTGAACGTGCCGGTCGCCGCGTACCACGTGTCCGGCGAGTACGCGATGATCAAGGCCGCCGCCGCCGCGGGGTGGATCGACGAGGACCGGGTGATCCTGGAGACCCTCCTGTGCATCCGCAGGGCCGGCGCCGACTTCATCCTGACCTACACGGCCAAGGACGCGGCCCGCCTCCTCACGGGTACACGCCGTTGACCGACGGCGTCGCCATCCGCTACGACGTGGTGGAGGTGGCGCCGGTCACGGAGGAGACGCTCGCGGGCGTCCTGAACGACCGCACCGCCCGAGGATGGAGCTTCCAGTCGATCCACTTCGTCATGCGCGAGGGGTCGCACCGGCCGGGAATGGCGTATCTCTTCTTCACGGGGCCAGGAGCGGGGCAGACCGGCCCCGGGGAATGATGCGCGACGCGCGTCCGGAAGGTTCGCCGTACCCGAAGGCCGATCTCTGGCTGCGCGGCCTGGCCCGGGGCGTCGACTTCCTGCTCGCCTTCGCGCTGGCCACGCTGGGCCACGAGCTGGGGGCCATCCTCGCGGTGGTCTACCTCCTGCTCGCCGACGGGTTCCTCCACGGCCAGTCGCCGGGAAAGCGGCTCTTCGGCGTGCGCGCCATGTACATCCCGCGCAAGACCCCGGCCGGTTACCGGGAGTCGATGCTGCGCAACGCCGACTTCGCTCTGGTGGCCCTCTTCTACGTCGTCCCGCTGGGGTGGATCCTGCTGCTCCTCGTCGGGCTGCCCATCATCGCCTTCGAGTCCTGGATGGTCTGGACCGACCGGCTGGGGATCCGCATCGGCGACATCTTCGCCGACACCCAGGTGGTCGACGGCAAGGTGGTGACCAAGATCGAGGTGATCGCCACCCACGCCTTCCCCATGTCTCCGGCTCCCCCGGGGCCGTCGGCGACGCGGGACATCGGAACGGCGCCGCGGGCGGCGTGACCCCCGCGTCCCGGCCGGAGCGCTGAACAGGTGGCGCGCCCCCCTCGCCGTGCTATACGTGTGCCGCTTTCGAAACCCCCTACACGAGGTGATCAGGATGGCCCGTTCCAAGAGCAAGCACATGCGGGTGAAGAGCGCGAAGAAGCAGTCGTGGAAGGCCCGCCGCAAGCGTCAGAAGGCGGCGGCGAAGAAGACCCCCGCCAAGAAGTAGCTCGTCCCCGCTCCCGCGAGATCCGCTCCCGCCGCGCCATCGCGGCGGCGCTGGCGGCGATCGACGGCCTGGGCGCGGGGCGCCCGCTGCGTCTCGCGCTGGCCGCGTCCCTCGCGGAGCACCCCGGCATCGGACCGAAGGAGCGGCGTCACGCCGCGGCCGCCGCCCGTGCGGTGGCTCGCTGGCTGCGCGTCGCCGACGCGGCGCTCGTCCGGGCCGGGGCCCCGAAGTCCATTCCGGCCGACCGGTCGCTCCTGCGCTACCTCGCCTGGCGTGTGGCCGTGGAGGGAGAGCCACCGGAGGCCGTGGCGCGCGATCTCCGTCTTCCCGGTCCCCGGCGGCCCCGCACCCTCTCCGACGCCGACCTCCTGGGCGTCGCGCGGGCGCTGCCTCGCCCCGGGCCGGACGGGCCGCTCGCCGTCGACGCCCAGGGGAAGCCCCTCACGCCACCGTCCGATCCGGTCGTCGCCCTCGCCTTGCGGGGCAGCGTGCCCGACGCGTTCGCTCGCCGGCTCCTCCGGGATCTCGGCCCGGCGGAGGCGGAGGCGTGCCTCCGGGCGCTCAATCGCGACGCCGGTATCGCACTTCGAGTGAATGTCGCGCGGGCCACGCGGGAGGAGGTCCGCGCGGCGCTCTCGGGCGCCGGGATCCCGGCCGCGCCGGGGGAGGGGCCCTGGTCGCTCCGGGTGGAGGATCGCGCCGGCCTCTTCGACGCTCCGGCGCTCCGCCACGGGCTGGCCGAGGTCCAGGACGAGTCGAGCCAGAGGGTGGTGGAGGTGTGCGGGGCGAGGGCCGGGGAGCGCTGGCTCGACCTCTGCGCCGGGAGCGGCGGCAAGTCGCTCGGGCTCGCGGCCGCGGGGGCGACGGTCGTCGCGTGGGACGCCGTGGCGCGCCGTCTCGGGGACCTGCCGAGGCGGTCTCGGCGGGCCGGGGCCCGGGTCGAGGTCCTGCAGGGCGGAGCCGGAAGGGGCATTCGACGGCGTGCTCGTGGATGCGCCCTGCAGCGGGTCGGGAGCGCTCGCCCGGGAACCGGACGCTCGCTGGCGCATCGACGACGCCGCGGTGGCCGGGTTCCACGCCACCCAGCGAGAGGTCCTGGAGCGCGCGGCGGGGCTCGTCCGTCCCGGCGGCGCCCTCGTCTTCGCCACCTGCTCGGTATTCCGGGAGGAAGGGGAGGACGTCGTCGACCCGTTCCTCGAGCAGCACCCCGACTTCCGCGTGGCGGTCGAGGAGCGGCGCTGGCCCCACCGGGACGCGGGAGCCGGCTTCTACCTGGCCCGGATGGAGCGGCACGCCAAGGAAGGCGGGCGTTTTCGGGGGCGAACCCGCTTGACGCGGCACGGGGCGCTGCGTTAGAAAGCGCCCTCCCGTCGGGGGTCTGCAGTTCCGATCCACGCCCGCGCAGGGAGGGTTGACGTGGCGCTACGCGATTTTCTCTTCGGCATCCGCGACCGCATCGTGCAGCGGTCCCAGATCGGCAAGGAGAAGCTGGACGCCGCCTTCGCCCGCAGGGAGCTCGACCAGAGGCTTCAGGAACTGGGAGAGAGGTACTACTCGCTGGCACGCCAGGGAGTGGCGGGTGTCCCGGACGATCTCCGGAACCTCCTCGCGGAGGTGGACGCACTCGCCGCGCAGTTGCAGACGCTTCGCGAGCAGCTGAGGCGGCTCGAGGAAGAAGCGGCCTAGACGCCGCAGACATAGACGGGCCCGTGGCGCAGCTGGGAGCGCGCCTGAATGGCATTCAGGAGGTCACCGGTTCGATCCCGGTCGGGTCCACCAAAAGGCAGAACAAGGTCGGGCGGTTCCGGAGCAACGGGCCGCCCGGTCTCTTTGAGCGGGCTACTCTTCGCCTGTCGAGCGACGCCGGGCCGCGGTTTCGCTCGGAAGTTCGTCCCCGGTTGAGGCGGAGGAGAGAACCGTGCACGCCCTTGCGACCCTGGCTGCGCTCCTCGCGATGGCGGCGGGCGGAAGCGCACCTCCACTGCAGAGCGAGGAGACGAGAGGTGCCCTGAAGGCCTCGTTGAGCGTTCCTCGAACGGTGGACGCGGGGCCCGAGGTCGACCTCCGGATCACCCTGGTGAACGTCAGCGGCGAGCGCCAGACCTTCCGCCTCGAGGTCCCCAGCGCGTCGTTCGTCGTGAGGGGCGCCGGCGGAAGCCTCTTCTTCGCGCCGGAGTCTTGCCCGCAGGCCTGGAACTGCTCCCAGCCGGCGCTGGCGCAGTACGTGACGATGGAGCCGGGCGCGCGGAGGGAGTTCGTCGAGCACTGGAACCTGGCGTCCCGGTGCGTCCAGCCCGGCTCCTACACGGTCGTGGCGCGGCTGCGCGCCTACCAGGAGGTGCAGCCGCCCGGCACCGTGGACGCGGGGAGCTTCGAGCCGTTCGTGATGCAGGCCGACGTGCAGCTCCATCCGGGCGCCGACGGTGGCCGCTGCGTGGGGAGCGCGCCGCACGTGGAGGGGCAGGAGTTCGATTGCCCGGCGGGCGGCGGCAAGCTCGCACCCGCATACTTCGAGCTCGGGCAGGCCGTCCTGACGCCCGAGGCCATGGCGAGCCTGGGGGGCGACGCGAGCTGCATCCGCCGGCGCGGATTCGCGAAGGTCGTCATCGAGGGCAACTGCGACGACCGCGGCTCGGAGGCGGCGAACGTCCAGCTGGGGCAGCTCCGCGCCGAGGCGGTGCAGGAAGTACCTCGTCGACCGGGGCGTCGACGCCAGGGCCATCCAGACGGTGAACTACGGCGAGGAGCGCCCCGCCTGCACGGAGCAGACCGAGGCGTGCTGGCAGAAGAACCGTCGCGCCGACGTCGTGGCGGAGTGAGGCCACCGGCGGCCAGGTGCCGCCCGGATATGTCACGTGCGGCAGCAAGGATTTTGCTAGGGTGTCGCGCATGATTCCTGGCTCCCTGCGCCCAGTTCTCGCCGGCCTCGCCCTGTTCTACGCACTTCCCACCCTCGCCTGGATCTGGCCCGAGCACCGGGACATCGCGGCGACGGCGGTGAACGATCTGCCGGCGGCGCAGCGCAAGACGCTCGACGCGATGTGGGCCGAGACCCAGCAGCTGGGCGGGAAGCAGGTCTGCACGAAGCTGGTCGACCCCGGCGCGCAGCCGGACGTGAAGTACGGAGAGTGGGAGAAGGTCTGCGTCGACTTCGCGTCCTTCCCGGCGCTGGCGGCCGACCACTCCTGCTCCGCCGACGAGCTCTGGGCCGACGTCTCCAGGGAGCTGTGGGCGGTGAAGGTGGTCTGGGTCGCGGCCCGCACCAAGGAGAAGCTCGCGACCTCCACGAGCTCCGCGCAGCACGAGGACGTCTGGAGCCTCTCGCACCTGGCCATGCAGTACGTCGATCCCCGGTACCTGACCCGGGCCGAGGGCAACAACGCCCACTTCCTCGTCCCGCGGGCTCCGGTGCAGTCGAAGGAGGACCTGGACACGTACCTCGACCGGGTGCTGTTGCCGGCCACCGAGATCAACGCCACCGGGCTGTACACCGAGTACCACATGCTGGCGCTGCGGCTGGCGGCGCTCTACCACGCGGCTCCGGCCGCCGAGAAGGCCGACCTGGCGCGCCGGGCGCTGGTGGCGGAAGGCGTGGCGCTGCACTTCCTGGAGGACTCCTTCTCGTCGGGCCACTACGCCGCGACCTGGGGAGGCGCGGCCTGGCAGAAGGGCACCCACGACTTCTACTCCACCATCGGGCTCACCACGATGACGTGGAAGGGAGACCTCTTCGCGAGCCACGGCGACGCCAACATGACCGAGCAGGACATGCGGGTCGCCGCGGTGACCATCCGGCAGAGCCTGGCCCAGGTCGCCAGCGCCGCCGAGGGGCGGATGCCGCTCGCCGGCCGCGCGCTCTCTCCCGCGGAGAAGGAGATCGAGGCGCTCAACTTCTGCAAGGCGGAGCACCTGCCCCCGCCGCCGGTGGACACGGTGGCCCGGAGCGCCACGACGATGGTTCTCCAGAACAGCCCGGTCCCGGCGGGGGGCAAGGACGAGATCCATCCGCCCCGGGCTCGCGCCGACATGGGTCCGTTCGTCGGCGCCATCTCCGGCTACACGCTGGGAACGGCGATGGGCGGGTACGACAGCTGGGCCAACACGCGGCTCCGGTCCGAGTTCGAGATCGGCGCCCGGCTGGGCTACGGGCTGGAAGGACTGCTGACGAGGAGCATGGACGGGCAGATGTGGGTGCAAGGAGAGCTGGTGTCGGACCCGGTCCAGCTGGACCTGGGGTGCACGACCTGCACCCCGTACCCCGCGGCCTCGTCGGGGAAGCGGACCGGCGTCTCGGTCCCGCGGGTCGGCGCCCGCTCCGCGCTGAAGCTCTCCCTGCGCATGCCCTTCTACGTGGTTCCGTTCGACCTGGTGATCCTGGCCCCCGTGCTGATGTTCACCTCCCCGCAGGCGCTGACGAGCGTGGTCTTCGCCTCGGCGGCGGGAGGGCTCCTGCCCATCGAGCGCAAGTTCGAGACCGACATCGGCACGTTCCAGTTCATGGCCGGCCGCGAGGTCGGGGTCACCCTGTGGGGGTTCACGGGCCACACGAACCAGTTCCTCTACACGCCCATCCCGGACAAGGCAGCAATCCGTGCGGTGAACTACGACTCGCTGGAGCTGGATTTCCCGATCTTCGAGTACGTGCCGCCGCGCGTCTTCGCGACCACGCTCTCCCTCGCCGCAGAGTTCCAGCTGGGCTTCAACGTCGAGATCCCGATGAACGTGGCCTTCGCCGATAACGGGCAGACGTTCAGCCTCGGACCCAGCTGGAACATCTACCTTCGCTTCCGCCTCGACGCGCGCAAGTACTTCGGCGGATCCTCCGACTAGGACTCTCCCACGAGGAGAGCCCACACGTCGTCGCCGGGAGCGCCTGTCTCCTCCCGCGCGTCCGCGCTCGGCTCGTCCGACAGGACCATCGGAACCGGGAACCGGCGCGCGGCGAGCAACTCGCGTGCCTGCCCGGCGTCCGCAGCGGCGACGTGCACCCAGCTTCCAGGCAGGCGACCGGCCACGACGTCCCTCACGCACACCGGGATCCCGGCGTCGCGGAGGATGGCGATGGCCACCACGGCCGTCTCGACGGGCACGCCAGCGAGCACTTCCACGGGATTCGCATTCACAGGAAGCATCCTAGAAGGCGGCTGGCGGGTGCGTCTTGCGCCCACACAGGTCCCCCCGGACAGGTGGTCCCCGGGTGAAGCCCCCCGCAAGCGGCACGATCAGTCCGGATTCCCGGTTCGCAGCCACATCGCGCTCTGGTCTCCCTCGTAGACGAGGGCGCCCTCCTGCTCGAACTCGAAGCGATAGCGCGCCAGGATCCGCTCGCGGCCCCGGCGAACGTGGGTCGACCAGCCCCGCAGGACGAGCGGCGCTCCGGGCCGCGCCAGGCCGTGGAAGCGCGCCGAGTGGATCCGGGCTCCGTAGCCAATCCAGCCGTCCCGGTGCCGCAGGTCGAGGATGTAGTAGGCGTGGACGAAGCCGAGCATCCCGCTCATGTGGACCAGCAGCCCTCCGTTCAGGTGCGCGGGGTGCTTCCGGGGATCGGTGCGCTGCTCCCGGGTGAGCGGCAGGTCCGCGGAGGTCGGCATCCGCGCGACGACCAGGCCGCGCTCCCGGTCCACCACCAGGATGTCGTCCAGCAGCAGGCCGCCCGGTCCGTACGGGGAGTCGGCCACGAAGTCGGGTTCGAGAGCCATGTCGTGGCTCCGGATGTTCCATCATCGACCCGTCCGGTTGTCGAAAAAGGAACGATGGGGCCAGAAGAATCTGACGCTTCACTCCCGGACCCGAAAGGCAGTCGCGCCCTATCCAGGCGTCGGTGCAGGGGGTACGGTGGATAGATTTCATGGATCGTGCGCCCAGAGATGCCGAGGCCCGCACGCGCGAGCAGCGCGTGAACGCGGCCCGTCTGGAACTGCTGGAGCGCGATCCCCTCCGCGACCCTGAAGGACCTCCTCACCGCGACGCTCGACCTGGCCGAGGCGCTCACCGGCAGCCAGATCGGCTTCTTCCACTTCGTCGAGGAGGATCAGGCGACCCTCTCGCTGCAGGCCTGGTCCACGAACACGGTGGCGAGGATGTGCACCGCCGAGGGCGCCGGGGCCCACTACCCGATCGACCAGGCCGGCGTGTGGGCCGATTGCGTCCGGCGGGAAGGCCCGTCGTGCACAACGACTACGCGTCCTTGGGCACCAGGAAGGGCTTGCCGCCCGGGCACGCCCGCGTCGCTCGGGAGCTCACCGTGCCCGTGCTGCGCGCCGGCCGGGTGTGTGCCGTCCTCGGCGTGGGGAACAAGCCCGTCGATTACGACGAGCGGGACGTGGAGGACGTCGCCAATCTCGCCGACCTCGCCTGGGACATCGCCGCACGCAAGCGCGCCCAGGACGGCCTGCGCGCCAGCGAGGAGCGCTACCGGGACCTCGTCGAGCTCTCGCCCGACGCGATCTTCGTGAACCGGGCCGACCGGGTCGAGTTCGCGAACCGGGCGGCCCTCTCGCTCTTCGGCGCGGAGCGGGCCGGGCAACTCGTCGGCAAGCCCATCCTGGAGCTCTTCCACCCCGGTTCGCACGCCCTCATCCGGGAGCGCATCGCCAGGCTCCTCGAGGGGGAAAAGGTGCCCATGGTCCGCGAGCGGGTGATCCGCCTCGACGGAACGGTCCGCGACGTGGAGGTGGCGGCGGCCTCGTTCCGCGATGCCCGGGGAATCGCCATCCAGGTGGTCCTTCACGACGTGACGGAGCAGCTGCGTCGCGAGTCGGCCCTGCAGGCCAGCGAGGCGCAGTTCCGGGAGCTGGTCCGGTTCCTCGCGGTCCCGATCGCCCTCAGCGATCCCCAGGGCCGGATCGTCCTCATCAACGACCGCTTCACCGAGGTCCTGGGCTACACGCCGGAGGACATCCCCACGGTGGAGGCGTGGTTTCCCGCGCGCCTATCCGAACCCGGCCTACCGCGCCCAGGTGAGGGAGACGTGGGGCGCGGCCGTCCGGCGGGCGGCCGCGGCCGGAGGGGAGATCGCGCCGGAGGAGTACCGGGTCACGTCGAAGTCCGGCGACGTGCGGGCCATGGTCATCTCCGGCATGCCGGTCGGGGAGAACCTCCTCGTCACCTTCGTGGACGTCACCGAGCGGAAGCGCGCCGAGGAGGAACTGCGCCTCCAGCAGAGCCGGCTCGACCTCGCCGTCCGGTCCGGAAGGGCAGGGCTCTGGGACCTGGACCTGGCGTCGGGCCAGGCCTGGCGCACGCTCCAGCACGACCGGCTCTTCGGCTACGACGAGCTCCAGCCGACCTGGGGAGCCGAGGAAGCCATTCGTCACGTCGTCCCCGAGGATCGCCCCGTCTTCCTGAAGGCCTTCGAGGACGCGCTCGCGAGCGGGCACTTCCACTACGAGCTCCGCATCGATCCGCACGCCGGGCCGCGGCGCTGGATCGAGGCGACCGGGGAGGTGTACCGGGACGAGGACGGACGAGCCGGTCCGGATGGCGGGAACGGTCGTGGACGTCACCGATCGCAGGCTGGCCGAGGAGGCGATCCGGTCCGCGTCCGCCTACGCCCGCAGCCTGATCGAGGCGAGCCTCGATCCGCTGGTGGTCATCGGCCCGGACGGGAAGGTCACCGACGTGAACGCGGCGACGGAGGCCATGACCGGCGTGCCGCGCGGCCGGCTCGTCGGCAGCGACTTCGCCGACTACTTCACCGAGCCCGAGAAGGCGCGTGCCGGCCTGCAGCGCGTGCTCTCCGCCGGGGCGCTCCGCGACCACTCCCTCACGATCCGTCATGCGAGCGGCCGGACCACCGAGGTGATCTTCAGCGCCTCGGTCTACGCCGGCCCGGACGGCAATGTGCGGGGCGTCTTCGCCGCCGCGCGGGACGTCACCGAGCTGCGCGCCCTCCAGGCCAAGGTCGCCCTGTCGGCGCGCCTGGCGGCGATGGGAACGCTGGTGGCGGGCGTGGCGCACGAGATCAACAACCCGCTGGCCGCGGTGATGGCAGGCCAGGGGCTGACGCTGGAGACGTCCCGCGAGCTGCGGAAGCGGCTCCAGGATCGCATGCTCCTCGACCCCGAGACCGAGATCCGGCAGCTCGACGAGGGGATCGAGGCCCTGGAGGACGCATGGGAGGGCGGGCAGCGGATCGCGGGCATCGTCAAGGAGCTGGCGGCGATCGCCCGGCCCGACCCGACGCGAGAGCGGGTCCGGCTCGCCGACGTCGCGGCCCAGGCGGTCCGCTGGGTTCGTCCGTTCCTGGACGACGGACCTCGCCATCGTGGTGCAGGACCTGGGCGCCCCCGACGTCCTGGCCGCGGCCAGCCGGATCGAGCAGGTGGTCGTGAATCTGCTGACGAACGCAGCCAAGGCCACCGCGCCGGGAAAGCAGGCCGAGGTCGTCGTCCGGGTGGGGCCCGGCGCGCCGGGCCAGGCGCGCGTCGAGGTCATCGATCGCGGCGCGGGCATCCCTCCGGCCATCCTCGACCGGATCTTCGAGCCGTTCTTCACCACGCGCCAGGTGGGGAAGGGAAAAGGGCGCCGGGCTCGGCCTCGCCCTGAGTCACGCGATCGCGACCTCCCACGGCGGAACGCTCACGGCGGAGAGCGCGCTGGGCCAGGGCTCGACGTTCCGCCTCGACCTGCCCGCTGCGCCCGGAGGGACTTGAGCGCATCCAGGTTTCGGTGTCCGAGATTGGCCGTGGCTCGTCCACTGGTTGCAGGTCTTCGGGAGCGTGAGGAACGTCGGCGGGCCCAGGGGGCTGGGCATGAACCCACAAAGGACGAGCGCAAGACGCTGCGGTCGAGAGCCGAGGCGAAGCTGGCTTGCAGGCGGCGTCGCCGGCGCCGCCGGCCGTGGACTCGTCCGCGCTCGTCCACGAGCTCCAGGTCCACCAGATCGAGCTGGAGATCGCAGAACGAGGAGCTCCGGCGGGCCCAGCTCGAGCTCGAGGAGGCCCGGGACCAGTTCGTCGACCTGTACGATTTCGCCCCGGTCGGCTACCTCACGCTCGACCGACGGGGAGTCGTCACCCGGGCCAATCTCGCGGGAGGGCAGCTCTTCGGCGATGAATCGGGCCCAGCCTGGTGGGGCGCCCGTTCGCGAGCCTCGTCTCGCCCGGCGAGCGCCGACCGATGGCATCTGCTCGTTCGCGTCCCAGCTGCGGAGGCCCGACGAGCGGCAGGTCTGCGACCTCGCGCTGCGGCGCGGCGACGGATCGGAGTTCGAGGGTCGCCTCCTCTGCCGGTTTCGCGCGCTCGACGACGCGGCCGCCGCCGTGCAGGTCGCCATCACCGACGTCACGGTGGAGAAGCGGGCCCAGGCGCTCGCCCTGGCGCCCGAGCGGATGGTGGCCCTGCGAGCCGCCATCGACGCGCTGCCCATCGGCGTGACCCTCGTCGAGCTCGCGCCGGACGACACGCCGCGCTTCGTCACGCACAACTCGGCGTACGACCGCAACTCGGCCTCCATCTCGCCCGCGGCGTCGAGCGTACGAGGAGCTTCCCGTCGAGATCTTCAGGCCCGATCGCGTCACCCCGGTGCACGGCCCTGGAGTTCCAGGTCCCCGAGCCGCCCTGACGGGAGAGACGGTGTCCGACGTCGAGATCCACGCCTTCGGGGACGGAGCGTGGAGGGTCTTCTCGGTGAGCGCCGCCCCCATCCCGAGGAGCGACCCCGCCGACCCGCGCCGCGCCGTCGCGGTGCTCCTCGACATCACCGAGAGGGTGGAGCAGGCCAAGCAGGTCGAGGCGGTGAAGGCCCGGCTCTCCCGCGTCCTCGACGGGTCGAACGACGCCTTCTTCGACTGGGACCTGCGGACCGGGCGAGGTGAAGTACAGCCGGAGCTTCGCCACCCTGCTCGGATACGACCTCGCCGAGCTGGAGCCGAGCGCGGCGACCTGGATCTCCCTCATCCACCCCGACGACCGGAAGATCGCCCGGGAGGCCGCCGGGCGGCACGAGCGAGGGGAGGCCGAGCAGTACCTGGCCGAGGTCCGGCTGCGCCACAAGGACGGACGGTGGATCTGGGTCTCCTCCCGCGGAAAGATCGTGGAGCGGGACGCCGAGCGGCAAGCCGCTGCGCATGTCGGGGACCAACACCGACGTCCGCGTGCGCAGGCGGGCGGAGGAGGCGCTCCGGGAGAGCGAGAGCCGCTTCCGCATCGTGGCGAACCAGACGCCGGTCGGCATCTTCCAGCTCGACGCGCGGAGCCAGGTCGTGTTCTTCAACCGGGCCTTCGAGGAGATGACGGGGTGCCCGGCCGCCACGACGACCAACGTCGAGCTGAAGGCGCTCCTCCACCCAGCCGACCTGGAAGGGTCGTCGGGGTCTGGCGGGAGAGCGTCGAGGCGACGCTCGCCCCTCTCGGTCGAGCTCTCGCCTCCGGCCCAGCGGGAGGCCGGCGATCTGGGCGCGATTCTCCGCTGCCCCGATCCAGGATTCGTCGGGCGCCGTCGTGGGATCGGGTCGGCGCGCTCGTCGACGTCACCGAGGCCCGCAAGGCGGCGGCCTACGCGCGAAGCCTCATCGAGGCGAGCCTCGATCCGATGGTGACCTTCGGTCTCGACGGAAAGATCACCGACCTGAACGCGGCGACGGAGGCCGCGATCGGGCTTGCCGCGCGATCGAATCGTCGGAACCGAGGTCGGCAACTACAGCGCCGACCCCGAAAAGGCCCGCGCCGGCTTCCGGCAGGCGCTGGCCGCCGGAAGCGTCCGGGACGTCGCCCTGCGCATCCAGCCACGTGAGCGGCCGGGGCACCGACGTGATCTTCAACGCGACCGTCCTCCGCGACCAGGACGGGGAGGTGCACGGCGTGCTGGCCGCCGCGCGCGACGTCACCGAGGTCCGGGCCCTGCAGACCCAGCTCGAGATGGCTCGGCCGGCTGGCGGCGATGGGAACGCTGGTGGCGGGCGTCGCGCACGAGATCAACAACCCGCTGGCAGCGGTGATGGCCGGGCCAGGGGCTGACGCTCGACGCGGCCCGGGCCATGAGGAGGCGGCTCCACGAGCGGTCGATGAAGGATCCCGAGGCGGAGATCCGGGACGTCGACGACGTGATCGAGGCGATGGAGGACGCCCGGGACGCAGGGCTGCGCATCGCGCGGATCGTCAAGGACCTGGCGGCCATCGCCCGGCCCGACCCGAGGCGGTCGCGAGTCCGGCTCGTCGACGTCGCGGCCCAGGCCGTCCGGTGGGTGCGCCCGCTCGTCGAGCGGGACGCCCGCATCGAGCTGCGGGACGAGGGGGCTCCGGACGTCGCGGTCGCCGTCGGCCAGGTCGAGCAGGTGGTCGTGAACCTCCTGACGAACGCGGCGCGCGCCACGCCCAGGGGGTCGAAGGGCGAAATCGTCGTCCGGGTCGGTCCGGGAGCTCCCGGGATGGCGCGGCTGGAGGTCATCGACCGCGGGGAGGGCATCGCCCCCGAGATCGTGGACCGGATCTTCGAGCCGTTCTTCACCACGCGCCAGGTCGGCCAGCGACCGGGGGCCGGGACTCGGTCTCGCCGTATGCCACGCCATCGCGGAGGCGCACGGCGGTACCCTCGGCGTGGAGACCGGTCTCGGACAGGGCTCGACCTTCCGGCTCGAGTTGCCCGTCGCGCCGGACGACTGCACCTGGGTAACCTGTCGGCGTGCCCCCCGACCGGAGACCCGCGCCACCGCGAGGCCGACGACGAGCGACCGCGGCCGTCGCGGTCGTGATCCTCGCTCTCCGCGGCCGCCGCCACCTGGCAGGCCACGCGGCGGACGCCGCCCGCCCCGCCTCCGGTGCCCGCTCCGGAACCCATCGCGCCGCCGCCGGCGCCACCTCCCGGCAGCGGAGGTCCCCGACCCCCGGCCGCGCCTCGTCGCGGCCCGCGCGAGCCTCACGTGCGGAGGGGCCACCGGCGAGGCCGTCTTCGTCGCCCCGGACCGCGCGCTGGGCTCGCTCCCGTGCCCGGAGGGGCAGGGACAGCTCCACCTCTCCGACGGCCGCGACCTGCTCGCCCGGACCGCCCCCGGAGCGCCTGCCGGCACCTCGATCCTCGACCTTCCGGGCGCGGCGGCGCCGTTCGTGCCGCCGGGCGCCTCGACTGCCCTGGCGGAGGGTGCGCCGCTGCTCGTCGGCCTCGAGGGAGGAGGGCCGGCGGTGATCGGAGAGGCCTCGGCGCGCGGGTACGCCTCCGTGGCGGGGGTGGCGCTCCTGCGGGCCGAGGACGCGGCCGGGCCGCTGGCCGGCCCCGTGCTCGACGCGCGCGGAAGCCTGGTGGGGGTCGTCCCGTCCTCCCCCCCGGATCCCGGGCGCCCGTGGCTGGCGGTTCCCGTCGAGGCGTTCGCCGGACCGCTCGGGCGAGAGGCGACCGATGCCTGGCGAAGGGCCGCAGAGGAGGCCGCCGACGTCGAACGGCGCGCCCAGGGCGATCTGTGGGGCCGGCTCCGGGGGCCGGCGGCGGTGCTGCTCGCCGCCGTTCCGGGTTCCGACGGGCTGGACCTCTTCGTGGTCCGCGCCGTGGCGGGGCGACCTCCGGCGGAGACGGTCCGCCTGATCCTCGACCCGCCGGTGCGCGGCTGCACGCTCCTCGGCCGGATCGGCGACTGGAGCACGGGCCCGCGCGCCTTCCAGGGGACGCCCGTGCCCGCCGAGGTGCTCGGGCGCCTGAGCCGCCTCGTCGCCCCGGCAGGCGGGGGCTCCGTCTGGATGGGGCGGGGCCAGGCACGGCTCGACTGCGATCTCTCCGGGGTGGCCGAGGACGCGACCCTGGCCGTCGAGGGGAGCGACCCGGTCGTCCCGGTGCCGTTCCCGCGTGCGGGGCTTGCCGATGCCCTCGGCTCGCGGGGAGCGCAGCGGGGCCGAGTCGGCGCGGCAGGAGAGCCAGGCAGCCGCCCAGGACCTGGCGGCCCGGGCCGAGGAGGAGGCCGCGCGGGAGATTGGCTGGCGCGACGCCTTCCGGGAGGCGAACGCCCGCATCGCCCGCGCCAGGGAGCAGGTCCGGGCGATCCAGGCCCAGCGGGACGACGCCCGAGGCAACTTCCAGTACGTCCTGGAGGAGCAGCTGAACGGGGACCTCGAGGCCGCCCGCCTGGAGGTGAAGCGGGCCGAGATGGCCCTCGACGACCTGGACCGGCGCGCCTCGCTCGACGCCGTGCCGCGCGCCTGGCGCCGGGAGTAGGATTCCGGGACGATTCGGCGTCACGTTTCGGCCCCTCGTCGGTAAAGGGAGGGAGACCGGACACCATGCGACTCCCCTGGCCCATCCGCGAGGCGCGACTCGGCCGGCTGGCCGCCCTGGCAGGCAAGGGCGATCGGGCTGCCGTGGTCGCCCTGTTCCGCGCCCTGCATCCGGACGTCGCCCGGTTCGTGGGCCGCCGGGTGGCGTCGAGCGCCGACGCCGAGGATGCGGTCGCCACCACGTTCCACCGCCTGCTCGAGTCGCTCGACCGGATCGACGGCGCGCGCGGGTCGGTGACGGGCTACGCCCTCGCGGTCGCCCGAAGCGTGCTGTCGGACGGCGGCCGGTCCAGGCGCGAGGCCTTCCGGCTCGAGGACGCCCCGGAGCTCCAGGATCCCCGCGCCGACGCGCTCGGCCGCCTCCTCCAGGGCGAGGCCGAGGCGCAGCTGCGCCGCTGCCTGGCGGCGCTGCCCCCGGAGACGCGGGACCTGCTCGCGCTTCGATTCGCCGACGGCCTGCGGTGGTCCGAGATCGCGGCCATCCTCGGGGACTCGGAGTCCGCGCTCCGGCAGCGGTCGTCCCGGGCGCTGCGGGAGCTCCGGGAGTCCCTGCGGGAGCCGGCCAGGAAGGAACTCGCCCATGAGTGAAACGATTGCGGCGTGGCTGCGCCGAAAGGCCCGTCCCCCGGTCCTCCCGGGGGCGGCGCATCGGGATTCCCTGGAGAAGGACCTCGCCGCCCGGTTCGGTGCGGCACGAAAGGAGCAAAACATGTGGACCGTACTGCTTCGCGCCGGAGTGGCCGCCGGACTGCTCGTGGCCGTTGGGGCCGGGGCGTCGCAACTCCCCGCCACCTACCAGGCCGAGATCGGCAAGCGCATCGAGATCCGGACGCCTGCGCCGCCGGGGCCGGAGGCCGTCCAGGCGGCGGTGAAGTCCATCGAGGGAGGAGCGCAGGCGGGGAAGCGGGAGATCCAGGTCCGCGTGCGCGTCACACGGGAACCCGGACAGGACGTGCTCACCCGCATCGACGCCTTTGGCGACACCATCGGCCTGGAGGGGATCCCCGACGCCATCCGCGCGTCCGCGTCCGCCTTCGCCGGGGCCCGGATCACGATCCAGCCCGTGGAAGGCCCCGTGGAGGGCGACCTCGCCGGGCTCGTGGGAACCCGGGTCCTGGGTGAGCGGCTCAACGAGGCCCAGGTCGAGGCAGCGGTGAGGAAGCTGGAGGCGGATGCCGCCCGGCTCGACGCCGACGCGGCCCGCCTGGACGCCGAGGGACGACGGCTCGAGGCAGACGAGGCGCGGCTGGGAGCCGAGGTCCGGCGCCGGATGGCCGCGGACGGGACGCCCGGCGAGGTCCAGGTCGAGGTGAAGGACGGGCCAGATGGCCAGGTACGCCGGGAGGTCCGGGTGATCGTGACGAAGGAGAAGGAGGAGCCCGCCCGGTAGCTCCGGGCCCGGAGGGATCGCCGTCCGAAACGGCGAGCCGATTTCGGCCGGGCGAGGTAGACTTCCGGCCCCTCCGGGACCGAGGAAAACCTTTGCCTTCCGTCACGCGCATCGAGGTCGGGACCCGTCCCGGCTTCACAGACAGCCTGGGTAGCTCCGTCGCCCGCCGGATCAAGGAACACCTCGGGCTCGCCCCCGGGCGGGTCCGGACCCGGGACGTCTTCCACGTCGAGGCCGCGCTCTCCCCGGCGGAATCCGAGGCGGTGGCCCGGGAGTTCGCCGGCCCGATCGTGCGCCAGGGCGCCGTGGGACGCCTCGACGACGGCCCGTTCGGCGTCGCCGTCTCGGTGGGCTACAAGCCGGGCGTCACCGACCCGGTCGCGAAGAGCGCCCGGGTGGCGATCGAGGACCTGCTCGGCCGTCCCCTGGGCGAGGGCGCCCACGTCTACACCTCGCGCCTCTACCTGCTCGACGGCGTCTCGGAGGCGGAGGCCGGGCGCATCGCCCGGGCGCTGCTCGCCAACGAGGTCATCGAGCGGGTGGGCGTGCAGTCGTACGCGCAGTGGAGCGCGTCCCCGCCCGACCTCTCGGTGCCGCGGGTGGCGGAGCATGCCGCCCGGCCGGTCGAGACGGTGAGCCTGGAGCTCTCCGACGACGCGCTCCAGGCGCTCTCGCGCGAGCGGCTGCTCGCCCTGTCGCTCGAGGAGATGCGGACGCTGCGCGACTTCTACCGCGCCGCCGGGATCCGACCCGGTGCGCCGCGCCGCCGGGCTGGGCGCGTCGCCCACCGACGTCGAGCTGGAGTGCCTGGCCCAGACCTGGTCGGAGCACTGCAAGCACAAGATCATGAACGCGGTCATCTCCTACCGGGAGGAGGGCCGTCCCCCGGAGGAGATCCGGTCCATCTTCAAGACCTTCATCCGCGGCACCACCGAGGCGGTCGACCAGGCCATCCAGGCACGCGAGGGCAAGAGCTGGCTCGTCTCGGTCTTCCACGACAACGCGGGCGTCATCGCGGCCACCGACCGCTACCACCTCGTCTACAAGGTCGAGACCCACAACAGCCCCTCGGCCCTCGACCCGTACGGCGGCGCCATCACCGGCATCGTCGGCGTGAATCGCGATCCCTTCGGCACGGGGATGGGCGCCGACCTCCTCTCGAACACCTGGGGCTACTGCTTCGGCCCCCCGGAGTGGTCCGCGGAGTTGCCCCCGGGCCTCCTGCACCCGCGCCGCATCCGGGACGGCGTGCACTCCGGCGTGATCGACGGCGGCAACCAGTCGGGCATTCCCTACGCCCGTGGCTGGGAGTTCTTCGACGAGCGCTTCCTCGGGAAGCCGCTCGTCTACTGCGGCACGGTGGGCCGCATGCCGGTCACCATCGCCGGCGCGCCGGGGGAGCAGAAGCACGCCCGGGCCGGCGACCGCATCGTGATGGTGGGTGGACGCATCGGCAAGGACGGGATCCACGGCGCCACGTTCTCGTCCGCGGAGCTGACCGAGGAGAGCCCGGTCCAGGCCGTGCAGATCGGCGATCCCATCACCCAGAAGATGATGTTCGACTTCCTCCTCGAGGCCCGGGAGCGCGGCCTCTACTCGGCCATCACCGACAACGGGGCGGGCGGCCTGTCGTCGTCGGTGGGCGAGATGGGGAAGCAGCCCGGTGGCGCCCGGCTCGACCTGGCGCTGGCGCCTCTCAAGTACCAGGGCCTGGCTCCCTGGGAGATCCTGGTCTCCGAGGCCCAGGAGCGCATGACGGTGGCGGTGCGCCCGGAGAAGCTCCCCGAGTTCCTCGAACTGGCGCGGCTGCGCGAGGTGGAGGCCACCGATCTGGGCGAGTTCACCACCGAGCCCCTCTTCCACCTGCTCCACGCCGGGCGGACGGTGGGGCTCATCCCCATGGCGTTCCTCCACGACGGGGATCCGGAGATGCGGATCGTCGCGGAGTGGAAGGAGCCCGCGATCTCGGCGTTCCCGGCCACCCCGGTCCCGGGCGGCCGACGAGGGGAACGCCCTCGCCCGGGCCCTGCTCGGCCGCGACAACCTGCGTTCGTCCGAGGACCTCGACGCGCACCTACGATCACGAGGTGAAGGCGCTCACCGTGGTGAAGCCCTGGATCGGAGCCTCCCGCGACGTGCCGGCCGACGCGGCCGTGCTCCAGATCGCCCACGACGGTGGCCACGTCGGGTACGCGCTCGGCGAGGCCGTCTTCCCGACCTACTCCGACCAGGACGCCCACGCCATGGCCCAGGCCGGCGTGGACCTCGCGGTCCGGCGCGTGGTGGCCGCCGGGGCCCGCCTCGACCGGATCGCGCTGCTCGACAACTACTGCTGGCCCGATCCGCTCGAGGGGCCGAAGAACCCCGACGCGCGCCACAAGGCGGCCCAGCTCGTCCGCGCCTCCCGCGGTCTCTCCGAGATTTGCCGCGCCTACGGGGCCCCGCTCATCTCGGGCAAGGACTCGATGAAGAACGATGCGGTGGTGGGCGGGAAGCGCATCTCCATCCCGCCCACGCTGCTGGCGTCCGCCATCGCCATCGTCCCCGACGTCCGCAAGGCGCTGACCCTCGAGGCCTCCGGTCCGGGCGAGGTGCTGTTCCTCGTGGGCGAGACCGGCGACGAGCTGGGGTGCTCCGAGTACGCCGCGCTGCGCGGAACCGCCGGCGGGCTCGTGCCCCGCTGTCATCCGGAGGCCTTCCACGCGCGCTACCGCCGGGCGTCCCGGGCCATCGCCGAGGGGCTCGTCACCGCGGCCCACGCACCGGGACGCGGAGGCCTGCTCGTGTCCCTGTTCTTCCTCGCCCGGGCCGCGGGGCTCGGGCTCGACGTCGATCTCTCCCGGGTCCCGACCTCGGGGTCGCCGGGCTGGGAGGCTCTCCTCTTCGGCGAGTCGGCCGGCCGGCTGCTGCTGGCGGTGAAGCCGGGACAGGTGGCCGAGTTCACCCGCCGGCTCGAGGGCGAGCCGGTGGCGCGGCTCGGAACCTACGGTCCGGGCAGCCGGCTGCGCATCTCCCTCGGCGGCCGCGCGGTCGTCGACGAGGACGTCGACGAGCTGGCGCGCGCCTGGAAGCGGGAAGGGGGTCGCGCGTGAAGACCGTTCGCGTGCTCGTCCCCGTCGGGTTCGGCCTCAACTGCGAGGACGAGACCGCCCATGCCTTCCGCCTGGTGGGGGCCGAGGTCGACCTCGTCCATCTCACCGATCTCTTCGCCCGCCGCCACCCGCGCCGCATCGCCGACTACCAGGTGCTCGCCATGGTGGGCGGCTTCTCCTACGGCGACCACGTCGCCGGCGGGCTGGTGCTCGCCACCCGCATCCGCGCCCACCTGAAGGACGACCTGGGCGCCTTCCTGTCCGGCGGGGGCAGGGTGCTCGGCATCTGCAACGGGTTCCAGGCCCTCACCCGGCTCGGGCTCCTGCCCGGACCGGAGGCCGGCGCGCCGGACTTCACGCCCCGTGCGACGCTCACGAACAACGAGCGGCAGGGGTACCGGGACTGCTGGGTCCGGGTCGCGCCGGATCCCGGGAGCCACTGCGTCTGGACGAAGGGGCTCTCCGCCGTGGACCTGCCTTCCCGCCACGGCGAGGGGCGGTTCGTCGCCGAGTCGGACGAGGCGCTCCGCCGCCTCGATGCCGGCGGGCGGCTGCCGCTTCGCTACGTCGACGCGCGAGGGGAAGATCGCGGAGCGCTGGCCGGAGAACCCCAACGGCTCCGCGCTGGGCGTGGCCGGGGTCTGCGACGCCACCGGGCGCATCCTCGGGCTCATGCCGCACCCGGATGCCTTCCTGTACCCCTGGCATCACCCCGACTGGCCGCGCCGGCGCCGGGAGCTCGAGGCGATCGAGGCGGGCGGACTCGGGTTCTTCCGGGCGGGCGTGGAGGGAGTCTGATGGGCGGCCGGGGGCGACTCCTGCTGCTCGTGCCCACGCAGAGCTACCGCGCCGAGGACTTCCAGGCCGCGGCGGCCCGGCTCGGCGTCGAGGTGGTGGTGGGCACGGACCGGTGCCATCGCATCGAGGACGCGTTCGGGCCGAGCGAGGGGTTGCTGTCGCTCGACTACCGGAAGCCGGAGGCGGCGGCCGAGGAGATCGGCCGCGAGGCCGCCGCGCGCGAGATCGCCGGCATCGTCCCCGTCGACGACGGGACCGCGGTGATCGCGGCGCTCGCCGCCGAACGGCTCGGACTGCCGCGCAACCCGCCCGCCGCGGCCCGGCGAACGGCCAACAAGCTCTCCCAGCGGCAGGCGCTCCAGGCTGCCGGGGTCCCGGTGCCGCGCTTCCAGGCCTTCCCGCTCGCCGGAGGCCCGGACGGCCCGGCCGCCGGCGTCGGGTATCCCTGCGTCCTGAAGCCCCTCGGCCTGTCGGCCAGCCGGGGCGTCATCCGCGCCGACGACCCGTCCTCCTTCCGGGAGGCCTGGACGCGCATCGTCGCCATCCTCGCCTCGGCCCGCAGCGAGCGAAAGGCCCGGGAGGAGGGGGCCGGAAGCCAGCTCCTCGTCGAGGACTTCGTGCCCGGGCCCGAGGTCGCGCTGGAGGGGCTCCTGCGGGGCGGCCGCCTCGAGGTGCTGGCCCTCTTCGACAAGCCCGACCCGCTCGACGGGCCGTTCTTCGAGGAGACGATCTACGTGACGCCGTCCCGCCATCCCGCCGCGGCGCAGGCCGAGGTCGAGCGGGTCATCGGCGCGGCCGCGGAGGCGCTGGGACTCCGCGAGGGGCCGGTTCACGCCGAGGCCAGGCTGGGTCCTTCGGGTCCGGTGGTGCTGGAGGTGGCGGCCCGGACCATCGGCGGGCTCTGCGCGCGGGCGCTCCGCTTCGGGACCGGCGCGTCCCTCGAGGAGCTGGTGGTCGCGCACGCCATGGGGCTGCCGCTGGCCTCGGTCCGCAGGGAGTCGCAGGCCTCGGGCGTGATGATGCTCCCCATCCCGAGGCGCGGCGTCCTCCACGGGGTGGCCGGCGTCGCCGCGGCCCGGGAGGTGGCCGGGGTCGAAGGACGTGGTGATCACCGTCCCGGAGGGGCGCGAGGTGGTGCCCCTGCCGGAGGGGGACGCCTACCTGGGCTTCCTCTTCGCGCGCGGCAAGACGCCCGAGGGGGTGGAGTCCGCGCTGCGCGAGGCCCACCGGAGGCTGTCGTTCGACATCCGGGCGCCGCTCCCCACGATCGGCTAGGGCCGGCGCGTCACTTCGGGTCGAGCGGGGCCACCTGCCCCGCGGTGGGCTCCGCTCAACAGAACCAGTTCTCGGTGAGCCGGGGCGTCCCGGCCGTGGAGAACGGGCGGGCCACGTGGGAGTGGGTCCGGCCGGCGGCCGCGAGCGCGAGCGCCTTCACCCGGGCCATCGTCGCCTGCGCATCCTCCCCCCGCGTGGCCGCGGCGTCCACGACGGCGGCGACGCGGGACTGGAGCGCGTCCATCCGCGGATCGGGGTGGCGCCAGCGCCAGCTGAGCGCCGCCTCGTCGAGCTCCTCGAGCCGCAGCCCGGGGTCGTCGAGGAGCAGCGACCCCGGAGGAACGAGGAGGCGCAGCGAGAGCTGGACCGGGTCGATCCGCTCCAGCCAGCCCTGCTGCTCGAAGGTCTCGAGGACGTCGAGGTAGCCCTCCAGCGTCTCCCAGGGGGTGAAGGGCACCAGGGTGGGCCGGAGCGGCAGTCCGGCCCGGTCGCACAGCTCGAAGGCCCGGAAGACGTCGTGGCGGGTGTGACCCTTCGCGAGCCTGGCCAGCACGAGGTCGGAGAGCGACTCGACGGCGGTGACCGCGAAGGCGGCTCCGGAGGCGACGAGCTCCGGGAGCACGTCCTCGTCCCGGACGAGGTGCTCCACCTTGGCGGTGAAGTCGAAGGTGAGGGCCGGGAAGCGCCGGTGGAGCTCGCGTGCGATCCGGAGCGCGTGGACCGGCCCGTTCAGGAAGTCGGGGTCGCCGAAGGTGACGTGGGTGACGCCGGCGCTGACCTGCTGCTCCACGTCGGCGAGCACCGTCTCCGCGGGGACGGCGAAGAAGCGCCCGTCGTACACCGCCGGGATGGGGCAATGGCGGCAGCGGTGCAGGCAGCCGCGGGTCGTCTCGGCGTAGCCGGCCAGCCGCTCCCGGCCGTCCGGCTCGCGCAGGCGGGCATAGCGCTCGGGAGCGGGCAGGCCCTCCCGCCGGGGGACCGGAAAGTCGAGCCGCCGGAGCGAGGCGGCGCTCCCGCCGCGCTGGACGAAGCGGGAGAGATCGTCTCCCCGCTCGAGCGCCCCGGCGAGCGCCACCAGCTCCTCCTCGCACTCCCCGCCGAGCACCGCCGACGCGCCGGCCTCGAGCAGGAGGGGAGCGTGGAGCGGAGCGTACGTTCCGTGAAAGGCGAGGACCGCGCCGGGATGGAGGGCCCGGATGCGAGCGGCGGCGTCCAGGCCGAGCCGCAGCGCGGTGTGCATGGGGACGGAGACGGCGACCAGCCGGGCCCGGCGCACCCGTCCGGCGTCGAGCGGCTCCACGGCCAGGTCGAGCGTGGAGGGGCGAAACCCGGCGCGCGACAGGAACGCCAACGGGACCGCGATGCCCTGCGGCTGGTGACCCAGCTCGTAGGTGGAGACGAGGAGGATCTCTCCCTCGCCCCGCATGACCGGCCTAGCCCTTGCGAGGAGGCGGGACGTAGTCCGGCGGGAGCTGGGCGCCCGCGCCGAAGAAGAACTGCTCCGCCTGCTGGAAGAGGATCTGGTTCGTCTTCGGGTCGCCCGGGGCGAGGCGGTACTCGTTCAGGATCATCTTGAAGTGCTCGAGCCACATCTTCCAGGCCTCCTGGGAGATGGAGTCGAAGATGCGCTGGCCGAGCTCGTTCGGGAAGGGCTTGAAGGCCATTCCCGGGAGTTCCTTTCCGAGCTTCTTGCAGTGGACCGTACGAGCCATCGGGGGAGCTCTCCTGTGGGCGAGGAAGAGGAGATAAGCGAGACGCCCGCCGCTTGCACGACGGGCGCCGCGGGTCCTGCCTGGAAGCCGGTCAGGAGATGAGCGAGGCGGGGCTCACGCCGAGCGCCTTGGAAAGCGACTCGAGGGTGTCGAGGGGCGGCGTGCGCTGCCCGCGCTCCAGCATCGAGATGTAGGACACGGAGAGGCCGGCCTTGCCGGCCAGGGTCTCCTGGGACAGCTTCCGGCGCAGTCGCTCGGACTTGAGGTTGGCGGCGAACTTGTCGGAGAGCGATGCGCTGCGGCGGTTCTTGGAGGGATTTGCCATGGCCTGTCTGTACCTGGGAGTCTTTCCGGAAGAGTGAGTGGATACGCGGTTTTCTAACATCGCCTTCACCCCGGGGCGAGAAAAACGGATAGCCCGAACGGGGCTACCCGGACGGAGCGCGAACCAGGATGGCGTCCACCATCTGTCCGCGGCGAATCCGCGCCGGTCCGGCGGGCAGGACGGCCAGCGCGTCGACCCCCACCACCGACGTGAGGTGACCGCTCTGCTGCGTCCGCAGCGGGTCTACCCAGAGTGAACCGGCCTCGCGGCGGACCTTGCACCGCAGGAAGACGGTGAGCTCGGGGGGCTTCTCCTCGGCCTCCCCGAGGCGCGCCCGCAGGAGCATGCGACCGCTTCCCTGGAGTCCGGCCAGCGCCCGGAGCGCGGGGCGGACGAAGAGCTCGAAGGTGACGAGCGAGCTGGCCGGGTTGCCGGGCAGCCCGAAGACGGCCATCGTTCCCCAGCGTCCGAAGGCCACCGGCTTGCCCGGACGCATGGCCACGCGCCAGAAGTCGAGGCGGGCGCCGGAGCCGGCGAGCCCGGCCCGCACCAGGTCGCGGTCGCCGACCGAGACCCCGCCGATGGAGACGAGCGCATCGAGCCCGCGCGCCGCGGCGAGCGAGCGGCGCAGCGAGGCCCGATCGTCGCCGGCGAGCGGGAGGCGGAAGGGAACCGCCCCGGCCTCGACGCAGGCGGCGGCGAGCTGGTGGCCGTTCGACTCGAAGATCTGCCCCGGGCCCGGCACGGACCCCAGGGGGACGATCTCGTCGCCCGTGGCGAGGATGCCCACGCGGGGCCTGCGCCGCACCGCGAGCTCGGAGCGCCCGAGCGCCGCGGCGAGCCCGATGGCGCCCGCGTCCACCTCGAGGCCGGCCCGGAGCGCGACGCTCCCCGGCGCGACGTCGGCCCCCGCCGGACGGACGTAGCGCCCCGCGATGCCCGGCCGCCGGAAGCGCGCCACGCCGCCCTTCCGGGAGACCTCCTCCTGCATCTCCACGCAGTCGGCGCCCGGGGGCAAGCGGCGCGCCGGTGAAGATGCGCGCGCACGACCCTGGCGGGAGCACGCGACCGCGGTCGTCCCCGGCGAAGACCTCGAAGGCCACCGGGAGGCGCGCCCCGGCGCGCGGCGCGTCGACGGCTCGAAGCGCGTACCCGTCCATCTGCGAGTTGTCGAAGGGCGGGAGCGGCCGCTCGGCCCGGACGTCCTCGGCGAGGGCTCGCCCCAGGGCATCCGAGAGGGGCACCCGCTCGGCCGGGAGGGGGGCGACGGCGTCGAGAGAGCCGAGGATGCGCTGCAGGGCTTCGGTGGGCGAGAGCACCCACCGGTTCTAGCGGGCCGGACGCGTCCGTGACAACATCCGCGCATGCCCCAACGCCCTCTTCCCGACGTGCGACCCGAGGCGCTGCTCGCCGAGTTGCGCCTCGCCGGAGGGCGGGCCCTCTCGCTCCCCGACCTGCTCCAGCGCGCCCACCTGCACCCGCGTAGCCTGCGGGACGCGAAGAAGGTGATGAAGAAGCTGGTCCGGGACGGGACGGTGCAGGAGGCCGGGAGCCGGTTCGTGCTGGCCTCCGCGGCGACTCCGGGGTCCGGATCGGGGCCTCGCGGGCGCCGCGAGCGGGGAGGGCGCGAGGGCGCGCCGGCCCCAGGGTGCGGATCGCCGCGTCCTGCAGGGCGGCAAGGGGCTCGTCGGGCTCTACACCCGGCACCGCGACGGCTTCGGCTTCCTGGCCCGGCTCGATCGGCAGGGGCCCGACCTCTTCGTCGCTCCCGGCGACGGGGGCAAGGCGGTGGACGGCGACGTCGTCCGCTTCGAGATCTTCCCCGGCCGCCGCGGCGAGCAGGGGCGGGTCACCGAGGTGCTGGAGCGCGGGCGGCGGATGCTGCTCGGCGCCTACGCGGCGCGCGGGCAGGACAGCTTCGTCGTCCCCCTCGACGAGCAGCTTCCGCCCACCGTGCCGGTTCCGGAGACGCGGCTCGTCAAGAACGGCGAGGTCGCGAAGGTCTGGCTCGACGCCGGCCAGGGGCCTCTCGCCGGGCGCGTGGTCGACCGCATCCCGAACCCGCAGGCGCCCTCGGTCGAGGTGCTCCGCGCGGCCTACGCCCACGGCTTCGCCGACGTCTTCCCGGAGGACGTCCTCGCCGAGGCGGAGGCCACGCCCGACCGGGTGCGGAAGGAGGACTGGGAGGGGCGGCGCGACCTCACCGGGATCCCGCTCGTCACCATCGACGGGGAGGATGCGCGCGACTTCGACGACGCGGTCTTCGTCGAGAAGCTCCCCGGCCGCGGCTACCGGCTGGTCGTGGCCATCGCCGACGTGTCGCACTACGTCCGCCCGGGCCGCCCCCTCGACGCAGAGGCCCTGCGCCGCGGGACCAGCGTGTACTTCCCGGGCACCGTGCTGCCCATGCTCCCGGAGCGGCTCTCGAACGGCGTCTGCTCGCTCAACCCGGAGGTCGAGCGGCTCTGCATGGTCGCCGACATGCGCTTCGACGCCGCCGGGACCCCCGGCATGGTCGAGGTCTATCCGGCGGTGATGCGGTCCGTCGCGCGCTGCACCTACACCGAGGTGGCGCGCATGCTCGACGGGGAGCGCGTCCCGCACCGCGAGTTCCTGCGGGACGACTTCGTCCGCATGGGCGAGCTGCAGGAGATCCTGGGCGGCGTCCGCCGCCGGCGCGGCTCCATCGACTTCGATCTCCCCGAGTCGAAGATCGTCCTCGGCGAGGACGGCAAGGTGCTCGCCATCGAGCGGCGCCCGCGCAACCGCGCCCACCGCGTCGTCGAGGAGTTCATGCTCGCCGCCAACGAGGCCGTGGCCCGCTGGTTCGGGGAGCGCGACCTGCCCACCATCTACCGGGTCCACGGGCTGCCCGACGAGGACAAGCTCCAGACCTTCCTCGACCTGGCGCAGGCCCAGGGGTTCGAGGTGCCGGAGGTCGGCGCCGGGCCGCTGGCGCTCGCCAACCTGCTCGACCGGCTGGCCGGCCATCCCCAGCAGCGCGCCCTCAACCAGCTCCTGCTGCGGGCCATGATGCAGGCGGTCTACAGCCCGGAGAACATCGGCCACTACGGCCTGGCCGCGGTCCACTACCTGCACTTCACCTCGCCCATCCGGCGCTACCCCGACCTGGTCGTCCACCGGCTGCTCCGCGACGCGCTCGGCGAGGATCCCGCCCGCCGCCCGCGGGCGGGCGAGCTGGAGCGCATCGCCATGGTCGCCTCCGACCGGGAGCGCGCCGCCATGAAGTCCGAGCGGGACGTGAACGCCTACTACGCCACGCTCTTCATGGCCGATCGGATCGGCGAGCGCAGCCCGGGCACCGTCTCGGCGGTCGTGGAGTTCGGCATCTTCGTCTCCATGCACCGCTGGTTCGTCGAGGGGCTCGTGAAGACCGAGGACCTCGGCGACGGGTTCGTCTTCGACAAGGACGGTCACGCGCTGGTCGAGAAGCACAGCGGGCGAGCCTACCGGGTGGGAGACGAGATCGAGGTCCAGGTCTCGGCTGCCGAGCCGGCCCGTCGCCGGATCGATCTCCTGCTCGTCGAGGGCGGCGAGACCCGGGAGGCCGTGCCGGCCCGGAACCTCGGGAAGCGGCTCCTGCAGGAGAAGGCGCGGCGCGGCCGCGGGGAGGGGTCCGGCAAGCAGTCCCGTCCGGCGAAGCCGGGCAAGGGCGGCAAGCCGGGCAAGCGGGACGCCTCCGGAGGCAAGCCGCGGAATGGCGGGAAGGCCCAGCGGTCGAAGAAGCGCCGGCGGTAGCGGCCGGGCCTAGGACGCGGACGGCGGAGGCTTCTCGCCCCTGCAGGCGCGGACGAAGCGGCGGGTGCGCTCGATCCCCGCGGCCAGGGTCGGATGGCGCTCCAGCGGGCGTCCGGCCGCCGCCGGGATCGGGGCCGCGGCCGACGGGTCCTCGGTGTCCCAGGCCATGACGAGCCCGGCCGAGTCGAGGGCGGCGAAGAACGGCTCCCATCCGGTCCGCCCCGCGTTCTCGCCCTCGTCCACCAGGCGCGGGGCGCCGTCCACCAGGGCGGGCGAGAGGTGGTGGAATCCTGCGAACGAAAGAACCTCGCCGCGGTCGTGCGTCGCCACCTTCATGGTCGGGCCTCCTGCGACGGACTCTACCGTCGCCTCCGGTGGCGCACCAGCGCCCCGGCCAGGGTAGGATGTCGCCGTGCACGAGCATCCGTGGCTCCTTCTCGCCGTGGCCGCCTTCGGCGCCGGGGTGGTCAACGCCATCGCCGGCGGTGGATCGCTCCTCTCCTTCCCCGCCCTGCTCTTCGTCGGCGTGCCGCCGGTGGCGGCGAACGCCACGAACACCGTGGCCATCTGGCCGGGCACCGTCTCCTCCACCTGGGCCTACCGCAAGCTGATCGGGGAGGAGAGGAAGCGCGCGCTCATCCTGTCCCTGCCGTCGCTCGCGGGCGGCCTGGCCGGCTCGATCCTGCTCCTCCACACCCCGGAGAAGGCCTTCAAGGCGGTGGTTCCCTGGCTCATCCTCTTCGCGGCCGGGCTCCTGTCGCTGCAGGGGCCCGTCTCCCGCTGGGTGGCGAGGAAGCTTCCGATGGCCGGCGATCGGGTCCCCCCGCCGCTCTGGGTGGCCCAGTTCCTCATCTCGCTCTACGGCGGCTACTTCGGCGCGGGGATCGGCATCCTCATGCTGGCGGCCATGGCCATCTTCCTGCCCGACACGCTCCAGCACGCCAACGCCCTCAAGGTGCTCTTCTCCCTGCTGATCAACGGGATCGCCGCCCTGTACTTCCTCTTCGCGGGCGCCGTGCACCTTCCGGAGGCCGGGCTCATGGCCGTGGCGAGCGTGCTGGGCGGGTGGGTGGGTGCCCACGTCGCCCAGCGGCTGCCGGCCTGGCTGCTCCGCTACTCGGTGATCGCCTTCGCGGTGGTGGTGGCCGCGAAGCTCCTGCGGGACGGGTAGGGGCTACTTCCCGAAGGCCTTGGCGAAGCCGATGAGGGCCTCGAGCGCGTTGGTGGTGGTCAGGATGCCCACCAGCTTCTCGCCCTCGTCCACCACCACGACGCCGTTCAGCTTGCGATCGTGGAGGAGCTGCGCCACGTCGGCGATGTCGTCGTCGGGGTGAACCTTGTGCGGCTTCGGGTTCATGGCCGCCGTCACCGGCGTGCGCGCGAGCAGGTAGTGCACCTCCCAGGTGTCGAGGCTGGTGGCCTTGCTGGGGGTGAAATCCTTGAGCATCTTCTCGGTGACCACGCCGACGAGCTTGCCGTCGTGCATCACCGGCAGGCGCCGGATGTTCTTCTCCTTGAGCTTGTGGATCGCCTCCACGATGCTCGCGGAATCCTCGATGGTCATGGGGCTCGGCGTCATCCAGCGCCGGACCTTGGTCATGCTCGGGTCGGTGGACATGGTTCGATCAGGCTCCCAGGAACGCCTTCTTGACGTGCTCGTTGACCAGCAGTGCCTCTCCGGTCCCGGAGAGTACCACCCTTCCGGTCTCGAGGACGTAGGCCCGATGGGAGATGCGGAGGGACTGGAAGACGTTCTGCTCGACCAGGAGGATGGTGATCCCCTGGCGGTTGATCTCCTTGATGATCTCGAAGATGTTCTTCACGAATAGTGGGGAGAGCCCCAGCGACGGCTCGTCGAGGAGCAGCAGGCGGGGGTTCGTCATGAGCCCGCGCCCGATGGCCAGCATCTGCTGCTCGCCACCCGACAGGGTACCCCCCAGCTGCTTCTGGCGCTCGGCCAGCCGCGGGAAGAGCGTGAAGGCCCGCTCGAGGTTCCGCTGCCGGTCCGGTCGGGTCGCCTTCACGAAGGAGCCCATCCGGAGGTTCTCGAGGACGGTCATCTCCGGGAAGATGCGTCGCCCTTCCGGGACCTGGACAATCCCCATCTCGACCACCTGGTGGGACTCCAGCTTCTCGAGGTCCTTGCCCTCGAAGGTGATCGTCCCCCGGGTGGGACGGACCAGGCGGGAGACGTTCCGGAGGGTGGTGGACTTGCCGGCGCCGTTGGCTCCCAGCACGGTGACGATCTCCCCCTGGTTCACCTGGAGCGAGACGCCCCAGAGGACCTGGAGGTCGCCGTAGCTGAAGTCGAGGTTCTCGATCCGGAGCACGCGGTCCCCTCGTTCAGGCCTGGGCCTCGCCCAGGTAGGCGGTGATCACGTCGGGGTTCGAGACGATCTCCTGGGGGGCGCCCTCGGCCAGCATCTCGCCCGAGTTGAGCACCACGATGCGATCCGAGATCCGCATGATGGCCTTCATGTCGTGCTCGATGACCATCTGCGTGAGCCCTCGCTTCTTGATGTCGAGGATGAGCTGGATGATCTCCTCGCTCTCGGTGGGGTTGAGGCCGCCCATGACCTCGTCGAGGAGCAGGAGGGAGGGGCGGGTGGCGAGCACCCGCGCCACCTCCAGCTTCTTCCGCTCGCCGATGGGGAGGCCGCCGGCCAGGAAGTCGGCCTTGTGGGCCATCTTCACGACCTGCAACTGCTCCCGGGCGATCTCCCGGGCCTCGCGCACCGAGCGGGTCCGGACGAGCGCGCCCACCACGACGTTGTCGAGCACGGTGAGCTTCGCGAGCGGACGGACCTTTTGCCAGGTCCGGACCATGCCCCGCTTGCAGACGCGGTCGGGCGTCATCCCGTGCAGGCTCTCCTGCCGGAAGAGGATCTCGCCCTTGGACGGCGGGTAGTAGCCGGTGATGCAGTTGAAGAGGGTGGTCTTCCCGGCGCCGTTGGGGCCGATGAGCCCCATGATCATCCCCTCCTCCATCGAGAAGGAGACGTCGGAGTTGGCGGCCAGCCCTCCGAAGAACTTGCTGACGTGCCGGATCTCCAGGATGGCGCTCATCGGACGCCTCCCGGCCGCGGCCCGCGCCTGGCGCCTGCGCGCCCAGCTCTTGAAGGCGCCGAGCACGCCGTCCGGCATGAAGAGGATGGTGAGCGCCACCAGGATGCCGTAGATGAGCATGTGGGCGTGGGACAGGTTGTCGCGCAGGAACGTCCCCACCGTCGAGGTCGGCGCTGACGAGCCCCGAGCCGACCAGCGCGTCGGTGAGGGCGTTGGACCGCAGCGCCTCGGAGAGCGCGACCAGCAGCGCGGCGCCCACCACCGGGCCGAGGATGGTGCCGATGCCGCCGATGATGGCGGTGAGGACAATCTGCACCGAGATGTCGAGCCCGACCGCCGTCGACGGGTCGATGAATCCCACGTACAGGCCGTAGAGGGCGCCCGGCCCAGGCGGTGAAGACCGCCGAGATGACGAGGGCGACGTTCTTGTAGAAGGTGAGCGGGATGCCGAGCGAGTTGGCCGCGTCCTGGTCCTCCCGGATGGCCTGCAGGTAGTAGCCCGAGCTTGGAGCCCTGGAACCAGACGGTCACGAGGACGACAATCACCGAGAGGGCGAGCCCCATGTAGTAGTAGGGCACCTTGGAGACGAAGTCCGTCACCACCGCGCCCCCCACGACCAGCGGCGGGACGTCGGAGAGCAGGATGCCCTCGGCGCCGTTGGTCAGGTCCTTCCAGTTGAGGGCGGCGAGCCGGAAGATCTCCGCCACGGCGATGGAGGCCAGCACGAAGTAGGGCCCGCGCAGGCGAAAGGTGATGCTGCCCACGATGGCCGCCACCACGGCCGCGAGGACGAGCGCCGGGAAGAGCCCCCACCAGGGCGCGATCCCCTTCGTCTGCAGGAGGACGATCACCGTGTAGGCGCCGATGCCGAAGTAGGCGGCGTGGCCGACCGAGTACTGGCCCCCGTATCCGCCGATCAGGTTCCACGCCTCTCCCATGATCACGGAGAGGAAGAAGAGGATCATGAGGTGCAGCGCGTACGGGCTGTCCACGAATCTCGGGAAGACGGCCAGCGCCGCCACCAGGACGCGCCGCGAGGAGCACGGGGAGGGCGGCCAGGCCGCGCTGTCTGGAGCTCCGGAGGGGGGACATTCCGTCAGACCCGTGACTTGCCGAAGAGGCCGGCCGGCTTGAAGAGGAGGATGGCCAGGAAGAGGACGTAGACCACCAGGTCCTTCATCCCCGCGCCGATGTAGGCGCCGGCCAGGGACTCGGTGGCGCCGATGAGGATCCCGCCCACCGTGGCGCCCATCACGCTGCCCATCCCGCCCAGCACCACGATGACGAACGCCTTCAGGGTGAAGGGCTGCCCCACCTGCGGGAAGATGTAATAGGTGGGCGAGATGAGGGAGCCGGCCACCGCGGCCAGCCCCGCGCCGATGCCGGTGGCGAGCACGCTCATGCGCCGGACGTTCACCCCCATGAGCTGGGCCGCGTCCCGGTCCTGGGCGGTGGCGCGGATGGCCTGCCCGGTGTCGGTCTTCAGGAGGAACCAGTAGAGGACCGCCGTCACCGCCGCGGTGATGACGAAGGAGAGGAGCAGCGGGACCGACACCGAGATCTCGCCGATCCGGAAGCTCGCCGAGGAGTAGGGGGTCGAGATGATCCGGTAGTCGGAGGTGAAGAGCAGCATCATCGTGTTGCTGAGGATGAGGCCGATCCCGATGGTGAGCAGGATCTGGTTCTGCGGCAGCGCGTTCAGGACCCGGTTGATGACGGTCTTCTGGAGGACGGCGCCGAAGAGGAAGAGCGCCGGGAAGACGAAGACGATGGAGACGAACGGGTCCACGTGACCCATCGTGAACAGGAAGTAGGACGCGTACATCCCCAGCATCACCAGCTCGCCGTGGGCGAAGTTGATGATGCGCATCACGCCGAAGATGATGGTGAGCCCCACGCCGATGAGCGCGTAGGCCCCGCCGATGAGGATTCCCGACAGCAGCGACTGGAGGAAGATGGTCATCGGCGGGCGAAGCCGCGGCTACTTCCAGCCCGGGAACGGCCAGACGGGCTTGGCGCTCTGCTGGCCCGGGGGCCACACGGTGAAGTACTTCCCGTCCTGGACCTGCTCCACCAGCATCTGGTGCTTGTTCTGGTTGGTGTAGCCGTCGAAGTCCTGGAACTTCACCGGCCCGAAGAGGCCGTCCCAGCTGCCGGCCCGCAGCCCGGCGGCGATCTTCTCCCGGTCGCCGCCGGCCTTGGCCGCGGTCTCGCCGAGGATCAGCATGGCGGTGTAGGCGTTGGCGGCGTGGTAGGTGGGCACCTTGCCGAAGCGCTTCTGGTAGCGATCGCCGAAGGCCTTGGCGCCCGGCCAGTTCACGTCCGGCGTCCACTGGGTGCTGGAGAAGACGCCGTTCGAGATGTTCTTCTCGCTGGCGAACTCGGCGGTGGAGAAGCCGGCTCCGGCGCCCAGGAAGGCCATGGGCGTCAGCTGCAGCTCGCGCGACTGGCGCATCAGCGTGATGGCGTCGGCCACGTAGGAGACCATGAACATGAGGTCGGGACTGGCTCCCTTCACCTTCACGAGCGTGGAGCGGTAGTCGGGGGAGCCGGGGGAGTAGGCCTCCTCGAAGACGACCTTGATGCCCCGCTTCTCGGCGTAGGCCCGGGCGCTCTTCGCGCCGGAGACGCCGAAGTCGGTGTTCTCGGAGAGGATGGCGATGCTCTTCGGCTTGCCCAGCGTGGTGGCCATGTCGAGGAGGATCGACGTGTAGTCGCCGGTCGTGGCCGAGACGCGGAAGACGTACTTGTAGCCCTGCCGCGTGATCTCCTCCTTGGCGGCCACCGGGTTCACGAGCGGCACCTTGTACTGCTCGGCCTTCTTGGCCACGGCGTTCGTCACCGCGGAGGTGTAGGCGCCCACCACGGCGGCGACGTTGTCGCGGGTGGCCAGCTTGTCCATGGCGGAGAGCCCGACCTGGGGCTTGCCGGTGTCGTCCTCCCAGACGAGCTGGACCTTGATGCCCTTCGCCGCGAGGTCCTCCTCGGCGAGCTTGATGCCGTTCGTGAGGTTCTCGCCGATGGGCGCCTGCGGCCCGGTCATCGAGTTGATGACGCCGATCTTGACCTGGGCGGAGGAGAGCGCCGGCGAGAGCGCCAGCAGGGCTGCGAGCAGGACGGGGGAGCGCATCGGGTTCATGGCTGGCCTCCTTCGATCGCGAACGGGAGAATGGCCCGGGAGGATAGCACCCCGGAACTTCAGGTGTCGCCGGGCGCCCTCGGGAAACGTGCCCCTGGCGTGCACGACCAGGACGCTCCGGTCGCCGAGGTTCACGACCCGGGCCGCGTTGGTTCCGAGCACGCGGTCCAGGCCGCCGTACCCGTGGCTGCCGATGACGATCAGGTCGACGTCGAGGCGCTCCGCGACGGCCAGGATCGCCTTCCAGGGAGGCGTCTCGCTCATCTCGAGGGGCTCCAGCACGACGTCCGGCGCATCCGCCGACCAGCTGCCCGCAGGTCGCGGTCGGCCTGGGACTGCATGCGGGAGGCTCCCCGGTCGTCGTCCGAGTGGGCCTGCGGCCGGGATGTCCGGCGGGACGTAGAGGGCCCGGTAGACGTGGATGCGGGCTCCGAATCGCCTCCCGACCTCCAGGGCCGCGGCCAGGACGCCGGGGGCGCGGCGGGAGGAGTCGACGGCGGCGAGGATGGACCGGATCACGGGGGCCTCACGGGGTGGCGGGAGCGTGCGCGGGGGCAGCCGTCCCTGCCGGCGCCGGCTCCGCCGGGCGGCGGGCGAGCAGGAGGAACATCGTCGGCACGAGGAAGAGGGAGAGCGCCGTGGAGGAGGCGAGGCCTCCCACCACCGCGAGCGCCAGCGGCCGGTTGGCCGCGGTGCTGGCCTCGAGCCCGAGCGCCGTCGGGAGCAGGCCGATGATGGTGGCGAGGCTCGTCATGAGGATGGGGATGAACCGGGTGCGCCCGGCCGTGACCACGGCCTCCACCTTCTCCATCCCGCGCAGGTACCGGTTGTTGGCCTCGTCGACGAGGAGGATCCCGTTCGACACGGCGATGCCGATGACCATCAGCATCCCCATGAGCGCCGTGATCGAGAAGCCCTGGCCGGCGGCGAGCAGCGCCAGCACCACGCCCACCAGGGAGACCGGGATGGTGAAGAGCATGACGAAGGGGAGCCGGAGCGACTTGAACTGGGAGGCCATCACCATGAAGACGACCATCACGGCGAGCCCGATGGCCAGCCCCAGGCCGCCGAAGGTGGTCCGCATCAGCTCGACCTGCCCCACGAAGTGGTACCGGACGTCCCTCGTGCGCGGATCGGCCGCGAGCTTCCGCTCCAGCTCGGCGGCTGCGCTCCCGATGTCCCTGTCGCTCGGTCATCATGAGGAGGTGGCCGGCGCGCTCCAGGTTGTTGCGCTCCACGAGGATCGGGCCCGCCGAGCGCTGGACCGTGGCGTAGGCGCCCAGCGTGACGGCCTTGCCGGTGTCGCTCACCCGCACCGGGATCCGGGCCAGGTCCTCGGGCCCCAGGATGGTCCGGCCGTCGTAGGAGGTGACGACGTAGTACGACTGCCCGTTCCCGCCGTCGACCCAGATGCTCGGCGAGTTGATGTTGCCGAGGGTGGCCTCCAGGGTGGCCTGCGCCGCGGCGCGAGGCGACACGCCGACCAGGCCGGCCCTGGTGCGATCGGTGTCGATGCGCACCTCGGGGTAGCTGGTCTGGGTCGGTCGAGTAGATGTCGCCGATCCCCGGGACGGTCCGGGCCACGTCGGCCACGACGTCGAGCTCGGCGGCGAGCTTGTCGAGGTCGTCGTTGCGGACCTCGAGCGCGAGCGGGGCGCGGTAGCCGTTCGCGAAGACGCTGGCGACCAGCCCGCCGGGCGCCTGGAGGAACTCGACGCCCGGATAGTGCTTGCGGAGGATGGCGCGGGCCATGTCCGCGATCTCCCCCTGCGTCTGCTTGCGATCCTCCGCGTCGACGAGCTGGAGCCGGATGTAGCCCATGTGCGGACCGGCGTTGAAGCTCCCCATGGCGGCGCGGATGTTCTGCGGGACGCCGATGTTGGTCAGCACCAGCTTGACGGTGTCCTTGGGCAGCTCGTCGACGACCGTCTTCGCCATCTCGTCGATGCGGCGCGAGGCGTCGCCAATCGACACGCCGGGCGCGAAGCGGACGTAGATCCGCTCCATCGACTCGTCGATCTCGGGGAAGAAGGTGCTGGGGAGGCGCGAGGCCGTCACGCCGGCCGCGATGACCAGCACCGCGATGCCGGAGAGGAGCCAGGCGCGGTAGGGGAGGACCCGGCGCAGGGCGCTGGCGTAGCCGTCGGCGATCCTTCCGATGAAGCCCCCGACGACCTTGCCGACCCTCCCGGGCTCCTCGTGCCCGAGGAAGTACCGGCAGGCGAGCGGGGTCACGAGCATGCTGACGAAGTAGCCGGCGAACATGGCCACCGCCACGGTGAGCGCGAGCGGCCCGAAGAGCTTTCGGGCCAGCCCGTAGAGGAGGACGACCGGGAGGAGGACGGCCACCGTGGTGAGGGTCGCCGCCAGCGCCGGCACGGCCACCGAGTTGGCTCCGCCCAGGGCCGAGGCGCTCGCGTCCTCTCCCCCGGCGCGATGCCGGTGGATGGCCTCCAGCACCACCACCGAGATGTCCACCAGCGGTCCCATGGCGAGCGTCAGGCCACCCAGCGTGAAGGCGTTCAAGCTCTGTCCCGTGGCGTACAGGACGATGAGGATGATGGCGAAGGAGATGGGAATGGCGATGGCCGCGATGAGCATCGACCGGGCGCTCTGGAGGAAGAGCAGGATGACGAGGGAGATGAGGACGAGGGCCTGGACGATCTCCTTCTTCAGTCCGGAGTAGGTGTTCCGGACGAAGGTCGACTGGTCGAAGATGGGCTCCACCTTCAGGCCCGGGGGCAGGTTCTTGAGCTCCGCCACCGCCTTCTTGACCGCGTCGACCACCTCGAGCGTGTTGCCGCCCGGCACGCGCAGCACGTTCAGGTAGACGGCGTCGTTGCCCTGGATGTTGACCGCCTGGGTGCGAGGCGTTCCCGAGTCCTCGACCCGGGCCACGTCCTTGATGAGGACCTGCTGGTTGCCGCGGACCTTGACCGGGGCGTCGCCGATGTCCTTCACCTTCCGCGCCACGGCGTTGGTGTAGACGTTCGCGTCGAAGGTGGGAGCGATGAACTCGCCGGAGGGGAGCAGCGCGTTCGACTGCGCCACCGCGGCGGCCACGTCGGCCGAGGTCACGTTCCGGGACTGGGCGCGGGCCTGGTCCACGATCACGTTGATCTGGCGCTGCCGGCCGCCGTTGATGGCGGCGCTGGCCACGCCGGAGATCCCCTCGAGGATGGGCTCGATGTCGTTCAGCGCGTAGTCGTAGAGCTGCGGCCCGGTGAGGCCTCCGCCGTAGACCGCCACCTGGATGACCGGCGCGTTCGAGGGATCCCACTGGATGACGAAGGGCGGGAGGACGCCCAGCGACTTCGGGACCGCGCTCATCGCGAAGGCCACGTTCTGCTGCACGAGCGTCTGGGCGGAGTTGAGGTCGGTGCCCCACTTCAGCCACACGAAGACGATGCTCAGGTTGTTGCGGGACGTGCTCTCCACGTGATCCACGCCCGGCGTGGCGCTCACGTACTTCTCGATGCGCCAGCTGATGGTCTTCTCCACGTCCTTGGGGCCGAGGCCCGGGGCGAGGGTTCCGACCACCAGCACCGGCGGCGTGAGCTCCGGGAAGGTGTCCACGCTCATGCGCGGCGTCAGCACGAGCGGCGAAGACGATCACCGCGATCGACGCCATGAGGATGGCGATGGGGTTTCGAAGCGCGAGTCCGGTCATGGGGATGCCTCCTCAGTCCCGGCTGGCGCGGGGCGGGAGGGACGGCTCGACCGCCGCCTTGACCCGATCGCCGTTCTGGAGGGACCCGCGCCCTTCCGTCACGACGACGGTCCCGGGCGCGAGCGACGGCCCGACGAAGAGGCGTCCCTCGCCCTCGCCGACGACCTCCACCGTCTTCTTGCTGGGCCACGCCGCCCTCCACCGTCATCACGGTGGCCTTCTCTCCCCGGACGGTGGCGGCGGTGAGGGGAATCTCCGTGGCCGGGATCGGCTTGCCGGCCTCGATGGACAGCTCGGCGGTGGTGTAGACGGGCAGGCGCCGTCCGGGATCCGGGACGTCGATCTCGAAATGGATGGTGCGGGTCGACCGGTCGGCGGCCGGAGAGCGCCGGGAGATCGTGGCCGGTGAGCTCGGCGCCGGTGGACGTGATCCGGATCTTCACCGGCGTCCCGGGTGCGACGTTCGCGAAGTCCGCCTCCGGGACGTCGGCGACGACCCGGACGACGGAGCGGTCCACGACCGAGAGCGCCCAGGTGCCCGGGCGGGCGAAGGCGCCGGGGTCCATCTCGCGGGCTCCCACCTCGCCGTCGAACGGGGCCCGCAGGATGCAGTCGTCGACCTCGAGCGACGAGCGAACCAGCTTGGCGCGGGTGCTCTGGAGCTCGGCCTCCTTGCTCGCGCTCTCGGCGTTCTTCTGCTCGGCCTCGTTGGGGGAGACGAAGCCCCCCGCGAGCAGGCCGCCGACGCGCGAGGCCTCGTGGGCGAGCGCTTCCTGGCGCGCCTCGATGGCGCGGGCCTGCGCGGCGACCGCCTTCGATTCGGCGGAGGCGTTGCGGCAGTCCAGCGTGCCCAGGACCTGCCCCTTTCGCACGGCCGCGCCCGGGCGCACGAGGATGGTGTCGACGTAGGCGGCGACGAACTGTGGCCCCAGGCGCGCCTCGATCCAGGGCTCCACCGTCCCGACGTAGTGGGCGATGGGCTGGAAGCTCGCGGCGACGGCGGTGCCGGTCGCCACGCCCTTCGGCTCGGCGGACAGGGGCACCTTGTTCACCCGGCTCGTCGAGCGGGCGAGGAGCAGGCCCCCGCCGGCGAGGACCACCAGCACGACGATGGAGATCGCGAGGGGAACCGGAGGAAGCCTCCGGAACCACGAGCGCGCCGGGGCGTCACCGGTCTTGCTGGGGTCTGTCACGTTCCCTCCACGATGAGGCGGCCCAGGATGGCTCGCTGCCGGGCGAGCTCGAACTGGCCCAGGGCGAGCCCGATCTCGGCGTTCGTCCGGAGCGCCTCGGCGTCGGTGAGCTCGACGATGGTGGCCAGGCCGGCCCGGAACCGGGCGTCGGCCTGCGCCGAGTTGGCGACGGCCGCCTCGACCTCGCGCTGGAGCGCCGCGATGGCCTTCCGGGCGGCGTCGACGCCCACCCAGGCGCGCTGCACGGACGCCGTCTGCCCCTGGCGGACGAACTCCAGCTCCGCCCGCCGGACCTCCTCGCGCTGCCGGGAGGCGTCGACCCGCTTCCAGGTCACCCAGTCGAAGATGGGGATGCGGAGCACGAGGGCGACGTCCCAGTTCGGGACGTCCGGGAGCCAGCCGCCGTGCGGAGCCGCCGCGTCGCGCGGCAGGGCGGGCGGCGCGCCGCCCTCGCGCCCGGAGAAGCTGCCGCTGAGGAGGAGGGTGGGGCGCAGCGAGGCGGAGATCGACTCGGTCACCGCCTCCTGGGTGCGAACCTGCGCCGCGGCGGCGCGGACGACCGGGTCGCGGGTCGCCGCCATCTCGATGGAGACCTGGAGCGAAGGCAAGGTGGTGACGGGCGGAGGGGCCCCGGACGCGTCCAGCCGCTCCTCCGGGATGCCCACCGCGGCCGCCAGCGCGGCCTGGGCGGCGAGGAGCCCGCCCTTCTGCCCGGACCCGGCCGACGTCGTAGCGCGCCACGTCGGCCTCGGCGCGGGTCAGGTCGAGCGGAGGGCGCAGGCCCGCCTTCACGCCGGCGCCCGCCTGGTCGCGGTGCACGGTCGCTCTCCGGTAGGCCTCCTCCGAGGCCTGGAGCACGTTGCGGGCGGCCTGGACGGCGAAGAAGCTCTCCTCGACGCCGAGCGACGACGAGGAGGAGCTGCGCCTCGGCGCCGAGCTTCTGGTACTCGACGACGGCATCGTCGACGGAGGCCTGGGCGGCGATGCGTCCGAAGTCGAAGACCTGCTGGGTCACGCCCACGCCCGCCAGGGTCGACGGCGTACGGGTCGAGAGAGCCCGTGGCCGTGACCGGCGTTCCGCCGATTCGAGGGAGGTCCACGCCTGCCGAGTTGAAGTACGAGGCGGTGGTGTTGTTGGCGGTGCCGCCGAGCAACTGGGCCGTCGCTCCGACGTACGGGAACCACTGCGCCCGGGTGGCGCGGGCGTCGGCCTCGCTGGCCTTGATCCGGGCGAGCGCGGCGGTCACGGCCGGCTGGTGCTCCCGCGCGTAGGCGAGGGCGTCGGGAAGCGTCATGGACCGGACGTTCGCGCCTGGCTCGGCGGCGCGCGCCGGAGGGGCGCCAGCGACGGCGAGCGGGAGTGCGAGAAGGCACCACTTCGGCAGCGCGAAGTGCGCGCGTGACGGAGGTGGACTCGTTCATCGAAGCCGGGACAAAGCACGCCACGAGCCAAGGGAATCGGGCTCTTCATTCCAGGGAGTTGAGCAAATCCGCCTCCGGCGAGGTTCGGGAAATTTTCCGGTGCGATGCGGAATATTTCCGTTACGTTCGCCGGAGACCCGTCCGTGTCCTGCGCCATCTCGGGGCCTTGGCGCCATCGACCTCCGCGGTCTGCTTCTTGCTGGATGCGCCCGAGGCCCATGAGGTACGCGCTCGTCATGGATGCAAAGGCGGCCCGGCGGGAGTTCGCCGGCGAGGGCGGGCCGGCGCGCGCTTCGCGTGCCCTGGCTCGCGCTGGCCATGGTCGCCGCCGTGTGCGCCGTCGGAGGCGCCGCCTACTGGGACGAGGAACGCGAGTCGGCGGCGGCCCTGGAGGATTTCGCCCAGGAGCAGTCGACGCTCGCCCGGAGCGTCGCCGCCACCATCCAGTCGCGGCTCGCGGCGGAGGCCGGACGGCGACGGCGACCCTCGGGCCGTTCTCGCCAGGGGGCTCGGGGACCTGGAGCGGCCCGGCGCCCTGCTGGTGCTGCTCCTGCCGCCGTCGGGAAGCCGGCTCCAGGCGTCCGACGGACGCACGCTTTCGTCCCAGCCCATCCTCGACGCGATGGCGAAAGGGGACCTGGCCGTTCGACTCCCCCCGCCCGAGGCCGCGGAGCTCGGGCTCCCGCGGCGGACCGCCGTCGCCGGCCTCGCGTGGATCGACGGTGGAGCCCGGGGCCGATGGGGCGTGGCGGTCGTCGCCAATGCCGAGCGGCTCCGGGACCGCGAGCGACGGGCGCGGCTTCGCCTCGTGCTCGCCACGGTGCTCGCGGGCGGACTCGTCCTCACGTTCGGCGGCAGCGCCCTGCGGCGGCAGCGGAAGGAGCTGGAGCTCGAGCGGGAGCTCGCCATCGCAGCGCTCCAGCGCCGACGGGACGAGCGGCTCGAGCGTGCCGACCGGGCCGCCACCCTGGGGACCTTCGCCATGGGCATCGCCCACGAGATCTCCACGCCCCTCGGCGTCATCGCGGGGCGGGCGGAGCAGCTCCTGCCGGGCGTGCAGGCGGACGAGAGGGCGGAGCGCTCCGTGCGCGCCATCCTCGACCAGACCGACCGGATCCACCAGGTCATCCGGGCCTTCCTGGGGCTGGTGCGCGGCGACGCGCCGACGGCCCTCGATCTCGGCGCCGGCCGACATCGCCTCGCGCGCGCTGGCGCTCTGCGAGCACCGGTTCACCCGGGCCGGCGTGGCGCTCGTCGGCGACCTGCCGGAGGGGCTTCCGCAGGTCCGCGGGGACCCGAGCCTCCTCGAGCACGCGCTCGTGAACCTGCTGCTCAACGCCTGCGACGCCTGCGAGCGCGGCGGCAAGGTCCAGCTCGCCATCGAGGGAGGGCCGACGGTCGCGTTCGTCATCTCCGACGACGGGATCGGGATCACCAGCGCCGATGCCCTCCGCGCGGTGGAGCCCTTCTTCACGACCAAGTCGAGCGGGAAGGGGACCGGCCTCGGGCTGGCGATCGTCACCGAGATCGCCAAGCACCATCGCGGCAGCCTGACGCTCTCCCCGCGCAAGCCGCACGGGACCGTCGCCAGGCTCGAGATTCCCGCCTCGCGGGGGCAGGCATGAGGCCCGCACCGCCGGCCGCGCGTCCTGGTCGTCGACGACAACCCGGAGATGGCCCGCATGATCTGCGACGGCCTGGCGCGAGGAGTACGAGGCGGTCGCGGTCAGCTCCGGCCGGCAGGCCATCGACCGGGTGTCCCGCGAGCCCTTCGACGCGGTGGTGACGGACCTCCGCATGCCCGACGCGGACGGGCTGGAGGTGCTGGCGGCCTCTCGCGCGGCCGCTCCCGACAGGCCGGTCATCGTGATGACGGCCTTCAGCGCGGTCGACTCCGCGGTGGAGTCGATCCGGCGGGGCGCCCACCACTACCTGACCAAGCCCTTCAAGGTGGAGGAGCTGCGGATCTTCCTCGGGCGCGCCCTCGACGAGCTGCGGGTGCGCCGCGAGGCGAAGGCGCTCCGCAGCGCGATGCGAGAGCGCTTCTCCACCATCGGGGTTGCTCGGTCAGAGCAAGCGGCTCCAGGCCGTCCTCGACGTCGTCGAGCGCGTCGCCGAGTCGCCGGTCCCGGTGCTCATCACCGGCGAGACCGGCACCGGGAAGGGCATGGTGGCCCGGGCCATCCACGCCGAGAGCCACCGCACCGGCCCGCTCGTCCCGGTGAACTGCGCCGCGCTCCCCGAGAACCTGCTCGAGAGCGAGCTCTTCGGTCACGTGAAGGGGGCCTTCACCGGCGCGGCGTCGAGCCGGCCCGGCCTCTTCACCGAGGCCAGCGGCGGCACCCTGCTCCTCGACGAGGTCGGCGAGCTGGCCTTGCCGCTCCAGGCCAAGCTGCTGCGGGTGATCGAGGCTGGGGCCGTGCGCCCCGTGGGAGCGGAGAAGGAGCACGCGGTCGACGTCCGCATCGTCGCGGCCACGAACCGCGACCTGCGCGAGGCGGTGCGGTCCGGCAAGTTCCGCGAGGATCTCCTGTACCGGCTCGACGTCGTCACCATCGAGGTGCCTCCGCTCCGCCACCGGCGCGAGGACGTGCTCTTCCTGGCCGAGCACTTCCTGGCGGACGCGCGGCGGCGCCACCCCGACTCGCCGGTGCTTCGCTTCTCCCGGGCGGTCGCCGAGCGGATGACCGCGTACGACTGGCCCGGGAACGTCCGGGAACTGCAGCACGTGATCGAGCGGATGGTGGTGCTCGGGACGAAGGCCGAGGTCGGGGTCGAGGACCTGTCCGCGCACGTCCTCGAGGGCGAGAGGGTCGCCGGGCTCTCCTTCCGGGGTCAGGTGATCCCCGTCCGGGATCTCCAGAAGCGGTACGCCGCCTGGGCCCTCGACCAGTGCGGGGGTCACCGCGGCCGGACCGCCGAGCGGCTCGGCGTCGACGCCAAGACGCTCGCGAAATGGCTCTCCGCTGGCGACCCGGTAGACGGCTAGAATCGGGCCGCCGGCCGTCCGGGAACCGGGAGATCCGGGGCACCCCGCCGATTCGCCCGAATCGTTTTCCTCGTCGCCACGGGACCGTCACACTCGCCCGTCAGGTTGCGTCGCCAAGGAATCAACCGAACCGAACTCTTGAAAGCAGGTGGAGGACACATGCGAAATTGGATTCGAGGCGCGGCGCTCCTGGCGGCGCTCACGGCGAGCGTCCCGGCGCTCGCGCAGGGCGCTGCGACGGGCACGGCTTCGTCGCCGCCCCCGAAGACGGCCCTTCAGCTGATGCTCCAGAAGGGCGTCATCACCCAGGCCGAGTACGACGCGGCAATCGCGGCGCCGGCTGCCACCGAGGTCATCAAGGAGGTCCGCGAGACGGTCGTCGTCCAGGAGTCCCCGAAGCTCAACCCGCCGCCGGTCACGAGCAAGTGGAACGCGACGATGTACGGCTTCATCGAGGCCGACTTCATCTACGACTCGACCCAGAGCTTCGCCGACCTCGCCGGGAACGGGGTCATCGCGGCGAATGGCTACGCCGCGAAGAATCACCGGCTGCAGTTCAGCGTCCGCAACACCCGCCTCGGCTTCCGCTTCGCCGCCCCCGAGTGGGGGAGCGTGAAGTCGACGGCCGTCCTGGAGATGGACTTCTTCGGCAACCAGCCGAGCAACCCGCCGCCGGCGGCGGGCTCCCTCGTGTCGGAGGGCCGGCTTCTTCAACAACCCGGGCATGCGCATCCGCCACGCCTACATGAAGCTGGAGTCGCCGATCGTGGACTTCCTCTTCGGCCAGACCTGGGAGCTCTTCGGCTGGCAGTCTACTTCCACCCGAACACCGTCGACCTCCAGGGCGTGCCGGCCAGGTCTACTCGCGCACCATCCAGGCCCGCGTGTCGAAGACCATCAGAGCGACCCGGTCAACGTGGAGATCGCCATCGCCGCTTCGCGTCCCCCGCAGCGTGACTCGTACGTTCCGGACGTCCAGGCCGGCCTGAAGTTCAACCTGAACAACTGGAAGGGCGTCGCCACCGCCGGCGGGACCGGGACGAGCTTCTTCCTGCCTCCCTCGCGGCTCCGGGACTGGCGCCGCTTCCAGGTGCAGGAGTCAACCCGCGACCGGGAACCCGAACGCCAGCGCCGTCGACCCGGCTGGGGCTACCGCTCGACGTCCTCCTGCCATCATCCCGGTCCATGACGGGACCGCTCCAACGCCTGACCTTCACGGGTCGTTCGTGAACGGTTCGGGCATCAACGACCTTACACTGGGCTGAACGGCGGCCTGTCGGCAGACGGCGCCTCGGCTCCCGGCCACCGCGCACGGGCTACGTGCCGAACATCGACCCGGGCTACGTGGTGTTCCCGCAGAACGGGAAGCTCAACACCATCAACTGGCGCTCGTTCATCCTGGGCCTCCAGTACTACCTGCCGGACTCCGGTCGCGTCTGGGTCTCGGCGAACTACTCGAACATGTACTCGACAACATCCGCTGTACGCGAACCCGGCAACGATCTTCCAGCGCGCCCAACTCGCCGACGGCAACATGTTCTGGGACGCCACGAACGCCGTGCGGTTCGGCCTCGAGTACGCCTGGTTCTTCCAGAACCGTCCGAACGGGGACCGGCCACGAACAACCGCGTCCAGTTCTCGGCGTACTACCTCTTCTAGGACGCCTCGGACCGGTCCGGAAGGGGTTGCTACACGGGGACCGGCCCGGGTGGGCCGTCCCGTCTCTCGCCTCCGGGAGGTAGCCATCGCGAATGCGCTTCCCACGTCCTCGTCGCCGTCGGCATCGGGCGGTCCGCTACTTTCGGGCTGCGCGACCCTCCGAGGCCGCGGACAACGCGCGGTCGAGCGCGCTGCAGGCCGAGTTCGAGGAGCATCCCTTCCCGCAAGCGTGCGACGGGCTCTGGCCCGATGCGCTCAGCGTGGCGGCGCGAGGCGGGCTTCGCGCTCTCATCGAAGGACAAGGCGCTCGTGGGCGAGATCCCGGACGGCTTGATGCGCAGGCGCATGTCGGCCGCGACCCAGACCTACCGGCTGCCAGGAGGGCGGCCTCGCGTCCTCGACGGACTGGAACCGGGAGAGCGGCACGCGGCTGCGGATCACCGGCGACCCCGCCGGGGAGAACGCCTGCAAGGTCCGCTACGACGTCATCGCCGGTGGGGTCACCACCGCCGACGAGCAGGAGCTGGGCCCCGACTGGAGCTACGACCTCGATCTGCTGCAGGTGCGTGGATCCGGCGAAGGCCGCAGCGGTCGAGACGAAGCTCCCTGCGCCGCGGTGACCGAGGTCAGCGCCGGAGCGGACCACCGTCACGGCGTCTCCGCCCTCGTGCGACTCCCCTCGGCGGAAGGAGCCCACGTAGGGGGAGGCGCCCAGGTGGTCGCGAAGCGCCTGCTTCAGCGCGCCCGTGCCATGGCCGTGGAGGATGGACGCATCGGCCGCGCCCTCCGCGTAGAGCCGGTCGAGGAAGGCGTCCACCTCGCGGAGCAGGTCGTCGACGCGCATCCCCCGCACGTCGAGCCGCCGCTCGCCCGAGGTGAGCGCCGCGGGGCGGGCCCCTTCCGCCTCGCGGAGCCGCTCGTCCCGCGCCCGCGCGAGCTTCGCCGGCGCTGGCTTCCCGCGCAGGGGCAGGAGGTCGGCCATCGGGCGGCGCATCTTCAGCCCGCCGAGCCGGATGACGGCCTCGTCGCCCGAGATCTCGAGCACCTCTCCCTCCTGACCCAGCGAGGCGACGCGGACGCGGGCGCCGGGCTCGACCACGCCGCCGGGAGCGGCCTCCGGAGCTGCGGCCGCCTGCGAGCCTGCCACGCGGGACGCCTTCTCCATGGCCGCGGACCAGGATTCGAGCTGGCGTGCGGCCTCGGTCGCCTTCCTCACGGTCGGGGCGGACTGCAGGCTGGCGAGGACGCGGCGGACCTCGTCGCGCGCCTCCTCGACCTCCTCGGCCAGCGACGCGGCCACCCGGGCGGCGGCCTCCTTCTCGGCGCGGAACGCGGATTCCTCGCGACGCCGGGCCGCCTCCTCGCGCTGGCGGGCCGCCTCGGCCTCCCGCGCGAGGTCGGCGCGCTGGGCCTCCAGGCGGGATCGCTCGTCCGAGAGCGCGCGCAGCGCCTCGCCGAGCGCACCGCCGCGCCCGGACAGGGAGGCCCGCGCCCGCTCGATCAGGGACTCGGGCAGGCCGACGCGACGGGCCACCTCGATGGCGGACGAGCTTCCCGGGCTGCCCAGGTGCAGCTGGAAGGTGGGGGCGAGCCTCTCCGGATCGAATCCGACGCGGGCGTTCGCGAAGCGGTCGTCGGACAGGGCCAGCGCCTTCAGCTCGTCGAGGTGCGTGGTGACGAGCACGTGGGCGCCGCGATCGAGCAGGTCCTCCAGGATGGCCGACGCGAGCGCCGACCCTTCGCGCGGGTCGGTGTCCGCCGCGATCTCGTCCACCAGCACCAGCGACGCGGGGCCGGCGGCGGCGGCGATGTCGCGCACCGCCGTCAGGTGTGCGGTGAAGGTGGAGAGGTCGCGGGCCAGGTCCCCGTGCTCCTCCACCGCGGCCCGGACGGCGCCGTAGAAGGGAAGGCGGGAGCCGCGCCCGGCAGGGACGGGCAGCCCCGCGCGCAGCATGAGGGCGGAGAGCCCCACGGCGGTGATGGCCACGGTCTTCCCGCCGCCGTTCGGCCCGGAGACCACCAGCGCCCGGTGCGGGGGCTCGAGCCGGACGTCGCTCGCCACGACCTTCTTGTCCTGGAGCACCAGGATGGGGTGGCGCAGGTCGCGCAGGGAGAACCCGTCCGCCGGCGTGACGACCTCGGGGGCCGATGCGTCCAGGTCGGAGGCCAGCCGCGCCTCGGCCTCCAGCAGGTCGAGGGCGGAGAGGATCGACAGGTCGCGCTGCAGGTCGGCGGCGCGGGCCGTCACGCCCTCCGAGAGGTCGCGCAGGATCCGCTCCTCCTCCTCGGCGGCCATCGCGCTCGCGATGGCGAGCTCGTTTCCCAGCTCGACCATCCCCTCCGGCTCGACGAAGAGGGTCTGCCCGGACTGCGAGGCGTTGTGGACGATGCCGGGGACGGCCGAGCGGGAGCTGGCCAGGATCGGCAGCACGTAGCGGTCGTTTCGGATGGTGAAGTAGGCGTCGCGCAGGTGGCGCGTCATCTCCTCGTCGACGAGCAGCGACTCGACCCTCGTCTTCAGGGCCTTGTGGAGCCCCCGGGACCGCTCGCGCAGGCGGGCGAGCTCCGGGCTGGCCCGCTCCGAGACGGAGCCCGCGGGCTCGATGGCGGCCTCGATCCGGTCGGCCAGGCGTCCCGCGTCGGACAGGGGCTCCGCCAGGGCCCAGAGGCGGGGGAGGTCCGGCGCGCGGGAGGAGAGGACCTTCCGGGTGCGGGCCGCGGAACGGGCCAGCGCGGCGACCTCCCGGAGCGCGAGCGGCTCGAGCACGCCGCCCTTGGTGGCGCGTTCCAGGCTCCCGGACGGATCGGCATCGGCCCCGATCGGGAGCGAGGTCTGGGACTCGGAGAGGGCACGGGCCTCGGCCAGCCGAGCCAGCGCGTCGCGGACCTCGGCGGGCAGGTCGAGGAAGGGAAGCGACGCGGCCATCGCGCGCCCGCCCGGTGTGCGGCACCGCGCGGCGAGCGCCTCGAGGATGCGCGGCCACCCCAGCTCTTCGAGCGTGCGCTCGAGTGCGCTCAACGAGCCTCCGGGGCGGGCCCCTGGAGCCGCAGCAGCACCCACGCGATGGCCAGGCTTCGCGGGATGCCGGTGGCGAGCGCCGCGATCACGGCGCCGGCGGGGGCGTCCAGCCACACCCAGGCGAGCAGTCCCTCCGCGAGGGCCCAGAAGCCCACCAGCCAGCCGGACAGGGCGAGGAGGCGGCGGGGAGCCTCGGGCGGCACGATCGAGAGCATGAGGAGGTCGATGGCGGCGAGCACCACCGACGCCATGGGGGCGAGCACCGCGGGCGAGACCATCCCGCGGATCATCTCCGGCATGTACGCGTGCAGGAGGTGGGGCGGGGCCAGCGCCGGGATCACCCAGCCGAGCCCGTCGAAGGCCAGGTTGGCCCCCCATGCGGCGAGGAAGAGGACGAAGGGCCCGGCTCGTTTCCCAGTCGACATGCCGTCTCGCACCCCCTCCGCGGCGCAGGAGTCTGCCACAGGTGGCCGCGAGTCGGGAAAGGCCGGTTAGAATGTCGGCCATGGCGAGGCGGCGGACGGTCGAGGTGGTTCCGGGCCTGGAGGTGCTGGTGAAGAGCCGCTTCGCCCCGCTGCGGGGGATGCGGGTCGGCCTGATCTGCAACCCGACCTCGGTCGACCGGCGGTTGCGCCACGCCGCCGACCTGCTGGCCGGCGCGCACGGCGTTCGGCTCGCCGCGCTCTTCGGTCCCGAGCACGGCGTCCGGGGCGACGTGCAGTACATGGCCGCCGTGGGAGACGACCGGGACCGCGTCACCGGCCTCCCCGTTCACTCCTTGTACGGAGCGTCCCCGGAGTCGCTCCGCCCCCGCCGGTCGCAGCTCGAGGGGCTCGACGCGCTGGTCTTCGACGTCCAGGACGTCGGCGCCCGCTACTACACCTACCAGGCCACCATGATGCTGTGCATGGAGGCGGCCGCCGAGGCCGGGCTGCGCTTCGTGGTGCTCGATCGCCCCAACCCGGTGGGCGGCCTGGAGGTGGAGGGGCCCGCCCTTCGACGCGGGTTCGAGAGCTTCTGCGGCATGCACGATCTCGCGGTGCGGCACGGGATGACGGTGGGCGAGCTGGCCGCACTCTTCCGCGAGGAGCGGGCCCTCGATCTCGATCTGGCCGTGGTGCCCTGCGAGGGGTGGAAGCGGGGCATGCGGTTCCCGGAGACCGGGCTGCCCTGGGTGCTTCCTTCGCCCAACATGCCCACGGCGGAGACCGCGCTCCTCTACCCGGGGATGTGCCTGCTCGAGGGGACCAACCTCTCCGAGGGGAGGGGGACGACCCGACCCTTCCACCTCTTCGGCGCGCCCTGGCTGGACGGCATGCAGCTGGCCGCGGACCTGGCGGCCGAGCGGCTGCCCGGCGTCCGCTTCCGCCCGGTCGGCTTCACCCCGACCTGGGACAAGCACGAGGGCCGGCTCTGCCACGGGGTGGAGGTCCACGTGCACGACGCCGAGGCCTTCCGTCCGTTCCGCACGGGACTCGCGTGCGTGGCCGTGGCGCGGGCCCAGGACCCCGATCGGTTCGCCTGGCGCACCGAGACCTACGAGTTCGTGGAGGGGGTCCCGGCCTTCGACCTGCTCTGCGGCTCCGACCGGGAACGGAAGGCCATCGAGGCGGGAGATCGCTGGCGGGAGCTCGCCCGGGGCTTCTCCGCCGAGGAGCGCGCCTTCGCGCGGCGGCGGTCGCGTTTCCTCCGCTACGCCGGTCAGGGCAGGATGGCCGGATGAGAGAGACCGCGATCCTGGGTGGCTCCTTCAACCCGCCCCACGTCGCCCACGTGATGGCCGCCTACTGGACGCTCGCCACGCAGGGGGTGAGCGAGGTCTGGATGATGCCGTCCTTCCGTCACCCTTCGGGAAGGCGCTCGCGCCGTTCGAGGACCGCGTCCGGATGTGCGAGCTGGCCGCGGCCCCGCTCCGGGGGCTCCACGTCTGCACCGCCGAGGCCGACCTGGCCGACGATCCGCTGGTGGGGAAGACGGCCCGGACGCTCGAGTACCTGGTGGAGAAGCACCCCGACCGGAAGTTCACGCTGGTGGTCGGAGCGGACATCGTGGCCGACACGCCCAAGTGGTACCGGTTCGATCGCGTCCGCGAGCTGGCTCGGGTCATCGTGGTCGGGCGAGCCGGCGAGGCCGCCTTCGCCGACGGGCCGGCGCTCCCGGACGTCTCGTCGACGGAGGTGCGCGAGCGGCTCCGCCGGGGCGAGGACGTGTCGGCGCTGGTGCCGACCCGCGTGCGCGAGTACATCCGCGAGCGCGGGCTGTACCGCGAGGAAACGCCGGCCGCGGGCTAGCCGATCCGGCGGAAGGCGAGTGCGCCGGACTCGACGGCGACCTCGAGCTCGTCCCCGGGCACGAGCTCCCCGGAGAGGATGCGCTCGGCGATGGGCCCCTCGACGAGCCGCTGCACCGCGCCGCGCATGGGGCGCGCCCCGAGCGAGGCGTCGAAGCCGCCGGTCGAGAGCAGGTGCTCCACCACGTCGTCCCCGGCGAAGAACCGGATGCGGCGCTCGGCGACCAGGCGGTCGGAGGACTGCCGGAGCAGGAGGGAGGCCACGCGGGCCACGTCCTCCCGGGAGAGCGCCGGGAAGACCAGCCGCTCGTCGAGCCGGTTCCAGAGCTCCGGAGGGAGCGCGCCGCGGGCCGCCTGCGCCGCGCGGTCCTCCCGGGTTCCGGCCGCGTCGGCGGGGCCGAAGCCCATCACGCCCGTGGCCGACCGGGTGGCCTCGAAGCCGCCGAGGTTGGTGGTGAGCACGACGACGGTGGACGAGAAGTCGACCTGCCGGCCGCGGCCGTCGGTGAGCCGCCCCTCCTCGAGCACCTGGAGGAGGAGCAGCAGGACGTCGCGGTGGGCCTTGTCGATCTCGTCGAGGACCACGACGCTGGCGGGGCGCCGGCGCACCGCGTCGGTGAGCTGGCCGCCCTCGCCGTAGCCGACGTAGCCGGGAGCCGCGCCGACCAGCCGGGCCACGCCGGTGGGCTCGCTGCACTCGCTCATGTCGAGCCGGACGAGCGCCTGGTCGCTGCCGAAGAGCGCGTCGGCGAGGGCCCGCGCCAGCTCGGTCTTGCCGACGCCGGTGGGGCCGAGGAAGAGGAAGCTGCCCATGGGGCGGCGCGAGGCGAACCCGGCGAAGTTCCGGCGCAGCACCCGGGCCACCCGCGCGATGGTCTCGGAGTGCCCCACGATGCGGGAGGCGAGCGCGTCCTCGAGCCCGAGGAGGCGATCCCGATCCCCCGAGACGAGCCGCGACTCGGGGATGCCGGCCATCTGCGCCACCACCCGCGCCACGTCGGCGGCGCCCACCTCGGCGACCCCCTGCCTGCGGGCCCGCGAGCCCGCCAGGTCCATCGCCGCCACGGCCTTGTCGGGCAGGAACCGATCGCGGACGTAGCGGGAGGTGAGGGAGGCAGCCGCCTCGACGGCATCCCCGGCGAAGCGGACGGCGTGGTGCTGCTCGTAGCGCGGCAGGATGCCCTGGAGGATCCGGATGGTGTCGGGGACGGACGGCTCGCGCACCAGGACGGGCGTGAAGCGCCGTTCCAGCGCCGGGTCCCGCTCGATGTGCTTGCGGTACTCGTCGTGGGTCGTGGCGCCGATGCAGGGGAACTCGCCCCGGGCCAGGCCGGCCTTGAGCTCGTTGGCGGCGTCCTGGGGCCCCTCGCCGGTGGAGCCGGCGCCCATCACGGTGTGGATCTCGTCGATGAAGACCACGACGCGCCCCTCGGCGCGCCGGACCTCGTCCTGGATTCCGCGGAGCTTCTCGGAGAAGGAGCCGCGCAGCTGGGTGCCGGAGAGCACGCTCGCCATGTCGAGCTCGACGACGACGCGAGGCGATCCCTGGGCCAGCATGCGCTGGGCGACGCCCTCGACGATGGCGGTCTTGCCGACGCCGGCCTCGCCGACCAGCAGCGGATTGTTGGTGCGACGCTTCCCCAGGACGTCGAGCGCCTGCTCCACCTCGATCTCGCGACCGACCAGCGGGTCCAGCCGGCCGGAGGCGGCCAGCTCGGTCAGGTTGCGCCCCAGCTGGGAGAGCCAGGGAAAGTCGGCGGGCTCGAGCGCGTGCGCGGAGCGGGGGCGGCCGGCCGCGGGCGCGGAGGGAGCGCTCGAGGGGCGGGCTGCCGGGCGCGGAGAGAGGTCGAGCGCGGAGGCGTCGACCTCGTCGTCGCCGGCCTCCAGGTCGAGGTCGCCATCGCCCGGATCCTCCCGGGGCGCGGCGGGACGGCGGGCGACCGGGGGCGGGGCCGCGCGGGTCGCGGGCTGGGGAACCCGGCGCAGGCGCCGGGGCATGCCCGCCGTGTAGTAGGAGAGGGCCACGTTGCGCAGGGCCGCCTGCTCGAGGCCGCAGGCAGCGAGCAGCTGGTGGGCGGCGCAGTGGCGCACCCGGGTCATGGCGATGAGCAGGTGGAGGCAGTCGGTCTCCTCCGCGCGCAGCCCCTCGGCGACCTGGCGCGCGCGGTCCCGCAGCGAGCGCTCGAGCCCGTCCGCCTCCTCCGGCGCCCCCGACATGCAGAGCAGGATCCGGTCCTCGTCGACGCCCCGCTCGCGGAGCAGCATCTCGGCCCGGTTGGGCACGACGAAGAAGGCCAGGAGGAGGTGGGCGCTGGTCAGCCGCTGGTTGACGTTCCGCGCGATGTCGCCGGCCTCGGAGAGGACCTGGGCGAGCTCCATCGACTCGATGACGGGCATTGCCCCGCACGATGCGATATCGGGCGGATCCGGTCAATTATTCGGCGAATCCCGCTGCTTGGCGGCGCCCGGGGCGGTCAGTCGAGCCCGAGCTCCCGCAGCTGGTCCTCGTCGAGGCCGAGGAAGTGCCCGACCTCGTGGAGCAGGGTGACCCGGATCTCCTCGAGGAGCTCCTCCCGGCTGCGCGCGTAGCGCTCCAGGTTCCGCTGGAAGAGGGCGATCGACGACGGGAAGTGGCTCCAGGGATCCATCGACGCCTTCTGGCCGAGCGGAGAGCCGCGGAAGATCCCGAGAATCGAGGGGGAGTGGGGCGGGTCGGAGGCGAGGAGCTCCTCCACGTCGGGGAGGTCCTCGACCGATACGGCCACGTTGGCCAGGTACCTGCGCACCGGCTCGGGGAGCTCGGCCAGCGCCGCCTCCACGACCTCCTCGAACGCGTCGGGAGAGAGGGTGACGCCCGTCGCGAACTCCTCCGGCGCGAGCGTCCGGGCGCGGTCGAGGTGGCGGGCGGCAGCGGCGGCTCGCCCCAGGCGCTCGAAGCAGAGCCCCAGCAGCCAGTGGGACCAGGGGTCCTCCGGATCCTCGTGGAGGATCCGGGAAAGGACGTCGGCGGCCTCCTCGAACCGGCACAGCTCGTGAAGCGCGTTCGCCTCCTCGGCCCAGACGTCCAGGTCGTCGGGGAAGGCTTCCGCAGCCACGGCGATGCGCGCGAGCGCGGTGCGGGCATCGCCGAGCGCCACGAGCGCCTGCCCCTCGGTCAGCGCGAGGCGCGCGCGGAGCTCCGAGGTCCTCGCCGCGCTCGGCCAGCCTGGAGCCCTCGGTCGCGAGCTCGAGGGCCCGCCCGGAGTCGCCGGCCTCCAGGGCGTCGATCGCCTCGTCGAGGAGCCGCTCCGCGGTGAGGTTGGCGGCCACGTCGCGACCTCAGTGCGGCGCCGGCGGGAGCTCGGCCGCGGCGATGTAGACGACGTTGCGGGTGGTCTCCTTGCCCCGGTACATGGCCCGGTCGGCCAGCTCGAGCAGCATCGACTTCGAGGGCGCGTGCTCCGGGTGGCTGGCCAGTCCGATGGAGACGGTGAGGCGCACCGAGTGCCCCTCCCGCGAGAGGAAGCGATGGTCCTCGACCGCGCGCCGGATGCGTTCCGCCACCTTGAGGCCCCCGCCGGAGTCGACGGCCGCCAGGACGGCCACGAACTCGTCGCCCCCGTAGCGGACGAGCACGTCGTCGTCCCGGACGCAGGAGCGGAGCACGCGACCGAACTCTCCGAGGAGCCGGGAGCCCATGAGGTGGCCGTGCCGATCGTTCACCGACTTGAAGCGGTCGAGATCCATGAACAGCAGGGTGAACGGGCGGCCGCCGGCCAGCTCCCGCTCGAGCGCCACGTCGAGGAACCGGCTGTTGTAGAGGTGCGTGACGTCGTCCACGTAGGCGAGGTGCTCCACGTGGGAGAGGCGTCCGAGGGTCTTCAGCGCCATCCCCAGGTGGCGGCAGATGAAGGCGGCTCGCCCGGCCCGCTCCGCGTCGAGCGGGCCCGGCACGAGCAGGCAGATCGCGCCGAGGATGCGCGGCCCGTCCGAGAGGGGAAGGCACAGGCATCTCGAGGCCGGCTGGCCCGCGGCCTCCGGGAGCGCGACGATCAGGGTCGCGTCGGGGACGAGATCGGAGAGGAGGGGCAGGGCGGGGGCGAGGAACTCGGGCGCGGCCTCGGCCGGGAGGCCGTGGACGCCGGTGAGTCGCCAGCCATCCGCCCCCTCCGGCTCGAGAAGGCCGGCGCCTCGTGCGCCACACCCCGAGGCGAGCGCAGGCAGCGCCAGCGCGACGACCTTGTCCCGTTCCAGCGTGCCGGTGATCCGCTGGCAGGTCTCGAAGAGGTTCACGTGGCCGCGAAGCGCGCTGTTCTCCGCCAGCAGCGCCCGGGTCGAGAGGCTCCGCTGGACCGCCAGCTGGAGGGCCTCCGGGGTCACGGGCTTCACCAGGTAGTCGGAGGCGCCGGCCCGCATGGCGCGCACCGCGGGATCCACCCGATCGAGCGCGGTGATCACCACCACCTGGACGTCGGGGTCGAGCTGCTTGGCGTCGGCGAGGAGCTGGAGCCCGTCTCCGCCGGGCATCACGATGTCGGTGAGGAGGACGTCGAACCGACGCCCCTCGAGGATCCGGACCGCCGCGGGCGCGTTCTCGGCGACCTCGACGTCGTAGCCGGCCGCGCGCAGGTAGTCGGCGTACAGCGTCCGGGCAAAGCGCTCGTCGTCCACCAGGAGCACCGAAGCCGGCATGTCCATTGGTATACCATGATCACATGATCACCCCTCCGGGGCGTCAGGTGCTTCTCTTCTCGGCCGGGGGTATCCGCTTCGCTCTTCCGCTCCGCGCGGTGCGCGAGATCGCGCGGTTACCCCTCGATCCCGCCCGCCCGGCGCCCGCGCGAAGCGTTCAGCTGGCGGGTACGCTCGGCCTCGCCGGCGACCCCCGCTTCGCCTTGATCCTCGAGGGAGACGACGCCGGGGAGCTTCAGGTGGACGCGCTCGGCGGGGTGGGAGACCTGGCCCAGGCCGAGGTGTTCCGGCTCCCGGAACGCAGCGCCGGCGTGCGTCCGTCGCCGTTCGCCGCGGCGCTCCGCTTCGGCGACACGATCCACCTGGAGCTTCGCCGTCGGCGCTGGAAGGATCCCGGCCGGTGTCGTGGCGGCCAGCCCCGGAGCAGGGCGATCGGCCGGCAGGCGAGCGGGAGCTCGTCGCCGAGCGGGGAGGGCGCGCGCTGGCCGTCCCGCTGTCCCTCGTCGTCCAGGTCATCGAGCCGGCGCGTCCGTCGCCCGTTCCGCTGGCCCCGCGTGGGCATCGCGGACTGCTCTACCACGGGCGCGCGATCCACCCGATCTGGGACGCCGCCTCGCTCCTCGGGTGGTCCGAGGACGGGGAGCCGCGGGTGAGCTTGCTCCTCGACGCCGGGGGGACGACGGCGGGGGTGCTCGTGGACCGCGTCCGGGGGGTGGGAGAGGGTGGTGTGGGCGAGACCGTGCGACGCCCGCACTGGGACGCGCTCCTCGCGCCCCTCGAGGTGGGATAAGTTGCGAGGAAGATTGACACTCGGAGGAACCGCGCGTTAGCTCTCCGAGACGCTCTCGCGCCCGAGATTCCCATGCCCAAGACCCTGCTCCTCGCCGACGATTCGGTCACCATCCAGAAGGTGGTCGGCATCATCTTCGCGACCGAGGACTACCGGATCGTGGCCGTGGAGAACGGCGACGACGCCTTGCGACGGGCCCGCGAGGCGAGGCCGGACATCGTCCTGGCCGACGCGGTCATGCCCCGCATGAACGGGTACGAGCTGTGCCAGGCGATCAAGGCCGACCCGCAGCTCGCCGACGTGCCCGTGCTGCTCCTGGCCGGGACCTTCGAGCCGTTCGACGAGGCGCGCGCCCGTGCGGCCCGCGCCGACGGCCACATCGCCAAGCCCTTCGAGAGCCACGCCCTGCTCACCCGGGTTCGCGAGCTGGTCGAGGGCGTCACCATCGAGGCGCCGCCGCAGCCGTACGCGCGATCCGCCCCGCCCGCGGCGATCCCGCAGGCGCCCCCTCCCGGCCCGCCGAGGCGTGCGGTGCCGCCGCCCTTCGCTCCGCCGTCGCGGCCCGCCCCGCGGGCAGGGGTGGCCATTCCTCCCGCGGGCGCCCGCCCGGGTCCGCTTCCGGTGCCCGGCGCCCGAGGCCCCGGGCTCCGTCCCCCGATGCCGGGGATTCCGCGGCCATCGGCCGGCGCGGTCCGCCCGCCGCCGTTTCCTCCGGCCGGGACCGCCGCCCGCGGCGCCAGCCCCGCGCCGCGCCCCTTCGCCCCCGCCCCGCCTCGGCCCGCCGCCCCGGTCCGTCCGCCGCCGCCGCCGGAGCCCTTCGGCTTCGCGCCGCCCCTGGCGGCCGACGACGACTGGAGCGACGTGTCCTCGGGGGAGATCGCGCTTCGGCCTCCGCCGCAGGCGCCCCGGCGTGAGGCGCCTGCGCCCGCCGCCCCGCCGCCGGCCCCCGTGGCCCACGCCGCTCCCCTGGCTCACGCGGCTCCCGCGGCCGACGGCGGAGAGGCCGCCCTCCGGCTCGCCCTGTCCCAGGCTTCCCGGGAAGTGATCGAGCGGATCGCCTGGGAGGTCGTGCCCCAGCTCGCGGAGGTGATCATCCGTGAGCACGTGGAACGCCTGGTGAACGAGCGCCAGAAGCGCTGATCGAGGCGACGACCGCAGGGATGGGAGCCGAGGGAGCGCTCCTTCCGGTGCGGCGTGCGCCATGGAGAACGACGAGTGTCCGAGGAACGACCGACCCCGCCCGCGACCGAGCTGTCGAAGGCCTACGACCACCAGGACGTCGAGCCCCGCTGGTACGCGACCTGGCTCGAGCGCGGCTACTTCCACGGCGACGAGAACGACCGGTCCCGGCCGGCCTTCTCCATCGTCCTGCCGCCGCCGAACGTCACCGGCTCGCTGCACCTCGGCCACGCGCTCACCGCCACCATCCAGGACATCCTGATCCGCTGGAAGCGCATGAGCGGCTTCAACGTCCTCTGGCTCCCCGGCACGGACCACGCCGGCATCGCCACGCAGATGGTGGTCGAGAAGGAGCTCCAGAAGACGGAGAAGAAGAGCCGCCACGACCTCGGCCGCGAGGAGTTCCTGAAGCGCGTGTGGGCCTGGAAGGAGCAGTACGGCTCCCGCATCGGGGTCCAGCACCAGGCGCTGGGCGCCTCGCTCGACTGGCAGCGCGAGCGCTTCACCATGGACGAGGGGCTCTCCCGGGCCGTGCGCGAGGTCTTCGTGCGGCTCTGGGAGGAGGGGCTCATCTACCGGGCCAAGAAGCTCATCAACTGGTGCCCCAGGTGCCACACCGCGCTCTCCGACCTCGAGGTGAACTACGAGGAGAACCACCCCGGCGAGCTGTGGAGCTTCGCGTACCCCCTGGCCGACGGGTCGGGCGAGATCGTGGTGGCCACCACCCGTCCGGAGACCATGCTGGGAGACACCGCGGTCGCGGTTCACCCCGAGGACGAGCGCTGGCGCGCCGTGGTGGGCAAGAACGTCCGCCACCCCATCACCGGGCGCGAGTTCCCCGTGGTGGCCGACGCCATCCTGGTCGATCCGAAGTTCGGCACCGGGGCGGTGAAGGTCACGCCGGCCCACGACTTCAACGACTTCGAGGTGGCGCAGCGCCACGGCCTGCCGCTCATCGCCGTGATCGGTCCGGAAGGGAAGATGACCGCGGAGGCGGGCCCGTTCCAGGGGATGGACCGCTTCGAGGCGCGCAAGGCCGTGAAGGCGGCCATCGCGGAGAAGGGGCTCGACCGGGGCTCGAAGCCCCACCTCCTGCCGCTGGGGCGCTGCCAGCGCTGCGAGACCGTGCTCGAGCCGCTCCTCTCCGACCAGTGGTACGTGAAGATCGAGCCGCTGGCGCGGCCGGCCATCGCCGCGGTGGAGGAGGGGAGGACCCGCTTCATCCCGGAGGGCTGGACCAACACCTACATGTCCTGGATGCGCAACATCCACGACTGGTGCATCTCGCGCCAGCTCTGGTGGGGCCACCAGATCCCGGCCTGGTACTGCGAGAACGGGCACGTCACCGTGGCGCGCCAGGCGCCGTCCGCCTGCGCCACCTGCGGCAGCGCGGCCCTGCGGCAGGACGAGGACGTGCTCGACACCTGGTTCTCGTCGGCGCTCTGGCCCTTCTCCACGCTGGGCTGGCCCGACCGCACCCGGGAGCTCGAGACCTTCTACCCGACCTCGGTCATGGAGACCGGGCACGACATCATCTTCTTCTGGGTGGCCCGGATGATGATGATGGGCATCCACTTCATGGGCGACGTCCCCTTCCGCACCGTCTTCCTGCACCCCATGGTGCGGGACGAGAAGGGGCAGAAGATGTCGAAGACGAAGGGCAACGTCATCGACCCCCTGGAGATCACCGGGAAGTACGGGGCCGACGCGCTGCGCTTCACGCTGGCCGCCCTGACGAGCGCGCAGGGGCGCGACATCAAGCTCGCCAAGGACCGCATCGAGGGCTTCCGGAACTTCGCGAACAAGCTCTGGAACGCCACCCGCTTCACCCTGATCAACCTGGACGCCGGGACCGATCCGTCGCGCGCCGAGGAGCTGGCGTGCACGCCGGCCGACCGGTGGCTGCTCGCCCGCCTTGCACGCGCGGTGAATTCGACCGTGGACGCGCTCGAGGCCTACCGCTTCGACGAGGCGGCGAGCACGATCTACCGGTTCTGCTGGAACGATCTCTGCGACTGGGGCATCGAGCTCTACAAGGCGCTCGATCCCGACGACGCCGCCGGGAAGGCGGGCGCGCAGGCGGTGCTGGCCCACGCGCTCGACACGGCGCTCCGCCTGCTCCACCCCGTGATGCCCTTCGTCACCGAGGAGCTCTGGCAGATGCTGGGCCAGCGCGTGGGCGGGGGCGCGTGGCCCGCCTCGCTCCTCGAGGCGAAGTACCCGGCCCGCCGGCAGGTCGACGAGGCTGCCGAGCGCAGCTTCGGGCCGGTCCTGGGGGTGGTCGAGGCCATCCGCAACGTCCGCGGCGAGATGAGCGTTCCGTGGAAGACGCCGTTCCACGGCGTCGAGGTGGGAGGTCTCTCCGCCGAGGCGCTCGCGACGCTCCGCCTGGAGCAGCGGCGCGTGGAGCGGCTCGGCAACGCGCCGGGGCTCGTCCTGCACGAGGCCGGGCGCCCTGCCGGCCGACGTGCCCAGTGCGCGGTGTCGGTCGGCGACGGGTTCGAGGTGCTCATCCCGCTGGCGGGCGCCGTCGACATGGCGGCCGAGACGGCCCGCGTCGAGAAGGAGATCGCGAAGGTCGCCGCCGAGGTGGAGGGCGTGGCGAAGCGGCTCTCGAATCCGAGCTTCGTCGAGCGGGCGCCCGCCGAGGTGGTCGAGGAGGCGAAGGCCCGGGTCGTCGAGCTCGGCGAGAAGCGGCGCAAGCTGGAGGCGCACCGCGACCTGCTCGCGGGCGCACCGGTCGCCGCACCGGTCGAGGCGGCAGCAGCCGTCGCCGTCGTCCCGCCGGTCGAGGTGGCGGCCCCCGTGGGCGCCGCGCCCGCCGAGGTCTCCCGCGCCCGTCCCGCGGGCCGCGCCACTGGCTCGGCGGCAGCCCGCGCAGCTGGCCGTGAAGGCGGTGGCCGGGCTCGTCCGCAAGCTGGCCGGCCGGATTGTGAAGCGGACCTCCGCGGCGATGGTCCGCCGGACGCCCGCCCCGCTGGCGCTTCCCGGCGCGAAGGGCCAGAAGGGGCAGCCCACGCCGACCCGGAAGAACGGCGCGGGGAAGAAGGCCTCTGGAGGGCGCGTCGACGCGAAGAAGTCCGAAGATGAAGAAGGTCGCCCCGAAGAAGGCGCCCCGAAGAAGGCGGCCCCCAGGAAGGCGGCCCCGAAGAAGGTCGCAGCGTCGAGGAAGCCCGCGGCGGGCAAGGCTGCGCGCAAGGGCAAGCCCTCCACCCGGCGGCCGACCCCCAGGAGGAGGTAGCCGTGCCCGTGCTCTCCGGAGCCGTCGAGCGGCTCATCGACCTGGCCCTCGAGGAAGACCTCAACCTGGGTGACGCCACGAGCGAGGCCACCATCGCCGTGGCGGCGAGAGGGCGCGGCACCTTCCTGGCCAAGGACCCGCTCGTGCTGGCGGGGACGGCGGTGGCCGCCCGCATCTTCGAGCGGCTCGGGGCCGAATGCCGGTTCGACCGGACCGACGGGGACCGCGTCCGGAAGGGGGAGGTGTTCGGGGAGGCCGCGGGGCCGATGCGAACCCTGCTCGCGGCGGAGCGGACGTCGCTCAACTTCCTGCAGCGCCTCTCCGGCATCGCGACCGGGACGCGGGAGGCGGTCGACGCGCTCTCCTCGGCGGGCGGCAAGACCCGCCTGCTCGACACCCGGAAGACCACTCCGGGCTGGCGACGGCTGGAGAAGGAAGCCGTCCGGGCAGGAGGCGGGGTCAACCACCGCTTCTCGCTGGGCGACGGGATCCTCGTGAAGGACAACCACGTCGCGGCCTGCGGCGGGGTGGCCGAAGCGGTCCGGCGCGCCCGGTCCCGGGGAAACGCCATGTTGCGCGTCGAGGTCGAGGTCGTGGACCTGCCCGGCCTGGCGGAGGCCCTCTCCTCCGGCGCAGACATCGTCCTCCTCGACAACATGGACGACGCCACCATGGCCGAGGCGGTGCGGCTGACCGCCGGCCGGGCCCTCCTCGAGGCGAGCGGCAACATGACGCTCGAGCGCCTCCCCCGGGTGGCCGCCACCGGCGTCGACTTCGTCTCGATGGGGGCGCTCACCCACAGCGCCCGGGCAGCCGACATCTCCTTCGAGATCGAGCCGGCCGGCGGCACCCGCACGGTGGTTTGACAGCCGAGGGCGCCGACCCCGAGAATCTCCGGATGGCAGAGGTCGCACTGGGGAGCGAGGAACTGGTCCTCGCATTCCTCGCCGAGGCGGCGGACGACTTCGTCTCCGGCGAGACCATCAGCGACAAGCTCGGGCTCTCCCGGGCCGCGGTCTGGAAGCACGTGAACGCGCTTCGGGAGCAGGGGTACCGCATCGAGGCCCTTCCGGCCCGCGGCTACCGGCTGGCGGCCATCCCCGACCGGCTCCGCGCGCTGGAGATCGGGCCGCTCCTCAACACCCACGATCTCGGGCAGGTCCTCCACTGCGAGGAGGAGTTGCCGTCCACGAACGACCTGGCCAAGGAGCTGGCCGAGGCCGGCGCGGTCCACGGCGAGGTGGTGATCGCGGAGTGCCAGACCGCCGGACGCGGCCGCCGCGGGCGGACCTGGGTTTCGCCCTCCGGGCGGAACCTCTACCTGTCGGTCGTCCTCCGGCCGGTCCTGCCGCCGCAGCGGGCGCCGGAGCTGACGCTGGTGGCGTCGCTGGCCGCCTGCGACGCCTGCCGGCAGGCCGGGGCGGATGCCGGCATCAAGTGGCCCAACGACGTGCTCGTGGAGGGCCGGAAGGTGGCGGGCATCCTCACCGAGCTCTCCGCCGAGCCCGACGCGGTGCACTGGGTCGTGCTGGGCATCGGCGTGAACCTGAACTCCGGAGCCGAGGACTTCCCGGACGACGCTGCGCGACGTGGCCACCAGCCTCGCCCTCGAGCGCGGCCAGCCCGTTCCGCGGGCCCTCTTCGCCGCCGCGCTGCTTTCGACCCTGGAGCAGTGGCTCGACGTCCACGCCGCCGACGGATTCGAGCCCATCCGGCAGGCCTGGCGGGAGCGCTCCTGCACCCTGGGTCGCGAGGTGCGGGTCGAGGTCGACGGAAGCGAGGTCTCGGGGGTCGCGGAGGACATCGACGAGGGCGGGGCGCTGCTCGTCCGCACGCGGACCGGGCTGGTGCGGGTCGTCGCCGGCGACGTTCGCCTGCTTCGTCGCGTTGACCCGACAGGGTCGTGAGGCTACCCTCCCGCCGTGCTCCTCGCCATCGACGTCGGCAACACGAACACGGTCCTCGGAGCCTTCGCAGGGACGGATCTCCGCCACCAGTGGCGGGTCGAGACCTCCCAGAGCCGGACCCACGACGAGTGGGGCATCCTGGTCCGCCAGCTGTTCGCCTCGGTGGGCCTGGAGCCGGGCCGGGTGAAGGCCATCGCCATCTCCAGCGTGGTCCCGCCGCTGGCCTTCGCCCTCGAGCAGATGGCCCAGCGCTACTTCGGGGTGAAGCCGCTCTTCGTCGGTCCCGGCGTGAGGACCGGCCTGCCCATCCTCTACGACAACCCCCGCGAGGTCGGGGCCGACCGGGTCGTGAACGCCGTGGCCGCCTTCCACCGCTGGAAGCGCGGCCTCATCGTGGTGGACTTCGGCACCGCGACCACCTTCGACGCGGTGTCGCCGCGCGGCGAGTACCTGGGCGGCGCCATCGCGCCGGGCGTCTCCATCTCCATGGAGGCCCTCTTCCGGAACGCCTCGAAGCTGCCCCGCGTCGAGTTCGCCCGCCCCGAGCACGTGGTGGGCAAGAACACCGTGGCGAGCATGCAGAGCGGGCTGGTCTTCGGCTACGTGGGGCTCTGCGACGGGATCTGCGAGCGCATGCAGGCCGAGCTGCCCTTCCCGGCGCACGTGGTCGCGACGGGCGGGCTGGCGCCGCTGGTGGCGGGCCTCTCGAAGGCCATCGCCGAGGTGGACGAGCACCTGACCCTCGATGGGCTCCGGCTCATCCACGAGATGAACGCGTGACCGGCCCGACCGCCATTCCGCCCGAGCGGGGACCGTCCGCCGAGGCGACCGCCGCCCTCGAGGAGGGGATCCGCCGGTTCCAGGGCGGGGACCCGGAAGGCGCCCACGAGAAGTTCGGCCAGGCGTATCGCCGGGCCCCGTCCGACCTCCGGATCCAGTCCTGGTACGGGCTGACGCTGGTCCTCGTCGAGAAGAACTCGAACCTGGGCGTGGTGCTCGTCGACGGGGCGGTGCGCTCGACCCGACCCGACCCCGAGCTCGTCATCAACCAGTCGAGGGTCGCCATGGCCCTCGGCCAGCGGGTGCGCGCGGTGCGGGCCCTGGAGCGCGGGCTGGCGCAGACCCCGGAACCAGCCCGACCTGCTCGCGGCGCGGGAGGCCCTCGGGCGGCGGCAGCGCCCGGTCATTCCCGTCCTGTCCCGGCGCAACTGGCTGAACCGCTTCCTGGGACGCATGCAGCACGGCTGGTCGACCCGCCGTGCCGCCAAGGGAAAGCCACCCGCGCCCGACGGGGAGGGCTGACCGGTGGCAGGCTGTCCGCTTCCGCTGGAAATGCTCTCCAAGCCCCTGCACAAGCACGTGGAGGCCCGGGCCCCGGTGCCGCTCCGGATGATGGGCGCGAAGGGGCTCGTTCCGGCCGTGGCGTCGAACGACCTCGTCACGATGCTCTACTTCCTCTCCTTCGACCCCGAGCCGGGAGTCCGGGAGACCGCCGTGAAGACGGCGGCAGGGCTCCCGGAGCGGGTCTGGTCGGCGGCGCTCCGCTCGGAGGACCTCGAGGCGCCGGTGCTCGACTGGATGGCCGACCGCCTGGGCTCGGCCACCGCGGCGTTGCAGGCCATCCTCCTCAACCCGGCGACCGCCGACGAGACGGTGGCGCGCCTGGCCCCTTCCGTGCCCAGCGCGCTCGTCGACATCATCCGGCAGAACGAGCTTCGGCTCCTGCGTCACGACGACATCGTGCGCGGCCTCTGCCGGAACCCGGACGCGCTCGCCTCCACCATCGACGGCGCCTGCGACTTCTGCGTGCGCAACGGGCTCGTCCTCCTGGACGTGCAGCAGATGGTCGAGGCCCACCGGCGCGTCCACGGCACCGACCCGACGGCCCGGCCCGCCGAGGACTCGGCCGCCGCGCTGATGGCGGAGTACGGGGCCGAGCTGGCGCAGGACCCGGAGGAGAAGGGGTCGATGCCCGCCCCGACCCCGGAGCAGGAGGAGAAGCGGGAGAACATGACGCAGCGGGTGCTCAAGATGTCGGTGGCCGAGAAGATCAAGCTCGCCACGCTGGGCAACCGGGAGGCCAGGACCCTGCTGCTCCGCGACTCGAACCGGCTGGTGAGCCTGGCGGCGGCGCAGAGCCCGCGCATCACCGACGGGGAGATCCTCTCCCTCGCCAACTCCAAGACCTCGAGCGCCGACGTCCTGCGGTTCATCTACGAGAGCCGCGAGTTCCTCAAGATCTACGCCCTGCGCGCCGCGCTGGTCCGGAACCCCAAGGTGCCCTTGCCCACCGCGCTCAAGTTCCTCCCCACGCTCCAGGAGCGGGACATCAAGGAGCTCGCCCGCGACCGCAACGTCCCCGCCACCGTGCAGGCGCAGGCCAAGTCGTGGATGATGAAGCGCGAGCAGGCCAGCAAGGGGCCCGTGGGCGGGAAGCACTAGCGCCGGGACCGGCGCGGGTGCGCCGGATCGGACGCGGGGAGGCGGGCAGGAATGAAGATGGGGCGGGCGATCTGGCTCTCGGCTGCGACCATGACGTCGCGGGTGCTGGGACTCGTCCGGGACCAGCTCTTCGCGGCGCTGGTGGGCGCGAACCGGTGGTCGGACGCCTTCGTGGTGGCCTTCCGCATCCCCAACCTCCTGAGGGACCTGTTCGCGGAGGGCGCCCTCTCCTCGGCCTTCGTCCCGACCTTCGCGGATGCCCACGCGAAGCGGGGGCGGGACGCGGCCTACCAGCTCGCCAATGCGCTCGTCGGGGCGGTCCTGGTGGTGGTGGGCGGCGTCGTGATCACCGGCCTGCTCGCCGCGCCCGCCATCGTCCGGCTGCTCGCGCCGGGGTTCGGTCCGGAGGAGGCGGAGTTCGCCACCTTCCTCACCCGGATCATGATGCCCTTCCTCCTGCTCGTCTCCCTCTCGGCGGTGTCGATGGGGATGCTGAACGCGCAGTCGAGGTTCACCGCGCCGGCCCTCGCGCCGGCCCTGTTCAACGTCGGGGCCATCGCCGTGGGCGCCTGGCTCTGGGCCACGGGAAAGGGCCCTCGGGCCGCCGCGGTCGGGTGGTCGGTGGGAACGCTGGTGGGGGGGGCCATGCAGCTCGCCGCGCAGTGGCCCAGCCTGCGAGCGCTGGGATTCCGCCTGCGCCCGCGCTTCGGGTCCGCGGCGCTCGCCGACCCGGGGATCCGCCGCATCGGGCGGCTCATGGGGGCGGCCGTCATCGGCCTCTCCGCCACCCAGGTGAACATCCTGGTGAACACCATCTTCGCCTCGCACGAGGTGGGGGCGAACACCTGGCTCCAGATGGCCTTCCGGCTCATGCAGCTGCCGCTCGGCGTCTTCGGGGTCGCCATCGCCACGGTGGCCGGCGCCGGCGTGGCGCAGCGGGTGGCCGCGGGCGACATGCACGGGGTGCGGGACACCCTGGGCTCGGCGATGCGCCTCGTGGCCTTCCTGAACGTCCCGGCGGCGGTGGGGCTCATCGTGCTCGCCCACCCCATCATCTCGCTGGTCTACGAGCACGGGCGATTCGGCGGGGCCGACGCCGCCGCCACCGCCGACGCGCTGGTCTTCTACGCCGTCGGCCTCTACGGGTACTCGGCGGTCAAGGTCTTCGCGCCGGCCTTCTACGCGCTCGACGAGGCGCGCATCCCCGTGGTGGGCAGCGTGGTGGGCATGGTCTCGAACGTGATCCTCGTGCTCGCGCTCCACCCGGTCCTGGGATTCCGGGGCATCGCGCTGGGGACCGCGCTGGCCGCCACCGCCAACTTCGCGGTGCTGGCCGTGGCCTGGAAGTGGCGGCACGGGGGACTGGGCGAGGCCGGGATCTACCGGCAGCTGGCGAGGACGCTGGCCGCGGCCGCCGTGATGACCGGGGTGGTCCTCGGGACGCGCTGGGCGCTCGCGCCGATGCTCCCGCCGGGCGGCATGGCTCGCCAGGCGCCGCTCGCGCTCGTTCCCATCGTCACCGGGGCCGTCGCGTACTTCCTGGCGGCGCGCGCGCTCGGCGTGAAGGAGCTGGGAGAGGTCGCCTCAGCGCTCCGGCGTCGACGGCGGGGTGCCGCCGTCGCCCGGTGACCGGTCCTCGAGGACCTGAAGGACCATGGCGAGGGCCTTCCGGGTCTTCTCGCGGAGCTTCTCGTCGCTCTTGATCTTCTGGTAGGCGCGCAGCACGCGATCCTCGTGCTGGGCGGCCTGGGCCTGCGCGGCCTGGAGCTGCTGCGAGAGCTGCTCCACGCGGGCCTCGACTTCCGAGCGCGCGCTCGCGGCGGCGGCGACGGCCGAACGGACGCCCTCCAGCTCGGTCCGGAGCGTGCTCGCCTCGGCGGACAGCGCGTCCCGCTCGGCCCTCAGGTCGATCGTCTCGGAGCGCAGGCCTTCCAGCTCGGAGCGGACCGCGTCTCCATCCGCGCGCAGGGCCGCCGACGCCGAGCGGAGCGACTCTCCCTCGGCGCGCAGCGTGGCGAGCTCGAGCCGGAAGGCCTCGTTCTCCTCGCGGAGGGAGTCGGCCTCGAGCCGGGCGGCCTCGCCCTGGGCGAGCGCGGGCGCGGAGCGTCTGGGCCTCTCGGCCGGCCGGACGGCGTCGGCGTCGGCGCGCAGGGCCTCGAGCTCCGATTGGGCGACCAGCGGTCGCGGAACGGGCCTCCTCGAGCCCGCGCTCCAGGCCGGTGGCGCGGTTCACGGCCTCGAGCGCCTCGTCGCCGCGCGCGGAGGCGGATCGCTCGGCCTCGTCGAGCCGGGAGCGAAGCTCCTGGAGCTCGCGCTCCAGCCCGGTCGTGCGTTCCTGGGCCTGGCGCGACGCCTCGCTGGCCGCCGCGCGGGCCGCCTCGAGCTCGCCCGTGAGGGAGAGAACGGCGCCTTCGCTGGAGTCGAGCAGCGAGCGGAGGTTGGCGAGCTCCGCCTCCCTCTCGCCGGCCTGGCTCTCCCATTCCACGGTGGCGCCCTGGAGGCGGTCGAGCTCCTCGCGAAGCGCCCTGGCCTCGTCCTGGGAGGCCTGCAGCGTGAGCGCCAGCGATCCGTCGGTCACGTCGACGGTCGGGAGGACCTCGACGTCCTCCAGCAGGATCGGGGTCTCCTCCTCGTCTGCGGGCTCGATGGTCGGCTGGACGAGCCGGACCGGCGAGGGTGGGGGAGTCGCGGCGAGCGGAGCGGCCTGGGACGGAGCCGCGGCCTCCTCGGCCAGCGCCGCCAGCGCCTCGGCCATCTCCCGATCGAGGTCGAAGCGTGGCGGGGGATTCGTCGGCGTCCGGCAGGAGCGTGAGCGGCGGCTCGGAGACGGGGGAGCCGGGGGCGCGGGTGCTGGGCTCGTCCCCGCCGCCACCGCCGGAGATGCTGTCGAACGCCTCGTCCAGCATCCGGAGGTCGGCGTCCTCCTCGACGGGCGTCGCCGGGCCGTCGAGCTCGACGTCGGCGAGCGTGACGAGCTCCTCCTCCGCGGCCAGCGCCTCCGGCATTCCCACGAGCGCGCCGACCCGCTCGACCAGCGTGGCCGGGCAGGAAGGGCTTGATGAGGTAGTCCTCGGCGCGGGTCTTCAGCTTGCGGTGCTGCTCGAAGGTCTCGGGCGTCGCCTCGGAGCTGGTGATGACGAGGGGAATCGACTTCAGCGCGTCGTCCTTCTTCAGCCGGTTGCACCAGGAATAGCCGGAGAGCCCCGGGAGCTCGACGCACAGCACCACGCAGTCGGGGCGGAGCGCCCGTGCGAGCTCCACGCCTTCCTTGCCCTCGGAGCTGGTCCGCACGCCGAAGCCCCGCGACTCCAGGGCAGCAGACATGTCGCGTGCGAAGGAGGAGTCGCTCTCGATGAGCAGGACGGTCTTGGACATCCACGGATCCTAAGGCCGCCCCGAACGGGCTGTCAAAAACCGGCCGGCGAGGCGCTATCGCTCCGTCGACTGCGCCGTCTCCACCAGGCGGACGAGATCGGCCTCGTCGAGATCGGAGACGAGGGAGTAGACGATCTCGTTGCGACGCCAGACGGCCACGTTGTAGCCGCGCATGTTCATCACCCAGACCGTGGCGGGCCCGGCGTTGACCCGGTGCCCTTCCTCGGCGACGCGGCGATGGGGGTCGTCGATGATGAAGAGCCCGACCGGCCCGCGGGGCGTCTCGTAGCGCATGTAGGCGGCCGGCCAGTTGTGGATCTGGGCCAGCCCCGCGCCCACCAGCTTCACCCCGTCGCCCCGGAAGGCGGGCGGCTTGGGGTTGAAGTCGAGGCGGCGCGCCAGCATCGAGGGGATGAGCTCCGGGGCGATGGCGGCCGTGCTGAGCTCGAGCGGCAGGTCGCGGGCGTGCTTGCGCACCGCCTCCTCGACGAGCGGGTCGGTGGCGCGGTGGCCGGCGAAGACGACGAGCGCGCCGGCGACGCAGGCGGCGAGCGCCGCGACGGGCAGCGGGGAGATCAGGCGACGCCACCAGGTGGCCGGGCGGGCCTCCTCGGCGTCGAGGGCGGCGGAGATCCGCCTGCGCAGCGAGTCGGGAGCGGTGGCCTGAGGCGTCCCGGGGGCGAAGGCCTCGCGCAGCCTGGCGCGAAGCTCCGACCGGAAGGCCATGGCGGAGGCCGCCCCGTCGCGGCAGGTGGAGCACGCAGAGAGGTGGGTCTCGATGGAGGCGCGATCGCCTGCCTCGAATTCCCCGTCGAGGTACGGCTCCATGAGCCGTTCCACGTCACTGCAATCGAAGGTCGTGCTGGCGGTCGCGCCCTGCGTCATGTGCGATGTCCCGTGCTACGAGATGCCCCGCCTGCGTTTCCAGTCGTCGAGGTCGATGCTGGCGTCGCGGATGCTCCCATCCTCTTTGCCAGCGTGCAACACTCCCGATGCCGTGGCGTATTCCGCCAGTTGCTTCTGGAGCAGGCGGCGTCCCCGGAACAGGCGACTCATCACCGTGCCGACCGGCACGTCGAGGATGTCGGCGATCTCCTTGTAGGAGAAGTCCTGGAGGTCGGCGAGGATCACCGTGAGGCGGAAGTCGACCGGGATGGCGTCGATGGCCCGCAGCACGTCGTCGGAGAGGAGGCGCTCGAAGAAGGCCCGCTCCGGGTCCTCCGCCACGTCGGCGGCGTCGCGCGAGACCAGCCGGTCCTGCACCGAATCCCGCTCGTCCTCGACGATGTTCCGTTCCTTGGTGGTGCGCCGGTACCGGTTGATGAAGGTGTTGGTGAGGATCTTGTAGAGCCAGGCCTTGATGTTGGTGCCCCGCTCGAACTTGTCGAAGAAGCGGAAGGCCCGGAGCACGGCGTCCTGGACCAGGTCCTCGGCGTCGCGAGGATTCTTGGTCAGGCGGAGCGCGGCGGCGTAGAGGCCGTCGAGGTGGGGAAGCGCCAGCGACTCGAACTCGCGGCGGCTCCCCTCTGTGGCGCGATTCAGCAACAAGTGTCGTGCCTCCTCAGGCTGGGGGTCGGATGGATGGACGCCCGCCTCGTGACGCTGCCCTGTGGAACGGGCAGGGGGAAACGGATCTTCCGGCCCCCGATACACCCGGAAGGGTCTAGCGGGCCGGAGCCATGAAATCACGTGGAAAAGGGAAGGTAGGTCCGTCGCGGGCGTCGGCAAGGCGCCAGTGGTATGAACCCGCGCAAGTCCGCCATGTATCGACTCTTCTTCGCCGACTCGACCGGGGCCGTCTACGACCATCCCCACCTGCTCGCCGCTGCCCGCAGCGGCGGCGACGTCGTTCGTCCTGCGGGGCGCCCGGTTCCCCTTCCCGAGGGGGGGGCGCTCTGCGTCCTCCCGGGCCGGAGGCCGGTGGGGTTCGACCCGGAGACCGGTGAGCCGGTGGTCCTGAAGGAGTTCCGCGTCGGCCGCCGAATCCATCGTGCCGGTCGCCGTGGGCGCGACCCTGCCGCCGGGCTACACCCGCACCCTGCTGCCGGCGGCGTCGCGGCCGGCGCTCGGCGTGGCCGGGGTCCCGGTCCTTCCCCAGTGGGCCTACACGGCCGCCGCCTATTCGCCGCAGGGTCCGGTGGCCTGGGCGCTCCACACCGACCGACGCGGGCACTGGGACCCGGCGCGCCACTCCACCGCCGACCTGGCGGGGCTCGTGGAGGAGCGGCTCTGTCGCGCCGACAACCCGGTCTACCGCCAGCTGGCCCGCTGCGCGCTCCAGTGGTCCTGCTTCACCGCCCAGAACACCTTCTACGGGCGCGACGAGGGGGCCATCCCGTCCTCGGCGGCCTGCAACGCCCGGTGCGTCGGGTGCCTGTCCGAGACGGCCGAGGGGATGCCCCCGTCGAGCCACGATCGGATCCTGCGATCGCCCACCGCCGAGGAGATGGCCGACGTCGGCGCGGAGCACCTCGCCGGCGCCACCGGACGCACCATGGTGAGCTTCGGGCAGGGCTGCGAGGGGGAGCCCCTGCTGCGCTGGAAGGAGATCGTCCGGGCCATCCGGCTCATGCGCGGGCGGACCTCCCGGGGATCGATCAACGTGAACACCAACGGCTCGCTGCCCGACGCGCTCGGCGCGCTGGCCGACGCGGGCCTCGACGCGGTGCGCATCTCCCTCAACTCCGCCTCCCCGGATCTCTACTCGGCGTACTATCGACCGGTGAGCTACTCGCTGGCCGACGTCGAGGCGTCCATGCGGGTGGCCCGCAAGAAGGGGCTCTACCTGGCGCTCAACCTGCTCGTCTTCCCGGGCGTCACGGACCGTGAAAAGGAGGTCGAGCGGCTCGCGGCCCTGGTCCGCCGCGTCGGGGCGGATCAGGTGCAGGCCCGGTCGCTCGCGATGGATCCGGACGTCTACTGGGAGATCGCCCGCGACCGGGGCGGGCAAGGGCCGGCGCTCGGTGTCCCGGCGCTGCTCCGCGCGCTCCGGACGGCCCGCCCGGGCCTCGTGGTCGGCAACTTCGCCCGCGGCCTGGGCGAGAGGGGGAGGGCGGCGTGAGCCAGGCATCGCTGGAGCTTCGCAAGGACCTGGCGCGCCACCTGCGCGCCGGCCACCCGTGGGTCTTCCGCAAGGCCATCGAGAAGGCCCCGCGAGGGCTCGACGCCGGGGCCATCGTCGACGTCGTGGAGGATGGCCGCTTCGTGGCCCGCGGCTACCACGATCCCCACTCCGCCATCTCGGTCCGCATCCTCACCCGGGAGCCGGCCGAGGCGATCGACGCCGCGTTCTGGCGGAACCGGGTCCGGCGGGCGCTGGCGCTCCGCGACGACCTGGTGCGAGGGACCACCGGCTACCGGCTCGTGCACGGCGAGAACGACGGGCTCCCCGGCGTGGTCGCCGACCGCTACGGCGACTTCGTCGTCCTGAAGCTCTACTCGGCCGGGTTGACGCCGCACCGGGGCCACATCGTCGAGGCGCTGCGCCTCGAGGCGAAGGGGCTCGCCGGCGTCTTCGGGCGGGACGAGATCCCCCGCGACGAGGAGAGCGACGAGGCGGCGCCGCAAGGGAAGGTGCTGTGGGGCGCGGAGCCGCCCGAGCGGATCGAGATCGACGAGCACGGCATGAAGCTCCTCGTCGACGTGCGGCGCGGGCAGAAGACCGGGCTCTTCCTCGACCAGCGGGAGAACCGGAAGCTGGTGCGCGACCTGTCGGCAGGCCGCGGAGACGCGCTCAACCTCTTCGGCTACACGGGGGGGTTCTCGGTCGCTGCGGCGCTGGGAGGAGCGAAGCACGTGGTGACGATCGACGTGGACCGCGACGCCATCGCGCTCGCGCGCGAGAACTTCCGCGTGAACGGGCTCGACCCGGCCGATCACGCCTTCGCCTCCGAGGACGCCTTCGAGATCCTGAAGCGCTACAAGGCGCAGGGCCGGCAGTTCGACCTGGTGGTCTGCGACCCGCCGGCCTTCGCCAAGTCGCAGAAGGCCGTGGAGGCCGCGATCGCGGGGTACGCCGCGCTCAACCGCGCCGCCCTGCACGTGCTCGCCCCCGGCGGCCTCCTCGTGACCGCCAGCTGCAGCGCCCGCGTGTCGCCCGAGCAGTTCCAGGACGCCGTGAAGGAGGCGGCCTACAAGACCCGCATCGACCTCCAGCTGGTCGAGGACCGGCGGCAGCCGCCCGACCATCCGGTGGCGCCCCAGTTCCGCGAGGGCCGGTATCTCAAGCTCTCCGTCTACCGGCGCTCCACCTAGCCGGACGAGCCGTCCCGTGGTCCTCCCCGGCCAGTACCTGGAACGCCCCGCCCTCGTGGACGCGGACGGGGTGACGCTCGAGGCCCTCTCCCACCGGGGAGGGCGACCTCCGGCGCTGCTCCTCTGCCCGCCTCTCGAGGGCGAGGGAATGGACGCCCCGATGCTCGCCGAGATGGCCTGGGCGGCGGCCCGGGCGGGTCATGCGTCCCTGCGATTCCAGCACCGGGGGCGCGGTGCGTCGCAAGGGGCGCCTGACGCCGCGATGACGGGAGCCGACGCACGTGCGGCGCTCCAGCACCTGAAGGAGACGGCCGGGCCGCTGCTCGCCGTCGCCGGGCTGGGGAGCGGGTGCAGGACCGCGCTCGACGTGGCGGTGGGCGCTGGCCTGCGCCGCGCGGTGCTGGTGGCGCCGGCGGACGCGATGGCGGTGCCGCCGTCCCTCTGCGTGCTGGTGCTCCTGCCCGAGGCGGCGTCCGGCCCCGCGGTCGCCGCGCTCGCGGCGGGGGTGGCGCCCGGGGGCGGGCGGGTGGAGGTCGTGGACGGGGTGGACCCTGCCTTCCGTTCCGGGCTCGCGCGGGTGGCCGAGCGCGCCGTCGCGTTCGTCGGGTCTCGCGGCTAGGCCGGCCGGACCGCTCAGGGCGCGGGCGCGCGAAGGAGGGCCAGCGCGCCCCAGAGGAGCACCCCGACGAGCGCCACCGCGAGCCAGGCGGGCGGGACGCGCAGGGGGTTGAAGCGGATGGACGGGTCGGCCGGGTCGATCCGGGCCAGGTCGCCGTCGCTGGGAGGAGGCGCCGGTGTCGCCCGCAGCCAGGCGAGCGCGAGCGGCGCGAGGGATCCCATCCCCACGGCGACGAGCGCGAGTGCCGCGGCGACGCTGCCCTCCGCCCCGGGGTCCCCGGCCCCGGTCAGCACCGCGATCGACCCGAGGCCGTTGTTCACGGCGTGCGCGGCCACCGCCGGCCAGAGCGAACCCGACCGCCAGGCGAGCCATCCCAGGAACGCTCCCAGGAAGAGCACCGCCGGGAGCCGCACCGGGTCGAGGTGCATCGCCGCGAACAGGACCGACGAGGCGGCGATGGCCGCACCGGGGCGGAGGTGGGTGCGGAGCGCGGAGAGCACGTATCCACGGAAGGCCACCTCCTCCGCGAGAGGGGCGAGCAGGGACGCGATGAGCGCCATGGCCAGCTGCTCGCGGGCCGAGCCCTGGAAGAGGTGGGTGACGTCGAAGGTCTCCACCCAGGCTCGCGGGACGAGGAGGGTGGTGAGGGACATGATCCCGCTCGCAGCCAGGAAGAGGGCCAGTCCGGTGGCGGCGCCGAGGAGGACCTGGCGCATGGAGGGGCGCCGGGCGAGCAGGAGGAACCGGCTGGGGAGCAGGTTCGAGCCGCTCGCCGCGATGATGGAAGGGAGCAGGAAGACGAAGAGCTCGGTCCAGATCAGGCCGCCGGCGGGCGAAAAGCCCTGGGCCGTGCCGCCCAGGCCCACGTAGAGGACCATCAGGGCGAGAAAGAACCCCAGGGCGCTCTTCGAGGGGGGCGCGATATCGGCAGGTGCGCTGTCCACGGGTCGGGAACATGATAGTGGAAAGTCGATGGCCAACCTTCGCGACCTGACCGTGATCCTGGGCGTGGGCGGCGGGATCGCCGCCTACAAGGGGTGCGAGATCGTCCGCCTCCTCGTGAAGGGCGGGGCGTCGGTCCACGTCGTCATGACCCCGAACGCCACCCGGTTCGTGGGACCGCTCACGTTCCAGGCCCTCTCGGGCCACCCCGTGCTCGTCGACCTCCTCGATCCGGCCTCGGACGCCTCGTACGGGCACCTCGAGCTGGCACGGAAGGCCGACCTGCTCCTCGTCGCTCCGGCCACCGCCGACCTGCTGGCTCGCCTTCGCGCCGGGATGGGGGACGACGCCGTGACCACGACGGCGCTGGCCTGCACCTGCCCGGTGCTGCTCGCTCCGGCGATGAACACCCGCATGTGGGAGGGGCCGGCCGTCCAGGAGAACCTGGCGGTGCTGCGCGGCCGAGGCTGGCACGTGGTGGGGCCGGCCAGCGGCGAGCTCGCCGATGGCGACGTCGGGGAGGGACGGCTCGCCGATCCGGCCGACGTGGTCGCCGCGGCGGTCCGCGTCCTCGGGCCCCGGGATCTCGACGGGCCGCCGGGTCCTCGTGACCGCCGGACCGACCCGGGAGCCGATCGATCCGGTTCGCCACCTCTCCAATCCCTCCACCGGGAAGATGGGCTTCGAGGTGGCGCGCGCCGCCGCCCGCCGGGGCGCCGACGTGCTGCTCGTGTCCGGACCCACCGCGCTTCGCGACCCGGAGGGCGTCCGCGTGGTCCGGGTCTCCACGGCCGAGGAGATGGCCGCAGCGGTCCTGGGCGCCGCGGGCGATCAGGACCTGCTCGTGGCCGCCGCCGCGGTGTCCGACTACCGGCCCCGCGCGCCGCTCGCGGCGAAGAAGAAGAAGTCCGAGGGCGCGGAGTCGATCGAGCTCGAGCGGACGCCCGACATCCTGGCCACGCTCGGCGAGCGCCTGGCGGGTCGCCCCCATTCCCCGGTGCTGGTGGGGTTCGCCGCCGAGACCGAGGACCTGGTCCCGAACGCCCGCGAGAAGCTCCGTCGCAAGCGGTGCGACCTCGTCGTCGCAAACTCCGTCGGCGCGCCGGGGGCGGGCTTCGGGTCCGACCGGAACCGCGTGTCGCTGGTCGGACCGGCCGAGGTCGAGGAGATCGAGGGCACGAAGGGCGCCGTGGCCGACACCATCCTCAATCGCGTGGTTCCCCTCGTCGACGCGCGCCGTCCCCGGTCATGAGTGGAGATCCGGTCATCCCGGCAGAGGCGGCCGAGGCGGCGGCGGAAGCGCTGCGCCACCTCTGGTGGCTGCGCGACTCGGGCGTCCGGGAGATCTCCACCGAGCGCCCTGCAGGAGCTGCGTCCCCCCAGGCCGCGTCGCTCGCGGCGCCGGTCGCGGAGGCCCTCCCCGTCGAGAGCCCGGCCCTTGCGGTCCCCAGAGGTCCCGGGGCGGGCGGGAGCTACGCGCTCTCCGACAAGGGATGCGGGAGCGAGCCGCTGCTCGCCATCCGCGCCGAGCTGGGCGAGTGCACCCGCTGCAAGCTCCACGGCGGGCGGACCCATCTCGTCTTCGGCGTGGGGAATCCCTCCGCCAGCCTGGTCTTCGTCGGAGAGGGACCGGGCGCCGACGAGGACCAGCAAGGAGAGCCGTTCGTCGGCCGCGCCGGGCAGCTCCTCACGAAGATGATCGAGGCCATGGGCTTCGCCCGCTCCGAGGTCTACATCGCCAACGTCGTGAAGTGCCGGCCGCCGGGGAACCGCGACCCGGAGCCCGACGAGATCGAGGCCTGCGAGCCGTACCTCAAGGCCCAGATCGCGGCGATCCGGCCGCGGGTCATCGTGGCGCTCGGGCGCTTCGCGGTGCAGACCCTGCTGAAGGACACCACCGCGATCAGCCGGCAACGCGGCCGGTGGCGCGAGTACGAGGGCGTGAAGCTCATGCCCACCTTCCACCCGGCCTACCTGCTCCGGAACCCCGCCGAGAAGAAGCCGGCGTGGGAAGATCTCCAGCTCGTCATGAAGGAGTTCGGGAAGTCCCTTCCTTCGAGGTGAACGTGCGTCGCGACTCGATCTGGACGCGCCCCCTTCGCTCGCTCCTCCCGGCGGCCCTCGCCGCGGTGGCGATGGCGCGTGATCGGCACGGGCCAGGCCGTCGAGCCCGAGCGGCCGCGCGTCCTCGTCCTCGAGGTGAAGGCCCCCATCACCACCGGCACCGCGGAGTACGTGGAGACCGGGCTCGCGCGGGCCAAGGCCGAGGGATTCCAGGCGGTGGCCATCGAGCTCGACACGCCCGGAGGCCACCTGGAGGCGACCCGCGAGATCGTGCAGCGGATGCTCGCGAGCGACGTGCCCGTCGTCGTCTGGGTGGGTCCGGCGGGAGCCCGGGCCGCGTCCGCGGGCGTGTTCATCACGCATGGCGGCCGACGTCGCCGCCATGCACCCGGCGTCGAACATCGGGGCGGCCCATCCGGTCCTCTCCGGGGGCGAGGACGTCGAGAAGCAGGCCGGGAAGGACATGGCCCGCAAGGTGGAGAACGACACGGCCGCCTTCGCCCGGAGCATCGCCACGGCTCGCGGCCGCAACGCCGAGTGGGCCGAGAAGGCGGTCCGGGAGAGCGTCTCGGCCACCGCCGACGAGGCGCGCAAGCTCCGGATCGTCGACGGGGTGGCGCCGGACCTCGCGTCCGCGCTGGCCCTCGCCGACGGGCGGACGGCCTCCCGTGCCACGGGCGCGCAGGTCATCCGCAGCCGGGACGCCGCGCTCGTCCCCGCCGCGATGACGGTGCGGCAGCGCACGCTCGCCTTCCTGTCCGACCCCAACGTGATCGCCGTCCTCATGATGCTGGGGACGCTGGGGATCGCCCTCGAGTTCTATCACCCGGGCGGGATCGTCCCGGGCGCGCTGGGCGCCTTCTTCCTCTTGCTCGCCTTCCTCTCCATGAAGGTCATCCCGGTGAACGTCGGGGCGCTCGTGCTGATCCTGGCCGGCGTCGCCCTGCTGGTCGTCGAGGGGTACGTGACCACCCACGGCATCGCCGGCCTGGCCGGGGCGGCGCTGCTCGGGATCGGGACCCTCTTCTTCATCGACCGGAGCTCCGCCGAGTACCGGTTCGATCCGGCGCTCCTGACCCTCTCTCCGTGGGTGGTGTGGCCCACGCCAATCGCGCTCGCCGGGGTCCTGGGCTTCGTGGGGTGGAAGGTGGCCCGCACCCGGCGGGAGAAGCTGCGGGTGGGTGCCCCCGGCATGGTGGGGGAGATCGGGCAGGTGACGAGCGAGGTGGGGCCCGACGCGGGCGAGGTCTTCGTGCACGGGGAGCTCTGGGCGGCGCGGTCGCCGGAGGCCATCCCGCGCGGGGAGTACGTCCGGGTCCGGGAGGTCGTGGGGCTGGTGCTCCAGGTCGAGCCCAGGCCCCGGCTGCACGGTGTATTGCCTTGAGTGAAGTCCGGGGTTGCCCCGGGGAGGAGGACGTCGAATGCCTGCACTCGGTCTGCTGATCCCGGTGGCGCTCGTCGCCGGGTGGTTCGCGCTCGGGCTGCGCATCATCAACGAGTACGAGAACGGCGTGGTGCTCCGCCTGGGGCGCTACGTCGGCCTGCGCACCGCCGGGCTCAAGTGGATCGTCCCGTTCATCGACCGGATGATCATCATCGACATGCGCGTCACCGCGGAGCAGGTGCCGCCCCAGGACGTCATCACCCGCGACAACGTCTCGGTGAAGGTGAACGCCGTCATCTACTTCCGGGTGGTCGAGGCCAGCCAGGCCTTCCTGCAGGTGACCGACTTCCTCTTCGCCACCAGCCAGTTCGCCCAGACCACGCTGCGCTCGGTGCTCGGCCAGGTGGAGCTCGACGACCTGCTCTCCCAGCGCGACAAGATCAACCGGCAGCTGCAGGAGATCATCGACCGGCACACCGAGCCCTGGGGCGTGAAGGTGACCGCGGTGGAGGTGAAGCAGGTCGACCTGCCGGAGGAGATGCGGCGTTCCATGGCCGGCCAGGCCGAGGCCGAGCGGGAGCGGCGCGCCAAGATCATCGCCGCCGAGGGCGAGCTCCAGGCCGCCACCAAGCTGGGGGAGGCCGCCGACATCATCGCCCGCTCGCCCGGGCGCGCTCCAGCTGCGCTACCTCCAGACGCTCGTCGAGATCTCCTCCGACAAGGGGACGAACGTCGTCTTCCCCCTGCCCCTGGACCTCATCCGGCCGTTCCTGGAGTCGAAGCAGAAGTAGCCGGCCGGTCGAAATAGGGCGCGCCGGCGGGCGTAGGACTCGGGCCGGCGCGACCCGCGCCGAGGAGGAAGCCCCATGCTCCGTCCGTCGATCCTGGCCGTCGTCGTCGTCGCCGCCGCACTGCCCGCGCTGGCCCGGGCCGCGCCCGTCTCCACGCCCGTCCCGGTCACGGGCGGCTTCGAGACCGTCTCATCGCGAGGGGACTTCGACGTGCAGGTCCGGGAGGGGAGCCCGGCTTCCGTGGAGATCGTGGGCGAGCCCGGGATGGCCGAGCGCATCCGGGTCGAGGTGACCGGCGACGAGCTGCGCCTCTCCCGCCAGAAGGAGCACGACTCGGCGAAGGGGGTCCTCGTGAAGGTGGTGCTGCCCCACTTCCGCGGCCTCTCGGTGGGCGGGAGCGGGAAGGGGACGGCGGAATCGGGCGGCTCGCCCCGCGACGTGAGCCTCGCCGTGAGCGGGTCGGGCGACCTGGCGTGGAAGGGCGTCGCGGCGGCCCTGGAGCTGGGGGTCTCCGGCTCCGGCTCGCTGCGAGCCGAGGGCCCGTCGTCGCGGCTGTCCGCCGGCGTGTCCGGATCGGGCCAGCTCGCGGTGAGCGGCGACACCGGGAACGCCAGCGTGTCGGTGTCGGGCTCGGGAGACGTCAAGCTCGCGGGAAAGGGAGAGAGCCTGAAGGTGGCCGTCTCCGGGTCCGGCGGCGTCGACGCCAAGGGGTTCGCGGTGAAGGACGCCACGGTCTCCGTGGCCGGGTCCGGGGACGTCGACGTCCGGCTCGCCGGGGGGACCCTGAGCGCGCAGATCGCCGGGTCGGGGAACGTGAACTGGACGGGCGAGGGGAAGGTGGGGTCGGTCGCCACCGCCGGCTCGGGCCGGGTGCGGCAGCGCTGAGCGCCCGCGGGCCGCTAGAGGCTCGCGCGGATCTCGCCAGAGGCGTCCGACCAGGCCCGCGCCATGGCCGGGGTGTTGAACGCGAAGCCGGGCACGCCCACCGGGCCGACCACGATGACCCCGCCACTCCCGCGCACGCGCTCCCCGAGCACCCGGATCCCCGCCTCGGCCGCCTCGCCCGCGCTCCGCCCGGCGCCGACGAGGTCGGCGACGTGGCGAGCGAGCGTCACGCGGATGATCCGCTCCCCCTCGCCGGTGGCGGACACCGCAGCCAGCCGGTCGTCGGCGTAGGTGCCGGCGCCGATGAGGGGCGAGTCGCCCACCCGGCCGGGCCGCTTCAGGAAGGTCCCGCCGGTGGAGGTGGCCGCGGCGAGGTGTCCCCGCGCATCCCGGGCCACCGCGCCGATGGTTCCCCCGCCGGCCGCGACCGGCTTCACCCCCCGGGCCGCGTCGAACCGGGCCCGCTGGTGGGGAGTCACGAGCCGCTCGTTCGGCCAGGCCGGGATCCCCGACTCGCGGGCGTAGCCCGAGGCGCCCTCGCCCACGAGCAGCACGTGCCCGGAATGCTCGAGCACGGCGCGGGCCAGCAGCACCGGGTTCTTCACGTCGCGCACGCAGGCCACGGCGCCGGCGGCGAGCGTGGCGCCGTCCATGAGCGAGGCGTCCAGCTCGACCTGGCCGGTGGCGGTGAGGGTGGCGCCGGTCCCGGCGTTGAAGGTGGGGTCGTCCTCCAGCATCGACGCGGCGAGGGTCACCGCGTCGAGCGCGCTTCCCCCGCGTCGCAGCAGTTCCCAGGCCGCGGCTGCGGCCCGTCCCACCCCCTCGCACCGGGGCGCATCGGGCCCGAGCCCGGAGGTCCCGGAGTCGTCGAGGGCGCCGGCGCCGCCGTGAACGGCGATGGCAGGGAGGAAGGGTTCGCTCATGGCCGCCGGAGACTAACCGCCCCGCCCGCTGGCGCAAGGCACTTCTCGCCTTGACGGTCCGACCGGGTCCTTCCTATGGTCGGCAACCCCCAGGCGAGACGGGGATCCCCAAGCGAGGTCCTGCATGTCCGGACGTGAAGTGGTCATCGTCGGCGCGGCGCGTACCCCCATCGGTTCCTTCCTGGGAAGCCTGGCCGCGGTCCCGGCCCCGCGCCTGGGTGCGGTCGCCATCCGCGCCGCGCTGGCGCGCGCCGGCGTCGACCCGGCCGCGGTCGACGAGGTGGTGATGGGCAACGTCCTCCAGGCGGGCGTGGGCCAGGCTCCCGCGCGCCAGGCGGCCCGCTACGCCGGCATCCCCGACGGAACGCCGGCCTGGACGCTCAACAAGGTCTGCGGCTCCGGGCTGAAGGCGGTCATCAGCGCGGCGCAGGCCATCGCGCTCGGCGACGCCGAGGTCATGGTGGCGGGGGGCATGGAGTCGATGTCCAACGTCCCGTACTACGACACCAAGCAGCGCACCGGGTCGCGCATGGGCAACGTCGCGCTCGTCGACGGCATGGTCCACGACGGGCTCACCGACGCCTACGACGGCGTCCACATGGGCGTCTGCGCCGAGGCGACCGCCGAGAAGTTCGCCATCACCCGCGCCGCCCAGGACGAGTTCTCCGTGGCATCCACGCAGAAGGCCATCGACGCGCAGAAGGGCGGGCGCTTCGCGAAGGAGATCGTGCCGGTCGAGATCGAGGGGAAGAAGGGCGAGAAGACCGTCGTCTCCGAGGACGACGGCCCGAAGAACGCCCGCCCCGAGAAGATCGCGTCCCTGAAGCCCGTCTTCAAGAAGGACGGAACGGTCACCGCCGCGAACGCCTCGTCGATCAACGACGGCGCCGCCGCCCTGGTGCTCATGACCGCGGAGCGGGCGAAGCGGGAGGGGCGGCCCGTGCTGGCGCGCCTGGTGGCCTGGGGAGGTGCGGCGCGCGCCCCGGCCGAGTTCACCATCGCCCCGGCCGACGCGATCAAGAAGACGCTGGACCGGGCCGGCCTCACGACGAAGGACATCGACCTCTGGGAGCTGAACGAGGCCTTCGCGGTGGTCTCGCTCGCCAACATGCAGCTCCTCGGGCTGGACGGGAAGAACGTCGACGTGAACGGGGGCGCGGTGTGCCTCGGCCACCCCATCGGCGCCTCCGGCGCGCGCATCCTGGTCACGCTGCTCCACGCCCTCGAGCAGCAGGGCAAGAAGCGAGGGGTCGCCAGCCTCTGCATCGGCGGCGGCGAGGCGATCGCGCTCGTGGTGGAGCGTCCATGAACAAGGTCTTCCCGAGCGCGGCGGCGGCGGTGGCCGACGTCCCCGACGGCGCCACCCTGCTGGTCGGCGGCTTCGGCCTGTGCGGCAACCCCGAGAACCTGATCACGGCCCTCCACGACAAGGGCGTGAAGGACCTCACCATCGTCTCGAACAACTGCGGCACCACCGACGAGGGGCTCGGCGTCCTGCTCCAGTCCCGCCAGATCCGGAAGATGGTCTCCTCGTACGTGGGGGAGAACAAGGTCTTCGAGAAGCAGTACCTGTCCGGCGAGCTGGAGGTCGAGCTGGTTCCGCAGGGCACGCTGGCCGAGCGCATCCGCGCCGGCGGGGCCGGCATCGCCGGCTTCTACACCGCGACCGGCGTGGGCACCGTCGTGGCGGACGGCAAGGAGGTGCGCCGGTTCGGCGAGCGGGACTACCTGCTCGAGCTCCCCATCCGCGGCGACTTCGCGCTGGTCCACGCCTGGAAGGCCGACAAGTGGGGCAACCTGGTCTTCCGGAAGACCGCGGCGAACTTCAACCCCATGATGTGCGCCGCCGCGAAGGTGTGCATCGTCGAGGCGGAGCACATCGTCGAGGTGGGCGAGATCGACCCCGACCACGTCCACGTCCCATCCATCTACGTGAAGCGGATCGTGCAGGCGGTGGGGCTCAAGAAGCCCATCGAGCGCCGCACGGTGCGCCCCCGAGCGAGCTAGCCCATGGCACTCACCAGAGAGCAGATCGCGAAGCGCGTCGCCCGGGAGCTGCAGGACGGCTACTACGTGAACCTGGGCATCGGGATGCCGACCCTCGTCTCCAACTACGTCCCGCCCGGCATCGAGGTGGTGCTCCAGAGCGAGAACGGCATGCTCGGCGTCGGTCCCTACCCCCTGGCCGGGGAGGAGGACCCCGACCTCATCAACGCGGGCAAGGAGACCGTCAGCGAGATCCCGGGCACGGCCTTCTTCTCGTCGGCCGACTCCTTCGCCATGATCCGGGGCGGCCACATCGACCTCGCCATCCTGGGTGCGCTCGAGGTCTCGGAGAAGGGCGACCTCGCCAACTGGCTCGTCCCCGGGAAGATGGTGAAGGGAATGGGCGGCGGCATGGATCTCGTCGCCGGCGCCCGGCGGGTCATCGTCACGATGGAGCACGCCAACAAGGAGGGGAAGCCCAAGGTCCTCCGGGAGTGCTCGCTCCCCATCACCGGGCGGCGATGCGTCTCGGCCGTGTGCACCGACCTGGCCTGGCTCGACGTGACCCCCGGCGGCCTCGTCCTCCGCGAGCTCGCGCCCGGGGTGACGGCGGAGCAGGTCCAGGCCCTCACCGAGCCGAGGCTCGCGATCGCGCCGGACGTGAAGACGATGCAGGTGTGACCCGGTGGACCGGCCCGTCGTCACCTTCCTCACCGACTTCGGAGCCGGCTCGGGCTATCCGGCGCAGATGAAGGGCGAGGTGCTGCGGCGCCTCCCCGACGCCACCCTGGTGGACGTCTCCCACGAGGTGGCCCCGTTCGACGTCCTGGCGGGCGCCCTCCTCCTGGAGGCGTGCGTCCCGCGCTTTCCCTCCGGGGCGGTTCACCTGGCCGTGGTCGATCCCGGCGTGGGAACGGCGCGCCGCCCGATCTGCGTGGTCGACGCGGACGGGCGCCGGCTCGTCGGGCCCGGACAACGGGCTCTTCACGCCGTTTCTCGGAGCGGGCGCCCGCGTCTTCCTGCTCGCCGATCCCGGCATCGTGCCCGCGCGATCCCAGCCCGACCTTCCACGGCCGGGACCTGTTCGCGCCGGTGGCGGCCTGGCTGGCCGGCGGAGGCGATCCCGAGCGCCTCGGACCGCGCCTGGAGGATCCGGTCCGGCTGCCCTGGCCGGACGCGCGGAGGACGGCCGACGGGCTCGAGGGGGAGTGCCTCGCCGCCGACACCTTCGGGAACCTGATCACCAGCATCCGGCGGGTGGACCTGGCGGGCGGGGATCCCCTGGAGATCGCGATTGGCGCTCGACCCGCACGGCTGGTCGCGACGTACGGAGAGGCGAGCCCGGGGGAGCTCGTCGCGCTGTGGGGGAGCGCCGGGCGCCTGGAATTCGCCGTCCGCGAGGGAAGCGCGGCGCGGGCGACGGGGCTCGGGCCGGGCGCGCCGGTCCGGCTGCGACTCCGGCGGCGCTAGCTACTCGATCAGCCCCTGGTCCTTCGCCATCTTGGCGAGGCGTCCCTTGAGCCGCTCGAACCGCTTCATGAGGGCGGCCGGCTCGACCCGTTGCCCCTCCGCGGCCGACACCTCGGCGATCTCGGCCCAGGAGAGCTTCTGGTCGATGCGGAGCGCGAGCAGGGAGACCTCCTCGACGTCGAGGGACTCGCGGAGCTTGTCGAGCACCTGGCGCTGCCGCTCCACCTTCAGGTGGGAGCGCGTCCGGATCTCCTCGGCCAGCGCCGACGCCTCGCCGCTGAAGAAGCGCCGTCCCCGCCGGCGCCAGGCCTCGTTGCGCAGGTTGATGGCGGCGTTCCAGGCGAGCCGGAAGCACCAGGCGCGCAGCGAGCCCTCTCCGCGCCAGGAGGGCAGCCCGCGCCAGACGTTCTCGGCGAAGACCGAGAACGCGTCGCTGGCGTCGTCCTCGTCGCGAAGGAGGGAACGGAGGTACCGCAGGACCGAGGGCCCGTACTCCTGGATGGCGGCCGTCGCCGCCGCCGGGCGATCCTCGGCCGCCAGGAGCTCCCGGATGCGCTCCTCGACGCCTTTCTCGACGCCTCCGCTGCCGCCCGGGTCGCTCACGGCGGGAGGTTCAGCCGGGTGAGGAGGGTGCCGAAGCGCGGGTCGCCGCGGATCTTCTGCATCAGGGGATCTCCCTTGACCTCGAGGGTCAGCCCCAGGTCGCGCTGCTCGAGGGCGCGGTCGAGCCACAGGAAGGCCTCGTTCGTCTCGCCCCGGAAGGCGTGGACCTGGGCGATCTGGAAGGCCCAGCCGTGCGCCTCCGTCCGCTCCAGTTCCTGGAGCGCCGCCTGGGAGTCGGCGTCGCGCCCGAGCCCGTGGTAGGCGAGCGAGAGGCTCATGAGGTGCCACGCGCCTGGCGGCACGCGCTCGGCGGCCTCCAGCGCGGCCTGGGGCTTGCCCTCGAGGAGCGCCTTCACCACCAGGTGGCGCATCGCGTAGGAGGCGTCGGGTGCGATCTCCAGGGCCCGCGCGATGGCCGAGCTGGCCAGGTCGTACTGGCCGGTCTTCATGTACAGGAGCGCCAGGTCGGACCAGGCGTAGCTGTAGAGCGGATCCGCCTCGGTGGCCTTCTTCATGGCGGCCACGGCCTCGGTGTTCTTCCCGAGGACGCTCAGGTACCAGGTGGCGTACCGGCGCAGCGCCTCGGCCTGGCGCGGGTTGATGGCGAGGGCGCGCTCGAAGTCGGCCTTGGCGCCGGGCCAGTCCCACTGCATCGGCGCGCGAAGCGTGCCCCGGGCCCAGTAGCCGTCCGGGATGTCGGGGCCGAGGGCGACCGCGCGATCGGCGGCGTCCACCGCCCGGCGCTTGTAGGCCGCGACCTGCTCGGCGTTGTCCGCGAGGTCCGCCAGCCCGAGCAGCGAGACCGCGAGCCCGGCCCAGGACGGTGCGTAGCCCGGGTCGGCGTCGACGGACTGCTCGAAGGCCGCCACGGCGCGCTGGAAGGGCTCCTTGGCGCCGCGCTGGTGGTAGAAGTGGCGCCCGAGCAGGTACTGCTCGTAGGCCTCCGGCACCGCGGTCCTGCGCTCCACGGCCGCCACCGGCCGTCCCGGGACGAGCTTCACCTGGAGTGCATGGGCCACCGCGCTCGCAATCTCGTCCTGGACCGCGAAGACGTCCCGCACCTCGCGGTCGAAGGTCTGCGACCAGAGCTGGTAGCCGTCCTTCACCCCGACCAGCTGGGCGGTGACGCGCAGCCGCGTGCCGGACTGGCGCACGCTGCCGTCGAGGACGGCGTCGACCTTGAGCTGCCGGCCAATCTCGGCCAGGTCGTTCTTGCCCTTGAACGCGAAGGACGAGGTCCGGCCGGCCACCCGCAAGCCTTCGATCTGGACGAGCGAGTTCAGGATCTCCTCGGCCAGGCCGTCGGCGAAGTGGGTCTGGTCCTTGGCCGCGCTCAGATCGGTGAACGGGAGCACGGCCACCGCCGGGATCGTCCCGGCGATCTGGATGGACGGGGGACCTTCGGTCCGGCTCCGGAGGAGCAGCGACGCTGGCTCCCGCGAGGGCGACCGCGGCGACGAGGGCGGCCAGCCAGCCAGGCGCGCCGCCCGGGCCTGCGCCGGACCGGGGCGGCGAGGCCGCCGGAGGGGGGGGCGCCCTCCACGCCCCGCAAGCAGGGGCGTGAGCGCCGAGACGACCTCGCCCGCGTCGCGGAACCGGTCGACCGGATCCTTGGCCAGCATCCGGGAGACCACGTGCGGCAGCTCGGGAGACTCCGGGACGTGGAGGATCGGGGCGGGGCGCGTCCCGGAGGCCGAGCGCCCCTCGTCGTCGGGGAAGGGCGGCTCCCCGGACAGCATGCGGTAGAGCATCACGCCAAGTGAATAGACGTCGGTGCGCTCGTCCTCGGGGGCGCCGCGCCACTGCTCCGGGGCCATGAAGGCCGGCGTGCCGCCCTCCAGCTTGCGGCGGCCGAAGGCCTGGGCCATCCCCAGGTCGAGGAGCTTCACGTGTCCGTCCTCGCAGAGGAAGACGTTCCCGCTGGAGAGGTCGCGGTGGACGATGCCGCGCGCGTGCGCGTGCGACAGCGCCCGGGCGACCTCGACCGTCACCCGGAGCGCCTCCTGGATGGGAACCGGGCCGGACGCGAGCCGCTGCGAGAGCGTCTCGCCCCGCAGCAGCTCGAGCACCAGGTAGGGTCCGTACGCACAGCGCCCCATGTCGAACAGGGTGACGATGTTGGGATGCGACAGGCGTGCGGCCGTCTCCGCCTCGCGGAGGAGCCGCTCCTCGCGCACCGTCGGCTGCAGCGAGGCCTGGAGCAGCTTGAACGCGACCGACCGGCCGAGGTCGTGGTCGAGGGCCTCGTAGACGACGCCGAAGCCCCCGCGCCCCAGCTCGCGGACAATCTCGAATCGGCCGATCACCGTTCCGGGGGAGGGCAAGGGGACCCAGGCGCCGGCGTCGCCTGCGGGCGGGCCGTCCGGGCTCACCAGCTCCTCGAGCAGGGTCGAGATGTCTGGCGCCCGAGGTCCGCTCGGTCCGCGTGGGCCCGTCTTCCCGTTGCCCGTCGCGGCCATCCGGCGTTCGCTCCCCCTCGAAAGGAGTGAGAGATTATCAGGGGTTGCCCCTCGGGGCCAACCCGGCCGGGCCCGTCGGTCACGCGCTGGAGTCACCTCGGGTGGGTCGCGCAAATTCGTGTGTATTTTCGGTTACATGGAGTAAGGGAAAATTTGATCTGGAGCAATGGTCTCGCCGTCCGTCCGATCCGCGCGCCAGCGATGTCTGTCCGGAAGGAAGGACGGCGAGGAGGCGGGGATGGCCCGCCCTGGCTACCGGTGTGAACTCCGGGTGACTGGCGTGGGGCTTCGGATGATCGACTGGCCGGCGACGATCGGGAGTACCTCCAGACCTGTCGCCGGGTGCTGGCGGCCGGCGTGCTCGCCCGCGACCGGGCCGAGGTCCTCGCCATCGAGGCGTCGCGCTGGCCCCAGGGCGCCGTCCACCTCCGCGATCGCATCGCCGCTCCGGGTGCGCAGGAATCGCCGGAGGCGGAGCTCGAGATGCTCGACTTCGGGCACGACCTGCAGATCGGGCTGGCCGAGACGCTCGAGCGGCTGATCGGGTCGGACGCCCGGCTCGCCGAGGCCCTCCTCCAGCTCCAGCTCGACTGCGCCCGCGTCCGCTTCGTGTTCGAGGAGACGGCCATGCGGCTTCGCGAGGACCCCCGGCGCTTCGCCCACGCCGAGAGTCACGGGCGACTGCTGCGAAGGCTGACCGAGGCCAAGGTCTGCATGAGGAGCCGCCGGTTCGACGAGGCGCGGTCCGTGATGGGCGCCTTCCGGGCCGAGGCGCAGGAGCACGAGATCGCGATGGACGGCGACGTGGGACGCCGCATCGGAGAGGCATCGTAGCGGGGGAGTGGCCCGGGAAGGTCGCGGGCTCGCCGCCGACGCGGCGGGCCTGCGGCCGGCCTGTCCACCGACTCCAGCCCCTGCTACAGTTTCTCCAGATGCCGCGCGGACCCGACAACAAGCGACGGTCGAACCGCCTCCAGCACGAGCTGCCGGTCGCCTACCGGAGCGTGGGGAGCTTCCTGACCGACTGGGCGACCAACATCAGCCACGGCGGGATGTTCATCAACACCCGCAAGCCGCTCCCGGTGGGCACCGAGGTCCGCATCCTCATCCAGCTCCCCATGCTCGAGTTCCCCGTCGGCCTGAACGGACGGGTCACCCGCGTCGCCGAGTTCGACAACCAGGCGAACGTGGTCCCGGGCATGGGCATCCAGTTCACCGACGTCGACCCGTCGAAGCGCCTCCAGCTCGAGAGCCTGGTGGAGCGGCTCCAGCGGGACCTCGGGGCCTGACCCGGGCGGCAGAACGTGTCCGAGAAGCTCGAGATCGAGGGCCTCGCACCGGGAGGCGAGGGGATGGCGCGCGTCGCCGGGCGCCCGGTGTTCGTCCCGTTCACCGCCCCGGGCGACGTCGTCCTCGCCGACGTGCCGGTCGGGGACGGCGCGCCGCACGCCACGCTGGCCGAGGTCCTGCAACCGGGCCCGGACCGGGTCGACGCGCCCTGTCCCCACTTCGGCCCGGGTCCGGAAGGGGACCGCCCCTGCGGCGGCTGCGAGTGGCTTCACCTCCGGTACGACCTCCAGCTTCGCGCCAAGGAGCGGGGGCTGGTCGAGGCCCTGCGCCGGATCGGGAAGCTCGCACCGGGAAGCTACCCGCTGCGCCCCATCGCCCCGTCCCCGAGCCCGCTGCGCTACCGGTCCCGCGCCAAGTTCCACCTGGATGCGGCGAGCGGGAGGCTGGTCTTCTACCGGCGCCGGTCGCACGAGCCGATCCGGCTGCGGGAGTGCCACCTGCTCGAGCCCGGCCTCGACGGCCTGCGCGAGGCGATGGGGCCGGAGCTGGTCCGGTCCCGGCTGCGCCCGAGCGAGGTGGCGCTGGAGTGGTCGGCGCACGCGGGACGCGGCGCGGCCCTGCTGCGGAACGTGGAGACGGGGGAGGGGGCCCGCAGGCGCGCGGCCGACCTCGTGGCCGCCCTTCCTTCCCTCGCCGGCGTGGTCCTCGAGGGAGAGGAGGACGGTCGCCGCGGGCGGGCGATGGCGCTGGTGGGAGATCCGGTGCTCCTCCAGGAGCGGGTTCCGGGAGAGCCGGAGGCGGGCCTGGCCCGGAGCCGTCCCGACGTGTTCCAGCAGGCCAACCGTCCCGCCAATGCCCGCCTGGTGAGGGAAGCGCTGGACCTGCTCGTCCCCGACGGCGAGGACGTGCTCGAGCTCTTCTGCGGCGCGGGGAACTTCACCGGTCCGCTGGCCGCGCGGGCCGCCTCCGTCGCCGCCGTGGAGATGCAGGGGCCTGCGCTCGACCTGGCTCGCGCCGACCTGGGCGGGAGGAACGTCCGCTTCTACGGCGGAGACTCGCTCGCCATCGCGTCCGCGCTGGCCCGGGAGGGGAAGCGCTTCGGGGCCCTGCTCCTCGATCCTCCCCGCGACGGGATGAAGGGGCTCGGATCCCTGCTGCGCGACCTCGCCGTGCCGCGGGCGGTGTACGTGTCGTGCGACCCGGCCACCCTGGCGCGCGACCTGCGGGGTGCGCTGGAGACCGGCTACCGCATCGGCGCGGTCCTGCCGGTGGACATGTTCCCGCAGACCCATCACGTCGAGGCGCTCGTCCTGCTCGAGCGAGCGTGACATGCGATCCTCGTGCGACGAGCGACGCGGCAGGAGGGTCGCAGCCTGGGCGGCGATGCTGCTCGCCGCCGCGCCACTCCCGGGTTCGCGGGAGATCCCGCTCCGCGAGATCGCGCGCAACGTCGGGGCCACCGCCTCCGTCCGGCTCGAGCCGGCGGGCCTGGCCATCGACGTCGAGGACCGCCCGATCGGGATGTTCCTGCCGATTCCCGGCGCGGAGGAGCTTCAGCTCGACTACCGGTCGACCGGTCACTTGATGCTGACCTGGGTCTCGGCCTGGGGAGCTCCATGCCGCTGCCCCATTCCAGCCCCTGGCACCGGGAGGTCCTGGCTCCGGGATCCGGCCGGATCACCCTCGACCTGCGGACGACGCCGAGCTGGAGGCCCGAGCGGACGCCGGTCCTGGTCCTCGAGGGGACGGGGACCGTGGTCCTCACGGGGCTGCGCGTCCGGACGGCCTCGCAGGAGCCCGCCGCGCGCATGCAATCGTTCGACGAGGCGATCCGCTGGTCGCCCATTCGCGTCGGCCACTCGACCATCAACGCCCTCGACCCGCCGGTCTGGAGCGCCTCCCGGCAGAATCCTCTGGATGGACGTCCTGGGCGTCGCCTTCGCCGCCCTGGCCGTCGCGGGTGCGGTCGCGTGGTGGGCGAGGACCCGCCGCTTCCGTCCCGGGCCGCCGCTCGCGCTCGCGGCCGTCGCGGTGGCGCTCGCCGGGGACGTCGTCTTCGCGATCCGGGCGGCGCCGGCGCTCTCCCTGGCGCCGGTGCTGGACCCCGAGGCGAGGCTGCGGGAGTGGACGAGCTTCGGCCCGGAGCTGGGCCCGCTGGCGGCGCTCGCCCGGGGCGCGATCGGGGAACGGGAGCGGGTTGGCGTCCTGGCGGGCGAGAGCGACTGGTTCGGCTGGGAGACCCTGTGCTTCCACCTCGCCCCCCGGCCTTGCGTCCGCGTGGTCCCCGGGGCCACGACCTTCTCGGGGCTCCAGGGCGTGGATCGAGCTCCGAGGGGACGAGATCGACGCGCTCGTGTACTTCCACGCGGGAACGCCCCTCCCGAACGGCTTCCGCCCCGTGGCCACCCTCGACAAGAACGCGTTCGTGGCCAGGCGCCGGTGATCTTCCTCCTCGCCATCCTCCTCACCTGCGTGTCGGGTCTCGCGACTCCTGCACGCGCTCCGCCTGGCGACCGGCCGCCCGGCCGTGGACGTCCCGCTGGGATGGCTCGCCGGAGGCGCCTGGTTCGCGGCGGCCGCGTTCACGGTCCGATCGCTCCTGGGACTCCGCGTGAACGCCCCGATCGCGGCCGCGGTGCTGGCGCTCCCGGTCGTCGCCTGGGGCATCCTGCGACGGGCGCGCCCGGGCGGCGCCGTCCCGCCGGCGCCTGCGGGCGGCGGGGCCCGGTGGATTCCCCGGCCCTGGTGGGTCTTCGCCCCGATGGCGGCCTGGGTCGTCCTGGTGGCGGCGGCCGTCGCGCTCCACGGCATGAGCACCCCGACCCACACCGACGACGGGTACAGGGTTCGCGCCTACGCGCCGATCCTGGCGGCGGAGGGGATCTGGAGCGGACCCGCGCGGGACGTGGTGGCCATGGCCGGTCCGATCCCGTCCTTCGTCCCGGCCATCGCCTGGATGCTGGGCGCGCCGCTCGATCCGTTCCACGTGAACGCGGCCATCGTCCTGACCTTCCTGTCGCTGCTCCTGCTCCTCGTCGCGCTGGCGTCGGAGCGGGGCTGGCCGGAGGCCGGCTGGGGGGCGGTCTTCGCGCTCACCTCGCTGCCGCTCCTCGCGTACCACGCCACGTCGACCTACTCCGACGGCTGGCTGGCCATGTACCTCGCCGCGGCCTTTGCCTTCCTCGTCGCCGGCGGGCGCGGGCGCGACCCGGCCGACGCCGGCCGGGCGCTCCTCCTGCTCCTGGGTGCCGCGATGGTGAAGCGGGAGGGCGAGCTGGTCGCGCTGCCCGCGATCGCCATCGTCCTCGCGCAGGTGGCGTGGAACGCGCGAGCCGAGGGGGGACGGGTCCTCCTGCGCCAGCTTCCGCTGCTCGCCGCCTACCTCGTCGTGGTCGGGGCGCGGATCGCGGCGGTGGGTCTCCCGGGCGCCTTTCCCTTCCTCCGGGCCGCGGCGCTGCGGTCGTCCGAGGTCGCGCCGGCCGTTTCCGGCGCGCCGGCTGCGGCGCCGGCCGCGACTGGCGCGTCGGCCGTGTTCGTCGCCGCGCTCTTCCGCGAGGGCAACCTCGGCCTGCTCTACTGGGTGCTCTTCCCGTCCGTGGTCCTGCTCTTCCCCCGGATCCGGAAGGATGGGCTCGCCTGGTCCGGTGCGGCCCTCGCCCTGATCTTCGCGGAGACCGCGGCCAGCGCCGTCTGGCTATACCCGCAGTACACCCTCGACGGGTCCACCGTTCATCGCTCCCTGTTGCCGGTCTCCGCGGCGGCCGCGGTGTGGCTCGCGGCCCTCCTCGCCGCCGCGTGCCGGCCCGCCTCGACCGACGCAGTCGAGCCGGCGCCGAAGGCGCGCAGGCGCTCCAGCAAGGTGGGGTGACCGTGGTACCAGGCGCTGTACCAGGGGTGCGGGTGCAGGTTGGCGAGGTTCTCCCCGTTGAGCTTCACGAGCGCGCGTCCCAGCGGTTCCGGTGAGCCGGTGTGGAGGACCGCGTAGCGGTCGGCGGCGTACTCCTGCCGCCGCGAGACGAACGTGGCGAGGGGCGTGGCCAGGAACGTGAACGCGCCGCCGGCGAGGAGGACGATGGCGATGGCCGGCCCCCAGGAGGGCCCCGGGAAGCCGAACGCCAGGAAGAAGGCGGGCCAGCGGACCAGCAGGGACAGGATCCAGAGCCCGGCGAGCGACGAGGCGAGCCCCCAGAGAAGGCGCTTCGCGACGTGCCGGAGCTGGAAGTGGCCAATCTCGTGGGCCAGGACCGCCGCCGATTCGTCGACCGTCATCGTCGAGACGAGCGTGTCGAAGAGGACGATGCGGGGCCGCACGAGCCCCGCGAAGTAGGCGTTGGAGTGGGAGGAGCGGCGCGAGGCGTCCATCACGAAGAGCCCGCGCGACCGGAAGCCGGTGGCGGCGCAGAGCGACTCGAGGCGGTCCCGCAGCTCGCCGGGTGGCAGCGCCGAGAAGCGGTTGAAGATCGGGGCGAGCACCGACGGGTAGAGCCAGAGGAGGACGACCTGGATCGCGGCGAGGAAGGCCCAGAGCCAGAGCCACCAGAGGGCGCCGCTCGCCGTCATGAAGAGCCACGCGCCCCACAGGACGGGCACGCCCAGCACGACCGAGAGTCCGATGCCCTTGGCGCGATCGGCCAGCCAGGTGGCGAGCGTGGCCCGGTTGAAGCCGAAGCGGGCCTCGACGACGAACGTGGCGTGGAGGGAGACCGGGAGCGCCGCGAGCCAGGTCGCGGCGGACAGCCCGGCCAGGAAGAGCACGAAGCGCCACCCGCCCGTAAAGCCCGCCGCCGCCAGGCGGGCGTCGAGCCAGGGGAGGGCGCCGGAGAAGAGGAGGGCGAGCGACACCGCGGCGTCCCAGGCCATGGCGACGAGCGCCAGGCGCCCTCGCGCGAGCGTGTAGGCGAGGCTGCGTGCGGCGGTCTCCGGGGAGACCCGCCCGGCGAGCGGGGCGGGTACGCGCGGTCCCGTGGCCCGGGCGCGGCGCAGGTTGAGCGCGAGCAGGCCCCCCTCGACGAGGAGGCGCAGGGCGAAGAACGCCAGGACGGCGATGCGGATCCGGGCTTCCACAATCACGGCCTAGCGCCCGCGGGGCGGCGGCGCACCCCCGAGAGGGCCGGCGCGCTCGACCCGCCCGTCCCGGAGGCGAAGCTCGTGCCGGATCGACGGGACGACCTCGTCATCGTGATGGGTCACGAGCACCGTCGTGCGCCCGGCGCGGCAGAGCCGGTCCACGAGGTCCATGGCCTCCGCCCGCGCCCGCGGCTCGAGGCCGTTGAACGGCTCGTCGAGGAGCAGCACCTCCGGGTCGGTGACGAGGGCCCGCGCGAAGAGGAGCCGGCGCATCTCCCCGTAGGAGATGGCCTGGATGCTGCGCGTCGCCAGGTGTGCCGCCCCGACCGCGGCGAGCCATCCGGCGGCGGCCCTCCGTTGCTCGTCGGTGGGCTCCTCCCCGAGCCCGATGCTCCCGTGGAACCCGGAGAGCGCGACCTCGAGCCCGGTGGCGTCGCCCCGGTGGCGGGCCTGGAGATCGGGAGCCACCAGGCCGACCCGGGCGCGGACGTCGCGGACGTCGGCGCGGGTCCCGAGGTCGAGGCGGGCAATCCGGCCGTCCGGCGCGAGGTGCTCCTCGCCGACGAGCAGGCGCAGGAAGGTCGACTTGCCGGCGCCGTTCGGGCCGCGAACCGCCCAGCTCTCCCCGCGACGCAGGGTCCAGTCGAGGTCGCGAAGCACCCTGCGCCCGTCCACCAGCACGTCTCCCCGGACCTGGAAGAGCGGCTCGCCCGCGGCCGTCCGCGACCGGGCGGGGATGGGGCCGGCGGCGGCCCGGGCCGGGAGCTCGCGCCAGGCGGCCTCCACCACGTCGCGCGGACCGACGCGGACCACCCGTCCACCCTCCAGGATGGCCGCGTGACGCGCCTCGGGAACCACCTCCTCGGGACGGTGCGTCGCGAGCACCGTGGCCGTGCCCTGCCGGGCCAGCGCGGACACCGCGTCGAGCACCCAGGCGCGGGACGCGGCGTCGAGGCCATTCACGAACTCGTCGAGGAGGAGGGCGCGTGGCCCGGGAGCCAGCGCCCGGGCGAGCAGCGCGCGCCTCGCCTCGCCGGTGGAGACCTCGACCAGGGGCCGCCGTCGAAGCGCGCCGAGCCCGAGCGCGCCCAGCGCGGCGTCGACCCGGCGCTCGGCGTCCGCGCCCAGCGACCCGCCGGGCCAGACGCCGTCGGTGAAGCCGCTGCGGACCACGTCCTCGACCGGGACGGCCCAGTCGCGACGTAGGTAAGCGTCCTGGGCCTCGGCGGAGACGAGCGCAATCCGCTCCCGTGCGCCGATCGGGCTCTCGGTGGGGGTCCCGTCCAGGTGGTAGAGCCGCCGGCCCCGGCTCGCCGGGTGGGGCCAGGCCTCGCCCCGGAGCAGCCGCAGGAGCGTGCTCTTCCCGGCGCCGTTCCCGCCGAAGACGGCCCAGCTCTCCCCGTCCCGGAGCGAGAAGGAGACGCCCTCGAGCAGCGTCCGGCCCCAGAGCCGGACGTCGACGTCGTCGAGGGTGACGAGGAGGGCGCCCAAGCCGGCTGTCATGCCCGACCCCGGGGCGACGCGCAACCGCCGGGAAGGGCTACAATCGGGCCGTGGAGGCGCGCATCGTCGAGTTCGCCCGGCTGCTCCGGCAGAACGGGGTCCGGGTCTCGCCCGCCGAGGCGGCCGACGCGGTGCGGGCCGCGGCCCTGGCCGGCGTGGCCAATCGCGAGACCTTCCGGGCGGCGTTGCGGTCCACCCTCGTGAAGCGAGGCGCCGACGCCGCCACCTTCGACCGGCTCTTCGCCCTCTACTTCTCCGGGCTCGCCCGCGTCGTCGAGGCGCTCGAGAAGTCGGTGCTGCGCGACCTGGAGGAGAGCGGCATCCTCGAGGGGGACGAGCTGACCATGGCGGCCATGACGCTCTCGCGCCTGTCGCCGCGCCTCTCTCCGCTCGCCCGGGCGGCCCTCACGGGCGATGCGGCGCTGCTGGCGCGGCTGCTCCGCGGCGCGGCCCTCACGCTCGACTTCTCCGGTCTCGAGGCCCAGACCCAGCTCGGCTTCTACGCGCGGCGCCTCCTCGCGGGGGCCGGCGGCGCCGGCCTCGCCGCGGAGATGGAGGGCTTCCCGCGGGCGCTCCGCGAGGCGGGCCTCGACCCGGCGCGCCTGGAGCTGGTGATGGAGCGGGTGCGGCGCGCGCTCGCGTCGGTCGAGGACGCCGCCCGGCGGTACGCGGAGCTGGAGCGGGAGGCCCGCTCGGAGCGCAGGCGCGAGGGATCGCTCGCCCAGCGCGCCTTTGCGACGCTCTCCCGGGAGGAGATCGTCCGGACCGAGAAGGCCGTCCGCCGCCTCGCCGAGCGGCTGCGCGACCGCCTGGCCCGGCGGGAACGCTCCCGGCGCCGGGGCGCCCTGAACGTCCGCCGCACGCTGCGGCGGAACCTGGCCTGGGGCGGGATCCCCGCGAGGCTGGCTTTCCGCGCCCGCCACCGGGCCCGCCCCGACGTGGTGGTGCTCTGCGACGTCTCCGACTCCGTCCGCCACGTCTCGCGGCTCATGCTGGTCTTCGTGCACACGCTCCAGTCGCTCTTCTCGCACGTGCGGAGCTTCGTCTTCGTGTCGGACCTGGGCGAGGTGACCGACGCCTTCCGCTCGGAGCGGGACGTGGCCCGCGCCGCCGACCTCGCCACGGCGGGACGGGCGGTGAGCCTGGCGGGGAACTCCAACTACGGCCGCGCCCTGGTCTCGTTTCACCGGCAGTACCTGGGAGCGGTGACCTCCCGCACCACCGTCATCGTCATCGGCGACGGGCGGACCAATTACCTCGCGCCCGAGTCGTGGGTGCTGCGGGAAATCCGGCGACGGGCGCGGCGCGTCCTGTGGATCTGCCCGGAGGAGCGCTGGGCCTGGGGGAGCGGGGACAGCGAGATGCCGATCTACGCCGCGCAGGTCGACCGGGTCGCCACCGCCACGCGCCTCTCCGACCTCGAGGAGATCGCCGAGGCGCTCCTCCCGCGCGCCGCCGCCCGGGGTTGACGGCCCCGGGCCTTCGCCCTACGTTCCGTCGCCCGATGTCCGACCTGGTACCCCTCCGAAGGCCCGGCGCGGCCGCCGCCGGCGAGACTCCCGAGCCCTCCGCCGTCCGGAAGGTCTACGTCCACACGTTCGGATGCCAGATGAACGAGTCGGACAGCGACCGGATGGTGGAGGCGTTGGCGGGGCGGGCCTGGTCGCGCACCGCCCACCCCGAGGACGCCGACCTCATCCTCCTCAACACCTGCTCGGTGCGGGAGAAGGCGGAGCAGAAGCTCCTCTCCGCGCTGGGGCGATACCGGGAGCACAAGGCCCGCCGGGGCGCCCTCATCGCGGTGGGGGGCTGCGTGGCCCAGCAGGAGAAGGAGGCCCTGCTGAAGCGCGTGCCCTACGTCGACTTCGTGTTCGGCCCCGACCACGTGGGGCGCCTGCCGGAGATGGTGGCCCGGGCCGACGGCCGGGAGCGGTTCGTCGAGACCGGCTGGATGGACTCGGAGGAGTACGTCTTCCCCCGCGCCGACGCCGAGGCGGCCCGCGGACGCGCCAGCGCCTTCGTCACCGCCATGAAGGGCTGCGACAACGTCTGCTCCTTCTGCATCGTGCCGCGCACCCGGGGGCGCGAGGTCTCGCGCCCGTACCCGGAGATCGCGGCCGAGGTCGGGGAGCTGGCCTCGGTGGGCGTGCGCGAGGTCACCCTGATCGGCCAGAACGTGAACTCGTACCGGGGCGGCTGCAGCTTCGCCTCGCTGCTGCGACGGGTCGCGGCGGTCCCGGGCATCGAGCGGGTCCGCTTCACGACCAGCCACCCGCACAATCTCTCCGACGAGCTCGTCCTGGCCTTCCGGGACGAGCCCCGGATCATGCCGCACTTCCACCTGCCGGTTCAGTCCGGCTCCGACGCGGTGCTCCGCCGCATGCGGCGCGACTACGGGGTGGAGGAGTACCTGGAGCGCCACCGCAGGCTCACCGAGGCCCGCCCGGGCATCGCGGTCACCACCGACTTCATCGTCGGCTTCCCCGGCGAGACCGACGAGGACTTCGAGGCCTCGCTCCGGCTGCTGCGGACGGCCCGCTTCGACAACTCCTTCAGCTTCGTCTTCAGCCCCCGCCCGCACACCGGTGCGGCGCTCCGGCTCGGCAGCGCGCCCGAGTGGCAGGAGGTGCCGCGGGCGGTGTCGGTGGAGCGGCTGGAGCGGCTCCAGGCCGAGCAGCGGGTCATCGCCGTGGCGGTCCTGGCCGAGCAGCTGGGTCGGGAGGTCGAGGTCCTGGTCGAGGGCGTCTCCGACGACGGCGGCCACATGGGGCGCACGCCCGAGAACCGGATCGTCCACCTGGAGTCGCACGGCCGGGAGCTTCCCCCGGGTCCCTGGTCCGGGCGCGCGTCGTTCGCGCCGGGCACAGCTCGCTCGGGGCGGAGCTGGCCGCGTGAAGCGCGCCGCCTGGGCCTTCTTCCCCGCGCTGGCCTACGCGGGGCTGATCTTCTACCTGTCCTCGCGCTCCGACCCGCTTCCCTTCCTCCCGCCCGCCTTCTTCCAGCAGGACAAGCTGCTGCACGCCGCCGAGTACGCGGTCCTGGGTGCGCTGCTCGTCCCGGCCCTCCGGCTGGCGGGGTTACGGCCCGGGCTCGCGCTCGTGGGCGCCATCCTCCTCGCGAGCGCCTTCGGAGCCAGCGACGAGATCCACCAGTCCTACGTGCCGGCCCGGACCGCCGACGCCGCCGACTGGGCGGCCGATACCGTGGGAGCCGCAATCGGCGCCTCCCTGGCGGCCGCCTTCTTGCGGCGTCCCCGGGGCGCGGGCTAGCATCCCCCACGAACATGGCCCTGATACGCGCGTTTGGAGGGAAGGCGCCGCGGCTCGACGACAGCGTCTGGGTGGCGGAGGGCGCGGTGATCGTCGGGGACGTCGAGATCGGCCCGGCTTCCTCCGTCTGGTTCGGCGCGGTGGTGCGGGGAGACGTGAACCACATCCGGATCGGGGCTCGCACGAACGTCCAGGACTACTGCGTGCTCCACGTCACCAGCCGGACCCACGCCACGGTCGTCGGGGACGACGTGACCCTCGGGCACCGGGTCACGCTGCACGGCTGCACGGTCAAGGACCGCTGCCTGGTGGGCATCGGCGCCGTGGTGATGGACGGGGCCGTCGTGGGCGAGGACGCCATGGTGGGCGCCGGCGCCCTGGTGCCGCCCGGGATGGTCGTGCCGCCGGGCATGCTGGCGGTGGGCTCCCCCGCCAAGGTGAAGCGGGAGCTCACCCGCGAGGAGATCGAGTACTTCCGGAGATCGGCCGCGAACTACGCCGGGTACGCCGAGCAGTACCGGAGAGAGGGCTGGGCCGGGCGATGACCGTCATCGAGGCGCTCCAGAAGTCGACGCTGTTCCGCGAGTTCAGCGAGACGGGGCTCAAGATCTTCGCGGCCATCGCCACGGAGAAGAGCATCCCCGCCGGTGCCCCGCTCTTCGCCGAGAACATGGTCGGCGAGTCGATGTTCATCGTGAAGAGCGGAAGCGTGCGGATCGTCAGCCACGACTCCGGGCCCGATCGGGCGCTGGCCATCCTGGGCGCCGGCGAGCACCTGGGCGAGCTGGCGCTGCTCGCGCGCAGCGTCCGGCTGGTGTCGGCGGTGGCCGAGACGCCCTGCGAGCTCGTCGAGATCAGCCAGCGGGACTTCTACCGGCTGCAGCCCCAGAAGCCCCAGGCCTGCCTCAAGCTGGCGCTGGCCATCGCCGCCGACCTGGCCCGGAAGATGGCCGAGGGGCGCGACGCCCTGCGAACGCTCGCCGAGCCCAAGGGCTAGCGGTCGGAGAGGGCACGGCGTGCTGGAGCGTCTCGTCGATCACCTGCAGTCCCAGTCCCTCGGCCTGGGGTACGCCGCCGTGTTCGGGCTCCTGCTCGCGGCCGGCTTCGGATTCCCCCTGCCCGAGGACGTGCCGCTCATCGCCGGCGGCGTCCTCGCCTGGCTGGCCTCCCCCATGGAGTCGGTCTCGCTGGCCGGGATGCTCGCCGACACCGGCTTCCAGGGAATGGTGGCCGTGGGAATGGCCGGGATCCTGGTGGGCGACTCGGTCATCTACTGGGCGGGGAGGAGGGTCGGGCGCCGCGTGGCCGAGATCTGGCCCTTCCGGCGCATGATCACGCCCGAGAAGCTGGAGCGGGTGGAGCGGCTCCTGCGGCAGCGAGGGAAGGTCGTCGTGATGGTGGCCCGGTTCCTCCCCGGGTTGCGGGCGCCCACCTACTTCACCGTGGGGCACTCGCGCGTCCCGTTCTGGGAGTTCCTGCTCTTCGACGGGCTGGCCGCGCTGGTGTCCGCGCCGCTCTGGGTCTGCCTGGGATTCTGGTTCGGCGACGACATCGAGCGGGCCGCGAGGGCAGGGTCGCAGTTCGGCGGCTACATCCTGACCGGCGTCCTCGTCGTCGTCGCCCTGCTGCTCGGGCGAGCCTGGCTCCAGCGGAGGCGCGAGAAGCGCACCGCACCGCCCGCCGGCTAAAGCCCGTCCCGCCTCGTCAGCGCCCGGTGATCCGGCTCCAGAGCCCCTTCAGGCCGGCCGGCTTCTCCTCCTGCGCCCCGGCGGGAGGGGAGATCTCCCGGGAGATCGGATGGCCCGGCGCGCCACCGGAGACCGGCCCGGCCGGCGCGTTCAGCGGCACGCCCGCCGCGACCTGGGCGGCCTCGGACTCGACGCGCTTGCGGACCTCGGGCGGGGTGCCCTGGGTGGTGAAGACCACCTCCACCTCGCGGCCGCTTCCCGACTCGCGGGCGCGGACGGTGAGCAGGCATTCCTCGCCGAGCTCGAAGGCCACCACGATGCGCACCAATCCCTTCGGACCTCGCGGCAGGCCGGTGAGCTGGATGGTGCCCAGGTACTGGCACTCGGCCACCGTCGCGCCCTCGCCCTCGAAGATCCAGAGGTCGAAGGTGCGCTGGTCGTCCTTGGTGGTGGCGAGCTGGTACTCCTTGCGGACGGGCAGCGGGGTGTTGCGTTCGATGACCCGCTTCACGCGGCCGCCGCCCCCGGGCAGGCCGACTCCGATCGAGATGGGAACGACGTCGATGAGCACGACACCCTCCGCACTATCCAGCGAATGGGCGAGGAGGGCCGCGCCGACGGCCACCGCCTCGTCCGGGTGAACTGCCTTGCTCGGCGCCTTCCCGAAGAATGCCCGGATCCGCTGCTGGACGAGCGGCATGCGGGATTGACCCCCGACCAGGATGACCTCGTCGATGTCGTCCGGTCCCAGCCCCTTGTCGGAGAGGACTCGCGCGCAGGTCCGCAGCGTCCGCTCGACGAGCGGCTCCACCAGCCGTTCCACCTCGGCGCGGGTCAGGATCGTGTCGAGCGCCACGGGGACGCCGTTCACGGTCGATAGGTAGGGGAGCTGGACGGGAAAACGGTCCTGCTCGGAGAGCGCGCACTTGGCGCGCTCCGCGGCGTCCGCCAGGCGGGAGCGGGCGACGGCGTCGCCGGCGAAGGGCCCGTGGGCGGCCTCGAAGACCGAGATCAGGTGGGCCACGATGCGGGCGTCGAAGTCGACGCCGCCCAGGAACGTGTCGCCGCCGGTGGAGACCACCTGGTAGACGCGATCGGCGAGCTCCAGGACCGACGCATCGAAGGTGCCGCCGCCCAGGTCGTAGACCAGCACCCGCTGGTGGACGTCGCGCCCCCAGGCGTAGGCCAGGGACGCAGCCGTCGGCTCGTTCAGGATCCGCTCGACGTGCAGGCCGGCGAGCGCGGCCGCCCTGCGGACCGCCTCCCGCTGCCGCTCGCTGTAGTACGCGGGCACCGTGACGACGGCGCGGTCGACCGTCTCGCCCAGCCAGGTCTCGGCGACGCCCTTCACCTCCCGGAGCACGAGCGCCTGCACCTGCTCGAGGGAGATGGTGGCCGGCCCGAGACGCACCGCGCAGAGCCCGTCGTCGGTCTCGACCACCTCGTAGGGGAAGTGGGGCAGCATGCTCTGCACCACGCCGGAATCGAAGGCCCGTCCGAGCAGCCGCTTGGCGCCGTGGACCGTGCGGGTCGGGTTGAAGAGCAGCTGTCCCTTGGCGTTCTGGCCGACGACGATCTGGTTGCGCTGGTTCAGCGCCACCATGGAGGGAACGGTGCCGTAGCCCTCCCGGGAGGGGATCACCTGCGGCCGGCCGTCGCGGACCACCGCGGCGCACGAGTTGGACGTTCCCAGGTCGATCCCGATGGCGATCCGGGACCTCCGGGCCGAGGGCGAGGGACGTCCGGGAAGGCCGAGGTCGACGGGGGCGCTTCCGGAAACGAGGACGGGCGGTGTCGGAGAAGGAGGAGATTCGTTGCCCACGGGTGAATCTTCGGGGCCCTGACGCCTCGAGGCAAGCTCCCGGACCGGCGGGGCCGTCCCGCGTTCGCGGGGAGTCGCGCGCAGGCCCGCGGGAAACGTCAGGAAAATCAATGCGCCTTGACCAAATGGCGGCCCATCCACTATATCGCGGCATGCTCAACCGCGACGACCTCCGCGAAGCCCTGACCTTCGACGACGTCCTCCTCGTTCCCGCCGAGAGCAACGTCCTCCCGAAGCAGGTCGAGACCTCGAGCCGCCTCACCCGCAACCTCCACCTCCACGTGCCGATCGTGTCCGCCGCCATGGACACGGTGACCGAGGCCCGGATGGCCATCGCCATGGCCGCCGAGGGCGGCATGGGGTTCATCCACAAGAACATGTCGGTGGAGCGGCAGGCCGCCGAGGTGAACCGGGTGAAGAAGTACGAGTCGGCCATGGTGACCGAGCCGGTGACCATCGAGCCGGAGGTGAAGCTCTCGGCCGCGGTGGCGCTCATGCGCGAGCACGGCATCAGCGGGATCCCGGTGACGCGCCGGGGCAAGCTGGTGGGGATCCTCACCAACCGGGACCTGCGCTTCGAGCGGAACCTGGAGCAGACGGTCGAGCAGGTGATGACCACCGACCTCGTCACTGCGCGTGAAGGGGTCACGATCGACGAGGCCAAGGACCTCCTCCACCGGCACCGCATCGAGAAGCTGCCCGTGGTGAACTCGGTGTTCGAGCTCCGGGGCCTCATCACCATCAAGGACATCGAGAAGATCCAGAAGCACCCCAACGCCGCCAAGGACAAGCTGGGGCGCCTCCTGTGCGGCGCCGCCGTCGGCGTGGGCGCCGATCGGGAGGCCCGCATCGCCGCCCTCCTCAAGGTCGGGGTCGACGTGATCGTCATCGACACCGCCCACGGCCACTCGGCGGGCGTCATCGACGCGGTGCGGGACACCAAGCGGAACTTCAAGGGCATCGAGCTCATCGCCGGGAACGTGGCCACCGCCGAGGCGACCGATGCGCTCTGCCGCGCCGGGGTCGACGCGGTGAAGGTGGGGGTCGGGCCCGGCTCGATCTGCACCACCCGGGTGGTGGCCGGCGTGGGCGTCCCGCAGATCACCGCGGTGGACGACTGCGCGCGCGCCGCCGACGCCCACGGCGTCCCGATCATCTCCGACGGCGGCGTGAAGTACTCCGGCGACGTGGTGAAGGCGCTGGCCGCCGGGGCCGCCACCGTGATGATCGGCTCGCTGCTGGCCGGCACCGAGGAGGCGCCCGGCGAGGTGATCCTGTACCAGGGGCGAAGCTACAAGTCGTACCGGGGCATGGGCTCGATCAGCGCCATGAAGGAGGGGTCGAAGGACCGCTACTTCCAGGCCGAGGTCGCCGACGCCGACAAGCTCGTTCCCGAGGGGATCGAGGGACGGGTCCCCTACAAGGGCACGGTGGCCATGAACGTCTTCCAGCTGGTGGGCGGCCTGAAGAGCGGCATGGGCTACCTGGGCGCGCAGAACATCCTGGAGCTGCGGCAGAAGTCGCGCTTCGTGCGGATCTCGTCGGCCGGGCTCAAGGAGAGCCACGTGCACGACGTGATCATCGTCCAGGAGGCCCCGAACTACCGGGTGGGCTAGGGGACCCATGGACATCCACAGCGAGAAGATCCTCGTCCTCGATTTCGGTTCCCAGTACACCCAGCTCATCGCCCGCCGGCTCCGCGAGCTGGGCGTCTACTGCGAGATCCACCCCTGCACCATGTCCGGGACGGCCATGCGGGCCTGGAACCCGCGCGGCGTGGTCCTGTCGGGGGGGCCGGCGAGCGTGCTCGCCGAGGGCAGCCCGCGCGTCGACCGCACGGTCTGGGACCTGGGCGTCCCGGTGCTCGGCATCTGCTACGGGCTGCAGCTCATCGCCCACGAGCTGGGCGGCAAGGTCGACCGGGCCGCTCACCGGGAGTACGGGCCGGCGACCATCGACGCCCGCGGGGAGTCGCCCCTGTTCCGCGGCCTGCCCGGGAAGCTCGACGTCTGGATGAGCCACGGCGACCGGGTCGAGGCCCTGCCGCCCGGGTTCGAGCCGGTGGCGTCGACCGGAAACGCGCCGTTCGCCGCGGTGGAGGACGCGCGCCGGCGCATCTACGGCGTGCAGTTCCATCCCGAGGTGGTCCACACGCCCCGGGGAGCGGAGCTGCTCCGGAACTTCGCCATCGGGGTCTGCGGGGTGTCCGGCTCCTGGTCGATGCGCGCCTACGTCGACGTGGCGGTGGAGCAGATCCGCGCCCAGGTCGGCGACGGGCACGCCATCTGCGCGCTCTCCGGCGGCGTCGACTCGGCGGTGGCGGCGGTGCTCGTGCACCGGGCCATCGGGGACCGCCTGCGGTGCATCTTCGTGGACAACGGCGTGCTGCGCGCCGGGGAGCGGGAGCAGGTCGAGAAGGTCTTCGGCCAGATGTTCCACCTGCCGCTCGTCACGGTCGACGCCCGCTTCCGCTTCCTCGCCAAGCTGGCCGGGGTCACCGACCCGGAGCAGAAGCGCAAGATCATCGGGCGCGAGTTCATCGCCGTCTTCGAGGAGGAGGTCGAGCGGCTCTCGAGGGATGGGGAGCGGGCGGAGTTCCTCGTGCAGGGGACCCTCTACCCCGACGTCATCGAGAGCGTGTCCTTCAAGGGACCGTCCGCCACCATCAAGAGCCACCACAACGTGGGCGGCCTCCCGGAGGTGATGAAGCTCGCGCTCGTCGAGCCGCTGCGGGAGCTCTTCAAGGACGAGGTGCGCAGGCTGGGCGTCGAGCTCGGCCTCCCGCCGGAGTCGGTCCAGCGCCAGCCCTTCCCGGGTCCGGGGCTCGCCATCCGCGTCCTCGGCGAGGTCACCGAGGAGAAGCTCGAGGTCCTTCGCCGGGCCGACGCCATCGTCCAGGAGGAGGTCCGGAAGGCCGGCCTGTACGAGAAGCTCTGGCAGTCCTTCGCGGTGCTCCTGCCGGTCCGGAGCGTGGGAGTCATGGGCGACGAGCGGACCTACGAGGCGACCTGCGCCATCCGGTCCGTGGACTCCACGGACGGGATGACGGGGGACTGGTCCCGCCTGCCGTACGACCTCCTGGCCCGGCTCTCCACCCGGATCATCAACGAGGTCAGGGGAATCAACCGGGTGGTCTACGACATCTCGTCGAAGCCGCCCGCGACCATCGAGTGGGAATGACGCAGCGCGCCTGAGCCGGGGACGCCCCCCTCGGGCCCCGTTCGCCCCCGACCCAGGCGGGATTGCGGCGTCTTCGGCTTGCCGGAAGGCCCCGCTCGGAGCAATAACGAGCAAATGCCCGTTTTCCGAGCGCCCCTGCGCGCGCTGCTCGTCCTCCTGTCCCTGGTCATCGCAACTCCCTCCTCGTGGGCCCAGGCGCCCGCCGCCGCACCCGCGCCGGCCGCCACTGCTGCGCCGGCGGCCGCGGCTGCGCCGTCGCCTGGGCTGGCCGCGCTCCTGGCCGAGATCGACGCCAACTGGGCGATCCGCGATCAGCCCGGGAAGATGGACGTCGACCTCGCCCTGCTCCAGAAGGCCGAGAAGCTCGCCCCCAACGACTACGAGGTCGTCTGGCGCCTGGCGCGCCACTACTACTGGCTCGCCGACGACCCTTCGGCCCCGAACGAGGAGAAGGCCCGCACCGGCAAGATCACCTGGGACGTCGGCGATCGCGCCACGCAGATCAATCCGGGCCGGGTGGAAGGGTGGTTCTACGCCTCCGCCGGCGTCGGCATGTACTCGATCGGCATCAGCATCATCAAGGCGCTGCTCGACGGGATGGAGTCGAAGTACCTCGACAGGCTCAAGCGGTCGCAGGCCGCCGACCCGTCCTACTACGGCTACGGGGGCGACGTGTCGTGGGGGCGCTACTACTACGAGCTGCCCTGGCCCAAGTACGACGGGGAGAAGAGCGAGCAGGCCTTCCGCAAGGCGCTGCGCAACTACCCGAAGAACCTCCGCGCCAAGGTCTACCTGGCCGAGCTGTACATCAAGGAAGACCACCCGGAGGAGGCGAGGAAGCTGCTCGAGGCCGTGCTCGCCGCCAAGCCGGGCGAGTACGACGCGCCGGAGGAACGGCGCGCCCAGGGGCTGGCGCGCGCCGCCCTCGCCAAGATCAAGTAGAGTTCACCCAGGGAGGAAGCATGACGACGACATCCAGGAACCTCGTCCAGGTGTTCGAGGAGCAGGTGTCCCGCCGGGGGGACGCCACCGCGGTGACCTTCAAGCGGGGAGGGGCCTGGCAGCAGGTCTCCTGGAAGGAGCTGGGACGGCGCGCCCGCGACGCGGCCGACGGCCTGGCGTCGCTCGGCGTGAAGCCCGGCGATCGGGTCTCGATCGTCGCCGACACCTGCTACGAGTGGATCATCGCCGACGTGGCCATCATGGCGGCGGGCGCCATCACCGTTCCCATCTACCAGTCGAACCCGGCCCACGAGGTGCAGTACATCCTGCACGACGCGGGCGCGTCCTGGGTCTTCGTCGACCACGACCACCAGGCCGCCAAGATCCGGGAGGAGGCCGCCAAGCTGCCCGACGTGAAGGGCGTGATCCGCTTCTTCGGGGATCCGGAGGCCGCGCACGAGCAGACCCTGGCCGCGCTGGAGCAGGCCGGCGTGGCCTGGCGGGCCCAGAACCCCGCCGCCCACGCGGCGCGCGTGGCCGCGGTGCAGTCGTCCGACGCCGCCTCCTACCTCTACACGTCCGGCACCACCGGCAACCCCAAGGGCGTGGTCCTGACCCACGGGAACTGGACCTACGAGGCCGAGGCGGTCGCCGAGCTGAAGATCGTCCGCCAGGACGACATGGTGCTCCTCTTCCTCCCCATGGCGCACTCCTTCGCCAAGGTGATCGAGGCGGTCTGGTTCGGCGAGGGGGCGACGGCGGCCTTCGTCGAGTCCATCGACAAGATCGTCGACAACGCGCAGGAGATCCGGCCGACGGTCATGCCCTCCGTGCCGCGCATCTTCGAGAAGGCCTACGAGGCCGTGGTCGCCAAGGGGCTCGGGACGCCCGGGGTGAAGGGCTGGCTGTTCGGCGTGGCGCTCGGGGGCTTCGACGCCTGGTCCGACGGCCAGGACCGGGGCATCGAGGTGAAGACCCTCGGCTTCCGGATGGGCGAGAAGCTGGTCTTCCCCAAGCTGTCCGCGGCGCTGAAGGAGCGGTTCGGCGGCCGGATGCGCCTCTTCGTGTCGGGCGGGGCGCCGCTCGCCAACAAGGTGGAGCGGTTCTTCACCCTGCTCGGGTTCACGGTGCTCGAGGGCTACGGCCTCACCGAGACGTCGGCCGGGACCTGCGTGAACCGCATCGGTCGCTCCAAGATCGACACGGTCGGCCCGCCGGTCCCGGGGACGGTGGTCAAGATCGCCGAGGACGGCGAGATCCTGATCAAGGGGGGCGGGGTGATGAAGGAGTACTACCGGCGGCCGGAGGCGACCGCCGAGGTGCTCAAGGACGGCTGGCTCTACACCGGCGACATCGGCGAGCTCGACGCCGACGGCTACCTCAAGATCACCGACCGGAAGAAGGACCTCATCAAGACCTCGGGGGGCAAGTACATCGCCCCGCAGAACCTCGAGAACGAGCTCAAGATGGATCCGATCATCTCCCAGGCCGTGATCCACGGCGATCAGCGCAAGTTCGTCACGGCGCTCATCACGCTGAGCCCGGAGACGGCTCGCAAGTGGGCCTCCGATCAGGGCATCGCCGAGGAAGAGGCGCTGCACACCCACCCGAAGGTCAAGGCCCGGGTACAGCAGGCCATCGACGCGCTGAACGCCAAGCAGGCCAGCTACGCGACCATCAAGAAGTTCGCCATCCTGGAGGCCGACTTCACCCAGGAGCGCGGCGACCTCACCCCCACGCTCAAGGTGAAGAGGAAGGTCGTCACCGAGCGTCACAAGAAGCTGCTCGACTCGTTCTACACCGAGTGACGGCCGGCCGTCCTTGACACCCCGGTGGCCCGGGACTAAACGCAGATCGATTCCAGAGTCAGCCGAGGAGGACGACCCCCGATGGCAGCCGAGAGCGTCAAGGACGTGTTCGAGCGACACATGCCGGAGAAGCTGAAGACCAAGCCGGACGTGGTCGCCAAGATCAACGCCATCTACCAGTTCAACATCTCCGGCCCCAACGGCGGCCAGTGGTCGGTCGACTGCACGCAACCCGGCGGGAGCATCACCACCGGTACGTCGGCGGGCGCGAAGTGCACCGTGAACGCCACCGATGCCGATTTCCTGAACATCGTGAACGGGAAGCTCAATCCACAGATGGCCTTCATGTCCGGGAAGCTGAAGATCCAGGGCGACATGGGGCTCGCGATGAAGCTGCAGCAGATCCTCTGAGACCGGCGCGGCCTCCGGTGGGCGCGCCTCCGCTCCAGGGTCTTCGGGTACTCGACCTCTCCCGGCTGCTGCCGGGGCCCTACGCCACGATGGTCCTCGCCGACCTGGGCGCGGACGTCGTGAAGCTCGAGGATCCGGCCGGTGGCGACTACCTCCGCTGGATGCCGCCGATGGCCGGCGAGCAGTCCGGCTTCTTCCACGCGCTCAACCGCAACAAGCGGTCGCTGGCGCTCGACCTGCGCCGGCCGGAGGGGCCGGAGGTCCTGCTTCGCCTGGCGCGCGGATTCGACGTGGTGGTGGAGTCGTTCCGGCCCGGCGTCGTCGACCGGCTGGGCGTGGGGTACGAGGCGCTCCAGCGGGTGAATCCGGCGATCGTCCTCTGCTCCATCTCCGGCTACGGCCAGGAGGGGCCGTACCGCGATCGCGCCGGCCACGACATCGACTACGTGGCCGTGGCGGGCGTCCTGGCCGTGAACGGCCCCCCCGACCGGCCGGTGCCGCTGGGGGTGCAGGTGGCCGACGTCGCGGGCGGCTCCTGGCCCGCCGTGGCAGGAATCCTGGCGGCGCTGGTCGGCCGGGCGACGACCGGACGCGGGGCGCACGTGGACATCGCCATGGCCGAGGGAGCGCTGGCCATGCTGGCGCTCCAGCAGGGGGCGGCGGACGCGCGGGGCTCGAGCCTGCGGCGCGGACGGGAGCAGTTGAACGGCGGCTCCGCCTGCTACGCGGTGTACCGGGCCCGGGATGGCGGGTTCGTCGCCCTGGGCGCGCTGGAGCCCAAGTTCTTCCGGGCCTTCTGCGAGGCGGTGGGGCGCCCCGAGCTGGCCGATCGACAGTTCGACGACGACGGCGCCGGGCCTCGCGCCGAGGTCGAGGCGATCTTCGCCACCCGGACGCGCGCGGAGTGGGGCGAGTTCGCGGGCCGGCACGACGTCTGCGTGATGCCGGTGCTGGAGGGGGACGAGCCCCGGCTCGATCCCCAGGTGGCCCATCGCCGGAGCTTCGTCGAGGTCCCGACTCCCTGGGAGGGCAAGGCCATGCCCGGGATCGCCTCGCCGGTGCGGATCCTCGGCGTGGAGGCGCCGCTCCGGCCGGCCCCGCGGATCGGCGCCGACACGGACGACGTCCTCCGCGAGGGGGGGCTCGTCCCGGACGAGATCGCCGCGCTGCGCCGCTGCGGTGCGCTCGGCTGATCCCGGGCGCGCGCGCCGGTGTCTTGACACCGGTGGCCGCGGCCGATAGCAGGAAGGGGCCGTGCGCGTCCTCGTCGCCATCGCCGCCATCGCCGTGCTCCTCTCGGGCGTGGCCTCGCCGCATCACCACGCGGCGCCCGGCAGCACGCACGAGTGCGTCGCCTGCGTGGCGGGCGGAGCCCTCGAGGCCCGCGACGCCACCCCCGATCTCCCCCCGCCGTCCTCCTCCCCGGCCGCGCTGGCCGCCGACCTCGCCCCGGGTCCGGCGACCGGGTTTCCGATGGGTGCCGTCTCCGGGCAGTCGCCTCCGCTCGCCTAGCCGCGTCCGTTCCCGCCGTTCCAGGACGTCGATGCGCGCTCCCGCGCGGAGGAATTACCCATGGTGAATATGGTGGTGCTGTCGTTGCTCGCCGCGCAAGCGGTGGCGCCGGCCTCCCCGGGCGCGCCGCCCGCGGCTCCGGAGCCCGCCGCCGACGAGAGGAAGGCGCTGGCGGAGAAGGTGAAGCAGGACATCGGGGCCCAGGGACAGCCGTTCCCGACCAACGGGCTCAACGTGGGAGCGCCGGGCGGCATCCCGATGGGGAAGCTCCTGCTCCTGCCCGAGATCGCCGCGGTCGTGGACGGCGCGCTCGGGTACACCACGCTGTCCACCGACCAGCAGACGCTCACGGCCAATCCCCTGCCGCAGCACAAGGCCTGGCCGCTGCTCCAGGAGGTGGAGCTGGCCTTCCAGGCCACGGTCGATCCCTACGTCCGGGGCGACATCTTCATCACCTTCGGCGAGGAGGGAGTGGAGGTGGAGGAGGCCTTCCTGACCTCGCTCTCGCTCCCGTGGGGCCTGCAGGTGAAGGCCGGCAAGATCTACGCCCCGTTCGGCCGCACGAGCCAGCTCCACCGGCACCAGTGGGACTTCGTCGACCAGCCGCTCTCGATGCAGCGGCTGGTGGGGGCGGAGGGGCTGAACGGCGCCGGGGCGGACCTGGCGTGGCTCGCGCCGCTCCCCTGGTTCGCCGAGCTGCACCTGGCCTACCAGGCCACGAGCCCGGGCTTCGACGCCGCCGTGAAGCAGCTCACCGGAACGGCTCGGCTCATCCAGTACTTCGACCTGGCCGACTGGGCCACGATGGGCGTGGGGCTCTCCTGGTCGCTCTTCCAGGCCGAGGGACCCGTGCAGTGGAAGAACCTCGCGGGCGCCGACCTCTACGTGAAGTTCCGCGACCCGACGAGCCGGTCCTACGTCCTGCTCCAGGGGGAGGCCTACGCCCGGCAACTCGATCCGCAGGCCCTGTCGGCCGCGACCTGGGGCGGCTACGGCCAGGTGATCTGGCGCATCGACCGGGAGTGGGACGTGGGCGCACGCTACGACAGCGCGCCCGCGCCCGTGGCGCTCGCCCCCGGGACGCAGCAGACCTGGACCGTGCTCGGGACCTACATCCCCAGCGAGTTCTTCCGGGTGCGTCTCCAGCCGTCTTTCGTGCAGCTTCCCGGGGGCCAGACCGGCTTCCAGGGGTTCCTCAGCTTCGAGTTCACCATCGGCGCCCACGGGGCGCATCCGTTCTAGGAGGCCACCATGAGCTCGCATGCCATCCGGCTGGCCCTGGCCGGGCTTCTCGCCTCCCTGGCGGCGCCCGCCGTGGCCGCGGTCGACGTCGTCACCAGCACGGAGGGGCTCGCGGCCCTCGTGCGCGAGGTGGGCGGGGACAAGGTGAAGGTGACGAGCCTCTCGCGGGGCGTGCAGGACCCGCACTTCGTCGACCCCAATCCGTCCCTGGCCGTGAAGCTCCGGAACGCCGACCTGCTCGTGGACATGGGGCTGGAGCTCGAGGTGGGCTGGCTGCCGCCGCTCGTCACCCAGTCCAGGAACGGGTCGATCCAGCCGGGTGGGGCGCGTCGACTCACGGCGGCGAGCGCCATCACGCCGCTCGACCTTCCCACCGGGCCGGTGGACAGGAGCCAGGGCGACATCCATCCGTCCGGGAATCCCCACTTCCTGTCCGATCCCCGGAGGGCGATGCAGGTCGCGGCCGCCATCGCGGCGCGGCTCGCCGACATCGACCCCGGGAACGCGAGCCACTACCAGGCCCGGCTGCAGGACTTCCAGGCCCGGGTGACCGCGGCGGAGAAGGGCTGGAGGGCCCAGCTCGCGCCCCTGGCCGGCCGGAGCGTCATCACCCAGCACAAGACGCTCACCTACCTGCTCGACTGGGCGGGGCTCAAGGCGGCCGGGTACCTGGAGCCCAAGCCAGGGATCGCGCCTCCGCCGTCGCACGTGGCGAGCCTGGCGGGCACGGTGAAGGCGGCGGGCGTGAAGGGGGTGCTCGTCGAGAGCTACTACGACCCGCGCTCGGCGAACCAGCTTCGAGACCTCACCGGCGTGAAGGTGCTCGTCGTTCCCGGGGACGTGGGCGGATTCGAAGGAGGCCTCCGGGTACGTTCCCTGGATGGACGTCCTCGTGAAGGCGCTCGTGCAGGCGGTACAGTAGGCCGTGGCCCCGCTCATCCGACTCGACGACGCGTCCATCGGATACGGTGGCCGGACGCTCCTCGACGGGGTCACCGTCGAGGTGGAGCCCGAGGATTTCCTCGCGGTGGTGGGGCCGAACGGCGGCGGAAAGACCACGCTCCTCCGCACGCTGCTCGGGCTCCTGCCGCCCGTCTCCGGACGCCGCAGCGCCGAGCCCCTGCGGGTGGGGTACGTGCCGCAGCGCGACCACGTCGACGCGCTCTGGCCGCTCTCGTGCCAGGACGTGGTCGTCATGGGACGGGTCCCGGGAGTCGGACCGTGGGGGCGCATCGGCCGCGCCGACGTCGAGGCCGCCGAGCGGGCGCTCGACCGGGTGGGACTCCCCACCCTCGGGAAGCGGGCCTTCGGGACGCTCTCCGGCGGGCAGCGCCAGCGGACGCTCATCGCCCGCGCGCTGGCCTCCGAGCCCCGGCTGCTGGCCCTCGACGAGCCCACCAACGGGATGGATCCTTCCGCGGAGCTCTCGGCGATGGACCTCCTGCGCGACCTGCACGCGGCCGGCGGGCTGGCGGTGGTGATGATCTCGCACCGGCTCGAGGCGGTCGCGAACTACGCCCGGCGGCTCGCCTTCGTCGACAAGGATCAGGGGCTCTGGAAGGTGGGGCCCCTCGAGGAGATGCTCCGCCCGGAGGCCCTCTCGCGGCTCTACGGCCGGGAGGTCATCGTTCGCGAGGAAGAGGGGCGCCGCTTCGTCTACCCGGTGGCCGGCGGGGGTGCGCGATGAGCGCGCTCTCCGAGTTCTGGTCGGCCGCCGTCATCTGGCGGGACCCGCTGATTGCGTCGGTGCTCGCGGGCGCGCTGCTGGGTTTCCTGGGCGTGTACGTCGTCCTCCGGCGGGTGGTCTTCGTGTCGGCCGCGCTGACCCAGCTCTCGACCCTGGGCGTGATCGTGGCGCTGCTCGTGCTGGAGCACTTCGACCTCGAGACCGACCACCAGGAGATCCAGCTCTTCGTGGCCTGGATCTTCTCCGTGGGCGGGGGGCTGGTGCTCGGGACGCTGGGGTGGGGGAGGCGCCTGCCCACCGAGGCGGGGGTGGGAATGGCCTACGTCCTCGCCGGGGCGCTCGTCATCCTGGGCGCCAACCGGCTCGTCCACGTCGCCCACGACCTCAACACCATGGTGTTCGGCAACGCGGTGGCGGTGCCCTTCCAGGACGTGGTGATCCTGCTCGTGGTCACGGCGGTGGTGGCCGTCCTCCACACGCTCTTCCAGAAGGAGATCGTCTTCTCCTCCTTCGACCGGGAGACCGCGGAGGCCATGGGCGTGAAGGTCGGGCTCTGGGGTGGGGTCCTCTTCTTCACCATCGGGCTCGCCATCCCCGTGGCGGCGCACGTGGTCGGCGCGCTCCCGGTCTTCGCCTTCCTCACCATCCCCGCCAGCGCGGCCCTGCTCGCGACCCGGCGCCTCCCGGCCGCCTTCGGCGTGGCGACCCTGCTCGGGGCCGTGGCCGCCGGGGGAGGGTACGTGGGCTCCTGGATTGAGGTGGGGCGGGTACGTGGGTTCCTGGATCCTGCAGGTCCCTACCGGGGCGACGATGGTGGCGGTGGCCGGAGCGCTCGTCCTCCCGGCGTGGCTCTGGAGGCGTTTCGGCGGCTAGTCTCCGGCGTTGGTCCCCGAAAAGCCTTGACCACGGCGCCCACCGCGCATACAAACCTCCTCCCTTTCCACTGCCGCGGGGTGGAGCAGCCAGGTAGCTCGTCGGGCTCATAACCCGAAGGTCCCAGGTTCAAATCCTGGCCCCGCAACCAGTAAAGACGCCGGTTTGGCTCAACTGCCAGGCCGGCGTTTTCGTTTCTGGAAACCAGGCCGAGGCCACGACGCGGCCTGCGGAAGGCGCAGGACACCCGCCTGCCACCGGAGACCAGCCGCTCCCGTGTATGCTGCGCCCCTGCTCACGACGTGTACGAGCATCGAGGAGCCGGCGCTTGGAACCACGGCTGGCGACGTCCGACTTGTCGCAACTGCGAGCGCTACCCAAGGCGGAGGTCCACGTCCACCTCGAGGGGACCTTCGAGCCGTTCCAGCTCGAGAGCTGGGCCGCCGAGGCCGGCGTGCCGATGCCCCGTCCGCTCGAGGAGCTTCTTCGATTCGACGGGTTGGCAGACTTCCTGGGGTTTCTCGACTGGGCCTGTGGGCTGGCAAGTACCCGGGACCGACTTGCCCGGCTGGCGCGAGCGTTCTCGGAGCGCCTGCATCGGGACGGGACGGGGTACGCGGACCTGATCGTCAACCCCAGTCACTGGAGTGCCTGGCGAGGACGGCTTCGCGAGATGCTGGACGCTCTCGACGCCGGCTTTCGCGAAGCCGAGCAGGACGGCTTGCCGTCGGTCGGCCTGTGCGTGAGCCTGCTGCGCACACAGTCGGAAGGCGAGGCCGTCGACCTTGTCGAACAGCTCACGGCGTGGCGGCACCCTCGAGTCGTTGCACTCTCGGTAGATGGAGACGAGGTCGCTGCCGGGCGGACGGGACCACGCTTTGCGGAAGCATTCAGGAGGGCCGGCGCCGGGGGCCTCCGGCGCACCGTGCACGCGGGAGAGTCCAGCGGTCCGGAGGGAGTCCGGGACGCCGTGGAGCTGCTGGGCGCGGACCGGATCGATCACGGCGTGCGCGCCATCGAGGACCAGGTCACGGTCGGGCTCCTCGTGGACAGGAGGATTCCGCTCGGCGTCTGCCCCAGCTCGAACCTGGCCTTGAAGGTCTACGCCTCGATGGACGAGCATCCGGTGGAAGCACTCCGGCGAGCCGGGGTGCTCGTGTCGCTCAATACCGATGATCCCAGCCTTCTCGGGACGACGTTGCCGCGCGAGTACTCGCTGTGCAGGGGCCACTTCGGATGGACCGATGGCGTCGTCCGGGATATCGCCGAGACGTCCATCACGGCCAGCTTCGCGAACGCGGACGTGAAGGCCCGGCTGCTAGACGACTTGCGCCGGTGGTCCGTCTAGCGCATGCCCCCTGGGGTGGCGTGGGTGGCTTGCGCGGAGGTTGGAGGAGAGGATCATGGACGTCCAACATCCCCCGGTGGTGAGTGATCTGCTTCGAACGCGGTTGGCGAGCTGGATTCTTCTCTTCGCGTTCGGAATCGAGGCGTTCCTCATCTCTCCCTGCATCGGAATGGGGTTGGTGCCGCTCTGGGTCGGCGCACTCAGCGCATCCGTGACGCTGGTCGCGGCGGCCGTCGTGCTGCGGGCACACCAGAGAGTCAGGGGTCTCGTCCTCGCCGTCTTCCTCTTCGCCCTGGCCATCCACTGGGGGCATCTCCTGGTGCCATCCCAGAGGACGGAGTTCCTGCTGGCGGCGGCCACGGCGATCACCTTTGGATTCTTCGCCGCGCTCTTCCTCGTCGAGGTATTCACCGCGGGGAGGGTGCCGAGCCGGCTGCTCGCCGTGCTCTCCGCGTACCTCTTCATGGGAGCATCCTTTGCTGGCGTCTATCACTGCGCCGAGCTCCTCCGGCCGGGCGCGTTCTCCATGCCTGCTGGCACGCATCCAGGATCGGCATTCCTCTACTTCAGCTTCACGAGCCTGACGTCCATCGGTTCGGACGAAATCGTGCCCGTGAACCCCCTGGTGCGGAGCCTGACCGTGCTCGAATCCCTGACGGGCCAGCTCTACCTGGTCCTCGTGGTGTCCCGCTTCGTGGCGGATCGCCACGGCAAGGGCATGGGCAGTACCACCTGAGCGGAGCCTTGCATGAACGATCTGTCCGATGGCTCCTGCGTCTGGGAGAATGACGCCTCGAAACCTCAGGGGACGCCAGCATGACCTACCGCCACTCCGTCGCCCTGCTCGGCGTCACGTTCCTTTGCGCGTTCGCCCCGGGCGCCGCCGCGCAGGACAAGGGAGCCGCTGGGAAGCAGACCACCGCGACCGGCGCCAGTCTGGTGGTATTCAACCGCCCCATCGTCACGTTCCGGGTTCCGCTTCTCGACGTCGCACCCGCCGACCGTGCGTCGCGTGCCGCCGACCGCATCGCGGACCTCCTCCAGCGACCTGGCAAGCAAGAGGTGACCGTCAAGACGAGCCCGCTGGGTCACATCGTGATGATCGACGGGTCGATGGCGTTCATGGTCGGCACCGGGGACGCCGATCCCATGAAGGAGGAGACGCCCGAAGCGGTTGCGGAGCGGTCCTCCCGAGCCCTCGCGCTCGTCGTGACGGAGACGCGGGAGAGCCGGGATACGAAGGCGCTCCTCTGGGCCGCCCTGCTGGCACTGCTGGCTACCGCCGCATTTGTCGCGTCCGTGTGGCTCCTGGCCCGCCTCCGTCGCTCGGTGCACCGGCGACTGGAGACCCTGATCACCTCCCAGGCGAGGAGGGTCCGCGTAGGCGAGACCGAGCTCCTGGCCGGTGACCGCATCGCCCTGCTGGCCCGGCGAGGGGCGGACGCTCTGGTGGGGATCTTGGTCCTGGTGGTGGCCTACCACTGGCTCGGCTTCGTCCTGGAACGGTTCCCCTACACCCGCCCCTGGGGTGAGCAGCTCGTCGTGTTCCTTTGGGGAGCCTTCGGCACGGCCGGGCGAGCGATTGCTGGCGCGGTTCCGGGCCTCCTCTTCGCGGTGATCATCTTCCTCGGCGCTCGGGTCCTGGTGAACGTGCTGCGGACCATCTTCGACCGGGTGGAGCAAGGACACCTGACCCTCGGCTGGCTCGACGCGGACACCGCGCGCCCCACCCGCCGCATCACCAGCGCCATGATCTGGCTCTTCGCGCTCGCGCTCGCCTATCCGTATCTGCCGGGATCCGACACGGATGCGTTCAAGGGCATCTCCATCCTGGCGGGCCTGATGCTGTCGCTTGGCGCGTCGAGCGTCGTGGGCCAGGGAGCAAACGGGCTCATCCTCATGTACTCCCGGGCATTCAAGCGTGGTGAATACGTGCGCATCGGGGACCGGGAAGGGACCGTCATCGAGGCCGGGCTCTTCGTGACGCGCATCCGGACCCCAGCTGGCAAGGAGCTCACGCTCTCCAACTCGTACGTGGTCGGTTCCGTCACGGAGAACTTCTCCCGCGGATTGCCAGGCCCGGGTGTCCTCGTCGAGACGGGGGTGACCATCGGCTACGACACACCGTGGAGACAGGTGGAGGCGATGCTGGTAGAGGCAGCCCGGCGCACGGAGCACGTTGCACGGGATCCACTCCCGTTCGTTGACAAGACCGAGCTGTCCGACTTCTACGTCGAGTACCGGCTGGTCGCGCGCGCCGTGCCAACCGACGAAGTTCCGCGACGCCGGATCCTGTCCAATCTGCACGCCAACGTCCTCGACCTGTTCAACGACCACGGCGTGCAGATCATGTCCCCCCACTACGAAATGGACCCGCAGGAGCCCAAGGTGGTGGCCAAGAAGGACTGGTCCGTCGCCCCTGCACCGAAGCGCGAATCGGAGAACTGAAGAGGAAGGGGCCCAACCACCTCAGAAATACTGGTACCAGACCGCCCCGATGACCGGGGAATAGCTCCTGCTCGGTTGAAGGTACGTGAACACCGACGCGTTCACCTCGATGACCTGGCCCGTGCCGAACCAATGCACGCCCAGCTGAAGGCCGACCTGCATGCGGAACTGCGACCACATGTCCTGTGCCGTCGTCCAGATGAACTCGGCACTGAGGAACGGCGTGAGCGAAGAGCCTGCCTCGCGGCTGAGGGGGAACTCCCTCTCCAGCTGGGGGCGCAGGCGCAGGCGCCAGATGAACGACGTGGGCAGATCGAGTTGCCACCGCGCCTCGACCCTGTTCCGGAGGGTCACGAGGATCTCGCCCGGGAGCGACTCGCGAACCGTCGCCTCCCCTTCGAGCTCGAGGACGTCTGACCAACCGGAGGTCCCGGGAGAAGTGGTCGGGTACCAGGAGGCACCGAAGCGCACGTCGAGCCGGCGCCGCTTGGCGACGTCCGGGGAGAGAAGCGGACCTGCGAATGGCGCCACCAGCCAGGCTGCGTACACCCCAGCTCCCATCTCGGCATAGGACTGGGAAGGGATGAACGTCGGATCGACTCTCAGGAGGAGCCGGAACGCTTCTCCCACGTGATGGTAGAGGTTCAGCTCCGGCTGGACCTGGAGGCCCTGCGAGGGTCCGAAGAACGTCGAGCCATCTGCCAGGGACGGGGCCGGGAGGACGAGAGCGGAGCCGAAGAAAAGCGCCGCAATCGACCGTCGGAGGCCGTCGGGCCGCCGGCACCGCCCGCATGAAACGCGAGCGGTACCGGGATCGGTCTCCGCCATGATCAGAAGTGGAACTCGGGGGAGGCGACGAGTTGCAGGCCGCCAATCCAGTAGCCCTGGTAGCCGCCGCCCTCGAGGACGAGGTCCAGGCCGATGCCGAGGCGGTTGGCATTGAAGAACGAGGCGCCGCCGCCGATGCGGAACGCGCCGCCGAGGTTCGAGTTGGGGCCGATGTACATGCCGGCGCCGACGCGGAAACGGCCGACCGTGTCCTGGGTGGGGGGCCCGAACTTGGCCACGTAGTCGAGCGTCGGCTCCCAGATGGTGGCGCTCCTCGACACGCTCTGGGCGAGGGTGCCCGAGTAGAGCGTGGCGGTGGCGGTGCCCATGAAGACGTTGAAGCCGGGGCTGATGTTGTTCATCCCGCCCAGGTTGAAGTCGACCTGTGCGCCGAGCGTGAAGGGGATGTAGCTCACGGCCGTTCCCGAGCCGCAGGAGTACCCCGGGTAGAACCCGCCGTAGTAGTAGCAGTTGAAGTAGCCGGAGTTGAAGAAGCTCACTCCCACGTTCACGCGGGCGACGTTGTTCCAGATCTGGAGCTGCTGCACCGGCTGCGGCGCCTGGCCGGGCTGGGAGAAGGTGTACTGCGCGGCGGCGGGCATGGAGAGGGCGAGCATCGACGAGAGAACTGCCGCCCGAATCGTGTGACGCATCCTGAGCCTCCTGGGGACGGGGCGTGATGCCCCGATCACGGCTCGCGATTGATACCCGATGGCGACTCGAGGACAAGCACCAATCGAAGAGGGCGTGATCTACTGACCGTGCAGTCCGGAGCGGGTAGCAGGAAATGCATGGACGCGACGGGCGCTGGAGCGCTGGAGCGTCTGGCGTGGCTCCTCGCCGAACATCTGGCGGTATGCGCCCGCGAACCGGCCGAACTGGAAGAACCCCCACTTCGCCGCGACGGAGGACACGGTGGTTCCAGGGGGGCCACGAAGGAGGTCGTGCCTCGCGGCATCCAGCCGGAGGGCCGTCTGGTATGCCCGGGGTGTCGCGTTGAAGATGGTCTTGAAGCTCGCGTGGAGGGAGCGGGGAGATGCCTGCACCGCCTCGCACATATGTTCGAGGTGGGGGGCCTCCGCCAGGGTCTGCCGGATGAAAGCGTCGGCTCGCAGGGCGAGATCGCGCCACGGTCTCTCGTTGCCCGGGCCGTCCACCAGTTCCGAGGCGTTGAGAAGCGCGCCGAGCACGTCCTCCTCCATCTGCGTGGCGACGGCCGGATCGCGAAGGATGTCGGGGTGTCGCACCGAAATCGTGATCCAGCGGAACCAGGACCGGGCAACGTCCTGGGACGCTCCCGGGAGCTTCGCCCGGAGGATCGGACCCGATCGATCGAGCGGCAACGAATGACCCCAGCAGGCCCTGGCCAAGCGATCGAGGAGGTCACTCCGCACGGATACGGCGAGGGCGCGGTGCGGCGCCGATCCCATGACCTCGTAGTGCATGCCGCTCGGAACGTAGGCGAAGTGGTCGGGCGTCCACGGCTGCCCCTGAAGGTGAAGGAACGGGCCGGCGAGCGCGATACCCAGAATGCTCGTTCCCTCGACGGGTGCTCCTTCGACACGGCACCCGGGCGTCCTCGAGATGTAGGCGAGTTGCATCCGTTTCGTGGTTGCGACTGCGGCGTGGACGTGGGCCCTTCCCCGTCCGATTTGGGTGTAGCGCTCGTCCCAGGCGGAACTCAGCTCTCGTTGCACGTCGAAGTCATCGAACATGAGACGAGCTGCGGAGGGTGTGAACACAGCCTGGACATCGGGAGCAGGGAAAGCCATGACGCCGAATATTAGATGAAAACACCCTAATTCGAGCGCACAGATGCTCCCCGAAAGGGTCAAAACATCGCTTATCCCCACGCTGGGGCATATCGCGAAGTGAATAGACCGAGCCGTTACCCCGGCCTACTCACTCCGGTGGGACACGCGACACCCACAGCCCGGAGCGGAGATGGACATGAATTCACCGAGGATTATCGTCGTCGCAGCACTCGCCCTTCATGCCGCCGCGGCGTCGGCCCAGGCAAACGTCGGGGAGAATGCCGCCAAGACCGTCCAGATCGTCCAGTCGAGGGCGGCGAACGCCACCCTTCTCAAGCAGTACACGTGGAACGAGCGCATCGACTTCCTCGTGAACGGGCAGGAGAAGGACCTCCGCATCGATCTCGTGAACATCGGGCCCGACGGCAAGCTCCAGCGCACGACCCTGAACGACGAGAGCTCGCCGCTTCCGCGCGGCTTCTTCCGCAAGAGGATCGCGGAGGGCAAGAAGAAGGACCTTCAAGAGTACATCCAGGGACTGAGCGAACTCCTCCACAAGTACACGCTGCCCACCCCCGGCGCGGTCCTGGACTTCCTCGACGCTGCGACGACGGTGCCGTCTGGCCCCGGCCAGCTCATGGTCACGGGCCAGAACGTGGTTCAGCCAGGGGACTCGCTCACGATCTATCTCGACGCCGCCACGAAGAAGACGCAGCGCCTGGTCGTCAGCACCACGTTCCAGGGCAACCCGGTCAACCTCACGGCGACCTTCGCGACCTTGGCGAGCGGCCTCAACTACCCTGCCTACGCCGAGGTGGTGGTCCCGGCCAAGGGCTACGACGTCCGGGTCCAGAACTTCAACTACCAGCAGAACGGCATGTGAAGCGTCCCCGGGGAGGAATTCCCATGCGATGTGGCCGCTCGGTGCGGGCGGCAGCCCTTGCTGCCGTGCTCGTCCTCGGCGCACCGGTCCGGGCCCAGGCGCCTGGCGAGGCGCCGCCACCGGCCAGCGACGTGACGCCGGACCCGTGGCCGAAGTCGGCCACGCAGGGCGGGACGAGCTTCACGATCTACCAGCCGCAGCTCGACAGCTGGGACGACTACACCTACAAGGCGCACGCCGCGGTGCGAGTCCTGCAGGCGGGCGCGAAGGACCCGGTGTTCGGGGTCATCGAGATCACGGCCTATACCATCGTCGACCGGCCGAACCGCGTGGTCTACATCGAGGGAATCACGATCACGAAGGCCACCTTCCCGTCGGCGCCGGCGAACGCCGGGTCGTGGCAGGCGAGCATCCAGTCCATCGCGTCGAACGGTCCGTCCACCATGTCCCTCGGCCGGCTCGAACAGGCTCTCGCCATCGAGGGCGCCGAGCGAAGGTCCCTGCGGGTCCCCGTCCAGAATGCGCCCCCCCGGATCGTGTTCACCCAGCGCACGGCGGCGCTCGTGCTCGTGGACGGCGAGCCCATCTGGTCGCCCGTGCAGGGGACGAAGCTGGAACGGGCCATGAACACGCGGGCGCTGCTCATGAGGGACCCGGCGGGGCGCCTTTACCTGCACTTGCTCGACGGGTTCGTGACGGCACCGGACCTCGCCGGTTCGTGGGTCGTCGCAACGAAGTTGCCGTCCGGCGCTGCCGAGGCGGCGAGGTCGCTCGGGAAGAAGGGGCTCGTCGATCTCATGGAGGGATCCCCCGACGAGCAGACGCACGCGAAGCCGACGCTGGCCGCGGGCATTCCGGTGGTGGTCGTCGCGACTTCCCCGGCCGAGGTGATCACCACGAATGGCCCCATGGATTGGATGCCCATCGAGGGGACCCAGCTCATCTACGTCCAGAACACCACGGGCAACGTCTTCATGGATCTCGTGGATCAGCAGTACTACGTGCTCGTCACGGGGCGCTGGTTCCGATCGGCTTCCCTGGTCGGTCCTTGGACCCACGTGCCAGGCAAGGACCTGCCGCCGGACTTCGTCCGCATCCCCGACACGAGCCCCAAGGAGAACGTGAAGGCATCGGTTCCCGGGACCGCGCAGGCCCAGGAGGCGGCGATCGAGGCGGGGATTCCGCACATGGCCACGGTCTACGTCGCGAAGGTGTCCTTCAATCCCATCGTGAACGGGGCGCCCGAGCTGAAGCCCGTTCCGGACACCCCGCTCATGTACGTCTTCAACACGCCGCAGCCCATCATCATGGTCTCGGCGAATCAGTGGTACGCGGTGCAGGCGGGCATCTGGTTCGCGGCGCCGAGCCTGCAAGGGCCCTGGACCGTGGCCACCTCGATCCCGGCGGTCATCTATTCGATCCCGCCCAGCTCGCCGCTCTTCTACGTCACCTTCGTCCAGATCTACGCGGTGTCCCCGGGCGTGGTCGTCGTCGGGTACACCCCGGGCTACACCGGTGTGGTCATCACGCCCGACGGGACCATCGTGTACGGAACCGGATACGTCTACCCGGCCTACGTCACGGCGACGGTCTGGTATCCACCCCCAGTCACGTACGGTTACGCGGCCAACCCCACCTACACTCCCTGGACCGGGTTCGCGATGGGCTTCGCCATCGGCTGGTCGGCGGCGCACTGGTGCTACGCGCCGACGCCGTACTGGGGCGCCATGCCGTACTACTACCACCCGCCCGTCCCGTACGGCGGCGCCTACTACGGTACCGCGTACCACGGCACGGCCTACGGTGCTTACGGGGGGGCCGCGACGTGGGGCCCTGGTGGGTGGGCGGCGACGAGCGGCAACATGTACAGCCACTACGGGTCCACCTCGACCGTGTCCCGCGACTCGGCAGGCTACAACGCGTACACGGGCACCGCGTGGTCGAGCAAGGTGGGGACCTCCTACAACTCGGCCACCGGGCGGATGTCGGCGGGTCAGTCGGCTTCGGCCTCCAATGCCTACACGGGGGGGTACGCCTACGGCAACCGGGGCGCCACCTACAACCCCAGCACGGGCGTGAGCGCCTCGGGCGGCAAGGCCACGGTGGGCAACGCGTACACCGGGCAGCAGGCCACCGTCGGACATGCCACGGTCACCGGGCCTGGCGGCCAGTCCACGCACGTGGCCGAGGTGAACGACAACTACTACGCGGACCACGACGGGAATACCTACAGCCACAACTCCTCGACCGGCCAGTCGCAGAAGTACGATTCCAGCACGAACTCCTGGAACTCGGCGTCGAAGCAGGAGAGCGCGAACGGCGCCAACGTGTCGCAGTCGCGCAGCTCCGGGGACGCGCGCTCCTCGTCTTCCTCCTGGGGAGGCGACTGGGGCGGTAGCTCGAGCCACAGCGGAGGAGGAGGGTCGGGCGGTGGTGGCGGGGGCAGCCGGAGCTGGGGCGGCGGTGGTTGGGGTGGGGGTGGGGGAGGCGGCGGCGGCGGAGGAGGAAGCTGGGGCGGTTTCCACGGGGGAGGACGACGATGACTTGCCGCGCCGATCCCCGTTGGCGTCGAATGGATCCACGGAGGCTTGGCATGCAAATCAGGGAGCTTCGCGTCGTCCTGCTCGTCCTTTGCCTGGGAGCCCCGCTCCTGGCCCTCGCGCAACAGGCCGCCCCTCCGGGCTCGCCGATGGCGACGACGACGCTGGACGGCAAGCAGATGCCACCGCCCGATCCGAAGTTCGGCGGCGTGATCCGGGAGAGCGCCTCCGAGTCGAAGGCATGGTGGCCACCTCGGGTCGTGCCGCCGAAGGGCGCGCCCAACGTGCTGCTCATCATGACCGACGACAGCGGATTCGGCGCGCCCGGTACCTTCGGCGGGGTCGTCCCGACCCCCGCACTGGATCGCATCGCAAAGAACGGTCTGCGCTACACGAACTTCCACTCGACGTCGCTCTGCTCCCCCTCGCGCGCCGCGCTCATCACCGGGCGCAACCACCACGTGGCCGGCTTCGGAGTGGTGGGTGAGATCGCGACGGGGTTCCCCGGCTACGACTCGATCATCCGGAAGGAGAACGCCACCATCGGCGCCATCCTGAAGGACAACGGGTACGCGACCTCGTGGTTCGGCAAGGACCACAACACGCCGTTCTACCAATCGACCCAGGCCGGGCCCTTCGACCAGTGGCCCAACGGAATGGGCTTCGAGTACTTCTACGGCTTCGTCGGAGGCGACGCGAGCCAGTGGCAGCCGAACCTGTACCGGAACACCACGGCCATCTATCCGTTCCAGGGCAATCCCGGCTGGAACCTGACGACGGCCATGGCAGACGAGGCGATCCAGTACATGAAGGAGATCAAGGCGGTCGCGCCCGAGAAGCCGTTCCTCGTCTACTACGTGCCGGGGGGAACCCACGCGCCCCACCATCCGACGCCGGAGTGGATTGAGAAGGTGAGCGCCATGCACCTGTTCGACGGCGGCTGGAACAAGCTGCGCGAGACCATCTTCGCGAACCAGAAGCGGCTGGGCATCATGCCCGGGGACGCCAAGCTGACCGCCGTGGCCGAAGGAACTGCCGGAGTGGGATTCGCTCGGCTGGCTGGAGAAGAAGCTGTTCATCAAGCAGGCCGACGTCTTCGGCGCCTACCTCGCCTACACGGACAACGAGATTGGCCGCGTCATCCAGGCGGTCGAGGACATGGGCCAGCTCGACAACACCCTGATCATCTACATCGCAGGGGACAACGGGGCGAGCGCGGAAGGCATGCTCAACGGCACGCCGAACGAGTTCACCACCTTCAATGGCGTCCCGGTGCCGGTCAAGGACCAGTTCCTCTGGTACGAGTTCTGGGGGTCCGACCGGACCTTCCCGCACTTTGCGGCGCCCTGGGCGTGGGCGCTGGATACGCCGTTCAAGTGGATGAAGCAGGTGGCGTCGCACTACGGCGGGACGGCGCAAGGCATGGCCATGTCGTGGCCCGGACACGTCAACGACCCCGGGGGCGTCCGAAGGCAGTTCCACCACCTCATCGACATCGTCCCGACCATCCTCGAAGCAGCGCGCATTCCGGCGCCGGAAGCGGTCAACGGCATCAAGCAGCGCCCCATGGACGGCGTGAGCATGGCGTACACGTGGGACAAGGCGAACGCCAATGCCCCGTCCCGGCACGTCACGCAGTACTTCGAGATGCTCGGGAACCGCGCCATCTACCATGACGGCTGGCTGGCGGCGACGACCCCGGCGACGCTCCCGTGGGAGCTCTCCAGCGCCAAGGCGCCCGACGTGATCACCGGGTACGCGTGGGAGCTCTACAACGTGGCCAAGGACCCCACGGAGTCGAACGACCTCGCGGCGCAGATGCCGGACAAGCTCAAGCAGATGAAGGACCTGTTCTACGCCGAGGCCAGGAAGCACGACGTATTGCCGCTCGACAACACGACGCTGGCGCGCTGGAACGGGCCCAAGCCCAGCCTCACGGCCGGCCGGACGGTCTTCACCTACTCGGGACCCGTCTCGGGAATCCCGAACAGCGGGGCTCCCAGCATCCTGAACAGGTCGTTCACGATCACTGCCGAGGTCACGATCCCCGAGGGAGGCGCGGAAGGCATGATCGTCACCGACGGCGGGCGCTTCGGCGGCTACGGTCTCTTCCTGAGCAAGGGCGAGCTGGGATTCGGCCGTGGCAAGCCGGTGTTCCTCTACAACCTCCTCGACCTCAAGCGCACGGCGTGGGAGGGCTCCGAGCTCGGGGCCGGCAAGCACACCATCGTGTTCGACTTCAAGTCCGACGGTCCGGGCCTGGGCAAGGGAGGGACAGGCGTGCTCCTCGTGGATGGCCAGGAGGTGGCCAGGAACTCCATGGAGCACACCACCCCGATCACGTTCCCGGAGGACGAGACCTTCGACGTCGGTCAGGACACGCGCACGGGGCTCGCGATGATCGAGTACCGCTACGACGTACCGTTCAAGTTCACCGGGACGATCAACAAGCTGACGTTCAACCTCGGTCTCCAGCAATTGACTGAACGGGAACGCGCCCAGATGCAGGAGACCGTCGCCAAGGCACGCGACTAGGAACGCATGAGAAAGGTCCTCGCTCTCGCTGCCGCGGGTGAGATCACAACCGGATTGGCGTTGCTGATCGTGCCCTCGCTCGTCGGCCAGCTGCTGCTGGGCGAGGCGCTGGCCGGCGTCGCCATTCCGGTCGCGCGCGTGGCCGGAATCGCCCTGATCGGGCTAGGGATCGCCTGCTGGCCGGGCACGCCGCTCCTCGGCATGCTGACCTACAGTTCCGCCGTCGCACTGTACCTCGCATACCTCGGCCTCACGGGCGTCTCGAGCGGCATCCTGCTCTGGCCCGCAGTCGTCGTTCACCTGGCCCTGACGGTGCTCCTGATCCGGGAGAGGGCAGGGGGCAGGGAGGCGAAAGCAGACGGGAGTGTTTCACCGTGAGAATCACCGCCTGGATACCCGGGCAAACGAAAGAGGGAGGAAGAAAATGAAGCCACGTAATCTGGCCTACTGGATGGCAGCCGTTCTCGTCACTGGATGTGTGACGGAGGGCACGTACCAGAAGGAGGTCAAGAAGTCAGACACGCTCCAGTCCCAGAACGAGACCTACGAGAAGCTCAACACCGATCTCAAGTCCGAGGTCGCGACGGACCAGGTCCAGATCGAGCAGCTCCAGGGCAAGTTGAAGGTGACGATGGTGGACCAGATCCTCTTCCCCGAGGGCGGCTGGGAGGTTGGCCGGAAAGGCGAGGAGACGCTCGACAAGGTCATCCCCACCTTCAAGACGCTGAAGGGCCAGCGCATCGAGATCGAGGGATTCACCGATAACGTGCCGATCGGCCCGGAATTGAAGAAGAGGTTCCCGTCCAACTGGGAGCTCTCCACGGCCCGGGCGACCGACGTGGTCCGTTACCTGGTGTCGAAGGGAGTGAGTCCGTCGCTCTTGTCGGCCTCCGGCTTCGGGGACACCCGGCCCGTGGCATCGAACGATACGGCCCAGGGTCGGGCGAAGAACCGCCGGATTGAGGTCATCATCCGGGCAGACAGCCCGTAGGGCTCTGGTTTTCGTGATGAGACAGGTCGTCACCGTGGCCATGTTGGCCATCCTCGCCGGCTGGCCCGGTGTCGGCCTCGCCCAGGAGACGGAGTCGCCGCGGGCGTCCCCGGCCATCGAGGTGGCGCCCAGGGGAGATCGGATCCCGGGGAAGCAGGTGCTCCCACCCGCGCCGACGGACCCGGTGTGTACCGAGAGCCGGGACTGTGCCCTGCGCCTCGGGTACGGAAACGTCTGCGTGGAGGGGCGTGCGCACCCTACGCCGACCGCCGGGACATCATGGATCTCTTCACGAAGGTCCCGAAGGCGAACGCCCAGCCCCAGCCCTTCGTCCTCTACCCATCCATCATCCCGGCCATCGGCTACAACCCAGCACTGGGCTTCCTCATCGGGCTCGTCTCGAAGGCCGGCATGCTCCTCGGCGATGCGTCCGACACGACCATGTCGAGCGCGTCGCTGCTCGTCCTGCTGACGACGAACAAGCAACTCGTGCTGCAGCTCGGGACCACCATCCTCACCTCGCACGATGACTGGGAGTTCATCGGAGACTGGCGATTCCTGCTCTACAACCAGGAGACCTACGGGCTGTCCACGGGCACGCCTCTCACCTCCGACGTCGTTCTCGATCGCCGGCTGGGGGAGCACGACGCCGATTGACGGTGGCCAGCCCATGAAGTTCGACCTCCTGCGCTTCCACCAGGTCGGGCTCCGGAGAGTCTGGGGGGACCTCTACGTCGGTGCGGGCATCCGGATCGACCGGTACTACGGCATCGTGGACGAGTCGCTCGATCTCACGGCGCCATCGCCGGTCATCACGAGCCATTACGCCTACAGCACGTATTACGGGTTCAACCCCCACGAGTACACGCTGTCCGGCATCACGTTGAACGCCGTCTACGACAGCCGGGATTCGACGATCAACGCGTACCGGGGGATCTACACGCAGCTTGCCCTCGGGGGCTTCCCCACCTGGCTGGGGAGCAGCCAGGGAAGCACCATGGTCGGCATCGACTTTCGCGCGTACCTGGGGCTCTCGGACGCCGTGCCCCGGAACGTGCTCGCCTTCTGGGTGCTGGCGAGCGGCGTCACGAGCGGCGTCCAACCCTACCTGGCGCTGCCCTCGATCGGGTGGGACGCGGCCGGGACGACCGGGCGCGGCTACGTGCAGGGGCGCTTCCGCGGTCCTGCGGAGGTCTACGCCGAGGTCGAGTGGCGATTCCGGATCTCCGACAACGGGCTATTCGGGGGCGCCGTCTTCGCGAACGCGGAGACGTTCACGCGTCCCGCCTTCAGCTACTCGACGCTCAACCAACCGGCGGTGAACCTCTTCCAGTACGTGAAGCCGGCGGGTGGCGTCGGGGCCCGCATCATGATGAGCAAGGAATCCCGCACCAACCTCCGCGTGGACTTCGCGGTGGGAGTGGACTCGTGGGCCATCTACCTGGGCGCAGGGGAGGTGTTCTAACTGGGCCGGCAGCGCCAGCGCCGGCCGTCTCAGGCACTCAGCCCCGGGCATTCTTGAGAGGAAACAACATCGTGCCTACATCCACATCAGGCCACCGGGCGCTCGCGGCTTCCGTTCTCATTGCACTCGGAACTTCGGCGCACGCCGTCGAGACCTCGGACGGGAAGCAGGAGGAGACCGAGAAGCTCGCCAGGGCGGCGCAGAACCCCGTTGCCGACATGATGAGCTTTCCGTTCCAGGACAACATCGGCTTCGGCTATGGCCCCGGGAACAAGGACGTCCAGAATGTCCTCAACATCCAGCCGGTCATCCCGCTGCACGTCACCGAGGACTGGAACGTCATCACCCGGACGATCCTGCCCATCGTCAGCCAGCCGAGCTTCACCGGCGGGGCGGGGACCACAGGGCTCGGCGACCTGACCCTCACCGCGTTCCTGTCACCGAGGAGCCCCGGCCACCTGATCTGGGGCGTTGGTCCGGTGATGAGCTTCCCCACCGCCACCTCGCCCTTCACCGGCTCGCAGTCCACCTGGGGGCTCGGCCCTTCCGTGGTGGCGCTGGCCATGCCCGGCCATTGGGTGCTCGGCGTGCTGGTGAACCAGATCTGGTCGGTGGCTGGCGCGAGCGCGAGCCAGATGCTCGTTCAGTACTTCGTGAACTACAACTTCGAGGGAGGCTGGTACCTGACGACGTCCCCGATCCTGACCGCCGACTGGAAGGCCGCGTCGGGACAGCAGTGGGTGGTGCCTTTCGGGGCCGGTGGCGGAAAGATCTTCCGCATCGGCAAGCTGCCCTTCAACGGCAACGTGTCGGCCTACTACAACGCAGTGCGCCCCGACGTCGGACCTGAATGGACGCTGCGCGTGCAACTCGCGCTGCTGCTCCCGACGTCGATCTTCTAGCGGTCATCACGAGCAAGGGAAGAAAGCTAACCGTGAGCGTGTCCAACACCGGCTACAGGCACATGAACTGACGTCGACGGCGGTGCCTCGCGCGGTGGCCGAGGAGGGCAAGATGAGTGCCTCGCTCCAGAAGACGTCGGTCCTCCTGCTGGCGTGCCTGGCGGCCACCCCGGCGCTCGCCGAGGACCCCTGCGGCGGCGACGTGCGACGGTTCTGCCCCGACGTGAAGGCCGGTGGGCCTCGCCTGCTTCTTCGACTTGTGATGACGCCACTTCGAGTCGTTCAACCCGCTGCACGAAAAGGAGGTTCCAGATGAAGAAGATGCTCTTTGCGCTCGTCGCGCTGCTCGTCGGCCCGTTCGCGTATGCCCAGGCTCCGGCCACCCAGGCGCCCGTCGAGATGAAGGCCACCGGCACGCCCGGCAAGGCCGAGGCCGTCCGCACGCAGGTGCTCACTGCGACCGTCACGGCCGTCGACCAGGCAACCCGGATGGTCACTCTCAAGGGTCCGGATGGGAAGACCCAGACCTTCAAGGCCGGTCCAGAGGTGAAGCGCCTCGCCGAGGTTGCCGTCGGCGACACCATCAGGATCGAGTTCCAGGAAGGGCTCGCCCTCGAGTTCCAGCCGGCGGGCACGGCTCCGGTCGCCCCCGAGGCCGCCGCAGTCGCCGACCGGGCGGGCCAGGAGCAGGTGCCGGGCGGAGCGGCCGCCGCGGGCGTGCGCGCCACCGTGACGGTCACCGCCATCGACATGAAGAATCGGATGGTGGTCTTCCAGGGCCCGGGCGGCAACCTCTACCAGGTGAAGGCCGGCCCCAAGATCCAGCTCGAGAAGCTCAAGGTCGGCGACAAGCTCCTCGCGACCTACGTCGAAGCCGTCGCAGTCAAGCTGGAGAAGTCGAAGAAGAAGTAGGCATGGCTTGGAACGGCGGACTGCCAAGCTCTCCTCGGAGGATCGGATGCCGGAACAGGTCAGAGCCTGAGGAAGAGTGGAGACAGGTCAGTATTCGACAGGTTGAACATCCTGGCCCCGCAACCAGGAAAGACGCGGGTCTAGCCATCACGGCTGGGCCCGCGTGTCGCTTTTCGGGTTCGCCGACCTCTACAGACGACCAAGTGTTGCCCGGCATCGCTCCTGCACCGTGAACATGAGCCAATCCTCATAAAATTCCCTCATTTCTCTTGTCGCGTCCTCACCGCACCGCGGGTTGATGCAGACAGACGGCAACGAACAAGGCCGCCAGTTGGCTCGAGCGGTTCCCAATCCAGACGCGGAGGTACCCGGAACATGTCGCAGTGCCTTCGATGCAGGCATTTCACGGGCTCCCGCGCCACGCCACTCGATGGGCGCGGGGCGGCGAGGCACTTCTTCGCGTGCACCGCCTTCCCTGCGGGGATACCGACTCCGATCTGGGAGGGGTCCTATGATCATGCGAATCCCACACCCAGGAGACTGCGGCGTGAGGTTCGAGCCCGCGGCACGGGCGCCCGGAACGTAGGCCCGTTCGGTTCCCGGGTAGTCGCGGTTGCACCGTGATGATTCAGTTGTTACATCGTCGCCGTGCCCGCTTCCAGGCCTTCCGTGGCGGTCCAGGCGCCGTCGCCATCTGGCGAGGCCCGCTGGCTGCTCCTCATCCACCAGATCCCGCCCCGTCCCGCTTACCTCCGGGTGAAGACCGGACGGCAGCTCCAGCGCATCGGTGCGGTCGCGATCAAGAACTCGGTCTACGCACTTCCGGCGGGTGACGAGACCCAGGAGGATCTCCAGTGGGTCCTCCGGGAGATCGTGAAGGGCGGCGGCGACGCATCCATCGTCGAGGCCCGGTTCGTGGACGGCCTCTCGGCCAATCAGGTGGGGACCCTCTTCCAGGAGGCCCGGGAGGGGGACTACCGGGAGCTGGCAAGGGAGGCTCGCGAGGTCGCGTCCGCCCTGCCCGCCCGGGGCCCGCCTCCCGACAACCGCCGCGTCGAGGCCGTCGGGCAGGTGGCCCGCCTCCGCCGGCGGCTCGCCGAGATAGCGGCCATCGACTTCTTCGGAGCTTCCGGGCGCGAGATCGCGGAGGGACTCGTGGCCGGATTGGAGGAGCGCATGAGGCCGCAGATGGAATCCCCGAAACCCACCAGGGCCACCACGAGCGCGACGGAGGTCCAGGGGCGCACCTGGGTCACCCGTACCGGGATCAAGGTGGATCGGATGGCCAGCGCCTGGCTCATCCGGAAGTTCATCGACCCGAAGGCGCGCTTCAAGTTCGTTCCCGCCAAGGGGTACGAGCCGCGGAGGGGGGAGCTCCGGTTCGACATGTTCGAGGCGGAGTTCACCCACGAAGGCGACCTCTGCACCTTCGAGGTGCTGGTGCAGCGGTTCGGGCTCGCCGACCCCGCACTTCGCGCCGTGGCCGAGATCGTTCACGACATCGACGTGAAGGACGGCAAGTACGGTCGGGAGGAGGCGGCCGGCGTCTCGCAACTCGTCACCGGCATCGCCGCAGCCCACCCCTCCGACGAGGAGAGGCTCCACCGGGGCGCGGCGCTCTTCGACGACCTCCACGCGGCCTACGGGGCCGCGAGGCACTGAGGTGAGCCATGCATGCGTCCAGGATCGCTGGACTGGGCGTGGTCGTCATCGGCATCGTCGGAACGGCGCTGGCACAGGTCCCCTCGAGCACCTGGAACTTCCAGGATGACGAGGTGGGCAGTGCGCCTGCGGGCTTCACCTTCGCCCTGACGGGCAGCGGCAGGCCCGGGAAGTGGGTCGTGCTCGTGGACGCGACCGCCCCGGCCGGCGACCACGTCCTTGCCCAGGTCGACACCGACGACACGGACGACCGCTTCCCCGTGGCCGTCGCCTCCGCGCCGCTCCTGAAGGACCTCCGGCTGGAGGTCCGCTGCAAGCCGGTGAGCGGCAAGACCGACGAGGCGTGCGGCCTGGTCTTCCGGTTCCAGGACGCCGACGACTACTACGTCGTCCGCGCCAACGCGCTGGAGGACAACGTCCGCCTCTACCGCGTCGTGCGTGGCCACCGGACGCAGATCTCGGGCTGGGACGGGAAGGTCGCCCGGGGCGCCTGGCACGCGCTCGCCATCGAGGCCCGGGGAGACAGGCTCAAGGTCGTCTGGAACGGGAGGGCGATCATCGATGCCACCGACGGAACCTTCTCGCAGGCGGGAAGGGTCGGCGTGTGGACGAAGGCGGACTCCGTCACCTACTTCGACGCCCTCGTGGCGACGCCGATGGACTGAGAGGAGTGGACGTCCATGTCACAATCCTCGCTCACCCCGATCTGCGCGGCGATCCTGGTGCTCTCAATCACCCCGATTCGCTCGTCGGCGCAGTCCCCCGAGCTGGCCATGCGGGAGTTCGCCTCGGGCCAGATCAAGAAAGGGGTCCGCTCCATCGGCTTCGGCGGCGACGGCGCCACCTGGGGCAACTACGCGCTCGTCTACCGGGACGCCGGCGGCGCGCTCGTCGACTACGGTCGAACGGGCTACACGGACGGGAACGTCTTCTCCTTCGTCGCGGTCGGCGTGACCACCCCCGACCTGTGGCAGGGGCTCGCCGTCTACGGCATCGGCCTCGCCGAGCACGCCACCGGCGTCGCGGTCACGCTCCACTCCCCGGGCCTGGGCGCGGGTGGGGTGCCCTGCCGGGGCGACGGCGCGGACCAGGCCCTCTTCTTCAAGCTGGCCATGCCGCTCGGCCACGGGTTCTCGGTCGGTGCGCTGCTCTCCTATGAGACGTCCCAGTTCGACGCCGTACCCGCCGACGGCGCCCCCGGATACGTGCGGTACAAGACGAGCTGGCGCCCGTCCGGTGGGTTCGGCGTCACGTGGCAACCCTGGGACCAGCTCCTCGTGGGGGTTCGCGCGCTCTTCAACAACGACTGGGAGAGCCGGACCGACCCATCGGGAACGACGGAAGGCCTCGCCCGGTCGTACGAGTTCCGGGCCGGGGCCTCGTTCTCCCCGTGGAAGGGAGGGGATTGTCGACGCGGGCGTGACCGTTCTCGACCGCTGGAACGGCATCGCGGGCAGTCACACGGTCGAGGTCGGGCCCAACGTGGGCATCGAGCAGGCCCTGTTCGACTCCCACCTGGTCGTCCGCGGCGGCCTGGACGAGCAGTCGCCCACCGGCGGGCTCTCCATCCGGTTCCAGCCCGTCGCGCTCGACTTCGCATACGTCCACGACATGGCCATCTCGCGCGTCGGCCCGCTGTTCGGGACCACGAACAACGCGGTCCTCTTCACCTTCACCTTCGACTACCAGCGCATGCTGCTCGCGTCCTCGGCGACGGCGGCACGCTGAGCCGGTGGCATGAATGCTCCCTCCTGACGTCAAGCGTGAGGTGGCGCCATGCGCCATGACGGAGTTCCTCCTCTACTTCGTCCGACTCGGGACCTTCGGCTTCGGGGGACCCATCGCGCTCGCCGGCCACATGCAGAAGGACCTGGTCGAGGACCGACGGTGGATCTCGAAGCAGGACTACCTGGAAGGGCTCGCGCTCGCCCAGCTGATGCCCGGGCCGCTCGCCGCCCAGCTCGCCATGTACCTCGGCTGGGTGCGGGCCCGGGTGCTGGGCGCCACGCTCGTCTCGGCCGCGTTCATCCTTCCCTCCTTCGCGATGACCGTCGCGCTCGCGGTCGCGTACGTCCGCTACGGCGGCCTTTCCTGGATGCAGGGGGCCTTCTACGGGATCGGGGCCGCAGTCATCGCCATCATCGCCCGGAGCGCGTGGAAGCTGACGAGGCTGACGCTGAAGACGGACTTCCTGCTCTGGGGAATCTTCCTCGCCACCGGTGTCATCACGGCCGTGACCGAGTCGGAGATCGTCTGGGTGTTCCTGGGCGGGGGGCTCCTGGCGATGCTCGTCCGGAACCCACCTCGCCTTGGGCGCGCGCCGCCGGCCACGCTCGCGCTCCTGCCGCCCTGGCTCGTCACCGGTCTCGCAGGGCCGGCGCCGGACGTGCTCTGGAGAATCCTCGCCTACTTCGTCGAGGCGGGAGCCTTCGTCTTCGGGAGCGGGCTCGCCATCGTGCCCTTCCTCCACGGGGGCGTCGTGAACCGGTTCCACTGGCTCACGGAGCGGCAGTTCGTGGACGCGGTGGCCGTCGCGATGATCACGCCGGGGCCGGTGGTCATCACCGTGGCCTTCATTGGGTATCTCGTGGCGGGGTTCGCGGGCTCGTTCATGGCCGGGCTCGGCGTGTTCCTCCCGACGTACCTCTTCGTGGTGATCCCGGCCCCGTTCTACCGGCGCATCGCGAAGAGCACGCGCATCGCGACGTTCGTCGCCGGGGTCACCGCGGCGGCCACGGGCGCCATCGCGGGCGCCGCCGTCGTTCTCGGGCGCCGGGCCATCGTGGACCTGCCGACCGCGGCCATCGCCCTGGTCACGCTCGCGCTCCTGACCTGGACGAGGAACGTGCCCGAGCCGCTCCTCATCCTGGCGGCTGGGCTCGCAGGAGTCCTTCTCCGAGGCGCCTGGTGACCAGCAGGATGGGAGGACCGCACATGCCCAACATCGTCGTGAATGCGTTCCTGACGCGCGTCGGGAAGCCATGCTCACCGTGACCTGCCACTGCGGCGCCGTCCGCGTCGAGGTGCCGCGGAAGCCCCGCGTCCTCACGGCGTGCAACTGCTCGATCTGCGTCCGCTACGGAGCGCTGTGGGCGTACTACCGGAGGGATGCAATCCGGGTGACGGCCGTCCGCGGGGCGACCGAGACCTACTCCTGGAGCCGCAAGAGCATCCGCTTCGTCCGCTGCCGGACCTGCGGCTTCGTCACGCACTACGAGCGGACCAGCGCGAAGGCCGAGCAGGGCGCCGTGAACGCCCGGGGCTTCCCGCTGGACGTCCTCGAGTCCATCCGGGTGCGCCGGCTGGACGGCGCGAGGACCCTGAAGTACCTCGACTGATCGCGGAGGGCCGGGGCGCGCGATGGGCTCGCCGGCAAGTGCCGGCATTGCCTCCGTCTTTTCCGGTCAGCGGCCTTTGGCCCCCAAGTGTCCACACTCGGATGCGGAGCGCTCGAGGCCGTCCGGGCGTTGGCACAATCGGACGTCATCGAGTGTGAGGTGGAGAGGATTCATTTGCCCGGAACACGGGTCGGAAAGGGAACGAAGATGAAGAATGCAATTCGACTGGCAGTGATGGCGGCGCTGGTGCTGGGCTCGACCGCGGCGAGGGCGGACCACGACCCGTACTCGGCCAATGCGCCTCACCCGGATGCGGCGCAGGCATCCTCCGAGACATCCGAGGCGAAGGACGCGGCGCCGGCCACCGCGATGGCCCCGCCGAAGGCGGGAGCAGGCGGCATGGAGCCGGGCGAGGCGATCGACGAGGACCCGGGTACCCCGGAGCACCAGCAGTGGGTCGAGTCGATCTGGACCGAGCCCTGAGGTTCGGCTGAGCGAGGTCCGGGACCTACCGCGGTCCTGACGCCGTGCCGCGCTTGCGCAGCGCCTTCAGCTCGGCTTCGAGCGCCGCGATCCGGGCATCGCGCCCGGCCAGCGCCGCCTTCACGTCGTCCGCCTCGAGGCGCTGCGGGATGTGCTGGGGACAGTTCGCGTCCCAGGCGACCACCTGGATGACGATGGCCCGCTCCGGCCGGGCTCGGTATCCGGCCGGCGCGAGGCGGGCCAGGAGCGCGGGGTCGTCCTCGACGACCTTCGCCTCGCCCCAGATCTTCACGCGACGGCGCTCGGCGTAGTCGATGAGGAAGAGGTGGACACGCGGGATTCTCGGACAGGTTTCCCAGGGTGACGTACTGCCGGTTGCCGGCGAAGTCGGCGAAGGCCAGCGTCCGGGCGTCGAGAATCTGGAGGAAGCCCGGCGGACCACCCCGGTGCTGCACGTAGGGCTGCCCTGCCGCGCTCGCGGTGGCGAGGAACAGGCTGCGCTGGGCGCCGATGAAGGCGGCGAGCTCGTCGGTGATCAGGGTCTCGAACCCGCCTTCGGCCTCCAGCCGCGCGTACGCGGCGCGGGAGCCCAGCCGGGCCTGGACCGCCTTGACCGGCGGGGTGAAGGCCACGTCGCTCGAGGGCGGGGTCCGGGGCGGCATGGCATCGTCAGTCTCGCCTGCGCAGGCGGGAGATCGTCCGGTACACGGCATCGGCGACCGGGGAGGGCAGGGCGCCCAGCGCGACCCCGGCCAGGGACCAGGGCAGTCCCAGTCCACGAAGGGCGGCCGCCACCGCACCCGAGCGAACCCGGACGACCTCACCCGTTGGGCTCCGCTCGACCACCACCAGCGTGTCGGGGCGGGTGGAGGCGCCCGGCGGGAAGGCGGCGGAACGGTAGGGCTCCCCCTCCGGGGAATCGATGGGCGCGAAGGCGAGAGCGCCTCGGCCGTCGTGCCGCGCCAGCCAGGCCACGGAGCCAGCGCAGAGGCCGCACCGCGCGTCGTAGAGAACCAGTCGGGACACCGGACTCCGATAGGAGGACGTCCCGCACGGCGCAAGAGCGAATCCGCCGGTCGTTCCCGGGGCGCCGGGCCGCGCTCGCCTACTGCGCCGTGTATCCCCCGTCGATCGCCACCTCGCTCCCCGTCATGAAGCGCGAGGCGTCGGAGGCGAGGAAGACGATCAGGTCGGCAATCTCCTCGGGTCCGGCCAGACGCCCGAGGGGCGTGGTCGCGGCCAGCGCGCCATAGGCCTCCTCCACGCCGCCCGACTTCGCCACCAGGCCGGGCCACCAGTCGGCCCGCTCCCAGATCGGCGTGCGCACCCCGCCGGGGTGGACCGAGTTCACCCGGATGCCGTCCTTCGCGCACTCCAGGGCCACGGACTTCGTGAAGAGGCGGACGCCGCCCTTGGAGGCGCAGTAGGCGCTCGCCCCCGCGCTGCCCACCAGCCCCGAGGCCGAGGAGACGTGGACGATCGCGCCGCCGTTCCCGAGGCGGCGCATGGCGGCGACGGCGTGCTTCGTTCCCAGGAAGACGCCGTCGAGGTTGACGGCCAGGACGCGGCGCCAGTCCTCCAGGCGGGTCTCCGCCACCGGAGCAGCGAGCGCGATCCCGGCCGAGCAGACGAGGGAGTCGAGGCGGCCCCAGCGCGAGACCACGTCGGCCACGGTGGCGGCCCAGGCGGCCTCGTCGGTCACGTCGAGTCGCCAGAAGGCGGCGACGCCGCCCGCGGAGGTGATCTCCCCGGCCACGTCCTCTCCAGCCGGATCGACGTCCGTCACCGCGACCCGGGCGCCCGATCGCGCGAGGGCCAGGCGACGAGGCACGCCCGATCCCGGAGGCGCCTCCGGACACCAGCGCGACCTTGCCCGCGAGCGGGAGCGCGTCGCTCATGCGTGGCTCGCGGGGAGGGTCCCGGAATCCGGGTCGCTCACCAGCCACGCGAGCGCGCTCTCCCGGTCCGGGAAGATGCGGATGTCCCAGCCCCGGTTGCGGCAGGCGTCCTCGTAGAAGCGGGCGTCTCCCGGGTCTGGAAGGCCCGGAGTGAGGACGAGCGCCTCCCGGAGCGTGCGCGGCAGGCCGCGTGTCTCGAGCATCCGGATCATCTCGAAGAGGTCGCCGGGGGAGGGGCCCTTGGCCAGGGACGGTCAGGTCGGAGAGGAACCGGAAGCTCGCGCGGCTCTCGGCGAGATCGATGGCGAGCGCGACCGACCGCTCGAACTCGGCGGACCCGACCACTCCCGAGTACACCGACTCGACGGTTCGCTCGGGCTCGAGGAAGTGGACGGTCGTCGGCAAGCTCGGATCTCCTCGGATCGTGGGCTCCTGCTCGAATCTTCTCAGCCAATTCATCCAGATCCAGGAACGGGACCGCGACCCCCCAGAAGGGATTGGGTCCAGGCGTCCCCGGCGCGGGGGACGGGGCGCTTGTGTCGCCCCGTTTCCGCGTGTAGAACGCCTCTCCCTTGATTCGCCTCGACGCCATCTCCATGCAGCACGGCCACCAGATCCTGTTCGTGGAGGCCTCCGCCGTGATGCATCGCGGCGAGAAGGTGGGGCTGGTGGGTCCGAACGGCGCCGGCAAGTCCACGCTCTTCCGCCTGATCACCCGGGAGGAGGAACCGGACGAAGGACAGGTCTCCATCGACCGGGGCGTCACGGTGGGCCACTTCTCGCAGGACGTCGGAGAGATGTCCGGCCGGAGCGCGGTGGCCGAGACCATGGACGGCGCCGGGCCGGTTTCGGCGGTGGCGGCCGAGCTCCACGCCCTCGAGCACGCGCTCGCCGATCCCGACCGCGCCGACGAGATGGAGGAGCTGGTCGAGAAGTTCGGCCACGTCCAGGCCCGCTTCGACGAGCTGGGCGGCTATGGCCTGGAGGCGAGGGCCCGGGAGATCCTGGCGGGCCTGGGCTTCTCGCCGGAAGCGATGGACGGCGACGTCGGCAAGCTCTCCGGCGGATGGAAGATGCGGGTCGCGCTGGCCCGGATCCTGCTCATGGCGCCCGACGCGCTGCTCCTCGACGAGCCCTCCAACCACCTCGATCTCGAGTCCATCATCTGGCTCGAGCAGTTCCTCCGGGGCTACCCCGGGGCGATCCTCATGACCTCCCACGACAAGGAGTTCATGAACCGGGTCGTCGAGAAGATCGTCGAGATCGACGCCGGCGAGCTCACCACCTACTCGGGCGACTACGACTTCTACGAGCGCGAGCGGGCCATCGCCGACCAGCACCAGCAGGCCGCCTTCGACAAGCAGCAGGCCATGCTGAAGAAGGAGCTGGCCTTCATCGAGCGGTTCAAGGCCCGGGCCTCCCACGCCGCCCAGGTCCAGTCGCGGGTGAAGAAGATCGACAAGATCGAGAAGGTGGAGCCTCCCAAGGTCCGCAAGATCGTCGACTTCGAGTTCCGGGGCGCGCCTCGCTCCGGCGAGGACGTCGCGAAGCTGGTCGGGGTCGAGAAGCGATTCGGCTCGCGGGCCGTCTACGACGGGCTCGACTTCCTGGTCCGCCGAGGCGAGCGCTGGTGCGTGCTCGGCGCCAACGGCTCCGGCAAGACCACGCTCCTCAAGATGGTGGCCGGCGAGTCGACTCCCGACGGCGGCTCCGTGGCGGTGGGCGGCAGCGTGAAGATGGCCTACTTCGCCCAGCACGCCATGGAGCTGCTCGATTCCGACGGAGACGGTCTGGGACACCCTCCAGCGGGCGTTTCCGCGCGCCTCCATCGGATCCCTCCGGACGCTGGCCGGGTGCTTCGGCTTCTCCGGCGACGACATCGAGAAGGCCTGCCGCGTGCTGTCGGGCGGGGAGAAGGCGCGGCTCGTGCTCGCGATGATGCTCTACGACCCGCCCAACTTCCTGGTCCTCGACGAGCCCACCAACCACCTGGACGTGGGCACGAAGGAGATGCTCGTCCGGGCGCTGGCCGGGTACGAGGGGACGATGCTCTTCGTCTCCCACGATCGCCGGTTCCTGTCGGCGCTCTCGAACCGGGTCCTGGAGCTGGGCCCCGACGGGCCCGTGGCGTACGGGGGCGGCTACTCCGAGTACGTGAGCCGCACCGGCCGCGAGGCGCCGGGGCTCCGGCCGCTGACCCGCCGCTGATCCGTCAGGGCGAGGCGCGCTTCTGCTCCGCCCGGCTCGAGGGCGCTGCACGGAGGCGCCCGTCCGGTTAGTGGCACGGCACCATGAGAACGATTGCCCTGGCCGTCGCGTGCTTCATCCTGGGCGCCGCCGGCTGCACGAAGCCGACCGCGGCCCCCGCGCGGCCCCCCGAGCCGGGCCCGGACGCCGGGACGGTGGTCGTGGAGACCGAGCCCTACGGGATGGACATCGTCGCGGACGGCTTCGTCCGGTGCCGCACCCCGTGCAGCTTCCGCATCGACCCCGGGTTGCATCGCCTCTCGGTGCGCCGGAGCGGCTTCATGCCCTGGCAGGAGGACGTCCTCGTGGCCGCCCGGCAGGAGGTCAAGGTGTCGGCGTCGCTCGTCGGATCGCACTGAAGAGGACGCCGTCAGGGATGGGTGAGGGCGCCCGTCCCGTAGTCGGCCACGCCGCAGGGCGTCCCCTGGTAGGCCACGTCCAGGATGGGGGCCGCCGCACCGGGGTTCCGGACCGTGCCGGTGAGGTTCACCGAGCGGGCGCGGTTGCCCGGGCCCCCGCAGGGCGCGACGGCCACGCCGAGGGTGACCCGATCGCCGGAGACGCCGCCGGCGACGGTCCCGGAGAAGGCGCTGTCCGAGGAGAGCGTGCCGGTGACGTGGGCGCCGTCCTGCATGCAGGCGCAGCGTGAGCGCGTACGTCCCGAAGACGGGCTCGAATCCCGGCGGCCCCGCCGTGGACGTGACGGGCCCGGTCCAGGTGCCCGAGACGTCGACCGAGGGTGGAGGCGCGTCGGTCCCGCAGGCGGTGGCCGCCGCGAGGGCCAGCCCGGCGATCCGGCGGAGGGCGAGGGACGGGGCGAGATTCATCCCGGAGTGGATAACGCGCCCTCGCATCCCCGTCACTCCTTCGAGGCGAGCTTCCGATAGAGGGTGGAGCGGCCGATGCCCAGCCGGCGGGCCGCCTCGCTCTGGTTGCCCCTGCACTCGGCGAGTACCCGGAGCACGTGCTCCCGTTCCCGGGCCTCCCGCGCCGTGCGGAGGTCGCGGCTGGGGGAGGCGGGCGTCTCGCGGGCCGGAGCCGACTCGAAGAGCTCGGGCATGATCGCGGCCAGCTCGTCCTCGCCGACCGCCGCCGAGGTGTCGTCGGCGAAGAGCAGGGCGACCCGCTCGAGCACGTTCTCGAGCTCCCGGACGTTGCCGGGCCAGGCGTAGGCCTCGAGGCGCGGCAGGATGGCGGCGAGGGCCAGCGCGAGCATGCCCGGGGCCCCGTGCCGGACGAGGGCCCGCTTCAGGATCTCGGCGGCGATGGCGGCGACGTCTCCAGGGCGATCCCGGAGCGGCGGGATGTGGAGCGGGAGGATGTGGAGCCGGTAGTAGAGGTCCTCCCGGAACTCGCCCGTCTCCCGGGCGCGCCGCAGGTCGCGATGGGTGGCGGCGATCACGCGGACGTCGACGGGGGTCGGATCGTTGCTGCCCAGCCGGAGGACCTGCTTCTCCTGGAGGACGCGGAGCAGCCGGGTCTGCAGGGTCACGGGCACGTCCCCGACCTCGTCGAGGAAGATGGTTCCCAGGTGGGCGGCCTCGAAGAGGCCCGGGCGGCCGCCGCGCCGGGAGCCGGTGAACGCGCCCTCCTCGTAGCCGAAGAGCTCGCTCTCGAGCAGCGTCTCCGGGAACGCCGCGCAGTTGATGGCCACGAAGGGCTGGTCGCGCCGCCTGCTCGCCCCGTGGATGCCCTGGGCGACCATCTCCTTGCCGGTCCCGCTCTCGCCGGTGATGAGCACGGTGGCGTCGGTCCGGGCGTAGCGCTCGGCGAGCGTCCGGACCGCGCGGATCGGCGGCGAGGCGCCGACAATCGCCCCCAGCGCGTAGCGGGGCTCGAACCGCCGGGGCCGGTGCTGGGAGCGCAGCCTCCGCTCCATTCGCTGGATCGCCGCCGAATCCTGGCACGTCACGGTCGCGCCGCGGATCACGCCGTGCTCGAGGAGCGGGACCCGGCTCACCACCACCGTGTGGTGGCCCAGCCGCTCGACGCCGTCGTGATCCGCCGTGCCCGACTGGAGCACGCGGTCGACGGCCAGGCCCGGGAAGCACCTCGGAGAGCGGCCGGCCGATCAGGTCCTGCGCGGTCAGTCCGGCCATCCGGAGGAGGGCGGCGTTGGCCGTCCGGACGCGTCCGTCCGCGTCGACGGACGCCACGCCGGGCTCGAGCGCCTCGACGGTCCGGCGGACCTCCTCGCGCCGCGCCGCCTCGCCCCGGGCGATCCGCGCGATCTCGGCGGCCTGATGCACGGCGGCGGCGACGGAGTCCTGCCCGTAGAGCAGGACCGAGCGCAGCCCGGCCCGCTCGGCGAGATCGCAGACCGGTCCGGTCCCGACGATCACCTCCACGCCCTGCGCGGCCAGGTCGGCGACCTGGGCCCGGGCGTCCTCGGGCGTCAGGTACGGGCGCTGCTCGATCACCGTGTCGCCGAGCAGGTGGCGGGCCTGGTCGAGGCCGGCCACCACGCGCTGGAAGTTCACCACGCCGATGCGGGGAGAGAGCTTCCGCGCGAGCACGAGGGCCTGGAGCGCGTCCACCGTCGAGGCCATCACCACCACGACCGGCACCTCGGCGTGGTCGCGAAGGTAGGTGCCGTTCGCGCCCGCGGCGACGAAGGCGTCCGCCGTCTCGCCCTGGAGCGCCATCTCCCGCGCGGTGTGCAGGGCGTCCTCGAAGCCCCGGTCGAAGACCCGGAGGTCGGCCACGTCCGCCAGGAAGGGCGCCATGCTCGTGAAGACGTGGCGCAGGCGGCTGGTGCTGAAGGCCCAGATGACAGGGCGGCTGGACGGGAAGGGCACGTGCTCTCCGAGGCAGCGGTGTATCGAAGCTGGGGCGGCATCGTCTCATCGTTGGTGCAGTCGGGACAGTGCTTGATTTCGCGCAACTCGTTAGAAGTCGATTAACGACATGGAATCATTATCGAAAAACATCGTCGACGCAAAGCGTCGAAGGTGGTCCGGCCGTTGCACTTCGGAAGCGATTCCAGAATCAACGGGCGCGCTGCCTGGAGGCTACATGACCACGAGTGGAATCGTCGGGAGCGAAGGCGCGGAAGATGCGGATCGACCGGGCCGCGGTGCTCGGGGCCGGGGTCATGGGGGCGACCATCGCCGCTCACCTGGCCAACGCCGGGATCCGGGTCCTGCTCCTCGACGTGGTCCCCAAGGACGGCGGGGATCGCAACCGGATCGCCTCGGCGGCCCTGGCCGCGCTGGAGAAGCAGAAGCCGGCCCCGGCCTACCTGCCGTCCGACCTGGCGCGCATCGAGGTGGGCAACCTGGAGGACGACCTCCCTCGGCTGGCGGAATGCGACTGGGTGGTGGAGGTGGTCGTCGAGAACATGGCGGTGAAGAAGCAGCTGCTCGGGGAGCGGGTGGCGCCGCACCTGCGGGCCGACGCCGTCCTCTCGAGCAACACGAGCGGGCTGTCGGTGAACGAGATCGCCGAGGCCCTTCCCGAGACGCTGCGCCCGCGCTTCCTCGTCACCCACTTCTTCAACCCGCCGCGCTACATGCGCCTCGTCGAGGTGGTTCCCAGCCGCTTCACCGACCCGGCCCTCACCGCCGGGATGTCCGCCTTCATCTCGCAGCGGCTCGGCAAGGGCGTGGTGCTGGCCAAGGACACCCCCAACTTCGTGGCCAACCGGATCGGCGTCTTCGCCATGTGCAACGCCATCCACCACATGGAGGACCTGGGCCTGACGGTGGAGGAGGTGGACGCCGTGGCCGGCCCGGCGACGGCGCGTCCTCGCAGCGCCTGCTTCCGCACCGCCGACCTGGTGGGGATCGACACGCTCGCGCACGTGGCGCGGAACTCCTGGGACGCGCTGCCGGACGACGAGAAGCGGGACACCTTCCGGATGCCCGAGTTCGTCTCGCAGATGGTCGCGAAGGGGCTGCTCGGCAACAAGTCGAAGCAGGGCTTCTTCAAGAAGACCAAGGGGGAGAAGGCCGAGACCTTCTTCTACAATCCGGCCTCGGGCGAGTACCGCCCGAGCCAGCGGCCGAAGTTCGCCTCCGTGGAGGCGGGCAAGGGGATCGACGATCCGGGCAAGCGCCTCCGCACGACGCTCGGCGGGAACGACAAGGGCGCCGAGATGGCGTGGCGGAACCTGCGGGACACGCTCATCTACGCCTTCAACCGCGTCCCCGCCGTGAGCGACGACTACGCCGGCGTCGACGACGCCATGCGCTGGGGATTCAGCTGGGAGCTCGGGCCGTTCGAGATGCTCGACGCCATCGGGGTGGCCGAGTTCGTGAAGCGGGCCGAGGCCGAGGGCGTGGCGGTCCCGCCGCGGCTCCGGCTCGTCGACCGCTTCTACATGGAGGAGGGAGCCCGCCGGAGGGTACGCGATCCGGCCACCCTGGGCTGGCGGGACGTGCATCGCCCGGACGGCACCGTCGATCTCCTGCTGCTCAAGAAGGGGGGCGCCGTGGTCGATCAGAACGGAGGCGCCTCGGTCGTCGACCTGGGCGACGGGGTCTTCTGCCTCGAGTTCCACACCAAGATGAACGCCATCGGCGGCGACGTGCTGGCCATGGTCCACCGGGCCGTGAAGCGCGCCGAGACCGACGGCGTGGGGCTCGTGGTGGCGAACCAGGGGACCAACTTCTCCGTGGGCGCCAACCTGGCGATGCTGACCCTGGCCATCGCCGAGGGAGCCCTCGACGAGGTGAGCCTGTCGGTCTCCGCCTTCCAGCGGGCCACCATGGCCCTCAAGTACGCCCGCGTGCCGGTGGTGGCCGCGCCGCACGCCATGGCGCTCGGTGGAGGCTGCGAGGTCTGCCTGCACGCCGACGCCGTCAACGCGCTGGCCGAGACGTACATGGGGCTCGTGGAGATCGGCGTGGGGCTCCTGCCCGCCGGCGGGGGCACGAAGGAGCTGGCCCTGCGCGCGGTCCGCGCGGCCGAGGCGGGCGAGGCCGACCCGTCTCCCTTCGTGTTCAAGGCGTTCTCCACCATCGCCATGGCCAAGGTGTCGGGGTCGGCCGCCGAGGCCGCGACAGCTCGGCTTCCTCCGCCAGGGCGATTCGATCACCATGGCCGCCGACCGGCTCATTCACGACGCCAAGCAGAAGGTCCTCGCGCTCGCCGTGAACTACCGGCCGTCCGCGCCGGCCCTGGACGTCAAGGCCCCCGGCCGCTCCATCGCCGGGAGCCTCGGATCCCAGCTCTGGAACCTGCGCATGGGCGGCTTCATCACCGAGTACGAGGAAAAGCTCGGGCGCACCATCGCCGGCGTCATCACGGGCGGCGACGTGGCCGCCGGGACGCCGGTCTCGGAGCAGTGGTTCCTGGACCTGGAGCGGGAGGCCTTCCTCCGGCTCTGCGGGGAACGGAAGACGCAGGAGCGCATCCAGCACATGCTCAAGAAGGGCAAGCCGCTTCGGAACTGAGGGAGGACGACACCATGAGCGCTGCCTACCTGATCGCCGCCGTGCGCACCCCCGGCGGGAAGGCCAAGAAGGGGAAGCTGAAGGACGTCCGGCCCGACGACCTCGCCGCGGTGGCCATCCGCGCCGCGCTGGAGCGCGCGGGAGTCGATCCGTCGCGGATCGACGACGTCATCCTGGGCTGCGCCTTCCCCGAGGGGGAGCAGGGGATGAACGTGGCTCGCGTGGCCTCCATGCGGGCCGGGCTCCCCGTCCGCGTCCCCGGACAGACCGTGAATCGCTTCTGCGCCTCCGGGCTCCAGTCGATCGCCACCGCGGCCGACCGGATCGCCGCCGGGGAGGCCGACGTGATCCTGGCCGGCGGGGTCGAGAGCATGAGCCTCGTCCCCATGGGCGGGAACAAGTACAGCGCCAACCCGACCCTGGTCTCCACCTGGCCCGAGACCTACGCCGGGATGGGCATCACCGCCGAGCTGGTGGCCCGGAAGTTCGACGTCGTCCCGCGCCGATCAGGACGCCTTCGCCGCCGAGAGCCACCGCCGCGCCGCCCGGGCCCAGGCGGAGGGCTGGTTCCGGGACGAGCTCGTCCCGGTCGAGGTCGAGTCCACGTCCGTCGTCGGGGGCAAGCTGAAGCGCCAGGCCGAGAGGCTGGAGGCCGACGAGGGCGTGCGCGGCGACACCTCCGTGGAGGGGCTCTCCCGGTTGAAGCCGGCGTTCCAGGTGGACGGCTCGGTCACGGCCGGCAACTCCTCCCAGATGACCGACGGGGCAGCCGCCGTGGTGGTGGTCTCGGAGCGGTACCTGAAGGAGACCGGGGCGAAGCCCATGGCCCGTCTCGTGTCCTACGCGGTGCGGGGCGTGGCGCCCGAGCTCATGGGCATCGGCCCGGTCGAGGCCATCCCGGCGGCGCTGGCGCGGGCCGGACTGAAGCTCGGCGACCTGTCGGCCCTCGAGCTGAACGAGGCCTTCGCGGCCCAGTCGCTGGCCTGCGTGCGGGAACTGGGGCTCGACCCGGCCCGGGTGAACCCGTCGGGCGGCGCCATCGCGCTGGGCCACCCGCTGGGCTGCACCGGGTCGAAGCTCACGGCCACGCTCCTCCACGGGCTGCGGAGGACGGGGGGCCGGTACGGGGCGGTGTCGATGTGCATCGGGGGCGGCATGGGCGCCGCCGCCATCTTCGAGCGGCTGTAGGAGGAGGGGACCATGGCGAAGAAGCTCTTCAAGGGGGCGGAGTACCTGATCACCGAGGCCACGGCGGACGACGTCTTCGTTCCCGAGGACTTCACCGAGGAGCAGCGGAGCATCGCGGTGACGGCCGACCAGTTCGTCAAGGCCGAGGTGGTGCCGGCGATGCACGCGCTCGAGTGCCACGACACGGCGCTGGCGGCGAGGCTGATGCGAAAGGCCGGCGACGCCGGGCTCCTCATGATCGACGCGCCGGCCGAGTACGGCGGCCTCGAGCTCGACAAGGTCACCAGCATGCTGGCCGCGGAGAAGATGGCGGCCGGGCAGTCCTTCTCGGTCTCCTACGCGGCGCACTCCGGCATCGGCACGCTGCCGCTCGTGTACTACGGGACCCCGGCGCAGAAGGAGCAGTACCTGGGGAAGATCATCACCGGCGAGTGGAGCGCGGCCTACTGCCTCACCGAGCCCGGCGCGGGCAGCGACGCCATGGGGGGCACCTCCACGGCCACGCTCTCCGAGGACGGAAAGCACTACCTCATCGACGGCACCAAGCAGTTCATCACCAACGGCGGCTTCGCCACGCTCTTCACCGTGTTCGCGAAGATCGACCGCAAGCACTTCACCGCCTTCCTGGTGGAGCGCGACTTCCCCGGCGTGACCGTCGGCCCGGAGGAGAAGAAGCTGGGCATCCAGGGCTCCTCGACCACCTCGGTGATCTTCGAGAGCGCCCGGGTCCCGGTGGAGAACGTGCTCGGCGAGATCGGCAAGGGGCACAAGATCGCCTTCAACGTGCTCAACGTCGGCCGGTTCAAGCTGGGCGCCGCCGTGCTGGGCGCCTCCAAGCACGCGCTGGCCACGGGAGCGGCCTACGCCAACCAGCGCAAGCAGTTCGGGGTGCCCATCTCCAGCTTCGGGGCCATCCAGGAGAAGCTGGCCGACGGGGTGGCGGACATCTTCGCCTCCGAGTCGCTGGTGTACCGGCTGGCCGGCCTCATCGACGACCGGCTGGCCACCATCCCCCGGGACGCCCCTCGTTACTACGAGTCCTACCAGGGCGCCATCGAGGAGTACGCCATCGAGTGCGCCGTCTCCAAGGTGTTCTGCAGCGAGGTCCTGGCCGACGTGGTCGACGACGTCGTGCAGATCCACGGCGGGTACGGGTTCGTCCAGGAGTACCCGGCCGAGAAGTACTACCGCGACGAGCGCATCAACCGGATCTTCGAGGGGACGAACGAGATCAACCGCCTGCTCGTGCCCGGGACCATCCTGCGCCGCGCCCTGAAGGGGGAGATCCCGCTGGAGCGGGAGGCCCGCAAGGCCTTCGAGTCGCTGCTCAACCCGACGCTCGACGAGATCGACCCGGCCGTGCCGTACGCGGCCGAGAAGGTCGCCATCGCCAATCTGAAGAAGGTCTTCCTCCTCCTCTCCGGAGCGGCGGTGAAGCGCTTCGGCGCCGGCCTGAAGGACGAGCAGGAGGTCCTGCTGGCCGCCGCCGACGTCGCCATCCAGGCCTTCGCCATCGAGAGCGCCGTCCTCCGGGCGGAGCGCATCGGGCCGAGGCTCACGGAGGCGCGACGGGCGCTCGTCCAGGCCGCCGTGAAGGTCCACACCTTCCGCGGGATGGAGAAGGCCGCGTCGGCCGCCAAGCGGGGCGCCTTCTACGTGGCCGACGGCGACGAGCTCTCCATGCTGCTCGCCGGCGTGCGCCGGTTCACCAAGTACGACGCGTCCGGTCTCCTCGACGCCAAGCGGCGCATCGCCGCGGCCACCGTCGAGTCGGAGCGATACCCGCTGTAGGCCACGGCCTCGCCGTTCACCCGGCGGGCGTCTGGCGCGGGTGCTTGCGCGGAAGGAATCCCGGCGCCGACGGGGGAGGGACGCCGGCAGGGACCACCGGCGTCCCCATCCGCACGGGCGGCGGCGCCAGCAGCTCGGCCTTGAGCAGCTTGGCGTCCTCCTGGTCAGGGTCTGTCGCCAGGAGCGCGTCGAGCGTGGCGAGGGCCGAGTCCTGGTCCCCCAGGGCCAGCTGGGCCCGGGCGAGCGACATCCGGGCCGGCTGGATCCCGGGGTGGTCGGCGACGAAGCGGGAGAGGAGGGGAGCCGCCTCCCCGGGCGACTTCCCTCGCACGGCCGCGGAGACCTCGGCGAAGTCGATCCAGGGGTCGCTCCGTCCGTCCTGCCGGGCCTCGCGCGCCACGGGAGCGAGCTCGCGCGGCGCGGCCGCCCAGGCCGAGGTAGACGGCGAGCGCCCTCGCCACGGCAGGGATCCCCGGGAAAGGTCCGGACGAGCGGACGGAGCTCGTCGAGCGCCTCCTCCCGGAGCGCGCGGGCCCTGCGCAAGCCTTCCTCGCCCCCGGGCGAGGCGGCGGAGACCTCCCGGAGCGTCGCCGCCGAGAGGAGCACGGCCAGCGCCCGGTTCGCGGCGGCGGCCCGATGGGCGGGATCGGACAGGAGCGGCTCGGGGACCAGCGCGATGGCCTGCGCCAGCCGGATCGCGTCGCCTCGGGCGGCGAGCGCCAGGACCTCGCTGGCCAGCGAGCTGGCCCGAGGGTCCTCGACGCTGCCTGAGGAGGAGAGGAGCAGGGCCCCGAGTGCGAGCACGACCGTCACCGCCGATGGCTAAGGCCGGGGCGACGGGCCTGTCAAGCGCGAGAAGCTCTCGTTCGGGTTCACCCTTGTGGGCGAACCATGAACCCGGGGTGTCCGTAACCCGGCCTTCGCGGGTCCTATCGGCAGGGGGTCGCTCGTCCCATCATCGGGGTCGGGACGGGTGAGCACTCGACCCGGGGAGGGGAATGAGGGGGCCAGGTACCTGACCGCGCTGCTCTGCGCTGCGGTCGTCGCCGCGCCCGGCCGAGGGCTGCCCGCCGACCCGAAGGGCGGGGATCTCGAGGAGATCCGGGCCCGCGGTGTGCTTCGTCACCTGGGCGTTCCGTATGCCCGGTTCGTCTCCGGGAGCGAGGGAGGGCTCGACGTCGACCTCGTCCGGGCCTTCGCCGCGCATCTCGGCGTGCGATACGAGTTCGTCGAGACGGAGTGGACCGCAGCGCTCGGCGACCTGACCGGACGGCGGGTTTCCGCCAGGGAGAGCGATCCGGCGCGCGCCAGGAAGACCCCGATCCGGGGGGACATCCTCGCCACCGGGCTCACGGTCCTTCCGTGGCGGATCCGGGCCGTGGACTTCTCCGCGCCCGATCTTCCCCACCCAGGTCTGGATCGTCGCCCTTCCGGATTCGCCGGTCCGCCCCATCGTCCCTCGAGGAGACGTGTCCGCCGACATCTCCGAGGTCCGGCGTCGCCTGGCCGGCCGCCGGGTCATCGGCGTTCCCAACACCTGTCTCGATCCGGGACTCTACGGAATCGAGTCCGCCGGCGCCGTCGCGGTGCGGCTCGACACGTCCCGGCTCGACGAGGTGGCGCCCGCGCTGCTGGCGGGGCAGGGCGACCTGGCGCTGCTCGACGTCGCCGATGCCGTGCTCGCGTTCGAGAAGTGGCCGGGCCGGTTCAAGGTCATCGGCCCGGTCAGCCCGATCCAGGACATGGCCGCCGCCTTCCGGAAGGACTCGCCGCGACTGCGCGCGGCCTTCGACGCGTTCCTGGCAGGCGCCATCCGGGACGGCACCTACGATCGCCTGGTGGCGACCCACTTCCCGCGCGCCCCGGAGCTGTTCCCGGCCTTCTTCGGGGCGAGGCGATGAGCCCGAACCGGGCCAGCCCGTCGGGGCGCTGGCGATCGGTGGACACGCGGGGGCCGCTCCGCAGGGCGGCCGCCTTCCTGGTCGCGGGGGCGGTCCTCTCCGCGCTGGTGGGCTGGCTCCTGGTGGAGAACTACCGTGCCTCGGCCGCGCGGCGCGCCGACGTCCTCCGGCAGCACGCCGCCAGGCTCCACTTCCAGTCGCAGGCGATGGGGCACGCCCTCGACACCGCCGAGCGGGCGCTCCGGCAGGCCGGCGACTCCGCCGAGGTGTCGGGCTTCCTCGAGAGCCTCGACCTGGGCATGAGCGAGGAGTACGGGCTCGCCCTGGCGCGCGGCGCGGCCCAGGACCGGATCGAGATCCTCGTGCGGCCGCTCCGGGACGACGGGGAGGCGGGCTTCGAGCGGGTGGTCGCTGCTCGACGAGCGGGGACGGGAGCTGGCGACGGCGGCGAGGAGCGGCGAGCGCCGCGCCGTCGACTGGACCTCCGTGGTCGGCGAGCGGGACGGGCTGTCCCTCTCCCCGGACGGGACCCACCTCGTCGCGGTCCAGTCGCTGCGACGGAACCAGGCGAACGCCGGGTTCCTGGTGGGCTGGCTGGACGGTCGTGCACAGGCGCGCGCGCTCGCCGGCGACCCGCGCGACGACACCGGCGCGATGCAGGCTCACCTCGTCGACGAGGCGGGGGTCGCCTTCCGGCCGGAGGGCGCGCCGGAGGGACTGGGCCTTCCCCGCGGCGCCCACGCCGTCCCCGACGACGGGCGGATGGTGGAGCTCGTCGACCCTTCGATCCGGTCGGGGCGCCCGACGCTCGTCTCGCGCATCCGCGTGCCCGCGCGACCGCTCTTCCTGGTCCACGTCGTGGAGGCCGGAGACCTCTTCCGGGCCGTCCCGTCCGAGTCGGCCGCCGCCTACCTGGCGGCCGGAGCGGCGCTCGTCCTCGGCGCGGTGGGGCTGGCCGTCTTCCTCAACGTGCGGTCCCTCGTCCGGCGCACGCGGCAGGAGGAGTCGAGCGCCCGGGAGCGGGAGCTGGGAGAGAAGGACGAGGCCCTGGAGCGGGAGGCCGCCGAGCGGCAGCGCGTCGAGCGATCCCGGGCGGTGCTCGCGAACGCGCTCGAGCAGAGCGCCGACGCGGTGGCGATCACCGACATCGTCCTCCGGATCGAGCACGTCAATCCGGCCTTCGAGCGAGCTCACCGGTCGCCCGGCGAAGGAGCTCCTCGGGACGGGCGTCCTCGACGCGCTGGCCCCCGGGGAGACCGGGAGCCCGGACGCGCAGCCGCTCGTGACGTCGCTCGGGCGCGGGGAGGGCTGGCGCGGGGCGCTGCGAGGGGCGCGGCGGGACGGAACGCCCTACGACGTCAAGGTGTCCGCGACCCCGGTCCGGGACGGCTCCGGCGCGGTGACGAACCACGTGTTCTCGGCGCGCGACGTCACCGAGGAGAAGCGGGAGCGGGAGACTCCGACGCCACGCCCAGCGGCTGGAGGCCATCGGGACGCTCGCCGGCGGCGTGGCCCACGACTTCAACAACATCCTCACCGCGATCAACGGCTACGCGGCGCTGGCCGCCGACGCCGTGCCTCCCGACGACCCGGTCCGGGAGGACCTGGAGGAGATCCGGCTGGCCGGCGCGCGGGCCGCCGACCTGACGCGCCAGCTGCTCGCCTTCGGGCGGCGGCAGGTGCTGCAGTCGGAGTCGATCGACCTGAACGGTGCGGTGGCCGGGATCCAGAAGATGCTCGGCCGCCTCGATCGGGGAGGACATCGACCTCGTCACGGACCTCCAGCCGGACGCCTGGAGGATCCGCGGCGATCGCGGCCAGATCGAGCAGGTGCTCGTCAACCTGGCCGTGAACTCCCGGGACGCCATGCCCGGCGGAGGGCGGCTCTCCATCTCCACGGCCAACGTCACGGTCAGCGAGACGGAGGCGAGGCGCTTCCCGGAGGGGCTGCCGGGCGCGTTCGTCCGGCTGCGGGTGTCCGATACGGGCGTGGGAATGGGCCCCGAGGTGCTCGCCAGGGTCTTCGAGCCCTTCTACACCACCAAGGACCAGGGGAAGGGGACGGGGCTCGGCCTGTCCACGGTCTACGGGATCGTCCGCCAGAGCCAGGGTTTCGTCGGCGTGGCCAGCGCCCCCGGGGCCGGAGCCACCTTCGACGTGTTCCTTCCCCGCGATCCGAAGCCCCCCGGAGTCGAGGCCGCGCCGCGCGCGAGGGCGTCGGGAGCACGAGGCAGCGGGCAGGTGATCCTGGTCGCCGAGGACGAGGAGCAGGTGCGATCGCTCGTCGTGGCCCAGCTCGCGTCCCGGGGGTTCGCGGTGCTCTCCGCGGCCGACGGGAGGGAGGCCCTCCGGATCTCGGAGCAGCGCCGCGAGCGCATCGACGTGCTCCTCGCCGACGTGGTGATGCCCCGCATCTCCGGGCCGGAGCTGGCGCAGATGATGGTCCGCAAGCACCCGGAGACCGCCGTGGTGTTCATGTCCGGGTACGCCGAGGAGGCGGTGCTCCGGGTGGGCCGCCTCGGTACCGGGGCCTCCTTCATCGCCAAGCCCTTCGACGTCGAGGACCTCTGCGAGCTGCTCCGGAGCGTCCTCGAGAAGCCCGGGGAGGCCCCCGGCCCCCCCGAGGAAGACGTTTCTTGCCCTCCTCGTCACCCCAGGTAAAAGGAAGGTCATGTCCGATCACTCCGACAAGCGAAAGCAGTCGCTGTACTTCCCCGACGAGATGCTTCGCGAGATCGAGCGCGAGGCGCAGCGTCTCGACCGGTCCCTGTCCTGGATCGTCCAGCAGGCCTGGAAGCACGGACGGGCCCAGATGGCGCGGATCCCCGGCGTGAACGACCCGCAGCCGCCCGGGGTCTAGACCGTCCGGTCCGAGCCGCTGTCGCCCTGCATTTTTTGGGTGTTTGCGCCGGGTTCCGATTAGAACAGCCCTCCTCGAGGCGGCTCCGTCGCCTCCCCGGGACCCGTTCGTCCCGTGCCCGACCCGAGGAAGGTGAATGGCCAAGAAGGATCGATGGAACCACGCGGCGAGCCGGCTTCTCGCCGGCGCGCTGCTCCTGGCGCTGGCCGCCTGCGGCCGCGACGAGGTCTCCCACTACCGCGTGCCGAAGCAGGCGGGCGGTCCCTCCGGCCCGTCCGTTCCCGGAGGGGACATGGCGGGCATGGCCGGCGCCGTGCCGCCGCCTCCGGACGCCTCGACGACGGGCCAGCTGCAGTGGGCCCTGCCGAAGGGCTGGACCGAGAGCCGGGCGGGCGGGATGCGCTACGCGACGCTCAAGCCGACGGCCCCCGGGAAGATCGACGTGTCCGTCACCGTGTTTCCCGGCCCCGCCGGCGGCGAGGTGGCCAACGTGAACCGCTGGCGCAACCAGATTGGCCTGCCGCCCGTGGACGAGGCGGCGCTCGCCCGGGACCGCAAGACGCTCAAGTCGCCCGCGGGGAACGTGGCAGTGTTCGATTACACCAGCGAGGGCGAGACCAAGACGCGCCTGGTGGCCGCCATCCTCTTCGCCGGGGGAAATAGCTGGTTCGTGAAGATGGTTGGAGATGCGGGCCCCGTGGCCGCTTCCCGGCCCGAGTTCGTCCGCCTCCTGGAGAGCCTGCGCCTTGCTAAGCCCTAAGAGTCCCGTCATGCAGGTGCTGACGTCCCTCCAGCTGACGATCGTCTGCCTGGCGTCGCTCATGGTGCTCGTCACCGCCGCCACGCTGGCGCAGGTGGAGCTGGGCACGGTCGGCGCCGTGAACATCTACATGCGCTCCTTCCTGGTGTGGTGGAACATCCCCAACTCCCAGTGGATGATCCCCATCTTCCCGGGCGGCGCCCTGGTCGGCCTCGTGCTGATCGTGAACCTCATCGCCGCCCAGGCCATCCGGCTCCAGTTCACCTGGAGCAAGGCCGGCCTCTGGATCGTCCACCTCGGGCTGATCCTCTTCGTGGGCGGCGAGTTCATCTCCGGCTCGATGCAGGTCGAGTCGCAGATGGCCATCGAGAACGGCCAGACCGTCAACTTCATCGAGGGGCGCGACGCCGAGCTCGCCCTCATCGACGTGACCGATCCGGCCCACGACGAGGTCTACTCCGTCTCGGCCCGGGCGCTGAGGCGCGAGGGCACCGTCTCCATCCCCGGCACGCCCGTCACGCTCAAGATCCACGACTTCGCCCAGAACGCGCAGCTCCGGAACCGCGCGCCGACCGATCCGCCCGCCCTCGCCACGGCAGGCGTCGGGACGGCCGTGACGATGGTGAAGCTTCCTCCCGTGTCGGCGGACAACGACGTCGACGCGAGCGCGGCCCTGGTGGAGCCCATCGCCGGCGGGCGGAGCTACGGGATCTGGCTCGCGTCCCAGGCGCTCGGCGCGCCGCAGTCCTTCACGCACGAGGGGCGCACCTACCAGATCTCCATGCGCCACCGGCGCCAGTACCTGCCCTACGCCGTCACCCTGAAGAAGTTCAGCCACGACAAGTACGCGGGCACCGAGATCCCCAAGAACTTCTCCAGCCTGATCCACCTGTCGAACCCGACCACGCGCGAGGAGCGCGACGTCCTCATCTACATGAACCAGCCGATGCGCTACGACGGCAAGGCCTTCTACCAGGCCAGCTTCGGCAAGGGGGACACCCTCTCCATCCTGCAGGTGGTGGAGAACCCGGGCTGGCTCCTGCCCTACATCTCGTGCGTGCTGGTCTCGCTGGGGTTGATCATCCACTTCACCGTGAGCCTGCGAAAGTCGTCCAAGAAGCGAGAGGCGGCGCGGCTGGCCCAGTCCGCGCAGGAGGCGTGAGATGAAGAACATCGGCAAGTACGCGGCGTGGATCGCGGGGGGCCTGGCGCTCGTGGGAGCGCTCACGATGATCCGCGCGCCCGGACAGGTTCGCGGCCTCGACATCGACGGGTTCGCCCGGCTCCCGGTGCTGGAGGGCGGGCGGCTGAAGCCGCTCGACTCCACCGCGCGCAACGCCCTGCTGGTCGTCCGCGGGCAGCAGAGCTTCCGGTACCAGGACCGCACCGTGGGCCCGGACGAGTGGATCCTCGACGTGCTCTTCCGTCCCCAGGTGGCCGACCTCCAGCCCATCTTCGTGATCGACGACCCCGACGTGCTCGGGCTCATGAACATGAAGCTGCAGAAGGACCGCTACTACTCCTTCCGGCAGATCGCCCCGTTCATCAACGACATCCAGCGGGAGGCCCAGGCGGCCCACGCCGTCGACGCCAAGCAGCGCACCCAGTACCAGAGCGCGGTCGCCAACCTCTTCGAGCGCGTCTACCTGTACCACCGGCTCAAGAACACCATCCAGATGGAGCAGACGCCCGGGCTCGCCGCCGAGATCCAGGCGCTGGGCGCCCCCGGCGCGGCGCAGCGCCAGGCCGCCATGGCCGACCTCGCCTACTTCCGGCCCCTGCCGCCGCTGCCGGGCCAGAAGGCGGAGGCCTGGCTGAGCGCCGGTGAGGCGCTGCAGGCCGCGTCGATGGGCAAGGTCAACCCGGCCCTGGAGCCGATGGCGCGGCTGGGCTGGGCCTACTCGGTCCAGGACGCCTCCGCCTTCAACAAGGCCGTGAAGGACCTCCAGGTCACCACCTTCGCCGTTCGCCCCGAGGCCCAGGTCCAGGTCGATCACGAGACCACCTTCAACCGCGCCCAGCCCTTCTACGTGGGCATGGTGATCTACGTGCTCGCGCTGCTGGCCGTCTTCGGATCCTGGGCGTGGAAGCCGCAAATCCTCCGCCCGGCCGCCTTCGGCCTGCTCTGCGCCGGCGCCATCGTCCAGACGGCGGGGCTCGTCTCGCGCATCGTCCTGCAGGGGCGCCCGCCGGTGACCAACCTCTACTCGTCGGCCGTCTTCGTCGGCTGGGGCGCGGTGCTGCTCGGCATCGTGCTGGAGCGCATGTACCGCAACGGCTTCGGCACCGCCGTGGCCGCGTCCTCCGGCTTCGCGTCGCTTCTCGTGGCCCACCACCTGACAGGCGACGGCGACACCATGGAGATGATGCGGGCCGTGCTCGACTCCAACTTCTGGCTCGCGACCCACGTCACCACCATCACCATCGGATACAGCGGCACCTTCCTGGCCGGCGCCATCGCCATCGCCTGGACGCTGCGCAAGCAGTTCGCCCCGCGCATCAACCCGGAGACCTCGAAGTCCCTCTCCGGGATGGTCTACGGCATCGTCGCCTTCTCCCTCTTCTTCAGCTTCGTGGGCACGGTCCTCGGCGGGATCTGGGCCGACCAGTCCTGGGGACGGTTCTGGGGCTGGGACCCGAAGGAGAACGGGGCGCTGCTCATCGTCCTCTGGAACGCCATCATCCTGCACGCTCGCTGGGGCGGGTTCGCCCGGGAGCGCGGCATCATGACCATGGCCATCTTCGGCAACGTCATCACGAGCCTCTCCTGGTTCGGGGTGAACATGCTGGGCGTGGGGCTCCACTCCTACGGCTTCATGGACAAGGCGTTCTGGGCGCTCTCCGCCTTCATCGCCACCCAGTTCGTGCTCATGGGGCTCGCCATGCTCCCCCGCCGGTTCTGGAAGGGGAAGGCGGCCCGCGACGAGGGCGCGACCCAGCCCGCCAAGGCCTGATACAACTGCCGCCCCCAGGGCGGCCCATCCAGCGACCCCGCCCGGCACGTGCCCGGCGGGGTCGTTCGTTCGAGCGGCCGCTCGACGGCAGGAAAAGGACCATGAAGCACCAGATCGCCCGCCGGCGGACCTTCGCCATCATCTCGCACCCGGACGCCGGGAAGACGACGCTCACCGAGAAGCTCCTGCTCTACGGCGGGGTCATCCAGCTGGCCGGCGCGGTGAAGGCCAAGCGGGGCCGCGCCAGCGCGGTCTCCGACTGGATGGAGATGGAGCGGGAGCGCGGCATCTCCATCACCACCAGCGTCCTGCAGTTCCCCTACCGGGGGCTGCAGATGAACCTGCTCGACACCCCCGGCCACGCCGACTTCAGCGAGGACACCTACCGGACGCTGCACGCCGTGGACGGCGCGGTCATGCTCCTCGACAGCGCCAAGGGCGTCGAGGCCCAGACCCGCAAGCTCTTCCGGGTGTGCCGCCAGCGATCGATCCCCATCTTCACGTTCGTGAACAAGCTCGACCGCCCCGGCCGCGACGCCTTCGAGCTGATCGGCGAGGTGGAGAGCGTGCTCGGGATCGGGGTCTACCCCGTCACCTGGCCCATCTTCCGGAACGGGGTGTTTCGCGGCGTGTACCACCGCCTGCGAAAGCGCGTGTACCTGTTCGACGCCGACCGCGCCAACTCCAGCTCCACCACCGGGGCCGAGCGGCCGCCCGTGGAGGTGACCGGGATCGACGACGCGGCGCTCCGGGAGGAGCTCGACGGGGTCGGCTACGACCGGCTCCGGCACGACGCGGAGCTGCTGGAGATGGCGGGGGACGAGTTCGACCGGGAGCGCTTCGAGGCGGGGCTGCTGTCGCCCATGTTCTTCGGGAGCGCGGTGAACAACTTCGGCCTGGAGGCCTTCCTGGAGACCTTCTCGGAGCTGATGCCCCCGCCGCGGGCGCGCCCCTCCGACGCCGGCCCCATCGATCCGGCCCAGGAGGAGTTCAGCGGGTTCGTCTTCAAGATCCAGGCGAACATGGACAAGGCCCACCGGGACCGCGTGGCCTTCGTGCGCATCTGCTCGGGCAAGATGGTCCGCGGCATGAAGGTGACCCACGTCCGCACCGGCAAGGAGGTCCGGCTGGCGAGCCCCACCCAGTTCCTGGCTCGCGAGCGCAGCATCGTGGACGAGTCCTACGCCGGGGACGTGGTCGGCATCCACGACCCCGGGAACTTCGAGATCGGCGACACCCTCACGGGCGGCTCGCGCTTCGCCTTCGAGGCGATCCCCAGCTTCGCGCCGGAGCACTTCCGGAGGCTGGCGCTCGTCGACCCGATGCGGCGCAAGCAGTTCGCCACCGGCATCGAGCAGCTCGCCCAGGAGGGCACCGTCCAGCTCTACCGGCCCCCGGCGGGCCGGGCGGGAGACCTGGTGCTGGGCGCGCTCGGCCAGCTGCAGTTCGAGGTGGTGAAGTACCGCCTGGAATCGGAGTACGGGGTCGAGGTCCGCGTCGAGACGGTGCCCTGGGTGCTGGCCCGCTGGCCGGCCCGGGCCGACGGGACGCCCCTGGATCCCGAGCTGCTGCAGGACGCCGTGGAGGGCATGGTGGTCCTCGACGTGCGCGACCGGCCGGTGGTCCTCTTCGATCGCCCCTGGGCCCTGCAGACCGCGGAGCGGGTACACCCCGAGTACGTCTTCGCCGAGACCGCCACGGGCGTGGTGGTCCGCGCGGCCTAGGCCTCCGCGGTCGGGGGCGGGGGGAGCGCGATCGAGCGCCTCGTCCGCGTACGAGGTGGGGTCCTCGATGGCCTCGAGGTGGGTGAAGACGGAGACGTTCGGCACCACCTGCCGGATCTCGTGCTCGATCCGCTCGAGGAGCGCATGGCCGGCCGCCACGCTCCAGGCGCCCGGGACGAGCACGTGGACCGAGACGAAGCGGCGCGAGGCCGCCTGCCGGCTGCGCAGCGCGTGGAACTGGACCTCGGGGCCGCGGTGGGCGTCCAGGACCCGCTGCACGGCCGCCTGCTCGTCGGCGGGCAGGGCCGTGTCGAGGAGCCCGAGCGCGGAGCGGCGGACCAGCTGCGCGCCCGCCCAGGTGATGTTCACCGCCACGGCGATGGCCACGATGGGGTCGAGCCGCTCCCAGCCCGTCAGGGCCACGACGCCGATGCCCGCGAGCACCCCCGCCGAGGTCCAGACGTCGGTCATGAGGTGGTGGGCGTCCGCCTCCAGCGCGATGGAGTGGTGCTTGCGGCCGGCCCGGTACAGGACCCTCGCGACCCCGAAGTTGATGAGGGAAGCGCCCGTGGAGACGAGCAGGCCGATGCCGATCTTCTCGATGGGGGCAGGGTGGAGCAGCCGGTCGACGGCCGACCAGGCGATCGCCACGGCCGCGACGATGATGAGCCCCCCCTCCACCCCGCTCGCGAAGTACTCGGCCTTGTCGTGCCCGTAGGCGTGCTCGGCGTCCGGCGGCCGGGCCGAGACGGTGAGCATCCCGAGCGTGGTCACGGCGGCCACCAGGTTCACCACCGACTCGGCGGCGTCGGAGAGGAGCCCGACCGATCCGGTCAGGAGCCAGGCGGTGGTCTTGAGCCCGATGGTGGCGACCGCGGCGGCGATGGAGAGCCAGGCGAAGCGGGCGAGCGATCGCCTTCCGGGGGGGGACCCGACGGCAGGGGCAGGGGCACGCGCGGGGGCCTGCTCCGGGGCGGTCATCGGTGCGGGCGCTCCCGCGTGGGCAGGACCTCCTTCAGGACCTCCCGGGCGCCGCGAAGCATCTCCACCGTGGCATCCCAGCTCACGCAGGCATCGGTGACCGAGCAGCCGTAGCGGAGCTTCGAGAGGTCGGCGGGGATCGGCTGGCTGCCGCCCTCGATGAAGCTCTCGACCATCATGCCCACCACCGAGCGGTTCCCTTCGCGGATCTGGTGGACGACGTCCCGCATGACGAGCGGCTGCAGCTCCGGCTTCTTCCAGGAGTTGGCGTGGGAGCAGTCGACGACCAGGTTCTTCGGGAGCCCGGCCTTGGCCAGGGCCTCCTCGGCCAGCGTGATGGAGACGGTGTCGAAGTTGGGACGGCCGCCCCCGCCGCGGAGCACCAGGTGACCGTGCCGGTTGCCCCGGGTCCGCACGATCGCGGAGCGCCCCTGGCCGCTGATGCCCAGGAAGCTGTGAGGGCGTCCCGCCGAGACGATGGCGTTCACGGCGCCGTCGATGTCGCCGTCGGTCCCGTTCTTGAAGCCGACCGGCGTGGAGAGACCCGAGGACATCTCCCGGTGGGTCTGCGACTCGGAGGTGCGGGCGCCGATGGCGGTCCAGGCGATGAGGTCGCCGTAGTACTGGGGTGCGATGGGGTCGAGCGCCTCGGTTCCGGCCGGGACGCCCAGCTCGTTCACCTCGAGCAGGAACTGCCGCCCGCGCTCCATCCCCTCGTCGATCCGGAAGGAGTCGTCCATCCGGGGGTCGTTCACGAACCCCTTCCAGCCCAGCGAGGTGCGCGGCTTCTCGAAGTAGACCCGCATGACGAGGAAGAGGGTGTCGGACAGCTCGGTGGCCAGGCCGCGAAGGCGGCGCGCGTAGTCGAGGCCGGCGACGGGGTCGTGGATCGAGCAGGGGCCCACCACCACGAAGAGGCGGCGGTCGCGCCCCTCGAGGATGGCCTCGATGGTGCGGCGGGCCTCGACGACGGTGGCGGCGGCGGCCTCCGAGAGGGGGTGGCGGCGCAGGACCTCCTCGGGCGACGGCATGAGGTCGAAGGCCGCGATGTTCAGGTTTTCTGTTCGCTGCATGGCTCCCCATGGAATAGCCCATCGGCGAGCCGAGCGCATCCGGCGCGGGGCCGCCGGGTGCGACGGGGCCCTCCCCCGGGATTCACCAATGGTCAATCACGGGGGTTGACCAGGATCAAGTTGGAGTATCCGCAAAGCGAACGTTTGCCAGATCCTGCGAGGGTTTGCCCCCCAACAGAGACCGGTCGCGGCGTGGACTGTCGCCGACCTCATCTGGCAGCATCCGCGGAACGCGATCGCGGGGAGGTCCGGCATGGAATCGGAGACCAGGGAGCAGGGTCCCTCGACGTGGGACGTCCTGCGGGAGCACGGGCTCGACCGCCGCACCTTCCTCAAGTTCTGCACGACCATGACCGCCACGATGGGGCTCGAGGCCACCTTCGTCCCGGACGTGGTCCACGCCCTCGAGGCCAAGCCCCGCATCCCGGTCCTCTGGATGGAGGGGCTCTCCTGCACCTGCTGCACCGAGTCCTTCACCCGGTCGTCGCACCCCCTCGTCGCGGACGTCATCCTCACGCTGCTCTCCCTCGACTACCAGCCGACCCTCCAGGCCGCGGCCGGGTTCCAGGCCGAGGAGATCGTCGAGCAAGCTCATCCGGGAGAAGCCCGGGCAGTACGTCCTCGCCGTGGAGGGGAACGCGCCGCTCGCCGACGGCGGCGTCTACTGCATGGAGGGCGGACGCACCTTCGCCGACCGGCTGAAGGAGGCGGCCGACAAGGCCCGCTTCGTCGTGGCCTGGGGGAACTGCGCCACCGCGGGCTGCGTGCAGGCGGCCGCGCCGAACCCCACCCAGGCCACGCCGGTCCACGAGATGGTGACGAACAAGCCGGTCATCAACGTGTCCGGATGTCCGCCCATTCCCATCGTGATGACGGGGATCCTCACCTACATCCTCACCTTCGACCGGCTGCCCGAGCTCGACCGGCTCGGGCGCCCGAAGATGTTCTACCTGCAGCGGATCCACGACAAGTGCTACCGCCGGGCCTTCTTCGACGCCGGCCAGTACGTGCACGCCTGGGACGACGAGGGAGCCCGCCTCGGCCACTGCCTCTACAAGATGGGCTGCCGGGGCCCGACCACCTACAACTACTGCTCGACCTTCAAGTGGAACGAGGGGACCTCCTGGCCCATCGGCGCCGGGCACGGATGCATCGGCTGCAGCGAGCCCGGCTTCTGGGACGACGGCCCGTTCTTCCAGCGGCTCGCCAACATCCCGCAGATCAACATCGACAGCTGGCCGGAGACCGTCGGGAAGGTCGTGGCAGGGGCCGCCGCCATCGGGGCGGGCGCGCACGCCGTCTCGGCCATCGCCAAGCACACGGTGAAGCCCGAGGAGAAGATCCCGGTGGAGCCGGACAGCGACACGAAGGGGCAGGGCTGAGCCATGACGAATCGAGTCGTCGTCGACCCGGTCACGCGCATCGAGGGACACCTCCGCATCGAGGCCATGCTGGACGACAAGAACGTCATCCGGGACGCCATGTCGACCGGCACCATGTGGCGCGGCATCGAGGTCATCCTGCAAGGGCGCGATCCGCGCGACGCCTGGGCGTTCTGCGAGCGCATCTGCGGCGTGTGCACGAGCATCCACGCACTCGCCTCGGTGCGGTCCGTGGAGAACGCGCTCGGGATCCAGGTTCCCCCGGCCGCGTCGGCGATCCGGAACATCATGTACCTGGCGCAGCAGATCCACGACCACCTGGTCCACTTCTACCAGCTGCAGGCGCTCGACTGGGTGGACGTGGTCTCGGCCCTGAAGGCGGACCCCGTGGCCACCGCGGCGCTGGCCCAGAAGGTCTCGCCGGGCTGGTATCCGAACGACGCGGGCTACTTCCGGGACATCGCGGCGACGCTCGAGCGCTTCGTCAAGTCCGGCCAGCTGGGGATCTTCGCGAACGCCTACTGGGGACACCCGGCCTACAAGCTCCCGCCCGAGGCCAACCTCATGGCGGTGGCGCACTACCTCGAGGCGCTCAAGATCCAGAAGGACATCGTCAAGGTCCACGCCGTCTTCGGCGGCAAGAACCCGCACCCGAACTACGTCGTGGGGGGCATGGCCTGCTCCATCGCCATGAACAGCGACAACGCGATCGGGATGGACCAGCTGAACCTGGTCGGACAGGTCATCCGGGCGCACCGGAACGTGGTCGAGAAGATGTACTACCCGGACGTGCTGGCGGTCGCCTCCTTCTACCCGGAGTGGACGAAGCTGGGCGGCGGGCTCGGCAACTACATGTCCTACGGCGACCTGCCCGCGCAGGGGAACATCGCCGACGTGGCCAGCTTCCGCATGCCCCGCGGCGCCATCCTCGGGAAGGACCTCTCGAGGATCCTGCCGGTCGATCCGACCGACACCACGCAGGTGCTCGAGGCCGTGGATCACTCCTGGTACCAGTATCCGGCGGGCACGACCGCGCTCAACCCCTGGGAGGGCATCACCAAGCCGAACTACACCGGGCCGAAGCCGCCCTTCCAGTACCTCGACGAGAAGAAGCCGTACTCCTTCATCAAGGGGCCCCGCTGGAAGGGCAACGCGATGGAGGTGGGGCCGCTGGCGCGCATGCTCATCGGCTACGCGGCCGGGCGTTCCGAGTACAAGGACGTCGTGGGGGAGGCGCTCGGGGCGCTGAAGCTCGGTCCCGAGGCGCTGTTCTCGACCATCGGCCGGACCGCGGCGCGCGTGCTGGAGACCCGGCTCTGCGCGGCCTGGCTGCAGGACGAGTTCGACGCCCTCGTCGGGCACATCAAGGCCGGCCAGACCTCGACGGCCAACACCTCGAAGTGGAACCCCTCCACCTGGCCCGCGGAGGCCAAGGGCTTCGGGCACGTGGAGGCGCCGCGAGGGGCGCTGGGGCACTGGGTGCGCATCAAGGACGGGAAGATCGCCAACTACCAGGCCGTGGTCCCCACCACCTGGAACGGGTCGCCGCGCGACGAGAAGGGGCAGCTCGGCGCGTTCGAGTCGTCGCTCCTCGGGACGCCCATGGCGAACCCCAAGCTGCCGCTCGAGATCCTGCGCACCATCCACTCGTTCGACCCCTGCCTCGCCTGCGCCACCCACGTGCACGACGCCGAGGGCAACGAGGTGGGGAGCGCCATCGTGGTGCGATAGGAGGACGACATGCCCGTGACCTCCCAGCCCCGGCCGTTCACGTCGGACGACTTCGCCCGGAACCCCGGCGACTACTACCGGGCCGGGTACGTCTGGCAGCTCCCGGTGCGGGTCACCCACTGGGTGTCGGCCATCTGCATCACGACGCTCTTCCTCACCGGGCTCTACATCGCGAACCCGGTCTTCTCCCCGGAGGGGGAGGCCTGGCGGAACTTCCTCATGGGGTGGATGCGCAAGCTCCACTTCGCGGCGGGGTTCGTCTTCGCGGTGAGCTGGTGCGCCCGCGCCTACTGGTTCTTCTTCGGCAACAACTACGCCCGATCCGGCTTCCCCATGTTCTGGAGGGGCGCCTGGTGGCGCGACCTGTGGCGGCAGGCCTGGGAATACCTGAAACTGAAGCCCGGCCCCATCCACCTGGGGCACAACGCGCTGGCGGGGCTCTCCTACACGATCGGCGTCGTCTTCCTGGGTGGGTTCCAGATCGCGACCGGGTTCGCGCTCTTCTCCCAGGACGCGCCCAACGGGCCGATGAACCGGATCTTCGGCTTCCTGCTCCCGCTCCTGGGCGGCCCGTTCCGCGTGACCAGCTTCCACCTCGTGGTGGCCTGGTTCATCGCGACCTTCGTCATCCTGCACGTCTACATCGTGATCTACGACTCGACGCAGTATCGCAACGGGCTCGTCTCTGCGATGATCACCGGCCGCAAGTTCTACCAGAAGAAGGACGTGGTGCAGGACACCTGGCTCGGCTGACCGGAAGCTCCCCGGCTCGAGCCCGGGCCGGCGCCACGGACGGGACCCCGTGACGCTGCTCCACGCATCCTCCATCGGCCTCGCCTTCGGCAGCCGCACCATCCTCGACCAGCTCACCCTCACCATCGAGGAGGGGGAGCGCGTCGGGCTCGTGGGCGTGAACGGCTCCGGCAAGTCCTCCCTGCTGCGCATCCTCGCCCGGGCGGCCGAGCCGGATCGGGGCGAGGTCCAGCTGCGACGGGGGGCGTCGGTCACCTACCTGCCGCAGGAGCCGGACTTCACCGCCGGGGCCACGGTGGCTTCCGAGCTGGAGGTGGCCCGGGCGCCGCTCCGGGACGCCATCGAGGCCCACGCCGCGCTCTCCGCCCGGCTCGCCGAGGAGACGGACCCGGAACGGCACGACCGGGCGCTCGTCGAGCTGGCCGTCCTGTCCGACCGGGTCGAGCACCTGGGAGGGTGGGACACGTCCCACGAGGCCAGGCGACTGCTCGACCGGCTCGGGCGTGAAGGACTGGGACAGGCCCGTCGCGGAGCTGTCCGGGGGGGCCCGGAAGCGGGTGGCCATCGCGCGGGCGCTCCTCTCCCGTCCGGACCTCCTGCTCCTCGACGAGCCCACCAACCACCTCGACGCCGACACGGTCGACTGGCTGGAGGACGAGCTGGACGGCCGGAGCGGCGCCCTCGTCCTCGTCACCCACGATCGCTACTTCCTGGACGACCTGGTCGACCGCATCGTCGAGATCACCCCCGACGGCGGCGTCCTGAGCTGGCCCGGGAACTACGAGGCCTTCCTCGAGCAGAAGCTGCTGGCCGAGGAGCAGGGAGCGCTGGCCCAGCACAAGCGCGAGCGCTGGATTTCGCAGGAGGTCGCCTGGCTGCGCCGGGGCGTCGAGGCCAGGCGGACGAAGAGCAAGGCGAGGATCCAGCGGGCGCGCTCGCTCATGGCCGAGAAGGGTTTCGCCCGCCCCCGGGTGGCCGACCTCCAGGTCGCCCCGCCGCCCCGGCTCTCGCAGGTGGTCCTGGAGGCGCACGGGCTCGCCAAGTCCTTCGGCGAGCGAAAGGTCCTCGAGGGCGTCGACTTCATCCTGCAGCGGGGGGAGCGAGTGGGCATCGTCGGCCCCAACGGCGCCGGGAAGACCACCTTCCTCCGCCTGCTCCTCGGCGAGCTCGAGCCCGACGGGGGCAAGGTGGTCGCCGGCGTGCGCACGCGCGTCGCCTACCACGACCAGCAGCGGGCCGCGCTCGATCCGGAGCAGACGGTGTACGAGGCCGCCGGCGGAGGGGCTCCGGGCATGGCGGGCGAGGACTTCGTCCAGATCGGCGACCGACGGATTGGGCTGCGCGAGTACCTCGACGACCTCCTCTTTCCCCCCACGATGCAGCGCATGAAGGTGAAGGCGCTGTCCGGCGGGGAGCGGAACCGCCTCCTGCTCGCCCGGCTCTTCCTCGAGGGGGCGAACGTGCTGGTCCTCGACGAGCCCACGAACGACCTCGACCTCGTCACGCTCAACGTGCTGGAGCGGCTGCTCCTCGACTTCGGGGGCAGCGTGCTGCTCGTGACCCACGACCGGTACTTCCTCGACAAGGTGGCCACCTCCATCCTGGCCTTCGAGGGGGAGGGGCGGGCGGTCCGGTATCCCGGGAACTACGAGACCTATCGAACGCTGCGGGACCAGTCGGAGGCCGCGCGGCGCGAGGCGGCCGTGCCGGAACGCCCGCGGGCGGCGCCGGTGGTGCGGGAGGCCGTGCCGGAGCGGGCCCGGAAGCCGGGGCGCCTGTCCTTCCAGGAGCAGCGGGAGATGGACGGAATGGAGGCGGCCATCCTCGCCGCCGAGGAGCGGAAGGCCGCGGCGGAGGCCGCCCTGTCCGACCCGGCCACGTACCAGAAGGGCGGCGACGCCGTCGTCCGCCTGCGGGCGGAGATGGAGGCGGTGACGGCGGAGGTCGACCGGCTCTACGCGCGGTGGGCGGAACTCGCCGCCTGGATGAGCTCGACGCGGTAGCCGTCCGGGTCCTCGACGAAGGCGATGACCGTGGTGCCGTGCTTCATGGGGCCGGCGGCTCGGACGACCTTGCCGCCCCGCCGCTCGATCTCGGCGCAGGCGGCGTACGCGTCGGGAACCTCGAGGGCCACGTGGCCGAAGCCGCTCCCCAGGTCGTAGCGCTGCGGTGTCCCAGTTCCAGGTGAGCTCGATGGCGGCGGCCTCCGACTCGGGCGCGTAGCCCACGAAGGCCAGCGTGAAGCGTCCGTCCGGGTACTCGTGGCGCCGCAGCAGCCTCATGCCCAGCACCTCGGTGTAGAAGCGGATGGACCGGTCGAGGTCCCCCACGCGGATCATGGTGTGCAGGATGCGCATGCCGTGGGTCTATCCCGGGGGGCCGCCCTCCGCAGCGGTCAGCCGTACATCTTGCGGGTGCTGTTGCCCATGAACCGGATCGCGGCGGGCCGGGAGAGGAGCCGCTGCATGACGAAGTTCACGGCGCGGTTCAGCCGGCCAGCCACCACCACCGGCTGGCGTCCCAGGGCGGCGAGCGCCTCCTCCACGACCGGGGCCGCCTCCATCATCGGCACCTTCTTCCGGGGACGGGAGGCCTCGTAGCTCGGAGTGCGGGTCGGGCCGGCGCGGCAGGCGAGCACGTCCACGCCGGCGGACCGGAGCTCGTCCCAGAGCCCCTCGGCGAGGACGATTCTCGAAGGCCTTGGAGGCGGCGTAGGCGGCGACGATGGGGGTGCCCTGGCCGCCGGCCAGGGACGACATGAGCAGGATGCCGCCGCGGCCCCGGGAGACCATCTTCCGGGCGAAATGGTGCGCCATGGCGACCGGCGCCCGGCAATTCACGTCGATCACCTTCATGAGGTCGTCGAGGGGCCGGTCGAGGAAGGGTCCCAGCGCGGAGAAGGCGGCGTTGTGGACGAGGAGCCCCACCTCGGCGTCGCCGGCCAGGGCATCGAGCACGGCGAGGAGGTCGGGACGAGCGACGTCGGCCGACGCGATGCGGACCTGGATCGCGTGGGCCGAGCGGAGCTCGGCGGCGAGGGACTCGAGGGGCCCCTCGCGCCGAGCCACCAGCAGGAGGTGAAATCCACGGGAGGCGAGGGCGCGGGCGAAGGACTCGCCGATGCCCTCCGAGGCGCCGGTGATGAGCGCCCAGGGGCCGTATCGGGCCCGGAAGTCCTTCATCGCGCCTCCCACGGGTCCCGCCGGAACTTCAGGACGCCGCTGCCTACTTGAACGAGAAGTTGAAGATGGGGAAGACCGGCAGCATGCCGCCCTTCTGGATGATGTTGATGAGGCCGATCTGGACGCCTTCCATCGTGACGGTGTTGTTCACGAAGCCGAGCTGGAGCCCCTTCACGTGCTTCGCCTGGTTGTAGAAGCCCCATCTGGAGCCCCTCGAAGCTGCCCTCGTTCAGGCGAGACGAAGTTCCACTGCCAGCCGACGGCGTTGCCCTGGACGATGCTGACGAAGCCCCACTGGACGCCCTCGAGGCCGCCGGAGGTCACGTTGACGAGGCCGAGGTCGAAGCCGTTCACGAAGGTGTTCTTCCCGTAGATGAGGCTGAAGCGGAAGCCGCTGATGCCCTGGTTCTCGGGAACGATTTGGACCGGGGTGACGAGACCGAGGGAGATGGGCTTTCCGCCCGACTCGGCGCGGGAGGTGGCGGGGGACGCCAGCAGGACGGCGAGGAGGGGAATGGCAAATGCGAGTCGGCGCATGATCTTCTCCTGTGGGTGAGAGTCAACGCAGAGCTTCCGTTAGCGCATTCCTTATAGCATCCGGGGATGCCTTGCCCTTCGTTTCCCTCATGACCGCCCCAAACAGGAATGCGAGCAGCTTGGTCTCCCCCGCCCGGTAGCGGGCCACCTCGGCGGCCTGGGCGGCCAGGACGCGGGCCACGGCGCCCTCCACCGCAGCGCGGTCGTCGACCTTCTCGAGCCCGAGCTCGGCGAGGCGCGCGGCCGGGTCGCCCCCGCGCTCGACGAGGCTCGCGAGCAGCGCCTTGGCGCCCGCGCCGGTGGTGCGCCCGGACTCGGCGAGCACGACGAAGCGCCCGAAGTCGGCGGCCCGGAGCGGCAGCTGGCCGAGCGGCACGTCGCCGGCGAGCCCCTGGAGCTCGTTCAGCAGCCAGCGGGCGACCGGACCCGCCGGTCCACCGGCCTCCACGGCGGCGTCGAACCAGGCCACCGTGGCGGCGTCGGCCGCGAGAAGGTCGGCCTGGTCGGCGGACAGCCCGGGTGTGGCGGAGAGGCGAGCGTGGAGGGCGGCCAGGGCCGGGTCGGCGGCCCGGAGGTCGGCCCGGGCGTCGCCGCGGGACTTCCGCGGCGGGGAGGCGGCCGCTGGCTCCTTCGCCGGGCGGGCCGCCGCTCGCCGGGGCGCGGGGGGGGTGGCGCGAGCCGCCCAGGTGTCCTTCAGCGTGAGGGTCCGGTTGAAGACCGGGGCGCCGGGCCGGGAGTCGACCGGGTCGACGAAGAAGTAGCCCTCTCGCAGGAACTGCCAGTGCGTGCCGGGCGCGGCGTCGCGGAGCGCCGGCTCGACCCGGGCGCCTGGCGCCGAGGAGAGCGAGTCGGGATTGAGGACGGCGAGGAAGTCGTCCTCGGCGTCGGGCTTCTCGACGGTGAAGAGCCGGTCGTAGAGCCGGACCGCGGCAGGCACGGAGCGGGACGCCTCGACCCAGTGGAGGGTCCCCACGCCGCGTCGGGCGGTGCCCGCCGAGTCGCGCGAGGCCGGGTCGTGGGAGCAGCGGATCTCCACCACCTCGCCGGACGGGCCGCGCACGACCTCGTCGCAGCGGACCACGTAGGCGCCGGCCAGGCGGACCTCCCGCCCGGGCGCGAGGCGCTTCCAGTCGGCGGGTGGCTCCGAGGAGAAGTCGTCCCGCTCGATGAGGAGGCTCCCGCCGAACGGGACCTTGCGGCTTCCTCCCCGGGCGGGATCGGCTGGCCACCAGGGCAGGTCGAGCTCCTCGATGCGGCCAGCGCTCCCAGGTGGTGAGGGTGAGGGGGAGGGGGTCGAGGACGGCGAGGGCGCGGGGGGACCGCGATTCCAGGTCTCCGCGGACCGCGAACTCGAACTTGCCGATGTCGACCACGCTGTTGTTCTTGGCGACGCCAATCAGGTCGGCGAAGTCCCGCAGCGCCTGCGGCGTCACGCCGCGCCGGCGCATCCCCGCGATGGTGGGCATGCGCGGATCGTCCCAGCCCGCGACGCGCTTCTCGTTCACGAGCTGGAGGAGCTTGCGCTTCGACATGACCGTGTAGCCGAGCGCCAGCCGGGCGAACTCGTACTGGTGCGGACGGGGGGCCCAGGGCCCGGTGCTCTCGAGCACCCAGTCGTAGAGCTCGCGGTTCGACTCGAACTCCAGCGTGCAGATGGAATGGGTCACGCCCTCGATGGCGTCCTCGAGCGGGTGGGCCCAGTCGTACATGGGGTAGATGCACCAGGCGTCGCCGGTACGGTGGTGGTCGGCGTGCCGGATCCGGTAGAGGAGCGGGTCGCGCAGGAGCACGTTCGGGTGCGCCATGTCGATGCGGGCCCGGAGCACGCAGGCCCCGTCCTCGAACTCCCCGGCGCGCATCCGCCGGAACAGGTCGAGGCTCTCCGCGGCGGGGCGGTCCCGGAACGGGCTCGCCACGCCAGGGCGGTCGAAGCTGCCGCGCTGCTCCCGGATGGCCTCCTGGGGCTGGCTGTCGACGTAGGCCTTCCCGTCCCGGACGAGCCGCTCGGCGCACTCGTACATCTTCTCGAAGTAGTCGGAGGCGTAGTGGAGGTGCGTCCCCCAGTCCCCCCCAGCCAGCGGACGTCGGCCTGGATCGACTCGACGTACTCGGTCTCCTCGGTGGTGGGGTTCGTGTCGTCGAAGCGGAGGTTCGCGTGCCCCCCGTACCGCGCCGCCAGGCCGAAGTTGAGCAGGATCGACTTGGCGTGCCCGATGTGGAGGAAGCCGTTCGGCTCGGGAGGGAAGCGGGTCACGACGGGGCCCCGCACGCGCCCGGAGGCCAGGTCGGCGTCGATGATGTCGGTCAGGAAGTTGGACGGGCGCGCCGCGTCAGCCATCCGGGGCGTGTACCGCAGCCATGAACCGCTCGCAACTACGCGGAAGGAGGGTATCCTCGTGCGGGCATGGAGGCCTTCCTCGACGGCTCGAGTCCACTCCACTGGGTGGTGGTCGTGGTGCTCCTCGTCTCCGGTGCGCTGACCGCGTGGATGGGAATCCGCGACGGGTTCATCCGCCGGGAGGTGCGCACGAACTCCGGGCCCATGCGAGGAGGAAAGGCCGTCCTCGCCGGGGCGCTATACGCCGCGTTCGGGCTCGCCGGCGTCGTCGGCGCGGTCCTCTTCGTGCTCCGGGCCCGTTAGGGGCGTGCGCCAGGCGTCTCCGCGGTGGCGGGGGTTCCGGCGGTCGTCGCGGGAGCACTCGAGCTGGAGCGCCACGCTGCGCTGGAAGGCCGCGACCATGGGGGCGAACCGGGAGGCGTCCTGCTCGATCGCGCCGAGCGCGAGGGCCACCGCCTCCAGGGTGGAGAGGTGGACCTCGCCCGGCTCCCGGCGCAGGTCCCCGTATCCACTGGGGCGCCGGGCGTCCACAGAGACCCGCGGGAGGGCCGACAGCGCCGGAGAGAGCCGGAGCATCTTCTCCGACTGGTGCCAGGTTCCGTCGATCGCGAAGAGCACCGGGGGAGGGCGGCCGGCCAGGTCCCCCGCGTCCACCGAGCCGGGGCCGGGATAGAGCAGGGCGGCGCCGGGAATCGCGGCGAGCTCCCGGACCCGGGCGTGCGCCTCGAAGGCGACGCCGCCGTGGAGCTCGGCGTTCTCGAGCGAGATCCGGGTCAGCCACGCGCTGCAGATGGCGAGCCGCGCCTCGCGTGGGTGCTGCAGGAGGACCACCCGGGTCCGGGAAGGGGCCGCGAGGAGCCCCTGGCAGACGCAGAAGGCCTCGGGGCGCAGGCAGCGGTCGCAGCGGGCGCGCAAGGGGCTACCAGTCCGCCGCCACGTCGGCCGTCGACGCGCGCGGCTCGAGGCGGATGGCGCCGTGAGGGCAGGCCGACCGGCAGGTCCCGCACCCCCAGCACGCCGTCCGATCGAGGGCCACCGCCCCCTCGCCGGCCGGCCGGATGGCGTCGAACGGGCAGCGGGGGACGCACGCGCCGCAGCCGTCGCAGCGCCCGGGGTCCTGGCGGGCCACGTCCTCCCCCTTCCACATCACCCGGACGCCGCCCGTCAGCTGGACCTTCATCGCCAGGCAGCCGCTCGGCAGGTTGCAGTTGCAGATCGCGGCCACGAAGGGGGTGAGGAAGGTCCAGGCGGTGTGGGCGAGGCCAGCCGCCTCGGCGCGCCGCAGGACCGCGAGCGCCTGGGACTTCGTCAGCTTCTCGAATCCCTGGGCCCCGGGTCCCCCGGCGTAGTCGCGGAAGGCCTCGGAGAGCGTCCCGTCGTGGGAGGCCACGGTCATCACGATGCAGCAGGACTCGGCGTCGGAGCCCGGCTTCATCGCCCCACGGCACACGCAGGGGAGCCGGGTGATGTTCGTCGCGCGGTCGAAGATCCGGGCGCACTCCTCGAGGGGGATGGGCTGCCCGAAGTGCTCCCGCTGCTGGCTCGCCGTGACCCGCTCGGCCACGGCCTTCTCGAGGGGGCGGGGGAGGTACCGGAGCGCGGCCAGCCCGACGTCGACCGACCGGCGGGTCCGCTCGAAGTTCCGGACGAAGTCGACCATGAACCCCCTGCCGGCGGAGGTCACTCTCCAGGTCGAACGCGTAGTTCTTCGCGTTCGCGTACCAGCGCTTGCCATCGCCGTGCTGGACGCAGAACGTGCACATGGGGGCGAAGTCCGGGACGGGCTCAGAATACGGCCAGGAGCTCGACCTCGAAGACCAGGGTGGCGCCGGGCGGGATCTCCGGGGGCGCACCGCGCGACCCGTAGGCCAGGTCCGGGGGAAGGGTGAGCTTGCGCTTGCCCCCCACCTTCATGCCCGCGACGCCGCGATCCCAGCCCTCGATCACCTCGCCCGCCCCCAGATGGAAGGTGAACGGGCTCCCCCCGACGGAGGAATCGAACTTCGTGCCGTCGACGAGCCAGCCGGTGTAGTGCACCTGAACGCTCTTTCCCCGGACGGCCTCCGCCCCCTTGCCGGTCACCAGGTCCTCGATCTTGGGCTTCGCCATGGACGCCTCCGGGGCGGCGCCCGGGATGGACGCACGCAGGCCGGAGGACTACCCGGTCGATGGCGGGGAGGCAAGGGGAGGGCCCCTCCGTCCACGAAGGGTGCGCCGCGCCTGGCCTGTTGCAGAATCGCTTCCAGGTGCGTAAACCATTGGTCGCGCCAGCATTCGGGCGAAACGTCATACGGGAGGAGAGAGCATGAACGGGGAGCAGGAGAACGTCGCACAGCCGACCTTCAGTGAATCCGTCGTCGCGAAGGTCGAGGAGGGAAAGGCCGCGCTCGACAAGGACGTCAAGATCGTCGCGGCCGAGTTCGACGCCAGCGTGAAGAAGGCCAAGGCCACCGTGAAGAAGGCCAAGGCCCAGGCGAAGAAGTTCGTCGCCCAGGTGAAGAAGGAAGTGAAGAAGGACATCCGCAAGGCGAAGGCCGCCGGCAAGTCGGCCAGGGCCGCGGTGAAGAGCGATTTCCGCAAGGTGAAGGCCGCCGGCAAGAAGGCCAGCGCCGCCGTGAAGAGCGACTTCCGCAAGGTGAAGGCCGCTGCCAAGAAGGCCGCGAAGCCTGCGAAGAAGGTCGCGAAGAAGCCGGTCAAGAAGGCCGGCAAGAAGAAGTAGACGGCCGGGGTCCCAGGGGGCGCGCCGTCCGTGGCCTTCGCCACGGGGGCTGCGCCCCTTTCCTTTGCGCCCCGTGTGGATCTCGTGGACGGGTCGCGCGAGTTCTGCTTTCCTTCCGGGTCATGGCCACTCCAGTCTTCCAGTATCAGGACCCGTTCCCGCTCTCGAAGGACCAGACCCGCTACCGCCTGATCGGCAAGGAAGGCGTCTCGGTCACGACCTTCGAGGGCAAGGAGATCCTCAAGGTCGAGCCGTCCGCGCTCGAGCAGGTCGCGCACGAGTCCATGCGGGAGCTCTCCTTCTTCCTTCGCCCCGCGCACAACGAGCAGGTCGCGAAGATCCTCTCCGACCCCGAAGCCTCGCAGAACGACAAGGGCGTGGCGGTCGCCTTCCTGCGCAACGCCGAGATCGCGGCCCAGGGCGACCTGCCCATCTGCCAGGACACCGGCACGGCCACCGTGATGGGGAAGAAGGGGCAGCAGGTCTGGACCGGGGTGAAGGACGAGGAGTGGATCTCCAAGGGCGTGTACCGCACCTACACCGAGGAGAACCTGCGCTACTCGCAGACCGCGCCGCTCAACATGTACGACGAGGTCAACACCGGCACGAACCTGCCGGCCCAGATCGACCTCTACGCGACCGAGGGCGCCGAGTACAAGTTCCTCTTCGTGGCCAAGGGCGGCGGCTCCGCCAACAAGACCATGCTCTGGCAGGAGACGAAGGCGCTGCTCACGCCGGAGAAGCTCGAGAAGTTCCTCGTCGACAAGATGAAGTACCTCGGCACCGCCGCCTGCCCGCCGTACCACATCGCCGCGGTCATCGGCGGCACGTCGGCCGAGCAGACCCTGAAGGTGGTGAAGCTCGCCTCCACCAAGTACTACGACGGCCTCCCCACAGAGGGAAACGCGCACGGCCAGGCTTTCCGCGACGTCGAGCTCGAGAAGCGGCTCCTCGACGCGGCCAACAAGCTCGGCATCGGCGCGCAGTTCGGCGGCAAGTACTTCGCCCACGACATCCGCGTGGTCCGCCTGCCGCGGCACGGCGCCTCCTGCCCGGTGGGCATGGGCGTCTCCTGCTCGGCCGACCGCAACATGAAGGCCAAGATCAACCGGGACGGGATTCGGATCGAGGAGCTCGATCGGAACCCCGGGCGCCTCATCCCCGCCGAGTACCGCGGCAAGCACGGCCACGGGGTGAAGATCGACCTGAACCGCCCGATGAAGGAGATCGTGGCCGAGCTGTCGAAGCATCCGGTGTCGACGCCGCTGCTCCTCAACGGGACGCTGGTGGTCGCCCGCGACATCGCCCACGCCAAGTTCAAGGAGCTCATCGACTCGGGCAAGGGAGTCCCCGAGTACCTGAAGAACCACCCCGTCTACTACGCCGGCCCGGCCAAGACGCCGAAGGGCAAGGCCTCGGGCTCCTTCGGGCCCACGACCGCCGGGCGCATGGACTCGTACGTGGACCTGCTGCAGTCCCACGGCGCCTCGCTCGTCATGATCGCGAAGGGAAACCGCAGCCAGCAGGTGACCGACGCCTGCAAGAAGTACGGCGGGTTCTACCTGGGCTCGATCGGCGGCCCCGCGGCGGTTCTGGCCGAGGAGAACATCAAGAAGGTCGAGTGCATCGACTTCCCCGAGCTCGGCATGGAGGCGGTCTGGAAGATCGAGGTCGAGAACTTCCCGGCCTTCATCCTGGTCGACGACAAGGGGACCGACTTCTTCAAGAAGCTCGGGATTTAGCGAACGTTGACGTCCGCGCGGCCCCGCGCGTCCTCCGGGACGTCCGGGGCCGTTTTGCGCCCGATTGGGTCGTGTATACTCTTCCGCCCATTTCCCGAACCGCCGGACGGTCATGAACGAGCCCCGAACGCTGCTGCAGAAGATTCTGGGATGCCCACGTCGTCGCCCAGGAGGAGGGCGCCCCCGCCATCCTCTACGTCGACCGCCACCTCGTCCACGAGGTGACGTCGCCCCAGGCCTTCACCGGCCTTCGCGCGCGCAAGATCGGGGTGAGGCGCCCCGAGCTCACCACCGCCACCGCCGACCACTCCATCCCCACCCGGGGGCCGGTGGTGGACGCGCAGGCGGCGGCCCAGCTCGCGCAGCTCGAGGAGAACTGCCGCGAGTTCGGCGTCCCCCTCCACGGCCGCGACAGCCCGACCCAGGGCATCGTGCACGTGATGGGTCCGGAGCTCGGGCTCACCCAGCCGGGCATGACCATCGTCTGCGGGGACAGCCACACCGCGACCCACGGCGCCTTCGGGGCGCTGGCCTTCGGGATCGGCACGAGCGAGGTCGAGCACGTGCTCGCGACCCAGTGCCTGCTCCAGCACCGGCCGAAGAACTACGAGGTCCGCGTCGAGGGACGGCTCGCGCCCGGGGTCACGGCGAAGGACGTCATCCTGGCGCTCATCGCCCGCATCGGCGTGGGCGGGGGCACCGGCCACGTCTTCGAGTTCTGCGGCCCGGCGATCCGCGCCCTCGACATGGAGGAGCGGATGACGGTCTGCAACATGGCCATCGAGGGCGGCGCCCGCGCCGGCCTCATCGCTCCCGACGAGACGACCTTCGCCTATCTCCAGGGGCGTCCCGCGTCGCCGAAGGGCGAGGCGTGGGACCGCGCGGTGGCCCGCTGGCGGACCCTGCCCACCGACCCGGGGGCCCGCTTCGACCGCACCATCACGATCGACGCGTCCTCGCTGGAGCCGATGATCACCTACGGGACCAACCCCGGCATGGGCATCGGCATCGGCGGGCGCGTCCCCGACCCGGCGGCCCTCGGCGAGGCCTCTCAGCGGGCCGCGATGGAGAAGGCGCTCGGGTACATGGGGCTCCGCCCCGGTCAGCCCCTGGCCGGCCAGCCGGTCCAGGTGGTCTTCATCGGGAGCTGCACGAACGGGCGGATCTCCGACCTGCGCGCCGCCGCCTCGGTCCTTCGCGGCCGCAAGGTCGCCCCCGGGATGCGCGTGCTCGTCGTCCCGGGCTCGCAGCAGGTGAAGAAGCAGGCCGAGGCCGAGGGGCTCGACCGGGTCTTCATCGAGTCCGGAGCGGAGTGGCGCAACCCGGGCTGTTCCATGTGCATCGCCATGAACGGCGACCAGCTCCAGCCGGGCGAGTACGCGGTCTCCACCTCCAACCGGAACTTCGAGGGGCGCCAGGGCAAGGGCGGCCGCACGCTGCTCGCCTCGCCGCTCACCGCCGCCGCGTCGGCCGTCACCGGGAAGGTCACCGACCCCCGGACGCTCACCCGCTCCCAGGGAGCCTGATCATGGCCCAGTTCACCACGCTCACCTCCCGCGTCGTCGTGCTGCACCGGCACGACATCGACACCGACCAGATCATCCCGGCGCGCTTCCTCAAGACCACCGACAAGACCGGCCTGGGCTCGGCCCTGTTCGCCGACTGGCGGTACGGCGCCGACGGGACGCCGCACCCCACCTTCGAGGTGAACCTGCCCCGCGCGAAGGGGGCGCAGGTCCTCCTCGTCGGCGACAACTTCGGCTGCGGAAGCTCCCGCGAGCACGCGCCCTGGGCGCTGACCGGCTTCGGCTTCCGGGCCGTCGTGGCCACCTCGTTCGCCGACATCTTCCGGAACAACGCCCTGAAGAACGGGCTCCTGCCGGTGGCCATCGACGCGGCGGCGCACGCGTCCCTGCTCGCCCAGCTGGCGAGCGATCCCGAGGCGCAGGTCACGGTCGACCTGGCCCGCCAGACGCTGCGCCTTCCCGACGGGACCGAGGTGACGTTCCCCATCGATCCGTTCGCCCGGACCTGCCTGCTCGAGGGGGTCGACGAGCTCGGCTACATCCTGCGGTTCGAGTCCCGCATCGCGGAGCACGAGAGGCGGCAGCGGGAGGGCGCGTGATCCAGATCTACGACACGACCCTGCGCGACGGCACGCAGCGGGAGGGCATCTCCCTCTCCTGCGACGACAAGATCGCGGTGGCGATCCGGCTCGACGAGCTGGGGGTGGCGTTCATCGAGGGGGGCTGGCCCGGCTCCAACCCCAAGGACGCCGAGTTCTTCTCCCGGGCCCGGGACATGGCCTGGAAGACGGCGCGCATCGCCGCCTTCGGATCGACCTGCCGGGTCGGTGGGGTCCCCGAGGACGACGCCAACATCCGGGCGCTCGTGGACTCGGGTGCGCCGGTCTGCACCGTGGTGGGAAAGACCTGGACCCTCCACGTCACCGAGGTGCTCCGGGCCTCGCTCGAGGAGAACCTCCGGATCATCGAGGCCAGCCTGGCCTTCCTCTCGGCCCAGGGCCGGCGGGTGATCTACGACGCCGAGCACTTCTTCGACGGCTGGCGCGCCGATCCGGCCTATGCGCTCGCCACGCTCGAGGCGGCGGCGCGCGGCGGCGCCGAGACGGTCGTCCTGTGCGACACGAACGGCGGGTCGCTGCCGTGGCAGATCGCCGACGTGGTCCGGCAGGTGCGGGCGAAGATCCGGACGCCGCTCGGCATCCACGCCCACAACGACAGCGAGACCGCGGTGGCGAACTCGCTGGCCGCGGTCCACGAGGGCGTGGTGCAGGTCCAGGGCACCGTGAACGGCTACGGGGAGCGGTGCGGAAACGCCAACCTCTGCTCGGTCATCCCCGCGCTGGAGGCGAAGATGGGGCTCCCGTGCCTCCCGGCCGGGCGGCTCGCCACCCTGACGGAGGTGGCCCGGTTCGTCACCGAGGTCACGAACCAGGCGCCCAACGACCACCAGCCCTACGTGGGGAAGTCGGCCTTCGCCCACAAGGGAGGCATCCACGTGGCCGCCATGCGGCGGAACGAGGCCACCTACCAGCACCTCGACCCGGCGCTCGTCGGCAACCGGATGCGGGTGGTGGTGAGCGAGCTCTCCGGGAGAGGGAACCTGCTCTCCAAGGCCGAGGAGCTGGGACTCGCCGGGGCCGACATGGCCGGCGTGCTCGGGGAGATCAAGGACCTCGAGGCGAAGGGATTCTCGTTCGAGGCCGCCGAGGCCTCCGTGGCCGTGATGATGAAGCGCCAGGAGCCGGGCTACCGGCCCCCCTTCGAGCTGATGGACTTCCTGGTGAACGTCGAGCACCGCACCGGCCGCGGGATCTTCGCCGAGGCCATGGTGAAGGTGCGGGTCGACGGCGAGGTCCTCCACACCGCCGCCGAGGGTTCCGGGCCGGTCGACGCGCTCGACACCGCGCTGCGGAAGGCGCTCGCCCCGCGCTACCCGCGGGTCGTCGACATGAAGCTCACCGACTACAAGGTCCGCATCCTGGACAGCGACCGGGGCACGGGCGCCATCACCCGCGTCCTCATCGACACGCACATGGGCGACCGGCGCTGGAGCACGGTCGGCGCCTCCACCAACATCATCGAGGCCAGCTGGCGGGCGCTCAGCGACTCCGTCGAGTACGGGCTCACCGTGGCGACGTAGGCGCGCGAAGGCGAGGAGACGGCATGAAGGCGAGGATCGTGGTGCTGCCCGGCGACGGGATCGGGCCCGAGGTGACGGCGGAGGCGCTGCGCGTGCTCGGCGAGGTGGCCAGGCGGGGAGGGCACGAGTTCCGCTTCGACGAGCGCCTGATGGGCGGCTGCTCCATCGACGCCCACGGGACGGCGCTCACGCCCGAGGTGCTCCGCGACTGCCAGGGCGCCGACGCCGTGCTGCTGGGCGCCGTCGGCGGGCCGAAGTGGGACGATCCGAAGGCCAAGGTGCGCCCGGAGCAGGGGTTGCTCGCCCTGCGCAAGGGGCTCGGGGTCTTCGCGAACCTGAGGCCGGTGCGGGTGCACCCGGCGCTCGTCGACGCGTCGCCGCTCAAGGCCGACAGGCTGGCCGGCGTGGACATCCTGGTCATCCGCGAGCTGACGGGCGGCCTCTACTTCGGCGAGCCCAAGGGGCGTCACGTGAAGGACGGCCACGAGCACGCCGTCGACACCCTCGACTACGCCGACTACGAGGTCCGGCGGGTCACCGAGCTCGCCTTCCGGCTGGCGAAGGGAAGGCGGCGAAAGGTCACGTCGGTGGACAAGGCCAACGTGCTGGAGTCGTCGCGCCTCTGGCGCCAGGTCGCCACCGCGGTGGGGGGCGAGAATCCCGACGTGGCGCTCGACCACATGCTGGTCGACACCGCCGCCATGCGGCTCGTGCAGGCCCCGGCCAGCTTCGACGTGCTCGTCACCGAGAACATGTTCGGGGACATCCTCACCGACGAGGCGGCCGTGCTGGCCGGGTCGATGGGGATGCTGCCGTCCGCGTCGCTGGGAGCCGGGGGCCCCGGGCTCTACGAGCCCATCCACGGCTCCGCGCCCGACATCGCGGGGAAGGGCATCGCCAATCCGCTGGGGACGATCCTCTCGGCGGCCATGATGCTCCGCCACTCGCTCGGGCTCGAGTCGGAGGCTGCCACGGTGGAGCGGGCCGCGGACGCGGCGATCACCGGCGGCGCCCGGACGGCCGACCTGGGGGGCAAGCTCACCACCCGGGCCATGGCCGACGAGGTCCTCCGCCGGCTCTAGGGCTCCGGGGGGTCAGTCCTCCGGGATGGGCTGCGGTCCGGGGACGATGCCGGCGATGTCCGGATCCTCGCCGGGAGCGAGCGGGCTGCTCGGCTGCTCGCCCTTCTCGCGCTTGCGCTGCTCCTTCTTCTCGTCCTTCTTGCGCTGCTTGTCGCGGCGGGCTGCTTCCTTCTGGCGCTTCGTGGATCCCGGGTTGAAGACCATGGGACCTCCTCGCTGTGTGGGCCACTCGGCCCGGGAAATGCGAAGGCCCGGCCGACGGCCGGGCCTCCACCGAACGGCTCGGCTCGCTGCCTACAGCGGCCGGACGTTGGCGGCCTGAAGACCCTTCGGCCCCTTCTTGACCTCGAACTCCACCCGCTGCCCTTCCTTCAGGGTGCGGAACCCTTCCGTCTGGATGGCCGTGTGGTGGCAGAAGACATCCTCACCACCGCCGTCCTGCGTGATGAAGCCAAAGCCCTTCGCATCATTGAACCACTTCACGACTCCACTGGCCATCCAGCACTTCCTTCTCGTTCGCGCGGGAACCGTTCCCGCCGGGCCCGGGCCACCCGAGTAGCGCGGGTCGCCAAATTTTTTAGCGCGCCTGCAACGGTTTGTCGAGGGACCGCTCAGCCGACCCGGTCGAACCGGGCGAAGCGCATGGTGAACACGGCTCGCCCCTGGGTGGACGAGCGGAGCTCCGTGGCGTAGCCGAACATCCGCCGCAGGGGGGCCTCCCCCTCCACGACCTTGACCGCCTGTCCCCGGTCGGAGACGTCGAGGATCGCCCCCTGGCGCCGGTCGAGGCTCGCCAGGACCTCGCCCAGGTACTCCTCGGGGAGGACCACCTCGGTCTGCATGATGGGCTCCAGGATGACGGGCCCCGCCCGGGTCGCGCCGTCGCGGACCGCGTCGGCGACCGCCACCTTGTAGGCGAAGGGCTTGGAGGCTCCCTCCCGCCAGGTGGCCCCGAGGAGGGTGACCTCGACGTCCTGGAGCGGGTGGCCTTCCAGGACGCCCGTCTCGGCGGCCTCCCGGGCGCCGGCCTGGGCCATCTCGAGGACCTCGCCCCGGAGGAACGGAAGGGCCTGGGCCTCGGGGGCGACGGTGAAGCGGAAGCCGGCGCCGCGCGCCAGCGGGGCCACCCGGACGCGGGCCTGGCCGAAGATCTCGTCGTCCTCGAGGGAACGCTCGAACTGGGCCTGCCCCTCGGCCACCGCCGTGAGGGTCTCGCGGAGCAGCACCTGGGGCTCACCGGTCCGCACCTCGAGGTGGAACTCCCGCTTCAGCCGCTCGGCCACGATCTCGAGGTGGAGCTCGCCCATCCCGGAGACGAGAAGCTGGCCGGTGTCGGCGTTCTCGCCGAAGCGGAAGCTGGGGTCCTCGTCGGCGATGCGGGCCAGTGCCTCGAGGAGCAGCTCGCGGTCCCGGAGGCTCCTGGCCTCGACGGCGGCCGAGATCACCGGCTCGTAGGCGGAGATGCGCTCCAGCACGACGGCCTGCCCCGGAGTGGTCAGGGTATCTCCCGTCCTCGTGTCCTTGAGCCCCATGACCGCGAAGATCTGCCCGGCGCCCAGCGCCGGCATGCGCCGCTTCTGGGAGGCGTGCATGAGCAGCACCCGCGAGACCCGCTCCTTCTTGCGCTGGCTGGCGTTCCAGACCTCGTCCCCTTCCGCGATCCGCCCGGAGTAGACGCGGAGGAAGACGAAGCGGCGAAGCTCGTCGAGCAGCGAGACCTTGAAGGCGAGCGCGAGCAGGGGGCCGTCGTCGGCCGGGGGCGGCCCCTCGACCTCGCCGCCCTTCGCGTCGACGCCTCGTGGGGGCGGGACGTCGAGCGGAGAGGGGAGCCAGGCGCAGACCGCGTCGAGGACCTGGGGAACGCCCTTGTTGCGGAGCGCCGACCCGCAGAGGAGGGGCACGAACCTGCCGCCCAGCGTGGCCCGGCGGACCGCGGCCCCCAGCGCCTCGGGCGCGAGGTCCACGTCCGAGAGGAGCGCGTCGGCGGCTCCGTCGTCGACGTCCGCGAGGGTCTCCAGCAGGTCCCGCCGGGCCGCCTCGCCTTCCGGCGAGAGGCCGGGCGTCACCACGAAGGCGCGGGGATCGTCGCCGTCGGTGAAGGTCACGGTGTGCCGGCCCACCAGGTCCTCGAACCCGGAGAACTCCACGCCGGCCCCGAGCGGCCGATGGACGCCCGCGCACCGGTGGTCCGGGAAGTGGGCGCGCATGGAGCGCAGGGTCTCGGCGAAGTCGGCGCCGACCCGGTCCATCTTGTTGGCGAGCGCGATGCGGGGAACCCGGTAGCGGTCGGCCTGCCGCCAGACGGTCTCGCTCTGCGGCTCGACCCCGTTCACGGCGTCGAACACCACCACCGCGCCGTCGAGGACCCGCAGGCTCCGCTCCACCTCCACCGTGAAGTCGACGTGCCCCGGGGTGTCGATGAGGTGGATCTCGTGGCCGTCCCACTCGAAGCTGCTGACCGCGGAGGTGATGGTGATCCCGCGCTCCCGCTCCAGGTCCATCCAGTCCATCACGGCCAGCCCGTCGTGGACCTCCCCCATCTTGTGGGTCCGGCCGGCCGCGAAGAGGAACCGCTCCGACAGGGTGGTCTTGCCGGCGTCGATGTGGGCCATGATCCCGATGTTGCGGATGGCCCGGATCCGGCGTTGCGACGGTGGCTCCCGCGATCCCTCGCCCGACATGGCGCACGAGTATACCCATCCAGGCAGAGCCAGGGGCCGCGTTCCCGCGACAGAATGAGGGGCCCACTCCCGAGGTGAAACGATGGCCCAGTCCCCGACGACGTCTCCCCACCGCTGGCGCTTCCACCGGCTCGGCGGCCTCGACCAGGTCCAGCTCGACCGGGCGGAGGATCTGCGGAACCTCGATCGGCTGGACCAGAAGCTCTGGGTGGCGCTCGCCTGCCCCACGAAGGGGCTCGAGATCGACCCGGCCACGCTCGCGCTGCTCGACGCGGACCACGACGGGCGCGTGCGGGCCCCCGAGGTCATCGCCGCGGTGAAGTTCGCGGACCTCCGGCTCAAGGACCTCGCCGACGTGGTGAAGCGGAAGCAGACCCTCCCGCTCTCCGACATCCGCGAGGACACCGCGGAGGGACGGGCGCTCCTGGGAGCGGCCCGCCAGAATCCTGACGGCGGGGGGAAAGCCCGACGCGAGCGAGGTCACCTTCGACGACGTGGCCGACCTGTCCCAGGTCTTCGCGAAGAGCCTGTTCAACGGGGACGGCGTGGTGATCCCCGAGTCGGCGCCGGAGGGCGACGTCCGGCAGGTGATCGTCGACGCCATGGCCTGCGAGGGAGAGGTCGTCGATCGGAGCGGCAAGCCCGGTCTCGATCGCGCCCGGCTCGAGACCTTCTACTCGGACCTCGGCGAGTTCGACGCCTGGTGGAAGGAGGGGCGAGGTCCACAGGTCCAGGTCCTGGGCGACGCCACCGGTGCGGCCTGGGAGGCCGTGAAGGCCGTCCGCGCCAAGGCGGACGACTACTTCACGCGGACCGGTCTCGCCGCGCTCGACGACCGCATGCCCCCGCTGCTGGCGCGGCCCGAGGCGGAGATCGCCGCCATGGCCGGCAAGGACCTGGCGCCGGGCAGCGCCGAGGTCTCCTCGCTGCCCATGGCCCGGATCGGGGCCGGACGGCCCTTGCCCCTCGCCGACGGGCTCAACCCGGCCTGGGCGGGCGCCGTGGCCACCCTGCAGAAGGATGCCGTCACGCCGCTCCTCGGCGCCGGGCGCACGAGCCTCACCGCAGCCGACTGGGAGTCGCTGAAGGCGAAGCTCGTGCCCTACGAGGCCTGGATGGCGGCGCGGAAGGGCGAGCGGGTCGCGCCGCTCGGCGCGGCGCGCGTGCTCGCGCTCCTCTCCGGAACCGGCAAGGCCGACGTCGAGGCGCTCATCGCCCGGGACGAGGCGCGCAAGGACGAGGCCGAGGAGGTCGTCGGCGTCGCCCGGATGGTCCGGTACCGGCGAGACCTGCTCCTCCTGCTGAGGAACTTCGTCAACTTCGCCGACTTCTACGACCCGCGGACGCCGGCCGTCTTCCAGGCCGGCACCCTCTACCTGGACGGGCGAGCCTGCCACCTCTGCGTGAAGGTCGACGACCCGGCCGCCCACGCCGCCATCGCCACGCCGAGCCGCATGTTCATCGCCTATTGCGACTGCCGGAGGCCCGGCGGAGAGGCCATGAAGATCGCCGTGTGCATCACCCAGGGAGACGCCGACTTCCTGTCGGTGGGGCGCAACGGGCTCTTCTACGACCGGAGCGGCAAGGACTGGGACGCGACGGTGAGCAAGATCGTCGACAATCCGATCAGCCTTCGCCAGGCCTTCTGGTCGCCCTACAAGCGGCTGGCCAAGTTCGTCGGTGACCAGGCCGCCAAGATGGCCGCGGCCAAGGACAAGGAGGCCGAGACCAAGCTCGCCTCCGCCGCCGAGAAGACGGCCGGCGCGGCCACCGGCGCGAAGCCGGCCAGGCCCGAGCCGGTCGACGTGGGCAAGATGGTCGGGATCATCGCCGCCCTGGGCGTCGGCGTCGGGGCCATCGGGACCATCTTCGGCGCGGCGGTCTCCGGGTTCATCGGCCTGCAGCCCTGGTGGGCGAAGGTCCTCGCGCTCGTGGGCATGGTGCTCGTCATCTCCGGACCCGCGGTGCTGCTCGCCTGGCTGAAGCTGCGGCAGCGGACCGTCGGGCCGGTCCTCGACGGCAACGGGTGGGCGGTGAACGGGCGGGTCGCGGTGAACATGCCGCTGGGGAGCGTCCTCACCGACCGGGCCACGCTCCCGGCCGGTGCTTCCCGCTCGCTCCAGGATCCCTACGTCGACGCCGGAGCCCGGCGCCGTCGCATGCTCCTCTGGCTGCTCGCCGTGGTGGCCATCGCCGCCCTCGGCTTCGCGCGATACCAGCACCTCTGGCCCTTCCGGAAGTAGGGGCCGGAGGCCCCGTCACTGGGGGAGGACGCGCTCCTTCACGACCGAGCCGGTGGCCGGGTCGGTTCCCTCGATGTCCGCCCAGGCCACGCTGGGGATCAGGCCGCCCCCGCTCTCGGCCTGGACGAAGATCCGCCGGAGCAGCGCCGGCCGGCCGGCGATGGTCACCAGGGCCGCGGGGCAACCTCCGCGCATGGTCAGCCGGACCGGACGGTCCTTCTTCGCCTTGAGCACGACCGTGAATCCCTCGCCGGACTCGGCGGGGTCGACGCTGAAGCCGTAGGCCATGAGCTTCTCGATGAAGTTGAGCCCTTCCCGGTGGCCGTCCTCGGCGAGCATGTGCCACTCGGCCTCGATCGGGTCGTCCGGATCGAGCGCGCCGTCGGGGACGGTCCGCGCCGCGTAGACCACCTCGTTGGCGTTGGTGCTCCGGCCGATCCGGAAGAGCTCCGGGGCGCAGGCGCTGGGCGCCGCGGAGAGGACCATCGCCAGGTAGAGAGAACCGACCATCGACTCCTTCCAGTCCGGCGCAGGCCGGCCCCTCCGTGCTAGCCGACGCGGGGGATCGGCGCAATGGCCGGGTGGGGCATCGGGCTGCCTCGTCCCCGGCCCACCGAGAAGGAGCGCCGCAGCGCCTCGGTCAGGTAGGACTTGGCTCCGCGGACGGCCTCCGCCACGCCGTCTCCCAGGGCGAGCCGGGAGGCGATCGCTGCGGACAGGGTGCAGCCCGTCCCGTGCGTGTTCTCCGTGTCCACGCGGGGGGCCGAGAGATCCAGGACGCTCTCGCCGTCGAAGAGCACGTCGAGCGCATCCCGGGACCCCGCGATCCCGCCCCCCTTCACGACCACGGCCCCGGGCCCCAGCGCGTGGAGATCCCGGGCGGCGCGGCGCATCCCGTCCAGGTCCCGCACCGGGTATCCCAGCAGGGCCTCCGCCTCCCGGACGTTGGGCGTGAGGACCGTGGCCAGCGGGAAGAGGAGCTCCACGTAGGCCCGCTCGGCCGAGGGGTCGAGCAGGCGGTCTCCGCTGCGCGCCACCATGACCGGGTCGACGACCAGCGGTCCGATGGCGTGCCGCCGAACGGCGTCCGCCACGGCCGAGATGATCGCGACCGTGGCGAGCATCCCGGTCTTGGCGGCCGCCACCGTCATGTCGGACGCCACCGCGTCGATCTGGGCCGTGACGAGGGACGGGTCGACCGCCGACCAGGCGACGACGCCGCGCGTGTTCTGCGCGGTGATGGCCGTGATGGCGGACGTCCCGTGCAGCCCGTGGGCGGCGAAGGTGTGGAGGTCGGCCTGGACGCCGGCGCCGCCGCCGGAGTCGGACCCCGCGATGGTGAGAACGACCTTCATCAGGCGGAGGTACGGCGTTTCCGGCTGGCGCGCAAGGGCCCCGGCGCCGGGTCGTCATGCCCTCAGCCCGGGTGGCGCGAGCCCCGGTGTGGGTCTGGCCCCGGGCGCCCATGCAGGGGAACGCGTCGTGGTCCTCAGGCCAAGCATGGGGAAACAGGACGGAAAGGACGTCCACCCCTTGTCGTGGACCGCGGCCACCCGAGGCGCCGAATGGCACGTTCGGTGCTGATGAAGAAGTCAGTGCCATCCCTGGCTCAAGTCGACCGTGCGCGACGGGCGCGCAACACCCGGGCAGTCGCCCTCGTGGCCGTGGTGGGCTCGCTCGCCGCGGCGCCGGTCGGGCTTGGCCCTGGGGCTCCCTCCGCTGGTCGCGGCGAGCTTCGTCGCGCTGGCCCTCGTGGCGGCGGGCGTGGCCTGGCTGGCGCCGAGCATGGCGAGCGATTGGCTGCCCTGGATCCTCCTCGCCGCCACCCTCGCCACGGCGCTCTTCGTGGCGTTCCCCGACCGGCAGTTGCGGGCGGCGCAGCTCACGCTCCTGGCCGGGATCGCGGTGGCCGGGGTCCTCCTCCCGGCGGTCCAGGTGCTGGTCTTCGCCGCCCTCGCCATCGCCGTCGAGGCGGCACTCCTCCTCGCGGCGGGGGGAACCGTCAGCGGGTCCCCGAGCTCGATCGCCCTGACGGTCGCCGGGCTCGGACTCTCCGTCGCCGTCGCGATCGCCGCGGCCCTCGGCGCCAGGGGTACGCGACTGGCGCTCGGCGACCAGCTGGGCAGCGACGTGCGGGCGCGGGAGGCGGAGGTCCGGAGCGAGGAGAACGCGGCCGCCTTTCGCCTGCTCGCCACCTGCTCCTCCGACCTGGTCTTCCTCGTCGGCCTGGACGGACGGGTGCTCTACGCGAGCCCGTCGGTCGAGCGGCTCTTCGGGGCCAGCCTCCCCGCCATCCAGGGCAGGTCGTTCACCGACCGGATCCTGGAGGCCGACCGGGCGCTCGCGCTGCAGATGGCGGAGCGGGCGATGGGCGGGGGAGCCGCGCGAGGGACGCTGCGCCTCGTGCTCCTGGACGGCAAGGTGCGGGCCTACGACGCCGCCTTCGACGCGTCCACGTCGGGCGACGTCCGGGTCGTGGCCATCGCCGCGCGGGACGTCACCGAGCAGCTGCGCCTCGCCGAGCAGCTGCAGCAGTCGCAGAAGCTGGAGGCGGTGGGGCGGCTGGCGAGGGGTGTGGCCCACGACTTCGCGAACCTCCTCACGGTGGTCCAGTCCGGCACGACGCTGGCTCGCGAGTCGCTTCCTCCCGGTCACGCCGCGCACGCGGACCTGGCCGACGTGTCCGCGGCCGCCGATCGCGGGGTCGCGCTGGCGCGGCAGCTTCTCGCCTTCACCCGACCGGAGGGCCAGGGCCCCCAGCGGGCGGAGGTCGGGTTGGTCCTGGGACAGCTGGCTCGATTCATCCCCCGGCTCATGGGCGCCGGCATCCGGGTTCGCATCTCCGAGGAGGTGAAGGTCGGGGAGGTGCCCGTCTCCGCCACCCAGCTCGAGCAGATCATCCTGAACCTCGCCATCAACGCGCGCGACGCCATGCCCAGGGGCGGCTGGATCCGGATCGAGGCGAGGCGCCGCGAGCTGCGCGAGGGAGAGGCACGCGCGCTCGCCCCCGGCCCGCACGTGGAGATCGTGGTCCGCGACGAGGGCTGCGGGATGAGCGAGGAGGTGCGGAGCCACCTCTTCGAGCCCTACTTCACCACCAAGGGACCCGGGCGCGGCTCCGGGCTCGGGCTCGCTACCTGTCTCGGCATCGTGGAGCGGGGCGGGGGCACGATCGAGGTGGAGTCGGAAGCCGGCAAGGGAAGCACCTTCCGCGTGCTGCTGCCGGTCGCCTCGTCTCTCGAGGTGGCCGCCCCGGCTCCGGCCACGGCGCTCTCCGCGGCGCGGCGCTCCCGGATCCTGATCGTGGACCACGACCCGGCGCTCGTGGCCCTCCTCTCCCGACTCCTGGCGGCGCCGCCAGCACGAGGTCTCCACCGCCGCATCGGCCATGGAGGCGCGCCAGCAGGCCGCCTCGTTCCCGGGCGCGGTCGACGTGGTGGTCACGGGACTCGACCTGGGAGAGGACCACGGCGTGGCCATCATGGGCGAGGTCCGGAGGACGAGCCCCCAGGCGCGCGCGGTGCTCGTGACCGGCGAGGTGCGGGACCCGGCCGACGTCGAGCACCTCCTCGAGGCCGGCGTGGAACTGGTCCGGAAGCCGGTCACCGCGGAGGCCCTCGCCGAGGTGGTGGAGCGGGTGGCGAGCCGGGCGCCGGTCCCGCACGCGCAGGCACTGGCCTAGAGCGGGGCGGGCTCCTGCTGCGTCATGCAGTGGAGCGTCCCGAGCCCCCAGACCAGGTCGAGCGCGTGGATCGCCCACGACGGGCCGGTCGGCGGAAGAGCTCGCCCAGGATCCCCAGCGCGTACCGGTCGGCCCGGTCGTTGAACGTCGGCACCAGGACCGCCGCGTTTCCCACGTAGAAGTTGGCGTAGCTGGCCGGGAGCCGCTGCCCGTCGAAGACGACCGGGCTCGGCATGGGCAGGTCGATCACCTCGGGGCGCGACCCGTCGGCCAGGCGCGCCGAGGCGAGCCGCTCGCGGTTCTCGGAGAGCGCGGCGTGGTTCGGATCCCGCGGGTCGTCCTCCCGGGCGAGGACGATGGTCGTCGGCGACACGAACCGGGCCAGGTCGTCCACGTGGCCGTGGGTGTCGTCCCCGGCGATGCCCTTGCCGAGCCAGATGGTGTTGGGCGCGCCCAGCACCTCCGCGAAGGTCGCCTCGTAGTCCGCCCGGCCGAATCCCGGGTTCCGGACCTGCACGGCGGGGTCGAGGAGGCACTCCTCGGTGGCCAGGATGGAGCCGGCGCCGTTCACGTCGATGGCGCCGCCCTCGAGGACCACGTCGCGCCCCGCCCGCCGCACCGGCAGGAGCGGAACGCCCAGCGCCTTCGCGGCCCGTCCCGGGATGCGGGCGTCCCGCTTCCAGTCCGGATACTTGCTCCACGCGTCGAAGCGGAAGCCGGCCACCGCGCGTCCGCGCCGGCCCCCGGACTTCCGGAGCACGATGGGGCCGCTGTCCCGGGTCCAGATCCGGTCGGTGGGGATGCGACGGAAGTCGACGCGGGCCAGGTCGGCGCCGTGCCGCTCCAGGATGCGCCGCGCCCGGGCCTCGTGCGCGGCGTCGTTCACCAGCACCCGGACAATCTCGCCCTCGGCCAGCTTCTTCGCGATGTCGGCGTGGACCCAGGGGATCGGGCCGAAGCGCCCGGGCCAGTCGCGCGCGTTGTGGGGCCAGGCGATCCACGTCGCCTCGTGCGGCTCCCACTCGGCGGGCATCGCGTATCCGGACATGGCCACCTCAGTCGATGAAGCGCTTCTCGATGCCCTGGTAGGCGTCGATGCGCCGGTCGCGCAGGAACGGCCAGTTGCGCCGGACCTCCTCGATCCGCGCCAGGTCGACCTCGCCGACCAGGATCTCCTCCTGGTCGGTCGAGCCCTCGAGGAGCACCTGCCCGAAGGGATCGCACAGGAAGCTCGAGCCCCAGAACTCGAGGCCGGCCTGGCCGGCGGCGCCGGGCTCGAAGCCGACCCGGTTCACCGATCCCACGTAGACGCCGTTCGCGATGGCGTGGGCGCGCTGGACGGTTCGCCAGGCGTCCCGCTGGGCGGCGCCGAAGCGGGCCTTCTCGGCCGGGTGCCACCCGATGGCGGTCGGGTAGAAGAGGATCGCGGCGCCCTGGAGCGCGGTGAGCCTGGCGGCCTCCGGGTACCACTGGTCCCAGCAGATGAGGGCGCCCACCCGGCCGGGGGCGAGGTCGAAGGCCCGGAAGCCCAGGTCACCGGGAGTGAAGTAGAACTTCTCGTAGAAGGCCGGGTCGTCGGGGATGTGCATCTTGCGGTAGGTGCCCCGCAGGGTCCCGTCGGCGTCCACGAGCAGCGCGCTGTTGTGGTAGAGCCCCGGCGCGCGGCGCTCGAAGATGGGCACGACGACGGCCACGCCCGCCTTCCGCGCCACCTCCTGGAAGCGCCGGCTGCTCGGGCCGGGCACGTCCTCGGCGAGATCGAAGAAGGCGTGGTCCTCCCGCTGGCAGAAGTACGGGGAGCGGTAGAGCTCCGGGAGGCAGACCACCTCGGCGCCCCGGCGGGCCGCCTCCTCGACGCGGGCGGCGGCCTTCTCCTCGTTCTCGATCGGGTCGGCGGACATCGCCATCTGCACGAGCCCGACCCGGAAGGTTGGCTTCGACATGGTGCGAGAAGATACGCGTCCCGCGTCCCGGGCGCACCCGGAACCTAGGAACCCCCGAGGGGCGCGTCGTCCTCCTCCTCCCGGCGGCGCCGCGCCCTGCGGATCGCCCCGGGAAGCCAGGCCTCCAGGCTCCCCACCGCGAGGGTCACCTCCCGCAGGAAGAAGCCGAGCGCGAAGGTGAGCGCCGCCATCGCGGCCACGAACAGGCCGGCCACGGCCATCGAGAAGTTCACCTTCAGGAGGAACCCGACGAAGGCGATGCCGATGACGAGCGTGACGAAGAGGGCCGCGAAGGTGCCCATGGTGATGGCCCAGCGCACGAGCTCGCCCCGCCGCCGGAGGATCTCCAGCTCGGCCGGGCTCTCGCCCCCCGTCTCCACCCGCTTCTCGAGGTTGCGCGTCCGGTCGACGATGCGGGCCAGGCGGGTGGCGAAGACGTTGAGGAGGGAGGCGACGCCGGTGAGCAGGAAGGCCGGGGCCAGCGCGAGCTGGATGACCCGGGCGATGTCGTGGATGTGCGACTCTTCCATGGGACGGCCTCAGCGCTCGAAGACGAGGGGGAGGGTGACGCGCGACGGGGCCCGGCGCCGGGGGAATCGCCAGGCCGAGACGTGGGCGCGGGCGGCCGCGACGAGGCGGCGCCGCTCCGGCTCCGCCGAGGCCGGGACGCGGGTGGTGTCGGAGAGCACGCGCAGGTCGCGCAGCGCCCCGGCCGGCGTGACCCGGAAGCCGAGCGAGAGCAGCCCGGCCACGGGGAGCCCCCGGACCAGCGGGCGCGATGGCGTCGGAGAGGGCGTCGATCCGCGGGGTGAGCTCCGAGGCCTCGAGGGCCCCCTCGACGAAGGGCCGGGGCGAGACGAACCAGCCGTGCACCACCACGCGCCCCTGGCGCGGATCGAGCGTTCCGCGGACCGTTCGCACGCCGTGGGGGAGGCGGGGGTCGAAGACCGTGAGGCGATCGAAGCGGGGCTCGACCACGTCGAAGAGCTCGGCCCGCTCGACGGAGCGGGTGGATCGGAACCCGTCCCAGTGGTCGAGCACGCCGTCCCGCAGGATCTCGGTCTCGCCACCGCGGAAGGGGCGGCCGCGCCAGCGGGTGAGGGAGTAGACGAACGCCCACGGGCCGTGGGGGAGGTCGCCGTGCAGCTCCTGGCCGCAGCCGTCGACGTAGCAGGAGAGCCAGGGGGGCGACACGTCGTGGCAGCCGAGCGTCCTCCGGCCCCACCAGACCAGGCGCTGGTGGAAGCGCTCGTAGAGGCCGCGCGGGAAGTAGGTCCAGGCCGGCGTGCGGAGCGCCGTGTACTGCCCGGGGACGTGCCAGAAGTCCCAGACGAAGCGCCCGGCGGAGGCCTTGCGCGGGTCCTGGAAGCGGGCGTCGAGGTGGGCGCGCAGGGCGCGTCCCTCGGGGGCGAAGCGATCGAGGATGGCGAGGCGGCGAACCAAGCGCGAGGAGCCTAGCACGATGGTTGACTTCCACCCGCTCCCGGATAATCCCTTTGGGACCATGCGAAGCGACGTGATCAAGAAGGGATACGAGCGGGCTCCCCACCGCAGCCTCCTGCGGGCTGCCGGCCTCGTGGACGAGGACTTCGACAAGCCGTTCATCGGGGTCTGCAACAGCCAGGTCGACATCATTCCCGGTCACGTCCACCTCCACGGCTACGGGCAGATCGTGAAGGAGGAGATCCGCAAGGCCGGCGGCGTCCCGTTCGAGTTCCACACCATCGGCGTGGACGACGGCATCGCCATGGGGCACGAGGGCATGCTCTACAGCCTGCCCTCCCGCGAGCTCATCGCCGACTCGGTCGAGACGATGATGAACGCCCACTCCCTCGACGCGATGGTGTGCATCCCCAACTGCGACAAGATCGTGCCGGGCATGCTCATGGGCGCCCTGCGCGTCGACGTGCCGACGGTCTTCGTCTCGGGCGGCGCCATGAAGGCGGGGACGCTCTCCGACGGGACGTCCATCGACCTCGCCACCGCCTTCGAGGCGGTGGGCAAGCGGGCGCGGGGCCTCATCACCGACGCCGAGCTGCTCGAGATCGAGTGCAAGGCCTGCCCCGGCGCGGGTCCTGCTCCGGCATGTTCACGGCGAACTCGATGAACGTGCTCTGCGAGGCCATGGGCGTGGCGCTCCCCGGCAACGGGACGGCGCTGGCGCTGTCGTCCGAGCGCGAGGCGCTGCTCCGGAAGGCGGCGCGCCGCGCCGTCGAGATCGCCGGCGACGAGCGCTTCCGCATCCGGCGGATCGTGAACGAGGACGCCATCTGGAACGCCATGGTGGTCGACATGGCCATGGGCGGCAGCTCCAACACGGTGCTGCACATGCTGGCCATCGCCGCCGAGGCCGGCGTGCCGTTCGACCTCGGGACCATCGACCGCATCGGGCGACAGGTGGCCCACGTGGCCAAGATCGCGCCGTCCCTCTCCACGGTCCACATGGAGGACGTGGGGAACGCGGGCGGCGTGGCGGCCGTGCTCCACGAGATCGGCAAGCGCGGCGACGTGGTCCGGCGCCAGGCGCTCACCGTCACCGGCGAGACGGTGGGCGACCGGATCCGGGAGGCCGAGGCCACCGACCGGCGCGTCATCCGCTCCATCGACGACCCCTACTCGAAGGTGGGCGGCATCGCCGTGCTGCACGGCAACCTCGCCACCGAGGGGGCGGTGGTGAAGGCGGGCGGCATCGAGGCGCACCTGCGCCGCATGACCGGGAAGGCCATCTGCTTCGACTCCCAGGACGAGGCCATCGCCGGGATCATGGGCGGGAAGGTCCAGGCCGGCCACGTCGTGGTGATCCGCTACGAGGGGCCGAAGGGCGGTCCCGGGATGCAGGAGATGCTCTCGCCCACCAGCCTCATCCAGGGCATGGGGCTCGGCGACAAGGTGGCGCTCATCACCGACGGGCGCTTCTCGGGCGCCACCCGCGGGGTCTGCGTGGGGCACGTCTCCCCCGAGGCCGCCGAGGGGGGCGCGATCGCGCTCCTCCGCGACGGCGACGAGATCACCGTCGACGTCGACGACCGCAAGCTCGTGGTCGCGCTCACCCCGGAGGAGCTCGAGGTGCGCCGCGCCCGGTTCCGCCCGATCAGGAAGCAGGTCCGCTCGAAGTGGCTGCGCCGGTACGCCGCGATGGTGGAGAACGCCTCCAAGGGCGCCGTCCTTCGCTCGGAGTTCTGACGCGCCGCCGCGCCGGCCGCCTCAGGCCGTGACCCACTCCCGCAGGACCCGGTCGATCTCCTCCTCGGAGAGCTGGCCGCGGTCGGCCATGGCCTTGATGCGGGCGGTGATGTCGCGGAGCTCTCCCTCGCCGAACTTGAGCCCCATCTCCCGCGCCCGGTAGGCCACGGCGTGCTTGCCGGTGAGGCGGCTGCCCACGATGAGCTGGCGGGCCATCCCCACCGCCTCGGGCGGGATGATCTCGTAGCTGCCGGTGTTCGCGAGCATGGCCTTCAGGTGCATGCCCGCCTTGTGGGAGTAGGCGGTGGCGCCGGTGAGCGGGTTGTTGAACGGGATCTCGACCCCGGTGACCCGGGCCACGAGCCGCTCCAGCTCCCGCAGCTGCCCGAGCCGGTACCGGCCGGAGACGTCCTGCGGATCGAGGCTGTACATGCGGGCCACGAAGCCGCCCAGCGGCGTGATCCCCACCCGCTCCCCGATGCCCGAGGACGGAGACGTCGACGTGGGTGGCCCCGGCCGCCACCGCCTCCCAGGCGTTCGCGACCGCGCATCCCGTGTCGTCGTGTCCGTGGAAGCCGATGTCGCACCGGACCGTGCGGCGGATCTCGCGGAAGAGCGCGAAGACCTGGCGGGGCGTGGCGATGCCGACGGTGTCGGCCGCGCCGACGCGGTGGACGCCCAGGCCCTCGGCGGCCCGGTAGACCGCCATCAGGTCGGCCTCCTCGCTCCGGAAGGCGTCCTCCGCCGAGAACCGGGTCTCGAGCCCCGCCGACAGCGCGAGCTCGATGGGCGGGCCCATGGCGTCGATGATCTGCTGGATGCTCCGGCCGTGGGAGGCCTCCCGGAGGATGCGGCTGGTCGCGAAGAGCAGCCCGATGCCCTGCACGCCGGTGTCGATGGCGGCGCGCACGTCGTCCACCACGCAGCGGGCGTGGGTGATGACCTTCGCCGACAGGCCGAGCTTCACGATCCGCTCGGCGTCCCGCTGCGACTCGGGCGACGCGGCAGGCGAGGTGAGCTCGATGTAGTCCACGCCGAAGGCGTCGAGCGATCGCGCGATGGCGATCTTGTCCTCGGTCCGGAAGTTGCCCCGGGCGAACTGCTCGCCCTCCCGGAGGGTGGAGTCGATGATCCGCCAGGGTGTGCCGGAGGGCGCGCTCATTCCATCCCCTACTGCGGCACCGCCGAGGCGGCGACCAGGTCGAGAACCAGCCCGCCGGAGGCCGGGTCGATCCGGAATCCGAAGCGGGAGAGCACCTCCGGCTGGAACCATCCGGTCTCGAGGACCCGCGTCCCCCGGGCGCGTTGCCGCCGGGAGAGCTCCCGCATGATGCCGTCGGCGATGCCGAGGCCGCGGTGCTTCCGGCTCACCACGATCTTCTCCATGTGGGTCCGCTCCGGCGACACCTGCCGGTAGAAGACGCCGCCGATGACCGCGTCGTTCCCGTCGACGGCGATGAGGTGGCGGTGCTCGGGCTCGAAGGTGACCTCCAGGGCGGACTCCTGGAAGAGCTGGAGCAGCCGGGCCACCTCTCGCGGGGACCGGGCGGCCCGGACGGAGTAGCGTTCGCCCTTCGAGTCGGTGAGGCCGACCACCACCTCGGCGGTGATGTGGTCGCCGCGCTCCAGCGAGATGAGCGAGGTCTCGTCGCCGGGCCGGAGGTGGCGGAAGGTCATCCGGGCGAGGAAGTAGTCCTCGCGTGCGTCGGGCCGGACGGCCTCCCGGAGCGACGCCAGCTGGTCGCGCAGGTCGAGGCCGCGGTAGGGCAGGGAGCGGGCCCGGGCCATGAGCCGGTCGAGCGCCGCCGCCAGCGGTTCCCGGGCGTCGGCGAAGACCGTGCGCCGGAAGAAGCGGATCCGGGTGTCCGGCCACTCCCGCTCGGTCTCGCCGAGCTTGTAGGTGGTCCAGAGCTCGCCCAGCATGGTGCCCTGGGCCTCCTGGGTCGCGTTGGGGTTGAGCGCCAGCCAGCGACGGAAGCGCTCGGACGCGAAGTGGACCGGCCGCGACGTGAAGCCGGTCGCGTCGACCTTCGCCAGGAAGGCCAGCGCCGCCTCGGCGCGGGGCCCGGGCTGGAGCGAGGAGAGGACCGTCCGCGCGCGGTCGAGCCCGAGCGCCTCGACCACCGCCGAGAACCGGAGCGTCGGGATCAGGCCGCCCACCAGGTCCGGGTACTGGGCCTCGGTGGGCTGGACGAAGGCCTTCTCGAAGCGGTCGAGGACGTCGTCGAGCTGCTCGACCGAGCCGCGGTCGGAGATGGACACGAGCCGCGCGCCGGTCTGGTAGTCGTGCGAGGGCACGATGAAGGCCGCCGGGGAGGGATCGCGGAGCGCCACGCGGCGCCCGGTCCGGTCCCAGAAGCCCACGTGGGCGGCGAGTCCGGTCCAGACCAGGAAGGGCCACTGGTTGCGGAGCCGGCGCCCCTCGCCCTGCTGGAGCAGGCGGGCCAGCTGCTGCTCGACGTTCTCCCCGGGGATGAACTCCTCGGTGTAGATGCCGAAGTCGGGGTGGTAGCTGCCGAAGGCCTCCACGAGCGGGGGCGGGGCGCCGGAGGAGAGCAGCCACATCACCTCGTCGCGGAGCTCGGCGGGCGGCATGGTCTCGGCGTGGTTCACCGCGAAGTCGTAGGTCTCGCGCGAGCGGGTGGTGATCGACATCCGGTAGACCGACTTCCCGAGGCGCCGCCCGAGGAGCGTGATCACCGCGCCCCCGGGAGGGATGTCGGCGAGCGAGATGAGGGCGCCGTTGCCCAGCACGAAGGCGGAGCTGCGCACGAAGGTCGACTCGGTGATGGCCCGGAGCACCAGGTCGCCGGTGCGCGGGGGCATGGGGCCGTCGAAACGGACCACGTCACGCCAGGTGTATTCCTCCCCGGTGGCCGGATCGATGGCCAGGCGGAGGTTGGGTCCCAGCCAGTGCTGGAACCCGCGGCGGAGCCGGTCGTACTCCTCGCCGGCGCGCGCCGACAGGATGGCGTCCGGGTGGAAGGTGAGGCGCGCGAGCGGCACCCGCACGCGCGCGTACCAGGCCGGATGCGAGAGCGAGTAGGCGACGGCGAGTCGCATGGCGCCCGCCAGCAGCCGCCGCTCGGAGGCCTCCTGATCGGGGTCGAGGGCGCGGGGCGCCTGCAGGGCGTCGAGCAGCGCGTCGACCTGGGCCTCGGAGAGCCCCTTCTCGCCGAAGGAGACGAGGTCCTCCTCCCGCAGCGCCTGCGGTCCGAGCCGGTCGAGGAAGAGCCGGAGGGTGTCGACGGTGCGTCCGGGCTCCTCGAAGGGGAGCAGGCTGCGGAAGGCGCGGCGGCGGACCTCCTCCTCGGGAGAGTCGGCGCCACGCCGCAGGAGCCCCCGGGCCAGCGGCGCCAGCTCGCGACGGCCGGTCTGGAGGACCCGCTCCAGGTGGGAGAGGGCGCGGCGCGCCTCCGGACGCTCGGCGCGGAGGAGCTCGCCGGACGCGTGGACGGACTCGACGGACGGCTCGTCCCGCCCGGCCGCCTCGACCAGGGCCGGGAGCCGCTCGGGATCGGGCGATTCCCAGACGCGCGAATCGAGGCGGACCTCGCCGGCGCCCTTGGGGCGCCGCACGGCGAGGGTGCGGAACGCCTCCTCGCCGAGGAACCGCCGCAGCCCCTCGTTGCCGAGCCAGAGGGTGGGGTGGGCCAGGATCGAGCCCAGGTCGACGTGGCCGCCCTCGGGCCGGTAGGCGAGGTCGCCCACGCGGAGCGAGCCCGGCGCGCGCGGGTCGACGCCGATGCGGAGGCTGGCCCCGCCGGCGCGGAGCTCCCCGCCCCGGACCACCACGTCCTCGATGAGCACGCCGATCTCGCGCAGCACCCAGTTCGGGATCCGCAGCCCGATGCCGTCGACCGACAGGGAGAGGGCGCGGTGCTGGTACATCCCGTCGACGAGCGACTGCCAGTTCTTCTCCACGACGTCGCGCTTGAAGGTGCCCTTGTGGGTCAGCTCCCCGTGCTCGGCGTCGAGGGCCCGATCGAGGATCCGGAAGGCGACCACCCGCTCGAAGGGGGCGAGGAAGCGGTTGGCCGACGCGACCAGGGAGGAGACCAGGTGCTGCATCTCCTCGGGGCTGCGCTGCCGGAGCTCCGGACGCCCCTCGTAGTTCGGCCACACCAGGAGCGTGTTGTACTCGCGGTGATCGCCGACCAGGAAGGCCTGCGCCAGGTCGTCGAAGTCGCGGAAGAGGTTCTCGACCCGCTGCGGGGCGATCGTCTGGCCGGCGCGGTTCTTGTAGATCTCCTTCTTCCGGCCGGTGATCCGGTAGTGCCCTTCCGCGTCGATGGAGACGAGGTCGCCGGTGTGGAACCAGCCGTCCGCGTCGTGGGCCTCCTGCTCGTCCCCCTCGGCGTGGAAGTAGCCCGGGCTGACGTAGGGGCCGCGGATGAGCAGCTCCCCGTCCTCGGCGCGGAGGCAGTCGATGCCCGGGAGCGGCTTGCCGATCGACCCGTCGACGTACTCGCCGGGCGGCGTCATGGTGATGCCGCCGGTGGCCTCCGTCATGCCGTACCCGGAGCAGAGCTCCACCCCGGCCCGGTGGTAGGCGCGGAAGACCATCGGATCGAGGTAGCCGGCCGCCGACAGGCCGTGCGCCAGCCGGCCGCCGGTGAGCGCGCGGAGCTGCCCGGCGGCTCCCTCGACGTCGTCGGGTGCGGCCTGGCGCTGCGCGGACTCCTGCATCTCCATCCATTTCTTGGGAACGGAGATGAAGACGGTGGGGCGAACGGTCTGGAAGTCCTCGACGAGGGAGGCGTGTCCGGTCGAGCGGGCGAAGACGTAGGTCGCGCCCCACCACAGGGAACCGGTCATCTCCAGGAAGCGCCCGAACGTATGGTAGAGCGGCAGGTACGCGAGGTAGACGTCGCCCTCGTTCAGGTGCGGCAAGGCGAACCCCCGGCAGAGCCGCTTCGAGACCAGGTTGAGCTGGTTGAAGACGATTCCCTTGGGGCGCCCCGTGGTGCCGGACGTGTACATCACCGTGGCCATGTCGCGGCTGCGGACCCGCTCCGCCCTTGCGGCTCGCTCGGCGTCGTCGAAGGCGCCGGCTCCCTGGGCGACGGCCTGCTCCAGGGAGAGGAGCCCGTGACGGTCGGCCGCGGCGCGGGACACCACCACCACCTCCTTCAGGTCCGGGAGGCCGGGGAGGGCCGGCAGCACCTTCTCGGCCTGCTCCTCGTCGGAGACCACGAGGACGCGGGCGCCGGAGTGGCGCAGCATGTACGTCACCTGCTCCGGGGTCGCGTTGGCCGGAAGCGGGAAGTCGACGATGCCGTTCGTGAGGCACGCCAGGTCGGTGAGCGCCGTCTCGAGCGAGTTCTCGGCGAGGATGGCGACCTTGGGCTCGGGGTCGTCCGGGCAGAGGGCGAGCAGGCCGCGGGCGATGGCGCGCGTGCGGCGCGCCAGGTCGGCGACGGTCAGCTCCGAGCCCTCCGGCCCGAGGACGCGCATGGCGACGACCCGGGGGTCGGTCTCCTCCCGGGAGCGAAGCACGTCGCCCAGGGTGTGGTCGGCGCGGTCGATCACCGGAACGAGGAGCCGGGTCCACGGCTCCAGGTCGGCCGGGGTCATCGCCTCGGTGAAGGCGCGCCGGCGCGCCGCGTCGACGAGCCCGAACAGCGCGCGCCGGGCGGGACCGCGGGTCGCGGGCGACTGGAGGCAGGTGTCGAGGACGGCGACCAGCTCCGCAACGGGCCCGAGGTCTGCCGGGCGGGCGCCGAGCAGCGCGCTCCGCGTCTCCTCGACGAGGGCGCGCTCCGGCGCGGTTCCGGGGGTCCAGAGGGCGGCGAGGCGGGGGAAGGCGGCGGGCGCTCGGGTCATGGCAGGGACACTCTACGATCGACACGGGCCTCCCACACATGGTTCATTCGGCCCCGTGGCCCCCCCCGGATCTCCGAGCCCTTCGAGGCACACAGCTACGCGGTGGACGCCTTCGGGCTGCTCTCCGCCCCGGCCCTGTCGGGGTGGCTCCAGGAGGCGGCGGGGCGCCACGCCGAGCTGCTCGGCGTGGGGGTGGAAGCCCTTCAGGAGAGGGGACTCACCTGGGTGCTCGCCCGCCAGGCCGTCGAGGTGGATCGGCCGGTCCTCCTGGGTGAGCGGGCCGAGGTCGCGACCTGGCCCAGCGGCGCCGACCGGCTGAGCGCCCTCCGGGACTTCGAGGTGCGGGTCGCCGGCGAGGTCCGGGTCCGGGCCGTCACGCAGTGGATCGTGCTCGACCTCGCCACCCGCAAGCCGGTTCGTCCCGGGTCCGTGCTTCCGATCGACCTGATCGAGGAGACGCCCCACGTGCTCCCGCTCCCGGCCGGCCGGCCGCCCCCGCCGGAGCCGGCCGCGATCGACCGGGTCTTCTCCACGCGCTACCGGGACATCGACCGCAACCTCCACGTCACCAACGCCAGCTACGTCGAGTGGGCCTGCGAGGCCTTGCCGGAGGCGACCTGGCGCACCGCGCGCCTCCGTTCCTTCGAGGCCTACTTCATCGCCGAGTGCCTCCACGGGAGCGAGGTCCGATCCCTCTCGGCGCCGGCCGGCCCCGGGACCCACGTCCACTCGGTGAGGCGCGAGGGGGACGGGAAGGAGCTGGCCCGGCTGCGCACCACCTGGGTGGATCGCTAGCGTTCGCCGGGAGTCCGGACCAGGGCGCGGACCGCCGACGGCAGGTCCGGCCGGAGCCGGAGCAGGTCCTCCGTCCGCGCCATCTCGAAGTCGTCGAAGTCGAAGCCGGGCGCGACCGTGCAGCCAGCCAGCGCGAAGCGGGTGCCGAGGACCCGGGCCCCCTGCCACCAACCGGCCGGGACGACCACGTGCGGAAGGCCGCCCGGGCCGATGCGGTGCACCTCGTGGGCGCCGCCCGGGTCCAGGAGGTGGAGCTCCAGCGGGTCGCCGCCGGCGTGCTGCCAGACCTCGTCGGAATGCACGCGGTGCATGGCCGAGAAGGTTCCCGCCGGGAGCAGGTAGTGGATGAGGGTCATCGCGGACCGGTCGCCACGGGGGGTGGCGACCCGGGCCGGGGAGCGCCAGGTCTCCCGGTAGAACCCGCCCTCGGGGTGCGGCGAGAGCGCGAGACGCTCCGTCAGTGATCGAGCCTCAGGGTGCATGTCGGTCAAGCCTCGCCTGTCACCGGTCCGCCCCCCTTGCACCGGGGCGCGACCTCGCTCATTCTCCACGAATCCGGACGCAGGAACACTCCCGGGAAGGCAGGGAAGGCGGGCGATGGCGACGACGGCCAGGTCGAAGGCGAAGAAGCGAACGGTCCCGGCTGGAGCGAAGCGCCCCGCCGCCCGTTCAGTGACCGCCCGTGCCGCGTCCCCCCGGAAGGCGGAGCAGAAGCGCCAGCCGGCCCGCCCGTCGAAGTCTTCGAGGCCCGCGAAATCCGGGAAGGCCGCAAAGACCGGGAAGGCGCGAAAACCGGGAAGGCCGCGAAGCCCGCGAGTCGCGTCGCCGCGCCGGGGAAGCCTCCAAGAAGGCCGCCCCGGCCAAGGCCGCCCCGCCGAAAGCCGCAGCGCCGAAGGCCGCACCACCCGCCAAGGCGCGCGCCTCGGCGACTCGCGCGGCCGAGCCGGTCGCGCGCCCCCGCCCGGTTCCGCCGTCCGTCGGCGCCCAGACCCTGTCGCTTCCGGCCGGGCTCGCCAGCGAGGTGAAGGGAACGCTCGCCGAGTGGGGAGCCGGGCGAGAAGATGGCGCGGCTCTGGAGGGGCGACGCCTCGCTCTGGACCGGCAGGGACGAGGACCGGTGGGTGGGCTGGCTCCGGCTCGTGGAGCAGCAGCGGGCGCGTCGCGAGGAGTTCGGCCGCGTGGCCGAGGACGTCCGGCTCGCCGGGTTCGGTCACGTCGTCGTCCTGGGCATGGGCGGGTCGAGCCTGTGCCCGGACGTCTTCGCCCGGACCTTCGGCCGGCTCCCGGGATTCCCGCAGCTCCGGGTGCTCGACTCCACCGTGCCCGCCCAGATCCGCGCGCTCGAGCAGGAGATCGACCTCCGCCGCACGCTCTTCATCGTGGCCTCCAAGTCCGGGACGACGCTCGAGCCCGCGGTCCTCCTCGCCTATTTCCTCGATCGGGTGAAGAGCCTCCTGGGAACCGGCGCCGGGAGCCGCTTCGTCGCGATCACCGACCCCGGCACCGACCTGGAGCGGCTGGCGCAGCGCGAGGGCTTCCGGAAGGTCTTCCACGGCGTTCCCAGCGTGGGGGGGCGCTTCTCCGCCCTTTCCCACTTCGGGATGGTCCCGGCCGCCGCCATGGGCGTGAGCGTGCCGCGCCTCCTCGACCGGGCGGTCCTGATGGCCGACGCCTGCGCGGCCGATCGCCCCGCCGACGAGAACCCGGGCCTCGTCCTCGGGGTCGCCCTGGGTGCAGCGGCGCGCGACGGTCGCGACAAGCTCACCCTGATCGTCTCGCCCCGGCTGGCCGCGCTGGGCGACTGGGTGGAGCAGCTGGTCGCCGAGTCGCTCGGGAAGCACGGGAAGGGCGTCGTCCCGGTGGTCGGCGAGCTTCCCGGCGCCCCGCGAGGCACGGGCGACGACCGGTTCTACGTCTACGTCCGGCTGGCGCCGTCGGCCTCTCCGGAGCAGGACCGCGCCGTGACCGCCCTCGAGAAGTCGGGAGCCCCGGTCGTCCGCATCGAGGTCGGCGACCCCGCCGACCTCGGCCAGGAGTTCTTCCGCTGGGAGATCGCCACGGCGGTCGCCGGCTCCATCCTCGGCGTGAATCCCTTCGACCAGCCCGACGTGGAGGCGGCCAAGGTGGCGGCCCGCCGGGTGACGGCGGCCTACGAGGAGAGCGGCTCGCTCCCGCCCGAGATCGTGTCGGTGCAGGGGGACGGGCTCCGCGCTGATGGCCGACTCGGGAAACGCCCAGGCCATCGCGGCGGCCGCCCGGGAGCAGACCCCCGCCGGGTGGCTTCGCGCCCACGTCGGCCGGATCGGGAAGGGCGACTACCTCGCCATCAGCGCCTTCCTCTCCCAGAGCCCGCAGAACGTCGCCGCGCTCCAGGAGATCCGGGAGGCGATCCACCAGTCGTCCCGGGCCGCCACCACGCTGGGCTTCGGCCCGCGCTTCCTCCACTCCACGGGGCAGCTGCACAAGGGAGGCCCCAACAGCGGCGTCTTCCTGGTGATCACGGCGGACGACGGCGAGCCACTCCCCATCCCGGGCCGGAAGTTCGGCTTCGGCGTGCTCGCCCGGGCGCAGGCCCGGGGAGATCTCGACGTGCTGGCCGAGCGCGAGCGGCGCGTCCTTCGCGTCCAGCTGGGAACGGACGTCAAGGCCGGGCTGGCGGCGCTGCGCCGCGCCCTCGGGAAGTAGGGGGCGCCCAGGCGCCCCTCGCCTCACTTCACGGCGTGAGCTGGCCGAGGATCTTCGGGTCCTTCTCGTCGACCGCCAGCAGGGAGTGGCAGAGCGAGCAGTCCTGCGAGATGGCCTTGCCCTGGGCGTCGACGTGCTCGCCGTCGTGGCAGCGGAAGCACCCCGGCGCCTGGTCGTGCCCGAGGTAGCTCGGGTAGGTGCCCCAGGTGATCTTCATCGAGGGCCAGACGTTCCAGCAGTAGATGTCGCCGAGCGCCGCGGCCGCCGCCTTCGCGCCGGCCTCGCGGGCCGGGTAGGCCGCCGGGTCGAGCTGGCGGTAGAAGTCGGTGACCTGCTTCTCGATGCCGGCCCGGGCCGCGTCGTGGCTGGGATAGGCGACCTGGAGCGCCTTCATCCCCTCGCGCTTGATCCACGGGAGCGTGGCGTCGATGCGGTGGGCCTGGATGGCCTGGTCGATCTCGGGGGCCGCCTCCCGGAAGCGGTGGGTGGGCCGGTTGTGGCAATCGACGCAGTCCATCAGCCGCCACTCCGCCTGCGGCGGGAGGGAGGCGGGGGTGGCCTTGGTGCGGAAGACGTTGGACTTCCCGTCGGCCCAGGTCGCCTCCACCGTGTTGATCTCCTTGCGGTCGGCGGACGCGAGGTAGCGGATGTGGACGCCCGCGGCGACGTGGGCGTGGATGCCCTGGATCGGGCCGACGGCGGTCTGCCCGCCTCCCACGTGGAGCAGGACCACCGACTTCTTCTCCGTGTTCGGCTCGTCGTCCGCGTAGCTCGTGGTGACCCTCAGGCGATCCCCGGTGAACTTGGACGGCCAGTGACACTCCTCGCAGGTCTCGCGGGCCGGGCGCAGGTTGTGGATCGGCACCGGGATGGGGCGCTGGTAGAGGTCGAAGGAGACCGAGACGAGCTGCCAGGCGCCGGACAGCTTCGACTTCACGAACCAGCTCGCTCCCTCGCCGATGTGGCAGCCGGCGCAGGAGACGCGCGCGTGCGGCGAGCGCTTGTAGGCCGTGAACTCGGGGTCCATGACCGAGTGGCAGGAGCCGCAGAAGGCGGGCGACTCCATCACGTGAAGGCCCTTGTATCCGGCCACCCCCAGGACGAGGAGGTTCACCGCCGAGAGGACCGCGAAGATGAGGACGCGGCGCCGGGTGAGGTCGTCGTTGAAGTCGATGATGGGGAGGTGGGGAATCTCCTCGCCTCGCTCGGCGGCGAGGCGGGCCCGCCGCCGGGCCAGCCAGGTCCCGAAGGGGATCAGGACGAGCCCCAGGATGAAGAAGGCCGGGAGCACCAGGAAGGCGAAGATGCCGATGTAGGGGCTTCCCACGTAGCCCTGCATGGCGGCGGCGGCCAGGCCGAGGATCAGGATGCCCGACACCGTGGTCATCGCGGCGCCGAGGATGCCGAGGGTGGTCCTGGGGATGCTGGGTGCGTGCTTCACGAGGCCTCCGGTGCGGAACTTCGGGGGCGACAGTCTCTCACGCCTTGGAAGGGATGTGTCGGGACGGATGGGGTGCGGAGTAGCATGCAGGGGCCCGGCCTCGTCCGGAGCGGGAGGCGAACATGATCGCTGCGCTCATCCTCGCCAGCGGGGCACGACCTGCCGGGCGGGCTTCCACGGCGAGGTCGGCCTCGGCCGGCTTCGCGCGCCTGGCCGGGCAGTGGCTGGCCCTCCGGTCCGCGGGGCTCGACCCGCTCCGGATCGCCATCGGGAAGGAGGAGGAGGCCCTGGCCTCGGGATTCGGTCTCTCCCGGGAGAACTTCGTCCTGGACCGGTCCCGGACGCGAAACGCCTTCTCCGGGCTGCAGGCAGGCCTCGAGGCGCTGCTCGCGGCGGACGACTGGTCCGCGGTGATCGTCCAGCCGGTGGCCTCGTCGCCGCCGCATCCCTCCCTCGTCCTGGCGCTCGTGGAGCGGTTCGCGGAGGGAGACGCCGCCGCGGTGGTTCCGTCCCACCGCCGCCGGCGCGGGTTCCCGGTGCTCCTCGCCCGCACCACCGCGGAGGCCCTGCTCGACCTCGACGCCCGGCAGGCCCGCGTCGACGAGGTGCTGGCCAGCCTCGAGGAGGTGGGCGCCGCCGTCCGGCTGGAGGCGTACACCGACGAGGTCCTTCCGCCGCGCGCCCGCAGGCGTGCGCCGGGGCGGCGGCGCGGATGACCCGTTCCGCGAACGTCGTGGTCGTGGGCGCCGGCGTCTCCGGCCTGGCCTGCGCCCGGGAGCTGGCCGATGCGGGAATCGCGCCCGAGGTCGTCGACCGGGCGAGAGGCGTCGGCGGGCGGTGCGCGACGCGCCGGCTCGAGGGACTCGCCTTCGACATCGGGGTCTCCTTCCTCCATGGAAGCGACCCGGACTTCCTGGCCGCCGTGGCCCGCGTGCCGGGATCGCGGATCGCGGGCTGGCCGCGCGCCATCCGCGGGACGGGGCGCCCCTGCCAGGCGGAGGCCTTCCAGGGGGGAGAGCAACGCCAGTCGCTCGGCGACGGGGTGAATGCGTTCCCGAAGCACCTGGCCCGCGGCCTCGCCATCCGCACGCAGGCGACGGTCGAGCGTCTCGACCTGTCCGGCGAGCTGCCGCGGATCGCGCTCGCTGGAGGAGAGACGATCGCGGCGCGCCACCTGGTGCTCGCGCTGGCCCCGGAGCAGGTGCTGCGCCTCCTCGAGGAGGTCGAGGATCTTCCGCGGCCGCTCGCGTCGGTGCGGGCGCTCCTCGAGACCTCCGCGAGCGAGCCCTCGCTCTCCCTGTGCGCGGTCTACGCGGCGGGGACCCCGGCTCCCGAGTGGGACGCCTGCTACCCGGAGGACTCGGACGTCCTCCAGTTCGTGGCGCACGAGTCGCGCAAGCGGGACGCACCTGCGTCGCTCGGGCTCGTCCTGCAGGCGCGGCCGGGCTGGGCCCGGAGGCACCTCGACGATCCGGACTGGCCCCAGGCGCTGCTCGCCGAGGCGGGCCGGCTCCTCGGCGAGTGGTCGGCGCGCCCCTCCGCCACCCACGCACACCGCTGGCGTTTCGCCCGCACCGATCTCTCCGCCGAGCTGGCGGGTCCGGTCCTCGTCCGGCTCGCGTCCGGCGGCCACGTGGGCATCTGCGGGGATCGATTCGCGCGGGGTGGCGGCGTCGAGGCCGCCTGGCTATCCGGAAGAGAGCTCGGGCGGCGCATCGCGGCCCTGGAGGTGGCATGACGTCCCAGAAGGCTCCGGTGGATGCGCTCCAGGCGCTGGTGATCCGGGATCGCGACCACGAGTGCGATGGATTCGGGCCCTCCCGGGTCTGCGTGCGGGTGGTGGCCGTGGCCGCGCTCCCCACGCGGTTCGGGCCGTTCCGGCTGGTGGGGTTCTGGAACAACCGGGACGGGAAGGAGCACGTCGCCCTCGTGCACGGCGAGGTGGTGGGCGCCCAGGACGTCCCGGTCCGGCTTCACTCGGAGTGCTTGACCGGCGACGTGATGGGCTCCCTGCGCTGCGATTGCCGCGACCAGCTCACCGAGGGGCTGCGCGCCATCCAGCGGGGGGAGCGGGGGATCCTCCTCTACCTGCGCCAGGAGGGGCGGGGGATCGGGCTCCTCAACAAGATCCGGGCCTACGCGCTCCAGGAGCAGGGCCTCGACACCGTCGAGGCCAACCAGGCGCTCGGCTTCCGCGACGACGAGCGGGATTACGCGGTGGCCGCCCACATGCTCCGCAGCCTCGAGGTGGGGTCGGTGCGGGTGGTGACGAACAACCCCGACAAGATCCGGCAGCTCGAGCAGCACGGGGTGAAGGTGACCGGGCGGATCCCGCACGTCATCCCGCCGAACGAGTACAACCGCTTCTACCTGGAGACGAAGGCCAGGCGGTCCGGGCACATGATCGACCTCACCGAGGAGCGGATCGCCGAGCAGAGCGACCCGGTGCTCGTCGAGGGGATGCCCCGCTAGCGAGGGGCTCGCGCTACCGACCGCGCCGGTACGCGCGGATCGACGCGAATCTCGAGCTGGAAGGCGCCGGCCTGCCGGTCGGCCAGCAGCAGCCCGAAGGACGACACCCGGGACGGCTCGAGGGCTGGCGCACCCGGCACGGGGCGCCCGCGCCAGGTCGCGTGAAACCCGGCGAGCGGAAGGCGGACCTCCTCCCACTCGCCCGGCCGGGTGGCGAAGCGGGACTGGTAGGCCACGGCGTCGAACCAGGGGTCGGTCCGGACGGCGAGCTTGTAGACGCGCCCGTCCCCGCGAACCTCGAGCAGGATCCCCTCGTGCGCGGAGAGGTCGTAGAGCCCGGGCGCGGAGCGGATGGAGGCGAAGCCTCCGCCGCGGTCGAGCGAGAGCACGCCCATGAACCGGGCGAGGCCGTCCGGGGACGGCTGGAGCCTTCCCGACGAGGCCCCGCCCATCACGGGGTCGCCGACGGATTCCCAGGCCTGCGCCAGCAGCGGGTCGTCGAAGTCGAACAGGGTGTCGAGCAGGTCGCTCGCGGTCCGGAGCATGCCCCGGTCTTATGATCCGGCGGCCCGGGGCGCCAATCCCCAGGGGAGGGTGGACATCGAATGCACGTGCTCGTGGCGGGTGCCGGCTGGCTGGGACGGATTGTGGCCCGCAGGCTGGCGGAGGGAGGGCACCGCGTCACCGCGGTTCGCCGGGATCCGGCGCTGGCGGCGGCGCTCGCGTCTCCCGGGGTGGAGCCGCTGGCGCTCGACCTCTCGGCTCCGGGAGCGTGGGAACGGCTGCCTGGAGATCTCGACGCGGTCGTCGCCTGCCAGAGCCCGGGAGGCGCCGGGCTACCGGCGTACAGGCGCGCCTACGTCGACTGCAACCGGCTCTTGCTCGAAGGGCTGCGGCGCGCGGGGCGGCCGGCGACGCTCCTCTACACCAGCTCGACCGGCGTCTTCGGCCAGCGGGATGGCGGCGAGGTCGACGAGGAGACGCCGCCTTTGCCGACCAGCGCGGAGTCGGAGGTGCTGGTCGAGGCGGAGCAACTGGTCCTCGCCGGGGCCGGCCCGGGGGTTCGCGGCCTGGTCCTGCGCCTCTCCGGCCTCTACGGGCCCGGGAGGTACTGGCCGCTCGACCGGGTTCGCTCCGGCCACATCGCGCTCGGTCCGGGAGACGGTGCGTGGCTCAACCTGTGCCATCTCGAGGACGCGGCCTCCGCCGTGCTGGCGGGGCTCTCTCGCGGCGCGGCGGGCCGGGTCTACCACGCGACCGACGCGGAGCCCGTCCGCCGGCGCGACCTGGCGCGATGGGTCTCCGGCCGGCTGGGGACCCCGCCGCCCAGGCTTCCAGCGGACGCCCAGGCGCCCCCGATGCCGGACCGCCGTGTCCGGGGCGAGCGCAGCCGGGAGGAACTCGGGCTCGTGCTCCGCTTCCCGACCTTCCGGGAGGGGCTCGCCGAGGCGCTCGCCTAGACTAGCGACCGTTCCGGACGGGCAGGTCCTGCGCCGCGCCGCCCTCGCCGAACAACTGGCGCAGCAGCTTCACCGCGAGAGGGATCGACGCGGCCAGGATCGCGCCCGCCACCAGGTCGATCGCGTAGTGCAGGGAGAGGTAGACGGTGGCGAAGATGATGCCCACCACCGAGAGGGCGAGGGGGACCCGGACCTTCCAGCTGGGGAAGAGGCGCCAGCCGTACCCGAGGTAGACGAGGGAGAGCGCCGTGTGGCCGCTCGGGAAGGCGTCGAGCTGGTTCACCTCGGCGGCGCGCAGGAAGTCGCGGACCCGGGCGCTGAAGGTACCGCCCCCGAGCACCTGGAGCTCGAGCTCGGTGGGCACGCGCGGGCCGGAGGTGGGCACCAGGAAGTACCCCACGTAGGAGAGGAGCAACGTGGAGATGAGGACGAACCCGAGGTCGTCGAAATCCTTCCACCGTCCCTGGACCCAGAGCGCGATGCACATGCCGAAGGGGATGAAGTAGTAGCTCACGTAGAAGAGGGAGGCGCCGTCGGTGAGCCAGTTGGGGCGCCCGAGGAGGTGCCTCCAGGCCGGGACGAGCGGCCCGAACCACGCCGCGTCGATCGAGGCCATGGTGGCGTCCCACCGCGCGGGATTGAGCACGCCGATGAGCGGCCCGGCCACGTTGAAGATGACGACGACGATGGGCAGGGGAAGGAAGGCGTGGGCCACCCGGCCGAGCTCGGAGTGGCGCGCCCAGGCCGCGGCGGCGACGAAGAGGGTCGACAGGATGCCGAGCAGGACGAGGAAGTGCAGCGGCTCGTCGTGCGCGAAGGCCGCCACCAGGGCCAGGAAGCCCATGAAGGCGAGCATCATCTTGTCGAGGGGGGCGAACCACGAGAGGAATCCCACCCGCTCCGCCCGGCTTTCCAGCTCCATTCGCGTTCCGTCCTCAGGCCAAAAGGTCGCGCAGTCTACTCGATCGTCCGCGGGCCAAGGCAAGGGCGCCGGGCGCAAAGTGGACCCAATGGGGTGTGTTTGGGTCGAATCCGTGGAAACGAATCGGCAAATTCGACAATTCCTTGGCTGGGATGACCCATCGGCTGCTCACCAGCGCTGAAGTCGCGAAGATCCTCGGAGTCACGGCAGGTTCCGTGAAGCGATGGGCCGATCTCGGACTCCTCCGGTGCGCCCGCACGGTCGGCCGGCACCGGCGCTTCGACCCCGTGGAGGTCGAGAGGTTCCGCAAGGACCAGACCGGCGAGGTCCAGCCCACCCACGGACCGGACGTGGAGGGCTGGCTCGACTTGCTGCTCTCCGACTCCGACCCGCACCAGCTCCTCGCCACCCTCTACTCGGAGCGGGCCCGGCTCGGCGCCTGGTGGAAGGTCGCCGAGTCCCTCTCGGCGGTCCTGGAGGAGATTGGGGAGCGCTGGACGGAGGGGTCGCTCTCCATCCTCGAGGAGCACGTGGCGAGCGAGAGGCTCTCCCGGATCCTGGCCCAGGTGTCGGACCAGCTTCCTTCCCGGCCCGGCGCGCCGCGCCTGCTCTTGACCACCGCCGAGGGGGAGGAGCACACCCTCGGGCTCTCCCTCGCGGAGATGGTCATCCGCGAGCACGGCTGGCCCGTCCTCTGGGCGGGGCGGCGGGTGCCGCTCTCCGAGATCGTCGCCCACGTGGCGAGCGGCGCGGTCGACGCCGTGGCCGTGTCGGCGAGCGGGATCGCGGACCCGGGCGACCTGCTGGCCCAGACCGAGCGGCTCGGCGCGATCTGCCGGGCGGGTGAGGTCCACCTCCTGCTCGGCGGGTCCGGACCCTGGCCGGAGTGGATTCCCTACGGCGCCCGCGTCGTGACCTTCCAGGAGCTGCGCGGCTGGCTGAAGGTGGTGGAGACCGGATCGGCGCCGGAACCGGCGTGACCGCCGCCCGGCGCGAGCGGACGGTCCTCCTCCTCGTCTCGGCGGTGCAGTTCGTCAACGTCCTCGACTTCATCATGGTGGTTCCGCTGGGTCCGGATTTCGCGTCCGCCCTCGGGATCCCCATGTCCCGCCTCGGTCTCGTCACCGGCAGCTACACCCTGGCGGCGGCGGTCGCCGGCGCGGTGGGGTCGAGCTTCCTGGACCGCTTCGATCGGCGCTCGGCGCTGGCCGTGGCGATGACCGGCCTGGTGGCGGCGACCGCGGTCGGAGGGCTCGCCTCCGGGCTCGGAACGCTGCTCGCCGCCCGGGTGGCGGCGGGACTGTTCGGCGGCCCAGCCACCTCCCTCTCGTTCGCGATCGTCGCCGACACCGTTCCTCCCGAGCGGCGCGGCCGCGCCATGGGCGTCGTCATGGGGGCCTTCTCGGTGGCGTCCGTGCTCGGCGTCCCGACCGGACTCTGGCTCGCACAGGCGGGAGGGTGGCGCCTTCCCTTCCTGGCGGTGGCGGGGCTCGGGGCGGTCGTCGGGGCCCTGGCGCTGTTCCTGATGCCGTCGCATGCGGGGCCATCTCGAGCACGCGGCCAGCGCGGCGCTCCGCGGCTACGCCTTTCTCCGGGAGCCCGCCGCGCTCCTGTCGCTGGCCGCCACCGGCACGACCATGGCCGCCACCTTCGCCCTGGTCCCGAACCTGGCCGCCTTCCTCCAGTTCAACGCCGGGTGGCCCCGGGAGCGGCTCGGGCTCCTCTACATGGTGGGCGGGGTGCTCTCCTTCGCCGTCCTGCGGGGCGTGGGCCGGGCCGTCGACCGCTACGGGGCGCCCCGGACCGCGGCGGTGGGGACCGCCGTCCTGCTCGCCAACCTGGGACTCGACTTCGTTCCGCCCGTCCCGCTCCTGCCGGCCTGGGGGCTCTTCCTGCTCTTCATCCTCGCCAACTCGATCCGGAATCCCGCGCTCAGCGCGCTCGCCTCCCGCGTTCCGCGCGCCGACGAGCGGGCCCGCTTCCAGTCCACCCAGTCTGCGGTGCAGCACCTCGCCTCCGCGGCGGGCGCGCTGCTCTCCTCGGCGCTGCTCGCCACGGGGGAGGGGGGACGCCTCGAGGGGATGTGGAAGGTGGCGCTCTTCAGCGGAACCCTGGCGCTGGCGCTGCCGCTCCTGCTCGCGAGGGTCCACCCGCGCGTCCTTCGACGCGAGAAGGAGGAGCGAGGGTCCGTGGCGCGGGCGGAGGCGATGGCGCTGACCGCCATCGAGCCGTGACGGGAGTCCGACTCAGGGAGCCGGGATCTCGCCGCGCAGGATGGGGTCGAGCTTGCCCTGCTGGTCGAGCGCGTCGATGTCGGTGAATCCGCCCAGCGGCCGCCCGTCGACGAAGATCTGGGGAACCGTCTTCTGCCCCGAGGCCTCGGCCAGCCAGGTCCGGAGCTCGTCGTTGCCTTCCGCGTCGATCTCCTCGTACGCCACGCCCTTGCGGTCGAGGAGCGCCTTGGCGCGCACGCAGTAGGCGCAGTTCTTCTTGGAATACACCTGGACCTTGGCCATCCTGGGATCCTAATGACGCGCAAGCCAGCCGTCACGTCCCGCCGGAGGACGTTGCACGTTCCGCGGGAGCTCGCTGGCGAGCGGCTCGATCGCTTCCTCGCGCGTGCGCTGCCGGCCAGCCCGGAGCGCACCCGGGCCCTCATCGCGGGTGGCCACGTCCGCATCCGCGGGAAGACCTGCTCTCCCCATCCGCAAGCTGTTCGGGGGCGAGGCGATCGAGCTCGATCTCCCGGCCCCGGTCCCGGCGGCGGTCTCCGCGCAGGACCCGGACCTGCCGGTCCTGTACGAGGACGCCGACGTGCTCGTGGTGGACAAGCCGCACGGGCTCGCGGTCGAGCCCTCCTCGCCGGGCGCGGCCTCCGCGGTCGGCGCGGCCAGCCGGCGCGGCGGGTTCGACGTGGACGGCAGGGCGCTCCCGGGCCTTCCCCACCGGATCGACAGGGACACCACCGGGTGCCTGCTGCTCGCCCGCTCCGACGCCGGCCCTGGCGGCGCTGCGCCGGGCGTTCGAGGAGGGGCAGGTGGACAAGGAGTACCTGGCGCTCGTCGCCGGGGAGCCACCCGACGAGGGCCGGATCGACACCCCGTACGGCCGCGACCCGGCCAATCCGCGGAAGTTCACCACCCGGCGGGAGTCGCCGCGGCGCGCCCGGCTGGCCTTCCGGGTGGAGCGCCGCCTCGCCGGGGGGGCGCTCCTCCGGGTGACGCTCGAGACCGGGCGCACCCACCAGATCCGCGTGCAGCTCGCCGAGGCGGGCTGGCCGATCCTGGGAGACGCGGTCTACGGCCGTCCGTCGCCCCTCATCGGCCGGCAGGCGCCTCCACGCCTGGCGGCTCTCCTTCCCGACGGCCGTCCGACGGCGCGCGGGTGCAGGTCGAGGCGCCCGTGCCCGCGGATCTCGCCGGGGCCGCGGAGGTCATGGCCCGATCGGCACCGTGAACGGGCCAGCCACGGCCTGGCCGCCCCGCAGGTCGAGGGCGACGATCCAGATCTCGGCCGACGTCTGGCCGGGGAGGAGGTCCGTGCCCTCGAGGTTCACCGTGGTGTCGGTGCCGGTGGCGAGGCCGTCCGAGAAGCGTCCCGCGGTCGAGTAGTAGTAGCCGGTCATGGTCTCGGTCTGCTGGACGCCGGCGGCGTCCACGTAGGTCTGCACGCTGGACGGGTCGATGAGGAGCCGCACCGGCAGCTTGCCGTTCACGGCGAGCGGGGGGGTGGGCACGCCCACCTGGGCCGGGACGCCGCCGATCTCGACGCCGGTGATGACGGGCGGGAGGTTCGGGTCGGCCGGGGCCTGCCGGGTCCACTGGGGGATCTGCAGCACCGCGTCCCGCGACGCGCCGTCGGCCGTCGCCACGCGGTAGCGGAAGACGGTGAGGATCTGCGCCGGGAGGTCGGCCGGGATCGTGCCGCCCGCCGCGCCCAGGCACTGCGTGACGAGCTGGGTGGGGTTGGCGGTCACGGAGCCGTCCGCCGCCGGGGCGAGGTCCACCTCGCACTGCGGCACGGCGCAGGCGTAGGCCGAGACCGAGCCGGCGGAGAGGGGGCAGAAGGTCCACCGCTGCGAGGCGATGGACGAGCCGGGCGGAAGGTAGTCGCGCGGCTGGATGGTCACCGACTGTCCGGGTGCGAGCTCCAGCGGGTCGGCCACGAGCGCGAGGACCCGGAGCCCCAGCAGGTCGCTCTGCGGGGCGAAATCGTTCGTGCAGCCGGTCACGACGAGCAGGGCCCCGAGGAGCGCCGGCGCGAGAGCGCGGTTCATCACCACTCTCCCTTCAGCCCGAGGATGGGCAGGATGGGCAGGCCGGTCGTGGCCGTGCGATCCGTGTAGTCGTAGTTGTACGTCCAGCCTTCCTGGTTCTTCCGGTTGGTCACGTTCTGGGTGTCGAGGTAGAGGGTCAGGGTCCAGTCCTTGAAGGTCCAGATCTTGTCGATGCGCAGGTCGAGGGCCCAGAAGCTGGCCAGCCGATCGGAGTTGGTGTCGCCGTAGACGGGGACGAAGACCCCGGTGGCGGAGTCGAAGACCGAGCCGACGACGGGCGTGGAGGGGTTTCCCGAGACGTAGCGGAAGCGCGCCCCCGCCGACCAGCCCCTCCCGAGCTGGTAGGTCCCGAGCACGGTCAGGTTGCTCGGCTGGTCGAAGTCGAAGGGGCGCTCCCCGTCGGGCGGGTCGGTGCGCAGCGAGCGCTGGTAGGTGTAGGCGAGCCATCCCGCGAACCGATCCCCGATGGCCACCTTGAGCAGGGTCTCCACGCCGTAGATGGTGCCGGTTCCGGTGCTGGTGTACCGCGGCGCGTTCGGGTCGTAGTTCGAGCTCGAGTTCGCGATGGCCTGCCGGGTGAGCGACTTGTAGAAGGGGGTCACGTCGAGGGTGATGCCGTCGACGATCCGCTGTCCCAGGCCGAGGGAGACCTGGAGGCTGCGCTCGGGCAGGAGGAACGGGTTGCCGGTCACCGTGTTGCTCTTCTGGGCGGCGGGCGCCTGCTGGTACATGCCGACGCCCGCCCGGAGGACGGTTCCCGGGACGACCTCCCACCGGGCCAGGAGGCGCGGGTCGACGGCCCACTCGTTGATCTCGGAGAACCAGTTCGCGCGGACGCCGGGCAGGATCGAGAGGTTCGGGATCGGGGCCCAGCGCAGCTCGGCGAAGGCCGCGGGGGACTGGATCCAGGTGGTGAGCTGGGCGCCGATCTGCGGCAGCGACGAGGGCGGCAGGGGATTGGGCCCCGTGGAGCTGGGCAGGTTCACGGAGATCCTGGCCCGGTCGAACTCGAGGTCGAGGCCGCCGCGCAGCTGCCACTGCGCGTCGAAGTCGTAGCTCCAGGTGCTGCGCAGGGCCAGCCGCTGCAGGTTGAGGTCGAAGAAGTACTGGGGCCCGAGCTGGGTGCTGATCTCCTGCAGGCCGATCACCATCGACGTGTCCTGCCGGAAGCGGGGCGAGAACGTCTTCGAGTACTCCGCCTGCAGGTTGTAGAAGGAGACCCGCGCGTCGATCTGGCCGGTGATGGTGGGGTCGTTCATCGGCTTGTCGAAGAGGCCGACCAGCCGGTCCATCGATCCGTAGAAGATGATGCGAAGGTGCTGGCTCGCGTCGGGGTTCCAGGCGGCGATGAACTGGAAGTCGTAGAAGCGCGGGGCGGTGCTGAAGGAGAGGTTCGAGTCCTTGGGCAGGAAGAGCGGGAGCACGGTGTCGATCCAGGAGCGCCGGAACGCTCCTCCGAGGGACCAGCCCTTGCCGAGGCCGCCCTCCATCTCCACGCCCACGTCGTAGACGTTCACGTCGGCCTGGCCGTGGAAGCCGTCCTGGCGCGGGTCGCGGACCCGGACGTCGATGATGCCGCCCTGGGCGCGTCCGTAGTCGACCGAGAAGTTTCCCGGGACGAACTCGACCGACTGGAGGAAGGCCGGGGCGAACGTGCTCCGGATCCCGCCGAAGTGATAGAGCTGCGGAATCTGCTGGGACTCGAGGAAGACCTTGCTGTCCCCCGGGGCCGAGCCGCGCAGCACGAGGAGCCCCGCGCCGAAGGGAGCGCGCGCCGCGCCCGGCAGGTTGAGGACCGCCTTCAGCGTGTCCCCGGCCGACCCGGGCACCGTGGCCACCTGCTGCGCGGTGAGCACGTCCTTCATCACCTCCCGCTGGATCGCGGCGGCGCTCACCACGGTCTCGTTCGCGCCCCCCACGGTCTCGAGCAGGTAGTTCTCCTCCCGGGTCTCGCCGGACCGGGCCTTCACGAACAGGTCGAGCTTCTGGTGATCGGGCGGAAACGCCAGGAGCTGGAACTCCGCGTCCGGCACCTCGATCTGGAAGCGGCCCGAGCCGTCGGTGGTGGCGCGGGCGGCCACCCGGTCGCCGACCTTCGCCTCGACCGGAACGTTGGCGAGCGGGAGCCGCGAGCCCCGCTCCAGGATGAAGCCGGTGAGCTTCACGGGGGCGGGCGCGGGGGGCGGAGGCGGCTCCTGGATCCGCAGCCGGAAGGTGACCGTGACCGGGACCGCCTCGCCGGTGGAGAGGCGCCCCGGCTCGAAGTCGAACCGGCGAGCCGCCGCCAGCGCGGCCCCGTCGAAGGGCTCGCCGGCGCCGCTCTCGACGGCGGCCTTCTCCACCTTGCCGTCGGCGCCGACGTCGAGCGAGAGGACGACGACCACCTCGGGGGAGGGGAACCTCGTGCCGGCCGGGACGTCGGCCGGGACGAGCTCCTTCAGCCGGGGCGGGCTGGCGAGCGTCGGCTCCTCGGGAGCGGCGGGTCGCCGCGGGCTGCTGCGCGAGGGCCGCGGCCGGGACGCCGAGGAAGGCGAGGAGCGCGAGGAGACGCACGGGGTGGACGGCTCGCTTCATCGGTTCATCCCTCGAGGCGGAACTTGTAGGTCCAGGGAACGGTGGCGGGAACGGCCTTTCCCCCCCGGGTGGCCGGCCGGAAACGGAAGCGGCGGACCAGCTTCTGGGCCACCTCGTCGAAGCCGCTGCCGGCGGAGCGTATCACGCGCGATCCGGTCACCTCGCCGGTGGCCGAGACCGTGAGCTCGAGACGGACGTCCCCCTCGAGCCCGGCGCGGCGGGCCGACTCGGGGTAGAGCGCGCGCATCTCCGAGAGGTCGGGCTGGGCGATCAGGCTCGGCGCCGAGTCCGGCTCCACGGCGTAGGCCGGGGCGTCGGGGCTCGTGCTCGTCCCGCCGGGCGTGGCGCGAAGCGCGGGGGCCGTTCCCGGGGGCGCGGTGGGAACCGCGATGCCGCCGCCGGGGACGGTGGCCTCGAGCGACACGGCGAAGCGGCGCGGGGCCGCGGGGGGAGGCGGGGTCGGGCTCGCGGGCGTGGGCAGGAGCGGCGCCGGCGCGACCGGCTGCTTCGCGGGGGCGCTCCGGGCTGGCTCCATCCGCTTCGGAGGGGGCTCCTTGGGCGGCGGAGGAGGCGGAGGGGGCTCGGGCTCGGCGGGGCGGCTCTCCACGAGGCGAACCCGCGTCGGGGGCCGGGCGCTCCGACGCACGGCGCACCGGCGGCGAGAGCAACGCCCAGGCGAGGAGGGCCGCCGTAGAGGGCGAGCGCGAGGGCCCAGCCCTGCGCTCCGGTGTGCCCGACCCGCTTCACTTCTCGGGAGCCTCGACCGGCTTGGTGTCGAGCGCGATGTCGGTCACGCCCTCCTGGCGGAGGCGGTCGACCACCTGCGCGAACCGCCCGTACGGGGCGGCGACGTCGGCCGAGACGAAGCCGGTGAGCTTCTGCCCCTGCTGGAGCCGGCTCCGGGCCTCGCCCACGGCGCGGGGGATGTCCTCCAGGCGGGCAGGCTGGCCGTTCACGTAGAGATCGCCGGTGCGGGTGACGACGAAGGCGAGGAGGCCCACCGCCGTCTCCGACCCGGTGGCGGCCCGCGGCACCTCGACCTGGATGCTCTTCGACACGATGAGCGAGGAGGTCACCAGGAAGACCACGAGCAGCACCAGCGCCACGTCGACGATGGGCGTGATGTTCACGCCGGTGACGAGCTCGTCGGCGGGGTCGGTGCCGAAGCCGCCGGTGTTCACGGCGACTCCTCCCCGTCCTGCCGCTCCACCGATCCCAGGTTGGCCAGCAGCTCGCGCATGACCGCCTCGGCCTGGCGCAGGCGGACGCGCCATGTGCGCGCGCAGGAGGTTGTAGGAGATCACGCCCGGGACGGCGACGAAGATGCCGAAGGCGGTCGAGGCGAGCGCCTCGGCGATGGAGACCATCACCTGGGGATTCCCGGCCGACTGGGTGCTCCCCGCCTGGCCGAGGCCGTAGAAGGCGCCGACGATCCCGATGATGGTCCCGAGGAGGCCGACGAGCGGCGCGATGTTGGCGATGGTGGTGAGCCAGGCCACGCGCGCGTCGTACCGGGACCGCTCGGCGGCCAGCGAGGCCAGCATCTCCTCCTCGACGGCCTTCGGATCGCGCTCGCCGCGCTGCACGGAGTCGAGCCCGGAACGCAGGACGTTCCGGATGAGCGTGTCCCGCTGCACGAGCGCCAGGGCCCCGCCGAGGTCCCGCCGGCGCAGCGCCTCCTGGAAGGCGGCCTGCAGGGCGGCGAAGCCCTCGCGGGTCCGGAAGTACAGGAGGACGCCGGTCGGCGGTGATGGCGACGCCGATGAGGGAGAAGGTCACCAGGACCCAGTTCACCCATTCGGCACCGAGGAGGTTCAGCTGGAGGAATCTCTGCGTCAGCATCCGTGCACCCCGTCGAGGTCGCAGATATAATGAATCACGTGACCGATACTAATTCGCATTCTACCGCGCCGGCCAGCGGAAGGAGGGCGTCTGAATGGGGCGCAGGGCGGGCTCGAGGAACCTGGACTACGCCTCGACAAGGGAGCAGATCGTGGCCCGCCTGGCGACCGGAATATTGGCGAGCAATCGGTCGCATCTGAGCTTCCGCGAGCTGGCCCACGCCGCCGGCGGTTCCGCCGTCCACCCTCCGGCACTACTTCCCGGATCGCGGACGGGTGCTCGAGGCCGTGCTCGAGCGGGTGCACGACCTCGGGCTCCGCTACGTGGCCGAGGGAGCGACCGCCGAGCGCGGCGACGTCCGCGCGTCCCTGCGCTGGTTCCTCGGATTCCTGGTGGAGGGCTGGAGCCACGGCGTGGGACGCGCCCACGCGCTCGGGCTGACCGAGGGCATCGGGGACGAGGCGATCGGTCCGGCCTACCTGCGCACCCTGCTCGAGCCCACCCTCCACTCGGCCGAGGCGCGGATCGCGCTTCACATGGCGCGCGGGGAGCTCGGTCCCTGCGACGCCCGGCTGGCCGCGGTCGAGCTGGTGGCGCCGCTCGTCCTCGTCCTGCTCCACCAGCGCGCGCTGGGGGGCGCCTCGGTCCGGCAGCTCGACGTGGACGCGTTCCTCGACGAGCACGTCGCTCGGTTCCTGCGGGCCTTCGCGCCCACCGCGGTCGCGAGGGAGACCCCGCCCGCGCACGCAGGGCGAGGGGGCCCGGCGCCGCTCGACGCGATGAGTGGTATGTAGCAACGGGAACGAATGCACTCCGTCGGCACGCCAGCGCTCTGGATCGGCTTCCTGGTCTTCGTCCTGGGCATGCTCGCCCTCGACCTCGGCGTGTTCCATCGCAGCGATCGGATCCTCGGCCTGCGCGAGGCCCTGGGCTGGAGCCTCGCCTGGGTGACGCTCTCGCTCCTCTTCGGGGCGGGGGTCTTCCTCTTCCTGGGGCACGGCGCCGGCCAGGAGTTCCTCACCGCCTACGTCGTCGAGAAGTCGCTGTCGGTCGACAACCTCTTCGTCTTCGTCGTGCTCTTCGGGGCGCTGGGAATCCCGCGCGCGCTCCAGCACCGGGTCCTCTTCTGGGGAATCCTCTCGGCGCTCGTCCTGCGGGCGGCCATGATCCTGGGCGGGGTGGCGCTGCTCGCCCGCTTCCACTGGCTCACCTACGTCTTCGGCGCCTTCCTGGTCTTCACCGGCTGGAAGCTGTGGGCCCAGGAGGAGGACACGGGCTCCGGGGCGACGCGGATCCTCGACGCGGTCCGGCGCGTCCTCCCCACGACGAACGACCTCCGGGGCCATGCCTTCTTCGTCCGCGAGGACGGGAGGATCCGCGGCACGCCGCTCCTCCTGGCGCTCGTCGCCATCGAGATCGCCGACGTCGCCTTCGCCGTGGACTCGATCCCGGCGGTCTTCGCCGTCAGCACCGATCCCTTCATCGTCTTCACGTCCAACATCTTCGCCATCCTCGGCCTGCGCTCCCTCTACTTCCTGCTGGCCGACCTGGTGGGACGCTTCGTGTACCTCCGGCCGGGGCTCTCGGCCGTGCTGATCTACGTGGGCGTGAAGATGTTGATCGTCAGCTGGGTGAAGATCCCGCCGTCCATCTCGCTGGCCATCATCCTGGGAATCCTCTCCGTCGCGGTGCTGGCGTCCTGGCTCGTCACCGGACGCACCCGGAAGGCGGAGCCCGAGGGCGAGGACGAAGGCGTGAACCCGCCGCCGTAGGACCGGCGCCGGAGCGGACGCCTCAGGCCCAGTCGCGAGGCGTCCGGATCACCTCGAGCAACCGCGCCTCCGGGCTGCCGGGCTCCGGCTGGTGGTCGTAGCGCCAGCGCACCACCGGGGGAAGCGACATCAGGATCGACTCGGTCCGGCCGCCGGTCTCGAGCCCGAACACGGTGCCCCGGTCGTGGAGGAGGTTGAACTCGACGTACCGCCCGCGCCGGATCTCCTGCCAGATCCGCTCCGGCTCGCCGAACGGGAGGTCCCGTCGCCGCTCCACGATGGGCAGGTAGGCCCGCGAGAAGCTGCGCCCGACGTCCTCCACGAAGGCCAGCTCCCTCCACGGGTCGCCGCCCAGGTCCTCGAAGAAGATCCCGCCCACGCCCCGGTGCTCGGCCCGGTGGGGCAGGTAGAAGTACTCGTCGCAGGTGCGCTTGAAGCCCGCGTAGCTGCCCGGCCGGTAGCGCTCGCAGGCCCCCCGGAGCTCGGAGTGGAAGTGGGCCGCGTCCTCCTCGAAGAGGTAGTAGGGGGTCAGGTCGGCGCCCCCGCCGAACCAGGCCTTCGAGCCGCGGGCCAGGAGCCGGACGTTGGCGTGCGTGGTCGGCACCCAGGGATTCCGGGGGTGGAGCACCAGCGAGATCCCCACGGCGGCGAACTCGTCGCCGTCGCCGGGGAGGCGAGCCGCCATCCGGGGAGGGACCTTGCCGTGGACGCGGGACACGTTGACGCCGGCCTTCTCGAGCAGGGCGCCGTCGGCCAGCACGCGGGTGAGTCCGCCTCCGCCTCCGGGGCGCTCCCAGGCGTCCCGCAGGAACCGGGCGCCGCCGTCGATCGCCTCGAGCTCGGCGGTGATCCGCTCCTGGAGGGCGCGGACCATGACCTCCATCTCGTCCACCAGTCGCGCGTGCTCCATGTTCCTCCCCGGACTCAGGCAAAGACGATGGTCTTGTTCCCGTGCACGAGCACCCGGTCCTCGCAGTGCCAGCGGACGGCCCGGAAGAGCACCCGGCGCTCCAGGTCGCGGCCGAGCGCCCGCAGATCCTCGACCGAGTCGCGGTGGCTGACGCGGGCCACGTCCTGATCGATGATCGGCCCGGCGTCGAGCTCGGCGGTGACGTAGTGGGCCGTGGCCCCCACGATCTTCACCCCGCGGTCGTAGGCCTGGCGATACGGGTCGGCGCCGGCGAAGGCCGGGAGGAAGGAGTGGTGGATGTTGATGATCCTCCCGGCGAAGCGCTCCACGAACGAGGCCGAGAGCACCTGCATGTAGCGCGCGAGCACGACCAGGTCGGCCTTCTCCTCGAGCACCGCGAGCATCCGGGCCTCGGCCTCCGCGCGGATGGCGGGCGCGTTGGGCACGTGGAGGAAGGGGACGCCGAAGGACTCGACCGACGGACCCAGGTCCGGGTGGTTGGAGAGGACGAGCGGGATGTCGGCGCGGAGATCCCCCCGGCGCCAGTTCCAGAGCAGGTCGAGCAGCGCGTGATCGTGGCGCGAGACCAGCACGGCCACGCGACGGCGGTCGCCGTGGCTGGCGAGCCGCCACGCCATGCCCATCCGCTCCCCCACCTCCGCGGCGAAGAGCCGTCCCAGCTCGTCCAGGGGCACGTCGAGCCCGCCGGTCTGGAACTCCAGCCTCATGAAGTAGCTGCCAGGCGCCTCCTCGGTGGAGTGCTGGTCCAGGTCCACCACGTTGGCGCCGTGGCGGAAGAGGAAGGTGGAGACGGCCGCGACGATTCCGGGCCGGTCGGGACAGCGGATGAGGAGGACCGCGTGCATGCCGCCCTCTCTACCGCGCCCGGGCGCTCCGGGGAACCTGCTGGGTCGGGTTGATTCGGGACAATGGACGTTTACGGCGAGGGGAGTAGGGTGACCCGAAGTTTCACACGCGGGGAGGTCAGGGGTGCGGGAGGGGTCGTCGAGCGATTCGGGCGGAGGCGGGGAGTCGTCGCCTTCCGTGCCGGCGAGAGTCGGGTCCGGGGAACGGGCAGCCGAGGCGGCACGACCACGCCGCGCTCGACTCGATCCCGTGGCGCGACCGGCTCTCCACCCAGCTCCTGGCCGTGGCCGGCGCCCTGATGCTGGCCGCGATCGCGGCCTTCGCCTTCGTGGAGATGGCCATCGCCCGGCAGCGCCTGGCCGGGGTGAACGCCTCCACCGCGCTCCTCAGCGAGACCATCTCGGCCTCGGTTCGCCACGCCATGATGCGGGACGAGCGCGGCGAGGCCTACGCCATCATCGACAACATCGGGCGCCAGTCCCAGATCGCCCACATCCGCATCATCAACAAGGAGGGGCGGATCACCTTCTCCACCGTCCCGGGCGAGAAGGGGACGCTCGTCGACAAGCGGGCCGAGGGGTGCCGCGCCTGCCACGAGGGGGAGAACGAGAGCCTCACGGTCCCGGTCGACGCCCTTCGCGCCCGGATCTACGAAGGGCGGGGCGGGCGGGTGCTCTCCACGGTGACGCCCTTCCGGACCAGTCCCGATTGCACGACGAGCGCCTGCCACGTGCACCCCAGGGAGAAGACGGTGCTCGGGGTCCTCGACGTGGGCGTCTCGCTCGCCCCGGTCGACCGCGACCTGGCGTCCTTCCGGCGGGTCAGCCTCATCGTCACCGCCATCCTCGCCCTGCTGCTCGGTGCGTTCTTCTGGTACGTGGCCAACCACCGGGTGGTCCGTCCGGTGGAGGCGCTCGTGCAGGCCACGCGCCGGGTGGCCCACGACGAGCTCGACACCGAGATCCACATCGACGCCAAGGGCGAGCTGGGCCTGCTGGCGGCCTCGTTCAACGAGATGATCCGCTCGCTGCGGCGGGTGGAGGGAGAGCTCCGCCTGCTCACCGAGCAGCTGGAGGAGAAGGTCGAGGAGCGCACCGGCGAGCTCCGGGCCGCCCAGGACACGCTCGTGCGCACCGAGAAGCTCTCCTCCTGGGCAAGCTCTCCGCCTCCATCGCCCACGAGATCAACAACCCGCTGGCGGGCATCCTCACCTTCGCGAAGCTCATGATCCGGACCATCGAGCACGGACCGGTGGGCGAGGCCGAGCGGCGCACGCTGGTGAAGCAGCTGGCGCTGGTGCAGCGGGAGACCGAGCGCTGCACGGCCATCGTCCGCAACCTCCTCGACTTCGCGCGGGAGCGTCCGCTGCAGCTCAAGGACGTGGACGTGAACCAGGTGGTGGACGAGGTCTTCTCCCTGGTGGCGAACCAGACCGCCATCCTCGGGGTGCAGGTGGAGAAGGACCTGGCCAAGGTCCCGATGGTGGACGCCGACTTCGGGCAGCTCCGCCAGGCCTTCATCAACATCGTGATCAACGGCATCGAGGCCATGGGCAAGGGGGGGCACCTCCGGGTCGCCACCCGGCCCCTGCCCGAGGAGGACGCCGTCGAGATCACCTTCCAGGACGACGGGCCCGGCATCCCGCCCGAGCTGATGCAGAAGATCTTCGATCCCTTCTTCACGACGAAGGAGAAGGGCACCGGGCTGGGACTGTCGGTCGTCTACGGCATCGTCGACCGCCACAAGGGACGCGTTTCGGTGGAGAGCGAGCCGGGCAAGGGCACACGCTTCACCATCCAGCTCCCGGCGGCGCGCGGGTCGTGACGTGGAGGCCATACACCTTTGGTGGATCGGTGAGAAGGATCCCGGCCTCAGGACGCTCGAGCACGTCCGCCTGCACCTGGAGCGCGCCCTGGGCGCGCCGGCGCGCATCTGGGACGACCCCGAGCGGCCGCCCGACGCCTACGACCACCGGCGGAAGCAGTGGTCCACGGCGCGGATCCTGGCATGGCTCGGGAAGGCCGGGCCTCCCGGCAAGGTGCTCGCCGTGACCGACCAGGACCTCTTCATCCCCATCCTCACGTTCGTCTTCGGCGAGGCCCAGCTCAACGGAAGGGCGGCGGTGGTCTCCACCGCCCGGCTCGGGGAGCCCGGGCTTCCCGATCCCCGCGTGGCGCTCGAGCGGCTCGCCAAGGAGAGCGTCCACGAGATGGGGCATTGCTTCGGGCTCGTCCACTGCGACAGCCCGGGGTGCGTCATGGGGCGCTCGCCGAGCGCCCGGGACGTCGACAAGAAGCGCGGAGAGTTCTGCACCCGGTGTCGAGGCCGCATCATGCGGAGCGGGGGAGAGGGTCAATGACCGGAGAAAACACCCGGGTCCTGGTGGTCGACGACGAGGAGATCGTCCGGGAATCCCTGAGCGGCTGGCTCCAGGAGGACGGTTTCCAGGTCTCGACCGCCCCGGAAGGGCGCAGCGCCGTCGAGAAGATGAAGACCGAGCGCTGGAACGTCATGCTGGTGGATCTCAAGATGCCCGGCATGGACGGGCTCCAGGTCCTGGAGGAGGCCCGCAAGCTCCAGCCGGACGCCGCCATCATCATGATGACCGCCTACGCCACGGTGGACACCGCGGTCACCGCGATGAAGCTCGGGGCCTTCGACTACCTGGTGAAGCCCTTCGACCCCGAGGAGCTCTCCCTCCTCATGCAGAAGGTGGTCGCCCAGCAGAGCCTGGTCCGCGAGAACGCGGTCCTCCGGAAGGCCCTGAAGAAGGAGCACCGCTTCCGGGACCTGGTGTCGAAGAGCGCCGCCATGCAGCGGGTCTTCGAGCTGGCGCAGGTCGCGGCCCGCTCCAACTCGACCATCCTCGTCCTCGGGGAGAGCGGCAGCGGCAAGGAGGTCCTGGCCCGCACGATCCACGAGGAGAGCCCCAGGGCCGAGGGGCCGTTCGTGGCCATGTCCTGCGCCGCCCTCACCGAGACCCTGCTCGAGAGCGAGCTCTTCGGTCACGAGAAGGGCTCCTTCACCGGCGCCACCGCCCGGCGGAAGGGCAAGTTCGAGGCGGCCAGCGGCGGCACCCTCTTCCTCGACGAGATCGGGGACATCTCGCCCAAGCTCCAGCTCGACCTCCTGCGGGTGCTCGAGGAGCGGAAGTTCCACCGGGTGGGGGGCAACGACCCCATCGACGTGGACGTCCGGATCATCGCCGCGACCAACAAGGACCTGAAGAAGGCGGTCGCCGACGGCTCGTTCCGCGAGGACCTCTTCTACCGGCTGAACGTGATCCCCGTCACCTTGCCCCCCTTGCGGGACCGCAAGGAGGACGTCCCGCTCCTCGTCGAGCACTTCCTCGACCGCCTCGAGGCCGAGATGAAGAAGCGGGTGAAGGTCTCCCCGGAGGCGATGGGGGCGCTCCTCGCCCACGACTGGCCGGGAAACGTCCGCGAGCTGCGGAACGTCCTGGAGCGGGGCGCGGTGGTCGCGCAGGGAGACGTCATCAAGGCGGCCGACCTCGGACTGGCGCCTGCACCCGCCCGGGCCCCTGGCGCGAACGCCCCGGGAGAGCCGGCGTCGCTCGAGGACGTCGAGAAGCGCCACATCTCCGACGTGCTGTCCCACACGGCGGGCAACGTGAGCCAGGCCGCCCGGCTGCTGGGGATCGACCGCGTCACCCTCTACAACAAGATCCGGAAGTACCAGCTCCGGCGCGACGGCGAGGACGCCGACTCCCCGGCGAGCTGACCTCCGGGCCTCGCGGTTTCCGTGCGGCGCGGCCGGCATCGGCCCGCGCCGCTCTCCCTTTTTGCTCCGTGAAGTCGGGCGGCACCCTGCCGGGTGCCGAGAATTTCGACGCATGGTGAGATTCCAAACAACCCCGAAGGATCGACACAAAACCCTGCGATACCGGCCCGTTGAGCTTCCCGGCGGCGCGTCCGGGGCCGTTGAGGAATTCTTCGAGCGACCCATTCGGGACGAAGGGCGCGATTTCGCCGGGGCCTCTCGTAACCCTCGGTGAACTGCGGGGAAATCCGGGCCTCCAGCCGCGGCCGCCCACTCTGGCCCACCCCTTGCGAAGGGAGAAGGGGAGGAGGCCGCATGACTTGCCCGTACCTCACCGAAGTGACGATGGTCTTCTGCCAGGCATCTCCGCAGAAGAAGCTCATCCCCAGCGACCGGATCAGCACGGCGTCGGCCTGCGAGGGAGACGCCTTCAACGGCTGCGCCCTGTACCGCGAGGCCCTGGCCCGAGCCCTCCACACCATCGAAGAGCTCGAGACCGAGATCAAGGCCTCGACGGAGAAGAAGGGGGCGCACTCGTGATCGCCGCCACCGCCCTCGCAGCCGCTGGACTGGTCGTCGTCGGATTCATCAACTGCATCCCCTGACCAAAGCGAAGCACGGAGAGAACACCATGAAGCTCGGCAGACGAACCTTCCTGCAGATCGCCGGCGCAACGGGAACCGCGGCACTCGTCACCCTCCCGGGGCGGGCGCAGGCGAACGGCACCATTCCCATCGCCGGCGAGGACGAGAGCTCCGTCCTCGTCGACACCACCAAGTGCGTCGGCTGCCGCGGCTGCGAGGCCGCCTGCGCCGAGGCCAACAAGCTGCCCGACCCGCCCACCGACGGCGCGGCCTTCGCGGCCATGCGCCCCACCGGTCCCGACTGCTTCACCGTCGTGAACCGGACCGAGAAGCGGGACGGCACGCCGCGGTACGTGAAGCGCCAGTGCATGCACTGCGTCGAGCCGGCCTGCGCCTCGGCCTGCCCGGTCCGCGCGCTCGACAAGCAGGCCACCGGCCCGGTGTCCTACGACGGCAGCAAGTGCATGGGCTGCCGCTACTGCATGGTCGCCTGCCCGTTCTCGGTGCCCAAGTACGAGTACAACTCGGCGCTGCCGGTGGTCCGCAAGTGCACGTTCTGTGCGGGCCGCCAGGCCGAGGGCAAGCGCCCCGCCTGCATCGGCGTCTGCCCGAGCGGCGCGCTCACCTACGGGACGCGCGGCCGGATGGTCGAGGAGGCGCGGCGCCGGGTGTACGGCAACCCGGACAAGTACACGCAGCACATCTACGGCGAGCACGAGGCCGGCGGGACGAACTGGCTCTACATCACGGACGTCCCGTTCGAGAAGCTCGGGTTCGAGGTCGCCGTCAACGACAACTCCTACCCGAAGCTGGTCAAGGGCGCGCTCGGCGTGCCGCCGGTGGTCATGACGCTGTGGCCGCCGCTCCTGATGGGGCTCTGGGCGTTCTCACACCGCGACAAGAGCAAGTCGCACGACACCGATCACGGCGGCGGCAAGGCCGACGGAGGCAACCATGTCTAGCATCGTGACCACGACCACCCCCGAGCGCTCGGGCGGTTGGGTCCAGGAGCGCATCTTCCTCGGCATGACGTTCCGGGAGTACCTGAAGTCCCTCTGGACGCCCTTCAACATCGTCTGCGCGGCCATCCTCGCCGTGGGCCTGCCGGTGATCTTCTTCCGGTTCTACCTGGGGCTGGGCGCCACCACGAACCTCTCCCAGACCCAGCCGTGGGGTCTCTGGATCGGGTTCGACATGATGACCGGCATCGCGCTGGCCGCCGGCGGGTTCACCATCGGTGCGACGGTGGAGATCTTCGGGCTCGAGGAGTACCACGCCATCGAGCGGCCGGCGATCCTGACCGGCTTCCTCGGCTACATGATGGCGGTCATCGGCCTCATCGCCGACCTGGGCAAGCCCTGGAACATGGTCGGCATCTTCTCCAACAACGGGACGCAGTCGGTCCTCTTCGAGGTCGCCTGGTGCGTGTGCTGCTACACCACCGTCCTCATGCTGGAGTTCGCCGTGCCGTTCTTCGAGTGGCTGGGCTGGGAGCGCTTCTACCGCCCGCTCAAGAAGGCGCTGCTCGCCCTCACCGTGCTGTCCGTCATGTTCTCGACCATGCACCAGTCGGCGCTCGGCTCGCTCTTCATCATCGCCCCGGGCAAGCTCCACCCGCTCTGGTACTCCAGCCAGATCTTCCTGTTCTTCTTCATCAGCGCCATGATCGCCGGCATCTGCATGGTCATCGTGGAGAGCACCATCTCCCACAAGGTCTTCTCCGAGCAGTTCAAGGGGCAGCACATCGACGTGGAGAAGCTCTCCATCGGCCTGGCCAAGGCCGGCGCGGTGGTGATGTTCGCCTACTTCTTCCTGAAGCTGCAGGGCGTCATCGACAACCACGCGCTCGGGCTCATCGGAGTCGGCTTCTACGGCAAGTGGTTCCTGGTGGAGATGCTGGGCTTCGTGCTGCTCCCCTCGCTGCATGTTCGCCTGGGGCGCCCGGAACGAGAAGATCCTCCCGGTGCGCATCGCCGCCATCCTGGGCGTGCTCGGAATCGTCCTCAACCGGCTCAACGTCTCGCTCATCGCCTACAACTACAACCAGCCGGTCCGCTACTGGCCCAGCTGGATGGAGGTGTCGGTCTCCCTGATGCTGGTGGTGGTCGGCATCCTGGCCTTCCGCTGGATCGTGAACCGCATGCCCGTGCTCCGGCCGCTCCCTGGCGCGGAGCACTGAGGACGCCATGCACGGCAACGAATTCCTGAGCGGGTACGCCGCCAAGCTGGTCGAGTACGGGCTGGCGGTCACCTACCTGGTCCTGTTCGTGGGCTTCTGGCGCTACGTGCAGGGCGGCAAGGGGGCCGAGCGGGCGGTCGAGGTGGCCGAGCCGGAGCAGGCCGTGGCGACCGGGTGGTTCTCGGTGCCCACCGGCGTGGCGCTCCACCCGGGTCACACCTGGGCGCGGATGGAGGCCGACGGCTCGGTGGCCGTCGGGCTCGACGACCTCGGTCACCGCCTCGTCGGCGACGTGGACCGGGTGACGCTCCCGGCCCGGGGAGCCCGGGTGGAGCAGGGAGAGCCCGCGGTCTCGCTCGCCGCAGGGGGACGGAGCGTGAAGGTCGTGTCCCCGGTGGACGGGGAGGTCATCGCCTACAACTCCGCCCCGGACACGCACGACGACCCGTACGGCCAGGGCTGGCTCTTCCGGGTCCGCCCGGAGAACTGGAAGCGCAGCCGCGCGCAGCTCCTGGAGGGAGCGGCGGCGCGCGAGTGGCTCGAGGAGCAGGGGCGGCTGCTCGCCTCCCGCCTGGGCTCCGAGCCGGTGCCCGTCCTCCAGGACGGCGGCGCCCCGGTTCACGGCATCGCCCGCGAGATCGACCCGGAGCACTGGGACGCCATCGCGCGAGAGTTCTTCCGCACGCAGGAAACCTAGGGGACAGACATGACCATCCAGGGAAAGACGTTCCGCCTCCTCGCCGTCCTCGCCTCCGCGGTGCTGGCCACCGCGGCGGCCGCCGACGGGCTCGAGAAGCTGCCGCCCGACTACACCTTGCCGCAGTCGGAGGGCAGCCCGGGCAAGGTGATCTTCAGCCACTCGAGCCACGTCGACGTGAAGGCGCCGGGCTGCACCCGGTGCCACCCCAAGCTCTTCAAGACCCTCGAGAAGGGCGCCACGGCCGACGGGCAGCGGATCACGCCACAAGGTCATGGAGGCTGGCGGCCAGTGCGGAGCCTGCCACGGGAAGGCCGCCTTCAACTTCGAGAGCTGCGACCTCTGTCACCGGTAGTGTCATGGCCCCGGCGCTCGACCTGCTGACCGCGATGGGCGTCTTCCTGGCCGGGCTCCTCGCCCGGCTGGGAATCGTGGTGGGGGTCCTGCTCCTCCTGGCGGTGCCGGTGGCCTTGCTGGGCGGCGGCGTGCGGGCCTTCCGCGCGCTGCGGCTCCGGGCGATGGGCTACCGGAGCGCCGGGGCGCTCCGCTTCCGGGATGGCCTGCGCTACGCGCCGGGCCACACCTGGATCCGGCCGGACGGGCAGCGCTTCCGCGTCGGGCTCGACGACCTCGCCCAGAAGCTCCTGCCCTGGGCGGTCGCCGTGGAGTTGCCGCGCCCGGGCCAGCCGGTGCAGGCGGGGGAAGCCGTGGCGCGGATCTCCTGCGGTGGCCAGGAGGCGCGGGTCGCCGCCCCGTTCTCGGGCCGGATCGTCGCGATCAACACCGACGTCCTGGGCGAGCCGACGCTCGTGAAGAGCGAGAGCTACGGCCGGGGCTGGCTGTTCGCGATCGAGCCGGTCGACGGGGCCTGGAGAGGGTTGCCCGACGGCGAGCGCGCGCGCGGCTGGATGCGCGAGGAGGGCGAGCGGCTGGCGCGCTTCTACGAGCAGCACCTCGGGTACGCGGCGGCGGACGGGGGCGATCTCGTCGGCCCGCCCGCGTCGCTCCTCGGGGAGTCGGGGTGGAGGGCGCTGACGCGGGCCTTCCTCCGGACCTGAAGACGTTGTGGTGCGGGAGGGGTGGGGCGCTCCCGAAAGGGAGCGCCCCTGTTTCTTGCGCAAGCTCGCGCGAATTCCTTGCGTCGCCGGGCCCGTTCCAGGGTTCCGGCGCGCGGTTCGTGCGTCTTGGGGCACCAGGCCCAAGTCGACTGGATGGGTCCATGAAGAAAACCGAATTTGCTCGGCAAAATCATGGCTGTCGACGATCGTTACCCTGGCTTGGCGCCGAGGGATCTGCTACAGGCGTCGAGGCCGAACCGACGGTCCGTCGTCCATGCATCCCGGATGGGCGTGCGAGACCAGGGGGTAATCGTGATGAAGAGGTTCTTGCTGGCGCTCGTGGTCGCTCTCGTGGCCACCGCGGGGCGCGCAGAGATCCCTGCCGAGCAGGACAGCTGCCTGGGCTGCCACGGCAGCGACCCGTCCATGTCGATGGACCTGCCGAGCGGCGAGAAGCTCCCGCTCTACGTGGACCAGGCGCACTTCGGCAAGTCCGTGCACGGCGACATGCTTCGCTGCACCGACTGCCACACCGACAAGGGCGACTACCCGCACGAGTCGAAGCCCTTCAAGACCCGCCGCGACGTCACGGTGGCCTATTACGAGCAGTGCAAGAAGTGCCACTTCTCGAACTACACGAAGACGCTCGACGGCGTTCACTACCAGCTCGCGCAGAAGGGCAATCGCCAGGCCGCGCTCTGCGTCGACTGCCACGGGTCGCACGGCATCGGCCGGCCGGGCGAGCCCCGCACGCGGGTCTCCGAGACCTGCTCGACCTGCCACAAGGAAGTGTTCGAGGTCTACAAGGGCAGCGTGCACGGCAAGGCCGTCACCCAGGGCAACGGCGACGTCCCGGTCTGCACCGACTGCCACCGCGCGCACGACGTGGCCGACCCGCGGGCCGGCGCGCTGTCGCTGCGCACCGCCGAGATCTGCGGCCGCTGCCACACCGACCAGAAGCTCATGAAGCGCTACGGGCTCTCCACCAACGTGGTCGACAGCTACCTCTCCGACTTCCACGGCATGGCGGCGTCCCTGCAGAAGGGCAAGAAGGGCAAGGGCGATCGCCTCGCGGCAGGCTGCACCGACTGCCACGGGGTGCACGACATCCAGCGCCCCAACGACCCGCGCTCGTCGGTCATGCAGGCGAACCTCGTGAAGACCTGCGGCAAGTGCCACGTGGGCGCCACCGCCGACTTCCCCAAGGCCTGGATGTCCCACTACGAGCCCAGCCTGAAGAAGTCGCCGCTCGTGTGGAGCGTCCAGCTCTTCTATTACATCCTCATCCCGTTCATCCTCGTCAGCCTCGCCATCCAGATCGCGCTGCACCTCTGGCGCGTCGTGGTGAACCGATGAGCGGCGACTCGGCAGGGGTGGGAGAATCCGGCGTGAGGAGCGCGACGATGAGCGACGAGGCGGTGAAGGAGCGGGCGTCCTACCTGATGCGCTTCACGGCGGCGCAGCGCGTGGAGCACTTCATCACCATGATCGACTTCGTGGGGCTCGTGGCCACCGGCCTGCCCCAGAAGTTCTACACGGCCAAGTGGGCGCAGTGGGTCATCGGCCTGATGGGCGGGATCGACAGCGTCCGGTGGGTCCACCGCTTCTTCGGCGTGGTCCTCATCTTCGCGGTCGTCTGGCACGGCATCGGGGCCCTGCGGGCCATCCTCTCCCGCAAGGTCGGCTTCAGCATGGCCGTGAACAAGCGCGACTTCAGCGACGCGGTCCAGACGCTCCGCTACTACCTGGGCCTCGAGGATCACCCGGCCGCCTTCGACCGCTACGACTACAAGCAGAAGTGGGAGTACTGGAGCCTCATGATCGGCAACGTGATCGATGATCCTCTCCGGTCTCACGCTGATGTACCCGACCATCGTGGCCCGCCTGGGGCCGGGCGAGATCATCCCGGCCGCCAAGGTCGCGCACTCGAACGAGGGGCTGATGGCCTTCCTCGTCATCACGGTCTGGCACGTCTTCAACGCCCACCTGCACCCGGACGTCTTCCCGTTCGACGCGTCGATCTTCACCGGGAAGATCAGCCGCGAGCGCATGGAGCACGAGCACCCGCTCGAGCTGGCGCGCGCCGAGGGACGGGAGCCCTCCGGCCACCACTAGGCCGGGCCGCGCATGACCGGCCAGAGGTGGATGGACTTCGCCGGCCAGGCGATCTTCCACACGCTGGTCGCGGCGCTGGTGATCGAGGCGCTGGTGCGCCTGTGGGGCGTCCGGGAGCCGCTGCAGCGGACCGGCTTCCGCCTGCTCGCGCTGGCCTGGCCGCTGATCGTGGTCCCGGCGCTCTTCCTCCTCTTCCCCGGCCGGGAGGGCGAGGCCTTCCGGGACGCCCGGTCCCTCTTCGCGGGGCACCACTGGAACGACCTGTCGTTCCTGGGCATCGGCCTCTACGCCTGGTGGATCGCGGGGATGGCGGCGATGGGGCTCGCCCTCTTCCTCCTCGACCTCGTCCCCTGGCTCCGGGCGCGCAGCGCGGAGCCGCCTCCCTGGCTGGCGCGGAGCGCGGAGGGCGAGCGGGCCCTCGAGGCGCTCGCGCGCGCCGCCGCCTCCCTGGGCATGGAGGCGCCGCCGCTCGTCTTCGTTCCCGATGGGCCGCCGGTGCTCTACTGCACCGGGACGCGCCGCCCGTCGGTGGTCATCTCCCGCGGGGCGGTCGACCTGCTCGACCCCGCCGAGCTGACCTGCGCGCTGGCCCACGAGCTGGCCCACCTGGAGCGCCGGGACCCGGCGCTCTCCTGGGCGCTCATGGGGGCTCGCGCGCTCATGTGGTTCAACCCCGGCGTGCAGGTCCTCGTCCGGGCGCTGGCCCGCGACGCCGAGCGGGTGGCCGACGAGCGCGCCGCCGCTGCGAGCGGGGACCGGCTGGCGCTGGCGAGCGGCCTGCTCCAGCTCTACCGGGCCACGGAGGGGCGCATCCCGTCCCGCGCGGCCGAGCCCTTTCCGCTCTCGGCCTCGCTCGCCGAGCCCATCGCCCGGGCCCGGGCCCACGACATCGAGCAGCGCTGCAGGGCCCTCCTCATCCCCCCGCCCGAGCCGGTGCGCCTGGCGGGCCTGCGGTTCGCCGCCGCGGCGGGCGGCCTCGGCCTGCTGCTGTTCTTCGTGGTATGACGGCCGCCGGGGCCGCGGCCATGGGAAGCACGGTGAGCGAGGGCGCACGCGCGCTCTGGACCTTGACCCTCGTCCTGGGGGGAGCAGCGCTCGCCCTCGCGACGCTCGACTCCGTGCCGACCTGGCTCCACGGCGAGCCGCGCGGCGTCCGGCGCGCCGCGAGCGTCGAGGACGCCGAGCGCCGCCTGCAGGCCAAGGTGCTCCTGCCCTCGTATTTCCCCGACACCTTCCGCTGGCCGCCGTCGGTGGTGCGCTTCACCCGCGACGAGGGCGGGGCGGTGGGGCTCTCCTTCCTCGGCACGGACGGCGCTCCCGCGCTCTTCCTGGCGCAGACCGCAGGCCCGGGAGGCACGCTCCCGCCGGCGCTGCTCGGCCGGCTCGCGGTGATCCAGCAGCAGAGCGCCCCGCTCGGCGACGGCGCCCAGCTGGCCCGCGTGGTCGCGGAGGACGGGACGCTCTGGAACCAGCTGGAGTGGAACGCCGCGGGCCGTCGCTTCCTCCTGCGCGGGCGGGGTTCGCTCGAGGACCTGATCCGCATGGCGCGCAGCGTTCACGGAGGGGCGAGATGAACGAGGGTTCACTCCGGGAGCGCCTGCGCGGATCGCTGCAGACGCGGGTCTACCTGCTGCTCGTCTTCTCCGCGGTCCTCCCGGTGGCCCTGCTCTCGTGGGCCTTCAGCGCGCGGGTCGCGCAGCTCGACCAGCAGCTCGTCGCCGCGCGGCAGTGGTCGGCGCGAACCGTGGCCGGACAGGTCGAGGAGGAGCTGAACCAGGGATTCGAGGTCCTGCAGCGGGCGGCCACGGCCGCCCACGTGAACCTCGACGACCCGGAGGTCGGGCCGGAGCGGGAGGCGCTTCGCGATCCGCGGGTCCACCTCCAGTACCCGGGAGGCGCCTTCTTCCTCGACACGCGAGGGAAGGTGGTGGCCGAGGAGCCGGAGCGCGGGTCGCGATCCATCGCGCCCGCGCCCGACCTGCCCGAGGTGCGCAGCGCGATCGAGACCGGTCGCCCGGTGGTGACCCCCTTCGTCCGGGGCCTCTCCGGCGAGCACGTCTACGCGCTCGTGCCGGTCCGCAACTGGGAGGGGAAGATCACCGGCATCGTCGGCGGGGTGATCGACACGAGCCAGCACCACCTGCTCGTGATGCTCCGCTACCTTCGCCAGAGCTCCGGGGGCTCCGCGGAGATCGTCGACCGCGGCGCGCGGGTGGTGGCCACGACCGATCCCGGGCGCCCGGCCACCTCGACCGCCTGCACCGGCATCCGGAAGCGAGATCGCCGAGGGGAAGGGGCGGCTCGCGGATGTGCCGCGACTGCCACGCCGGACGGGCGGAGGACGCCAAGGGCCGCTCGGTGGTCACCACGGCCTCGATCGCCAATGCGCCCTGGATGATCCTGGCCCGCGTGCCGGCGACCGAGGTCCTGGGGGCGTCGGGGGCCTTCCCCACCTGGCTGGCCGGGATCATCCTGGCCGCCCTGGGCGCCGGCGCGCTGCTCGCCTGGGGAGCCGCCCGCAGCATCGCCAAGCCGGTGGTGGCCCTGACCGGGGCGGCCGAGAACATCGCGGCCGGCGACCTCTCCGGCGCCCATCCCGCAGACCGGGGAGGACGAGGTGGGGCGCCTGGCCATGGCGCTCGAGAAGATGCGGGAGTCGCTCGCCTCCCTCATCGGGGCCGTGGCCCACGGCCAACGCGGAGCTGGAGCAGCGGGTGGTCGAGCGGACGGCGCAGCTGGCCGACGCGAACGAGCAGCTCCGGGACCGGGAGGCCGCGCTCGGCCGGCTCTACGAGAAGGTGGTGTCGGCGCAGGAGGACGAGCGCAAGCGCATCGCGCGGGAGCTGCACGACGACACCAGCCAGAGCCTGGCGGTGCTGGTGATGGCGCTCGACGGCGCCCTGACCGCCCTCAAGGCCGGGCTTCCCCCCGCCTGGAGGAGGCGAAGGCGCTCGCGGTCCGGACCATCGAGGAGGTCCACCGCATGATCCTCGACCTCCGCCCGTCGGTGCTCGACGACCTGGGCCTCCAGTCGGCCGTCCGCTGGTACGCCGAGCGGCACCTGGTGTCCCGGGGGCTCTCGGTGCGGTGCGAGTTCGAGTCCGAGGACCGGCGCTTCCCGGCCGCCTTCGAGACCGCGCTCTTCCGCATCTGCCAGGAGGCCATGAGCAACATCGCCCGGCACGCCCAGGCCGAGTCCGTGCTCATCCAGATGGGCGAGTCGGATGGTGTGATCCGCATCGAGATCGAGGATGATGGCCGCGGCTTCGACCCCGGGAACGTCTCGCACGCCGAGCGGCGCCATTTCGGGCTCATGGGGATCGAGGAACGGGTGGAGATCCTGGGCGGCAAGGTCCGCATCATCTCCGCACCGGGGCAGGGGACCCGGATCGAGCTCGAAGTCCCGCTCCCCAAGGAAGGGTAGGCGATGTCGAAGATCCGCGTGCTCCTGGCCGACGACCACGCCATCCTCCGGGAAGGGGTCCGGGCGCTGCTCGCCCTCTCCGACGACATCGAGGTCGTGGGCGAGGCGGTGGACGGCCAGCGCGCCGTCGAGGCCACCCGGCAGCTCGATCCGGACGTGGTCGTCATGGACATCGCCATGCCGGGGCTCGGCGGGCTCGAGGCCACGCTCGAGATCAAGAAGGCGGGGCTGCGCTCCAAGATCCTCATCCTCTCCCAGTACGAGGACCGGGAGTACGTGCGGCGCCTGCTCAAGGCGGGCGTGTCCGGCTACCTCCTGAAGAAGTCGGCGGGCGCCGAGCTCGCGAACGCCATCCGGGCCGTCCACCGCGGCGGCCTGGTCCTCGACCCCGAGGTGGCCCGGACCGCGATGGAGGACTCCGGGCCGGCGTCGCCCGGCGGCGCGGATCCCTACGAGACGCTCACCGACCGGGAGAAGCAGGTGCTGAAGCTGGTCGCGGAAGGGCTCGCCAACAAGGAAGTGGCCGAGGTGCTGGGCATCAGCGTCAAGACCGCCATGTCCCATCGCGAGAAGGTGATGGAGAAGCTCGGCCTGCACAACCGGACCGAGCTCGTGCGCTTTGCGCTGCGGCGCGGCGTGATTCGCGTCGATCCTTGACGTTGGGCCATATCCCCCGTTTCCCGATGGACTGCGCGGGATCCCCCACCCACCCGGTGGAGGGAGGCGCCGCGATCGTCGAAACACGGCCCATTTCGTCGGGTCCGCGCGCTCCCGGCGCCCGGACCGATTCTTGCTGCTGGAGCGGCTCGCCGTGATCCATGGGGATCGGGATCGTTCACGGCCCGAGGGCGGGGAGAGATTGCGGGTTCTGTTCACGAGTGCGCCGGAACCGAGCTGTGCGGCCGAGTCCGCGGGGGCCTGGCTCCCGCTCGCGCTCGTCCACCTGGCCGGTGCGGTCCGGGCCGCCGGGCACGAGGCCGAGCTCGTCGACGCGCTCTCCCTGGGGCTGACCGCTGCCGACCTGGGCCGCATCATCCAGGCCAGCGCGCCCGACGTGGTCTGCGTCTCGTCGGCGACCGCCGGCTTCCCGGCCGCCCTGGATACCTGCCGGCGCGCCCGCGGGCTCGGCTGCACCACCGTGGTCGGCGGCATTCACGCCTCGTTCATGTATTCCGAGTTCCTGCCCACCGGTTCCGTGGACTTCGCCGTCGTCGGGGAGGGGGAGGAGACGCTTCCGGAGCTCCTGGCCTGCCTCGAGGCAGGCGACGACCCGGCGCGGGTGGCCGGGATCGCCTTCTCCCTGGGCGGGCGGGTCGTCCGGACCGCGCCGCGCCCCCGGATGTCGGTGCTCGACCCGATGCCCAAGGCCTGGGACCTCCTCGACTGGTCCCAGTACACGTGGGCGGGCCGGCCTGGCTCCCGCATGGGCGCCATCACCACGTCCCGCGGATGCCCGCGGAGCTGTGCGAGCTGCTCCCAGGCGACGCAGTTCGAGGGAACCTGGCGCTCCCGGACCCCGGGGTGCGTGGCCTACGAGCTGGCCGGCCTTCGCCGCGACCACGGCGTGGACGTGGTCGGCTTCTTCGACCACGCCCCCACCGCCGACGCCGGCCGGTTCGCCGAGCTGATCACCCGGGTGACCGAGGCGGAGCTCGGGCTCGACCTGGTGCTCTGGTCGAGCGTCCAGGACGTCCTCCGGGACGAGGCCGCGCTCGCTCGCTGGCGCGCGGCCGGGGTGGTCCACGTCGGGACTCTGCCGCGATCCGTCCGAGGATCGGCTCGACGGACTGGAGGCGGACCGGTCGCTCGTCGCCGGAAGGCGCGCGGTGAAGGCGCTGCGGGACCACGGCATCACCTCCGAGACGTCCTACTGGATGGGGTTTCCCGACGAGACGTCCCGCCGGGTCGAGGAGTTGCTGGAGCGGGCCCGGGCCTGGGACCCGGACGTCGCCCACTTCTCCCTGCTCGCGCCGCTTCCGTACACGCCGGCCTGGCGGGTTCACGGCACGCACGTGGCGACCCGGGACTACCGGCGCTTCAACCACCGCGACCCGGTGGTGAAGCCGCGGGAGATGTCGCTCGACGAGGTCGGCCTCGAGGCGGCGCGCTGCTACCGCCGGTTCTACGCGGAGCGCGCCCGCCGGGAGTCGGTGCGCGACGGGCGGCAATCCGGCCCGTGGCACGTGCACCTCGGAGCCCCGGCGCTCCGGGCCCGGATCCTGGCAGGTGCGACGGACGAGGAGTTGCGCGCGCTCGCCCCCGTGGCTGCGATTCCCCCGGGCCTGAGGGCCGGCCGCATCCCTTTCGCGGGGGGGCCCGGCCGGGGCGCTTCGGGCGCAACCGCTGCGCGAGGCACGGAATAGAAACTGTAGTAAATACAGTATGTTGTGTAGGCACGCGCATTGCTAAGGTCACGGAGCCGGAGGGGTCGATGCTCGTCGCCATCGGGGTGGACAGGAAAAGGGCTTCGGTTGCTTCGCGGGAGAGGCTCGCCGCCGGCGGCGACGACCTCGCCGACGTCATCCGGTCGTACGGCGCGCTCGACGGCGTCGACGAGGCGTTCGTGCTCTCCACCTGCTACCGGGTCGAGGTCTACGCCGCGTCGTCCTGCCCTGCCGCCGCCGCCGCCAGCCTCACCGAGGCGCTCCGGGCCCGCGCCGGCGACGCCGAGCTTCCCGTCTTCGACCTCCGGGGCGAGGAGGCGTTCCGCCACCTCTCGCGCGTGGCCTCCAGCCTCGAGTCCGGGGTGGTCGGGGAGCCGCAGGTCCTCGGCCAGGTGAAGGAGGCCTTCGGCCGTTCCGCCGAGGCCGGCACCGTCGGCAAGGAGCTCTCGGCCGTCATCGCGCGCGTCCTCCAGGTCGCGAAGCGGGTCCGGACCGAGACCGCCATCGGCCGGGCCGGCGTCTCGTGGGGACACGCCTCGGCCGATCTCGCCGAGAAGGTCCTCGGTCCGCTCGAGGGGCGTCGCGCCGTGGTGGTGGGCGCCGGCGAGATGGCGCGCCTCTCGGCCCAGCACCTGCGCGAGGGCGGGATGGAGGTGGCGGTCGTCAACCGCACCTTCGCCAACGCCGAGGCGCTCGCCCGGGAGATCGGCGGCACCGCGCACCCCATCGAGGCGCTCGCCGAGGAGCTGGTCCGCGCCGACGTGGCCGTGGTCGCCGCCCCGGTCGCGCTCGCGGCGCTCGAGCCCTCCGGGGCGCCGGCGCTCATGAAGCGGCGCCGGCACCGGCGCCTGCTCCTCATCGACCTCGCCGTCCCTCGCGCCGTTCCTCCCGCGCTCGGCGACGTCGACGGCATCTACGTCTGCGACGTGGACGACCTGGCGCGCATCCAGCGCCAGGCGCAGGAGGCCCGGGTCGGCGCCATCCAGGACGCCGAGCGGGTCATCGACGAGGAGGTCACCCGCTTCGCCCGCGACCTCGCCGAGCGGCGCGCCGCGCCCCTCATCGCCGCGGTCCGGACCCGGGCCAGCGCGATCGCCCGGGAGGAGGTCGAGCGCACCGTCCGCCGCCTGGGAGGCGATCCGGAGCTCGAGCGGCGGCTCGACGCCCTCGCGGGCGCGATCGTCGCGAAGCTCCTTCACCAGCCCAGCGTCTGCCTTCGCCGGGCGGGGCACGACGCCGAGGGGGGCGACGAGCTGATGGCCGCCGCGGCCCGGATCTTCGACGTCGGCGCCGACGCCGGGCCGGCCTCGCTGGCGGGCTGAGGCCCGGGCAGGGACGCCGCGCGCGGCAAACCTTGCGTTCCGGCCAGCAAGGGCGCAGAACGAGCGAGAAACGACCCCTCCGAGAGGCCTCTCGGAGGGTCTCCTTGACCCGGCCGTCCGAAAAGTCACCCTTTTACCGGTGACTTGGCGCCAGGTGGGTGATATGGCGCGCTCCTTGCGAAACGACCCACCCGGCAGGACCGGGACCGGCCCATGAACCAGATCGCCAATCTATGGAGCAAGCTGGCCCGGAGCGTTCGCGCCCGGATCATCCTGCCCACGGCGGTGCTCTTCGCGGCCGTCCTCGGGACCATGGTCTACGTGGCCGTCAGCGCCTACGGGAGCGACATCGAGAAGGTGCAGCGGGAGCGGGCCGAGATCTTCGCCGCCAACGTGGCCTCCGGTGTCACCCAGACGATGATGGAGGGGCAGCCGAACCAGGTGCCGGACCTCCTCGAGCTGGCCCGCAGCCACCGCGCCGACCTGGAATCCATCAGCCTGCTCCGGCCGGACGGGCAGGTGGCCTACTCGACGGATCGGCGCCTCATCGGCAACCAGCTCTGGAACGGGATGTCGAGCTTCAGCCAGGCCCGCGTCGTGTCCGCGCCGGGCGGCGTGGAGTCGCAGTACGCGGTGGTCCGGCCGATCGCGAACGTGGAGAAGTGCGCCTCCTGCCACGGGCGGGAGTCGCGCATCAACGGCTGGGTCGACCTGCGCTTCACGCGCGCCCCTGCCATGGCGGCCCAGGGAGAGCTGGCGCGCACGCTCGGAATCAGCACGGGGGTGGCCCTGCTCATCCTGCTCGCCATCGCCTGGTGGCTCATCGGCCGCGAGGCCGTGACACCGCTCAAGCGACTGGTGGCGGCCATGAGCCGCGCCGAGGCCGGGGATCTCTCGGTCCGGGCCGACGAGGGGCGCCCCGACGAGCTGGGCGTGGCGGCTCGCGGCTTCGACGCCACGCTGGCCGCCTTGCGCCGGAGCCAGGCCGAGCTCGAGGCCTTCTACCGGGAGCGCATGGTGCGGGCCGACCGCTTCGCCACCGTGGGCGAGATGGCCACAGGCCTGGCGCACGAGATCAAGAACCCCCTGGCCGGCCTCTCGGGCGCGCTCGAGCTCCTCGCCGAGGACCTGAGCGGGAACCCGCGCCAGGCGGACGTGGTCGGAGAGATGCGCCACCAGGTCGCGCGGCTCACGAACACGATGGAGAGCCTGCTCTCCTTCGCCCGGCCGCCCAAGGCCCGGCTGCGGGACACCGATCTCAACGCGGCCCTGGAGAAGGTCCTCTTCCTGGTGCGGCAGCAGCGGCGGCTCGCCGCCGTCCACGTCGAGTCCGAGCTCGGGGAGATCCCCCACGTCCTCGCGGATCCCAGCCAGCTCGAGCAGGTCTTCCTCAACATCTGCCTGAACGCCTGCCAGGCCATGGGACCGGCCGGCGGGCGGCTCACCGTCCGCTCCCGGGCGACCGAGGGGCGGGTCGTCGTGGACGTCGAGGACACCGGGCCGGGCATCCCCGAGAACGTCCGCCCCAACCTCTTCAAGCCGTTCTTCACGACCAAGCGCGAGGGGAACGGGCTCGGTCTCGCCATCTCCGCGCGCATCGTCGCCGAGCACGGCGGAAACATCGGATACCGGTGCCCGCCCGGCGGGGGGACGATCTTCACCGTCGCCCTCCAGCCCTCGAGGAGCCCGGCGGAGCGCCCCTCGGAGATGACGGCATGACGAACAACCCGGCACGCATCCTGGTCGTCGACGACGAGAAGCTCGATCCGCTGGTCCGTGGGAGAGCGGCTCCAGCGCGGCGGGTACGAGGTGCTCTCGGCGGAGTCCGGCGAGGAGGCCCTCGAGGTCCTGGCCGCCCAGTCGCCCGACCTCATGCTGCTCGACGTCCGGCTGCCCGGCATCGACGGCCTCGAGGCGCTGCAGCGGGCGCTCACCCAGTCGCCGGAGCTGGCGGTGCTCATGATGTCCGCCCACAGCACGGTCGACATCGCCGTCGAGGCCATGAAGCACGGCGCCATCGACTTCCTCGTGAAGCCCTTTCCGTTCCAGGCCCTCGACGCCGCCGTGGAGCGCGCGCTGGCCGCGGCCCGGACCCGCCGCCAGATCCAGGCGCTCACCCAGGAGCGTCGAGGGGGAGCCGAGGCCCTCTCCGCGCTGGTGGGGCAATCGTCGGCGGTGGAGCAGGTCCGCGCCATCGCCTCCCGGCTGGCCGGAAACGAGGCCACCACGGTGCTCATCGAGGGGGAGAGCGGGGCGGGGAAGGAGGTGGTGGCGCGTGCCATCCACTTCTCCGGCGCCCGCGCCGACCGGCCCTTCCTGCAGGTGAACTGCGCCGCACTCCCGGAGCACCTCCTCGAGAGCGAGCTCTTCGGCCACGAGCGCGGAGCCTTCACCGACGCCCACGCCCAGAAGCGCGGCCTCTTCGAGAGCGCCGAGGGCGGCACCGTGATGCTCGACGAGATCGGCGACCTCCACGCCGGCGGCCAGGCCAAGCTCCTGCGCCTGCTGGAGAACAAGACCTTCCGGCGCGTCGGCGGCGTGACCGAGCTGCGCGCCGACGTGCGGGTCCTCGCCGCCACCAACGTGAACCTGGAGGAGCGGGTCTCGGAGGGGCGCTTCCGCGCCGACCTCTTCTTCCGCCTCAACGTGGTCCGCATCCTGATGCCGGCGCTGCGGGAGCATCCGGAGGACATCCCCACGCTCTGCGCCCACTTCATCGCCCGCTTCAACCAGGAGATGAAGCGGCACGTGAAGGGCGTGAGCGCCAACGCACTCCAGATGCTGCAGGCCTACCACTGGCCGGGCAACGTCCGCGAGCTCCGCAACGTGGTGGAGCGGGCCTTCATCCTCCACGCCGGTGCGGAGGAGTTTCGCCCCGAGCACCTGCCGCCCGAGCTCCGGGGTGCGGCCGCAGCGGCCGCCGCGAGGCGCACGGAGAGGCCGGCCGCTGTGGCTCCGCCCGAAGGGCTGGTCCTCGAGGACGTGGAGAAGAAGCTCATCCAGGAGGCGCTCGACCGGTCGAGCGGCAACCAGTCGCGGGCGGCGCGCCTGCTCGGCGTCAGCCGGGACACGCTCCGCTACCGCCTGAAGAAGCACGGGATGGCCTGACCGAGCTCCCCGGCCCGGCGAAGCTCAGCCGGCCGCGAGCAGTGCCTGGGGCTCCTCGTCCCGCTCGCCGTGCGGGGCGAACCCCTGGAGCGCGGCGCGGAGCTTGCCGCGGGCGCGGATCTCGATCTGCCGTGCCCGCTCGCGCGAGAAGCCGAAGCGGCTTCCCAGCTCCTGGAGCGAGGTCGGCTCGTCCGCCATCAGCCGCTGCTCGATGATGTGCCGCTCCCGCTCGTCGAGGAGGGACAGGGCGAGGCTCACGCGGCTCTCCCGGTCGGCTGCCTCGCGGGCCGCTCCGAGCTGCTCGTCGGCCGGCATGGCGGAGGAGGGGACGCGGTCGAGCTGGGTGCTGCCGCCGTCGAGGTCGGGTGCGTCGAGCGACACGTCGCGCCCCTCGATGCGCCGGGACACCTCGCGCAGGGCGTCGGGGGCCACGTGGAGGACGCGCGCGACGTTCTCGTCGACGTCGCCTTCCTCGCCCGAGCGCTCGATCTCCCGGCGCGTCCTGGCCAGGGCGAAGAAGAGCCGCCGCTGGGTCTGTGTGGTCCCGAGCTTCACGAGGGACCAGGACTGCATGACGTAGCTCTGGATGTACGCGCGAATCCACCAGACCGCGTAGGAGACGAGCCGGATGCCCTGGTCGGGGTCGAACTTCTCCACCCCGCGCATGAGTCCCAGGTTCCCCTCCTGGATCAGGTCGGCGACCCGGAGCCCGTAGCCCCGGTAGCCGTTCGCGATCTTGACGACGAACCTCAGGTTCGCGGTCACGAGCTTCTTGGCGGCCTTCCGGTCGCCGGTGTCGCGGAACGCGCGGGCGAGGGCCAGTTCCTCCTCCGGGGAGAGGAGAGGGTGGCGGCTGACCTCGGCAAGGTACTGTTCCAGGTGTCGGTGCATGCGGACCCCCTTCGCTCTCTTGCAGAGCAACTCGGATGCCACTCTCGGTGAGGGGAAACGCAACGGGTCGCGGACGGAGCCGCGCCGCCACAGGCGAAGGGAATGGCCTGATCAGGGCAGCTTGGCCGCCTGGGACGGCGATGACCTCCCCGATGGAGGGGCCGGAAGATAGGGGGATCCCCAAATGGTCGGCGGTGTGGGTTCTGACCCATCCGGGTGCGGCATAACCCTTGCGCAGCGGGGAATTGCACCGCATCGTGAGGGTTACATCGGCCATGAGCGACCTTCATCCACATCCATCATCCACTGCCGAGAGCCATCCGGACCCCGAGGAGAAGGCGAGCCACCTCGCCTTCGTTGCCCACGAGAATCCGCAATCCCCTCTCGACCGCCCTGTGGAGCGTGGAGTTGCTCGCCCGGATGACGCCCGAGGAGCGCGGAGGTGCTCGCGGCGAGAAGCTCTCGCGCATGTCCCTCCGGGCGCTCAGCCGGCTCCGCAGGCTGGTGGAGGACCACCTCCTCGCTGCCCGCCTGGACGTCGGCGGCATCCCGGTCGAGGTCGAGGAGATCCCGGCCCGGGAGATCTTCCCCGGGGCGGCCGTCCTCGGAGCCGCCTCCCTCGAGCTGGAGCTCGAGTCCGGCCTCTCGGTCGTCGCCGACCCCGGGCTGGCCCGGCGCGCCGTGGAGGGGCTGCTGCTCTCGGCTGCCCGGGACGGGGCGGACGTTCGGGTGGTCGGAACGCGGCGGGGAAGGATGGCGCGATTCCGGGTCACCGGTTCGCCCGCCTCGGCGGGAGAGCTCGCCGACCCGCTTCGCGGCCACCCGGGCGACACCCGGGGCGCGGCGCTCGCCCCCTCCGTCTCCCGGCGCGCCTGTGCGCTCCTGGGCGGGTCGATCCGCGTCGAGGGGGAGGCCTGGGTCCTCGAGCTTCCCGCACCGGACGCGCCGAAGAGCCAGAGCTAGCCGCGGCCCGGAAGTCTTGACAGGGAGGGGGCCCTCCGCTACAAGTCCGCGCTCCCAATCCGTTTTTCTGCACGTCCTCTCCGGCCAGCCGTCGCGGGGCGGACCAATGCGAGGTGTCACATGGCTACTGGTCTCCTGGGTCGCAAGGTCGGCATGACCCACATCTTCACCCCCGACGGCGACTGCGTTCCCGTCACCGTTCTCGAGATGGGCCCCTGCACCGTCATCCGTCGCAAGACGGCCGACAAGGACGGCTACGACGCCGTGGTGCTCGGCTTCGGCGAGGTCCCCGAGAAGAAGGAGAAGCGGCTCTCCAAGGCCGAGGTCGGCGTCTTCAAGAAGGCCGGCACGCCGGTCTTCCGCCACCTGAAGGAAGTCCGCCCCCGCGACCCGAAGCTCCTCGGCGAGCTCAAGACGGGCGACGTCGTGAAGGTCGACCAGGTCTTCAAGATCGACCAGCGCGTCGACGTGACCGGCACCAGCAAGGGGCGCGGCTTCGCCGGCGTCTTCAAGCGCTGGGGAATGAAGGGCGCCGCCCGCGACTCGTCCACGGCCCACGAGCACCACCGGCACCCGGGCGCGATCGGTCAGCGCAAGACGCCCGGCAAGGTGTGGAAGGGCAAGCACCTCCCCGGCCAGTACGGCGTCGACAACATCACCACCCAGAACCTGACGGTCGCCGGCATCGAGGCCGAGGGGAACCTCCTCCTCGTGAAGGGCGCAGTGGCCGGCCACGCCGACGGGCTCGTCTTCGTCGACACCGCCTCCAAGGGACAGCCCCGCCCCAAGAAGAAGCAGGAAGTCCGCGAGCGCGCCAAGCCGAAGGTCTAGCCAGGCGGCCCGGACGTCCGGACCTCCGGACGAAAAAAGGGGTGGCGAGCGATCGCCACCCCTTTTCCTTTCCGGGAACCGGTCCGGACTTCGGCTAGTCCGCGACCTCGGGCGCCGCGCCGGAGCCGCCGCGCTTGCGGTCGCGCTCCAGGCGGTACCGCGCGTTCGAGTCGAGGGCCTTCTTGCGCAGCCGGATCGAGACGGGCGTCACCTCGACCAGCTCGTCCTCGGCGATCCACTCGAGCGACTTCTCGAGGTTCATGTCCCGGGGGGGCGTGAGGATGATGTTCTCGTCCCGTCCGGCGGCCCGGATGTTGGTGAGCTTCTTCTCGCGGCAGATGTTGTACTCGATGTCGTTGTCGTGGGAGTGCTCGCCCACGATCATGCCGTTGTAGACCTTGTCGCCCGGCTTCACGAAGAGCTTGCCGCGCTCCTGCCCGTAGAAGCAGGCGTAGCCCACGGCCTCGCCCTCGCGGTCGGAGACGATGGCCCCGGCCTGGCGCTTCTCGATCCGCCCCTGCCACGGCTCGTAGCCGTCGAACTGCGACGACAGGATGCCCTCGCCGCGGGTGAGGGTGAGGAACTCGGAGCGGAAGCCGATGAGGCCGCGGGCCGGGACGCGGAACTGGAGGCGGGTGCGCCCCGAGCCGAGCGGCTGCATGTCGACCATGCGCCCCTTGCGAGGGCCGAGCGCGCTCGTGACCCCGCCCACGCCGTCGGCGGGCAGGTCGCAGACCAGGAGCTCCATGGGCTCGTGGACCTCGCCGGCGATGTTCTTCAGCACCGGCTCGGGGTTCGAGACGGTGAGCTCGAATCCCTCGCGCCGCATGTTCTCGACGATGACGGCCAGCTGGAGCTCGCCGCGCCCGACCACCTTGAAGGCGTCGGGGGTCTCGGTGTCCTCCACGCGGATGGACACGTTGCGGTAGGCCTCGCGATAGAGCCGCTCGCGGATGTTCCGGCTGGTGATGTACTTGCCCTCGCGGCCGGCGAAGGGCCCCTCGTTCACCCGGAACACCATGGACATGGTGGGCTCCTCCACGCTGATGCGGGGGAGGGCCAGCGGTGCGGAGGGGTCGCAGATGGTGTCGCCGATGCCGATGTCGTCGGCGCCGGCGATGCAGACGATCTCGCCGGGACCGGCGTCCTTCACCTCGACGCGCTTCAGGCCGTCGTAGGCGTAGAGGCGGACGATCTTGGCGGGGACGATCTTGCCTTCCTCGCGGATGACCGAGATGGCGGCGCTCTCGCGGGCCACGCCGGAGGCGATGCGGCCGATGGCGAGGCGTCCGACGTAGTCGTCGTAGTCCAGGTTGTCGACGAGCATCTGCAGCGTCGCCTGGTCCCCCTCGGGGGGAGCCGGGATGTGCGTCAGGATCGCGTCGAAGAGCGTCTTCAGCGTCTCCGACTCGAAGGCGCCGGCGACGGTGTGGGCCGCCTTGCCCTGCCGGGCGATGGTGTAGATGACGGGGAAGTCGATCTGGTGCTCGTTGGCGCCGAGGTCGATGTAGAGCGAGTAGACGAGGTCGAGGACCTCCTTCGCCCGCGCGTCCTGGCGGTCCACCTTGTTGATGACGAGCACCGACGGCAGCCCCAGGGCCAGGGCCTTGGAGAGCACGAACCGGGTCTGGGGAAGGGGACCCTCGGCGGCGTCGACGAGGAGCAGCACCCCGTCGACGAGGCGCAGGGCCCGCTCGACCTCACCGCCGAAGTCGGCGTGGCCCGGGGTGTCGACGATGTTGATCTTGATCCCGTCCCACGTGACGGCCGTGTTCTTCGCGAGGATGGTGATGCCCTTCTCGCGTTCCAGGTCGTTCGAGTCCATGACCCGTTCGACCAGAAGTTCATTGGCCCGGAACACCCCGGCCTGGCGAAGCATGTGGTCCACGAGCGTGGTCTTGCCGTGGTCGACGTGGGCAACGATGGCCACGTTGCGGATGCGGTCTCTGGCGATCATGGGAGGGGGGAGCGGCGCGTCTCATATACGCGCTGCGTCGAACGGGCAAGGGAAAACCCCCGGCGGGTGGCCGGCAGGAGGCAAGGATGGAGGGCGTGAAGGGGCTTCACCACGTCGCGCTTCGCTGCGTCGATCTGGAGAAAAGCGTCGACTTCTACGGCGGCGTCCTCGGGCTGGAGGTGCTGCGCCGGTGGCCCGGGGAGGGCGGAGCGGAGCGGAGCGTCTGGCTGTCCACGGGTCCGGGATTCCTCGCCCTGGAGCGGGCGACGGGACCGGCGGGGGCGGGCGCGTTCGAGGACACCCCGGCGGGGTGGCAGGTGGTGGCGCTCCAGATCGCGCGCGCCGACCGGGGGGCCTGGGAGGAGCGACTGGGCGGCAAGGGCGTGGCGCTCGCCCGGCGCACGCCGTTCTCGCTCTTCTTCCAGGACCCGGAGGGAAACCGCGTGGCGCTCTCCCACTGGCCGGAGGAGGCGTGACCTTCGACCGCCGGCGCTTCGCCCGGGACAATTATCTCTACCTGCTGACCGAGGGCGAGGACGCGGCCCTGGTCGATCCCGCCGACCCGGAGGTCGCCCTGGAACTCGCCCGGAGCCGGGGGGTTCGCCCGCGATGGATCCTGCACACCCACGGCCACGCCGACCACTCGGGCGGGAGCGCCCGGCTTCGCGGCGAGCTCGGGGCGGAGGTGCTCGGGCACGGTGGGGATGCCGACAGGTTCGCTCCGGACCGGGACCTCGCCGGGGTGGCCGAGCTCGAGCTCGGGCGCCTCCGCCTCCGGGTTCACCCCGCGCCCGGGACACACCCCCGGGTCGGTGCTGCTGGAGTGGCAGGGGAAGCTCCTCACCGGCGACACGCTCTTCTGGGGCGGATGCGGCAACTGCCGGAGCGGCGGCGACCCCGTACGGCTGGCCGAGACCTTCCGCACGGTCTTCCCGCGGCTCGACCCCCGGCTGGAGGTGCACCCGGGGCACGACTACGCGGAGGCCAACCTCGGCTTCGTCATCGACCGGGAGCCGGGAAACCTGGCGGCCGTCGGCCGCCTCGCCGCGGTCCGGGGTGCGCGAAGCGCGGGGGTCGAGCCGGAGGCGAGCGACCTCTCGGAGGAGGTGCTCGTGAACCCCTTCCTGAGGGCCCCGGACGAGGCGGCCTTCCTGAGGCTGCGCGGACTGCGCGATTGGTGGTGATGGGACGCGTCCGGGCCTGCTAGGATCCCGCTCGCGGGAGGTGTGGACGTGAGTGGCTGGCTGAACGTTCCCAACGCACTCACGGTGGCGAGGATCGTCCTCGCCCCCATCTTCCTGTGGCTCTACCTCCGGGGCGACGAGGACGGCGCGCTCGTCGCCTTCGCCGTCGCGGCGGGGACGGACGCGCTCGACGGGCTCGCGGCGAGGCTGCTTCGCCAGCAGACCCGGCTCGGCGCCTTCCTCGACGCGGCCGCCGACAAGCTCCTCATGGCCAGCGCGCTCATCGCGCTGGCGCTCAAGGGGCAGGTTCCCTGGTGGCTGACCGGGGTGGTGGTGGGGCGGGACGTCCTGCTCGCCGCCGGGTCGGTCTTCCTGGCGGCGCATCACGCGCCCGTGCCCGTGCGGCCGACGCGGGTCGGCAAGTACGCCACGGCGCTCGTGGCGCTGATCGTGGTGGTGGTGCTGGTCGCCGACTACCACGACACGCCGGCCGCGCGGAGCGCGCCCTGGATCGCGGCGCTCGGGGTGCTGGCGGTCGCGCTGGTGGTCGGCAGCGCGATCCAGTACGCCTCGTCCTTCGCGGCCAGCGCCCGCCTGGGGCGGCGCGCGCACGACGCGTGCCGGACGTTGACACCCCGCGAACCAGCGGGTAGAAACGGCCCGCTTCGTGTGATTCGCAGGCCCGTAGCTCAGTGGTAGAGCACTACCTTGACACGGTAGGGGTCGACGGTTCGATACCGCCCGGGCCTACCAGTACAAAGAGGGGTTAGCCGAGCGGCTAGCCCCTCTTTTCTTGCCCGGAATCGGCTGCGGGCACGTCTGCGGGCACACGCTTCCGGTTCCCGGTGACTCCTGGGGAACTCCAGCCCTACCGGAGTCCCACCCGACGACGCACGCTCCCTGACCTGACGCGCCTCACGAGAGCCGACTCCACGTCCGCGGGGCGGGAAGGCCTACCTGGAGTGCAAGGTCGATGGCGATTGCGGCAAGGATCCCACCTGCCGGGATGCCGGCACGGCGTACCGGACCACCCCTACCGCCCCGCGATCCATCCCGCCACTCCGACTGGGTGACCTGCATCCGCGCCATCTACGAATGAGCACGCCGTGCCAGCGTCGAGGCGCAACGCCTCTGTGACGCCAGCGGTCCAGGCATCTGCCAACGACATGAACCAACAGTTCAGGGCGACGCCATCCAAGTCCGCCGTCCACCGATTGTGGGTGGCGGTCACTTCGAGCGTGTGCGCTCCGACCGCGTAGGCCCATTTCGTCATCATCACCACCCCCTCTACCCTCAGTTGAGTCGAAATCTGCGGCTCGCCAAAGACCATGAGCGCCCGTCGAGTGACCTGGGGATGAGTGCCGCGCCTACAGTCCCGTACCTGCTCTGTTTCGCTCGGATCAGCGGGCAAGAATGCCGACGCGGGCGCTCGCACTGGTAGCGAACGGATCGCCGGCCCGCCTGTCGTCCAGTCTGCGCGAAGCTCGTCGTCGAAGGAGTCCGTGAAGACGCTTCGAGGTCCCTCGCGGCGGGTGCTACGCTTCTGGGTGTGCCCGTCCCTATCTCCGTCCGCGGCTATCTGGTCGCCAGCCTGTTCACCCTCACGGCCTGCGCGACGGTCCCCGTCAAGGACCCGGCACCCACCGTTGCTGCTGTCCAGGCGGAGAGGCCGGTCGTGAAGGCGGCCCCTGCTCCTTCGGCGAAGGAGCAGGTTGCGTTCGGCTTCTCGAAGGGCATGACGCTGACGCAGGCGAACGCCCTCGTGTCGCTCCGGCTGCTGCCCAGGAACTCAGCCACCTTCGCGACGAGGAGGATGCCGGTCCCGCACCCTCCGTTCTCCGAGGTGCTGGTCGAAATCTCCCCGACCGTTGGCCTGTGTCGAGTCGTGGCGTCGACCCTGGCCACGGAGGCAGAGCGGGCGGCACCCCAGCTCGAGGCCGTACTTCGTGAACTCGTCGGGCGGCATGGCACCCCCGAGGCGGATGTCGGGAGGGACCCCACCGCGCGCGCCGTGTGGGCGGAGCCCTTCGGCCCGGGAAGCGCGGTCTGGGTCTATGAGACGAAGGATTCAAAGGGCTCCTCCACGGTCGTCGTCGACTACCTCTTCACCAACTACCAGACGTGCCGCGACGAATGAGAGTGGGGGCACTTCACCCCGCGTGCCACATCTTCGTTGTGCCCATTCCCCTCGACTGCCCCGACTCGCTGATGCCGACCCCCGTGCGACGTTCCCGGCGTGAACTAAGCGATGGGCACGCAGATTGGCGTGACCTATTCTCCAACGTCGCCGCGGGGGTTGATTCGGGGCAGAGGGGACCATGCCGAAGTTGAATGAAGGGATGACGATGGACCAAGTGAAGGGCCTCCTGGGCCTCCCCGAGAGCATCGCGATGACGGGGGGCACGCGCGTCGGGGCTCCGGGGCAGGACCCCTTCGTCCACCGCGACATGAACGGTTTCCTCGACGCCTCCCCTGGCAGTGCCCCCCGGGACACGTGAGGGTCCTCGCGCTGGCGGTGCTGCTCGGCTTCAGCTGGGCCAACCGGGCCGGCTGCTGCTGGCTGGCCGGCCACACGCCGTACACGGTCCGCCCGTCCCCACCCGGGCAGGGCGCGCCCCCTCCGGCGGAGCCGCCGGCGCTTCGCGCGCTCCTCTTCGCCGACTTCGGCGACGACACGTGCCAGCAGGCCGCCGTGGCGAAGGCGATGGCGGGGTCCAACGCGCGCGCGCCCTTCAATCTCGCCTTCTCGGCGGGCGACAACATCTACGAATGTGGACCGGATCCGCGCCTCCCGGGTGCGGCCGCATGCGCCTTCGCGGCGGACGGGAACACGGTGACGCCCGGCTATCGCGCGCCGGAGGATCCCCGCTTCAGGAAGCTCTTCGAGGCGCCGCTGACGCCGGTCGCCACCGGCGGCCGGCCCGTTCCCGTGTATCTCGCACTGGGCAACCACGACCAGAACACCGGCGCGAACTGCCGGGAGGGTGACCTCGATCCCCGGTCACTCGGCCGCGTGCGCGCCTGCCTGGAGGTGGCGCACGAGGGGCCTCGGTGGCGGATGCCGGGGCGCCACTACACCGTGGACGAGGGAGGCGCCCGGTTCGTGGTCCTCGACTCGAACCTGCTCGTCGCGGACTACGGCGGCTTCACGCTCGACGGCGAGGCGGCGTTCCTTCGCGAGGCCACGAAGGGCTGCGAGCAGCGCCCGTGCTTCGTGGTGGCTCACCATCCTCCGGCGAGCGCCGCCCACGGCGACGGCGATGCATCCCCGGCCGACGACCAGTTCGCCGATCGGGTGCGGCGCCTCCAGGGAGCGATGAGCGCCCCCGTCGCCGCCTGGCTCTCCGGGCACGACCACGACCTCCAGCACCTGCGAAGCCCGGCGGGCTTCGACGTGTTCGTCTCCGGCAACGGATCTCGCTGGCGGGACGAGAAGTTCGAGAAGATTCGCCCCCCCGGCACCGAGCTCTTCTTCGCCTCCACCGCATGGGGCTTCGCCGTGCTGGAGGTGTGGCCCGCCGGCTGGTCGGTCCGCTTCGAGGACGTGAACGGCGAGCCCCTGCATTGCTGCCAGGCCACGTTCCCCGGGAACTGCAAGCCGGTCACCTGTGGACGGATGCCACAGGGTCCGAGCCGGCGCGGCTCGTCGTCGCCCTAGCATCACGCCAGGGCCTTGCGGCGTCCCTTCCTCACCTTGATGGCGAAGGACCACAGCCGGTCGGCGCGGCGGACGCCGATGCGGGTGATCTCGAAGTCGGTGGCCAGCGGCAGCGGGTTCACCCGGTTCCCGATGCGGAAGGCCAGCTGGATTCCGCTCCGGCGCAGCGTCGCGAAGAACGCCTCCCTCTGCGCGGGTTGCTTGCGCGGGTAGGCGCCGAACGGGTACGCCAGGACGGGCTGCACCGGGATGCCGTGCCCGGCGAAGAAGGCGAAGGATTCCGCGATCTCCTTCTCCACCTCGATCGGGGCCAGCGTCGCGAAGCTCCGGTGGGTGGACGAGTGGAGCCCGATCTGCACGCCGGCGCGGACGAGCGCGCCGAGCATGGCCGCGTCCAGGAACGGCGTGAGGCGCCCCGCGTATTCCATCTCGCGACCGACGAAGGAGGAGACGACGAAGAGGCCCGCCGGGACCTGGTGGCGTTGCAGCACCGGGAGGAGATGCTCGAAGTGGTCCCGTGTCCCGTCGTCGAAGGTGAGCAGGACGGGCCGGTCCGGCAACGGCGTCCCGTGCGCACGGTGGGCCAGGAGGTCCGAGAAGGCGACGAAGGAGTGGCCCTGGGCCTTCAGCCACCCGATCTGCCTGTCCAGCTCGGCCACCGCCACGGAGTCCCGCGCCGGGTACTCCCCGATCCGGTGGTACATCAGCACGCGAAGGCCCCCTCGCGGCGCGGGCGCGAGGAGATTGAGCTCGAGGTGGAGCACGACGACCGCGATGGCCGCGGCGCAGAGGGCGAGGACGACGGGGACGCTCACTCCGCGCGCCTCATCTCGTCGAGCTTCAGGTACTTCATCACCGCGGAGGTCGCGTGGAGGAAGGACCAGGTGAGACCCGGGGCGCCATTGAGGACGTTGCGCTGCATCACGTAGCTCTTGAGGAAGTAGATCGGCCAGGCGAGGACCGCCAGCGATCGCGAGCGGCGCACGCCGGAGGCGTGAAGGGCCCTGGCTCCACGGGTGGTGTAATCGTTCATCTTCGCGAGGCCGTGCGACAGGTCGCGGATGCTGTGGTGGAAGAGCGGGTGTTGCAGCAAGCCCGACCGGACCCCGGGCGGTGATTCCCTCGTGAAGCGTGCCGGTCGTTGTACGCGGCTCGCCTCCGGTCGAAGAGCCGGACGTGCCGATCCCTCGCGTGCTTCCCGTGCCGGAAGGCATGGCCCTGGAAGACGAGCGTCATCTGCACCAGGAACGCGGCCTCGGGGACCTCTTCCCGGGCCATCACCGCCCGGATCTCCTCGTTCAGGGCCGGGGTGAGCACCTCGTCGGCGTCCAGGGCGAGCACCCAGTCGTTCGCGGCCAGTCCCGCCGCGAAGCGCTTCTGGGTGCTGAAGTCGTCGAACCGGCGGGCGGTCACCCGGCAGCCCCTGGCCTGGCAGAATCTCGACGGTGCGGTCGTCGCTGCCGCCGTCGACCACGAGGATCTCGTCGGCGCACGAGATGGCGTCGAGCGTACGGCCAATCCGCGCCTCCTCGTTCAGCGTGATGATGGCCACCGAGAGCTTCCGCGGAACCATGTCGCTCCTCTGGGCGCAACTGTACCCTGACCGTGTCCTGGTTTCCTGGTAGCCCGATCGTGGGGCTACGAAGGCGAGGCAAAAGGCGTCTGATGGCTTCGACGCCGGAGTGAGGGGGGCGATCGTCCTGCCGAGGCGGGACAATCGCACCGGCGGGTCCCAGGTCAGCCGGCGCCTCCACCTTCCTCGCCTGACGAGTTGGCCGCCCGTTCCCGCCTGCCGAAGAGCCAGTAGCCCGTCCAGGCGCCGGCCGCGGTCCCCGTGAGGGCGACGGTCCCGGCCACGACCCCGGCGATCCACTCGGCGCCGGGATCCCCGCTCATCAACCGGCTCAGCACCAGGGCGGCGACGACGGCCACCACGAGCCCGAGGACCATCCCCACGCCGCCCCCGTCGACGACCGCTGCCGCCCGGGGGTTGCGCTGCCTCAGGCGGCTCCGCAGCAGCAGCGCGAAGAGGAAGACGGCGACCAGGGCGAACGGGACGATCAGGAGCCTGGACTCGGGATCGAGGGCGGCGAAGGCGACGACCAGCACCGCCGCGATGCCCATCGCCACGAGGGCCATCAGGCCCTTCAGGTTGGTGAGGATGAGGACGGCCAGGACAATCGCCACCGCCATCTCGAGGACCCGGATCACGGTGTGTCTCCCGCCGTGGGCATGGAGCTCACCTTACCCCGATCAGTGAAGCGTGCAGGCCCCGTACTCCGCCGTCGGCGTGGCCCGGGCGCAGAGGAGCGCGCCGCACTCGCCGTCGGTCCGGCACTTGCGCCCCACGATGTCGACGCTGGCCATCTCGATGACCGACTCGTTCAGGGCCGTGCTCTGGGGCTGACGGCACAGGTAGGTGACGCTCGTGGCGAAGACGGGGGAGGAGCCCGACGAGGCCACCGCGATCGGCCCGATGGAGTAGCCGATCCCCGTGGAGGTGGTCTGGCCGGTCTGGACCTGCGCGATCTCGACCACCTCGTAGACGCCGCGGCAGTGCTGCTCGATGGCGGACACCGCCTGTCGCATGGCCGCCGGGGCGCCCGAGCCGTCTCCGACGAGGATCGTCCCGCCGTCGGTGGCCTTCCTGACCTGCCGTGCCGTCGCGGCCTGGACGCAGCCGGCCGCGAGCATCGCGATGGCCAGTGCGGAGCACGAGCCGAGGAATCTCGTCATGGACGGAGCCTAACCCAACCTACCTTTGCCACCACCAGTTCGGCTGCTCCGGCTCGGCGACGGGGCGAGGGGCACGGCCTCGAGGCAACCCAGGAATCGGGGAGGGGCGGCGCGCCATCTCGGACCGCAGCCGCTTCAGCCGCTCGGCCAGCCGCGCTCTCGCCTCGATCTCCCTGTCCTTGAGGTCCTTCATGGCGTCGTCTCCGTGAAGCCATTCCAGCACGGGGGTCTGTCATCCGGGGGAGGTGGTCTAGGATGTCCGGGTGACCCGGTACGCGTTCCTCCTCCTCGCCGGACTGGCGACCGCCCTGGCGGGGAGTCCGGCGCGCGGGCGACGACGGGATGGGATGCCCGGGCGGTGTGGTCTCGGTCGGCGACTCCCGGCTCGACCTCCTGGGCAAGTGCGGGGAGCCCACCTTCACGGAGTCCCGCCAGGCCCAGCGCCAGGAGTGGGTGGGCGACCGGGTGCAGGGTGCTTCCCGGACGGTCACCATCACGCTCGAGACCTGGACCTACGACCTCGGGCCCGGGCGGCTCGTCCAGTACGCGAGGATCGAGGCCGGCAGGGTCGTCGACGTCCGCAGCGGCGGGTACGGGCGCGCCGCCGAGGTCCGGCGGAGGGAGGGCGCCGTGCCGCGCGCTCCGTGCGAGCCCACCGCGATCCGGGCCGGCGACACGACCTACGATCTGCTGTCCCAGTGCGGCGAGCCGGTGTTCCGGGACGTCCGGGAGGAGCAGGTCTCGGTCGCCGAGAGCAACGGGCAGGTGGCCGCCGGAAGCACGATGTGGGTGGTGAAGGAGACCTGGACCTACGACTTCGGGCCGCGCGCCTTCGTGCGCTACGTCCTCCTGCGGGACGGGCGCGTCACGGGGGTCCGGACCGGGAGCTACGGTTACTCGAAGTGAACAACGGCGCGAGGTTGCGACCCCCGTCCTCGCGTGCTACGAGACCTCGCCATGTCCGAAATCGTGAAGGTCACGCTCCCCGACGGCTCGCAGAAGGAAGCCGTCCGCGGCACCCGCGTCATCGACTTCGTCCGCGAGAAGATCGGCGCCGGCCTGGCCAAGGCGGCCTACGTCGCCCGCCTCGACGGCGAGCCGGTCGACCTGAGCCGCCCCATCGATCGGGACGTCCGCCTGGAGGTCGTCACCACGCGGAACCCGGAAGCGCTCGAGGTGGCGCGCCACGACGCCGCCCACGTGATGGCGAGCGTGGTGCAGAAGCTCTACCCGGGGACGCAGGTCACCATCGGGCCCTCGATCGAGGACGGCTTCTACTACGACTTCGCCCGCGAGACGCCGTTCACGCCCGACGACCTGGCGGCCATCGAGAAGGCCACCAACGAGGCCATCGCCGCCGACCAGCCCTTCGTGCGCGAGGAGGTCTCGATGGCGGAGGCGCTCGCGCTCTTCGAGAAGCTGGGCGAGGGCTACAAGGTGGAGATCGTGAAGGACATCGCCTCCCGGGGGACGGGGACGCTCACGCTCTACCGGCACGGCGACTGGGTCGACTTCTGCCTGGGGCCCCACGGGCCGTCCACCGGCCGCATCGGCGTGGTGAAGCTGACCTCGGTGGCCGGAGCCTACTGGCGCGGCGATCCCAAGAACCCGATGCTCCAGCGCATCTACGGGACCTCCTTCTTCAGCAAGAAGGAGCTCGAGGAGTGGGTCACCCGGATGGAGGAGGCGCGCAAGCGCGACCACCGGAAGCTCGGTCCCCAGCTCGGCCTGTTCACCTTCCACCCGTACGCTCCGGGCGCGGCCTTCTGGCTCCAGAACGGCACCACGGTGTACCACCTGCTCGGGGACGCCATGCGGCGGCTCACCCGGAAGAACGGCTACGTCGAGGTCAAGACGCCGCTGCTCTTCAACAAGAAGCTCTGGGAGACCTCGGGCCACTGGGGGAAGTACCGCGAGAACATGTTCCTCGTGGTGGACAGCGAGACCGACGAGAGCCTGCCGCTCGAGGACCGCTGCACCCAGTCGCTCAAGCCCATGAACTGCCCGTCGCACCACCTGCTCTACGCGATGCAGAAGCGGAGCTACCGCGAGCTGCCCATCCGGTACCACACGCAGGACGTGCTCCACCGCAACGAGGCCTCGGGCACGCTCTCGGGGCTCACCCGGGTGCGCCAGTTCCAGCAGGACGACGCCCACATCTACCTGGCCGAGTCGCAGATCGTCGACGAGGTCCGCTCCCTCGTCCGGCAGATCGACACCGTCTACAAGGCGATGGGGCTCGAGTACACCGCCAAGTTCTCCACGCGACCCGCGGTGAAGCTGGGCGAGGAGGCCACCTGGGACCGCGCCGAGGCCGCGCTCAAGGGCGCGCTCGAGGCGGTGGGCCTTCCCTTCGAGGTCAAGCCGGGGGAGGGGGCCTTCTACGGCCCGAAGATCGACTTCGACGTCACCGACTCGATCGGCCGGAAGTGGCAGCTCGCCACCATCCAGCTCGACTACCTCGCCCCGGAGCGCTTCGACCTCGGCTACGTCGGGGACGACAACGCCGAGCACCGGCCGGTGGTGATCCACCGGGCCATCTACGGCTCGTTCGAGCGCTTCATGGCCATCCTCACCGAGCACTTCGCCGGGGCGTTCCCGACCTGGCTCGCGCCGGTCCAGGCCCGGGTCGTCACCGTCTCCGACCGGTTCAACGACTGGGCGGCCGAGGTGGCGGCGCGGCTCGACCAGGAGGGGTTCCGGGTCGAGCTCGATCACACCAACGAGAAGCTCGGCGCCAAGATCCGCGACGCGCAGCTCCAGAAGATCCCCTTCACGCTGGTGGTGGGCGAGAAGGAGGTCGAGGCGAAGGGGGTCTCCCCCCGGCGGCGCGGCGGAGAGGACCTCAAGACGATGCCGCTCGACGCCTTCGTGGAGCTCCTCCGGAAGGAGGGGGCGCCCCCGTACTGAGCCCCGGGGCCTGGCCGCATCTCGTTGACAGGGCACGGCCGTTTCCGTAATGTCCTTGGTCCGTGTCTTTCGTACGCAGAGAGCAGCGACTTCTTCGCCCGGCGGGAGAGGACTCCCGGCGAGGCTGATCCCTCTGCCGCGACCTCTTCCGCCGAACCGGCTGGAGGGGTCAATCTCGATGGCGAGTTCGCTCCTCTGGCCCCGAACCGGAGCCCGAGAAACCGCCATGTCGAGTGACAAGACGAAGCCCGCCCCCACCACCGGAAGTTCCCCCGATCGCGTGATCGTGTTCGACACGACGCTTCGCGACGGGGAGCAGAGCCCCGGGTTCTCCATGAACCTCGGGCAGAAGCTCCGCGTGGCCAAGGCCCTCCAGGAGCTGGGCGTGGACGTCATCGAGGCGGGCTTCGCCGCCGCCTCCCCGGGCGACCTCGAGGCCATCCAGGGCGTGAGCCGGCAGATCGAGGGGCCGATCATCTGCAGCCTGTCCCGCTGCACCCGGGGCGACATCGAGGCCTCCTGGAAGGCGCTCCAGGACGCGCCCCGCAGGCGCTGCCACGTCTTCCTCGCCACGAGCCCCATCCACCGCGACTTCAAGCTCAAGATGGCCAAGGAGGAGATCGTCCGCCGGGCCGTCGAGGGCGTGAAGATGGCCCGCGAGAAGTTCGACGACGTCGAGTTCTCCACGGAGGACGCCGCCCGCACCGAGCTGGAGTTCCTGGCCCAGGTGGTCGAGGGGGCCATCGAGGCCGGCGCCACGACCCTGAACATCCCCGACACCGTGGGCTACGCGCTGCCGTCCACCTACGCCGAGACCCTCTCCTACCTCTTCAGGAACGTCCGGGGCATCGACAAGGTCGTCATCTCGGTGCACTGCCACAACGACCTGGGCCTGGCGGTCGCGAACAGCCTGGCCGGCGTCCAGGTGGGCGCCCGGCAGGTGGAGTGCACGCTGAACGGCATCGGCGAGCGGGCCGGCAACGCCTCCCTGGAGGAGGTGGTCATGGCCATCAAGACCCGCGCCGACGTCTTCGGGGTCCGCACCGGCATCCACACCGAGAAGCTCTACCCGGCCAGCAAGATGGTCCAGCAGGTCACCGGGAATCCCGTGCAGCGGAACAAGGCCATCGTCGGGCAGAACGCCTTCGCCCACGAGGCGGGCATCCACCAGCACGGGATGCTCACGCACCGGGAGACCTACGAGATCATGCGCCCCGAGGAGGTCGGCTTCACCAAGTCCCAGCTGGTCCTCGGCAAGCACTCCGGGCGGCACGCGCTGAAGGAGCGGCTCACCGAGCTGGGCTACCGGCTCTCCGACGAGCAGCTCGACCGGGTCTTCGCCGACTTCAAGCTGCTGGCGGACAAGAAGAAGGAGATCTACGACGCCGACCTGGAGGCGCTCGTGATCCACGGCCAGCTCCTCAAGGGGCAGGTGATGTGGGAGCTCTCCGCGCTCTCCACCACGTCGGGCACCGGGACGCTGCCGGCGGCCTCCATCGCGCTCGTCAAGTCGGGCGGCGGGCACTTCCAGGACGCCGCCGCCGGCGACGGACCGGTGGACGCGGTGTTCAAGGCCATCGAGAAGATCACCGGCATCGAGGTCCGCCTGCGCGACTACCGCATCCAGTCGGTCACCGTGGGCGAGGACGCCCAGGGCGAGGTGAGCCTGGAGGTGGAGCACGCGACCGGCGTCTACCGCGGCCGCGCGCTCTCCACCGACGTCATCGAGGGCAGCGCCCAGGCCTTCCTCGACGTGGTGAACCGGATCGCCCTCAGATCCGGCCCGAGGAAGCGGAGCAGGAGGCGAAGAATGCCCTCGGATCCGTCTAGCACCGCTGCGGTCGCAACGACCCGAACGTCGAGAGGAACAATGGCCAAGGAAAAGACCACCGGAGCGAAGGCAGTCGTGAAGGCGCTGGAGGCCGAGGGCGTCGAGTGGGTCTTCGGCGTGCCGGGCGGGGCCATCCTGCCCATCTACGACGCCCTCTTCGACTCGAAGAAGGTGAAGCACGTGCTGGTGCGCCACGAGCAGACCGGCGCCCACGCGGCCGAGGGCTATGCGCACGCCACCGGCAAGGTCGGGGTGTGCTTCGGCACCTCCGGTCCGGGGGCGACCAACCTCGTCACCGGCATCGCCGACGCCTACCTGGACTCGGTCCCGATGGTGGCCATCACCGGGAACGTCTCCTCCGCGCTCATCGGGAGCGACGCCTTCCAGGAGGCCGACATCACCGGCATCACCATGCCCATCACCAAGCACAACTGGCTGGTGACCGACGTGAAGGACCTCCCGCGCATCCTCAAGGAGGCCTTCTACATCGCCCGCACCGGGCGCCCCGGGCCGGTCCTCGTCGACATCCCCAAGGACGTCCAGAACGCCGAGCTGGAGTTCGAGTACCCGGAGACGGTGAACATCCCGGGCTACCACCCGCCGGTGCGCGAGGAGCCACGGCTCAAGGACGCGGCGGCGCTCATCCGGGGCTCCAGCCGGCCGGTCATCTACCTGGGCGGCGGCGTCCGGACCTCCAGCGCCTACGACGAGGTGAAGGACTTCGTCGAGCTGGTGGGTGCGCCGGTGGTGACCACCGTCCACGGCAAGGGGGCGCTCCCCGAGACGCACCCGCAGTGCCTGGGCATGTTCGGCATGCACGGCGCCAAGTTCGCGAACTACACGGTCCAGGAGTCGGACCTGATCGTCGCGCTGGGAGCCCGCTTCGACGACCGGGTGACCGGGAAGCTCTCGACCTTCGCGCCCGAGGCCAAGATCGTCCACCTCGACATCGACCCGGCCGAGATCTCCAAGCTGGTGACCGCCACCGTCCCGCTGGTCGGAGATCTCAAGCTCCTGCTCCCCCAGCTCACCGAGGCCACCCGCAAGGCCTTCGCCGCCTCCGGGCGGGCCGACATCGCGCCCTGGGTGAAGAAGGTCGCCGACTGGCGGGAGAAGCACCCGCTCCACTACGCGGCCCAGGGCGACGAGTTCATCGAGCCGCAGCACGTCATCCAGCGGATCTGGGAGAAGACCGGGGGCAAGGCGCTCGTCACCACCGGCGTGGGCAAGCACCAGATGTTCGCGGCCCAGTACTGGAAGACCATCTGGCCCCGCCAGTTCATCACCTCGGGGGGGCTGGGAACCATGGGGTTCTGCCTGCCCGCCGCCATCGGCATCCAGCTCGGCAAGCCCGATGCGCTCGTCATCGGCATCGACGGCGACGGGTCCTTCCAGATGACGCTCCAGGACCTGGCCACCGCGGTGGACCTCAAGCTGAACATCAAGATCTTCATCCTCAACAACCTGTTCCTGGGGATGGTCCACCAGTGGCAGGACCTCTTCTACGAGAAGCGGCTCGCCGAGACCCCGCTCAGCGACCTTCCCGACCTGGTGAAGCTGGCCGACGCGTACTCCTGCCTGGGGCTGCGCGCCCGCAAGCCGGCCGAGCTGGAGGACGTCCTCGACCGGGCGCTCGCCCACACGGGCGGTCCGGTCATCGTCGACATCCGGACCCGACCCGACGCGCACGTCTACCCCATGGTCCCCGCCGGGGCCCCGCTCAACGACATGATCGACGGCGAGTGAGAGGACATACATGGAACGCAACGAGACGATGCCCAGCTCGAGCACCCACACCGTCAGCCTGCTCGTCGAGAACAAGCCCGGCGTGCTGCACCGCATCGCCGGACTGTTCTCCCGGCGCGGCTACAACATCGCCAGCCTCACCGTGGGGCCGACCGAGCGCCCCGAGTACTCGCGCATGACCATCGTGGTCCGCCTCTCCTCCAAGACCGTGGAGCAGGTGGTCCGCCAGGTGCAGAAGCTGGTGCCGGTGGTCGAGGTCCGGGAGCTCTCGCCGGTCGACCTGATCGAGCGCGAGCTCCTGCTCGTGAAGATCCGGACCCCGGAGAAGAACCACGCCGAGCTCCGCGCGCTCGCCGAGACGTACGAGGCGAGCATCGTCGACGTCTCCCCGGACGCGCTGATCATCGAGGCCAGCGGCAACGCCGGGAAGCTCGACGCGCTGGAGGATCGGCTGGCGCCGTACGGCATCCAGGAGATCTGCCGCTCCGGGCGCATCGCCCTCGAGCGCGGCTTCAAGACCCTCGCACCCCCCAACCTCAAGTGAACGGATAGACCATGGCGACCATCTACTACGACAAGGACGCGAAGCCGGAGCTGCTGAAGGCGAAGAAGGTGGCCGTCATCGGCTACGGCAGCCAGGGGCATGCGCACGCCCTCAACCTCAAGGACTCCGGCGTGGACGTGCGCGTCGGCCTGCACGCCGGCTCCAAGTCGCGGGCCAAGGCCGAAGGGGCCGGACTGCGCGTGACGAGCGTCGCGGAGGCCGCCCGCGAGGCGGACGTGATCATGGTGCTCCTCCCCGACCAGACCCAGAAGAAGGTCTACGAGGAGGAGATCAAGCCGCACCTCACCAAGGGCAAGGCGCTCCTCTTCGCCCACGGCTTCAACATCCACTTCGGGCAGGTGAAGCCCCCGCCCGACGTGGACGTCCTCCTCATCGCCCCCAAGGGGCCGGGGCACCTCGTCCGCCGCCAGTTCCAGGACGGCCGGGGCATTCCCTGCCTGATCGCCGTCCACCAGGACGCGACGGGCCAGGCGAAGGACATCGGCCTCGCCTACGCCCGGGCGGTCGGCGGCGGCCGGGCCGGCATCCTCGAGACCACCTTCAAGGAGGAGACCGAGACCGATCTCTTCGGCGAGCAGGCGGTGCTCTGCGGAGGAGCCGCCGCCCTGGTGAAGACCGGGTTCGAGGTCCTGGTGGAGGCGGGCTACCAGCCGGAGAGCGCCTACTTCGAGTGCCTCCACGAGCTGAAGCTCATCGTCGACCTCATGTACGAAGGCGGCCTGGCCTGGATGCGTCACTCAATCAGCGACACGGCCGAGTACGGGGACTTCACCCGCGGCCCGCGCGTGGTGAACGCCCAGACCAAGGACGAAATGCGCAAGATTCTCAAGGAGATCCAGGACGGGACCTTCGCGCGGGAGTTCATCGGCGAGCTCAACTCGGGCGGGAAGAACTTCGAGGCGATGCGCGTGAAGGAGAAGGCGCACCCCATCGAGGCCGTCGGCAAGGAGCTCCGCGGCATGATGAGCTGGATCCGGGATGCCCGAAAGGACTCCTCCGATCCGAACGCGCGTTGACATTCAGCCGAATATCCTTATCCTTACGCGATTTTTCGGCCCCCCACCGGGGACCACAGGAGACCGCCCATCAACGGCAAAGACCAGAGGAACACGAGCCGCGACGCGCGCACCAACCGGCGCATCAAGGCCCGCGAGGTGCGCGTCATCGGCGCCGAGGGTGAGCAGCTCGGAATCCTCCCGATCGAGCAGGCACTGCGCACGGCCCAGGAGGGCGGCTTCGACCTCGTCGAGGTCAGCCCCCTCGCCAAGCCGCCCGTCTGCAAGATCATGGATTACGGGAAGTTCAAGTACACGGAGAAGAAGAAGCAGAGCGAGGCCAAGAAGAAGCAGGTGGTGGTGCAGCTGAAGGAGGTCAAGCTGCGCCCGCGGACCGAGGAGCACGACTACGAGGTCAAGATCCGGAAGATCCGCGAGTTCCTCGAGGACTCGAACAAGGCGCGCGTCACGGTGATGTTCCGCGGACGCGAGCTCAGCCACCGTGAGCTCGGGCACAAGGTCCTCGAGCGGGTGGTCGGCGACCTGAAGGAGACGGCGGTCATCGAGTCGTCCGCGAGGATGGAAGGGCGGCAGATGTTCATGATCCTCGCCCCCAACCCGCGCATGCTGCAGTCGCAGCGCGACCGGGCCAAGTCGCAGGGTGCCGCGGCGGCAGCCGCGGGACCGGCAGCACCCACGCCGGCCCCCGAGGGCGGCGGAAACGACACCGGCGGCGGCGCCCCGTAGCGCCGTCCCACAGAGAGACAGAGAGAAGGAAGAAGATGCCGAAGCTCAAGACCAAGAGCGCTGCCAAGAAGCGCTTCCAGGTGAAGAAGAGCGGCGAGGTGAAGTTCCGCCGCGCCGGCTCCCGTCACCTCGCCACGTTCGGGAAGACCCCGAAGCAGAAGCGGGGACTCCGCGGCACCGACCACCTGTCGGCCAGTGACGCGAAGAAGGTGAAGGAAAACTTCCCGTACGCCCGCTAGGGCCGAAGGGAACCAACGCCCAAGCGGGGCTCTCGAAGCGCTCGGGAGGCAACGTCCTCCCGGCCCCCCGCCGGCACAGCAGGAGTGAAACATGCGCGTCAAGAGGGGTGTAAAGGCTCGTCGTCGTCGCAATCGCGTCCTGAAGCTCGCCAAGGGCTTCCGGGGCCGCCGCAAGAACGCATACCGCCGCGCCAACCAGGCCGTCGAGCGCGCGCTGGACTACAGCACCCGCGACCGCCGCCGCCGCCGCCGGGAGTTCCGCTCCCTCTGGATCGTGCGCATCAACGCCGCGGCCCGCCTGAACGGAACGACCTACTCGCGCCTGGTGGGGGCCATGCACACGGCAGGGGTGGCGCTCGACCGCAAGGTCCTCGCCGAGATCGCCCTGGCGCTGCCGGCCGACTTCGCGGCCGTGGTCCGGGCCGCCCAGGCCTAGGCCAGGGCACGTGGACCTGGTCCGAGACCTGGAGGCCCTGGCAGAAGGGGCCCGGCAGTCCATCTCGTCTGCGGCAGACGAACGCGCGCTCGAGGAGCTGCGGGTCCGTTTCCTCGGCAAGAAGGGCGAGCTGTCCGTCGTGCTTCGCGGAATGGGCCAGCTCGCCGCCGGGGAACGCCCCCGCGTCGGCGAGGTGGCCAATCGCGTCCGGGACGAGGTCGAGAACCTGCTCACCCGGGCGCGCCAGCGCATCGAGGACGCACGCCTGGAGCGCGAGCTCCAGGGATCGCGCATCGACGTGACGTTGCCGGGCCGGCGGCTCCTGCCGCGCGGGCACCGGCATCCGGTCACGCGGGCCACCGAGGAGATCGTCGGCGTCTTCGGGCGCCTGGGATACGAGGTCGCGAGCGGCCCGGAGATCGAGCTCGACTGGTACAACTTCGAGGCGCTCAACATCCCGAAGGATCATCCCGCCCGGGACATGCAGGACACCTTCTACGTCGACCGGGCCACGCTGGGCGCGGGCGTCGGGGACGGGGCCGTGCTGCTGCGGACCCACACCTCGCCCATCCAGATCCGGGCCATGAAGCGGGCCGGTGCTCCGCCCATCCGGGTGGTGGCTCCGGGGCGCGTCTACCGAAGCGACTACGACCAGACCCACTCGCCCATGTTCCACCAGGTCGAGGGGATCTGCGTCGGCCCGGGCATCACCTTCGCCGACCTGAAGGGCACGCTGGCCGCCTTCGCGCGGGCCTACTTCGGCCCGGGCACCGCCACGCGCGTCCGTCCCAGCTACTTCCCCTTCGTGGAGCCGGGCGCCGAGATCGACGTCTCCTGCACCATCTGCGGCGGCTCGGGAACCCGGGCCGAGGTCCGCTGCGGCACCTGCAAGGGCACCGGTTGGCTGGAGGTCCTCGGGTCGGGCATGGTCCACCCCAAGGTCCTCGAGAACGTCGGCTTCGATCCGGCGGCCGTGACCGGGTTCGCCTTCGGCATGGGCGTCGAGCGGATGGCGATGCTCAAGTACGGCATCGCCGATCTCCGGCTCTTCTACGAGAACGACCTCCGCTTCCTCGAGCAGTTCTGAGCCGACATGCGCATCTCCCTCTCCTGGCTCGCCGACTACGTCCCGCTCCCCGACCCCGCCGAGGTGGCCCGGCGCCTGACCGCCGTCGGACTGGAGGTCGAGGCCGTGGAGCGCGTCGGCGCGGCCCTCGACGGCGTCGTCGCGGCCCGCATCCTCTCCTCCGCCCGTCACCCGCAGGCGGACAAGCTCTCGGTCTGCCAGGTGGAGGCCGGGTCGGGGCCGGTGCAGATCGTCTGCGGCGCCACCAACTGGAAGGTGGGAGACGTCGTCCCGCTGGCCACCCCGGGCACGCGGATGCCGGCCGGGCACCGGATCGACGCCGCCAAGCTCCGGGGCGTCGACTCGCACGGCATGCTCTGCTCCGCCAAGGAGCTGGGGCTCTCCGAGGAGGCATCCGGCCTCCTGATCCTCCCGCCGGACGCCACCCCGGGCACGCCGCTGGCGCGGGTGCTCGGCATCGAGGACGTCGTCCTCGAGGTGAACGTCACCCCGAACCGCGCCGACGCGCTCTCCCACCTCGGCATCGCCCGCGAGGTCGCCGCGGCGACCGGAGCCCGCGTCGCCGTCCCGGCCCACGGGCTGAAGGAGCAGGCCCCCCCGGCCGATGCTTCACTCAAGGTCACCATCGAGGCGCCGGGGCGATGCTTCCGCTACTCGGCGCGGGTGATCGACGGCGTCCGGATCGGCCCGTCCCCGGCCTGGCTCGCGCGCCGGCTCGAGGCCTGCGGGGTCCGCTCCATCTCGAACGTGGTCGACGCCACGAACTTCGTGCTCCTGGAGCGGGGGCAGCCGCTCCACGCCTTCGACCTCGAGAAGGTGGCGGGCGCGGAGATCGTGGTTCGCACCGCGCGCCCCGGGGAGAAGCTCGTGACGCTCGACGGCGTCGAGCGCACGCTCTCGCCCGACGACCTGGTGATCGCCGACCGGGATCACGCCAGCGCGCTCGCCGGCGTGATGGGCGGAGGCACCTCGGAAATCTCGGCCGGAACCAGCCGGGTGCTGCTCGAGTCGGCCTGGTTCGAGCCCACCGGCGTGCGCCGGACGGCTCGCCGCCACGGCCTCCACACCGAGGCCTCCCATCGCTTCGAGCGGGGCGTCGACCCGGAGGGCGTCGTCGCCGCGCTCGACCGCTGCGCCGCCCTGATCGCCGAGCTCTCCGGTGGCACGGTCCGCCAGGGCGCGGTCGATGCCCATCCGCGGGCGAACCGGCCCGTGGACGTGGTCCTGCCCTGGAAGCGCCCCGGCGAGATCCTGGGCATGACGATCACGCCGGACGAGGCACGCGGCGCGCTCGTGGCCCTCGGCTTCGACCTCGTCGTCGACGGCCCGGAGGCCGGTACCTTCCGCGTCCCCAGCTGGCGGCTCGACGTCTCCCGCGAGGAGGACCTGGTCGAGGAGATCATCCGCCTGCGCGGGTACGACGCCATCCCCGAGACCCTTCCTCCGTTCTCCACGGTCACCCCGGCCCCGGCCAGGTCCGCGGTGGTGACCGAGCGCGCCCGGCAGGCGCTCGAGGGCGCGGGGTACTCCGAGGCGGTGAACTTCTCGTTCGTGGCCCCGGCCGATCTCGAGCCGATGGTGAAGGGCGGCGTTCCCGGGGGGATCGCCCTCCAGAACCCGATCAGCGCCGACCTGGCGGTGATGCGGTCGAGCCTGGTGCCGTCCCTGCTGAAGGGGCTCGCCTACAACCGCAGGCAGCGGGTCGAGGACGTCCGGCTCTACGAGCTCGCGGCCGTCTACCAGCCGCGGCGGCCCGACGCCGACGGCGACGCGCCGGCGCACGAGGAGCTCCGCCTGGCGGGCATCGCGAGCGGGCGGCGCCACCCGGTGGGCTGGTCGGCGAGCGGCGACCCGGTCGACTTCTCCGACCTGAAGGGCGCGCTCGAGGCCTTGCTCGAGGGGCTGGGAATCGACGGCGTCCACTGGGCGCACGGCGGCCCCTCGTGGCTCCACCCGCGCTCGGCCGCCACCATCGAGTGGAAGGACGCGGCCGGGGCCACGCATGCCCTGGGCGTCGCCGGGGAGGTGCACCCGAGGGTCGCCTCCGCCTTCAATCTCCCGCGCGGCGTCTTCGTCTTCAATCTCTCCTTCGAGAACCTGCTCCGGGCCGCGGTCCTGGTCCGTGGACACGCCGACGTTCCCCGGTTCCCGGCCGTCCTCCGCGACCTCGCGGTGGTGGTCTCGGACGGCGTCGATGCGCGCACCGTGCTCGACGCGGTCCGGGCCGAGCCGCTGGTCGAGGACGTGACGCTCTTCGACGTGTACCGGGGCGCGCCAATCCCGGAAGGGAAGAAGAACCTGGCCATGGCCATCCGGTACCGGGCGGTGGAACGTACGCTGACCGACGGCGAGGCCGACGCGGCCCACGGCCGGATCGTGGAGCGCCTCCGGGGCGAGGTGGCGGCCGAATTGCGGGGATAGCGGGGCGGATTGCACCATGAGTTTGACAGTGCCCGCCGAATCAGCTAACGAAGACGAGGACTTGGGCGCCTTCGCGCCCGCAGGGGTGAGGTGAGCGTGACCAAGGCCGACATCATCGAGAGCGTCTACGAGAAGGTGGGCTTCTCCAAGAAGGAAGCGGCCGACGTCGTGGAGATGGTGTTCGACACCATCAAGGAAACCCTGGAGCGCGGCGAGAAGATCAGAATCAGCGGCTTCGGGAACTTCATCGTCCGCGACAAGAAGTCCAGGGTCGGACGGAATCCCCAGACGGGCGAGGAGATCGAGAATCTCGGCCCGACGGGTGCTGACCTTCCGCCCGAGCCAGGTTCTCAAGAACGCACTGAACGGCATGCCCGACGAGCCGCAGGCTGGCTCGCCGCCGGCGCCCTGAGAATCGCCACCCGTCCCGGCGCTAGCGGTCCTCGCGTTCGCCGAGGATCCGGTAGAGCGTCTTGCGATCGATCCCCAGGATCTCGGCCGCGCGGGTCTTGTTCCCGCCCGTCTCGCCGAGCACCTGCGTGGCGTAGCGCCGCTCCAGCTCCGCGAGGGTGGGCCGGTCTCCCGCCGGGGGCATGGGCGCCGGGGCGACGGCGCCCTGGGCGGCGCGAATCCCCTCCGGCAGGTCCTCGGGAATCACGACGCCCGAGGGATTGAGCGCGAGCGCCCGGGCCACCACGTTCTCGAGCTCGCGGACGTTGCCCGGCCAGTCGTACGCCAGGAGGAGCTCGCGGGCCGCCGGCGAGATGGCCGAGCCCTCCGCGCGCCCGTGCTTCTGGGCGAAGTGCTCGGCGAGCAGCTGGATGTCCTCGCGGCGCTCGCGCAGCGGCGGGATGCGGATGCTCACCACGTGCAGCCGGTAGTAGAGGTCGGCGCGGAAGGTGCCCTGCTTGACCGCGGCCTCCATGTCCCGGTTCGTCGCCGCGACGATGCGCACGTCCACGGAGATGGGCTCGTTGGCCCCGACCCGGCGGATGGTGCCCTCCTGCAGGGCGCGCAGCAGCCGGGCCTGGAGGTTCGGTCCGATGTCGCCAATCTCGTCGAGGAAGAGCGTGCCGTGGTGGGCCTCCTCGAAGAGGCCGCGGCGGGCCGTCTGGGCGCCGGTGAAGGCGCCGCGGGCGTGGCCGAAGAGCTCCGACTCGAGAACCCCCTCCGCGATGGCGCCGCAGTCGACCGCCACGAACGGACCGGCCGCGCGCGGAGAGGCGGTGTGGATGGCGCGTGCGACGAGCTCCTTGCCGGTGCCGCTCTCGCCCTGGATGAGCACGGTGGCGTCGGTGGAGGCGACCCGCGCCGCGGTCTTGTAGACCGCCAGCATGGCCTCGCTGCGCCCCACCACGTTGTCGAGCCGGTAGCGGTCCCGGAGCCCGCGACGGAGCGCGCGGTTCTCCATGGCGAGCGCGCGGTGCTGCAGGGCGCGTGCGACCACGATCTGGATGGCGTCGACGTCGTAGGGCTTCGACAGGTAGTCGGTGGCGCCGCGGCGGATGGCCTCGACCGCGCCGTCGATGTTCCCGAAGGCGGTGACCAGGATCACCGGCGTCTCCGGCGCCCGCTCCCGGTAGGCGTCGATGACCTGGAGGCCGTCCATCTCGGCCATCCGGATGTCGGACACCACGAGGTCGGGCGGGTCCCCGGACTCGAGCACCGCGATCGCCTCTCGCCCGTCGGTGAGGGCGGTCACGTGGTGGCCGGCCGAGGTCAGGATCCGGGCGAGGAGCTCCCGGCTCGACTGGTCGTCGTCCACGACGAGGATGCGGGCCGGATCCATGGACGCTCCTACGCGACGGCTGGAGGGGGAGACGGGGGGGCGGGGAAGAGCAGGGTGAAGGTGGCTCCCGCCCCCGGAGCGGTCTCCACCTCGATGCGGCCCCGGAGGGCGCCGGCAATCTCGCGCGAGATGGCCAGGCCGAGTCCCGTGCCCTTGCCCGCCTCCTTGGTGGTGAAGAAGGGCTCGAAGATGTGCTTCCGGGTCTCGGAGGCGATCCCGCCGCCGGTGTCCGTCACCGAGAGGGCGAGCTGATCGCCGGCGCGCCGGGCCCGGACCGTGAGATAGCCCCCGGCCGGCATGGCGTCGACGGCGTTCGAGATGAAGTTCCCGAGCACGTGGCGGACCAGCGAGGGATCGATGCTCGCGGGCCCCAGGTCGTCGGGGACCTCGCGCCGGACCTCGATCCGCTGGCGCGCCTCGGCCGAGACGTTCAGGGAGAGCGCCTCGTCCACCAGCGACGCCAGCTTCACCGGCTCCGGCCGGGGGACGAGCGCCCGCGCCGAGTCGAGGAAGCGACGGATGATGGCGGTCATCCGCTGCACCTCGCGCTCGATGACCCGGAGCTGCTCGCGCATGTCCGGCGGGCAGGCGGCGTCGCGGGCGAGCAGCTGGACGTGGCCGCTGATGGCGTTCAGCGGGTTGCCCAGCTCGTGGGCGATGGTCCCGGACAGCTGCCCGAGCGCGGCGAGCCGTTCCTGCGCCGAGCGCTCCCGGCGGGCCTCCATCAAGAGCTCGTTCAGCTCGGCGAGCTCCCGGTTCTTCCGGGCCAGGTCGGCGGTGGCCTCCTCGACCCGGTCCTGCAGCTCGAGGTTGAACCCGCGCACCCGGGCGAGCATCGCGTCGAGGCCCCGGGCCAGCGTGCCAATCTCGTCCCGCCGCGCCGTTCCCGGGATCGAAGCGGCGTCCAGCGCTCCCGACTCGATTCCCTCCACCGTCCCGGCCAGGGCGGAGAGCGGGCGAACCAGCACCCGGTTCAGGACGAAGGTGAAGGCCAGGAAGACCAGGATCGCCGCGAGCATCGTGGACGCCACGAAGATCCGCCCCTGGCCGCGCCCCAGCTTCTCGGCCTCGGACAGGCTCGTCTCCAGCCGGATGGCGGCCACGGTGTGCGAGAACGAGTCCTTCACCGGGAGCTCGACGCGCACGACCCGGTCGTCGCCGTCGCCGGCGACGAGCGAGGTGGTCTGGGAGGGGAAGGGGTAGTCGACCTCCTCGAAGCTGGTCTCCGGGCCGTTCGGGCCGTACTGCATCCGGACCACGTCGTCCTTGCCCGGCTTCCGGATGATCAGCTCGATGGTGCGCACGCCGCGGTGCTGCCGGAGGACGGCGGCCAGGCGATCGGCGGCGCGGGCGGGGTCGAGGTCGCGGGAGAGATCGAGGTCGGCGCGGACGGCGCGCGCCATCTCCACCGCGCGGTCCTGGATGGCGGACTCCACCGCGCGTGCAGCGGCGCCGGCGCCAAGGGCGGCCGCGGTCCCCATGGAGAGCACGAGGATGACCGTGAAGAGGGCGATGATTTGTGCGCGGATCGACACGGGGACCGGACAAAGAAAGGGCCGGCCGCGACGAGCGCGGCCGGCCCAGAAGCTACCAGAAACCGGTTCGCGTTACTTCGCGGCCGGGGCAGTCGGGGCAGCCGGCTTCGCGGCAGGAGCCGGAGCGGCGGCGGGGGCGGCCGCAGGCGCGGCGAGCCGGGGCAGCGGCGGGGGCGGCGGCCGGCTTGGTGGACTTCTTCGACTTCTTGCTGGACTTCGCGGGGGCAGCGGCCGGCTTGGCGGCAGGAGCCGGGGCAGCGGGGGCAGCGGCGGCGGGAGCGGCGGGGCGGCCGGGGCAGCAGCGGCCGGCTTGGCGGCCGGGGCCGGGGCGGCCGCAGGGGCCTGGGCGAGGACAGGGAGGGCGAAGGCAACGGCGACGAGGGCGCTGAGGATCTTCTTCATTTGGGTGCTTCTCCTTGGAGAGGTGTTCGGAAAGGCGGGTGAACCGTCCGAGGGAACCAATAGCAGCCGATGTGCCAAGGGCGGGCTCGGCGCGACCATTGGAAAAACGGTTGGTTGCGCCGGTGTCCGGGACGGGCGCGCAACCCGGTCGGGGAGATACGGGACGGCCCCGAGCGGGTGTGGGTAGGAGTTCCCCGCGTGCCGGCGCTATAAGCGGCGGATGGCCATCGACTACACGGACTCGAGGCGGATGCGCCTCGACGTCGAGTTCTACTTCGCCGCGGCCCATCGACTTCCCCGCTACGAGGGGCCCTGCTTCCGCCTGCACGGCCACAACTACAAGTTCTTCGTGACCGTGGAGGGGGACGTCGACCCTGCCACCGGAATGATCGCCGACTTCGGCGTGATCAAGGAGCGTGGTGGGCGAGGAGGTCCTGGCCCGGGTCGACCACCGGAACCTGAACGACATCCTCGAGAACCCCACCGCCGAGAACATCGCCCGCTGGATCTGGGAGGTGCTGAAGCCGCGGATGGCCGACCTCGTCGAGGTGCGCCTCTTCGAGATCCCGGACAGCTGCGTCACCTACCGGGGGGCGGGTGGGCGCTAGCTCGCGTCGCGGGGCGCGGGCCGCCGCGCAGGCGGTCGAGCGATTCCTCGAGTCGCTCGTCCCGGAGGCTGCGCTGCGCCAGGCCGACGTGAAGGGAACGCCGCGGCGGGTCGCGGAGGCCTTCCGGAACGACCTGCTCGACGGGTATCGCTGCGACCCGGCGGCCATCCTGCGCGGGGCCATCCCGAACGCCGGCCACGACCTCGTGGCGGTGACCGGGATCGACTTCCACGCCGTCTGTCCGCACCACCTCCTGCCGTACCGGGGAACGGCCTGCATCGCCTACGTCCCGGGCGGACGCGTGCTCGGCTTCGGCGTGCTGGCCCGCCTCCTCGACTGCTTCGCGCACCGGCTGGTCATCCAGGAGGTCCTGGCCCGCCAGGTGGCCGACGCGCTGGTGGACGAGCTGGGTGCGCGCGGCGCGGCCTGCGTGCTCGACGCCGAGCAGATGTGCCTGACCGTGAGGGGGGAGCGGCGGAGGCAGGCGCGTACCCACAGTCACGCCTTCGCCGGGCACATGGACGGCGACGCGGCCTGGGAACGCCGGATCCTGCGGCTGGCCGCGGGAGAAGGGCGTACGCCCTCGCGGGCGGGGCGGCGCAGGTGAGGGGCCGGCTCGACGGCCGCACCGCCATCGTCACCGGCGGGGGCAGGGGCATCGGCGCGGCGGTGGCGCGGGAGCTCACCGGACGCGGGGCCCGGGTCACCGTCTTCGCGAGGACCGCCGCGGAGCTGGACGAGCGGGTGCGGGCCGGCGACGCCGCCTTCGCGGTGGCGGGCGACGCGAGCCGGGAGGAGGACGTGGCCCGCCTCGTGGCCGAGCACGAGCGGCTCGCGGGCCCGTGCGACGTGCTCGTGCACGCCGCGGGCATCCTCGAGCGGGGGCGGGTCGAGTCGATGTCACCCGAGAGCTTCCGGCGGGTGCTGGAGGTGAACCTGGTGGGAGCCTTCCTCGCCTTCCGCGCCGTGGTTCCCGGGATGCGGGCCCGGCGGCGCGGGCGGATCGTGGCCATCGCCTCCATCTCGGGTCACGTCGGCACGCCCGAGGGCTCGGCGTACAACGCCTCGAAGTGGGGGCTCATCGGCCTCGCGAAGAGCCTCGCCGAGGAGGTCAAGGCGGACGGCGTCCAGGTGATGACGGTCTCGCCCGGCTCGGTCGACACCCGCATGCTGGCGATGACCCCGTTCCCGCCCGCCATGGCGGCGGAGGACGTGGCCCGGGTGGTGGGGTTCTGCGCCGCGGAGGCGCCGGACGCGATGACGGGGAGCGACGTGGAGGTGTTCGGGTGACGATGGGGAACGCCATGGCGGCGGCGCTGCGGGACCTGCGCGCGGCCTTTCCGGACGGCCGGCTGGTCCTCGACCCGGAGCGGCTCGCCGAGTACGGCAAGGACGAGTCGGACCTGGGGGTGTTCCCGCCCGACGTGACCGTGCTGGTGGAGTCGGCCGAGGACGTGCGGTCCGTGTTCGCGGTCGCGTCGAGGCACCGGGTCCCCGTGGTCCCGGTCGCGGCGCGGAGCGGGAAGACCGGCGGCTCGCTGGCCATCCACGGAGGCATCGCGGTCTCGGTGGAGCGCATGAACCGCATCCTCGAGATCCGGCCGGCGGACCTCACCGCCCGGCTCCAGCCGGGCGTGGTGACGGGCGTCTTCCAGGCCGAGGTGGAGAAGCACGGCCTCTTCTACCCCCCGATCCCAACTCGCTCGACCTCTGCTCCATCGGCGGCAACGTGGCGGAGAACGCCGGAGGCCCGCGCGCGCTCAAGTACGGGGTGACGCGGGAGTACGTGCTGGGGCTCGAGGTGGTGATCCCGACCGGCGAGATCCTCCGGGTGGGGCGCCAGACCATCAAGGGCGTGGCCGGCTACGACCTGACCGCGCTCTTCGTCGGGAGCGAGGGAACGCTGGGGATCGTCACCGAGGTGACGGTGAAGCTCCTCCCGCGACCCCGCCACGTGGCCACGGCGCTGGTCTGCTTCCCCGACGTGGCGACCGCGGCGCAGGCGGTGAGCCGGGTGCTCGCCGAGGGAGTGGTCCCGCGCTGCCTCGAGCTGATCGACGACGTCTCGGTGCAGGCCATCGCCAAGGGATCGCCCTTCCAGCTGCCGCCCGGCGCGGGAGCGGCGCTGCTCGTGGAGACGGACGGCAACGACGAGGAGCAGGTCTTCGCCGAGATGGCGCGCGTCGCCGAGGTGGTCCAGGGGACCGCGTCGGGCGAGGTCATCGTGGCCCAGAACCAGGCCCAGCGCCGGGACATCTGGGAGACCCGGAAGTACCTGTCGGTGAGCCTGGGCAAGCTGGCCGCCCACAAGCTCTCCGAGGACATCGCGGTGCCCCGCTCGCGCATCCCGGAGATGGTGGCCCGCTGCCGGGAGATTGGGAAGGCGCACGGCCTGCTGGTGGCGACCTACGGCCACGCGGGCGACGGCAACCTCCACTGCAACGTCCTCTACGGGGAGCGGGAGCGGGCGACGGCCGACGCCGCCGTCGGCGAGATCCTGAGGGCCGCGGTCGACATGGGCGGGACCATCACCGGCGAGCACGGGGTCGGCCTCGCCAAGAGGGACTACCTCGAGTACGAGCAGGGAAGGGCGCTCGTCGACCTGGAGCGGAGGGTGAAGGCGACCTTCGACCCCCTCGGGATCCTGAACCCAGGGAAGATGTTCCCGGAAACCTGATCCCGATCAGGAAGTTTTTCCGAATCGCGCTGTGGTTGCGGCAGGTTCGGTCGATCCGATGGGCGCCGTCCGACCTTGACAAGGACGGAACGATCCGGCATCAAGAGGGCCCCCTTGGCACCCGGATAGGACGTTCCGGCAGCGTCCAGGGACCCCGCCCGCGAAGGCCCCCTCAAGGAGACGAAGGACGACATGCAACCCAACACTGGAAAGACCCGCCCGGTGGAGCAGGTCGACGCCGTCACGATCCGTTTCGTCGGCGACTCCGGCGACGGCATGCAGCTCGTCGGCTCGGAGTTCACGAAGGCGTCCGCGATCGCCGGAAACGACCTCGCGACCTTCCCCGACTTCCCCGCCGAGATCCGCGCCCCCACGGGTACGCTCGCCGGCGTCTCGGGCTACCAGGTCAACTTCGGCTCGAAGGACATCTTCACGCCGGGCGACCAGCCCGACGTCCTCGTCGCCATGAACCCGGCGGCCCTGAAGACCAACCTCCAGGACCTGCGTCCGGGCGGCATCCTCATCACCAACAGCGGCGCCTACAACGCGGGCAACCTCGAGAAGGCCGGCTACAAGTCGAACCCGCTCGACGACGACGCCCTGAAGAAGAACTACAAGGTCGTCTCCGTCGACATGGACAAGCTCACCCGGCCGCGCTGGCCGGGTCCGGGCTCTCCAACAAGGACGTCGCCCGCTGCAGGAACTACTTCGCCCTGGGCATGATGTACTGGCTCTACAGCCGCCCCACCGAGGCGCAGCTCGAGAACATCCGGAAGAAGTTCGCCAAGAAGCCGGACATCGCCGAGGCCAACGTCAAGGTCTTCCTGGCCGGCCACACCTTCGGCGAGACCACCGAGCTCTTCCTCTCCCAGTACACGGTGCCGGCCGCCAAGCTCGAGCCGGGCACCTACCGGAACATCACCGGCAACGGCGCCGCGGCCCTCGGGCTCGCCGCCGTGGCCAAGCTGACCGGCCGCCAGGTGTTCCTGGGCAGCTACCCCATCACCCCCGCCACCGAGATCCTGCAGGACGCCTCCTACTTCAAGGACATGGGGGTCGTGACCTACCAGGCCGAGGACGAGATCGCGGGCATCGGCTCGGCCATCGGCGCCTCCTTCGGCGGGTCGCTGGGCGTGACCACCACCTCGGGCCCGGGCCTGGCGCTCAAGTCGGAGATGCTCGGTCTCGCCGTCATCGCCGAGCTCCCGCTCGTCGTCATCGACGTGCAGCGCGGCGGCCCGTCGACGGGCATGCCCACCAAGACCGAGCAGTCCGACCTCTACATCGCGCTCTACGGCCGGCACGGCGAGGCGCCCATGCCGGTCATCGCGGCACGGAGCCCGAGCGACTGCTTCTACGCCACCATCGAGGCCTTCCAGATCGCCACGAAGTGGATGACGCCCGTGCTGCTGCTCACCGACGGCTACCTGGGCTTCGGCTCCGAGCCGTTCCGCATCCCGGTGGAGGGGGAGCTCAAGCCCTTCGACGGTGAAGTACCAGACCACGCCGAACTACGAAGGGCAGTACATGCCGTACCTTCGCGACGCCAAGCTCATCCGCCCCTGGGCCGATCCCCGGTACCGCCGGGCCTCGAGCACCGCATCGGCGGCCTCGAGAAGGACTCCATGTCCGGCATGGTCTCCTACGACGGCATGAACCACGAGAGGATGGTGAAGACCCGGGCCCAGAAGATCGCCAACGTCATCGAGGACGTCCCCGACGTCGTCGTCGACGGCCCCCAGAGCGGCGACCTGCTGCTCCTCTCCTGGGGCGGCACCTACGGCTCGGTCCGCGGCGCCGCCGCGCAGCTCCGCGCCCAGGGCAAGAAGGTCGGCCACGTGCACCTGCGCTGGCTGAACCCGCTGCCCAAGAACCTGCTCGCGGTCATCAAGAGCTTCAAGAAGGTCCTGGTACCCGAGGTCAACAACGGCCAGCTGGCCACCTACCTGCGCGCCTCCTTCCCGGGAGTCGATCCGCTGCAGTTCAACCGGATCAACGGCAAGGCCATCAAGGTGAGCGAGCTGGTCGGCAAGGTGAACGAGATCCTGGGCTAGGGCCCGAAAGGAAAGAGCCAGACCATGAGCGCAAACGGCCAGACCCAGAATCCCGTCCCCACCTACACCAAGAAGGACTTCGAGTCCGGAGTCGACCCGCGCTGGTGTCCCGGGTGCGGCGACTTCTCCATCATCAACCAGGTGCAGAAGGCCATGCCCGCCGTGGGCGTGGCCCGCGAGAACATCGTCTTCATCTCGGGCATCGGATGCTCCTCGCGCTTCCCGTACTACATGAACAACTACGGGATGCACACGCTGCACGGCCGCGCGCCCTCCTTCGCCTCCGGGCTGAAGGTCTCGCGGCCGGAGCTGATGGTGTGGGTGATCACCGGTGACGGCGACGCACTCGCCATCGGCGGCAACCACTTCATCCACACGATGCGGCGCAACCTGGACCTCAAGGTCCTGATGTTCAACAACCGCATCTACGGCCTCACCAAGGGCCAGGTCTCCCCGACCTCCGAGCTGGGGAAGAAGACCAAGACCACGCCGCACGGGTCGCCCGACTACCCGTTCAACGCCCCGGCGCTGGCGCTGGGCGCGGGCGCCACGTTCGTGGCCCGCTCCATCGACGTCGAGGGTGCGCACCTGGGCGGGATCATCGGCGCGGCGGCGGCCCACAAGGGCAGCGCCTTCATCGAGGTCTTCCAGAACTGCCCGGTGTTCAACGACGGCGCCTACACGTTCCTCACCGACAAGGCCGTCAAGACCGAGGCCATCCTCCGCATGGAGGCGGGCAAGCCGCTCGTCTTCGGCAAGGACGGCAAGAAGGGCATCCGCTTCAACGGCCAGACGGCCGAGCTCGAGGTGGTGACCATCGGCGAGAACGGGATCACCGAGAAGGACATCCTCGTCCACGACCCGAGCCGCGCCGACCCGACCATCGCCTTCATGATGGCGAACCTGTCCGACCGGGCGGGCTTCCCGACCCCATCGGCATCTTCCGCGACGTCCGCAAGCCGACCGCCGACGAGAACACCTGGGAGATGATCAAGGCCGCCAAGGCCAAGAAGGGCGAGCAGTCGCTCGTGAAGTTCCTCTCCGGCGCCGACACCTGGCAGGTGAAGTAGGGCGCCCGGGCGCGACCCGGATTCATCGAGGGGCATCGGCGCGAGCCGGTGCCCCTTTCTCGTTTGCGGCGCGCAGTCCCGCCGGGCCTCGAGGACGGCCTCGCAGTGGAGGGCCTGCGGGCTCTCCGGCGGGGCGGCGGCGATGCAGGCGCGGCAGGACGCGGAGACCGCGTGGCAGGGGGCCTCGAGCCCCCGCGCGCCACAGGCCCCGGCTCGCGCCTCGATCAGGCCGGGGTCGAGCCGGACGGCCTCGTCGTAGCTCGCCGCCGCGAGGGCGACGTCTCCGCGGTGCCAGGACACCCAGCCGAGGTCCTGGTGGACCTGGGGCACGTCCGGCCTGGCCTCGAGCGCATGCAGGAGATCGCGGCGGGCCCGGTCGAGGAGCAGCCTGCGCTCGTCTCCTGGGCTGTCGAGCGCCCGGCGTGCGAGGAGGCGGGCCCGATCGATCCGGGCCGGGACCTGGTCGGGGTCGATGCGAAGCGCGTCGCCGAAGGCGGCCTCCGCGTCCGCCTCGAGACCCAGCGCCGCGAGGGCCTCGCCGCGGTTCACGTGGGCCTCCGCCAGGTCGGGATCGGCGGACAGGGCGAGGTCGAACTGGGCGAGCGCCTCGACCGGACGGCCGGCCGCGCGAAGCGCGACGCCCAGCCCGTTTCTCGCCTCGGCCAGGTCGGGCGCGATCTCGAGTGCGTGCTCGAAGGCCACCTCGGCGCGCTCCCGGTCGCCCTCGGCGAGGTGGCGGTAGCCTCGGCGGACCTGCTCCATCGAACGGGGATGGGGCGGGGCGACCACGCAGGCCGAGAGGGGAAGGGGGAGGAGGAGGAGGGCGGCGAGCGCGCGTTCGGGCACGTCCCGGCCGGGTTGCGAGCGGCGGGCCGATCCGGCCTCGGCGACCTCCGGGCAGACGACGGGGCGTGAACGGCCGCAGGGCGAACGAGGCGGCCGGGTCGCGGTCGCGCCCGCTGGGCCGGGATTCGCGCGAAATTGACACTACATGCGTGGTCACATAGCTTCGTTGCCGCATGGCCCGGAAGAAGATCTCGACCACGGTGTACATCACGCCCGAACAGGACGAGCGCCTGAAGCTGCTCAACGAGCGGACCAAGGTGCCGGTGGCGGAGTACATCCGTCAGGGGATCGACATGGTCCTCGACAAGTACCGGGCCGCACTTCCCGGACAGCTCACGCTGGACGAGCTGGAACGGAAGGGGTAGTCGACGAGCCCCATGGCCGAAAAGCGCGTCGTCATCCTCGGAGCGGCAGGATTCATCGGCAGCCATCTCACCGACCGGTTCCTCGCCGAGGGATGGAAGGTCCTCGGGGTCGACAACCTCATCACCGGCACGCTCCGCAACCTCGCGCACCTCGAGGGGAACGGCCGGTTCGAGTTCCTCCGGGCCGACGTCTGCGACGGCCTCGACGGCGTCGCGGGCCCGGTCGACGCGGTGCTCGACTTCGCCTCTCCGGCCTCGCCGATCGACTACCTCGAGCATCCCTTCGAGACCCTCAGGGTAGGGTCCGTGGGGGTGGAGCGAGCCCTCGACCTGGCGCGCGCCAAGGGCGCCACGTTCCTCCTCTCGTCCACCTCCGAGGTGTACGGCGATCCGCTCGAGCACCCGCAGAAGGAGAGCTACTGGGGGAACGTGAACCCGGTGGGGCCCCGCGCGGTGTACGACGAGGCCAAGCGGTTCGCCGAGGCCATCACCATGGCCTACCACCGGTACCGCGGGGTCGACACCCGCATCGCGCGCATCTTCAACACCTACGGGCCCCGCATGCGGCTCGACGACGGGCGGGTCGTCCCCACGCTCGTGGCCCAGGCGCTGCGAGGGGAGCCGTTGACCGTCTTCGGCGACGGCTCGCAGACCCGGAGCTTCTGCTACGTCGACGACAACGTCGAGGGGATGTGGCGCCTGCTCCACTCGAAGGAGCACGATCCCGTGAACATCGGGAATCCGCACGAGATGACCATCCTGGAGTTCGCCCGGGCCGTGCAGCGGCTCTGCGGCCGCGACCTGCCCATCGTGCACCGGCCCCTGCCGAAGGACGACCCGCGAGTCCGCCGCCCGGACATCACCCGGGCGCGGGAGATCCTGGGCTGGGAACCCCAGGTCGGGTTCGACGAGGGGATGCAGCGCAGCATCGCCTGGTTCCGCCAGCAGGTCTGATCGGAGGGAAGCGTGGCAGGAAAGATCCTCGTGACCGGGGGCGCCGGGTTCATCGGCTCCACCGTGGCCGACCGGTTCGTCGGAGCCGGCTGGGACGTGGCGGTGCTCGACGACCTCTCGTCGGGCAAGCGCGAGAACGTCCCGGGGCAGGCCCGCTTCTACCCGTGTGACGTCCGCAGCGCGGCGGCGGCCGAGGCCGTGCTCGCCGAGCGCCCCGACGTCCTCTGCCACCACGCCGCCCAGATCGACGTGCGCCGGTCGATGGCCGATCCGCGCTACGACGTCGACGTGAACGTGGGCGGGCTCGTGAACCTGCTCTCGGCCGCGGCCCGCGCCGGGGTGAAGCACGTCCTCTTCGCGTCGAGCGGGGGCGCCGCCTACGGCGACACGGATCGGATTCCCACGCCGGAGGACGAGCCCACCCACCCGGTGTCGGTGTACGGGGCGTCCAAGGTGGCGAGCGAGCTCTTCCTCGGCGTCTGGCGGGCCGCGCACGGGATCACCTTCACCGCGCTCCGGTACGGCAACGTCTACGGGCCGAGGCAGGACCCGCACGGCGAGGCGGGGGTGGTGGCCATCTTCGCCGGGCGGCTGCTCGGCGGGGAGCCCTGCACCATCAACGGCGACGGCGGCCAGACCCGCGACTACGTCTTCGTGGCCGACGTGGCGCGCGCGAACCTCCTCGCGGCGGAGCGCCGTCACGACGGGCCCGTCAACGTGGGCACCGGCGTCGAGACCGACGTGAACCGGCTCTACCAGGTCCTGGCCGACGCGGCCGGCGTCCGGGCGGCGGCGACCCACGGGCCGGGAAAGGCGGGCGAGCAGCGCCGCTCCTGCCTCGACGCGTCCGCCGCCGCGCGCGTGCTGGGCTGGCGCCCCGAGGTCGGCATCGAGGACGGCCTCCGGCGCACGCTCGAGTGGTTCCGCGCGCGGCGCTGAGCCGGCCTAGCCCTCCTGCGGCGGTTCCTCTTCCGGCTCCCCGGGTGCGGGGGCGGGCCCGCCCAGGATCCGCTCCAGCTCCGCCCGGGCCGCGCCGGCCTCCGCGGCGGGGACGGTCCCGTTCCGCTCCAGCAGGCCGAGGATTCGCCGGGCCTTCCGGGCCAGCCAGCGGGGGGCGGGGGCCAGCGCCGCGCGCCTCGGGGCGGGGAGCATGGCGGCCAGCGTGGCCGACTGTGCGGCGGAGAGGTCGCGAGCGCCCACGCCGAACCAGCGGCGGGCCGCGGCCTCCGCGCCGAAGACGCCGTTTCCCCACTCGGCCACGTCCAGGTAGAGGGTGAGGATGCGCTTCTTCGACAGGGACCGCTCGAGCTTCACGGCGAGCAACGCCTCCCTGAGCTTGCGGAGGTAGCTGCGCTCGGTCCCGAGCCAGAGGTTCTTGGCGAGCTGCTGGGTGATGGTGGAGGCGCCGCGCACGGTGCGCCCGGCCTTCCAGTTCTGCTCGGCGGCGTTCTTGATCTCGTCCCAGTCGAAGCCGGCGTGACCGAAGAAGGAGGCGTCCTCGGAGGCCACCACGGCGCGCACCAGCCGGGGGGAGATCCGATCGAGGGAGACCGGGCGGTAGTCGGGCCGGAACGCCTTCCCGGTCGCGGTCGCCTCGGCGCGCCGCTGCTCCATCAGGGCGGTGGAGGGCGGCGCCCGCGTGGCGAGCGGCTCCACGTCGGGCAGGGATCGCCAGAGGAGCCAGGAGAGGAGGGCCAGGACCGCCAGCGCGCCTGCCCCGAAGGCGGCGATGCGCAGCGCCCAACGCCCCTTCGGGGCCGCCTGCCTCCTCGAACCCTTGCCCCGCTTCGCCGATGCCACGCCGGTTCCCTATCAGGGATGGGCCGTCGGGGGAACGGCTCCCACAAGGGCGAGCGCCGCGCCCGGCGAGGGATTACATGCCCGGAAACTCGCGACGAGCGGCCCGCGGGGCCGCGGAGGAAGGAAGATCATGAGCGTGAAGCTCTACAAGCCCCAGGACTTCTCGAAGGTGCGCGGCCTCGCCGGCATCTCCAACGACCAGATCGAGGAGCACCTCAAGCTCTACGAGGGCTACGTGAAGCGCACGAACGCGCTCACGGAGAAGCTGGAGGGGCTGGCCAAGGAGGGCAAGGCGGCCGGCGCCGACCCGGTCTACGCCGAGCTCACCCGCCGGCTCGGCTTCGAGTACGACGGCATCCTGAACCACGAGTACTACTTCGGAAATCTCACCGCGGGTGCACAGGCCGAGCCGCCGTCCGGGTCGAAGCTGGCCAAGGCCATCGACGCGTCCTTCGGCGGCTACGGGACCTTCCTGGCCGACTTCCGCGCCATCGCCACCATGCCGGGCATCGGCTGGGCGATGACCTTCCAGGATCCGGCCACCGGCTGGCTCTCCAACCACTGGATCACCCTCCACGAGAACGGCATCCCCATCGGCTTCACGCCCATCCTGGTGATGGACGGGTGGGAGCACGCCTTCATGCGCGACTACAAGGCCTTCGAGCGCGGCAAGTACGTCGACGCGTTCTTCAAGAACGTCGACTGGGCCGCCGTCGAGAAGCGCCTGAAGTAGCCGCACTCGGAGAGGCGCTCGCGCCCGCGCCGACTCGCCTCCCGGCGGGCGGCCGCGGGCGCGGCCACGTCCGGCCATGCCATCGCGAACCCGTCCCGTCTCCCGCGCGCCGCGCCGCGCTCCGCCGGAGGTTGCTCGCCTGGTGGGACGCGGGGCACCGGGACCTGCCCTGGCGGGTTCCCCAGCACGGCGCCGATCCCTACCGGGTCTGGCTGGCCGAGGTGATGCTCCAGCAGACGCGGGTCGAGACGGCGATCCCGTACTACCGGCGCTTCCTGGAGCGCTGGCCGTCCCTCGAGGCGCTGGCCGCCGCCGACGACGCGGAGGTCCTGGCCGCCTGGAGCGGCCTCGGGTACTACGCGCGCTGCCGCAACCTGATCGCGGCCGCCCGGGAGGCGCTGCGGAGGCACGGCGGCCTGCCCGGCTCGCTCGAGGCGCTCCGCGCGCTCCCCGGCTTCGGGCCATACACTGCGGGTGCAGTGGCCAGCATCGCCTTCGCCGTCCCGGCGGCGGCGGTCGACGGGAACGTGTCGAGGGTGCTCTCCCGGCTGTTCCGCGTGGCGGGGGGACGCCGCAGTCACCGAAGGTGAAGCGGCGGCTGGAGGCGCTCGCCGCGGCGCTCGTCAATCGCGAGCGGCCCGGGCGACTTCAACCAGGCGTTGATGGAGCTCGGGGCCACCACCTGCCTGCCCCGGCGCCCGCGCTGCGCGAGCTGCCCGGTGTCCGGCGCCTGCGAGGCGTTCCGGGCCGGGCGGCAGGCCGAGCACCCCGGCAGGCGGGTGCGGCGAAGGCCGACCGACGTCCGCCTCGCGGTGGTCCGCGTGGAGCGGGGAGGGCGCCTCCTCCTCGCCCGTGCGCCGGACGGGGGACTCCTGGGGGGGATGTGGGGCCTTCCAGGCGTCGAGGTCCCGTCCGGGGCGGATCCCGCGAGCGACGCTCGAGGCCTGGGGGCGGCAGGCGCTGGGAAAATCCCTGGAGGTCCGGGAGGAACTGGGGACGGTCGTTCGCCTGCTCACCCACCGCCGCCTGGAGTTCCGCATCTTCCGGGGCAGGCTCGGGGCAGGGCGGGCGAACGATTCCGGGCGTCTGCGCTTTACATCCGAGGGCGAGGCGAGTAGTTTGCCGCGCTCCACGGCGATGCGCCGCGTCATCGAGGCCTCGGGCGGGTGGTCTTTCGCTCCGGCCCGAAGACGAGACGCGAAAAAGGTCACCGGGGAGTGACGGAAGCCCTTGACTTCAATCGGGCCCACCCGTATAAATCGCGCCCTTTTTGACGGCGGAAGCCGTAGCAGGCGCCTCGGGTTCGCCCGGGGCGTTTCGCCAGGAAAGAACTGGATCGAATGCCGACGATCAGCCAGCTGGTCCGCAAGGGCCGCGAGAAGCTCAAGACGAAGAGGAAGGCGCCGGCGCTGGTGGAGTCGCCCCAGAAGCGCGGCGTCGCCACTCGCGTCTACACCACCACCCCGAAGAAGCCGAACTCGGCTCTCCGGAAGGTGGCCCGCGTCCGCCTCACCAACGGCTTCGAGGTCACGAGCTACATCCCCGGCGTCGGCCACAACCTCCAGGAGCACTCGGTGGTGCTCATCCGCGGCGGCCGCGTGAAGGACCTCCCCGGCGTTCGCTATCACATCATCCGCGGTACCCTCGACGCCGTCGGCGTCCAGGGCCGCAAGCAGAGCCGCTCGAAGTACGGCGCCAAGCGCCCGAGCTAGGCAGAGGATCTCGATGCCCCGTCGTCGCGTAGTCGAGAAGCGGAAGATCCTGCCCGATCCCAAGTTCCAGGATCGGACCGTGGCGAAGTTCATCAACAACCTGATGCGCGAGGGCAAGAAGTCCACGGGCGAGCGGATCATCTACGGCGCGTTCGCCGTGGTCGAGAACCGCCTCAAGGACGATCCCCTCAAGGTCTTCAAGAAGGCCCTCGACAACGTGAAGCCGGTCGTCGAGGTGAAGTCCCGCCGCGTGGGCGGCGCCACCTACCAGGTCCCCGTGGAGGTCCGTCAGGACCGCCGCACCGCCCTGGCGATGCGCTGGCTCATCGAGTACGCCTCCTCGCGGGGCGAGAAGACGATGGTCGAGAAGCTTGCGGGTGAGATCCTCGATGCCGCGAACAACCGCGGCAACGCCGTGAAGAAGCGCGAGGACACCCACAAGATGGCCGAAGCGAACAAGGCGTTCGCACACTACCGCTGGTAGCTCGTCGGTAAGGGTAAGGGAGGATCGAAGCTCGAAGAGGCCGACTCGGTCGGCAGGGTCCCGAGGACCCGATGGCTCTTTGACAGCTCGGTCAGGTCGACACGTCGCCAGGCGACGTACGGATTGCGCACGCAACGGTTTGAAGGATAGAGAAAATGGCCCGCACTACCCCAATCGAGCGCTACCGGAACATCGGCATCATGGCGCACATCGATGCCGGCAAGACGACCACGACCGAGCGCATCCTCTTCTACACGGGCGTCACCCACAAGATTGGCGAGGTTCATGAGGGCACGGCCGTCATGGACTGGATGGAGCAGGAGCGCGAGCGCGGCATCACCATCACCAGCGCCGCCACCACCTGCTTCTGGCGCGAGAACCGCATCAACATCATCGACACCCCCGGGCACGTCGACTTCACCATCGAGGTGGAGCGCTCGCTCCGCGTCCTCGACGGCGCCGTCGCCGTGTTCGACGCCGTGAGCGGCGTCGAGCCCCAGTCCGAGACGGTGTGGCGCCAGGCCGACAAGTACAAGGTCCCCCGCGTCTGCTTCATCAACAAGATGGACCGCGTCGGCGCCGACTTCTTCGCCTCGGTCGACTCCATCAAGGAGAAGCTGGGCGCGCGCCCCGTTCCGCTCCACCTCCCCATCGGGCACGAGGACAAGTTCCGCGGCATGGTGGACCTCGTCAAGATGAAGGGCATCACCTTCGACGACGAGACCATGGGAGCCGGGTACCAGGAGATCGAGATCCCGGCCGACCTGGCCGACCAGGCCAAGGAGTACCGGCAGGCGCTCGAGGAGGCCGTCGCCGAGGTCGACGACGAGCTGATGGCCAAGTACCTCGACGGCCACCCCCTCACGAACGACGAGGTGCGCCGCGGTCTCCGCCGGGGCACCATCGACATGAAGTTCTTCCCGGTCATCTGCGGCACCGCCTTCAAGAACAAGGGCGTGCAGCAGTTCCTGGACGCCGTCGTCGACTTCCTGCCCAGCCCGATGGAGAAGCCCCCGGTCCACGGCATCACGCCCAAGGGCGTCGACGTGATCCGGGCCACCTCGGACTCCGAGCCCTTCAGCGCGCTGGCGTTCAAGCTCATGAACGACCCGTTCGTGGGCAACCTGACCTTCTTCCGCGTCTACTCCGGCAAGCTGGAGAGCGGCTCCTACGTCTACAACGCCTCCCGCGACCGCAAGGAGCGGGTGGGGCGCCTCCTGCAGATGCACGCCAACAAGCGGGAGGAGATCAAGGAAGTCCTCGCCGGCGACATCGCCGCCGCGGTCGGCCTGCGCTCCACCACCACGGGCGACACCCTCTGCGACGAGGACAAGCAGGTCGTCCTCGAGAAGATGGAGTTCCCCGAGCCGGTCATCTCGGTGGCCGTCGAGCCCAAGACCAAGGCCGACTCGGACAAGATGGGCGTGGCCCTCCAGCGGCTCCAGATGGAGGACCCCAGCTTCCGGGTCCACACCGACGACGAGACCGGCCAGACCATCATGCGCGGCATGGGCGAGCTCCACCTGGAGATCCTGGTGGACCGCATGCTCCGCGAGTTCAAGGTGGAGGCCAACGTCGGCAAGCCCCAGGTGGCCTACCGCGAGACCATCACCAAGCCGGTGGAGTCGGAGGGTCGCTACATCCGCCAGACCGGTGGCCGCGGCCAGTACGGCCACTGCTGGCTGCGCCTCATCCCGCAGGAGCCCGGCAAGGGGTTCTCCTTCGAGAACGAGACGGTGGGCGGCTCGATCCCCAAGGAGTTCGTCGAGCCCATCCGCAAGGGCATCGAGGAGGCCATGACCGGCGGCATCCTGGCCGGGTTCCCCATGGTCGACCTCAAGGTCGAGGTCTTCGACGGCTCGTACCACGACGTCGACTCGTCCGAGATGGCGTTCAAGATCGCCGGCTCGATGGGCTTCAAGGACGGCGCCGCCAAGGCGCACCCGGTCCTGCTCGAGCCCATCATGGACGTCGAGGTCGTGACGCCCGACGCCTTCATGGGCGACGTCATCGGCGATCTCAACTCGCGTCGCGGGAAGATCCAGGGTATGAACCCCCGCACCGGAGTCCAGGTCATCACCGCCCAGGTCCCGCTGGCCCAGATGTTCGGCTACGCCACGGACCTCCGCTCCCGAACCCAGGGGCGTGCGACCTACACCATGCAGTTCGGGCATTACGCCCAGGTTCCGAACAGCATCGCAGAGACCATCATCACGAAGAGCAAGGGACCCGCCGTCCCATCCAAGTAGCCCGGCGCGTAACGACGAAGGAGAAGGCACATGGCCAAGGAAAAGTTCGATCGCAGCAAGCCCCACGTGAACGTCGGCACCATCGGTCACGTGGACCACGGCAAGACCACGCTCACCGCGGCCATCACCAAGGTCGCCGCGCAGCAGGGCATGGCTGCCTTCATGGCGTACGACCAGATCGACAAGGCGCCGGAAGAGAAGGCGCGCGGCATCACGATCGCGACCGCCCACGTCGAGTACCAGACCAAGAACCGCCACTACGCGCACGTCGACTGCCCCGGCCACGCCGACTACGTGAAGAACATGATCACCGGCGCGGCGCAGATGGACGGCGCCATCCTGGTGGTCTCGGCCGCCGACGGCCCGATGCCCCAGACGCGCGAGCACATCCTGCTCGCCCGCCAGGTCGGCGTCCCCTACATCGTCGTCTTCCTGAACAAGGTGGACATGGTCGACGACCCCGAGCTCCTCGACCTCGTCGAGCTCGAGGTCCGCGAGCTCCTCACCAAGTACAACTTCCCCGGGGACAAGACCCCCATCGTCCGCGGCTGCGCGCTCAAGGCGCTCGAGGGCGACAAGGGCGACCTGGGCGAGCCCTCCATCGGCCGCTCATGGAGGCCATCGACACCTACATCCCGACCCCGGCCCGCGCCAAGGACAAGCCGTTCCTGATGCCGGTGGAGGACGTGTTCTCCATCTCCGGCCGCGGCACCGTGGCCACCGGCCGCGTCGAGCGCGGCATCGTCAAGGTCGGCGAGGAAATCGAGGTCGTCGGTCTCAAGCCGACCGCCAAGACGGTCGTCACCGGCGTCGAGATGTTCCGCAAGCTGCTCGACCAGGGCGAGGCCGGCGACAACATCGGCGCGCTGCTCCGCGGCCTGAAGCGCGAGGAGATCGAGCGTGGCCAGGTGCTCGCCAAGCCCGGCTCGATCACGCCGCACACCAAGTTCAAGGCCGAGGTCTACGTGCTCACGAAGGAGGAGGGTGGCCGTCACACCCCGTTCTTCAACGGCTACCGGCCCCAGTTCTACTTCCGCACCACCGACGTGACCGGTTCGATCGAGCTCCCCAAGGGCGTCGAGATGGTCATGCCGGGGGACAACATCGGGATGGACGTCGAGCTGATCACGCCCATCGCGATGGAGAAGGAGCTGCGTTTCGCCATCCGCGAGGGTGGGCGCACCGTGGGCTCCGGCGTCGTCGCGGAAGTCATCCTGTAATCGAAGAAAGAGGCAGCCCCGGCGAACGGCGGTGCAGTCTGCCGCGCCGCGCCGGGGCTAGAAGCTGAGGCGTGAAGATGGCAATGCAGAAGATCCGTATCCGGCTCAAGGCCTACGACTACAAGCTGCTCGACCAGTCGGCCGGCGAGATCGTGGAGACCGCGAAGCGGACCGGCGCCAAGGTGGCCGGCCCGATCCCGCTCCCCACCCGGATCAACAAGTTCACCGTCCTCCGCAGCCCGCACGTCGACAAGAAGTCGCGTGAGCAGTTCGAGATCCGCACGCACAAGCGGCTTCTCGAGATCCAGGAGCCGACGTCGCAGACCCTGGACGCGCTCATGAAGCTGGATCTGTCGGCGGGCGTGGACGTGGAGATCAAGTAGGCGAGGACGCCATGGCAAAGTTCGACGTCTATAGCCTGGACAGGAAGAAGGTCGGCGAGATCGACCTCAAGGACGAGGTCTTCGCCGGTCCGGTGAACGATCACCTCTTCTGGGAGGTGGTCAAGGCCAAGCTCGCCTCCGACCGTTCGGGTACTCACGCGGTGAAGAACCGCTCCCTCGTTTCCGGCGGCGGCAAGAAGCCCTGGAAGCAGAAGGGCACCGGCCGTGCCCGCCAGGGCTCGACCCGCGCCAGCCAGTTCGTCGGCGGCGGCAAGGCCATGGGCCCCAAGCCGCGCGACTACTCGTACGACGTGCCGCGCAAGGTCCGGAAGGCCGCGCTGCGCGTCGGCGCTGTCGCTCCGCAACTCCGAGCAGAAGCTGCTCATCGTCGACCGCTGGGCGCCCGAGGCGCCCCGCACGTCGGTGGCGGGCGAGGTGCTCGAGAAGCTGGGCGTGAAGCGGGCGCTGGTGGTCGACGGCGCCGAGAACGCGGCGCTGCAGAAGTCGATCCGGAACCTCTCCGGGTCCGACTTCCTGGCCACCCAGGGACTCAACGTGTACGACATCCTCGGGCACGAGTACCTGGTGCTCACCGCCGACTCGGCCCGGAAGGTGGAGGAGGCGCTGTCATGAACCTGACCAACCAGGACGTCGTCGTCCGCCCCATCATCAGCGAGAAGGCGGAGCGCGGCCGCGAGACCGAGCGTCAGTACGTCTTCGAGGTGCACCGCGAGGCGACCAAGATCCAGGTGAAGGGCGCGGTGGAGAAGCTCTTCTCCGTGAAGGTCACCGCGGTCCGCACCGCCATCGCCCGGGGCAAGAACAAGCGCGTCGGCCGTCACATCGGCCGCCGTCCCAACTGGAAGAAGGCCATCGTCACCCTGAAGCAAGGCGACACCATCGCCCTCTTCGAGGGGAAGTAGGCGAGGGGAACGAGCATGGGCGTCAAGAGCTACAAGCCGACCAGCGCAGCCCGCCGTCACATGACGGTGGCGGACTTCGCCGAGATCACCAAGTCGCGTCCGGAGAAGAAGCTCACCAGGTCCAAGAAGCGGACGGGCGGGCGCAACGCGCACGGGCACATCACCACCCGTCACATCGGCGGCGGCCACAAGCAGCGCTACCGGATCATCGACTGGCGCCGGGACAAGGACGGCGTGCCGGCCACGGTCGCGTCGATCGAGTACGACCCGAACCGCACGGCCCGCATCGCGCTGCTCCACTACCAGGACGGCGAGAAGCGCTACATCCTCGCCCCGCTGGGCGTGGCCGTGGGCGACCTGCTGGTGTCGGGCGACGCGGTCGACATCCGGCCGGGCAACACGCTCCCCATCAGCGGCATGCCGCTCGGCACCCAGATCCACGGGCTCGAGCTGCAGCCCGGGTCGGGCGCGAAGCTCATCCGCACCGCCGGCTCCTTCGGGCAGGTCATGGCCAAGGAGGGCGAGTACGCCCAGATCCGCATGCCCTCCGGCGAGATCCGGAAGGTCCTGCAGGTCGTCCGGGCCACCATCGGGCAGCTGTCGAACATCGAGAACGCCAGCATCCGCGTGGGCAAGGCGGGCAAGACCCGCTGGAGGGGCGTCCGCCCCACCGTGCGCGGCCTGGCGATGAACCCAGTCGATCACCCGCACGGCGGCGGCGAGGGCAAGTCCGGTCAGGGCAACCCGCACCCGGTCTCGCCCTGGGGCCAGAAGGCCAAGGGCCTCAAGACCCGCAACAACCGCCGCACGGACAAGTACATCGTCTCGCCCCGCAAGCGGGGCGTGCGTAGCCAGGCCACGTAGCGGCGAGGACCGAGAGAAATGGCGCGTTCCATCAAGAAGGGCCCGTTCGCCGACAAGCACCTCCTCAAGAAGGTCGAGGACGCGAACAAGGGAAGCAAGAAGTCGGTCATCAAGACCTGGTCGCGGCGGAGCACCATCATGCCGGACTTCGTCGGCCACACCTTCGCGGTCCACAACGGCCGCAAGTTCGTGCCGGTGTTCGTCCAGGAGAACATGGTGGGGCACAAGCTCGGCGAGTTCTCGCCGACCCGCACCTTCCACGGCCACACCGGCGAGAAGAAGGCGACAGCCGCTCCCTCGGCTCCGCCCCCGAAGAGGTAGAGGACGGACATGGCCGATACCCAGAAGAAGACCGAGAAGACCCCGGCCCCTGGCCGCAAGGTCAAGGTCACCCGCAAGGAGCGGCGCGCGCGCACCGAGGCGCGCCGTCCGAAGCCGGGTCCGCACGCCACCCTGCGCCAGCTGCGCGTCACCCCCCGCAAGGTCCGGCTGGTCGCCGATCACGTGCGCGGGATGCCGGTCGGCGCCGCCCTGGCGATGCTCAAGTTCACGCCGCAGGCCGCCGCGCCGCACCTGGCCAAGCTGCTCCGGTCAGCCGTCGCCAACGCCGAGAACAAGGGCGGCCGCGTCGACGTCGACGCGCTGTTCGTGAAGACGCTCACCGTGGATCACGGCCCCAAGACCCGCCGCTTCATGCCGCGCGCCATGGGCCGGGCCACCCGCATCGACAAGAAGACGAGCCACGTCTACGTGGAGCTCGGCATCGCGGAGCGCGCGTAAGCGCGCCAAGGAGACCACGTGGGTCAGAAAGTCCATCCTATCGGGTTCCGCCTCGGGGTCATCCGGACCTGGGAGTCGAAGTGGTACGAGGAGAAGAACTACGCGAAGTGGCTGCACGAGGACATCAAGATCCGTGAGTTCGTGAAGGAGAAGCTCGGCCAGGCCGGCATCTCCAAGATCGAGATCGAGCGGGCGGCCAACAAGGTCAAGATCAACGTCCACACGGCGCGCCCGGGCATCGTCATCGGCAAGCGCGGGGCCGGCATCGAGACCATCAAGAAGGACCTCCAGGCGCTCACCGCCAACGAGGTCTACCTGAACGTGGTCGAGGTCCGGAAGGCCGAGACCGACGCCCAGCTCGTGGCCGAGAACATCGCCACCCAGCTCGAGCGCCGCATCGCCTTCCGCCGCGCCATGAAGAAGGCGGTCCAGACCGCCCTCAAGTTCGGCGCCAAGGGCATCCGCGTCGCCACCTCCGGCCGCCTGGGCGGCTCCGAGATGGCCCGCTACGAGTGGTACCGCGAGGGTCGGGTGCCGCTCCACACGCTGCGCGCCGACATCGACTACGGGTTTGCCGAGGCGAAGACCACCTACGGGAAGATCGGCGTGAAGGTCTGGATCATGCGCGGCGAGGTCCTGCCCCAGTCGGCCAAGGTGCCGCGGGCCGGGGCCGCTGGCCGGGCGTAACCAGCCCCGTCGGGAACACTTCGAGGAGATCGAGAGATGCTGCAGCCGGCGAGGACGAAGTACCGAAAGATGCAGAAGGGGCGCATGCGGGGCAAGGCCTACCGCGGCTCGGAGCTCAACCAGGGTTCGTTCGGCCTGGCTGCCACCGAGTGCGGTTACCTGACCAGCCGCCAGATCGAGGCGGCCCGCGTCGCCATGAGCCGCTACGTGAAGCGGGGCGGCAAGCTCTGGATCCGGGTCTTCCCGGACAAGCCCATCACCAAGAAGCCCGCCGAGACCCGCATGGGCACCGGCAAGGGCCCCGTGGAGTACTACGTGGCCGTCATCAAGCCGGGGCGCGTGCTCTTCGAGATGGAGGGCGTCGGGGACGAGCAGGCCACCAAGGCCTTCGCCCTCGCTGCCTACAAGCTGCCCATCGCCACCAAGATGGTGAAGCGCGGCGTGACCCTGTAGGAGCCGACATGTCGACCACGACCGAACTGCGCCAGCTGACGACGGAGGAGCTCGATGCCCGGGTGGGCGAGCTCAAGCAGCAGACCTTCGAGATGAAGGCGAAGCTGAACACCGGAGTCCTGGACTCCACCGCCGAACTCGCCAAGACCCGCCGCATGGCGGCTCGCTGCAAGACGCTGGCTCGCGAGAAGCAGCTGGGCATCGTCCGCAAGGCGAAGACCGAGACCCGCAAGGGCAAGAAGGAGTAGTCATGGAGCGCGGAAAGGCCAAGTCCCGCGTCGGGGTGGTCGTCTCGAACAAGATGCAGAAGACCGTCGTCGTCCGCGTCGAGCGGCGCGTCGCCGATCGCAAGTACGGGAAGATCGTCCGGCGGGCCGAGCGCTACAAGGCGCACGACGAGCACCAGACGTCCAAGCCCGGCGACAAGGTTCGCATCGTCGAGACGCGCCCCATGTCGAAGGACAAGCGGTGGCGCGTGGCCGAGACCATCGAGAAGGGCCCGGAGGTCTAGATGATCCAGCAGCAGACGATCCTGGACGTCGCCGACAATTCCGGCGCCAAGAAGGTCCAGTGCATCAAGGTGCTCGGGGGCACGCGGCGCAAGTACGCCTCCCTCGGCGACGTCATCGTGGTCTCCGTCAAGGAGGCCATCCCGCAGTCCAAGGTGAAGAAGGGCGAGGTCGCCCGGGCCGTCATCGTGCGCACGGCGCGCGAGGTCAAGCGTCCGGACGGCAGCTACATCCGCTTCGACGGGAACTCGGCGGTCCTCATCAACAAGGACCTCGAGCCGGTCGGGACCCGCATCTTCGGGCCGGTGGCCCGCGAGCTCCGCGCCCGCAAGTTCATGAAGATCATCAGCCTGGCGCCGGAGGTGCTGTAGGCCATGGACGTCCGCAAGAACGACACCGTGAAGGTCCTCGCCGGCCGCGAGAAGGGCAAGTCGGGCAAGGTGCTCGAGGTGCTCCACGAGAAGAACCGCGTCCGCGTCGAGAAGCTCATGACGGTGAAGCGCCACCTGAAGAAGGGGCGCAGCCAGACCAATCCCGACGGCGGGATCATCGAGCGGCCCGGCTCCATCCACGCCTCCAACGTGATGGTGGTCTGCCCGAAGTGCGGCAAGCCCACGCGCGTGGCCCACGCCACCCGCGAGGACGGCCGCCAGGTCCGGGCCTGCAAGAAGTGCAAGCAGCGCTGGGAATAGCGAACGAACGCATCGCCCGGCGCCTGGTGCCCCGGACGAAGGCAAGGAGCGACAGATGGCAGCACGTCTCAAGGAGCGGTACGAGAAGGAACTGCGGGCGGCCCTGGTGAAGGAGCTCGGGCTCAAGAACCCGATGCAGGCTCCGCGGGTCGAGAAGGTCGTGGTGAACATGGGCCTCGGCGAGGCCACCCAGAACGGCAAGATCCTGGACGCCTCGCTCGAGCAGCTCACCGCCATCACCGGCCAGAAGCCGGTGGTGACCAAGGCCCGCAAGTCCATCGCGAACTTCAAGCTGCGCCAGGGCCAGAGCATCGGGGCCATGGTCACCCTTCGCGGGGACCGGGCCTACGAGTTCCTCGACAGGCTCCTCAACGTGGCGCTGCCGCGCGTGCGCGACTTCAAGGGCGTCTCGCCCAAGGCGTTCGACGGGAAGGGCAACTACACGCTCGGCGTGAAGGAGCAGATCATCTTCCCGGAAATCAACTACGACAAGGTCGAGAAGATCAAGGGCCTCAACATCACCGTGGTCACCACGGCACGGAACGACGAGGAGGGCAGGGTCCTGCTCCGCCACCTCGGCATGCCCTTCCGCCAGTAGCCGGACCAGGAGACGGACCAGATGGCAAAGCTTTCGAAAATGGCGCAGGCGGCACGCAAGCTGAAGTACCCCGTGCGCCAGTACAACCGCTGCCCGATCTGCGGGCGGCCCCGCGCATTCCTGCGCAAGTTCCAGATGTGTCGCATCTGCTTCCGCAATCGCGCGCTCCGGGGCGAAGTCACCGGCGTCATCAAGTCGAGCTGGTAGGGAGACTCATCGATGAGCTTCACCGATCCCATTGGCGACATGCTCACGCGCGTCCGGAATGCTTCGTCGGCGCGCCACGAGAAGGTGCTCGTTCCGGCCTCCAACCTCAAGGCGCGCATCGCCGAGGTCCTGAAGGCGGAGGGCTTCATCCAGGACTTCGTCCTCCACAAGGACGAGAGCCATCAGGGGGCCATCACCATCCTCCTGAAGTACGGGCCCGACCGCGAGCCCGCCATCAGCGACATCAAGCGGGTGTCGAAGCCGGGCCTTCGGCGGTACGTGGCCACCGGCAACATCCCCCGCGTCCTCAACGGCATGGGCATCGCCATCCTCTCCACCTCCAAGGGCGTCATGGTGGATCGGGAGGCCCGCAAGCAGAAGGTGGGCGGCGAGCTCATCTGCACGGTCTGGTAGGAGAGGTCCATGTCCCGCATCGGAAAGCTTCCGGTCAAGCTGCCGGAGAAGGTCAAGGTCACCGTGGACGGAACCACGGTGAAGGTCGAGGGCCCCAAGGGCAAGACCTCCTTCACCGTCAATCCGCTCATGAAGATCCAGGTGGAGAAGGGCGAGGTGCTGGTCCTCCGCCCCGACGACTCCACCAAGGCCCGCTCGCTCCACGGCCTGACCCGCACCCTGGTGCGCAACGCCGTCGACGGCGTCACCAAGGGCTACGAGCGCACGCTCGAGATCGTCGGCGTGGGCTTCAAGGCGGAGTCCAAGGGCAAGGAAGTGAACTTCCTCCTCGGCTTCTCCCACCCGGTGATCTTCAAGCTGCCGGAGGGCATCACCGCCGAGGTCGACGCCAAGCAGACCAAGGTCGTGGTCCGCGGCGCCGACAAGCACATGGTCGGGATGACGGCTGCCCGCATCCGCGAGCTCCGGCCCCCCGAGCCGTACAAGGGCAAGGGCATCAAGTACAGCCACGAGACGATTCGCCGCAAGGAAGGGAAGACCGGAGCAGCCTAGTCGCTGCCCGCTCATGCGCCGGCTGAGCCAGCGCCGCCGCAAGGAGGAACGCACATGCCAGAGAAGGTCACCCCCCGCGAGAAGCGCAAGGCGCGCATCCGCAAGAAGCTGTCCGGCACCGCGGCGCGTCCGCGCCTCACGGTCTACCGGAGCCTGAACCACATCTACGCGCAGCTGGTGGACGACGTGGCGGGCAGCACGCGTCGCCTTCGCCGGCACCACCTCCAAGGCGCTCAAGGATGCGGTGAAGGACGACGACAAGACGGCCGCCGCCAAGAAGGTCGGCACGGCCATCGCCAAGATGGCGATCGAGAAGGGCGTCACGCACGTCGTCTTCGATCGCAACGGTTTCGATTACCACGGCCGGGTCGCGGCGGTGGCGGAGGCCGCCCGCGAGGCCGGCCTCAAGTTCTAGGCATCGCAGGACCGAGGGACGAGACGAATGGCTGCTCCCATCAACGTGAACGATCTCGAGCTGACGGACCGCGTGGTCCACATCAACCGCGTCGCCAAGGTGGTCAAGGGCGGCCGGCGCTTCAGCTTCTCCGCCCTCATCGTGGTCGGCGACGGCCAGGGGCACGTCGGCGTGGGCCTGGGCAAGGCCAACGAGGTGCCTGAAGCCATCCGCAAGGGCGGCGAGCAGGCGAAGAAGAACGTGTTCCTGGTGCCGCTCGCCGGGACCACCATCCCGCACGAGGTCCTCGGGCACTTCGGGGCGGGCCGGGTGCTCCTCAAGCCGGCCAGCGAGGGTACCGGCGTCATCGCGGGTGGCGCGGTTCGCGCCGTCCTCGAGGCGGCCGGCGTCCGCAACGTGCTGACCAAGAGCCAGGGCTCGCGGAATCCGCACAACGTGCTGAAGGCGACGGTCGCCGGCCTGAAGAGGCTGCGCAACGCCGATCGCGTGGCCCAGATGCGCGGCAAGACGGTCGCCGAGATGACGGAATAGGCGGGAGACGACGATGGCAGCCATCAAGGTGACGTTGAGGCACGGACTGTCGGGAATCCCGGCGAAGCAGCGCCTGGTCGTGACGGGCATGGGTCTGAAGAAGCACGATTCGCACAAGATCCTCCCCGACACCCCGGCCACGATGGGCATGATCCGCAAGGTCAGCTACCTCGTGGACTGGGAGCGCGTCGATGCGCCGGCGCCGCAGGGGCGTCTCGCCAGGAAGTCGAAGGGCGCCAAGGGCGCCTAGCGCGCCTCGCCCCAACGAGAGTAGAAAGGAACGCTCATGTCGTCGTTGAACCAGCTGAAGGCGCCCCGGGGCGCGACGAAGGTCCGCAAGCGCGTCGGTCGTGGCCAGGGCTCGGGCCTCGGCAAGACCGCCGGACGCGGCGGGAAGGGCCAGAAGGCCCGCAGCGGTAACATGCACTTCGAGGGCTTCGAAGGCGGCCAGATGCCGCTGCAGCGCCGCCTCCCGAAGTTCGGATTCAACAACCCCTTCCGGCTCGTGTACGAGGAGGTCACCGTGACCGACCTCGGGCTCCTGCCGGCCGGGAGCGTCGTCGACCTGGCCGCCCTGCGCGGCGCCGGGCTCGCCCGGGGCAAGGGCGACGGCGTGGTGGTGCTCGGCAAGGGCGACCTGGCCGGGGCCTACACCGTGCGCGTCGACCGGGTCACGGCCGGCGCCCGCGAGGCCATCGAGAAGGCGGGCGGGACGGTCGACCTGGTCCCCAAGCGCCAGACGATGCACGAGAAGAAGAAGTCCGAGAAGAAGGCCAAGAGCAAGGCATAGAGGGCGGGGGAACACCGGATGCTCACCACCAGTCTCGCCAACATCTTCAAGGTGCCGGAGCTTCGCAAGCGGCTCCTCTTCACCGTGGGGATGCTCGCGGTCTACCGGCTCGGCGTCTTCGTCAGCACGCCCGGCGTCGACCGGGTCGCGATGCGCAAGGTGGTGGCGTCGCAGGGCGGCCTGCTGGGCCTCTTCAACCTGTTCTCGGGCGGCGCGCTCGAGCAGCTCTCCATCTTCGCGCTGGGCATCATGCCCTACGTGTCGGCCTCCATCATCCTGCAGCTCCTCACCGTCGTGGTCCCGGCGCTGGAGAAGATGCAGAAGGAAGGGGACGTCGGCCGCAAGCGCATCACCCAGTACACCCGGTACGGCACCGTCGTGCTGGCCGCCATCCAGGGCATCGGCATCGCCACCTACCTGGAATCGCTGCGCGATCCCTCCGGCCTGGCGGTGGTGACCACCCCCGGCTGGTCGTTCCGCATCCTCACCGTCATCACCCTGTCCGCCGGCACCGCCTTCATCATGTGGATGGGCGAGCAGATCACCGAGCGCGGCATCGGCAACGGCATCTCCCTCATCATCTTCGCCGGCATCGTGGCCCGCATGCCCGACGCGGCCTTCCAGCTCTACGCCTCCTACAAGGCGCCCGGCGCCGGGATGGACGAGCTCCGGCTGGTCATCCTGGTGGCGGTGATGGTGGCGGTGGTCGCCTTCATCGTCTTCGTCGAGCGCGCCCAGCGCCGCATCCCGGTCCAGTACGCCAAGCGGGTGGTGGGGCGACGCACCTACGGGGGCCAGAGCACCCACCTGCCGCTCAAGGTGAACACCTCCGGCGTCATCCCGCCCATCTTCGCGAGCTCGGTGCTGCTCTTCCCGGCCACGCTGGCGTCCTGGTTCCCCTTCCTGCAGCGCATCTCCGACGAGATGCGCCCGGGCGGCTGGGTCTACAACACGCTCTACGTGGTCCTCATCATCTTCTTCGCCTACTTCTACACCGCGGTGACCTTCAACCCGGTGGACGTGGCCGACAACCTCAAGAAGTACGGCGGCTACATCCCGGGCATCCGTCCCGGCAAGAAGACGGCCGAGTACATCGACTACGTGCTCTCCCGGATCACCTTCGGCGGCGCCCTGTACCTGGCCGCCGTGAGCATCCTGCCCACCGTCCTCATCAACCAGTTCGGCGTCCCGTTCTACTTCGGCGGCACGGCGCTCCTCATCGTGGTGGGCGTGGCCCTCGACACCGTGCAGCAGATCGAGGGGCACCTGATCACCCGCCACTACGAGGGCTTCACCGGTCCTCGGGGCCCGCGCATCCGCGGCCGCGCCGCGGCCGGCCTGAACGCCTGACGGCCCGCGTGCCGTCCCTGGAGAGACGATGATCCTCATCCTGCTGGGGCCCCCGGGCGCGGGCAAGGGAACGCAGGCCAAGCTGCTGGCGGCCGCGCTGCAGATCCCGCACATCTCCACCGGTGACATGTTCCGCGACCACAAGGCGCGGGGCACGGAGCTGGGCAAGCAGGTGGACGCCATCATGGCCTCCGGCGGCCTGGTGCCCGACGACGTGACGAACAGCATGGTCAAGGACCGCCTCGCCCGTCCCGACGTGGGCCGGGGCTTCATCCTCGACGGCTACCCGCGCACCGCCGCCCAGGCGGCCTACCTCGACCAGGTCCTGCTCTCCATGGGCCGGAAGCTCGACCGCGCGCTCTCCTACGAGGTCCCGCAGGGGCTGCTCGTCGACCGGATGAGCGGCCGCCGCAGCTGCCCGACGTGCGGCACGGTCTACCACGTCACGGCCAACCCGCCGAAGCAGGCCGGCGTCTGCGACCGCGAGGGCAGCGCCCTCGTGCAGCGCGACGACGACAAGGCCGAGACGGTGGCCCGGCGCCTCCAGGAGTACGAGGCCAAGACCCAGCCCCTGAAGCGCTACTACCAAGAGAAGGGCAGCCTGTCGGACGTCACCGGCACCGGCTCGCCCGACGAGGTGCTCGCCGCAGCCCGGCGGGTCCTCGGGCTGGCCACCTAGCTTGGCCGGCAACCGGGAAGGTCGCGCGAACCCTTGCAGCTGAAGTCACCAGACGACCTCGCGCGCATGCGCGATGCGGCCCGCATCGTCCGCGCCGTGCTCGACGAGGTGTCGGGCGCCGCGGTCGCGGGCACGTCCACGGCCGAGCTCGACCGCCTGGCCGAGGCCAGGACCCTCGAGCGGGGCGCGGTCCCGGCCTTCAAGGGGTACCTGGGATACCCGGCGAGCATCTGCATCTCGGTCAACGACGAGGTGGTCCACGGGATCCCCTCGCCGGGCCGGGTGCTCCGGGACGGGGACGTGGTCGGCCTGGACTTCGGGGCCATCCTCCGCGGGTTCCACGGCGACGCCGCCCAGACGGTCGTGGTGGGCCGGGGCAGCCCCGAGGCCCTGCGCCTCGTCGAGGCCACCCGGGCGGCCCTGGAGAGCGGCATCGCCGCGGCACGGGCCGGCGGGCGGGTGGGGGACATCGGGGCCGCCGTGCAGGGCAGCGCCGAGGCGGCGGGCTTCTCCGTGGTCCGGGACTTCGTCGGGCCACGGCATCGGGCGCAAGCTCCACGAGCCGCCCCAGGTCCCCAACTTTGGCGTGGCGGGCACGGGGGCCTGGCTCCGGCCCGGGACTCGTGCTCGCCATCGAGCCGATGGTGAATGCCGGCCATCCCGGGGTCCGGACGCTCGAGGACGGATGGACCGCCGTGACCGAGGACGGGAGCCTTTCCGCCCACTTCGAGCACACCGTGGCGGTCACCGAGGCAGGTCCCGAGATACTCACCCGGGAGGGGGCCTGAAGGTGGTCTCCGACTCTTCGGAGCAGCCATCGCTTGCAACCGGGAAAATCGCATGTTATAGGGCGCCCTTCGCATCTGCCCGGTGTCGAGGGTACGGGTGCGCCAGGAATCGCCAGAAGGGTACGGGGGATGGCATCACCCCCGACGGTCCCGCCGGCAATGCTCGGCGGGGCTTTTCGTCTCGTGCCAGAACTTTTTCGGTCGGGTGAACAGGTCATGAAGGTCCGCGCGTCGGTGAAGAAGATCTGCGACAAGTGCAAGGTCGTGAAGCGCAAGGGCGTGGTGCGGATCATCTGCGCCGCCAACCCCCGCCACAAGCAGCGCCAGGGCTAGCCCAGGGCTAGACCCGGAGAACCGGAGACAGAGGAATGGCTCGCATCGCCGGCGTCGATCTCCCTGCAGAGAAGCGCATCGAGATCTCGCTCCAGTACATCTACGGCATCGGCAAGGCCACCGCGAAGAAGATCCTCGCCAAGGCCGGGATCGACCCCGTCACGCGGACGAAGGACCTCGACGACGATCAGGTCCGTCACATCCGCGAGGCCATCGAGGCCATCACCCAGGTCGAGGGCGACCTGCGGCGGGAAACCTCGATGAACATCAAGCGCCTCATGGACCTCGGCTGCTATCGCGGCCTGCGCCACCGCAAGGGGCTCCCGGTCCGCGGCCAGCGCACCCACACCAACGCCCGCACGCGCAAGGGGCCGAAGCGCGGCCTCGTCCGCAAGGCCGCCGCCGCCGCCCGGCCCCCCGCTAGCGGGCTCGGCGCCGAAACCAGTCGAGAACGGAGAGTCAGCGTGGCTGACGAGAAGCAGGCCGAGAAGGCCGAGAAGCCGGTGAAGAAGGCAGAGGCGGCCCCGCCAAGGCCGAGGAGATCACTCCCTCGGTCCCGAACCTGAGCGGCATCGAGCCCGTCACCGCGTCCCCCGTGACCCCGAAGAAGGGGAAGAAGCGGGTCAAGAAGAACGTGGCCAGCGGGATCGTGCACATCAACTCCACGTTCAACAACACGATGATCACCATCACCGACGCCACCGGGAACGTCCTGTCCTGGTCGTCGGCCGGCGCGCGCGGCTTCAAGGGCTCGCGCAAGTCGACGCCGTTCGCCGCGCAGGTCGCGGCGGGCGACGCGGCCGCCAAGGCCATGGAGCACGGCCTCAAGGCGGTGGTGGTCATGGTGAAGGGCCCGGGGCGGGCCGCGAGTCGGCGCTGCGCGCCATCGCCTCGGCGGGGCTCAAGATCTCGCTCATCAAGGACGTCACGCCCATCCCGCACAACGGCACCCGGCCGCCCAAGCGCCGGCGCGTCTGAGACGGACAGGAGACGAACACAGTGGCTCGTTACACCGAAAGCGTCTGCCGGCTCTGCCGCCGCGAGAATCTGAAGATGTACCTGAAGGGCGACCGCTGCTACACGGACAAGTGCGCCATCGAGCGCCGTCCGTACCCGCCCGGACAGCACGGCCAGGGCCGGATCAAGTTCACCGAGTACGGCGTCCAGCTGCGCGAGAAGCAGAAGGTCAAGCGCATGTACGGGCTGCTCGAGTCCGGCTTCCGTCACGCCTTCGCGGGCGCCGCCGCCGCCAAGGGGCGCACCGGCGAGAACCTGCTGCAGGGGCTCGAGCTCCGGCTCGACAACGCCGTGTTCCGGCTCGGCTTCGCCGACAGCCGCAACGAGGCGCGCCAGCTGGTCCGCCACGGCCACTTCCGCGTCAACGGCCGCAAGGTGACCATCCCCTCCTACGAGCTGCGCGCCGGCGACGTCGTCGACGTCCGCGATCGCAGCAGGAAGGTGGCCCGCATCGCCGAGGCCATCGAGGCGGTGGACCGCCGCGGCGTTCCGGCGCTGGCTCGAGCTGGACAAGGCCGGCGTTCAAGGGCACGGTGAGGACCGCGCCGGCGCGCGAGGACATCACCATGCCGATCCAGGAGCAGCTGATCGTCGAGCTCTACTCGAAGTGATTCGCCGGGCGCGGCCTGCCGGCCGCGCCCGACGTCGTCGGAATCCAACACGGAGCGTCGCGCGCCCCACGGCGCCCTGACCCCGCCGGGCTGCGGAGGAACGGGGAGGGGGCGGCGGCCAAAGGAGAAAGCCCATGGCGGACGCCATCGTCACGAAGAACTGGCGCGACCTCATCAAGCCTCGCGGGCTGGTGGTCGACCAGGAGTCCCTCACCAACACCTACGGCAAGTTCGTCGCCGAGCCGCTGGAGCGCGGCTTCGGGATCACGCTCGGCAACTCGCTGCGCCGCGTGCTGCTCTCCAGCCTGCAGGGCGCCGCCATCACCTCGGTGAAGATCGAGGGGGTCGAGCACGAGTTCATGGCCATCCCCGAGGTGGCCGAGGACGTCACCGACATCATCCTCAACCTGAAGGAGGTCCTCCTCCAGATCCACTCCAACGAGCAGAAGACCATCCGCATCGAGGCGGAGGGGCCGCGGGAGATCAAGGCCGGCGACATCGTCGCCGACGGCCAGGTCGAGGTGCTGAACCCCGGCCACCACGTCCTCACCCTCAGCGAGGGCGGGCGGGTGCGCATGGAGATGACGGCGCGCCGCGGCCGCGGCTACGTGCCGGCCGAGCGGAACAAGGTCCCCGGGCAGCCCATCGGGACCATCCCCATCGACGCGCTCTTCAGCCCCATCCGCAAGGTGAACTACCAGGTCACCAACGCCCGCGTCGGGCCAGCAGACCGACTTCGACAAGCTGACGCTCGAGGTCTGGACCGACGGCTCGGTGGCCCCGGCCGACGCGGTGGCCTTCGCGGCCAAGATCATGAAGGAGCAGCTCTCGATCTTCATCAACTTCGACGAGACCGAGGAGCCGGCCATCGAGATCGCCGACGGTCCCGGAGCAGGTGCTGAACGAGAACCTGTTCCGCTCGGTCGACGAGCTCGAGCTCTCCGTCCGCAGCGCCAACTGCCTCCAGAACGCCAACATCAAGACCATCGGCGACCTGGTGCAGAAGACCGAGGCGGAGATGCTGAAGACCAAGAACTTCGGCCGGAAGTCGCTGAAGGAGATCAAGGAGATCCTCGCCGAGATGGGGCTCTCCCTCGGCATGAAGCTCGAGAACTGGCCCCCCAAGACCGCGCCCCAGGCCCCCAAGGCCTAGGCGTCCAACGAACTCTCCGAGGGAGATGCCGAGATGAAGCACCGCGTAGCCGGCCGCCGGCTCGACCGCACCACCGAGCACCGGATTGCGATGTTCCGCAACCAGGTGACCTCGCTCCTGCGCCACGAGCGCATCGTGACCACCACGCCCAAGGCGAAGGAGCTGAAGCGCATCGCCGACAAGGTCATCACGCTGGGGAAGAAGGGCACCGCCCACGCCCGGCGCATCGCCTTCCGCGACGTCCGCGACGGCGAGGTGATCGAGAAGCTCTTCGGGCCCATCGCCGAGCGGTACGCCGACGCGCGCCGGCGGCTACAGCCGCATCATCCACAAGGGCAAGCGCCACGGCGACAACGCCGACATGTCCATCATCGAGCTCGTCGACCGGGTGACCGCGGCCGCCGGGAAGGGTGAGGCCGACGAGGCGAAGGCCGCCAAGGCTCCCAAGGCCGAGAAGGCCACCAAGGCTCCGAAGGCCGAGAAGGCCCCGAAGGCCGAGAAGAAGTCCGACAAGAAGGCCCCGGCCGCCGAGAAGGCGCCGAAGGCCAAGGCCAAGAAGGCCAAGGGCGAGTAGCCCGGAAGGAGGAGTATCCGATGGCGGTTGTCCTTCGCCTTTCCAGGGCGGGAACGCACAAGGCGCCGTTCTACCACGTGGTGGCCACCGACTCGCGCAAGCCGCGCGATGGCCGCTACCTGGAGGACGTCGGCCAGTACGACCCGACCCAGACCCCGATCCGCCTGCAGCTCAAGGTGGACCGCGTCGATTTCTGGCTCAAGGCCGGCGCCAAGCCGAGCCCCACCGTCGCCAAGCTGATCAAGCTGGCCAAGGCAGGCGGCTCCGGCGAAGGCCTAGGCCTAGCCGGCCGAGCGGCCATGCGCGACCTGCTTCTCTGGCTGGCGAGGGAGCTGGTCGAGCACGCGGGACGCGGTCCGGGTCGACGCCATCGAGCGCGAGCGCACCGTGGTCCTGGAGCTGGCCGTCGATCCGTCCGACCTGGGCCGGGTCATCGGCCGCGGCGGCAAGACCGCCAAGGCCATCCGGACGGTGGTCGACGCGGCGGCCCGGCGCGAGGGCCGGCGGGCCGTCGTCGACATCCTCGACTGATGGCCTGGGTCCGGCTCGGCACCGTGGTCCGGGCCGTCGGCCTCGACGGCAAGGTCGGCGTGGCCGGGACCGAGGGAGCGCTCTCGCGGATGAGCAGCGTGGCGCTGCGGCAGGGCGGGTCAGGCGGAGACCGGAGCGCAAGGTCCTCGCCGCCGGGCCGCAGGGGCGGATCTGGTGGCTGCGCCTCGAGGGCGTGGAGGACCGGACCGCCGCCGAGGCGCTGCGGGGAAGCGAGGTCTGGGGGCGGCGGGAGGAGATGGGGGACGCCGGCGAGGGGCGCCACTTCTGGGCCGACCTCGAGGGAATGCCGGTGGTCGCGGCCAGCCGGGGACGAGCTGGGACAGGGTGGAGGAGCTCTTCGTGACCGGGGGCGTGGACGTGCTGGTGGTCCGCGGTCCCGGGGGAGAACGGCTGGTGCCGCTCGCCCCTGGGTCACGGTGGATCGGGAGCAGGGCCGGGTGGTGGTGGATGCGCCGCCCGGGCTGCTCGACGCGGACGACGAGGAGGCGCGCAGGACGGAGAGGAAACGGACGTGAAGCGGCTGGAGGTGGAGATCCTGACCCTCTTCCCTCGGATGTGCGAGGGGTACCTCTCCGAGAGCATTCTCGGAAAGGCGCGGGAGGCAGGGCTCCTCGACGCGCGGGTGACCGACATCCGCGAGTACGCCTCCGGGAAGCACCGGGTCACCGACGACGCTCCCTACGGTGGGGGCGGCGGGATGGTGATGAAGCCGGAGCCGCTGACCGCCGCCATCGAGGCCGCCCGCGAGCGGCTGCCCGGGGCCCGGGTGCTGCTCACGAGCCCCCGGGGCGTGCCGCTCTCGCAGCGGCTGGTGGAGGAACTGGCGGAGCACGGACGTCTCATCATCGCCTGCGGGCGCTACGAGGGAGTGGACGAGCGCGTGAGGATGGCAGTCGACATGGAGGTCTCCAGCGGGGACTTCGTGCTCACCGGCGGCGAGCTGGCGGCGCTCTGCGTCGTCGACGCCGCCGCCCGCCTGGTCCCGGGGGTGCTCGGAAACGACACCTCGGCCGGCCGGGAGAGCTTCGCCGGAGCCCCCCTCCTGGAGTACCCTCACTACACCCGCCCGCCGGCGTTCCGCGGAGTGGAGGTCCCCGAGGTCCTCCTCTCCGGGGATCACCGGCGCGTGGAGCGGTGGCGCCGGCGCGAGTCGCTCCGGGTCACGCGGGAACGGCGCCCGGACCTGTTCGCGCGCCTGGAACTGAACGAAGACGACCGCCGGCTCATCGAGGCCGGCGACGACGAGCTGTAAGGGAGAAGAGACGATGCTGCGCAAGGAAATCGCCGACGTAGAGGCCAAGTACCTCCGCAAGGACGTTCCGGTCTTCCGTGCCGGGGACACCGTGCGGGTGCACACGAAGATCAAGGAAGGCGACAAGGAGCGCATCCAGCTGTACGAGGGCGTGGTCATCGCCTCGTCCGGCGGCGGCGCCCGCGCCATGTTCACCGTCCGCAAGGTGAGCTACGGCGTGGGCGTCGAGCGCATCTTCCCGCTCCACAGCCCCCGCATCGACCGCGTCGAGGTGGTGAGCCGCGGCGACGTCCGCCGCTCGCGCCTGTACTACCTGCGCGGATCTCCAGGGGAAGGCCGCCCGCGTCCAGCAGGAAGAGGGGCCGAAGGCGGCCGCCGCCAAGCCCGCCCAGGCCTGATCCGGGTCTTTCCCGCGGTCCGCACGCGGAGTACAGTCGCTCCGCCGACGTGCTCCTGCTCGAGATCGCAGCCCAGGGTGTCCGCGGATTCGCGCCGCCGAGCGGGGCCGGATCGCGCTTGCGCCCGGGCTACAACGTGGTCGCCGGCGACGGCGCGGCGCTCCGCCGCCTCGTCGCGGCGCTGTTCCACCCCGACCTCCCGCCCGACCCGGTCGCTGCGCGCCGAGGGCCGCGGCGCGGGCGGGCGCCGTCCGCGCCGGCCTGACGCTCGCCGGGGACGACGGGGTCACCTGGCGGGTGGTCCGGGACCTGGCGGGGCCCTGCCAGCTCCAGCGCTACGACCCCGAGCGAGCGCGCCTTCCAGTCGGTGCTCCAGGACCCGGTCGCGCATCGCCGAGGTGCTGCGCGCCGCCGGGCGTCGCCCTCGCCGGAGCGCTACGCCGCCGTCCTCTCCGTCGCCGCCGCCGACTTCCCGTCGCGGCAGGCTCCCCCGGCGGTCTCGCCGCCATCTCGCCAGCCGGCTCCGCGCCGCTCGCTCGCGCCCGGCCGAGGCGCGGAAGAAGCTCGAGGCGCTCGCGGAGCGAGATGGCGCGCGCCCGCGGCGCCGAGCAGGTCCAGGCGGAGATGGACAGCCTGCCAGAGCCGGCTCTTCAAGCTGGAGGAGATGCTCAAGTCCGGGGAGCAGGTGAAGGAGCGGCTGCGGGCCGCCCAGGCCGGCGTCGCGGCGCTGGCCGGCGGCGGAGGCGGCGCTCGCGACCCTTCGCGACCCCGCCGCCCGGCTGGCCGCCTGCGCGCAAGGCCACCGCCCGGCGCGACGAGGCGCTGCCAGAAGGTCGCGCAGGAGCGGGAGGCGCAGGACGGGGCCTCCGCGCCCGGGACCGACTCTGGCGCCAGCCCGGGCTTCCTGGCCGGCCTGGGCGTCGGGCGCGGCGAGCCTGCTCGGCGCGCTCGTGCACCGACCTGCGTGCGCTGGCGCTCGCCGCCATCCCGGCCACCGGGTGGGCCGCCTTCGAGGGGCTTCGCTGGGTCGGGCGGGCCGAGGGGTCCGAGACCGCCGGGCGCCGGACTCGCTGGCTCGGGGAGCGGGAGCGGAAGGCCACCGAGGCCTGGGAGCGGGAGACCGCCGACGTGCGGGCCGCCGTGACGGCCGGCCGGGCGTGGCGAGCGTGGCCGAGCTCGGCGACCTGCTCGTGCGGGTGCAGGAGGCGCGGGCCGCGCTGGCCGAGGCCGAGGCCGGAATCACCACCTGGCAGGCGAGGGCCGAGACGAAGGACGCCGAGGCCGAGCGGGTCCAGGTCCAGCAGGAGATTGGGGAGCTGGAGCGGAAGCTGACCGCCGAGACGGGGGGCTTCGTGCGCGACATCCACTCCCTGGAGCAGGAGATCGCCCGGCTGGAGCGGGAGGTGGAGTCGGCCCGAGCGCGCGAGGCGCCGGTCGCGGGGCAGGAGCGGGCCACGCCGTCCCCGCGCCCGCGCGGCGAGGCGCTGCGCGACGCTCATGGAGCGGGCGTCGGCCGACCTGGCGCTCAGCCCCGGGGCGGCGCTGCGCGCCCTGCAGCCGCGCATCGCTCCAGGTGCTGCCGGCGCTACTCCGCAGCGGCTCGCCAACTTCTTCGTCGACGAGCGCGGGAACCTCCAGGTCCAGGCGGGCGGGAAGCTCGTCCCCGCGGCCACGCTCCCGGCGGCGGAGCGGGACCTCTGCTTCGCGGTCCTGAAGGTGGGGTTCGCCGAGCAGGGGCTCGCCGCCGGCAAGTCGGTGGCCGTCCTCGAGGACGCGTTCGGCGTCCTGCCCGAGGGTTCGCGCAGGGTGCTGGCCCGCGCTCCTCAAGCAGGTGGCCAAGGGGCGCCAGGTCGTGCACGCGACGCGCCGACCCGATCTTCCGGGAGGCGGCCGACCACGCCGCCTGAGCCGCCGTGCCCACGACCCGGGAGAATCGGCCGCCGGCGCCGAGGACCTGGCCGCGGCCTGGCTCGCGCGGCGCGGGTACGTCGTCCTGGCCCGCAACCACGCCACCCGGCGCGGCGAGGTCGACCTCGTCTGCCGCGCCGGCGGGCGTGCTCTGCTTCGTGGAGGTCCGGAGCCGGGCCGGCTCGAGGCCACGGGGCTCCGGAGGAGACGGTGGATCGGCGGAAGGCGCTGCGGGTGGTGGCGGCCGCCACCGACTGGGCCCGGCGCCACGGCGCGCTCGACGACGACATCCGCTTCGACGTGCTGGCCGTGACCGGGAGCGGCGAGCGACCCGGCCTTCGAGCTCTTCGAGGGCGCCTTCGACGCCTCGGGGGGGGCGCCGGGATGAGCGCCGGAGCGAACGCCGGGGCCGGGACCCTCTACGTGGTGGCGACCCCCATCGGCAACCTGGGCGACCTCTCCCCGCGAGCGGCCGAGGTGCTGCGCCAGGTCGACGTGGTGGTCGCCGAGGACACGCGCCGGACGCGGACGCTGCTCGGCCACGTCGGGGCGCACCCGGCCGACCTGCTCTCCCTGCCGGCGTTCGACGAGGAGGAGCGGCTCGGCCGGGTGGTGGCGCGCCTCGCCGCCGGCGCCTCCGTGGCGCTCGTGACCGACGCGGGGACGCCCGGGGTCTCCGATCCGGGCAGCCGCCTCGTCGAGGCGGCCTGGGAGCGTGGGCGCCAGCGTGGTGCCCGTCCCGGGGCCGTCGGCGGCGCTGGCCGCGCTCTCCGCGTCGGGCCTGGCCGGCCGACCGGTTCCTCTTCGCCGGCTTCCTGCCGCGGAAGGGCGGGGCCCGGGCCGAGGCGCTGCGGTGGCTCGCCGGCGTGCCGGCCACGCTCGTGCTCTTCGAGGCCGGGAACCGGGCGGCGGCCACGCTCGCCGACCTGCAGGAGGCCTTGGGCGACCGCCCGGCGGCGCTCGCTCGCGAGCTCACCAAGCTTCACGAGGAGATCGCGCGCGGCCGCCTGTCGGAGCTTCGCGCGCGGTTTCCCGGGGAGCTGCGGGGCGAGGTGACGCTGGTCGTGGCCGGCGCCGAGGCGGCTCCCGAGGAAGCCCCCACGGAGCCGCCCGAGGAGGAGATCCTGCGCCGGCTCGCGTCGGGCGAGGCGCCCACCGCGGTGGCGCGGGCGATCGCGCGGGGGCACGGGATGGGGCGGAGCGAGGCCTACGCGCTGGTCGAGTCGGTGCGCGGGCGCCGCTGACCGGCGCCGCGCCGGGGCTCAGTCGTCGAGGCCGCGCAGCCCCAGCTCCTTCATCTTCACCTGGAGCGACTTGCGGCTGATCTGGAGCTGCTTGGCGGCGCGGGTGACGTTGCCGTTGGTCTCCTCGAGCGCGCGGGAGATGAGGGTCTTCTCGAGGTCGGCCTGGGCCTGCCGGACGATGTCCTTCATCGACGCGCCGCTCGGGGCGGCGATGGCGCCCAGGGCGCCCACCGGCGCCACGGGGACCGCGGCGGCGCCGGTGCGCTCGCGCAGCGTCTCCGGGAGCTGGGCCACCGTCACCAGGGGGCCGTCGGCGAAGAGGACCGACCGCTCCATGACGTTCTCGAGCTCGCGGATGTTCCCGGGCCAGCCGTAGGCGGTGAGGATCTCCAGCGCGCCCTCGTCGACCCGCTCGACCCGCTTCCCCAGGCGGCGGTTGTACTTCTCGATGAAGTGCTGGACGAGCAGCGGGATGTCCTCGCGGCGGTCGCGCAGCGCGGGCAGGGCGATCGGGACCACGTTGAGCCGGTAGAACAGGTCCTCGCGGAAGCGCCCGTCGGCGATGAGGGCCTCGAGGTTGCGGTTGGTCGCGGCGATGAGGCGGACGTCGACCCGCAGGGTCTTGATGCCGCCGACGCGCTCGAACTCGGACTCCTGGAGGGCGCGCAGCAGCTTCACCTGCATCTCGATGGGGATCTCGCCGATCTCGTCGAGGAAGAGGGTGCCGCCGTCGGCCAGCTCGAACCGCCCGGGCTTGGAGCCCACGGCGCCGGTGAAGGCGCCGCGCTCGTAGCCGAAGAGCTCGCTCTCCACGAGGTCCTTGGGGATGGCGGCGCAGTTGACCTTGATGAGGGGCTGCGTCCGCCGCGAGCTTCCGCGGTGGAGCGCCTGGGCCACGAGCTCCTTGCCGGTGCCGCTCTCCCCGGTGATGAGCACGGTCGAGGGGGAATCGGCCACCCGGGCGATGACGTCGTAGACGGCGCGCATCGAGGGCGACTGGCCGACCAGCGGCGGACGCTCGCCGTCGCCCGGCCGGGGGGTGGACGTGCTGCCCTTCGAGGACCCGGGCGCGCGCCGCCTTGGCGATGACCTTGCGCAGCTCCTCCTGCTCGAAGGGCTTGGTGATGTAGTCGAACGCGCCCGCCTTCATGGCCTCGACGGCGGTGTCCACCGTGCCGTGGGCGGTGATCATGATCACCGGGACGTCGGGATGGGCGGTCGCGCAATGCCGGAGCAGCTCGAGGCCGCCCATGCGGGGCATGACCAGGTCGGTGACCACCACGTCGATCGGGGCGCGGTGCAGGGTGGCGACCGCCTGCTCGCCGTCGGCGGCGGTGGTCACCTCGTAGCCGTCCCGCTTCAACATGGCGGCCAGGACGCGCCGGATGTTGTTCTCGTCGTCGACGATCAGGACGTGCGCCACGGGACCCCTGTTAGCACGAGTGGGTGGGGAAGGGGAGCGGCCGTTCAGGGCGAGCCGCGGCGCTTCCGGGCCCGGCGCGACTCCGGCTGCGGCGCGGGGGCCGCGGGGCGGGGCTGCTCGAGCTGGATGCAGGGGAGCGAGACGGTGAACTCGGCGCCGCCCCCGGGCGGGCTCGGAGACGACGAGCGCCCCGTGGTGCGCCTTGACGATGCGCTGGCTGATGGCGAGACCGAGGCCGGTGCCCTTCTCCTTCGTCGTGTAGAACGGGACGAAGACGTTGTCGCGGGCGTCGGCGGGGATGCCCGGGCCCGGTGTCGCGGAACCGGATCTCGACCCGGTCGTCGCGGAAGCGAGGCTCCCGCCAGGTGGCGAGCTCGTCGCGGGCGAGCGAGGCGGAGACGTGGAGCTTGCCGCCGTCGGGCATGGCCTGGAACGAGTTGAGCGCCAGGTTGAGGAACACCTGCTTCAGCTGCTCGGGATCGCAGTCCACCAGGGGAAGCTCGGGGGCCACGTCGATGGTGATCTCGATCCCGGCCGGGACCTGGGGCGCGAGCAGCTTGAAGGTGCGCTGCAGGATGTCCCCGACGTCCCCGGGCGCCAGCGTCGACTTGAGCGGCCGGGCGTAGTCGAGGAACTGGGTCACGACGCCGTTCAGGCGGTCGACCTCCTCGACGATGATCTCGAGGAACTCCCCGTCCTCGCGGGGGAGCCGCGCGGGGGTCGAGGTACTGGGTGGCTCCCTTGATGGCGGCGAGCGGGTTGCGGATCTCGTGGGCCAGGCCGGCGGCCATCTCGCCCAGCGCGGCGAGCCGGTCGCGCTCCTTCATCTGCTGGTAGAGCTTGGAGTTGTCGATGACGAGCGCGCAGCGGTCGGCGACCTCGATGAGGCCGGCGATCTCGTCGGACGCGAAGGCCTCCTGGACGCGCTCGTCCCAGCAGGCCAGGAACCCGGCCACCCGGTCGCCCGCCACGAGCGGCATGCAGATGCCGGCCTTCATGAGCGCCATGGCCTCGCGGGCGTCGGCGATCCGCTGCAGCTCGGCGGCGATCGCGGAGGGCGGGGAGGGCGCCGCCGCGTCGCCCTGGCTGGGAGGGTACTCGGCCTGCAGCTCGGCCAGGCGCCGTTCCAGGTTCTCGAGCAGGACGGCCCGCCGCCCGTCCCCGGCGGCCCGGACGAGCGCGCGGGCGGTGGCGGGCTCGAGGAACGGCACGGGCTCCGGTCCGCGGAAGGCGAGCAGGCGGTAGCCGGGTCGCTCGTCGGCGACGAGCCAGAGCGAGGCGTGGGTGACGCGCCGGGTCTCCGCCAGTCCGTCGAGGACCGTGCGCTCCAGGCCGACCGGGTCGATGACGGTCACCACGCGGTCGCGCAGGACCTCGAGCTCCCGGACCAGCTCGTACCGTTCCGGGAAGAGGTTCACCACCACCCACTCCTCGACCTTGGCCCGGATCGGGTCGAACAGGGAGAGGATGACGAACGAGGCGACCAGCGTGTTGAAGAAGAAGAGGCCGGGCCGCACGCCCACCCAGGAGACGAGGCCGCCGTAGATGCTCGCGAGCACGAGGCCGAGGAGGGTGACGACGGCGATCTTGCCGAGGAACTCGTGCAGGTCGAGCAGGCGGCGGCGCAGCAGGGCCTGCAGGAGCAGGAACATGTACAGCGTGAGCGCCACGAACCCGAGCCCCTCGAGCGGATAGCGGACGCCCACGCGGGGGAGGAGATCGAGGAAGGCGAGGATGCCGACCACCAGCGCGCCCACGAGCACGTAGGTGAGGCGGGAACGATCGGCGCGCGTGGTGCGCCGCCAGGCGTCTCGCGCCACACCACCGAGAGCACCGCGGCGAGCGCGAGGAGGACGTACAGGGCCACCAGCAGCGAGGCCAGGTCGGAGCGGGTGAGCGGCGTCGACCGCCACGACCAGCCCGAAGACCGAGCCGCCGAGCATGAGGTCGCGGGCGCGCCGGGCCGGGCGCCGCTTCACCCCGAGGAATTCGAGGAAGAAGGCGAGCGCCGCGGCGGGCAGGAGCGAGCCCGCGGCGATCGCCAGGCGCTTCCAGAGATCGTGGCTGCCCTGGGTGCCGGGGAGCCCGTGGAGGAACTCGGCGGCGGAGAAGACGAAGAGATCGAGGGAGAGGAGCGCGAAGAGGGTGAAGGACCGCGGCCGTGCCGAGCGCAGGAGGGCCGCCCCGGCCAGGGCCAGGGTCACGATGGCGGCGAGGAGGGCTGCCTGGTCGCGGATGTCCACTCGGGGGAATCCTAAGCCAGAATCGACGCGGCGGTCGCGCGCTTGACCGCCGGACCCGCCTCCCCCAGATTCCGGGTCGATGCTCGTCCCGGTCTCCCTGGCGCTCTTCCTCGCCGCAGCCCCGCATGTCTCCCCGCCGGCCGTGGTGAGCGAGGCCGACGTCGATCCGCCGCTGGCGCGCCTGACGGCCGCCGAGGCGAGGTTCCTCCGGGCCCGGTCGGCGCTCGCCGCCGGCGACGCGGCGGCTGCCGAGCGAGAGCTCTCCGGGCTGGCTGCGGCGCTCCCGGCCATCGCCGACCGGGTGGAGGCGCTGCTCCGCGGCCGTGGCCGAGGCCCAGGGGCTCCCGCGACCAGGCCATCGAGACGTGGAAGCGGGTCCCCCCGACCTCCCTCCTCTGGCCCCAGGCGCGGATGTCGCTGGGGCGGCTGCAGGCCGCCGCGGGGCGACCCGTCGAGGCGGTCGAGGCGGTCCGGCCACTGCTGGGACTTGCCGGCCCCGGGCGACCTCTCCCGGGGCGACGCGGCGCCGCGGGCGCTGCTCTTCGCAGGAAAGGTCCTGTCCGACCAGCCGGACGGGAAGGAGGAGGCCCGGAAGCTCTTCCTGGAGTGCTGGGCGGGGCACGCCCTCTCCCCCGAGGCGAAGGAGTGCCGTGCGCGGCCTGGACGCGCTGCCCCCGCCTCACGGCGCTCCGCCCGGCGACGAGGACCTCCTGCGCCGGGCCGAGGCGCTCCTCGACTGGAACCGGAACGAGCAGGCCCTCGCCGAGGCGAAGCGGCTGGGGGAGAGGCTGCCGCCCCCGGGCCCCGACGCCCCGCTCGCCTGTCGCGCGGCGTTCGTCCGGGGAAAGGCGCTCCGGAAGCTCCGGCAGCACGCCGCCGCGGCCGAGGAGCTCGCCCCGGTGGTCGCGGCCTGCACGCGACCCCTCGCTCCGTCCCCGGGCGCTCTACCTACTGGCGGTCACGCGCGCCAACGTGAGCAACGCCGCCGGGGTGGAGACGTACCGGAGGTTCGCAGCCGAGTACCCGGAGCACGCCCAGTCGGACGACGCCCTCTACTTCGCCGCCGACCTGCTGGCCCGCGACGGGCGCATCGACGAGGCGCGGCGGGTGCTGGACGAGCTCGTGGAACGCTACCCGGACGGCGACTACCGGGCGGACGCGCTCTTCAAGGGCGCCTGGCTCGCCCGGCGGCAGGGCGATCTCGACGCCGCGGTGGCAGGGTTGGCGCGGATCGAGAGCCTGTACCGGGACAAGGATCCCTACGAGCACGCCCGGGCCGTGTACTGGCGCGGGCGCGTCCTCGCCGTGCGCAACGGCCAGGGGGACGTGGGTCGAGCCCGCGCCGCCTGGAGCGAGGTCGCGAAGCTCTACCCGGCCGACTACTACGGTCTCCTGGCGCGCGCGCGCCTGCTCGACGCCGGGAAGAAGGCCCCCGAGCCGCGCCCGTCCGGCGCGAGCCGCAAGGGCTTCCGGTACCGCTCCGGTCCGCTCGCCGCCGATCCCCATTTCCGGGCCGCGGTCCAGCTGCTCCGGCTGGACATGGACCGGGAGGCCGCCGAGGAGCTGAACGCGGTGGACCGCAGGGAGATCGGGGCGTCACCCGGAGTCTCCCGAGCCCCTGCTCCTGCTCGCCGAGCTCCTCGATCGCGCCGGCGACGCCCGCGCCTCCCACCGCCTCCTGCGCACCCAGGGGCGCCAGGTGCTGCGCGAGCCTCCCGCCGGGCTGGGGCTGCGCGTCTGGCAGATGGCCTATCCTCCGGCGTGGCGGGATCAGGTCGTCCGCTACGCGCCCCCCGCCGGCGTGCCGCCGGACCTTCTCCAGGCCTTGATGCGGGAGGAGAGCGCGCTCGACCCCGCGGTGGTCTCCGGCGCCGGGGCGGTGGGGCTGACCCAGCTCATGGTCCGGACGGCCGGCGAGTCGGCGAAGAAGCTGGCCCTGCCCGCCCCCTCGGCGCACGACCTCACCGATCCGCGGCTCAACATCCGGCTCGGCGCCCAGCACCTCGGCGACCTCATCAAGCGGTTCGGGGGATCGGCCCCGCTGGCGCTCGCGGCCTACAACGCCGGGGAGGGCAACGCCCGGGCCTGGTGGCGTTCGAGGGCCAGCCTGCCCCTCGACGAGTTCGTCGAGGAGATCCCCATCCAGGAGACGCGGGGCTACGTGAAGCGCGTCCTGCGCAGCTACGCGGCCTACCGGATGCTCTACGGTCGCGACGGGGAGCGACCCGTACGGCTGGTGCAGCCGCTGCCTCCTCCGCCGCCCTGAGCCGCGCGCGACTCGGGTCCGGGCGCGAGGCAGGGTCCCGTGATAGGTTTTCCCCGATGCTCGACTCGTCCGTCCTGGTCCTGAACCGCGTGTATCAGCCGATGCACGTGACCTCGGTCCGGCGGGCCGTGACCCTGCTGTACCAGGGGGTCGCCCGGGCGCTCGACGAGCAGTTCCGCCTCTTCGACTTCGAGAGCTGGGCCGCCGTCGCCGCCGCGGTGAGCGAGGAAGCCATCCACACCCCGACCCGGGCCATCCGGGTGCCGCGGGTGGTCGTCCTCGTGGCCCATACGCACCTGCCGCGCCAGCGGGTGCGCTTCTCGCGCCTGAACGTCTACGCGCGGGACGAGAGCACCTGCCAGTACTGCGGCCGGCGCCTCCCCCGGTCGGAGCTGAACCTGGACCACGTGTTGCCGCGCTCCCGGGGAGGATCGACGAGCTGGGAGAACGTGGTCTGCAGCTGCGTGGCCTGCAACCTCCGCAAGGGAGGGCGCACGCCCGAGGAGTCGGGCATGCGCCTGCTCCGGGCACCCGCGCGGCCGAGGTGGACGGCCGTCTTCCGGAACGCGACGCGACGCGCGATCTACCGGGAGTGGCGACCGTTCCTGGGGCTCCTGGACGCCGCGTACTGGAACGTCGAGCTGCGGGACTGATGCCTTGAAACGCTTCCTGGAACAGAGCCTCTACGAGCTCCTGGAGGTGTCGCCGTCCGCGACGCCCGAGGAGATCGTCCGCGCGCACGAGCGGGCCCGGTCGCTGTACGGCCCCGGGTCGCTCGCCGCCTACACGCTCCTCACCCCGGAGATGGCGGCGGAGCTCGCCCGCCGGATCGAGGAGGCCCGCGAGGTGCTGCTCGACCCCGAGGCCAGGGCTGCCTACGACGCGCGCCTTCCCGTGGAGGAGGCCCGCCCGGTTCGCGCGCCGGCGGAGACCGTCGCCGCTCCGGCCCCGGCGACCGTTCCCGCGCCGGCCCAGCTGGTCGAGGAGGCCCCCCGGAAGCCGTTCGTCCCTCCCGAGGGAGCTTCCTGGACCGGCGCCTTGCTCCGCGAGGCCCGGGAGGCTCGCGGGCTCACGGTGGCCCAGATGGCCGAACGGACCAAGGTGAGCCGGCTCCACATCGAGTGCGTGGAGGAGGAGCGTTTCGAGCAGCTCCCCGTGGCGGTCTACCTGCGCGGGATCGTCATGTGCCTGGCTCGGGAGCTCCGCCTCGACGGCCAGAAGGTGGCCCGGTCCTACCTGGAACGGGCCTCCGGAGGCGCCAAGTCGGGTCGTTGAGGCGGCAGCCCTCTTGACCCCCACGGTCGGAGGGCTAGCATCAGCGGATGCCGCTCATCGAGGCGCCCGAGCAAGCCATCCGGCTGGCCCGCGCCATCTGCTCCGACGTGTCGCTCTACAACGAGGAGAAGATCGTCCGCTCCATCGAGCAGGACAACTTCTTCGACGCCCTGCGCGAGGAGCTGGAGGAGGGGCGCGACCTGTACCGGTCCCGCGTCGCTCCCGACCTGTACGGCCGGACGAACTACTACGACAAGGCCATCGTGGACGTCATCCTGCGCCCCAAGGGACACGTGAAGTCCCGGATCTGGTGAGGCGAGGAACCGCTGGCCGAGCCACTCGAGCTCAGGGCAGGTGAATCGGAGGCCGGGCTGCGCCTCGACGTGGCCGTGTCGCGCCTGGCCCCGTCCCTGTCCCGTGCGCGCGTCCAGCGGCTCGTGGAGGAAGGGCTCGTCCGGGTCGACGGGCGAATCGTCAAGGCGGCGGCTCGCCTGAGAGGCGCGGAGCGGATCGAGGTCGAGATCCCGCCGCCCGAGCCGTCGGGGCTCGTCCCGCAGGATCTGCCGCTCGACGTCCTGTACGAGGACCGCGACCTGCTCGTGCTCGACAAGCGCGCCGGGATGGTCGTCCACCCCGCCCGCGGGACGCCTCACTCCACGGTCGTGAACGCGCTGCTCCACCGGCTGGGGGACGATGCCGCCGCCGGGGGACGGCTCGGGCTCGTCCACCGGCTCGACAAGGAGACGTCGGGCTGCCTCGTGGTCGCGCGGAACGACGCGGCGCTCGCCGGGCTCCAGGCCCAGTTCCAGGCCCGGACGGTCGAGAAGGTCTACCTGGCGCTCGTCCACGGTCGACTCCCCGACGAGGGGCGGCTCGAGACCCCGTACGGGCGCCATCCCCGGGACAGGAAGCGCTTCACCGGCCGCTCGGGCAGCCGGAAGGCGGTGACGGAGTGGCGCGTCGTCGAGCGCTTCGGCGACCGGGCCTCCCTCGCCGAGGTCAGGATCCACACCGGGCGAACGCACCAGATCCGCGTCCACCTCTCCGAGTCGGGCCATCCGATCGTCGGGGACGCCGCCTACGGCGGCACGCGGCGGGAAGCCAGGCTGGCCGCCACCGACCCGCTCCGGCTCGCGGCCGCGCGACGTCGGCCGCCAGGCGCTCCATGCGTGGCGCCTCGCGTTCCAGCACCCCCGCACCGGCCGCCTCCGCCGCTTCGAGGCGCCCGTGCCGGAGGACATCCAGGCGGCGATCGACCGGCTGCGGCGAGGCTGACGCTCACTCCTCGAGGAAGCGAGCCTCGAAGCGACGCATGGTGTCCCGGGCGCGAAGGCTGCCCGGGTCGATGGTCAGCCCGGCCTCCTCGACGGCCTGCACGGTCTCCCGGTTGGGGTGGCAGCCGCCCGAGATCGCGGTCCACGCCGGCTGGCTCCAGTCCTGCAGCCGCGCCTTCCAGGGGACGGGGGAGCGGACGTGCTCGAGGGCCCGCATCGCGCCGCCCGGAGGCCAGGACCCGCCGCACCTCTCCGAGCGCGAGCCGGGGCTCGGTCACCGAGCACAGCACGAGGCCGCTCAGGACCGTGTCGAAGGCGCCTTGCCGGAAGGGCAACTCCTCGGCGCGGGCCTGGACCAGGAGCGCGCCAGGCGAGCGCCGGCGCGCCTTCAGCGAGGCTCTGCCGGCAGGGGTCGACGCCCACGGAGGTGGCGCCGGAGGGCAGGAGCGGCAGGTTGCGGCCGGTCCCGCAGCCGAGGTCGAGCGTCAGTCCGCGCGCACCCTCGACGAGCCACCGGCGCCAGGGGCCGAGCCCGGCGCGTTCCAGGAGCGCCATGGAGGCGTCGTACAGCCAGGGGATCTGCTCGGCGCCGCGCACGAGGGACCTCTAGTCCAGGTATCCCTGCGCCTGCAGGGAAAAGAGGTGGGCGTAGCGGCCGCCGCGCTCGACGAGGTCCCTGTGGCTCCCCAGCTCCTCCAGGCGCCCCCCGTGCAGGACGGCGATCCGGTCGGCCATGCGAACCGTGGAGAAGCGGTGGGAGATGACGATGGCGGTCCGGCCGGCGGCCAGCTCCCGGAAGTGCAGGAAGAGCTCGTGCTCGGCCTCCGCGTCGATGCTGGCGGTGGGCTCGTCGAGGACGAGGACCTCCGCGTCGCGCATGAAGGCCCGGGCCACGGCCAGCTTCTGCCACTGCCCGGCCGAGATCTCGTGACCGGCCTCGAACCATCCGCCCAGCACGGTGTCGAGCCCCCGGGGCAGGCTGGCCACGAGCGGTCCGGCTCCCGCGCGCCGGGCGGCCTCCTCGATCCGGGGTCGGTCGTCGACGTGCTCGGGATTGCCGAGCCCGATGTTCTCGGCCGCGGTGAACTGGTAGCGGACGAAGTCCTGGAAGACCGCGCCGATCCGGCTGCGAAGGTCGCGGGGGTCGAGGTCCCGCAGGTCCACCCCCCCGTAGGTGATGCGCCCCTCGGTGGGGTCGTAGAGGCGAAGCAGCAGCTTCACGATGGTGCTCTTGCCGGCGCCGTTCTCGCCCACCAGCCCCAGGGTGTCGCCCGGCGCGAGCCGGAGGTTCACCCCTCGCAGGGCCCACTCGCTCCGCGACGGGTAGCGGAAGGAGACGTCCTCGAAGGCGATCTCGAGGGGGCGGCCGCGAGGCGCCGAGGCCGGCGGGTCGACCCGCGCCCGCTCCCCGCCGGTGGGGATGAGCAGGAACGCGAAGAGGTTCGACATGTAGAGCGAGTCCTCGTACATGGCGCCCACGGCGGTGAGGATTCCCTGGAAGGCCGACTGGCCCTGCCGGAAGGCCACCAGGTAGAGGGTCATGTCGCCGAGCGAGATCTCCCCCCGCGCCGCCCGTCCGGCCACCAGCAGGTACATGCCGTAGAAGGCCGCCAGCGCCAGGAGCCCGAAGGTGGCGCCGAAGGCCAGCCGGCGGACGGCCAGCCGCCGATCCTCGCCGTAGAACTTCCGGAAGAGCTCCCGGTACCGCCCCAGGACCAGCGGACCGAGGTCGAAGAGCTTGACCTCCTTCACGTGGGAGTCGCGGGTGAGGATCCACTCCAGGTAGTTGAGGCGCCGTCCCTCGGGCGCGCGCCAGGTGTTCACGCGGAAGGATTCCGAGGAGAGCCGGGCCTCGGCGACGAAGGCCGGGATCGAGGCGGCGACGATGACCAGCACGCTCCAGGGGGAGAGGCGCCAGAGGAGCGCCGAGAGCGCCGCCAGGGTGACCGCGTTCTGCGCGATGCCGAAGGCCTGCATCACGAGGGAGAGGGGGCGGGCCGAGGCCTCCCGCCGGGCGTTCTGCATCTTGTCGTAGACGTCCGCGTCCTCGAAATGGCGGAGCTCGAGGGAGAGGGCCTTCTCCAGGATCTGCTCGTTCACCCGGTTGCCGAGGTGGGTGCGGAGGAGCTCGCGAAGGAAGCCGAGGAGCCGCCCCGAGACGAGGGTGGCCGCGACGAGGAGGAGCTCGAGGAGGACGAGCGTTCCCACCCGGGCCCGGGCCGCCTCGGAGCCGGTCCGGGCCGCCTCGACCACGGCGTCGATGATGAGCTTGCCCACCCAGGCGAGGGGGGCGGGCAGCAGGGCCGCCACCGCCGTGAGCCCGGCGATGGCCATCGCGCCCCGCCGGTCGGCCTCCCAGACCAGCCGGAAGGTGCCCGGGACCTGGGCAAAGACCTCGGCCACGCCCCTCAGGCGGGCGCGGAGACCGGTCGCGGCAGGACCGGTGGGTTTCGGGGGGTGAGCGGGGGGCACGGGAGCCGGCTAGATAACGCCTTCATTTTTCCGACGCCACGGCGTACATGTGATCTCGATGAACCTGCCCGAGCAGAAGAGTGACGCCACCGCCGCCACGCCGGCCTCCGACTGGTCGATCGAGCGGGCAATCCAGTACTACAACATGGCCGGATGGGGAGCCGGCTTCTTCTCGGTGAACGAGAAGGGGCACATGGTGGTCCACCCGCACGGTCCGGGCGGCCCCACCATCGACCTGATGGACGTCGTGGAGGACATCCAGGAGCGCGGGCTGGGCTTCCCGGCGGTGGTCCGCTTCATGGACGTGCTGCGCGCCCGGGTTCGCATCCTGAACGAGACCTTCGGCAAGGCGGTCGCCGAGCTCTCGTACGGCGGGGGCTACTACGGCGTCTACCCGATCAAGGTGAACCAGATGCGCGAGGTGGTCGAGGAGATCCTCGACGCCGGGGCGCCCTACCACTACGGGCTCGAGGCGGGCTCCAAGGCCGAGCTGATGGTGGTGCTGGGGTACAACACCGACCCCGAGGCGCTCACCATCTGCAACGGCTACAAGGACGAGGAGTACATGCGGCTGGCGCTGCTCGGCCGCAAGCTGGGGCGCAAGGTGGTGGTGGTGATCGAGAAGCTCTCCGAGCTCCCGGCCCTCCTCCGCGCCGCCGACGAGGTCGGGGTCGAGCCGTGGATCGGGCTTCGCTCCAAGCTCTCGACCCGCGGCACCGGGAAGTGGGAGTCGTCCTCCGGCGACTTCGCCAAGTTCGGCCTGACCACGCCCGAGATGATCGAGGCGGTCCGCATCCTCGAGGCGGCGGGGAAGAAGCACCTCTGCAAGCTCTTCCACTTCCACGTGGGCAGCCAGCTCACCGAGATCCGGGTCGTGAAGGACGCGGTGAACGAGGGCGCGCGGCTCTACGCCAAGCTGCGCAAGATGGGGCTCGGCATCGAGTACTTCGACGTGGGCGGCGGGCTGGGCGTCGACTACGTGGGTTCCCGGAGCGCCGGATACGCCTCGTCGATGAACTACTCGATGGAGGAGTACGCGGCCGACGTCGTCTACAACGTGCAGCGGATCTGCGCCAACGAGGGGGTCCCGGAGCCGCACATCGTCTCCGAGTCGGGGCGCGCCGTCACCGCCCACCACTCCTGCATCATCATGAACGTCTTCGGGTCGATCGAGATCGGATCGCGCGCCGAGATCGCGGCCGCCTCCGCGATCCAGCCGGGAGAGCACAAGGTCGTGCGCGAGATGCGCGAGATCGTGGCCTCAATCACCCCGCGCAACCGCGCCGAGGTCTACCACGACGCCGTCGCCAAGAAGGAGGAGGCCCTGCAGATGTTCAAGCTGGGCATCCTCGGGCTCGAGGAGCGCGCCACCGTCGAGTCGCTCTTCTGGAAGCTGGCGCGCAGCCTGGTGTCGCTGAACCGGGGCAAGAAGCGGCTCCCCCGCGAGACGCGCGACCTGGGCGACAAGATCGCCGATCAGTACATGGCGAACTTCTCGCTCTTCCAGAGCGCCCCCGATCACTGGGCCTTCGACCAGCTCTTCCCCATCGTCCCGCTGCACCGCCTGGCCGAGGCGCCCACCCAGGACTGCACCATCGTCGACATCACCTGCGACTCCGACGGCAAGATCGACCGCTTCATCGAGGGAGACGGCGTCGACGAGACCCTGTCGCTCCACGCGCTCGAGCCCGGGAAGCCCTACTTCCTCGGCATGTTCATGAACGGCGCGTACCAGGACGTGATGGGCGACATGCACAACCTCTTCGGCCGGGTGAACGAGGTGCACGTCTACGTGGACGACGACGACCCGGAGGACTTCTACCTGGGCGAGATCATCCGCGGCGATCACGTGGACAAGGTGCTCCAGACCCTGCTCTACGAGCCGGCCGACCTCGTCCGGCGGGTGAAGACCGCGCTCGACGTCCGCATGAAGGAGGGCACCATCCGTCCCAAGGAAGGGGTCGGCATGGCGCAGTTCTACGAGGGCGTGATGCGCGGGTACACGTACCTCCAGGGAATGGAGGTCGAGCGGGGCCCGCTGGGTCCATCGGCAGCCCCGCCGCCGCTCGCGCCGGCCGCGCCGCCGGAGGCCGCAACCGCGGCCCTTCCGAGGCCGCCGTCCCCGGGTTGCCGCCGGTCCCGGCCAGCTGAGTCGACGGGGCCGCTAGGCCGCTGGCGCGCCCTTGCCGCTCTCGCCCGTGCGGTCGAGCGCGAGCTTGAAGAGCACCGGGCCCACGAGCTCGTTGAGCCCGACCGCCGCGATCGCCAGCGCACCGAACTCGGCCCCGAAGGTGGGGAACTGGTTCTGCATCTTGGCGGCGATGCCGAGCGCCAGCCCGGCCTGCGAGACCAGCCCGGACCAGGCCCAGCGGCGCAGCTCCGGCGGGTCGCCCGCCAGCTTGCCGGACAGGTGGGCTCCGGCGACGGCCGTGACTCCGCGGACGACGAAGAAGAGGACCGCGGCCGGCCAGAGGCGCCCGAGCAACGGCAGGTCCAGGTGCGCGCCGGCCGTCGCGAAGAAGATCACGTAGACCACCTCGCCGGTGTGCTCGATGGCGTGCAGCAGCTTGTCGCCCTGTCGCGAGAAGTTCTGGACCACGAAGCCCGCGGTGAGGAAGGTCAGGAGCCACTCGAAGTGCAGGTAGGTGATGACCTCCGACGCCACGAGGCCCAGGACCAGCAGGACGATGAGCACCTGCCGCCCGACGAAGCGAAGGTAGGCGACGAGCGCCAGCCCGAGCGTGGTCCCGATGGCGACGCTCCCCAGGAGCTCGTGCCCCAGCTCGCCGAAGGCCGCCAGCGAGAGGGTGGCCCCGGGCTCGAGGAGGGGACGGACGGCGGTGACCACGAGCGCCAGCATGACCACCACCACCACGTCGGAGGTCATGACGAACCCCACCGTGAAGTCGGTGACCCGGCCCGCGGGGCGCGCCTGGCTGAGGATGCCCATCACCGCGGAAGGGCTCCGGGTGATGGCGACCACGCCCCAGAGCATCGCCACCGCGAAGACCGCCGGGAGCTCCATCCCGCGCGTGAACGGGACGAGGTCGCGCGCCAGCAGGAAGGTGGCGGGGAGGACGACGAGCGCCAGGCCGTTCTGGACGAGGGTGGCCGTCGCCAGGCTGCGAAAGCCTCGCCGGACGGCCTCGAGCCTCAGTTCCGCGCCGCCGGCCAGCGCGATGAGCGAGAGCGCGAGCGAGTTGACGATGGAGAGGTCGGCCACCGTCTCGTGGTTCACGGCGTGCAGCACGTAGGGACCCGCCACCACGCCGGCCAGGAGGAAGCCGGTGAGGTGAGGGAGGTGGACGATCTCGAGCAGGCTCGACGCGAGCGTTCCGGCCAGCAGGAAGAACCCGATGGCGGCCAGGTCGCGCCCGCTTCGCTGCCAGTCGCCGTGGAGGGAGCCGGTGAGCTTCTCCACGCCCAGCATGAGGGCGAAGAGGCCGACCAGGGAGGCGAGCTCCGCGGCCCGGACGGCCAGCCCCTTCGGGGCGGCGCCTGCGCTCATGGCGTGGCCTCCCCGGTCCGCGCCACGGCGGCGCTGGCCGCGGGGGCCTCCTGCAGCTCGCCGGCGCGACGGAGCGCCCGGCGGAGGGCCGGGGGACCGATGAACTCCCCGGCGATGGCGGCCGCGACGGTCGTGGCCAGGATCAGGTTGCCGGCCGGGCCGGGGTAGCGCAGGTCGATGGCGAGCGCGATCGCGATCCCGAAGGGCCCGACCGGGAAGAAGACGAGGGAGAGCGCACCGCCGCCGCGCCGGGCGGCGGGGGAGGTGGCCGCGACGAGGCCCGCCGAGAGCAGGGCCGAGACGAGCCGGGCCGCGACCGCGGCGCCGACGATCCAGAGGGAGGCGTCCGAGACGACGGGGGCGCGCACGCCGGCGAGGAAGAGCGCCGGGAGGATGACCGCCCCCTGCACGCCCACCGCGAGCGCCCTTGCCTCCCGGCGAAGGGGGGAGACCACCGCCAGGGCCAGGCCGAGCGCGAAGCCGGCGCCGATCGAGGAGAGGTCGAGCTGCTCGGAGACGCCGGTCGCGAGGAGGGAGAAGCCGAAGAGAAGCCCCCAGAAGGTCGCGACGCGCATCTTCCGGCCGAGCAGCAGCGCGCAGATGAGGCCGAGTCCCGCCCCGAGCGCGATCCCGCCCAGGGGCAGGGCGGGCACGCCCCGGGAGGTGTCGAGGGAGACGAACAGGCCGATGATGGCGATCGGGACGACGTCGTCGGACAGCGCCACGTCGGCCACCCGGTCGAGGAGAGGTCCACGAGCCCCCAGCCGCTCGATCGCCCAGCGGACCACGTGACGGGACGTGTCGGCCAGCGCGACGCCGATCCCGAGCACGAGCAACGAGCGGTCCTCGGCCGACGGGAACTGCTCGGACACCACGGGCACGAAGCGCAGCACCGCCCAGACGGCTCCCGCCACCGCGGCGAATCCGAGGAGGCCGGACAGGAGACCGAGCGCGAGCCCGCCGACACCGATCCGTCGGGCGCCGTCCATCCCGAAGGCGAGGCCCACCAGGAGCGCGATCCAGCCCGTGGCGAGGAGCACGAGCGGGGCGAAGGTGGCCACCTCGGTTCCGCTCACCATTCCCAGGACCTGGGGGCCAGCGACGATTCCCAGGAGGAGCCACTCCGAGCCGGAAGGCAATCCGAACCCCCGGATGCCCCGCCCGCCCATGAGGAAGCCGCCCAGGTAGGCGACGAGGAGGAGGATGAACAGCGACTGCAGCGTGCTCACGGAGCCCCCGGCGCTCCGGCCTGGCGCCGGCCCAGCTTCACTCCCTCGGCGCGGAGCGCGGAAGCGACCCGGACGGCGAGATCGGCGCCCGGCCCGGAGACGCGGTACGTGGCGGCGAGGGCGTCGAGGCGAACCAGGTCGGCGGCCGTGCCCGGCCCGCCGGTGCGAAGCAGGATCTCCCGGACGAGCCCCTGATCCTCGGCCGGATCGATGGCGAGCTCGAAGCGGGCGGCGGCCGCCAGGCCCGGGAGGCGGGTGGGCGCGAAGAGCGCGGCGAGGTGGGGAACGAGCACCCGGCGTCCCGTGGCGTCCTCCAGCTCGAGGTCGAGCAACCCGACGCCGCGGACGGTGCCCGCTGGTCTTCCCCACCTCGGCCACGTGGCCGGTCCGGTAGGTGCGGGAGAAGAGGCGGGGGAGGCCGGCGGCCACGTTCGCCAGGGCGGGGACCGCGGCGAGGCCGACGGCGAGGAGCGCGGCGGTGCCCACGTTGGCGAGCACGCCCTCCTGGGTGCCGGTGAGCACGGGGGCGGCGAAGACCGCCGCCACGACCACCACCGCGATCCGCACCAGCTGGCCGACCGGGACCGCGAGCTCGGGGGGCATCCAGCGGAGGTGGGTCTCGCCCACGGCGACGCTGTGGAAGAAGAGGCGGATGGCGCGCAGCGCGAGCCAGAGCAGCGCGCCGACGGTGATCGCGCCGATCAGGAACGGGAGCGCGCCTCCCACGCGGGCGAGCGTCCCGGCGGCAGGGCCGAGCACGACGCGCCCCAGGAGGACGCCGGTCCCTCTCGTGGCGGGGAAGAGCGACAGGGCGAAGATCAGCCATCCCCAGGCGATGGCGATCTGGAGCAGCACGCGCCCGAGCCGCAGGGCGATGCGCAGCGCCCCGGCCATCCCTTCCGGGCTGACCAGCTCCACGTTGCGGAAGCGCAGGGACGGCACGCCTCGCCGCCGCTCCTGGACGGTCGCCTCCAGGCGGCGATCCAGGTCGCCGAGCTTTCGCACCAGGAGCCAGGCCACGAGGCCGGTGAGGACGAGGAGCGAGACGTGGAAGACCACCTCGGCGATGCGGGCCCGGCGGCGCTCGGCGCGCAGGGCCCGATCGACCTGGGCCGCGTTCTCCTGGGCCAGCTCGGCGACGCCGGGAGCGTGGGCGGCCGCCACGTCCTCCGGCCCGACCTCGAGAACCGTGATCCGGCCGACCTTGACCGCGGCGGTGTCCGCCCGGACCTCGACGCTGGCGTCGGCCTTGGGATCCTCCTCGATGGCGGCGGCCAGGGCCTGGGTCGCGGCGCGCGCCCGGTCGGCCGCGCAGACTGGCCCTCGCGCTGCGCCCGGATCGTGAGGACGCGCGAGTCGCGCAGCCGGACGTCGGACAGGGGCTGGAGAGGCGCCGGCGCGGCGAGGGAGGGGAGCAGGCAGGCGAGGAGGAGAAGCAGCCGGGAGGCTCTGGCCAGGCGCTTCACCCGCGGGGAGGGACCGATCACCGCGCTAGACTCCGGGAGGGCGGCCTCATCGTCAAGGGGAGGGGCGATCCCTCCGGGGGCGGGCCGTTCACGGCGAGGAAGCGGGCGGCCAGAGAAGCGGATTGGTCTTCGGTGACCCCCGGGTTAGATTCGGCGACCGGAGACCCCATGAACCTGCTCCCCATCCTCGCAGCCCTGGCCCTCGGAGCCGACCCCGTGGCCTTCGTCGCGGTCGCGCCCGGCTACCCCGGCACGACGGCCGAGGCGCAGGCCTCGATGGACGCCTTTGCCGCGGCGCTCGCGGCGCAGGCCGGCTGGCCGGCCGGCTCGATCGTCGCGGCGTACTACGAGAAGGAGGGCCCGGGCCTGGAGCGGCTGGCGAGGCCGGACGCCGGGTTCGCCATGGTCGCGCTGCCGCTCTTCCTGCAGCAGGCCGAGGCGCTGAAGCTCGAGCCGCGGCTCGCGGCCGCCCAGAAGGGCGCCGGGCCCACCGAGGTCTGGGCGCTGGTCGCCAAGAAGGGGAGGCTCACTTCGCCGGCCGCCCTCGCCGGCTGGCAGGTGAACTCGATCGCCGGCTACGCGCCGGCCTTCGTGAAGGGGCCTGCGCTGGGCGGCTGGGGACCCGTCCCGGCCTCGGTGAAGATCGTCCAGAACAGCCAGGTGCTCTCGTCGCTCCGCAAGGCGGCGGCGGGGGAGGACATCGCGGTGCTGCTCGACGGGACGCAGGCCGCAGCGCTGCCCACGCTGCCCTTCGCAGGGGAGCTCGAGGTGGTGGCCCGCTCGGCGCCGCTTCCCAGCGGCGTGCTCGTCACCGTCGGGAAACGCCTGACGCCGGACCGCTGGAAGGTGCTGGAGGCAGCGCTCCGGAAGCTCGGGGACACGCCCGAAGGGAAGGGCGGCGCTCGAGGCCATCCGGCTCCAGGGGTTCTTCCCGCTCGACCCGTCGACCCTGGCCGCCGCTCGCAAGGCATACGGGGCCGCCGCCAAGTGACGCCCGCCGCCCGCCTGGCGGGCCTCGGCGCCCTGCTCTCCATGGGTTGCGCCGCCGCCCTGAAGGAGCCGCCGCCCGTGTCCGCCCTGCAGCGGGAGGCGGTGGGCTCCACCCCCGCGGACGCGCTCCTGCAGGAGGCGGCGGAGGAGTACGCGAAGCGCCCCAGCGCCGCGGCCGTCCGCCGCGCGGAGGGTCTCTGCCTGCAGGCGGCGCAGACCGACGAGGCGGGCACGGGCGGGCTGATCTGCGCCATCCAGGCGAAGGCGTGGCTCGCCGAGCGGGAGAAGGACGTGAAGGTCCGGACGGACCTCGCCGTCAGCGCGGTCCAGGTGGGGCAGTGGTGCGTCCGTCGCGACGCGAAATCGGCGTCCCTGCAAGTTCTGGCTCGGCCGTCGCCCTGGGCATGCAGGCCCGCGACCGCCCGACGACGGTCGAGGACGGCCTGAAGCGGATGGCCCAGCTCCTGCGGGAGGCGGCGAAGGACTCGCCGCTCCTCGAGGAGGCCGGTCCGGAGCGGGTGCTCGCGCTCCTCCTCGCCCGGGCGCCGGGCTGGCCGGTGGGGCCAGGCGACGTCGAGGAGGCCCTGGTCCTGGCTCGCTCGGCGGTCGAGCTTCGCCCCGACTACCCGCCGAACCAGGTGGCGCTGGCCGAGGTCCTCCTGAAGAACGACAGGAAGCCCGGCGCGCAGGAGGCGATCGCGAAGGCCATCGCCCTCGCCCGCACAGGCGCCCTACGCATCCGACCCGGACGCGCCCTCCTGGATCGCGGAGGCGGAGGCGCTCCTTCGGCGCTCCGACGCCTGATCGACCGGAGCCCCATCGAAACGCACACCACGTTCTGTCGCATCTGCGAGTCGCTCTGCGGGCTGGTCGTCCAGGTGGACGGCGGCCGGGTCGTCGACGTCCGCGCCGACGACGCCCACGTCGCGACCCGCGGGTTCGCCTGCCCGAAGGGGCTCCGGCAGCAGGAGATCTACGCCTCGCCGGACCGGCTGCTGGCGCCGGAGAAGCGCACGGGCGATCGCTGGGACCGGATCGGCTGGGACCAGGCGATCGGCGAGATCGGCGGGAAGGTCCGCCAGATCCGGCAGGACCACGGCCCCGACAGCATCGCCATGTACGTCGGCACGGCGGCCGGCTTCGGGGTGCTGCACCCGGTCTTCGCGCAGGGATTCATGACCGGGCTCGGGTCGCGCTCGATGTACTCGTCCTCCACCCAGGACTGCTCGAACAAGTTCGCGGTGGCGCGGGAGATGTACGGATTCCCCTTCACGCAGCCCTTTCCCGACCTCGAGCGCATCGAGTGCCTCGTCATCGTGGGCGCGAACCCGGTGATCTCGAAGTGGAGCTTCCTCCAGGTGCCCAACCCGGCCCGCGCGCTCCAGGCCATCGAGTCCCGCGGCGGACGGGTCTTCGTCGTCGATCCGCGCCGGACCGAGACGGCGCGCGCCGCCGGGGAGCACGTGTTCATCCGGCCGGACACGGACGTCTTCTTCTACCTTTCGTTCGTCCGGGAACTCCTCCTCGAGGGGGAGGTCGACCAGGCCCGCCTGGCGCGGTTCACGAGAGGGCTCGACGAGGTGAAGGCGCTCTGCGCGCCCTGGACGCCGGAGCGCACCGCCGAGGTGACGCGGATCCCGCCGGAGAAGCTGCGGGAGATGGTCCGGGCCTTCCGGGGGGCGAAGGGGGCGGCGCTCTACTCGTCCACGGGCGTCAACATGGGGTCGAACGGCTCGCTCGCCTTCTGGCTGCAGGAGGTGGCGAACTGCGTGTCCGGAAACCTCGACCGAGCCGGCGGAACGCTGGTCGGACGGGGAGTCATCGACTTCGCCGCCTTCGGCAAGAAGACGGGAACCCTCATGCGGACCGACCGGTCCCGGGTCGGGGGTTTCCAGTCGGTGAACGACGGCTTCCCGGGCGGCATCCTCGCCGACGAGATCCTCACGCCGGGCGACCGGCAGGTCCGGGCGCTCTTCGTCACCGGGGGGAACCCGCTCATCACCATGGCCAACGCCGGCCGGCTCCGGGAGGCCTTCGGCAAGCTGGAACTGCTGGTCACGCTCGACCTCTTCCGCAACGAGACGGGGTCCGTCGCCCATTACGTGCTCCCGTGCACCTCGCCGCTGGAGCGCCCCGACCTCCCGTTCGTCTTCCCGCTCATGCTCGGGCTCCAGGAGCGCCCGTACCTCCAGGCCACCGACGCCATCCTGCCCCCTCCCGGGGACGTCCGGGACGAGGCCACCATCTACCTCGACCTCTGCCGGGCGAGCGGAATCTCGCTCTTCGGCTCGCGCATCGCCCAGTGGTCCCTCTCGGCGATGAAGGCCGTGGCGAAGCGCCCGGGAACCCAGCCGAGCCTGCCCGCAGAAGGCGCTGCTCTCGGGAATTCTCCGCGCCACGAAGCAGGGGTCCTTCCGGGCGCTGGCCCGCCATCCCCACGGGCGCCTGCGCGAGCCCAATCGCGCCGACGACTTCCTCGGGCTCCCGGGTCGTGACCGACGACGGGCGGGTGGACCTCGCGCCGGCCCGCCTGCTCGAGCAGGCGGCCAAGCTTCCGGGAGATTTCGAGCGGGAGCGCGCCAACCCCGACCAGATGAAGCTCGTGACGCGGCGCTCCGTGACCACGCACAACTCCTGGACGCACAACATCGAGCGCTTCGCCGCGCCCGGGACGAACGTCCTCTACGTGCACCCGGACGACGCGGCCCGGATCGGGCTCGCCGACGGCCAGCTGGCCGACGTCTCCACGGACGTGGCCACCGTCCGGCTCCCGGTCGAGCTCCTCGCCGACCTCATGCCCGGGACGGTCGCCCTGCCTCACGGGTGGGGCCACCAGCACGCCACCGGCTTGTCGATCGCGAGTCGGACGCGTGGCGTCAACGTGAACCTCCTGGCGGCAGACGGTCCGGGGCGCATCGAACGGGTGAGCGGGATGGCCCACCTGACCGGGTTCCCCGTGACGGTGAGACCCTCTTCGGGGCCCCAGGACGCCACGAGCTGGTCGGGACTTCCCTCGAATCCGGCAGCTTGAGAGGTCCGCTATACCCGGCGGGGGCGCGGGCGACGCACCGCGTGACGTTCCGTGACTCCTCTGGGTACCAGGCGGAAAATTCGGGGCAGGTTCGAAAGCATAGGTTATACCGTGGGTTCAGTTTCCCGCTCGAAGAGGCGGCCCGAAGCCGCTTTCCATGGGAAGGAGAGCCATCCGATGAAGAGGATTCTCAGCGTTGTCGTGGCCGCGGCCGTCGCCCTCACCGCAGGTGGGGTCCAGGCGCAGCAGGCACAGGGCTTCACGCCCGACCCGAAGATGAACTACAAGATCCTGGCTTTCCGCGCCGTGGAGACGGGAAAGCTCGAGGGCACGGTCTCGTCGGTCGATACGGCCAGCCGGAACCTCGCCATCAAGGGGCCGAGCGGCAAGGTCCGCACGGTCAAGGCCGGCAAGAACATCCAGGGCCTCGAGAAGATCAACGTCGAGGACAAGATCGTGGCCGAGTACTACCGGTCGGCGACCTTCTACGCCGACAAGCCGGCCCAGACGCCCATGAACCCGGAGATCGTGTCGGCCTTCCAGGCCGCCTCGAAGACGAACGAGGTCGTGGAGGCTTCCGAGGTCGTGGCCGAGGGCACCGCCACCATCTCCGCCATCGACAAGGGCGCGCGGGACGATCACCTTCACCGGCCCCGAGGGGCGCGTCTTCCCGGTCAAGGTCGAGAACGCCGCCCTGCTCGACGGCGTCGCCGTCGGCCAGAAGCTCGACTACAAGGTCGTCGACGTGGTCGCCTTCGACGTGAAGGTCACCCCGAAGCCGCCTCCGGCTCCTCCTCCGCCGCCCCCGACCCACGCCAAGATCGAGGGCAAGAAGATCGTCATCGACGACGTCATCTACTTCGACACCAACAAGGACACGATCAAGCCCGTCTCGTACCCCATCCTCGACGACGTGGCCGCGATCATGAAGGCCAACCCGAACCTCAACGTCCGGGTCGAGGGGCACGCCTCGAAGGATCCGGTTTCCGCCAAGCGCGGCAAGGCCGGCGCCGAGTACAACCTGAAGCTGTCCGATCTCCGCGCCAAGGCCGTGAAGGCCTACCTCGTGGACAAGGGCGGCATCGACGCCTCGCGTCTCGAGGGCATCGGGTTCGGCTGGAACCAGCCCATCGCTCCGAACGACACGAAGGAAGGCCGCGCCAAGAACCAGCGCGTGGACTTCGTGATCACGAACTAGCCTCTCCGGTCTCGTGAACGGGAACGGCCGGCTCCCTCGGGGGCCGGCCGTTTTCTTTCGGGCCGCCGTGCCGGGGCTTCAGCAGCGTCCTCGTGCTAGGGTGCATCCGGTCATCACCGGAGACCAAGCTCGATCGTCCTCGTCGCGCTGACCCTGTCCGTCTCGTCCTTGGTCCGGGCGGACGACGCCGGGGCTCCGAAGGCCGGCGCACCGTGCCCCCGTCCAGCCCCGCTTCGCCGGACGAGATCCTGGGCGAGCTGGTCATGCTGCCGGCGGGTCCTTCGCTTCCTACGCGGCGGCGCGGGTGGTCGGGCCGACAGTCAACATGACGGAGGGCGACAAGGGCACCTGGAAGGGGAGGATTCGCGACTACGACGGGGTGCTCGAGGTCACGGAGAAGCGCATCGCCGGCGCCAGCTTCAACCTGGTCCTGGATCGGGACGGGGACGAGTGGGTGTGCCAGGGCACCTGGGACGGAAAGCGGGTGCGGATCGCGCTCGCCAAGGACGGTCTCACCGTCCGCATCCAGAACCGGTTCTACGAGATGACGAGGGTGGCGCCGGACCTCTACGCCACCCAGCCCGTGGGCCCGGCCTCCGCGTGAAGGGCGACGCGGCCGGGAAGGCGCCGCTGTACCCGCAGTTCGTCCTGGCGGTGCTGGCGCTCTTCGAGGCGCCGCGCTACGGGTGCGGGACCTCCTCCATGGCGAGGAGGACGAGCCGGGCCTCTCCGCCCTCGGGGGCAATCCGGCGGGCATTCAGCAGGAGGCGACGGCGACCGATGCGCGGGAAGTCGTGCTCGACCAGGTAGTCGTCGAAGGCCCGGTCGTCGCGGAGGACGGCTCCCAGCAGGTCGCGGAGGGCGGGGATGTCCCACTGCCTGGTCTGCCGAGCTGGAAGACCTCGCGGCCGACGGTCTCCTCCGGCGTGGACGTGGAAGTACTGGTAGAAGGCCCGGCTCGCGGATCGGACCTTCATGGCGCCGTCGAGCACCAGGAGCGGCTCCCGGACCGTGTCGACGATGCTCTCGGCGAGCGGCTCGGGCCTCCTGGACGGCGGTCTCGGCCTGGCTCCGCGCGGTGATGTCGGTGAGCGTCAGGACCACGCCGTCGATCACGTTGTCGAGCGTCCGGTAGGGCTGGATGCGGACCAGGTAGCAGCCGCCCTCGGCGGTCCGGGCCTCGTGCTCCCAGGGGACGAGCGTCTCGAGGACGTGCTGGGCTCCCACGAGCAGCGCGTTCGTCTCCAGATCGGCCTTGATGTCGAGCGATGGGCCGTCCCACGTCCGTCGAGACCAGGCGAAACACCTTCGTGGCCTCCCGGGTGAACCGCCGGATGGCGAGCTGCTCGTCGAGGAAGATGGTGCCCACGTTGACGTTGTCGAGCAGGTTCCGCATGTCGTTCTGCATCCCTGCGAGCTGCTCGATCTTGGACTGGAGCTCGGCGTTGACGGTGACGAGCTCCTCGTTGACCGACTGGAGCTCCTCCTTCGAGGTCTCCAGCTCCTCGTTCGTGGACTGGAGCTCCTCGTTGGTGGACTGAAGCTCCTCGTTCATCGACTTGAGCTCCTCGGTGGAGGCCTGCTGCTCCTCCACCGTGGTCCGCAGCAGCTCCTTGGAGTCCGCCAGGGCCTGCTCCAGATCCTTCATCTTGCGCCGCTCCGGCGGCTGCCCGTGCGCCTTGCCACGCTCTTTCGCCGGGCCGGGAAGCTCCGACGCGGCCGCTCCTGGAAGGTCACGAGGACGAGCGCCCCGTCCTCCTTCTGGAGCCCGAGGGAGCGGACACCGAGCAGGACCGGCTGGAGGCTCCCGTCGACCTTCACCGTCACCTCGCGGCTCAGGGGCGCCGCCCCGCGGGCTCCCTTCCTCGGTAGGCCGCGCGGAGCTCCGCCTCAGGTTGCCGCGGGCCATGTCGATCACGTTGAGCGTGGCCCTTCCGGGGGCGGGGCGCAGGTACTTCCCGGTCTCGCCGTGGACGTACAGGATGTTTCCCGCCTCGTCCGTCACCACCGACGCGGGCGCGAAGGACTGCAGGAGGGCGCGGGCGGTGAGCTCGGCGACGTTCGACTCCCTGGACTTCCTCGGCGCGGCCCCTCCGGCGCCGCGATGCCGGTCTCGGCCCATCTCTGGGCGCCCGGAGGAACGAGCCGGGCAGACGGCGGGCGACGGGACGACCTCGAACAGCTTCCAGCGGCGGTGAGGGCCGGAAGAGATCGGTGGGGTGCCCGAGGCTCTCGGACGGTGACAGGAAGAGGACGCCTCCCTGCCGGAGCGCGTAGTGGAACGTGGCCACGAGCCGATCCTGGAGCTCCGGCTCCAGGTAGATCATGAGGTTCCGGCAGGAGAGGAGGTCGAGCCGCGTGAACGGTGGGTCCTTGATGACGTTCTGGACGGCGAACACCACCATCTCGCGGATCTCCTTCTTCACCCGGTAGCCGTCGTCGTCCTTGAGGAAGAAGCGGCGAAGGCGCTCGGGCGACACGTCCTGGACGATGCTCCCCGGGTAGACCCCCGCCCGGGCGACGGCGATGGCGTCGTCGTCGAGGTCGGTCGCGTAGATCTGGACCTTGTGCTCCGCGTGCGTCTCGTCGAGCAACTCGCGCACCAGCATGGCGATCGAGTACGCCTCCTCGCCGGACGCGCAACCCGCGATCCAGGCGCGGAAGATCCATCCGTCCGGCTTACCCGCGAAGAGCCGGGGCAGGACCTCGTTTCGGAGGGCTTCGAAGGCCTCCGGATCCCGGAAGAAGCTGGTGACGTTGATGAGCAACTCCTTGAAGAGCGACTGCACCTCCTCGGGGTGCTCCTTCAGGTAGCGGGCGTAGCTCTCGGCGTTCTGGAGGTCGTGCAAGGCCATGCGGCGTTCGATGCGCCGGACGACCGTGCTCTTCTTGTAGAGGGAGAAATCGTGGCCGGTCCTCGACCGGAGCGTGGAGAGGATCTGGCGCAGCCCGCGGAGCGTGGCCGGGGCGGTGTGCGAGCCCGGCGGATGCCCGGAGGCCCGGGCGGCCGCCCGCATCGCGTCCGGCATCTTCTCCACGGGCAGGACGTGGGCGACGTAGCCCGCCCGGATCGGCGCTCGAGGGCATGCCGTCGTACTTCGCCGTCGCCGGGTCCTGGGCGTAGGTGACGCCACCGGAGCCCAGGATGGCGCGCAAACCCAGCGTGCCGTCGGATCCCGTCCCGGAAAGGACCACGCCCATGGCCTGCTCGCCCTGGTCCTCCGCCAGGGACCGGAAGAAGGCGTCGATGGGCATGCGCTGGCCCCGCGGCGCCTCGGGGACGCTCAGCTGGAGCGTGCCGTGGAAGATGGCGAGGTCTCGATTCGGCGGGATCACGTAGATGCGGTTGGGCTTCACGGCCAGTTGATCGGTCGCCTCGACCACCGGAAGCGCCGTGGTGCGCTGGACGATTCTCCGTGAGGATGCTCTCGTGGCTCGGATCCAGATGGGAGACGACCACGAAGGCCATTCCGATGTCGGTCGGCACGTGACGGAAGAAGGCCTCGATGGCCTCCAGGCCGCCGGCCGAGGCGCCCAGCCCGACGACGGGGAAGGGGAGGGCACCGGTGGCCTCTGTCTCCAGGAAGGAGACGGGCTGCCTGGACGCCGAAACGCGGGGCGCGTGGGATTCGTCGGGGCCTGTTTCGCCGTCTTCCGGGAGGAACGGCGGCCGGCCTTCGTCGGTGCCCTCTTCCCCGGACGCCGGGTGCGTGGATTGCGCATTCGCGGATGGTCGCACGACGGAAACGGCAACTCCATGCCCGAGCGCCGGGAGGGGCGAAAACGCCGTCACATCCCGCAGGCCCGCTCGTCTTGAGGGTATGCGCCAGCTTCGCCTCGCGCCCTCTCGTCGGTCGGTCCCCGGCCTCCGCGCGTCCTCCCTGCTCCGTGCAGGCCGACCGTCCGGGGGAGCGGGCGATGATGGGTTCCATCGTCGCCGTCGTGGCCGTCGCCTTGGTGCTCGGGGTGTCGCTCCAGAGGTCGAAGGGGAGGGCCATCGGGCCCGAGCGTCCCCCTCCGCCGGCGCGGGAGACTAGCCCGACCTGAACCGCCGGTGACCAGCGCACTGGCGTGCGCGTCGAGGCTCCGCGCCACGGCGTCCTCACTGCAAGTGCACCTGGTCCCCGGGAGAAGGGCGACCCACCTCCCGTCCTCGGCGGGAGGCGACCGCCTGCCGTCGGATCTCCAGCTGGCGGGATCCCCCTGTAATTGCAGGTGCAGGATGGCCGCGCACATGGGAGGCGACGTGCGTCGGGGTCTAGCGCCGCGACAGTTCGGGTGACGCCGGTTGGTGCTCGCCATTCAAGGTCCGTCACCGAACGCCCCACCCGAACAGCAGCAGCATCAGCGCCATCTGCGGCATCGTCGGCGTATCGAGTCCCGTCGCCTCTCCCATGAACTCCACGGTCGACAGCAACGGAGAGACGTAGTTGCCAGCGGCGTCACGCACCCATCGGTCGCCCTGAACCTGGGCGTACTTCCCGGCGATTTCCAGCCTCACGTTGTCGCCGAGCCAAAGGCCCTCCAGGCGGAACCCGCCCGGCATGGGCGTGTAGCGGACGTTCACGGAGGAGCTCGTGATGCGGCTTTCCGCGAAGGAGAGTTCGACGTCGATCGGCCCCGGGCGAGGGCTCGAGGCCCGTGATGCCATCCTTGCAGTGCCAGCTCCGGCGGTGGCGCACCCGACGAGCAGGAACGCGAGCGCGGCGACGGGCGCCATCGGGAGCATCCTCATGGGAGCCCGGCGAGCTACCAGAGCGTGATCCGGTTCGTCGCCACGAGGGAACCGTCGACCGCGCTGCTGTAACGGAACACGTACTTGCCAGCCACGAGCGGGAACTGGATCGCCCGCACGTCGGTCGACTCCTTTCCGCAGAGGCGCCCCGCATCGCAGTAGCGATCCCCTGGAGTCCGGGGCTGGAACTGCTCCGCCTGGACCAACCCTTCGTCCCGGAACACCTCCAGCTTCCAGTTCCCGGGATCGGCGATCCGGGGTCGACCGCGGTGAACTCCGTCCGGATGAACGGGGTCTTCCCGTCGTCCCCGATCCTTCCGGGAGCCCCGACGAAGAGGCAGGTTCCGACCGAGATGCTGGATCCCCGGAGCAAGTCGGTGGCGCAGACTCCGTCCGGCTCGCGAAGTCGGGACAGGGGTGCCCCGGTGTTCGGCCCGGCGCAGCCCACGAGCAAGACGAAGGCGAGGCTCCGCGCGACGGCCTGGATCGGCATGTCGTCCCCCCGGGGGTAAACGGATCGTGGCGGCGTCAGTACACTCGACGTGAGTCGCGTCCGTCAAGCGCACGGCGAACCTTCACGGGACGCGGCGACGAGAACCGACCCACCCCGGTGGCTTGACACGGGTGACGCTGGGTGAATTCATGCCTTCACGGGGGAGCGCATGAGGCCGCATCTCTGGGTGGCAATCGGCCTTCTCCTCGCGCTGTCGGGTTGCGCGCACACCTCGTCCTATGCGAACGAGCCCTGGATTCCCGACCCCGGACATCCGGTACCGTATCCCGCGACGATGCCCCCATCTCCGCGCCCCGTGCCCGACCAATCCTAGGAACCCCTGTACCGCAACGTCTCGAGGTCGAACGTCGACCCGGGGCGGCCACCGCGAGGACTGGACTCCGCACGCCCCCTCCTTCGGCCCGAAGTGGCAGGGTCGAGACGAGACTCACACTCCGTGTCACATCCGTCAAGACGGGCGGAGACGCTTCACACAACGCAACCTGACACCAACCGTCAAGGTCGACCCACGAGGGGGGCGGCAGCCTGGGCCTGCGAGTTTCGGCTTCCCGGCTGGATGGGTCCATTGACACTGTGGGTAGACATCAAGATGATTGCCGGCCGGGGGATTTTCATGTTCGTTCGGACGTCGTGCTGGCTGGCTGCGGCCAGTGTTGGACTCCTGGTGTTCAGCGGGTGCGGCGGCACCGGCTCGGCTTCGGCTCCGGGGTCCGGCGACCTGGACAGGTCCTTCGGGGGCGATGGAACGGTATTCACCGCGTTCGCCTCCGGGCTCGTTGCCATGCCCAGCGGGATCGCCGTCCAGCCGGACGGCCGACTGGTGGTGGCGGGGCACGAGCAGACTCCGCTGGCGGACTGGTCGCGAATCGTCCTGGCTCGCTACGAGGCCGACGGGACTCTCGACGCCGGGTTCGGAACGGGCGGAAAGGTGACGACGTCCTTCGGGACGTACGACGAGGCAAGGGCGGTTGCGCTCCAGCCCGATGGAAGGATTGCCGTCGCCGGATTCACGAAAGGTCCTGCTGGATTCGAGTTCCAGGTGGCTCGCTACGGACGCGACGGGGTGCTGGACCCTGCCTTCGGCAGCGGCGGCAGGGTCACCACGACGTTCCCGGCTCCCTGGTCCAGCGCCGTGGCGACGGGCATCGCAATCCAGCCGGATGGGAAGATCGTGACGGCTGGGGCCGTCGGCACGGACCTCGGACTCACACAGTCGACCAGCGTCGCTCTGGCCCGCTACGACATCGGCGGCGTTCCAGACGCCACTTTCGGCGAGGGCGGCATCGTGATCACGACTCTCCCCGGCGCGTCCTGCTTCGCCCTGGGCCTGATCGTTCAATCCGGGGGGAAGATCGTGGTTTCCGGTTTCACGACCCTGGCGGATGGGACGGAGGAGTCGATCCTCGCGCGGTACGGAACGGACGGGACGCTCGACGCGGGATTCGGCACGGGCGGAGTGGTGCGAACGAGCGTCTCCGACTTCAGCCGGGCCGCCGCCATCGCAGTTCGTCCGGATGGCAAGATCGTGGCCGTGGGGTCGTCGCAGGAACGCGCCCTCGGCGGTGGCAGGACGAATTCAGCAGTCGCCCTCGCCCGCTACGAGACCGACGGTGCGCTCGACGCGACGTTCGGGACGGCGGGCGTGGTGACGACCCGATTCACCGGCAGCGCCGGTGCGAACGCAGTCGCGCTCCAGGGGGATGGCCGCATCGTCGCTGCGGGCTCCTTCTGGGCCACGAGCGCCACGCGGGTCGTCCTCGCGGTCGTCCGCTACGAGGCGGACGGACGAGTCGACCCGAGCTTCGCGAACGCTGGCACGGCGACCACGAACGCGGCGTACTGGGCCACGGACGTGGCGATCCAACCGGACGGAAGAATCGTCGTCGTCGGGGATGGCGACCGCGCGCCGTCAGACTCGACCTCGGGTTTCGCGGTGGCGCGGTACGTGCCGTAGTCCAGAACTTCCGGGATCTAGCGCCCACGCTGCGCGCCGGCGGATTGCTAGGAGAGCAGCAGGGCCAGGACCAGAGGGACGCCGACGAAAGCCAGGGCAAGAGCGATGGTCTCCACGACGGAGTGGAGGAAAGCGCCGCATCGAGAACAACGGGGCTTCCAGTAGGGATTGGGCATGGCGCAACGACGGCATTGCACGACGCGACTCCGGAAAACGTCCCCCTGGACGCCGTCACCATCGCATGCGGCAGTGCGTGGCGCGAGGTATTTTCCGCCACGGCGCGTGGTGTCGGCCTAGAGGGGGCCGAAGGCTTGGCTCCCGGCGGCAGGCCGGGCGTTGCTCTCAAGGCCCTCCGGCCGTTCCATCGTTCCCAGGCGCCATGTTTGACGCGGCGGACCGGTCGTCTGGCTCGCCGCTTCCCGCGCCCGCGGCGGACGCCGCTTGATCCTCACTCGAACTTTCTGGCTGACGACACGATCCGTCGGCATTCGACACGTCGCACCGATTCGCTTCCTGGCTCAGCGCGACGCCGTGGGAGAGCCCCAGCACCAGGACCGCTCCGGCCACCAGCAGGCTAGTCGTCTTCATGTGGTTGCTCCTCGCCCGATCGCGGGCGCTCGGCTTCATGGCGGCGTCCACGCACGAGGCAAGGAAATCCCGGGTAGACCCGAATGTCCTGAGCAGAACGGAGAGCAAGAAAAAATTTGTGGAGGGCGCACCGAACGTCAAGTGCCGCAGGGCCTCCATGGCCAGGGGCTCACGGACTCCTGGGACGGTGAGTCCTGCCCCCGGGGCCATGCGCACCGGCGAAACCCGATGAAGGAGACGAAGTCCGGGAAATCGTCGAACGGAGCGCAGCGAGCTTGATGGTCCACAATCGCGACGCCTCGACGAACGGGAGCAACTCCACGTCGAACCCTTGGCCCTGAGCCAGTTCGAGCAACCTGGCGAAGGCCCCGCATGCGACGGCGGCGGATGGGTTCTCGACGGCGAGCCAGAAGACGTCCAGCTCGGGAAGGCGTTCGTCCTGCTTGTTCGCTCTCAGATGCGCATCTATCCGCCCCAAGAGATCCCGAAACGTCGCGCGACCTTCTCGCATGGGGTGATTCTAGGCGGAGGAGCGGCCGCCTTGTATCCGGGAAACCCCGTACCGTACAAGCACTGGACACATCGCACACGGTCAAAGCGACCGCTGCCGGGCCCTCGGGGAGACCTCGCGCCGTCCAGGGAGGCTAGGTCGCCACCGCTGACCGGGTGGGCTTGGATTCAGGCGACGACGGAGCCGGCCGGATTCGATCCAGCTCGGCGAGGCCAGCCTCCCGGGCATCGATCATCGACCGGAACCGCTGGCGCAGCACGAGGCCGTCGATCGCCAGAGACCACCGATCGTCATCCCCAAAGATGTCGAGGTCGTGCAGGCCGCACTTCAGATGCATCCTCAGAGACATGGGTCCCCCTCGCAGACGCTACGCTTGAAGTGTAATCCGCGGGGATCTGCAATCCTGTCCCGCGTTGCCTCGTCACCGAGCCTTGGGTCCAGCGCGGCATGCGTCCTCGACTGCCGTGCTCCTCCCGGCGAGCAGTTCGGGAAAGCGGTCGCACTTCACGACTCCATACCCACTCGGGCTGCTCATCGGCGAACCGCCCCTTCGCGGTGTCTTGACGCCGATGACGGTTGGTGAATGCATGCCGACACTGGGGGACTCATGCGACTCGCCTGCATCATTTTCGCCGCAGCCGTCTCGTCCAGTGCCGGATGTGCCGGGCCCAGCTCCTCGATCGCCCCGGTACAGCAGCCCGCTGGCGGGATCACGATTTACGGCATGAACGGATACATCCAGCGGATTGCCGTCTTCGACGATTGGGAGGTTGCCGTGGGGCCGAAGGACGGCCCAGCGTATACCTCCCTCAACCTCACCTCCGCAGGCACCTGGAAGGGTACGGTGGCCTCCTTCGTCGAGGGGGGAAAGATGTACTCCAACCACGTTGAACTCGGGGTCACGGGTTCGCGCATCACCGGACCCGGGGTGGACGTGACCTACTCCCTCGTCGAGGGTGGGGGCTACCGGTTGGTCGGACTGTGGATGAAGGCGAACGTCGACCTCACCGTGACGCCGACGACCTGTCGCGACCAGTACGGGAGTTCCCCCGCGCACGCCCCGGGAGTCTACGGAGGAAGCGTCGAGGACCCCGTGATCCGGATGACCGGAGAGGCCGTCTCGCTCGACGCCCCCCGGCTGGCCCCAGGTCGCGCTGGCGGCGCTCTCCGCGGGACTGGGCGTTCGGACCTATCGACGGTAGCTCAGGAAGGGATGGCATGCGACTCGGCGGCCTGGGCTTGATGCTGGTGCTGGTCGTCAGCCAGGGGTGCGCTGGCGCAGGCGCCTCAGCCGCATCGGCCGCGCCTCCGATCCTCTTCGCCGACGGGATGACCCTTCCTCAGCCGGTCGATCCAGGATGCGTCGAGAAGGGCCTGGAGGGGTTGGCCCCGTTCGGCGGAGGCCGGGGAAGGGTCGAGGTGACCTTCGCCGTCCACGTGGACGGACGGGTCGACGAGGTCGGAAACGCGAAGGGCATCTACAGCAACGCGACCCTGCGGGAAATCCGAGATGCCCTGCGCCAGTGCGAGTGGGTTCCCGGAAAGGACCTGGACGGACGGCCGGCGTCGATCTGGGTCTCGATCTCCGTTCGAGCTCGGGTCGAAGTGGCCAATCCAGGCTCCATGGGTAGAGTCCCAGCCTGTTCGTGTGCGCTGAAGGAGGACGAGTTGCGCGCCTTGACCGTGATTGGCCTTCTCCTCGCGCTGTCGGGCTGCGCGACGACGTCGTCCTATACGAACGAGCCCTGGATCCCGGATGAGCGAATTCCGGGGGCCTGGCTGCCGAACTCTCGGGTTCCCGTCATGAACTACCAACCCCCGCCGGCTCCCAACCGACCGTAGCCGCTCCATCGAGTTCCCGCACCGGGAGTCCGTGTGCACCCCTCGTGTGCACCCTGCCGGACTGCGCGTGGTCCCGAATGGAGACAACACCCCGGAACAACAGGGGGAAGACGGGATACTGAACGGACGGCGGGACAGGGGAATCGAACCCCCCAGGAGCGCCTCTCAGCACCCCTCACCGGTTTTGAAGACCGGGCCCGGCACCAGCCTGGGACGTCCCGCCGCCGACCGGTGTAGCCGCGCGGCTTCGCCGGGTCAAGCGCGCTACCGGGGCGCCTTCGACGGGCGGTCCGCGGCGGCCGGTGCGGCGTGGTCCTCGCCGTACGGCGTCAGGCGGAGCGCCGAGACCTCGTGGGGCATGGCCCGGCGAAGGACCCGGTAGTACTGCATGGGGGAGTAGAAGACGAAGTTGGAGGCCCGGCTGGTGTAGATGCAGGCGTAGTCCTCGATTTGCTCGCCGATGCGGGAGTTCTCGCTGCCTTCCTTGAAGGTGAGCCCCCAGTAGCGGTTGTACCCGGTCTCCACCTGCTGCTGCAGCTCGGCGATCCGGGCGTTGGCGTCCCGCAGCGCGAGCCGCAGCGCCTCGAGCTCCCGCTTCATCCGGGTGCGCTCCTCCTCCAGGGTCGCCGCCGCGGGATCCTGCGAGGGAAGCCGGTCCAGGCGCCGCTCGATGGCGTTCAGGGCGGCGCGGTGGGCCGCGGCCTCGTCGTCCACCCGCAGTCTCAGGTCCTCGAGGGCGCCGACCTCCTCGAGCGCGCCCCGGTTCCGATCGAGCCAGTCGATCTCCCGCTCCAGCTCCTCGATGACGAGGCAGGTCCGCCACTGCGAGCTCTTCTTGGACCGCAGGATGTCGCCGTAGATGTGGTCGCCGACGTAGAGGACGCGGTCGCCGCCCGCGCCCAGCAGGCGCTCCAGGTCGCCGCGGTTCCCCCCCGCGTAGGTGCGTCCGCGCTCGAAGGCGTGGACCTCGCCGGGGAGGGGAGCGCCGGCGGCGTCGAGCTCGACGAACGGGCTCGTGCTCGAGAAGAACCCCGGCTTGCCCGACGCCGTGACGACCGCGTCGAAGTAGTTCCGCCAGATCGGGTACTCGGGCAGCACGCCGTCGAGGAGGTGGTGCATCACCGCCTCGGTGTAGTCCAGGTGCGAGTTGGTGAGCAGGAAGAGCTTCTTCCCGGTGGAACGGAGCTTGTGGAGCGCCGGCCCGAGCTCGGCGTCGCGGACGATGAAGTGGGCCAGGTCGGCCTTCACGCGGGTCTTCAGGGAGCCATCGGCGTGGATCCGGTCCATCGACTCCCGGACGTCGGTGAAGAGCCGCTCGTAGTCGAGGCGATGCTCCGGGGTCTCCTCGAGCTGGATCACCTGGGCGAAGAGGGCCGCCTCGGGCAGCGAGAAGAGGGTGTCGATCCAGGCGAACCGGGGGGAGGAGAGGCCGACCCGCTCGTCCCGGTAGGTCCTGTAGCGCTCCTCGCGAGGGACCGGCACGAGGCCGTGATAGGCCCGGCCGACGTGGTTGTGGCGGTCCATCTTGAAGATGTTGCCGGTGAGCTTGTCGATCACCAGCCCGCGGATGACGAAATCGGCGTCGTAGCGGAGCTGGCGCAGGCGGTCCGGCCAGCCGCGGTCCGCGATCAGCCGCTCGACCGTCATGTCGAACTCGAGCTGCTCGAGGTGGAGCAGCTGGTAGATGGCCAGGGTGTAGTCCATGTCGAAGCCGACCACCTCGATCTTGTCCATCCGGAGGTTCCGGTTGACGAAGATCTGGCGGGGCGTCGGGACGTCGCGGCCGCCGGCACGGGGTCCGGCGAGGATGGACTGCACGACGGGGTCGAGGTAGGCGGCGTCGGCCATGCCCCCGCGGAGATAGCACGCCCCGCCGCGCCGGGCGATGGAACCTTGCGTGGGCAGCGGGCTGTGGCAGGCTCGACGGGTGGCTCCCCCTCCTACCCGACCCCCGCGCGCCCCGGTCCGGCGACGGCCGGCCCGTCCCTCGGTCGGCGAGATCGTGGAGCGCCTGGTCGCCCTCGAGGAGCGTCTCGCACGGGTCGAGGAGGGGCGCCCGCCTCCGGGTGACGGTCGCACCACCCCGGGGCCGCTGCGAAAGGCGCCGCCGCGCTGCCTGGGCTGTGGCCTGCCCCTGAAACGCAAGGCCGGCCGTTGCCGGTGGTGCGGGCGGCCCCTCTGAGCGTTATCCATCCCGGGAGGCGCCTCGTGCCCCCCGACCCCCGTCCGCCCCCCATCGACCTCTCCGCCGTCGTCGCCCACACCCTCCCGAATGGACTCTCGGTTCGGGTCCTTCCGGACCGGCTCGTCCCGGTGGTGAGCTACTACACCTTCTTCCGGGTGGGCTCCCGCAACGAGCGGCCCGGGATCACCGGGATCAGCCACCTCTTCGAGCACATGATGTTCAACGGCTCGGAGCGGTTCGGGCCGAAGGAGTTCGACCGGGTGCTCGAGTCGCACGGCGGAGCCTCGAACGCCTACACCTCGAACGACCTCACCGCCTATCACGACGATTTCGCGAGCGATGCGCTCCCGGTGGTGATCGACCTGGAGTCCGACCGGATGCGGGCGCTCCGGATCTCGGAGGAAGGGCTCACCCAGGAGCGGTCGGTGGTGATGGAGGAGCGGCGGCTCCGGACCGACAACTCCCACTTCGGCCTGCTCGAGGAGCAACTGGAGTCGCTGGTCTTCCAGGCCCATCCGTATCGATGGCCGGTCATCGGCTGGATGGACGACATCGCGCGGATCAGCCGGGCCGATTGCCTGGAGTTCTTCCGGACCTATTACGCGCCCGGCAACGCATCCATCTACGTGTGCGGCGACGTCGACCCGGACGACCTGCTCCGGCGAATCGAGGCGGCCTACGGCGGCATCCCGGCCGGGCCGCCCGTGCCTCCGCCGATCTCGGGCGAGCCGGTGCAGCGAGGGGAGCGTCGCGCCGCCGTCCGGCACCCCGCTCACGCGACGGCCATGCTGGCGGGCTTCCGGGGCCCCGCGGCGGCGGCTCCCGACTCGGCGGTGCTCGACCTCCTCCAGACCTGCCTCGCCACGGGAGAGGGATCCCGCCTGCGGCGCCGGCTCGTCCAGGAGCTCGAGGTGGCGGTCTCCGTCGGGGTGGGCTGGACCTGGCGGGCCGACCCCGGGGTCTTCCTCTTCTCGATGGAGCTGGCGCCGGGCGCGTCGCCGCGCAAGGCCGAGGACGCCCTGTGGGGCGAGGTGGAGCGCGTCGCCTCGCGGGGGGTCGGCGAGCGGGAGATGTCCCGCGCGCGCGCCCTGCTCCGGAGCAGCGTTCTCCACGAGTTCTCCACCCGCAACGGGGTGGCCCATGCGCTCGGGCAGGCCGAGGCCCTCCTCGGCGACTGGCGCGAGGCCGGGCGAGCCCTCGCCCGGTACGAGGCGGTGGGCGCGAGCGACGTGCGCCGTGCCGCCCGGGAATGGCTCGACCCGGCGAAGAGGAACGTGGTGTGGCTGGACGCCGGAGACGACGCGATGACGGCGGTGGTCCTCCCCGAGATCCACGAGGCCCGCCTCGCCGGCGGACTTCGCGTCGTCGTGGGGCGTCGCCCCGGGGTGCCGCTCGCGGCCGCCCGGCTCCTCGTCCGCGCCGGCTCCGCACTCGATCCCGCGGGGAGCTTCGGCCTCGCCCACATGGTGGCCGCGACCTCCCGGCGTGGCGCCGGACGTCGAGCCGGGACCGCCATCGACGACCTGGTCGAGTCGCTGGGCGCCGACCTGGGCGGAGGCGCGGAGGAGGACGCGACGGTCCACGGCCTCTCGGCCCCGGTGGAGGTGCTCCCACGGCTCCTGGAGGTCCTGGCCGACGTGGTCACGCGGCCGACCTTCCCGCAGGCCGAGTTCGAGCGGTTGCGGCGCAGGGAGCAGGCCGAGCTGGCGCACGACGCCGACGAGCCGGGCACCGTCGCCGATCGTGCGCTTCTCGAGGCCGTCTACGCGGGGCATCCCTACGGGCACGCCGTCGAGGGACGGGGGCGGGATCTGGCGCGAATGCGAAGGCGGGATGCCGTGGCCTTCCACGAGCGGTGGTTCGGCTCGGAAGGCGCCCTGCTGGTGGTGACCGGGTCGGTGGATCCCGCGCCAGGCCATCGAGGAGGCGGAGCGGCGACTGGGTCGCTGGCGCCCGGCTGCAGCGCCGCCGCCGGAATCTCGCGGCCGCCGTCCGGGGCGCCCGGCGGGTCATCGTCGTGGACAAGCCCGACGCGACCCAGGCCCACGTCCGCATCGGGGGGGTGGCCATCCCGCGGCGAAGTCCCGACTACTTCCCGGCGCTGCTCGCGAACACCGTCCTGGGCGGAGGGTTCACCTCCCGCCTGGTCGAGGCCATCCGGGTGAACCGCGGCCTCTCCTACGGCGTCCGGTCGCGGTTCGCGGTGGGCCGGGACACCGGGATGTTCGCCATCTCGAGCTTCACGAAGAACGAGAGCGCCGGGGAGCTCGTCGAGGTCGCCCTGGACGAGATGGCCCGCTTCGCCGACGGCGGCCCGACCGACGAGGAGGTGGCCCGGTCCTCCAGCTACCTCGCCGGGCTCTTCCCGCTCTCCCTCGAGACGCACGACCAGTGGGCCGACCGGATTGGCGACGCCTGGATGTACGGCTACCCGCTGTCCGAGGTCCCGGAGCATCCGGCCCGGATCCGGCGCGTCTCGGCGGAGGAGGCGCGCAGCGCGGCGCGCCGTCACCTCCCGCTCGCAGGACGGCGTGCTGCTCGGCGGTGGGGCCTGCGAAGGCGCTCGAGAAGCAGCTCGGCCGCTTCGGCCCGGTCGAGGTGTGGCCGGTGCGGCGGGCCATGTGACCCTCGAGGTCCTCCTCGCCGACGAGCAACTCGCCGCGGTGGCGAAGCCAGCCGGCCGGATCGTCGTGCCCGGGAGGGACAAGGACGAGCCCACCCTCCGGGCGGAGGCGGAGGCGATCCTCGGTCCGCTCTGGGTCGTCCACCGGCTCGACCGCGGGACGAGCGGCGTCCTCCTCTTCGCGCGGACGGCGGAGGCGCATCGGATCCTCTGCGGCCTCTTCGAGCACCACCGGGTCTCGAAGCGGTACCTGGCGCTCGTGCAGGGGAGTCGTCCCGGCGGAGCTTGCGCGTGGACGCGCCCGTCGCTGTCGGACGCAAGGGGCGGATGCGGGCCGGGGAGGGGATTCCCGGGGCGCGGGCCTCGTCGACCTTCGTCCGCCCGCTCGCTTCCTTTCCTCCTCACGCCTCCCTCGTCGAGGCCTACCCGGCCTCGGGGCGGACGCACCAGGTGAGGGTGCACCTCGCCCACGCCGGGCACCCGCTCCTCGTCGACCCCGACTACGGGGAGGCGCCGCCCTGGAGGGCGCCGGGCGGGCACCATGGCGCTCGAGCGGACCCCGCTCCACGCCGCCTCGCTCGAGTTCCTCCACCCGTCCACGGGCGCGGCCATCCGGATCGAGGCGCCGCTTCCCCCCGACATGCAGGAGGCCATCCTGGCCCTGCGCGCCGTTCAGGAATCGAAGAGCGGCTGACCGCGCTCGAACGTGCGGACCGCGAAGGCGCAGACGAGAAGCGTGGCGGCGACCGTCGCGCCGGTGGCAGATCCAGGCCTGGACCGGGACGAGCGGCATGCCCCGCACCAACTCGTTCACGATCATCTGCTGGCCGAGGAAGGGAACCGCGTAGAGCGATGCGGCCGGCCGGGCGGACTGGAAGGCGAGAGCCATTCCCGGCAGCGACGGCACCAGCATGAGGAGGGAGAGGGAGGTCTGGGCGGCCCGGAAGGTCTTGGCCCTCGCCGCGAAGATCACCATGAGGGAGGCGGCGAGCAGGACGATGGGAAGGCAGAGGAAGAAGGTGCGGAGCAGCATGCCCGGGTCGAGCTGGACCGAGAATCCGAGCCGGACCGAGGGCATGGCGAGCGGGACGATGCCGAAGCCGATGAGCGTCTCGGCCAGCGTGGCGGCTCCGAACGCCGCCGACGCGCCCACCTTGGCGAGGACGAGGGCCGAGCGGGGAATCGGGGCCGCGAAGAGGGGCTCGAGCGACTGTCGCTCTCGCTCGCCTGCGGTCACGTCGATGGCGATGGGCATGCCACCCGTGAACATGGCCATCACCAGGAAGAACGGGATGGTGGCGAGCAGCATGGCGGCCCGGCTGGCCGGCGTGGAGAGGTCCTCCCGCTCGATCGCGAGGGGCTCCACCACGGCCGGGTGGATGCCGCGCACGACGAGGCGCTGGGCGGCGACCTGGCTCGACCAGGCCTGGAGCAGCTTCTCCGCCATGGCCGTGGCCGGCCGGGACTGGTGCCGGGATTCGTCGAGGATCAGCTTCACGGGAGCGGGCTGACCGGACCGGAGCTTCTCCCCGAAGTCGGGCGGGATGACGATCACCACGGGGACGTCGCCGCGACGGACGGCCTCCTCCGGATTGGACGGGGCCTCCACCACCCGGGCGCCCTGCTCGAGCATGGCCACCAGGTTCGGGGCGTTCGCACGACCCGCCACGGGAATCTCCACGCCCTTCTCCTCGGCCTGCCGGGAGGAGTCGGAGACCAGGAACAGCATGACGATGACGAGAATCGGGCCGAGCACCGGGAAGAAGAGGGCGGTGATGAGGGCCTTGCGGTCCCGCAGCCCCTCGCGAAGCTCCTTGGAGAGCACGACCCAGAACGAGCGCAGCCAGTTCATGCGAGCCCCTCCTCGGAGCCGATGGCGGCCACGAAGGCGTCCTCGAGACTCTCCCGGCCGGTCTGGCGGCGCAGGTCGTCGGGAGTGCCCTCGGCGACGACGGCCCCCCGGGCGATGACCACCACGCGATCGCAGAGGGCGGAGACCTCCTGCATCACGTGGGAGGAGAAGAGGATGCAGCGCCCTTGCTCCCGGAGCTGCCGGAGCAGCGTCCGGACCTGTCGCGTGGCGGCGACGTCGAGCCCGTTGGTGGGCTCGTCGAGGACCACGTTGCGGGGGTCGTGCACCAGCGCGCGGGCGAGCGCCACCTTCACGCGCTGTCCCTGGGAGAACCCCTCGGTCCTCCGGTCGGCGATGTCCTCCATGCGCGAGCGCCGCGATGAGCTCGTCGGCGCGGCGGTTCAGGGCCGGGCCCGAGAGGCCGTGCATCTGGCCGAAGTAGAGGATGTGCTCCCGGGCGGTCAGGCGCGTGTAGAGCCCCTGGGCATGAGGAAAGACGCCCAGGCGGCGCTGGGCCTCGAGCCGGGCAGAGGAGAGGTCGATCCCGTCGACGAGGGCATGGCCGGAGTCGGGTCGGAGGACCCCGTACACGACCCGGAGCGCCGTGGTCTTGCCGGCGCCGTTCGGGCCGAGGAGGCCGGTGACCTGGCCGTCCGGCACCTCGAAGCTCACCCCGGCGAGGGCCTTCACCTCGCCGAAGGACTTGGCCACGCCGTCGAGCCGGATCACGGAGCCCCTCCCTGCATGTCGAGGAAGATGGGGCGGGGCGAAGCCGCTCCACGCAGGAGACGTCGAGACCGTCGGCGTTGCCCTGCTTGATGAACGCGGTCACCACCCGGGGGAGGCAGCCGCGGATGAGGACGCCGTGGCCCTGACCGGGAACCGTGATCTGGCGGGAGGCGGGAAGGGATGTCGCGGCCAGGTCGGCCCAGCGCGGCGGGGTCACCGGATCGGCCTCGCCGGAGAGCAGGAGTGCCGGGACCTCCATCCGGGGCGCCTGGTGGAACGCCGGGTCGAGCGGGGCTGCGCGGCCACTCCGAGCAGAGGGTCGCGCAAGGATTCCCGCGCTTCGTTGCCGAGGAAGGTGGGCGGGGCGCCCGGGGCCGGGTCGGCGTAGAGCGGCACGTCCTCGGAGCAGAGGACCGAGAGCTGCAGGGGCCGGGACATCCCCGCCTGGATGTCGGCCACCGCGAGGATGCCCTGGGCGGCGATGGGCGCCAGGTCGCCCTCCTTCGCCTGCCGGAGCAGGGGCGGAATGAGCGCGGCCGTCTCGGGCTGGTAGAGGAACGCGAGAACCACCTGCCGGACCGCGTCGCCGTCCACGGTGAGCTCGACCGGCTCGCCCGTGACCGGGTGGCGGGGCCTGACCTTCTCCGGCTTGCGGTCGAGGCGGGCCAGGAGCTCGCGGAAATCCTGCTCGAGGCGAGGGTAGCGTTCCCGACAGGCCTGCCTGCGCGGCGCATCGCTGGAAGAGGAGGCCGAGCGCCCGCTCCGAGTCGCGGTCGAAGTCGGCGCCGACGATCATCTGGAAGGGGGCCACGCCGTCGAGCACGAGCGTGCGAGCCCGGTCCGGGTGGGTCCGCGCGTAGGCGAGGGCGGCCCGGGTGCCGTAGCTGAAGCCCACCAGGTTCACCTTCGGGTAGCCGAGGGCGGCTCGGACGGCGTCGAGGTCGCGGACGAAGTCGGCCGTGCCGTACTTCGTCAGGTCGGCCTGGAGGGAGCGAGCGCACTCGCCCGCCTGCCTGCCCGCCTCGGCCGGGACGAGCTCCGCGTCGCGATCCGGACGGCCGATCTTGGGGCAGGCGAGCAGCCCGGAGCCCCCGGTTCCCCGCTGATCGACGAGGACGATGTCGCGCTCCCGCTGGAGCCGCTCGAAGGCAGGGGCGATCCGCGGATAGACCTCGGTGATCGACTGCCCCGGACCGCCGGCCAGGACGAACACGGGGTCGGGCTTCGCCTCGGGGGCGTCGGACGGGATCACCGCGACCCGCAGCCGGATCTTCCGGCCGTCTGGCCGGGCCGGGTCCTCCGGGACCTCCAGCGTCCCGCATCGCGCCGCGACCCGGGCCGCGGCGATGGGGTGCGCAAGCTGGCAGCGGGTGAGGGAAATGCCCGTGCCGGGCGGGGAGGCCAGGGCGGGAGCGGCGCCGGCCAGGAGGACCCCGGCGAGGAGGGCGAGACGACGGTCATGGCGGCCTCGGGGAGTCGGCGCGGCGCCATGGTCAGCGCTTGCCGTGGATGAGCGTCTTCACGCCGGACCGGAAGGTGACCTCGACCTTTCCCGGGTCCTTCATGCCGGAGACGAACCCCCGGCCGAACGAGGCGTGGTCGACGACGTCGCCGGTGGAGAAGAGCCCGGTCGAGGCGTACTGCCGGGGTGCGGCGGTGTAGGTCGCGAGCATCTGCTCGAAGCTCATGGTGGGCCCGCCGCGTGGGGTCCGCGTGGCGGGGCGCTTCACGGCGGTGGACGCGCCCCGGAAACGGTGGACGTTGCGGCAGGTGTTGCACTCCACCTTCACCGGGACCGCGCCCACCATGGCGATCACCGTATGTGCGAGGAGCAACTGGCACCGCGTGCAGAACGCATCGACCTCACCGCCGACCTTTGCCATGTGCCGCCCAGTATAGCCCCACCCGCGACGGGGCGCAGGGCGGCGTTCGATGCTAGGGTGCGCGAATGCGGAGCCAGCTGGCGGAGATCGGGGAGTAGGGCGTGGGTCGGATCCGGGCGGTCCTCGAGGACTTCGGCGGCCAGGTGCTCTTCGCGGGGGAGACCCTGGCGTGGACGCTTCGCCCGCCCTTTCGCCCCGAGTTGCTCCTGCACCAGGCCGCCGCCATCGGCGTCGGCTCCACCTTCATCGTCGCCGTCACCGGCCTCTTCGCCGGGATGGTCCTCGCCCTCCAGGGCAACTACGCGATGCGGCAGTTCGGCGCGGAGGGGTACGTGGGGGGGTTCGTGGCCATCAGCCTGGTGCGCGAGCTCGGCCCGGTCTTCACCGCGCTCATGGTGACGGGCCGGTCGGGGAGCGCCATCACCACCGAGATCGGGACCATGCGGGTCACCGAGCAGATCGACGCCATGGAGTCGATGGCGGTGAACCCGGTGCACTACCTCGTCGTTCCCCGGGTGCTGGCCGCCACGATCATGATGCCGCTGCTGGCGGTGGTCTTCAGCGCCATGGGCTACCTGGGCGGGTACCTCATCGGCACCTACGTCTCCTTCATCCCGCCGGGCCCGTTCCTCGACCACACGAAGTCCATGGTGGACGTGAAGGACATGACCCACGGCCTGACCAAGGCCCTTCTCTTCGGGACGGTGGTCTCCCTCATCGCCACCTACCGCGGCTTCACGGCCAGCGGGGGGCGCACGGGGCGTCGGCGAGGCCACCACGCAGGCCGTGGTCTGGAGCTCGGTCTCCATCCTGGTGGTCGACTACCTGCTCACCTTCATCTCCATCGGCTGACCATGTCGATGATCCAGCGTGCGCGATCTATGGAAGGCGTTCGGGGACAAGGAGGTCCTGCGCGGCGTGACCGTCGACATCCCGGAAGGGACCACCTTCGTCGTCCTGGGAGCATCCGGCTCCGGGAAGACGGTCCTCCTGAAGCACGTCATCGGCCTCCTCAAGCCCGATCGGGGCACCGTCCACGTCGACGGCCTGGAGATCTCGTCCCTCACGGGCCGGGCGCTCACGGAGGCGCGGCAGGTGTTCGGGATGGTCTTCCAGGGCGCGGCCCTCTTCGACTCGATGACGGTCTTCGAGAACGTCGCCTTCCCGCTGAAGGAGAAGGAGCGCCGCCTCCCCGCCGACGAGCTGCGCGCCCGGGTCGTGGAGAGCCTCCGGGTGGTCGACCTGGGCGAGGACGTGCTGGAGAGCTGGCCGTCCCAGCTCTCGGGCGGCATGCGCAAGCGGGTGGCGCTGGCCCGGGCGCTGGTCGCGAACCCCAAGGTGGTGCTGTACGACGAGCCCACCACCGGGCTCGATCCCATCACCACCGACTCGGTCGACTCGATGATCAACCAGGCCAAGGAACGGCGCCGCGTGACGAGCATGGTGATCTCGCACGACATCGCCAGCGCATTCCGTGTGGCCAATCGGCTGGCGGTGCTCTACGATGGCCGGATCGCCGCCCAGGGGACGCCGGACGAGGTCCGGCGGAGCGACGACCCTTACGTCCAGCGCTTCCTCTCCCTCTGGTTCGAGAAGCAGTGAGACGCGACCGAGACCCATGCCCGAATCCTCCCCGAACCGACCGACGACCATCAACCGGGCCCTCGCCGTGGGGCTGCTGGTCGCCGTCGCCGGCGGGATCTTCCTGGTGGCCTTCACCTTCTTCCGCAAGGGGGGGCTGGCCGCCCGGGACAGCTACGCGGTCACGGCGGTCTTCGACGACGTCACCGGCCTCTCCTGGAAGAGCCGCGTGCAGGTGGCGGGCATCCAAATCGGCGAGGTCACCGAGATCGAGCTCTCCGGGGAGAAGGCCCGCGTCACCATCCGGGTGAAGAACGACATCCCGCTCCGGGCCAACGCGTGCCTCACCAAGCGCTTCCCGTCGGCGCTGCTCCCCGACGCGCTCCTCGAGGCGAACCTGGGCAGCGCCCCCGCCCCGCTCCTGAAGGGGCTGCCGGCCGAGCAGCGGGAGATCACCTGCGTGCGCGAGGCCGCCAACGTGGCCAAGCTCATGGAGTCGCTCTCCCGCATCGCCACCGACATCCAGGTGGTCTCCTCCGACCTCGCCAAGACGGTCGGCGGCACGCAGGGAAGCGTCCGGGAGATCATCGAGAACCTCACCCACGTCACCCGCTCCGTCGACGACCTGCTCGACCAGAACGCCGGGCGGGTGGCGGGCATCCTGAAGAACACCGAGGCCTTCACCGGCGAGCTGCGCCAGATCGCCGAGCAGGACGCGGGCCGGTACCACTCCATCGCCAAGAACGTCGACGAGGCCGCCGCCCGGCTGAACCGGGTGCTGGCCTCGGTCGAGGACATCGTCGGTTCCGGACAGCCCGAGCTGAAGGAGTCGGTCCAGGGCGCACGCCAGGCCATGCAGAAGCTGAACAAGACCCTCGACGACGTGCAGTCGGTGACGAGCAAGGTGGCCGCCGGGCAGGGCGTGGCCGGCAAGCTCCTCGTCGACGAGCAACTCGGCGAGAAGGTCGGCATGGCCGCCGAGAACGTCTCCGACTACGTGAACCGCATCTCGGCCTGGCAGCTCTTCGTGAACATCCGCTCGGAGTACCTGATCAACTACGGCGGAACGCGGGCCTACTTCGGCGTCACGCTGATGCCCAAGCCGGACAAGTACTACATCCTCGAGCTGATGACCGATCCGCGCGGCTACAACACGGTGGTCAGCGAGACCGCGACCACCGTGAACCAGACGACCGGCACCTCGGTCACCACCACGACCACCCGTTCCATCAACGAGCAGCGGCTCGCCCTCACGGCCATGTTCGGAAAGCGCTGGGGCGACCTGATCGCGCGAATCGGGCTCATCGAGAGCTCGGGCGGCGTCGGCGTCGACTACCTGCTCTTCAACGAGAAGCTGAAGCTGTCGGCCAACGTCTACGGGTGGACGCGTCCCACGGTGGACGCCTGGCCGCGCACGAAGGTGTGGCTCGACTGGCGCTTCTTCCCCAACGTCTACGTCACCGGCGGGATGGAGAACCTCTTCAACAACTACAACTCCGGGATCGGGCCGCGAGTACTTCCTCGGCGCGGGCGTCTACTTCACCGACCAGGACCTGCGGGCGCTGCTCGTCGGCGGCGGCGCGGGCGCGGCTGCCGCGGCCGCCAGCACGTCGAGGTGAGCCGGGGAGCGGCCTGGCCTACCGGCCGATGGCGTGCTGCAGCTGGGCCCAGGCGGAGGCCAGGTCGAAGACGGCCTTCACCTCCTGCGCCTGCGCGGACGTGTAGGAGGTCTGCGAGGTCGTGACGTCGATGATGGTCCCGATGCCGGCCTGGTAGCGCCCCTGGGCCAGTTCCAGGTTCTCCTTGGCCTGGGTCACCAGCGTCCGGGAGACGTCGCGCCGGGCGCGGGCCTCGTTGACGCCCGAGACCGCCTGCTCGACGTCGGTGCGGATCTGGAGGAGCAGGAGCTCCCGCTGCGCCCGGGTGGAGTCGCGGACGCCGGTCTGGGCCTCGACGCGACCGAGGTCCGCGCCGCCGTTCAGGAAGGGCCAGGTGAGGGTGCCGAGCACGTTCCAGGAGTTCGCGTCCGGCGCGGGAAGGCCGCCCGTCACCGGGAGCCGGGAGTCGTTCCAGATGTAGCTCGCGCTCACCCCGAGGATGGGGTACCAGGCGGACTTGGCGGCCGACAGGTTCTCGTCCGCCGCGAGGATCAGCAGGTCGGCCGACCTCAGGTCCGGACGCGCGTTCTGCGGCCTCCTCCATGAGCCGGGGAACGTCGAGGTCGATGTCGTCGGGGACGCCGGCATGACGAGGGGCCGCCTGGAGACGTCCTGGCCAACCGACTGGGAGAGGGCGATGCGCGACAGGACCACCCCGTCGTGCGCCTGGATCTGCGAGATGCGCGACTGCTGCAGGTTGACGTCGGCCGAGGTGACGTCGAAGCGCGGCCGCTGCCCCACCTCGAACTGGCCCTGGGCCAGCTCGAGCTGCTTCTGGTTCGAGTCGACGGTCTGGTCGGCCACGGCGACGAGGGCCTCGGTGGCGAGCACCGTGTAGTAGGCGGTGCGGACGCCCAGCTCGACCGCTTGCCAGGCCACGTCGACGCCGGCCCGCGCCGCGCGCTCCTGATCGCGGGCGGCCTGGTAGGCCCCCAGGGTCCGGCCGAAGTCCCAGATGGTCTGGCTGAGGGTGATGGTGGCGCCGAAGGTGGGGTAGAGCACCGAGGAGGGCGAGGCGCCGAGCGCGGTCGCCGTCCAGCCGGCCCTTCCGGAGGCCGAACCGGAGGGCAGGAAGCCCGACCGGGCGATGCCCACCTGGCCCTGCGTCTGGGTCACGCCCGCCTGGGCCTGGGCGATCTGCGGATTCGCCCGCGCCATCTCGAGTGCCTTCTCGAGGGTGAGGGGCGCGGTGCCCGACGCGGGCGCCGGAGGCGCCGCGAGCAGGAGGGCGAGGATCAGCACGTTCATTCGAACCTCAGTGCGGTGATGGGATCGAGGCGGGAGGCCTTGTGGGCGGGGTACAGCCCGAAGACCACCCCCACGAGCCCGCTGAAGCCGACCGCGATCGCGATGACGTCAGGCCGGTAGAGGACCTCCCAGCCGAAGCTGGTGGCGAGCCGCCAGGCGCCGAAGACGCCGAGCGCCACGCCGATGAGGCCGCCCGTCACGGCGAGGGCGAGCGCCTCGACGAGGAACTGGAGCCGGATGTCGGCCGGCTTGGCGCCGACGGCCATGCGCAGCCCGATCTCCCGGGTCCGCTCGGTGACCGAGACCAGCATGATGTTCATGATGCCGATGCCGCCCACCAGCAGCGAGACCGCGGCGATGGCGGCGAGCAGGGTGGTGAGCGTGCGCGTGCCCTCCTGCTGGGCGCTCGCCACCTCCGACAGGTTGCGGATGGAGAAGTCGTCGTCGGCTCCCAGCGGGAGGCGGTGGCGATCCCGAAGCAGCGCGCGGATCTGGCTCTCGGCCCTCGCGGTGGTGTCGGCGCCGGTGGCGCTCACCGCGAGGCTTCCCTGGATGAAGTTCTTGAGCCCGCCCTGGATCTTCTGGAGGAAGGTCGAGACGGGCACGATCACGATGTCGTCGTAGTCCTGTCCCCATTGCGACTGGCCCTTCTTGGCCAGCACGCCGATGACCGTGAAGGGGACGTTCTTGATCCGGATGGTCTGGCCGGTGGGGTTCGAGTTCGCCCCGAAGAGCTTGTCGGCGACGGTCTGGCCCAGGACCGCGACCTTGGTCCCCGTGTCGACGTCCGACTGGGTGAGGAGCTCGCCCTGGACCGCAGGCCAGGTGCGGATCTGGAAGTACTCCGGGGAGGAGCCGAGCACCTGGGTGCCCCAGTTCTGGTCCTCGGACATGACCTGGGCGTTCGTCCGCAGCTGCGCGGCGGCGGCGCGGACGGTGGGGACCTCGGTCTGGATGGCCCGCAGGTCGTCCCAGGTCAGCGTCGGAAGGGAGCCGAAGCCCCCCATGGCGCCGCCGGCGGTGCTCGAGCCGGGGATGACGATGAGCATGTTCGAGCCCATGGCCGCGAAGGCCGCCTCGACCCGGGCCTTCGCCCCGTCGCCGATGGCCACCATCGCGATCACGGCGGACACGCCGATGACCACGCCCAGCGTGGTGAGGAAGGAGCGCATCTTGTTGCGGGTGAGCGCGCGCAGGGCCACGCGCAGGGTCTGGAGAGGATTCACGGAGGGTCCTCCTCGTCCTCCGGGCCGGCGGGGGGGACTTCCGCGGCCCGGGGGGTCTGACGCTCGTCGGAGAGGATGTGGCCGTCCCGCATGACGATGACGCGGGAGGCGTACTGGGCGATGTCCGGCTCATGGGTGACGAGCACCACCGTGATGCCGCTGCGCCCCAGCTCCTGGAAGAGCGCCATCACCTCCACGCTGGTGCGCGAGTCGAGGTTTCCGGTGGGCTCGTCGGCCAGGATGACCCGCGGCTCGGTCACGAGCGCCCGGGCGATGGCCACGCGCTGCTGCTGGCCACCCGACATCTGGTTGGGGTGGTGGTCGGCGCGGCTGGCGAGGCCGACACGCGCCAGGGAGGCCGACGCGCGGCGGTGCCGATCCGCGCTGCCCACGCCGCCGTAGAGGAGGGGGAGCTCGACGTTCTCGAGCGCGCTCGTCCGGGCCAGGAGGTTGAAGCTCTGGAACACGAAGCCGATGGTCCGGTTGCGGACCTCGGCGAGCCGCTCGGTGGAGAGGGTCGAGACCTGCTCGCCCTCGAGGAGGTAGACGCCGGAGGTGGGGCGATCGAGCAGGCCGACGATGTTCATCAGCGTCGACTTGCCCGACCCGGACGCGCCCATGACGGCGGTGAACTCACCTTGCGTGATGGAGAGGGACACGCCCCGGAGCGCGTGCACCTGCACGTCGCCCATCCGGTAGACCTTGGCGACGTTCTCCAGCCGGATGAGGGGTGCTTGCGTCATGGTCACGCGCCTACAGCCCGCGCCGGAGGTTCTGGAGGTTCGGCGAGCCAGCCCCCAGGACGTCGGTGATCACCAGCTCGCCGGCCTTCAGGTCGCCCTCGACGACCTCGGTGAAGGTGCCGTCGGAGATGCCGGTCTTGATCTTCTGCTGGGCCGGCTTGTCCTGGTCGAGCGTCCAGACGGTGCGTCGATCCGGTGCCTCGCCGGGGCGACCGGCGCCCGCGCCGGGGCGCTGCGCGCCGGGGCTTCCGTTGGCCGCGCCGGCCCCCGGCGCTGCGCCCGGAGCGCCCGGTCGACCGCCCCCGGCGCTCTTCGCGTCGGCGAGCAGGGCGGGCGGGGGACGGAAGCGCAGGGCGGAGTTCGGCACCTTCAGGACGTCGTCCTTCTCGGCGTAGACGAAGGTCACGTTCGCGGTCATGCCGGGCTTCAGCTTGAACTCGGGGTTGGCGACGTCGATGACCGCGTCGTAGGTCACCACGTTCTGGACGGTCTGCGGGGCGTTGCGGATCTGCCGGACCGTCCCGCGGAAGACCTCGCCCGGGTAGGCGTCGACGGTGAAGGACGCGGGCATGCCGGACCGGAGGCGCCCCACGTCGGCCTCCGCCACGCTGGTGTCGACCTGCATCTTGGCCAGGTCCTCGGCGATGACGAAGATGGTGGGCGCCTGGAGCGAGGCCGCCACCGTCTGGCCCACGTCGACGCTCCGGGAGATGACGGTGCCGCTCGTGGGCGAGACGATGTTCGTGTAGGCGAGGTTCACCTCGGCCGACTGGAGCGCGGCGCGGGTCTGGGCGACCGACCCCTCCGCCGCCGCCACCTGGGCGTCGAGCCCGTCGGCGTTGGCCTGGGCGGTGTCGAGATCGGCCTGGGCGTTCAGCTTCCGGGCCGCCAGCTCCTTCTGCCGCACGTACTGCCGGCGGGCGTCCACGGCCTGGACCTTGGCCTTCGCGAGGTTGCCCTGGGCCGCCACCAGGTTGGCCCTCGCCTGGTCGACCGACGCCTGGAAGAGGGCAGGGTCGATCTTGGCGATGAGCTGCCCCTTCTTCACGGGCGAGTTGAAGTCGGCGTAGAGAGCGGCGATCCGGCCGGAGACCTGGCTGCCCACCTGGACGGTGACGATCGCCGAGAGGGTCCCGGAGGCCGTCACCTTGGCGACGATCTTCCCCTTCTCGACCTTGGTCGTCTCGAACTGGAGCTTGGGCTTTCCAGACCCAGCCTGCCAGCGCCAGATGCCGATGGCTGCGGCCGCGACGACGACGGCGAGGACGATGAAGATGCGGCGCTTGGTCATGAGGGCGGGTTCCGTTGCGAGAGGAGCTGGGCCCCGGGAGGGCCGTGGGGCGGGGCGAATCTTAGGCGGGCAGGGCCGGGGTGATACCAAATTCCGGTGAAGAAACGTGAAGTCCCGGAGGTGCCAACCGGAGAGGCGCGACTATACTTCCCGCCGCATGAGGCCCTGGCTGAAAGTCGCACTCCTGGTCGCATTCGCCGGCGTCGCCGCCCTTTGGCTCGTGCCCTCGCCAGGTCCGGACGCCGCCCAGGTGGGTCGGCCGGCGCCGGCGCTCACGCTCCGGGACCTGGGGGGGCGAGAGGTGACGCTTGCGGGGCTGCGGGGGCGCGCCGTCGCGCTCAACTTCTGGGCGACCTGGTGCCAGCCCTGCAAGGAGGAGCTCCCGGCCCTGGCCGAGGCCTGGCGGGAGGCGCGGAGCACGTGCGTGACGTACGTCGGGGTCACCGAGGAGTCGAGCCGGGACGATGCCGCGGCCGAGGTGGCGCGGCACGGGGTCCTCTACCCGGTGGTCCTCGACGCCGACGGGGAGGTCGCAAGGTCCTACGGGGTCACGGTCCTTCCGCGCACCGTCCTCATCGACGCGGAGGGAACGGTTCGCCGGGTCTTCTCCGGCCGGGTCTCCCGTGCGCAGATCGAGGAGGCGCTGGCCCCGCTCGTCCCCGCCTCCTGTCCGAGGAACGGATGACCCCGCCGGCGAGGCGCTGCCCGGTCTGTGGAACACCGTCCACCGCCAAGGGACGGGAACGCGGCCTGGCCGTTCTGCTCGGATCGCTGCCGGCTCCAGGACCTGGGGCGCTGGCTCGGAGAGACCTACCGGATTCCCGGGGAGCGCGCCGGCGACGGCTCGACCAGCCCCCGCCGGCAACGAAGGGGACGGGGAGGGGGACGGATGAAGCCGGTCGTCTATGCGGTGCGCGCGCTGCCGGGTGGGGTCCCCGCGGAGGTCTCCACCCGCATCACCCTGCGCGGAGGGGAGGCCCGGCCGGTCTCCCGGGAGCGGATGCAGGAGGAGGGGCGGGACGCCGAGCTGCTCGTCGTGACCTACCTCGACAGGGTCGACGACGAGATGCTCGCCTCCCTTCCGTCGGTCCGGCAGGTGAGCTCGTACGGCGTGGGGGTGAACCACATCGAGCTGGCCGCGGCCGCCCGCCGGGGCGTCACCGTGACCAACACGCCCGACGTGGTCACCGACGCGACCGCCGACCTGGCGATGGCGCTCCTCCTCGCCGCCGCCCGGAGGGTCTGCGAGGGCGATCGGCTCATCCGCGCTGGCGGTTGGCGCGAGGCTGCGCCGGAGTTCCTGCTGGGGCGGGAGGTCACCGGCAAGACGCTGGGGATCGTGGGGTTCGGGCGGATCGGGCAGGCGATGGCCCGCCGCGCCTCCGGCTTCGGGATGCGCATCCTCTACAGCGGCCCTCGCGAGGTGAGCTTCCCCGGCGCGACCCGGTTCGAGCTGGATGCGCTCCTCGCGTCGAGCGACTTCGTGTCGATCCACTGCCCGCTCACCGACGCCACGCGGGATCTCCTCTCCAGGGAGCGCATCGCGCGGATGAAGCCCGGCGCCATCCTCGTGAACACCTCCCGCGGGCCGGTGGTGGACGAGGATGCCGTGGCGGAGGCCCTCGAGGAGGGACGCCTCTTCGCGGCCGGTCTCGACGTCTTCCGGAGCGAGCCGCGGGTGCCCGAGCGGCTTCGCCGGGCGGAGAACGCGGTGCTGACGCCGCACGTCGGCTCCGGAACCCTGGAGACGCGCACCGCCATGGCTCGCATGGTCTGGGACGAGGTCCTGCGCCGGGTCACCGGTCGTCCGCCGGCCCACCCGGTCGTGGTATGACCCGCGCGTGAAGCGATTCATCCAGATCCTGGCCGGGCTGGCCGTCTCGGCGCTGGCCCTGTGGCTCACGCTGCGGGGGAAGGATCTGGGGGCGATCTGGGCCGCTGCCGCCGATGCCAACTACGTGTGGCTCTTCCCCTACGCCGGCATCCTGGCCCTCATCCACCTGGCCCGGACGTTGCGCTGGGGCATCCTGCTCGAGCCGGTGGCGAAGGTGCCGTTCTCCCGGTTGAACGCCGTGTCGGCCGTGGGCTTCATGGCGCTCGTGATCCTGCCCTTCCGGATCGGCGAGTTCGCCCGTCCCTACCTCATCGCCGAGCGCCCGCGCATCCGGGTGTCGGCGACGCTCTCCAGCGTGGTGGTCGAGCGGGTGGCCGACGGCGTCTTCATGGCGGCCCTGCTCATCCTCTCGCTGCTCGCGGTGCCCGAGGGAACGCCCGGGCTCCACTTCCTCCGGATGGGCGGCCTGGCGGTCTTCGGCGTCTTCGGCGCGCTGCTGGCCTTCCTGGTCGTCGCCTACCGGAACCGTTCGCTGGCCGTCCGGATCACCCACCGGGTGCTGGATCCCATCTCGCCCCGCGTCGCCGCCCGGGCGTCGGGGATGATGGACGCCTTCATCCACGGCCTCCGGCTCGTCCCGTCCCGGTCCAAGGTCGCGCTCTTCTTCCTCCTCACCGCCGTGTACTGGTGCCTGAACGGCTGGGGCATGGGCGTGCTCGCCCGTGCGTTCGACATCCACCTGACCCTCATCCAGTCCTTCACGGTGCTGGGGGTGCTGGTGGTCGGCGTGATGATCCCGTCCGGCCCGGGCATGGTGGGCACCTTCCAGGCCGCCACGGTGCTGGGGCTGTCGCTCTTCGTACCCGCCCAGGTGCTCGACACCCGGGGCACGGCCTACGCGAACGTCCTGTGGGCGGTCCAGCTCGCCTTCACCACCGCGCTCGGGCTCTTCTTCCTCTTCTCGCGGCACATCCGCATCGCGCAGATCTTCTCGGCGCCCGAGGAGGTCGAGGAGGAGCTGGCGGCGGAGGAGCAGGAGTACGTCGCGGGGGGAGACGGGGCGTCGCCGCGCGAAGGAGGCTCGCGTTGACAGGCCGTTTCGTTGGACCTATAAGCGCGGCCTCCAAAGGGAACCGGTGAGGTAGCTCAGTCGGCTAGAGCGAGGGTCTCATAATCCCTAGGTCGGGAGTTCGATTCTCCCCCTCACCACCAAGCCAATCGCTGTAGAAAGGACCTTCCGTGAGTACCCGGGAGGCCCTTCGCTTTTCGGTAGGAGGCATCGAATGCGAAACGCCCTGAAGGTCCTCTTTGCCTCCCTCGCCCTCACGGCGGCGGCGCCGGCCGTGGCGCAGTACGTGTTCAAGCCGGCGTGGCAGCTGGAGAAGGAGAAGAAGGAGGAGGAGCAGGAGCGGCTGCTGGCCGTCCAGCGCGTCCAGCGCTGGCACAACGTCGTTCGCGTGAACCTCGGCGTGACCTTGTTTTACTCGGAGTACTACAACTGCAGCTACTGGTGCTCCTATTACCCGCTGTACTCCTGCGGGTCGGGCAGCTTCGTGAGCTACGTCCCCTTCACGGTCGGTCCGCAGGTCGACATCCACCTGCAGGGGATGCACAACATCAGCGCCGGGTTCAACGTCTTCCTCGGCACCGCCACGGGCACGGTCTACAACGGCTTCCAGGCCGTGAGCGCCTCGAAGAGCGTGACCATCTGGGAGCCGACCGTCGACTACGTGGCGAAGTTCGGGCCGCCTTCCAACATCGCCGGCCGGTTTCGCGTGGGCGGCGGCATGTACATCGGCCCGAACGCGGAGCTCGGTGCGGCCTTCCGGATCGGCGGCGGCGCCTCCTTCTTCAACCTGAGCCGCTTCGGCCTCGGGCTCGACCTGGTCCTCGAGGCCGGGGTCTACAACGGCTACTGGATCGGCGGCCTGCAGCTGGTGGGCTCGCCCGAGTTCCACTTCTAGGCGCTGGGCAGGCCTTCGGCTGCGTCCACGGGCTTCAGCGGGACGAGTCCGGAGCGCGGAGGGCCTGGGCGTCGCGGCTAGCGCGAGGAAGAGCACCATCGCAGCGAATGGCGGACGGCCGACTAGGCCTAGAAGCTGACGTGATGTCGTTGAAGCGGCATGGCACAGGAGGACCACGGATGACGGCCGGCGCGCCGCAGGCGCGACGGCTTGCCTGGTCGCCGGAGAAGCGGCCGTCGGTGCCACCACGAAGTTCTGAATCGAGCGATCGGGCTTGAAGAGGCTGGCTGAAGAGCAGCAGCGCCAGGTGTGGTGTCCGCCGTGCGATGTCGCGAGGTGCGCCCACAGGAGCGCGGCGACGCCAGGGTCGAGCCAGGAAGGTAGCGCGGCGCGGGCGACCACGCCGAAGATGGACGCTTGCCGTAGCGGCCGTGGAGGTCTGGCCTACGACGGACGTGAGTGGAGTGTATCCGCGGCGGTGGTTCGACAGTCCCTCGGTGCCCGTACCACGGTACCGGCCTATGGTGGTGGCGGGGCGCGAGAACGAAGCCGGCGAGGGTGCGCCGTCGAACGCCGAAGTACTGACGTCGGCGAGGATCGGCGCCGGAGCCAGCTTCAGCGGGACTGCGTGCGAGCTGAGGAGCTGGCGCGCAGCGAGCTCCTCGCTGCCTCGCTCGCGAAGGACGCGGGCAGTATCACCAGTATGATGAGGCTGAGCTGCGCGCATTGGAACTTGGCGCAGCAGGGGACTGAGTAGCTCGAGGAACGTTCGGGCCATCGCAGCGACCTGGCGCCGGCCGAGGGAGCGAGCCACCGTATGATCTGCGACGCCACTCAGGACCATGAGCGCGTATCAGGCGGTCTTGGCGACGAAGACCTGCATGATCTTCGATCGTGGCGAACAGCATGGCCGTTCCGGGTGCGTACCGGTAAAAGAGCCAGCCATCGCCGATTGGATACGAGCGCCGCTCCGTGGAGCGCCCGGAACCGGACGCGCATCGAGTACGCTCCGCAAGATCGTGACCTGCACGGGAGAAGAAGCATCTGCGAGGGTGACCAGGCGACGCGGCAACGGGGTGGCATCGACCAGCCAGTCCCTTGCTGGCCGTTCGAGGGTTGCCATGATGCGGGCGGTGCTCCGTCCCGTCGAGAAGGGGACGAACGAGGCTCCGGCATTTCAACCCCCGTGAACCTCGCAGCCGTCGACGGTGTCCCGCCGTGACGGGTGTCACATGTAGGTGGGACCAGTACAGTGTAGGCAGAAAGGGCTAGACTTCGTGGCGGGGGGTACCAGCCATGGAGAACCGGCCGGCACGGAGGTCTTCGCTCGCGTTCGTGTTGCTGCTCGCGTCGAGTTGCGCCGCGACGCCTCATCCGCTCGGTTCGGCCGATGCGGGAGACGCCGACCCGGGCGCGCAGGGCACGCCCAGCACGTCGGTTCCAGGGACCGGGTCCATCTCCCCGGAAAGGACGAAGGCAGAGGCCGTTGCTGCCGGAAGGGGCGACCGGCCACCGCGCAGGCGGTTCCCGGGGCGACCTTCCTCCGGGCCCACGTCGCGAACCGCATGCAGCGCTTCGGCGACCACGACAGTGACGAGGTGGCCGAGGCGATCCTCGCCGCGTCGCGCCGCGCGGAGATCGACCCGCTCCTGATCCTCGCCATCATCGAGGTGGAGTCGGCGTTCGACCCGGGCGCCCGATCCAGCCGGAACGCGCTCGGCCTCATGCAGGTGCGGCCGGCCACCTTCTGGCGCGAGGTCGAGCGATCCGGACTGGAGGGAGACGACCCCCACGACCCCGAGCTCAACGTGGCCGCGGGCGCGCTCTACTTCCAGCGCCTGGTCCGCGCGTTCGGCCCGAACGACGTGGCGCTCATGGCCTACAACGCCGGGCCCAACCGCATCCTGGCGCTGATCCGGGCGGGCCAGATTCCCGATCACCTCCTCGAGTATCCGCGGCGCGTGCGCGCCGTGGAGGCCCGGCTGCGGCGTGCCCTGGCGGTCGACTCCGCCGGGACCGCCGTGGCCCGGAACGACTTCGGCCCGGACGAGCCCCTCGTCGAGCGCGCAGGCGCCGGCCGTTCCGACGGGGTCAGGGAGCCCGGCCCCGTGCCCGGGGGGAGAGATGGCCCGTAACCCCACGACCTGGCACAGGATTCTCGAAAGGTTGCGGGGGCCGGCCCCCGTCCCTCCCTCCCTCCAATCTCCTGGGTCGCCAGGGGGGAGCCTTCCCTACATGAGTCGCCTATGCTTCCGGCCCGAATGGCCGAAGCGCCTCAACTCAGGCTGGTTCCCGCCGTCGCCGACCCGGCGACGCCCAGGCGATCGGCGGCTCCGCGCCGGGCGGCGCGCCCTGGCCGGATCGTGGCGGTCGGGGGCGGGAAGGGGGGAGTCGGCAAGAGCCTGGTCGCGGCGAGCATGGGAATCGAGCTCGCGCGTCGAGGGAGCCGCGTGGTCCTCGTCGATTGCGACCTGGGCGGAGCGAACCTCCACACCTGCCTGGGCATGGAGCCGCCGGCGCGCACGCTCTCCGACTTCGTCAACCACGGCGTCGATCGGATCGAGGACGTCCTCGTGCGGACGCCGATCCCCAACCTGTCGCTGCTGTCCGGCGCGCTCGATCCGCTCGACGCCGCCAACCCCAGCCACGGGCAGAAGATGCGCTTCATCCGGCAGCTCCAGTCCATGGAGGCGGACTTCGCCATCCTCGACCTGGCGGCCGGCACCCACAAGAACACCCTCGATTTCTTCCTGCTCGCCGACCACAAGGTCCTGGTGCTCGTGCCGGAGCCCGGCGCGGTGGAGAACGCGCATCGGTTCGTGAAGGCCGCCTTCTGGCGGCGCCTGCGGGCGGCGTCGGCGATCTTCGGGGTCGCCCACCTCCTCGAGGAGCTCCTCGCAGGCAGCCGGTTTCGCGGCCCCGCCGACGTGCTCGATGCGCTCCAGGGGGCCGACGCCGAGACGGCCCGCCAGCTCCGGGAGCAGATGGAGGCGTTCCGCCCCGGCCTGGTGGTGAACCAGGTCCGGACGCCCGAGGAGGCGGAGCTCGGGCCGGGGATCGCCGCGGCGTGGCGGCGCCACTTCGGCATCGAGATGGATCACCTCGGTGCCGTCGAGTACGACGACGACGTGTGGCGCGCGGCGCGGGAGCGGCGGCCGCTCCTGCTGGCGCGCTCCCCGGGTCGGGCTGCGCGGTCGCTCATGCGAATCGCCGCACGCATCCGGGACGTCGACGGCGGAAGGGCGGAGCCTTGAGGGCGCTCTCCGAGCAATCGCTCTACGAGGTCCTGGAGATCCCGCGGTCGGCCACGCCGCAGGAGGTCCAGCGCGCCTACGAGCGTGCCCGAGCGCTCTTCGGTCCCGGGTCCCTGGCTTCGTACACGCTGCTCGCTCCGGACGAGGCGGAGGCGCTGCTCTCGCGGATCGAGGAGGCCCGGTCGGTGCTCCTCGATCGGGAGGCGCGGGCCACCTACGACGATGGCCTCCCCGGTGGAGGGGCATCGAGAGCCCGGACCTCGCCTCGCGGCCGAGGAGGCGAGGAGCCCCACCGCTCCCGTCGGCGTCGCGGCCCCGGCTCCGGCCGCTTCCGGGTCGACTTCCTCCTTCCCGCGGGGGCGCCGTGGACCGGCGACCTGCTCCGGCGGGCCCGCGAGGCGAAGGGCCTGACGGTCCTGCAGGTGTCCGAGAGGACGAAGATCCAGCGGTCCCACATCGAGAGCGTCGAGGCGGAGCGCTTCGAGCAACTGCCGCCGCCGGTCTACCTGCGCGGAATCGTCCATTCCATCGCCACCACGCTTCGCCTGGACGACCAGGCGGTGGTGCGCACCTACATGGAACGCGCGGCGGGTGCGAAGGCGGCGGCGAAGGAGCGGTGATCGCCGGCAGTTCGCCGGCAGCTCGCCGGCAACGCGTCGCGTCATGCGGGTCGACCCTGGATAGTCACCAGGTGAGGCAGCTCGCCGGCAACGCGCCGCGTCAGCGGGCCGGCCCTCGATCCGGTCGCCGGGCGTCGCCCCCTTCTCTTTTCCTGCTTCGTGCGATACCCACGAATCTCCCGCTAGGTTCGAATCGATCTGGAGGACGTCGCCATGGCCGGAAAGCCCGCCGTCGAGTCGAAGCCCAAGGTCCCCGAGAAGCCCAGGAGGACGACGCCTGGAGCCCCGTCGGCGGCCGAGCACCCCGTGTACAGCCGGGACGAGCTCCAGAAGATCCTGTCCGAGCGCGAATCCTGGACGGCCGGAGAGCTGGCCGAGACGCTCGCCCGGGCGCCGCGCCGCCGGAAGGAGTTCCAGACCGACTCGGGCGTGCCCATCCCCGACATCCTCAATCCCGCCAGCCGTCCACAGGAGGACTACCGCCGGGACATCGGGTATCCCGGGCGGTACCCGTTCACCCGCGGACCCCAGTCGACGATGTACCGGGGCCGGCTCTGGACCATGCGCCAGTTCGCCGGCTTCGGATCGCCCGAGGACACGAACGCGCGCTTCAAGTACCTGCTCGCGCACGGCATGACCGGCCTCTCCACGGCCTTCGACATGCCCGCGCTCATGGGCTACGACGCCGACCACGCGATGTCGCGGGGAGAGGTGGGGAAGGAGGGCGTGGCGGTCTCCTCCCTCAAGGACTTCGAGATCCTCTTCGACGGGATTCCCCTCGGCGACGTCACCACCTCGATGACCATCAACGCCAGCGCGGTGGTGGCGCTCGCGATGTACGTGGCGGTCGGGGAGAAGCAGGGCGTTCCCCGGGCGCGGCTCGGCGGCACGGTCCAGGCCGACATGCTGAAGGAGTACATCGCCCAGAAGGAGTGGATCGTCGGTCCGCGACCGGCGGTGAAGATGGTGGTGGACATGATCGAGTTCTGCGCGAAGGAGATGCCGCGCTGGAACCCGGTCTCGATCAGCGGCTACCACATCCGGGAGGCCGGGAGCGACGGCCGTGCAGGAGATGGCCTTCACCCTCGCCGACGGGTTCGAGTACGTCCAGGAGTGCGTCGACCGGGGCATGGACGTCGACTCCTTCGCCCAGCGCCTCTCCTTCTTCTGGGACGTGCACAACGACTTCTTCGAGGAGATCGCCAAGTTCCGGGCGTCGCGCCGCATCTGGGCGCGAACGCTGAAGGAGCGCTTCGGCGCGAAGAAGCGCGAGTCGCTGCTCCTGCGCACCCACGCCCAGACCGCCGGCGTCTCCCTGACCGCGCAGCAGCCCTACAACAACGTGGTCCGGACCGCACTCCAGGCCATGGCCGCCGTGCTGGGCGGGACCCAGTCCCTGCACACCAACTCGCTCGACGAGACCTACGCGCTGCCCACCGAGGAGGCCGTGCGCATCGCGCTGCGAACGCAGCAGATCATCGCCTTCGAGTCGGGCGCCGACCGGGTGGCCGACCCGCTGGCCGGCAGCTACTACGTCGAGTACCTCACCGACGAGATGGAGAAGCGGGCGCTCGACTACATCCGCCGCATCGACGAGATGGGCGGGATGCTGCGCGCCGTGGAGGAGGGGTTCCCCCAGAAGGAGATCGCCGAGAGCGCCTACCGCTGGCAGCGGGAGGTGGAGAAGGGCGATCGCATCGTGGTGGGCGTGAACGACTTCCGCGTCGAGGAGGAGGTGGGCATCCCGCTGCTCCGGATCGACGAGAGCGTGGCCCGTGCCCAGACCGCCAGGCTCCAGGCGGTGAGGAACGAGCGGAGCGCCGACCGCGTCCGGGAGACGCTCGCCGGGGTGGAGAAGGCCTGCCGCGACGGGTCGAACGTGATGCCCCCCATCATCGAGGCCGTGAAGGTCTACGCCACCCTCGGGGAGGTCTGCGACGTCTTCCGCAAGGTGTGGGGCCAGTACCGCGAGGACGGGCGCTTCTAGTTGGGCGGGCACTGGTCCGACGACTACTACGGCGACCTCTACTACGAGTCGGTGGCCGACCTCCTGACGGCGCGCCTCTCCTCCTTCGAGGCGGCCCTGCTCCGGCGCCTCCTCGAGGTGGGGCCCGGGCGACCGCGTCCTGGATCTGGCCTGTGGCCACGGGCGTCACGCCCGGGCCGTCTCCCCGGAGGTGGGGCTGCTCGTCGGCATCGACCGGAACCCGGAGTACCTCGCCCGGGCACGCCACTCGGGCGCTGCGCTCGTGCGCGGCGACCTGCGCAGCCTGCCGTTCCGGCCGGGCTCCTTCGACGCGGTCTACTCCTGGTATTCCTCCCTCTTCATGTACGACGACGAGGAGAACGAACGGTGCCTGGCCAGCGCCGCGGCGCTTCTCCGGCCGGGTGGCCGATTGCTCGTGCACCACGACAACCCGGGCCGGCTGAAGGGGCAGCTCACCGCGCGAGGCGGAGTGGGACCTGCCTCGGGGGGGGAGGGTGGAGGAGGAATCCCGCTTCGACCCCGCCACCGGGCGCGACACCTGTACGCGCCGCGTCATCCGATCCGACGGGACGGTGTTGGCGGGCGTGGCCCATTTGCGGTACTACAGCCCAGAGGAGTGGCACGCGCTGGCGGCCCGTTGCGGTCTCGAGCTCGTGCGCATCACCAGTACCTGGCAGGCGGACCGACCGGCGGAACGCCTCGACGAAGACGCTCCGGATCTGATCGCCCTCGGGAGAAGGTCAGCATGAGCCAGAAGAACGAGCGAACCCTCCGCATCCTGGTGGCCAAGCCCGGCCTCGACGGTCACGATCGCGGCGCCAAGATCGTGGCCCGCGCCCTTCGCGACGCGGGCTTCGAGGTCATCTACACCGGCCTCCACCAGACCCCCGAGATGATCGCAGCCGCGGCCGTCCAGGAGGACGTGGACGGCGTGGGACTCTCAATCATGTCGGGCGCGCACCTCACGCTCTTCCCGGCCGTGGTCGAGGCCCTGCGAGAGCGCGGCTGCACCGACGTCACGGTCTTCGGGGGCGGCATCATTCCCCAGGAGGACATCCCCAAGCTGAAGGACGCCGGGGTGTCGCAGGTCTTCCTCCCGGGGACGACGACGCAGTCCATCGTCGACTGGATTCGCGGGAACGTTCAGCCTCGCGCCGAGGTTGCCTAGCCGAGACACCAGGGCGCCATGGCGACCCGCATCACCGTCTACGAGGTGGGCCCGCGCGACGGGCTCCAGAACGAGGCGCGCGTCGTCCCCACGGACGGCAAGCTCGCGCTCGTGGCCTCGCTCGTCGAGGCCGGCATCTCGCGGATCGAGGCCACGAGCTTCGTGTCCCCGAGGTGGATCCCGGCGCTCGCCGACTCGTCCGAGCTGGTGGAGCGGCTCCCGCCGCGCGCCGGCGTCCAGTACGTGGCGCTGGTCCCGAACGGGAAGGGGCTCGAGCGCCTGCTCGAGGCCCGCGGCAGGGCGTCGCCGCCGGCGCAGGTCGACGCGGCCGTCTTCCTCTCCGCGTCGGAGACCCACAACCGCAAGAACATCAACAAGGGGATCGAGGAGACCTTTCGCGCCTTCGACGAGGTCATCGGCCCCGCGCTCTCGGCGGGCCTGCGCGTTCGCGGGTACGTCTCCACGGCCTGGGGCTGCCCGTACGAGGGCAAGGTGGATCCGCGGCGGGTGGCCGACATCGCCGAGCGGCTGCTCGGGCTGGGCTGCTGGCAGGTCTCCCTGGGCGACACGATTGGCGTCGGCACCCCCAACCAGACCCGCGAGCTCGTGGGGCTGCTGTCGCAGCGGGCGCGTCCGGGCTCCATCGCCCTCCACATGCACGACACGCGGGGCACGGCGCTCGCGAACGTGCTCGCCGGGCTCGACGCGGGCATCACCACCTTCGATGCCTCGGTCGGTGGCCTGGGCGGGTGTCCCTACGCGCCAGGCGCCTCGGGCAACCTGGCCACCGAGGATCTCGTCTACATGCTCCACGGCATGGGATACGAGACCGGCATCGACCTGACGCGGCTCGTCGCCGCAGGGGAGCTGGCCCAGCGCCTGGTGGGGCGACCGCTGCCGGGCAAGACGCTCCAGGCCGAGGTCGCCACCCGGGCGCGCGCCGCGGAGCGCGCGGCGGAAGGGAAGGCATGAGCGACCGGGAATGGGTGATCGAGCGGCTCGAGGGGATCGAGCTCTGGACCATCGACGGCGAGGCCCGGCGCAACGCCCTCTCTCGCGCCATGGTCCGCGAGCTCCTGGAGCATCTCGCCCGCATCCGGGACGACCGCTCCCTGCGCTGCGTGATCCTCACCGGCCGGGGGACGAAGGCCTTCTGTGCAGGCGCCGACCTCAAGGAGCGGGTGTCCATGTCGGCCGAGGACGTGCACCACTTCCACGAGTCGCTTCGCTCGGCGTTCCGGGGCATCGAGTCGGCGCCGCAGGCCTTCGTGGCGGCGCTGAACGGCGCGGCGCTCGGCGGCGGGCTCGAGATGGCGCTCGCCTGCGACCTGCGCGTGGCGGCCGAGGGCGTCGAGATGGGGCTGCCCGAGGTCGGGCTGGGAATCATCCCCGGGGGCGGGGGAACGGTGCGATTGCCGCGCGCCATCGGGGTGGCCCGGGCCAAGGACCTCATCCTCACCGGAAGGCGCGTGGGGGCGGCGGAGGCGCTCGGCCATGGGGCTCGTCTCCCGCGTGGCGCCGCCCGGCGCGCTGCGCGAGGTCGCGATCGAGACGGCCGGACTGGTGGCCCGGAACGCGCCCGTGTCCATCCGGCAGGCCAAGCGCGCCATCGACGGCGCGCTGCATCTCGACCTCGACGAGGCCCTGGCGTTCGAGAACCGGATGTACCAGGACTGTCTCGGGACGCGCGATCGGGTGGAGGCGCTTCGCGCCTTCGCCGAGAAGCGGAAGCCCATCTTCACCGGAGAATGACGGGCCCGCATCGGATCCCCTCGACCATGGACTTCCAGCTCGACGACGCGCACAGGCAGATCCAGCAGATGGTGAGGGAGTTCTGCGAGGAGGAGGTCAAGGCCCAGTCGCGCAGATGGGACGAGACCGGGGAATTCCCCCTCGACACCGTCCGCAAGCTCGGCGAGCTCGGGCTGCTCGGCATCACCGTGCCCGAGGAGTACGGCGGCTCCGCGCTCGACATGCTGGCCGTGGCGGTGGTGGTGGAGGAGATCGCCCGCTACGACGGATCGCTGGCGCTGACCGTGGCCAGCCACAACGGGCTGGGCACGAGCCAGATCCGCTACTTCGGGACCGAGGAGCAGCGCCAGCGATGGGTGCCGCCGCTCGCCCGCGGCGAGAAGCTGGCGGCCTGGGGTCTCACCGAGCCCGGCAGCGGTTCGGACGCCGCGGGCCTCCTCTCCAGCGCGGTCCGGAAGGGCGACGGCTGGCTGCTGAACGGCTCGAAGATGTTCATCACCCAGGGCAGCGTCGGCGACACCTTCGTCGTGCTGGCCCGGACCTCGCCGGAGAAGGCGCAGAAGGGGATCACCGCCTTCGTGCTCGAGAAGGGGATGAAGGGGTTCTCCCAGCGCGTCATCCACGGGAAGCTCGGCATGCGCAGCTCCGACACCGCCGAGCTCCACATGGAGGACGTGGAGGTCCCGGACGAGAACCGGATCGGGGAGGTGGACCACGGCTTCCTCGACACGCTCTCCATCCTCGACCGCGGCCGGATCACCATCGGGGCCCTGGCGGTGGGCCTGGGGCGCGGCGCCGTCGAGGAGGCGCGGGTCTACGCCAAGGAGCGCAAGGCCTTCGGGAGGCCCATCGCGGAGTTCCAGGCCATCGCCTTCGCGCTCGCCGACATGGCCACCGAGGTGGACGCCGCCCGCCTGCTGGTGTGGCGGTCCGCCAACCTGGCCGACGCCAGGCAGCCCTTCGGGCGCGAAGCCTCGATGGGCAAGCTCTTCGCCAGCGAGGCGGCCATGCGGGCGACCAGCAAGGCCATCCAGATCCTGGGTGGCTACGGCTACACCCGCGAGTTCCCGGTCGAGCGATACTTCCGGGATGCGAAGCTGTGCGAGATCGGGGAAGGAACGAGCGAGATCCAGCGGCTGGTGATCGCGCGCTCGATCCTGCGAGACACATGAGCGACGGCATCTCCACCATCGCGGAGCGGGTCCGGGCCGGCGACATCCGCACCGCCGCCCGCCTGATGCGCAGCCTCGACGACGGCCTGCCCGGCGCCCGCAAGGTGCTGCGCGAGCTGTTCGCTCGACCTGGCCACGCCTTCGTGGTCGGGCTCACCGGCCCGCCGGGTGCGGGGAAGTCGTCCCTCACCGACCGCCTCATCGCGCTCCACCGGAAGGCGGGACGGACGGTCGGCGTGGTGGCGGTGGATCCCACCAGCCCGTTCACGGGAGGCGCCATCCTCGGCGACCGGGTGCGCATGCAGGATCACGCCCTCGACCCGGGCGTCTTCATCCGGTCGCTGGCCACGCGCGGACACCTGGGCGGCCTCTCCCGGGCCACCGCCGACGTGGTGCAGGTCCTCGACGCCATGGGCAAGGACGTGATCCTGGTCGAGACCGTCGGGGTCGGGCAGGACGAGGTGGAGGTGGCGGAGCTCGCGCACAGCGTCGTGGTCGTGTCAATCCCGGGCATGGGAGACGAGGTCCAGGCCATCAAGGCGGGCGTCCTCGAGATCGCCGACGTGTTCGCCGTCAACAAGGCGGACCGGGAGGGCGCCGACCGCACCGTGAAGGATCTGCAGATGATGCTCGACCTGCGGCGGACGACCGCGACGCGGAGCGTCCCGGGCCACGACTCGATGCACCGGATGACCCGGACGGCGGCGGAGGACCCGCACGATCCCAGCTGGTGGGAGCCGCCCATCGTGAAGACGGTCGCCACGCGGGACCAGGGCGTGGAGGAGCTGGCCGACGCGGTGGAGCGCCACCGGCAGCACCTCGAGCGGACCGGGGAGCGGAAGCTGCGGGAGGTGGCCCGGGCCCGCGCGGCCTTCCTGACGCTCCTGCGCGACCGGCTCATGCAGGGCGCGCTCAACCGGCTCTCCGACGAGGTGGGGCACCTCGACGCCATCGCGGCGCGCATCGCCGACCGGAGCGCCGACCCCTATCAGCTCGCCGACGAGCTGGCGGCCCGGCTCTAGGGGACGGACGACCCGTGGAAGCGACGCGCACCCCCCTGACCGTCGACGACGCCGAGCGCGTGGCCCGGCTCGAGGAGCGCCTGGGAGCACCCATCGGCGATCGCTTCACGGCGCTCGCCGCCCTCACCCACAAGTCCTGGGTGAACGAGCACCGCGGGGAGGGCGCCGAGGACAACGAGCGGCTCGAGTTCCTCGGCGACGCCGTGATCGACCTGGTGGTCTCCGAGTACCTCATGTCCAGGTTTCCGCTCGCGCGGGAAGGGGACCTGTCCAAGCTCCGGGCGGCGGTGGTCGACGAGGCCGGACTGGCGTCGATGAGCCGGACGCTGGGACTGGGAGAGCTCCTCCGGCTGGGGCGGGGCGAGGAGATGACCGGCGGGCGCGAGAAGGTCTCGTTGCTGGCCGATGCGATGGAAGCGGTGATCGCGGCGGTGTTCCTCGACCGGGGGCTCGCCGGCGCCCACGCGCTCGTCGCCCGCTTCCTCGGGGATGCCTACGCCCAGGCCGAATCCGGGGCGCTCGACCGCGACTGGAAGACGCAGCTCCAGGAGCTGGGCCAGGCCCGGCATCGGGCCTCGCCGCGCTACCGGGTCGTCGCCGAGGTGGGGCCCGACCACTCCAAGGTCTTCGAGATCGAGGTGGAGCTTCGCGGCGCCGTCCTGGGGCGCGGATCGGGGCGCTCGAAGAAGGACGCCGAGCAGGCCGCCGCCCGGCTGGCCCTCGGGCTGCTCGCGACGGCGGAGGTTGCCGGGTCGGAGATTGCCGGGTCGGAGGGGACGCCCCCGGCGGAGGGTCGTGGGCTGGCGACGGAACCCCCGCCTCCAGCCCTGGACGCGGTTCCCGCTGCCCGAGCCGGCGAAGCCACGGAAGGCCCGGGCCGCGAAGAAGGCTCCCGGGCCCCCAGTCGCCACGCCGGCGGCCAGGAAGAAGGCCGGGAAGGGGGCGCTCCCCCGAAAGTCGGTCACCCGCCGGTCGAGGAAGATTGCGGACCCGGGCACGGGTGACTAGTCTCCCGCCCATGACCAAGCTCGCCATCTGCGCGGCCCTGGCGCTCGCCGCCGTGCCCGCGTCCGCCGAAGACCTGTACGCCACGTTCGAGACCTCCGCTGGCAAGATCGGGGTGAAGCTCCTTCCCTCCGAGGCCCCCGTCGCGGTGAAGAACTTCACCGAGCTCGCCGAGGGCAAGAAGGAGTGGACCGATCCGAAGACCGGCCAGAAGGTGAAGACGCCGCTCTACGACAACACGCTCTTCCACCGGGTCATCCCCGGCTTCATGATCCAGGGCGGCGATCCCCTCACCCAGGGCGCCGCGATCGGGACCACCACCAGCTCCACCGGCCGTTCCTTCGGCACCGGCGGCCCGGGCTACAAGTTCCCCGACGAGCTGGCGAAGCCGCCCGCCAAGCTCTTCGAGAAGGCCTGCGTGCTGGCCATGGCCAACTCCGGGGCCGACACCAACGGCTCCCAGTTCTTCATCACCGAGGGGTACGGAAGCTCGGTCGCCCAGCTCGAGCCGCGCAACTGCGTCGACGCGAAGGGCGGCGTGTGCGGCTACACGCGCTTCGGCCAGGGCGTCTGCGGATGCGACCTGGTGGGCAAGATCGCCCGCGAGGGCGAACTCCAAGGTCAAGCTGAGCAAGGTCGTCATCTCCTCGAAGCCCCCCACCTGCAAGTAGGAGCACGCCATGGCCGACCCCATCTTCGCGACCTTCCAGACCTCAGCCGGCGACATCGTGGTGAAGCTCCTTCCCGAGAAGGCGCCCAAGACGGTGGAGAACTTCCTCGGCCTGGCCGAGGGCACCCGGGAATGGAAGGACCCCCGCTCGGGGCAGATGTCGAAGAAGCCGCTCTACGACGGCACCGTCTTCCACCGGGTCATCCCGGAGTTCATGATCCAGGGCGGTGACCCGCTGGGCACGGGGACGGGCGGGCCCGGCTACAAGTTCGCCGACGAGATCGGCCCGGACAACAAGTTCGATCGCCCGGGGCTGCTCGCCATGGCGAACGCGGGCCCGAACACGAACGGCTCCCAGTTCTTCATCACCGAGGTGCCGACCCCGCACCTGAACCGCGGGCACACCATCTTCGGCGAGGTCGTGAAGGGCGGCGACCTGATCCCGAAGATCGCCCGGATGGGCAACGCCAAGGTGGAGCTGAAGAAGCTCGTCATCACCCGCGGTCCGGTGGCGTAGTGGGAGAACCCAGGCCGTTCCGCGCCGGCTTCGTCGCCATCCTCGGACGTCCCAACGTCGGGAAGTCGACCCTGCTCAACCGGCTCCTGGGGGAGCACGTGGCCATCGTCACGGCGCGCCCCCAGACCACCCGGACTCGCATCCTCGGGGTGGTGAACGGCGAGGGATTCCAGCTCGCGCTCTTCGACACCCCGGGCCTGCACCGGGCCAAGGGGCCGCTCAACAAGCGGATGGTCGAGACCGCCCTGGGAACGCTCTCCGAGGTCGACGTCGCGCTCGTGCTGGTCGAGGCCGGCACCGGCCCGGGCGGTCGCGTGGAGATCGGCGAGACCGTCCAGTGGATCGCCTCCGAGGTGAAGAGGAGCGGCAAGCCGGCCGTCCTCGGCGTGAACAAGATGGACCGGGCGCCGAGGGAGACCTTGCTGCCGGTCATCGACGCGTACCGCGCGGTCCACGACTGGGTCGACGTGGTTCCCTTCTCGGCCCTCACCGGCGAGAACGTCGACCGGCTGACCGCCGCGCTGGCGAGCCACCTGCCGCCGTCCGACGCGCCGCTCTTCCCGCCCGACGTGATGACCGACCAGGCCGAGCGGATCATCGCGGCCGAGTACGTGCGGGAGCAGGTCATGCAGCTGACGCACGACGAGCTGCCCTATTCGGTCGCGGTCGAGGTCGAGGAGTTCGACGAGTCGGAGCGCCGCGACGACGGCGGGCTGGTTCGAATCGCGGCCCTCATCTGGGTGGAGCGAAGCTCGCAGAAGGCCATCGTCATCGGGAAGGGCGGGGCCATGCTGAAGCGGGTGGGCACGAGAGCCCGGGAGAAGATGGAGCGGCTCCTGGGCGCCAAGGTCTTCCTCAGCCTGACGGTGAAGGTCGAGGAGCGCTGGTCGGAGCGGCTCGAGACGCTGCGGCGGCTGGGGATCTCCCGGTGAACCGCACCCGTCCGCTCATCGCCTTCGTCGGGCGCCCCAACGTCGGGAAGTCCACGCTCTTCAACCGGGTGGTGCGGAGGCGGCGGGCCATCGTCCAGGACGAGCCCGGCGTGACCCGCGACCGGAACTACGGCGACTTCGCCTGGGAAGGACGCCTGCTCTCCGCCGTCGACACCGGCGGGTTCGAGCCGGTCAAGAAGGCTCGCAAGGGCCAGGAGAGCGTCCGCTCGCTCATGCGCAGCGTCCAGGAGCAGGCCCAGCTGGCCGTGGACGAGGCCGTCGGCGGTGGTGCTGGTCGTCGACGGCCGGGACGGGCTCACCGAGGTCGACCGGGCCGTGGCCGAGCTGCTCCGCCGCTCGGGCAAGCCGCTCTTCGTCGCCGTGAACAAGATGGACACGGAGCGGACCGAGGAGGGCGCCCCGCTCGCCGAGTTCTACGACCTGGGCTTCGGCACGGTGCAGTCGGTCTCCGCCGAGCACGGGCGCGGCGTGTCCGACCTCCTCGAATCCATCGTCCAGTCCCTCGACGCCCGGGGAACGCCGCCGCCGCACCAGGAGGATTCGGAGCCCGACCTCGAGATCGAGCCGGAGGAGGAGGAGGAGGCCGAGCTCGAGACGGAGGCGGTCGAGAAGCCGGACCAGGTCATCCGCCTCGCCATCGTCGGGCGCCCCAACGTGGGGAAGAGCACGCTCGTGAACGCCATCCTCCGCGAGGAGCGGTTCGTGGTGTCGGAGGTGGCGGGCACCACGCGGGACAGCATCGACACCGCCTTCGAGCACGAGGGCCAGCAGTTCGTCATCACCGACACGGCGGGCATCCGCCGCAAGCGCTCCATCGCCCAGAACGTCGAGAAGTACTCGGTGGTCCGCGCGATGCGCTCAATCGACGCCGCCGACGTGGTGGCCGTGATCCTCGACGCGCAGGAGGCGGGCGCCGACCAGGACGCGAAGCTCATCGGGCTGGTGATGGAGAAGGGGCGCGCGCTGGTCCTCGTCGTGAACAAGTGGGACGTGGCCCAGGCGGCCGGCGCGACGCAGCGCTGGTACCGGGACGAGCTCGCCAAGCGGCTCCCCTTCATTCCCTGGGCGCCCATGCTGTTCCTGAGCGCCCGGCAGGGGAAGGGCGTCGGGGCGCTCCTCCGCGAGGCGGGCCGGCTCGCCCTGCAGTACCGCACCCGCCTGCCCACCCCGAAGCTGAACGCGCTGCTCGAGGCCATCCAGGAGGAGCACCCGGCGCCGCTCTCCCACGGCCATCCGGTCAAGCTCTACTACGTCAGCATGGTGTCGACGGCGCCCCCGACGCTCGTGCTCCAGGCCAGCCGCCCGGAGACCATTCCCGACTCCTACAAGCGCTTCATCGAGAACCGCTTCCGGGAGACCTTCGGGCTGAAGGTGCCGCTGCGTTTCGTCTACCGGGAGCGGGCTCGCCGCGACCGGCCGAGGCGCGCGAAATCGAAGCGCCGCGGCGCTTGACGCTCGACCCCACCCCGCCTAGATTGGCCCGACTTTTCGCAGGGATCGCCCCAGGGGAGCCATGTCGAAACACGCAGCGGAATTGACCCGCAAGGACATGAAGGCCCCGGACGCCTTCCAGACCGCAGCCAGCAAGGCCGCGACCTGGGTGTCCGGGAAGCAGAAGACCATCGTCGCCGCCGTCGTGGGCGCCCTGGTCGTGGTCGCCGTCGTCCTCGGCGGAATGAGCTGGTGGGACTCGCGGAAGAACGCCGCGGGCGGGCTCCTGTACCGCACCCTCGACGACGCCGACGGGCAGATCTCGAGCGTCCCCCTGCCCGGCGTGACCGTGCCGCTCTTCCCCAGCTCGGAGGCCCAGCAGCGCGCCGTCCTGGCCCGCGCCGAGGAGCTCCGCAAGGCCTACCCGTCCACCGATGCCGCCCGGACGGCCACCCTCGCCGCGGGCGGAGCCAACCTCCGCCTGGGCGCCTTCGACGCGGCCATCGCCGATTACGAGGCCTACCTGGCTGGCTCCACGCCCAAGGACTCGCTCGCCTTCGTCGCCATCGAGGGGGTGGCCCGCGCCAAGGAGGGCAAGGGCGACACCGCCGGAGCCCTCGCGGCGTTCGAGAGGCTCCAGACCCAGGCTCCGTCCCGCGCCGACCGCGCCTCCCTGGAGCGCGCCCGCATCCTCGCCAAGACCGGCAAGGGCGACGAGGCGCGCAAGCTGCTCGAGGCCTTCCCGCAGGACTTCAAGGAGTCGCAGCTCCGTCCCGAGGCGGACAAGCAGCTCGCCTCCCTGGGCGGAGCCCGCTAGCCGATGGTAGGACTCGCCGCCGCCGCGTTGCTCTCCCTCGCGGGAGTGGCTGCGGGTCCTCCTCCGCCCCCGTCCGACAGCCTCTTCGGCGTCGCCTGGCGGAAGACCCTCGTCGAGCCGTACCTCCTCGAGTACAAGCCGTTCGAGCCCGCCGGCCCCGCCATCAATCCCCTCACCGGGATGGTCGTGGCGCTCACCCGCGACGGGTACGTGCAGGCCTTCACTCCCGAGGGCAAGGAGCTCTGGTACGCGCAGCTGGTGGGGCCGTACCTCGGGTCCGCGGCGTTCGGGCATGGTCTCGCCTTCGTCGCCGGCCTGGACGGAAGGGTCTTCGCCTTCGACGCCGCCCGGGGCGACCACCGCTGGACCTACACCTACCGGGAGGAGTTCGGCAGCCAGCCCGTCGTCGTGGGCGACCTCCTCTACGTCTGCACGCTCGAGGGAACGGTGCTGGCGCTCGAGGCGAAGACCGGCTCGTGGAGATGGCACTTCCGCCGGGAGCCCGTGGGGAAGTTCAGCATCCTCGGCGTGGGCACCCCCGCGGTGGTGGACGGGATCCTCTACCAGGGGTTCTCCGACGGAAGCGTGGTGGCCCTCGACGCGCTCGAACGGCGCGGTGAAGTGGGACCGGAAGGTAGGGCGAGGCGAATACGCGGACATCGACTCCGACGTCCAGGTCTCGAAGGACCGCGTCTACGTGGCGAGCTACGGCGGCCAGGTGGCCGCCCTCGATCGAGTCGAACGGCACCCCGGTCTGGGAGGCCAAGGCGCCCTTCGCCTACAAGGCGAAGCTCGACGGCAACACCTACGTGGTCGTCACCACCTCGGCGGTCCTGGGGTTCGACGCCGCCAGCGGCAAGCCGCTCTGGGAGACGCCGCTCGAGGGGATGCCGCTCGCCAACCCGGTCATCGCGAAGGGCATCGTCCTCGTGCCGAACGGCAAGGGGTTGCTGGTGCTCGATCGGAAGAGCGGGCGCAAGCTCCGCTTCTTCACGCGAGGCTCCGGCGCCACCGGCAGCCCGGCGGTCCTGGGCAAGCGGGTCTACCTGCTCTCGAACGCCGGGGAGCTGATCGCGGTCGATCTGCGGTGAGGCAGGTGCGGGTGGTCGCGGCGGTGATCCGCCGGGGCGGTCGCATCCTGATCACGAGGCGCCACGGCCACGCCGAGCGCGGCGGCCAGTGGGAGTTCCCGGGTGGGAAGGTCGAGGCGGGCGAGGACGAGCCGGCCGCGCTGCGCCGGGAGATCCTCGAGGAGCTGGGATGCGAGGTGGCGGTGGGCCCGCTCGTCACCCGGACCTCCCACCGCTACCCGGACCTCGAGGTGGAGCTCGCCTTCTTCGCGTGCGAGCTCTCCCCGGAGGTCGAGCCGGTCCTGCTCGGAGCGGCAGCCCTCGACTGGGCCTTGCCCGAGCGCCTGGCCGAGTACGATTTCTGCGAGGCGGACCGGCCCGTGCTGCCGGTGCTGGCCGGCCTGCCGCGCACCTAGCGGCCGCGACCTCCGCCGCCTCCTCCGCCACCGCCTCGCGAGCCGCCGCCTCCACCACTGCCGTGAGAGGCCGCTCCGCTCGACCGCGAGGGCGGCGAGGCAGCCCGCTGGCGCGCGGCCGCATCCCGGCTCAGTCCCGCCGGGGCGCTCCCGTACGACGGCCGGTTCGACGTCTGCGGGGCCGGGCGGGTCGTCGGCCGGGCCTGCTGCTGGGGCTGGGAGGGCGCGGGGCGCGTCTGGGGCTGCGACGTGCCGGACGGTCTCGTCTGGGGAACCGAACCGGGCTGGGCCGGAAGGCCGGCTGGACGTCGGAGTGGACGGCCGTGTGGCCCGACGTCGTCGGCTGGGGCTTCCAGCCCTGGGGCGTGTTCTTGTCCCAGGTGCCGCCGGCGTTCTGCCGGTACACGTTGCCCTTCTTGTCGGCGTAGACGTTGTTCGGCCGGTTGACGGGACGCGGCGCGGGGCGGCTGGCGATGGCCTGGGCCCGGTCGACGTTGCGCGCCTGGTTCTGCGGGCGGGCGTAGATGTTGTTGTTGTACCCGCCGGGACCAGGCGGTCGCGGGGCCGGGCGGGTAGCCGCCGCCGGGCCGGGGAGGCGGGGGACGTCCGCCGTAGCCAGGCGGCGGCGGGCGGTAGCCGTATCCGGGATAGGGCGGGCGGTAGCCCGGAGGAGGGCGATACCAGCCGCCGGGGTAGGGGGGAGGGAAGGGGCGATAGCCGGGCGGCTCCGTACCAGCCCGGACCGTAGGCCGGGCCGAAGCGCATTCCGGAGTAGAAGAACGGCGACCCGTAGCCGTACCCGAAGCCGAATCCGACCCAGGGGTTGTAGACCACGCCGAAGCCGTAGGTCAGGGCCGCGGGTAGTACACCGTGGGTCCGATGTACGGAGGGTAATAGAAGCCGGTGCCGTACACGACGGTGCCGTAGTAGGGGTACATGCCGGTGTAGCCGGGCAGGTAGCCCACGTACACCACCTCCGGCGTCGACTGGTACACGTAGACGTACTTGGTGTTGTAGACGGGCGCGCTGGGCGGGACCTGGTCGATGTCGGGCGGCCGCCTGTCGCTCACCGCCCAGGGCCCCCGGGGACCGGAGGCCACGTACCAGACCCCCTGGTCGCAGGCCCAGTACCGGCCCGCGTCCTGGATCACCGAGAACGGCGTGTTGACCGCGAAGGCCATCTGCGTGCCCTCGATGGGCTTGAAGCGCGGCTCGCCGTCGTAGGTCACCTCGAACTTCTGGTCGCGCTTCACCGCGGTGGTCTGGGGGATCTGGCTGTCGGCGAGCGCGTCGAGCGCCTCGTCGGTCCCGGACACGAAGGTCCGCACCTGGCCCACCGGCGAGTCGGGCGGGCAGCTTCCCGAACCCGGCCGGCAGCTTGTCCGGGCGGACGAACGTCCAGGGGCCGGCGGTGGACTTGGACTTGAACCAGCGTCCGGAGGCGAGGACGAAGGTCTCGCTGGTCGGGACGTAGACGAGGACGTCGCGCTGCGTGTTCTCGGCGTAGAGGAGGTCGGCGTCGTCGCCGACCGGGACGTACTTGGGGGCCCCGTCGAAGACGAAGAGCTCCGCGGGCTCGGTCGAGACCAGGATGCGAGGCGGGACGGGCGGCTCCTCGACCTGCTTCTCGGCGGCCTGCTGGGCCGCATCCCCGGTGAGCTTCTCGCGGCGGTGGCTGGGAGTCGAAGAGCGCCTTGACGGCCGGCGAGGGCTGCGGCGACGGAGGTGAAGGGTCCCGTGGCGGCCGGAGCCTCGTACCAGTACTTGCCGCCGGCCAGGTAGTAGCGGCGGGTCGAGGGGTCGAAGGCGACGAACATCGGGGTGTTCACGACCCGCTTCAGCTCGCTGCCCGGGATCGGCTGCTCGACGGGCTTGCCGGCGTAGAGGAGCAGGACGGCCGGGTCGTTCGAGAAGAGCATCTTCGGCGGGGGCGACTTGAGCCCCTCGGAGGACTTCTTCTCGGCCTGCGAGACGGCCAGGCTGGCCTGGATGGAGTCGAGGGAGAGCGTGAGGTCCCATTTCGGGACCTCTCTCTCGAGGATCGGTGGCGAGATCCTTCTCCTCGTCCTTGGTGATGTTCGGGAAGCGGACCTTGTCGACCCGGATGGTCTCGATGGTCCCGGTCCGGGCGTCGCGGTCGACGGACACGGTCGTGGTGAACCAGAGCACGCCGAAGACGGGCGCCTTGTCCTTCCCGGCGGTCCAGGAAAGGGCCGCTCGGCCGCGACAGGGTCACGCCCTCGAACTTCTCGAGCTGGGGCTGGAAGATCTCGAGCGTGCCGGTTCCCAGCTCCATGGAGCGCGGCCACTCGGCGAGGGCCTCGTCCGCCGCCGAGCCCGGCGCGGGAGGCGGGGCCGGGTCGGCCGCCAGGGCCGGAGAGGATGCCAGGACCAGCAGTGCGGCCAGGGCGTGGATGCGCATGGGCGAAGTCTAGCCTCCGGGAGAACGGCCTGCGAACGGCAATGGGACGGCTCAGCCGCCGCGCTTCTTCTTGGCCTTCTTGGGGGGTGGCCGGGGCGGAGGCGTTCCCGAAACCCGAACCGAAAGGACGAGAGGCTCGTAGGACCCATCCGAGGCGGAACGGATCAGGCGGCCGTCGATGCCCTCGAGGCGCAGCAGGTACGAGCCGCCGGCGCGGAGCGGGTCCTGGGGCTGGAGCGTGAACCGGGATGCCGGCCGCGGAGACCTCCGACTCGACGGCGGCAGGGACGAGCAGGTCCTGCGAGTCGAGCAGGACGAGGCGTGCATCGCGGAGCGCAGCGGAGACGCGGACCTCGAAGGTCGACTCGGGCTCGATGCCGGTCGCCGGGCCCGGGGCGAGCGCGGTCGACGCCTGGCCGACGCGCGCCTCGGCCGACGTGAGCGGAACCGGGAGCGGCTGGCGCGGGCGCCACGGGCGGACGGAGGCGAGCCGGTGGAGCGGGCCGGCGGCGCGCCCGGAGCCGGGGCCGCGACGCCGTCGGAGACCGTCGGACCGACGGTTCCGGTCGGTCCCGTCGGGGCGTCCGGAGGTGGCCGTGGGGGGGTGGCCGGCGAGCAGGAAGTCGCCAGGCCGAGGAGCAGCGGGATGACGAAAAGCCGCGAGAATGGGCCATCCCGCTGCCCGACCGTGAGTCTGATAATATAGATTATGTAAACTACGACCGGAGCCGGTCATGCAATGCGGCGAGCCCCACCGACCGGGCCGTCGTCATCCTGGTTGGCCGCCCCTCCGGCGATGCGAACGTGCCGCCGTCCGGCGCACTCCCCGGTCCTGGCCAGCACCCGGACGATCCGGGGCGCGCCATCGCTCGACGCCACGTCGCAGGGGCACGGCGCAGTGGCCGGATCGCCGTCGTCGCCGGCCACCGACCGGAGCGCCTGGCGAAGCTCGGACTCGAGGCGGCGGAGCCGCTCGATGCGCTCCCGGGCGCGTCCGAGGTGGGCCGGAAGACGATCGCGCAGCAGGCCGCGGAACTCGCTGGCCGTGCGGCACCCCTCCCGCATCGCCAGCATGGCCCGGATGTCGGGGATCGACAGTCCGAGCTCCCGCAGGTCGAGGATCAGCTGCAGCCTTTCGAGGGAGTTCGCGTCGTAGCGGCGGTGGCCGCCTTCGCTCACCATGGCGGGGCGCAGGAGCCCCTGCTCCTCGTAGAACCGGACGGTCCGGACGGTCTCGCCCGTGGCCCGCGCCAGGTCTCCGGTGGTGAAAATGCGTTCCATTCACCGGTTTGGCTAACCGGGGAGCCGGCGGGATGCAACGTCGCGAGCAGGTCCCGTCAGTCGCCGCCCAGGATGTCCCGGGCGATGACCAGCCGCTGGATCTCGCTCGTGCCCTCGTAGATGGTCTGGACCCGGGCGTCCCGGAAGAGGCGCTCGACGGGGAACTCGTCGACGTAACCGTACCCTCCGTGAATCTGGACCGCCTTCGAGACGGCCACCTGCGCGGCCTCGCTGGCGAGGAGCTTGGCCATGGCCGCCTCCCGTCCGAAGGGCTCTCCGGCCTCCTTCCGCCCGGCGGCCCGGAGCGTCATCAGGCGGGACGCGTCGTGGGCGGTCTGCATGTCGGCGAGCGCGAAGGCGATGGCCTGGAACGAGGCGATGGGGACGCCGAAGGCCTTCCGATCGCGGGCGTACCGGGTGGACGCGTCGAGCGCGGCCCGGATGGTCCCGGTGGCCTGGGAGGCGATCCCGATCCGCCCCCCGTCGAGCGCGGCCAGCGCGACCCGAAGCCCGTGCCCCTCGTGCCCCAGCACCGCCGATTCCGGGATCTCGCAGTCCTCGAAGGTGAGCGCCACGGTGCTCGACGAGCGGATGCCCATCTTCTCCTCGTGGCGTCCCACGTGGAGCCCGGGCGTTCCCCCCTCGACGAGGAAGGCGGTGATCCCCTTGTTGCCGGCCTGGCTGTCGCTCCGCGCCCAGACGATGATCACCCCGGCCCGGTCGCCGCTGGTGATCCACTGCTTCGTGCCGTTCAGGACCCACCGGTCGCCGCGCCGCTCCGCCCGGGTGGTCATCGAGTTGGGATCGCTGCCGGCCTGGGGCTCGGAGAGGCCGAACGAGCCCGCCAGCCACTCCCCCGAGGCCAGCCGCGGCAGGCAGCGGGCCTTCTGCGCCTCGGTGCCGAAGCGCGCGATGGTCTCGCCCACCATGTTGGTCACGGCCATGGTGACCGACAGCGCGCAGTCGGCCCGGGCGATCTCCATCACCGCCATGGCGTAGGCCACCGCGCCGGCCTCCGAGCCGCCGTAGGCGGCGGGGATGTTCACGGCGAGCAGCCCGAGCGCGCCCAGCTCGCGGATGAGCTCCTCGGGGAAGCGGGCCCGCCGGTCGGCCTCGGCCGCGGCCGGCGCCGCCCGCTCGGTGGCGAACTTGCGGGCGGCGGCCGCGACGGCGCGCTGCGTCTCCGTCCCCTCGAAGTCCACGGCCCGGTCCTACCCCTTGAGGACGTTCGCGGCGATCACCAGCCGCTGGATCTCGCTCGTGCCCTCGTAGATCTCGGTGATCCGGCTGTCGCGCCAGTGGCGCTCGGCGTCGTACTCCTTCACGTATCCGTACCCACCGTGAACCTGGATCGCCTTCGAGGTCACCCGCTCGCACATCTCCGACGCGTAGAGCTTGGCCATGGCGCTCTCGCCGCTGTGGCGCACGCCCTGGTCCTTCATCCAGGCGGCCCGCCAGACGAGCAGGCGCGCCGCGTCGATCTCGGTGGCCATGTCGGCGAGCATGAACTGGATGGCCTGGAACTGGGTGATGGGCTTGCCGAAGGCCTTGCGGTCCTTGGCGTAGGCCACCGCCTCCTCGTAGGCCGCCTGCGCGATGCCGAGCGCCTGCGCGGCGATGCCGATGCGCCCCCCGTCGAGGGTCTGCATGGCGACCTTGAACCCCTCCCCCTCGCCGCCGAGCCGGAATCGCTCGGGGATGACCACGTCCTCGAAGAAGAGCGTGCAGGACCCGGACGCCCGGATTCCGACCTTGTCGTCGGCCCGGCCCCGGCTGAATCCCTTCACCGACGCGGGCACGAGGAAGGCGCTGATGCCCTTGTGCCCCTTGGAGCGGTCGGTCATCGCGAACACGATGACCACGTCGGCCTGCGGCCCGTTGGTGATGAAGTTCTTCGTGCCGTTGAGGACGTACTCGTTGCCCTTCTTCACGGCCAGCGTGCGCATCTCCGCCGCGTCGGAGCCGCTCATGGGCTCGGTGAGGGCGAAGGCCCCCAGCCGCTCCCCGCGGGCGAAGGGCGTGAGGAACTCGCGCTTCTGGTCGTCGGTCCCGAACTTGTGGACCGGGTCGCAGTAGAGCGAGTTGTTGACGCTCATGATGACGCCGGTGCCGGCGCAGCCGCGGGAGATCTCCTCCATCCCCACCGCGTAGCTCACGTTGTCCATCCCGGCGCCGCCCAGCTCGGGCGGGATGGCGACGCCCAGCAGCCCCAGCTCGCCGAGCTTCTTCACGGCCTCGGCCGGGAACTGGTGGTCGTGATCCCACTTCCGGGCGTTGGGCTTGAGCTCCGCGTCCGCGAACTGCCGGCAGAGATCGCGGACCTGGCGCTGCTCCTCGGTGAGCTGGATGTTCATCGATTCTCCCGGTGTCAGTTGCCCTGGAATCGGGCGGGTCGCTTCTCCACGAAAGCCGTCAGCCCCTCTCGACCGTCGGCGGTCCCGAAGAGCACGCCGAACGCGTCGGCCTCCATCAGCTGCCCGGCCGCGAGCTGCGGCTGCGCGGTGGCGCGCACGATCCGCTTGGCGGCGGCCACCGCGGCGGGTCCCTTCCCCGCGATCTTGCGCGCCTGTGCGAAGGCGTACTCGAGCAGCTTCTCGGGCGGGAGCACCTCGAGGGCCAGCCCCCACGCCTTGGCCGTCGCGGCGTCGACCATGTCCCCGGTCAGGATCATCTCCATGGCCCGGGCAGGCCCGACCCTGCGCTGCAGGCGCTGCGTGCCCCCGAACGCCGGGATGATCCCGAGGTTCACCTCGGGCTGGCCGAACCGGGCCCGCTCGCTCGCGTAGACGAGGTCGCACGCCATGGCGAGCTCGCAGCCGCCGCCCAGCGCGAAGCCGTTCACCGCGGCGATGGTGGGGATGGCGAGGGCCTCCAGCCGCTCGAAGGTGCGCTGGCCGGCCTCGGCGAAGCGCCGGGCCTCGAGCGGCGAGAGGAACGACATCTCGGCGATGTCGGCGCCCGCCACGAAGGCCTTCTCGCCGCCGCCGGTCACCACGATCGCGCGCAGCGCCCGGTCCGCCTCGACCGACGCGAGCAGCTCGCCGAGCTCCCGGATGGTGCGGGTGTCGAGCGCGTTGAGCGCCTTGGGGCGGTTCATGGTGACCACCCCGACTCCGTCCTCGACCCGCCAGAGGATGTTCTCGAGCTGCATCGTGCCTCCCGGCCGCCCTCGGGCGGCTACGCGTACTTGTAGAAGCCGCGACCGCTCTTGCGGCCGAGCCATCCGGCGGCGACGTACTGCCGAAGCAGCGCCGCCGGCCGGTACTTGTCCTCGCCGAGCTCCTTGTGGAGCACGTCGGCGATGAAGAGGCAGGTGTCGAGCCCGATGAAGTCCGCCAGCGTGAGCGGCCCCATGGGGTGGTTCAGCCCGAGCTTCACGCCGGTGTCGATGTCCTCCGGCGACGCCAGCCCCTCCTGCAGGGCGAAGCAGGCCTCGTTGATGAGCGGGATGAGCACCCGGTTGACGATGAAGCCGGGCACGTCCTTCGAGGTCACCACGGTCTTGCCGAAGCGCGACGTGGCGAGCTCGACCACCGTCTTCCAGGTCTCGTCGCTCGTCTGGAGCCCGCGGATGATCTCGATGAGCTGCATCACCGGCGGCGGGTTCATGAAGTGCATCCCGATGAACTGCGCCGGACGCTTCGTCGCGGCCGCGAGCTGGGTGATGGAGATGGAGCTGGTGTTGGAGGCGAGGATGGCGTGCGGCGGAAGGAGCGCGTCGAGCTTGCGGAAGAGCTCCACCTTCGGCTCCAGCCTCTCGACGATGGCCTCGATGGCCAGGTCGGCGCCGGCCGCTGCGTCGAGCGACTCGGCGGGGTGGATCCGGTCGAGGGTCGCCTGCCGCTGCTCGGCCGGGATCTTCCCCTTCTCGACCAGCCGCTGCAGCGATCCGGCGAGCTTCTGGTGGGCCTTCGCGGCCAGCCCCGGCACGGCGTCGAGGAGCGTGACCTGGAGGCCCGACTGCGCGGCCACCTGGGCGATGCCGCTGCCCATCTGGCCCGCTCCGACGACTGCGACGCGCTCGATCGCCATGGACACACTCCTGTGCGGGAACGGGCCTTGATACGGAGAATCCGGCTGGGTTGTCAATCGTCGCGCTCGGGCACGTCGTGGACGGCGAGGACGACCGGGCCGCTCTCGGCCACGGTGACCGGCAGGACCGCCCGCCGGGGAGCCCCGGTCAGGCGCCAGACGCGCACGACCACCCGGTACTGGCCGTCGGTCAGCTTCACGTCCTGCTGGATCTGGGCAGGTGCTCCTGCCGGGAAGCGGAACTCGGCTTGCCGCAGTGCGGTATCGCCCCGGAAGACCTCCACGACGACGCGCCGGACCGCGCCTGCGTCGTCGAGGGCGTACACGAGGGAGACGTTGCGCGGGACCTCGCGGAAGACGAAGAGGCCAATCGCGGCGAACCCGAGGAGCAGGAGCAGCCGCAGGGCGGCCTTCACTCCGTCTCCCCCTCCCCCTCCACGTCCGCCTTCGGGCGTCTCTTGACCCGGACCCGGACCGGCTGCTGCGGCCCGTCATCCGAGGCCTTGAGCCGCATCTCGGCGTGGATCTCGACCGTCATGTTCTCGAGCGACCGGAGCATCTCCTTGCGGAAGGTCTCCGAGTCGAGGAGGCGGCGCAGTTCCTGGCCGACCACCCGGACCACCTCGTCCCGGGCCCCGGAGGCCTGCGAGACGAGGTAGGTGGCGAGGTCCTTGGGGAGCTTCCACTCCCGGGCCATCTTGCGGGCGCCCTCCTCGGTGAGGAACAGGGCGCCCACGCCGGTGAGGACGGCCTTGCGGACGACGTCGGCGACGAAGCCGACGGTTCCAGGGCCTCCGGGTGGCTCGTCCGGGAACGGCGGCGAGATCGTCGGGAATGTCCGGGTCAGCCATGGACGAACCCTATCGCATCCCGCGCCCCGATGGGGCCGGCCGTCACGCCCGGGGCTGGGCCCCGATGACCGGAAGGCGCGGGGACTTCATCACCTGCACGCTGACGGCGCCGGCGACCTGCCCGGCCATCGCCACGAAGGCGCGGGCCTGGGGGCCGTCGGGCAGCGCCTCGACCACCGGCATCCCGGCGTCGCCGCCCTCCCGGATGGCCAGGTCGAGCGGGATCTCGCCGAGGAAGCGAATCCCCATGCGCTCCGCGGCGGCGCGCGCACCGCCATGGGCGAAGATCTGGGTCTCCTGGCGGCAGTGCGGACAGATGAAGCTCGACATGTTCTCGACAATCCCGAGCACCGGGATCCCCACCTTGTCGAACATCAGCTTGGCCCGGATCACGTCGGCGAGCGCCATGTCCTGCGGCGTCGAGACGAGCACGACCCCGGCCGCCTTGACGTTCTGGGCCAGCGTGAGGGGCACGTCGCCGGTTCCCGGAGGCAGGTCGAGCAGGAGGTAGTCGAGCTCGCCCCAGTTCACGTCCCGCATCAACTGGAGGAGCGCGCCGGTCACCATCGGGCCACGCCAAATCATGGCCTGATCCGGGTCGACCAGGAACCCAATCGACATGAGCTTCAGGCCGTGGGCCTCGAGCGGATCGAGCCGGTTCCCCTCGACGGTGCTCGGCCGCTCGGTGACGCCGGTGAGGAGCGGGAGCGACGGTCCGTAGATGTCGGCGTCGAGCACCCCGACCTTGGCGCCGGACCGGGCCAGGGCGAGCGCCAGGTTGATGGTGACGGTGGACTTGCCCACGCCACCCTTCCCGGCGCCGACGAGGACGATGTTCTTCACGCCAGGCGTCATGGACGACTGGGCGACGCCGGGCGCCGAGCGGACGCGGGAGCCGAAGTGGAGGTCCACCTTGCTGGCGCCGGCGCCCCGGAGGGCGGCCTCGACGTCCTTCGCGATGGTGTCCTTGAGGGGGCAGGCAGGCGTGGTGAGCTCGACCTGGAGGGAGGCGACGCCGTCCTTCACGGTCAGGTCCTTCACCATCCCCAGGCTGACGATGTCCCGGTGCAGCTCGGGGTCCATCACCTTCCGAAGTGCCGCCATTGCGCTGTCGAGCGTGATCTCCATGGTGGCGGGGCTATACCCGGGCGATCGGGTCGGGTCAACGGCCTGCGGGGGCCGGCGGAACCTCGCGCGGCGTCCGTGGCGTGACAAGATGCGGGCATGCTTCGGGTCGAACGCCTCGAGGAGAACACCGTCCGCACCGGCGGCCGGGAGCTGGCCGCGCCGGGCGCCCACGTCTGGGTCGACTGCACGCCCGAGCCGGAGAACCTGGACTGGCTGGCGAGCCGATTCGGATTTCACCCCCTCGCGCTCGAGGACGCCGCGCACGCCGACCAGCGCTCCAAGTTCGAGGACTACCCCGGAACCGCCTTCGTCGTGCTCCACCGCCTTTCCGGGAATCCGGAGGGCGAAGGCGTGGGCGACAAGGAGCTCCACGCCTTCCTCACCGCCGAGGCGCTCGTCACGGTCCACGCCGAGCCCATCGCCGAGCTGGACGCGGTCTTCGACCGGGCAAAGGGAGACCCGGAGGTCCTGCGCCGGGGCCCCGACTTCGCCCTGTACCTCGTCTACGACGCCATCACCGACTCCCACTTCGCGCTCGCCGACCTCCTGTCCGACGAGGTCGAGGTCCTGAACGAGGAGACGATCGAGAACCCCCGCGAGGAGGAGGTCGTGGCCCGCATCAGCGCGCTGCGCCGCCAGCTCGCCCACCTGCGCCGCCGGCTCGCCCCGCAGCGGGAGGTCCTCGCCGCCCTCTCCCGCCCCGGGCAGCCGGTCGTCCACGAGAAGACGGTGGTCTACTTCCGGGACGTGCAGGACCACGTGGTCCGCATCACCGAGGAGCTCGACACGGCCAGGGACCTGGTCTCCCAGACCATGGAGATCTACCTCTCGTCGGTGAACAACCGGCTCAGCGCGGTCATGGCGCGCATGGCGCTCGCCGCCACCGTCTTCCTGCCCCTGACCTTCGTGACCGGGTTCTTCGGCATGAACCTGCCGGGGACCACGAATCCGCTGGGGTGGTGGGTGGTGGGCGTCTTCGTGCTCGCCCTGCCGCCCACGATGTGGATCTGGTTCCGGAAGCGCGGCTGGTTCTAGGCCGGTTCTAGGCCGGACGCACCTCGACGGTCCCCTCCCCGCCCTCGGCCCCCGTCACCTCGACGGCGACCGGCAGGAAGGCCCGGATCACCTCGGCATTGGTGGCGAGGTGGCGCGTCACTTCACTGACAGTATATCTCGTCCCCGCGTCCAGCCCGGCCGGCCGCGCGATCCGCCCAGCCGCCACGAGCGCGGCGGGGAGGAGCAACTGGTCGCCCAGCCGCGGGTCCACCGCGGCGTGCCCCTGGAGGAAGCGGGTGAACGCCCACGAGGCGGCGTCGGCGGTGCGTTCCGGGTCGCGATCCAGGTCGCCCGTGGCGGCGTGTCCCGACCGGGTGCGCTCGAAGCTCCCCACGACGAGCACGTGGCTTCCCGCGCGACGGGCCGGAGGGCAACGGGACCGACCGGACCTCGGCGAAGACGCCTCCCTCCCGGAGGCGGCGCTCGGCCCTCTCGGCCTGCCGCTCGGCGACCGAGAAGTCGAGACCCGCCACGAGGGAGAGGACCTCCGCCTGGACGAGCGTCCCCCGGTGGCCCAGGTCGAGCGGAGGCATGGCGCGGGCGGGATGGACCTCGGCGGTCATCTCTCCCCCCCTTCCGGGTAGAAGCCTGCCCGGACCAGCGAGAGGTCGAAAGCAAACCCCAGTCGAGCCACGGCGGGAGCCCAGACCAGCGCCAGGTAGTGGAACGAGGGGCTGTGGTCCTGGTGCGTCCCCCCCAGCAGGGTCACGCTGCTCGAGCCTCCGGCCAGGGCGAGCGGCCAGCAGAGGGTCTGGAAGAGAAGCGGGGCCGAGCCGGCCGTCCCGATGTCGAATCGCCAGGTTCCCGACGGGCGCCGGACGACGAGGAGTGAAGGAAATCCGGGGGGATCCGACCTCGTCGCCGGTGACGACGGCCTCGGTCAGCGTCGCCGTGGCCCGGACGGCGGCCAGGTGCTGGGGGCGCAGGCCGGACTTGAGCCGCCTGGCCCGGATGTTCGTCGATCTGGAAGGGCTGCCCGGTCACGGCCGAGAGCGACAGGGCCGAGCGCAGGATCTGGCCGCCCCCTTCGCCTTGGCCACCGTCCAGGACGATCAGGGCAGAAGTCTGCACGCCCGCCCATCTAGACCCCCCGCTCGAACCCCGTCAAGCCGCGCCGAAACTCCCGAAATAGGGCTCTGACTCCGCCGTATGAGGCAGCATGGTTGCAGCCCACGCATTTCCCGGGATAGGGTCCCTCGTCTCCTGGCCAGCGCTGAAGGAGAGGGACCGGGTCCTCTTGCCGCCTCCTTCGCACGACGCGAGCCTCGCCATCGCGGCCGCCCGCGGAGACCGCCAGGCCTTCGCGCGGCTCGTCGAGGAGAACAAGCGCTCGGTCTACGGCCTCTGCGTTCGCCTGCTCGCCGATCCCGAGGAGGCCCGCGACGCCGCGCAGGAGGCCTTCACGCGCGCCTATGCCGCGCTCGAGGGCTACGACCTCGAGCAGCCGTTCGCGCCCTGGGTCCTTCGCATCGCCCGGAACCTGTGCCTGGACATCCTGCGCCGGCGCATCCCGGCCCGCGCCCGGGTCGAGCTCGACGCCGACGACGACGAGGGGCCGCCTCACGAGCTCGCCGACACCGGCTCGGAGCGCGCCGACGATGCCATCCAGCGCGTCCAGACGCGCCAGGCCCTCGAGAAGGCCGTGGCCGCGCTTCCCCCCAACTACCGCGAGGTCGTGCACCTCTTCCACGTCGAGCAGCTCTCCTACAAGGAGATCGCGACGACGATGGGCATTCCGATGGGGACCGTCATGACCTGGTTGCACCGAGCCCGAGCCCAGCTGCGAACGCTTCTCGAGGGGCAGGAGGTCCGCCCGTGACGCACGACCGCCACATCGACGAGATCGAGGCCCAGTCCTTCCTGGACGGGCTCCTGCCCGAGGGCGAGCGCCTCCGCGTCGACGCGCACCTCGAGGGCTGCGAGTCCTGCCAGGCCCTGCTCCTCTCGTTCGAGAGCCTCGAGGAGGCCCTCTCGGGCCTGTCGCTGGCCGAGCCCCCCGCCGACTTCACCGCGGGCGTGATGGCGCGCATCGACGAGCGCGAGGCGGCCAGGGCCGGCGAGCGTCGCGTCGTCCTCGCGGTGCTGGCCGCGGTCTCCGCCGCCCTCGCCGTCGCCCTCCTCGTGGCCGGCCAGGCCGCCTGGGCGCCCGCCCTCTCGGCGGTGTCGTCCGTCGGCGTCCAGGCGCTGCGTGCGGTGCGCATCTCCTCCGACGTGCTGTCGCCGCTCGTCTCGGCTCTCCGGCTGGAGATCATCGTCGTCTCCGCCGCCATCGGAATCCCGCTCCTCCTCGCCGTCTCGCGCCTGGCCGTCCCCCGCCAGGGCCAGGTCGCCTGAAAGGCACCCCGCCATGATCGCCACCCTCGCACTCGCCACTCGCACTGGCGGCCCCGCCGGCCCTCCCGCCGCCCCCGGCTCCGCCCGGCGCGCCCTCGTCGGTCCCCGCTCCGCCGCCGCTCCGCGACCCCCGCCTCCAGGGCGAATGGCCGGCGAAGCCCTCCGACGCGAAGGTCACCCTGAGCGACGGCAAGATGAGCGTGGACAAGGCGCTCCGGAAGATCGCCGACGCCGCGGGCTGGAGCGTGGTCGCGAACACGGGCCGCGCCGGGGACCGGCTGCTCGTCCTCGACCTCCGCAACGTCCCCGTCGAGGTCGCGCTGGTCGCGGTCCTCGAGGGCACGCCCCTCGCCGCGACCCGGCGAGGCGACACCATCACGGTCGCCCCGCGGGTCACGCCCGTGGCCGACACGCCCGTCCTCTCCGGCTTCGAGACCCCTTCCGGCAAGAAGGTCACGGCCAACTTCACCGACGCCCCCGTCGACAAGGCGCTCCGCCAGATCGCCGAGGCGGCCGGCTGGTCGATCGTCCTCCCTCCGGGGCTTCGCGGAGCGGTCAACGCGAACTTCCGGGCCACGCCCGCCGAGGAGGCCATGAAGGCGGTCCTGGCGCAGGCCGGCCTCTCCGCGGCCCGGGCTGGGTCGATCGTGACGGTGTCGCGGGAGTCGGGTCCGCGGCTCGTCATCCGGGGCGACAAGCGGCGGCTGGTCTTCGACGGAAGCGGCGAGCTCCTGACGGAGGACATCCGCGGCATCGCCGACGAGGCGCGCCAGGCAGCGGCAGAGGCGGTGCAGGAGACGAACGAGGCGATGCGGGACGCCCAGGCCGACGTGGCCGACGCCGGCGGCAAGGGAGGCAAGGACAAGGTCATCTCGGGCGACATCTCCATCGGCCCGGGCGAACGCTGGCGGGACGTGGTCGCGCTGCGCGGGAACGTCCACATGGGCGCCGGGGCGTCGGCCCGTCAGGTCACGGCCGTGCTGGGCTCCGTCGAGCTCGAGCCGGGCGCCACGGTCGACAAGGAAGTCGTCGCGGTCGGCGGGAACGTGCACGTCTCGCCGGGCGCCCACGTGGGCAACGACGCGGTCAGCGTCGGCGGCGAAGTCGTCATCGATCCGGGTGGCATGGTCGAGGGGCAGGAGGTCTCGGTCAGCATTCCGGGCTTCGCGGGGATCCTCGGGCTGGCCTCTGCCGACAGGCACGCGTCGAAGGGGCTCTCCTTCGGGCTCAAGGTCGGACAGGCCCTCGCCAAGTACGTGGTCTTCTTCCTGCTCGGGCTCCTCCTGCTCGCCGTGGCTCCTGCCCGGCTGGACCGCGTCACGGCCAGTCTCACCCGGTCCCCGGTGCGGGACGTCCTGGTCGGGCTCCTCGGCACCGTCGCCATGCCCGTGCTCACGGTCCTCCTCGTGGTGACCATCGTCGGGATCCTGCTCGTCCCCGTCCAGATCATCGCCATCCTGCTGGCGGGCATCCTGGGCTACACCGCGCTCGCGCTCCTCATCGGCCGGGCGCTCCCCTTCCGGCCGGAGAAGGCCACGGCGGTGGTCCAGCTGGCGATCGGGGTCGCCATCGTCGTGCTCATCAGCGAGATCCCGTTCGTGGGCGTCATGGCGATGGTCTCGGCGTGGTTCCTGGTCTTCGGGGCGGTGCTTCGCTCCCGCGGCGGGCAGCCGCCGTCCGCGCAGGCCGCGCCGACCACCACCATCGCCCCCACGCCGGTCGCCTGAACGACCAGTTCGGGTGCGCCCCCTGGGGGGACTTGTGAAATGGACGTTTCAGGGCCAACAACTGTGAGCCATGACCCTTGCTCGCGCTGCTCTGCTCGTCGCCTCGTCCGCGGTCCTCGCCTGTGCCACCCCGTCTGGAACTCCCATCCCGGTCAGCACGCCGGCCCCCGGGGAGACCAAGCCCCGGGACTTCCAGGCCACCGGCGAGGTCTTCTTCTGGGCGACCGTCGGGACCGGGACGAGCGCAGCCTTCAACGACTTCCGGATCGTCGGACCGCAGGCCAACATGACGCGCGACGCGAACGGCCAATGGGGCGGCGACATCGCCGGGAAGAACCTGATCCTGACCGTGCAGCCGGGCCGGATCACGGGCGACGGGGTGAACCTCTTCGTCGTTCGCAAGGGCACGACCGTGAGCGTCCAGGGCATGTTCGGCCAGCGACAGGTCTGGGTGACCTTGAAGCCGAACGAGATCCAGGGCACCACCGACTCCAACCGGTGCTCCGTCGACCTCACGCTCAGGAGCCCGGGCGTCTTCTCGGGTGGCGTGGGCTGCGGCGGCAATCTCACCGTCTCGACGCTCCAGCTCACCGGGGCTGCGGCGAACCTCGAGAGCCCCACCATGCCGCAGATGGTCCTCGCGCTCATCGACGTCCTGCCGTACTGACCCGGCGAGGCCGTCAACGCCGGACGGGGGCTCGCGTGGGCAGCCGCGCCAGGGCCTCGATCGCCGCCCGCCGGACGTCGACGTAGTAGTCGGACCGCAGCGCCTCCAGCCGGGCGGCGGCGCTCTCGTGCCGGATCCGGCCCAGCGCACGCGCCGCGGCCGCCCTCAGGGCTGGGCGGTCGCTCGTGAGCTCGGCAGCCAGCGGATCGCCCGCCTCGGAGGCCCCGAGCGACCCGATCGCCTCGACGATCTCGAGGCGTCCGGCAGTCCGTCCCGAGGCCAGGGCGGCGAGGAGCGGTGCGACCGCCTCCACCTTCCCGAGCCGGCCCAGGGCGGCCGCCGCCGCGCCGGGCTCCGGCCCGTCGAGCAACTGCGCGAGGGCGGGGACCGCCCGGGGGTCGCCCGTTGCCGCGAGCGCCCCCGCAAGCGCAACGCCCTCCTCGCCGGGCGGACGACCGGCCGCCGCAGCGGCGAGCGCCGGGAGCCCCGGGCCTCCCAGCGAACCCAGCGACCCGAACGAGGCGGTCCGGACCGCCAACTCCGGGTCGCTCGCCAGGCGTTCCAGGGTCTCCCTGGCCTCCGGGGAAGCGGAGCGGGCCAGGGAACGGGCGGCGGCCGCGCGGAGGCGGGGGTCGGGGTCCGCGACCAGGCGAGCCACGAGCGGCGCCGACAGCGTCCGGCGCCAGCTGGGCCAGCGCCACCGCGATCTCGCCGAGCTCGTCCCCCGCCGCCGTGGTCGCGCGCCGCTGCAGGGCCGGGACTGCCGCGGGATACGGCGCATGGCCGAGGGCCCGGGCCGCGGCGGTCCGGAGACGCGCGTCGGTGCTCGACTGGAGCAGCGACACCGCCTTGTCGCCAGGTCCCTTGAGGCGCTCTCCGCGAAGGCCGAGTGCCCCGAACGCAGCCAGCGCCGCTGCCGCTTCCGGTCCTCCCCGGCCGATGCGCTGGGCGAGGGCGCGTTCCGGACAGTCGGCCTCGCGGGACCGGGCGCCGGCCGCGGCGTGCTCCGCCACGGTCGGGTCGATCGAGCGAACCGCCACCTCGCAGAGGGCGACGCCGACCTCCGGAGCGGGCGGCATCGCCTCGAGCGCCGACGCCGCCGCGAGCGCGACGCGCCCCGGCGCCGTGCTGCCCGCATCGGCGAGCGACTCGGCTCCCCGGACGTCGCCCACGTTGCCGATTCCCCAGGCCGCCGCCTCCGCGACGTCTGCCCACCGGGAGCGAAGCAGGGCCTCGAGCGGCTCGACCACCGCGCCGTCCCCCGACCAGCCGAGCCCGCGGGCGGTCGCCGCCGCCAGGACGGGATCGGTCGACCCCTCGTCCACGATGGGCAGCAGGAGCCGCACGGCCTCGGCCCGGCCGCTCCGCCCGAGCTCCTCGGCGGCGCCGGGAGCCGCCGCCGTTCCGGTGGCGAGTGCGCGGGCGTTCCGATCCCACAGCCATCTCGCCTCGGCCTCCACCGCGTCCCGGAGCGATCCCCCGATGACCTGGAGCCCCGCGGCGATCTCCGCGCGCCCCCGCGCGTCGGCCCGGCCGTAGGCGCCCGCCAGGGCGACACCCACCCGCTGCTGGAGCTCGGCCGCTGCGCGTGCGTCGGCCTTCGGGCCGCCCGGACGGAGGGACGCGAGCGCGCGTGCCGCCGCCGCCACCACGTCCGGGTCCGGATCGGCGAGCATCGGGGCGAGCCCGTCCAGGGAGGCGCCTCCCCCGCGCGTGCCGAACGCCGCCGCCGCGGCCCTTCGCACCCGCGGGTCCGGGTCCTGCTGCGCCACGAGCAGCGGCGCGAGGTCTGCCGGGTCGCCCGAGCCGCCGAGCCGCAGGACCGCCGCGGCCCGGCGCGAGGGATCGGGGGATTCGAGGTCGCTCCGGGAGCCGGATCGGCATCCCGCGAAGGCCGTCGCGAGCAGCGCGGCGGCAATCCACCTCACCGGTCCCTGCCCCGTCCCTTCGGCGCTGCACGCCCTTCACGACCGCGGGAGGTGGAGGAGCGGAGCTTTCGTGGACGCGACTCCGGCCGGCTGCGCGGGTCGCGCTCCGGCTTTCGAGGCTCGCGGCCGGGCCGGCCTTCCGCGACGGGCTCGCTCGGTCGGCCGGGGGGTGCGCCCACCGCCCGGCTCGGGCGGGCCGTGCCCGTGGCGACGCCCTGCCTTGGGGAGCGGGAGGAAGGAAGGCGCCGGCCGGGGACCCTTGAGCAGGCCGGCGGCCCGCCGCATCGTGTCGACCTCCTCGGAGGTGAGGTCGCGGTACCGCCCCGGGCGAAGCCGCGCCACCGTCACGCCTCCGAACTCCGGCCGGAAGAGGCGCAGCACCTCGAGCCCCACCGACTCGCAGAGCCGCTTCACCAGGTGGCGGCGCCCCTCGCCGACCACGATCCGGATCCAGGAGTTCTTCTCCACCTTCTCGTGGAGCGTGGCCTCGATCGCCTTCGCGGGGCCGTCCTCGAGGCGGACACCCTCGAGCAGGCGACCGAGCGCGCCGGTCGGCGGGTCGCCCTTCACCTTGACGAGGTAGGTGCGCTGGTGGCCGTAGCGGGGGTGTGCGAGCCGGTTGGCGAGGTCGCCGTCCGTCGTGAAGAGGAGCGCGCCCTCCGCGTCCCAGTCGAGCCTGCCGACGGGGAAGACCCGCTGGGTCACGCCGGTGAGGTACCGGGCCACCGTCGGGCGACCCTCGGGGTCGGAGAGCGTGGTCACGCATCCCGGCGGCTTGTAGAGGAGGATGTACCGGTGCCGTGCGCCGGTCTCGACGGCACGACCGTCCACGACCACCTGGTCGATCTCCGGGTCGACCTTGGTTCCCATCTCCTTCACGACCACGCCGTTCACCGACACCCGGCCGGCCAGGACGAGCTCCTCCGCCTTCCGGCGGGAGGCGACGCCGGCGCCGGCCAGGAACTTCTGGAGTCGCTCCATCATGGCGCCGCTCCTCCGTCCGTACCGGGCCCGCCCTCGGGCGGGGCCTCGGGATCGAGGATGCCCTTCACCGACCGGCTGCTCGTATCGGCCCGGTCGATGGCGCGCTCGAGCTCCTCGAGCGCCGCATCCCCCTCCTCGCGCCCCTGCTCCATCGCGGCGCGGAGGTTGGGGTCGGCGAGCTCGGCGACCAGCCCTTGCAGGTTGGGCACCTCGGCCGGCGCCTCCTTCTCGACGATGTCCCGGTGCTCCTCGGAGAGCTCGTGGAACTCCCGGAGCGTGGGCATGGAGGCGAGGTCCTTCAGGGCGAAGAACTCCAGGAACTCGCGGGTCGTCCCGTAGAGGATGGGGCGGCCCGGCTCCTCCTTCTTGCCCAGGATCTTGAGGAGCTTCCGCTCGAGGAGCGCCTTCATGACCGCGCCCGAGTCCACGCCCCGGATCTCCTCCACCTCCGGGCGCGTCACCGGTTGCCGGTAGGCGACGATGGCGAGCGTCTCGAGGGCAGCCCGGGTGAGCCGCTGCGGCTTCACCTTCAGGAAACGGCGGGCGAAGTCGGAGGCATCCGGGGAGGTCCGGAGCTGCCACCCCTCCGCGACCTCGTGCAGCACGATCCCCGACACCCCTTCCCGGAAGTGTCCGGCGAGCTCGTCGAGCCCCTTGCGGATCCGCGCCGGCTCGAGCCCGGTGGCCTGGCGGATGGCCTCCACGGACAGCGGGCGCTCGGCCAGGAACAGCAGGGCCTCCACGATCGTCCGGGCGCGCTCCGGGGAGATGCGCTTGGCCTGGGCGGCCAGCTTCTCGAAGGGCTCCTCCCGCTCGGTGGGCCCCTCGTCGGAGACCTCGATCGCGGCCGGCTCGACCTCGTCGAGAGACGGATCGGCCTTGGCCTCCTCGGCGGCCTGCAGGGCCTGGAGCTCCTCGGGAGTGGGGCCGGGCCCCTGGTTCTCGCTCATCGGTACTCCTCCACCCCTTCCACGCCGCTCGTGCCGTCACCCAGCGTCTCTCGTGCCTCGACGACGATCTCCGCCTCCGCCCCCGCCTCGTCCGCCGGGGCCTGGAAGATCCGCAGCAGCCGGAGCTTGGCCATCTCGAGCACGGCCAGGAAGGCCGAGATGACCGCGGCCCTCCCGCCGTCGCCGGAGGAGAGGAGCAGGTCCACGAACGACAGGCGCTTCCGGGTACGCAGGACCTCGGCCACGCGGCTGATGGCGTCGGTGATCGAGAGCCGGTCGGACTCCACCTCGTGGCGGGTCTCGGGCGTCGCGTTGGCGAGCGCGCGGTCCAGCGCCTCGATGAGCCGGAACACCGAGACCTCGGCGAGCCCGTCGGGGCCGTCGGGCTGGGCGATGCGCGGCGCCCGGGCGCGGCGCGCGAAGACGTCCCGGTCGAGGATGTCGTGGCGCCCCAGCTCCTCGGCCGCGGCCTTGTACTTCTGGTACTCGAGCAGGCGGCGGACGAGCTCGGCGCGGGGGTCGCCCTGCTCCTCGGCGGGGTCGGCGTCCTCGGCCACCTCGGTGCGCGGGAGCAGCAGCTTCGACTTCACCAGCATGAGCTGGGCCGCCATCTGCAGGAACTCGCCCGCCACGTCGATGTCCATCTCCTGCATCGACTTCATCGCGAGCAGGTAGGACTCGGTGATCCGGGCGATGGGGATGTCGAAGATGTCGACCTGGTGCTCCTTCACGAGGTGAAGGAGGAGGTCGAGGGGCCCCTCGAACGGCGGCTCTCCCGCCCGGACCGGCGGCAAGGAGACGCGGAACGCCTGGGGCGCCGGGAAGTCGGCCTCGCTGGGGCCCGCGCTGGCCGGTTTGCGGCTCATCGGATGGAGGGGTCGATCCTACAGGTTCTGGTCGAGGTGCATGGCGCGCCGGACCTCTTCCATGGTCCGGGCGGCCTCGGCGCGGGCGCGCGCCGTGCCGTCGCGGACGACGTCCCGGACGTAGTCTCCCTGGGCGAGCAGCTTCTCGCGCTTCTCCCGGAGCCGCTCCTGGTCGGGGACGAGGCGCTCGAGCAGCTTCTTCTTGCAGTCGACGCAGCCGATGCCGGCCGAGCGGCAGTTCTGGTCCACCCACCCCACCGTCTCGGCGTCGCTGTAGATCTTGTGCAGGTAGAAGATGCCGCAGACCTCGGGGTTGCCCGGGTCCTGGCGCCGCTTGCGGGCCGGGTCGGTCACCGCCCCCATGATCTTCTTGGTCGTCGACTCGGCGCTCTCCCCGAGCTCGATGGCGTTGCCGTAGCTCTTCGACATCTTCCGGCCGTCGATGCCGACGACCTTGGCCGCCTCGGTGAGCAGCGGCTGGGGCTCGGGGAAGACCGGGCCGTAGTGGAAGTTGAACCGGCGCGCGATCTCCCGGGTCAGCTCGAGGTGGGTGACCTGGTCGGCGCCCACCGGGACCTTCGTGGCCTTGTAGAGGATGATGTCGGCGGCCATCAGCACCGGGTAGCCGAGGAAGCCGTAGAGCGCGAGGTCGCGATCGGTGATCTGCTCGCGCATCTCCTTGTACGACGGCGATCGCTCCAGCCAGCCGATGGGCGTGATCATGCCGAGCAGCAGGTTCAGCTCGGCGTGCTCCTTCACCTGGCTCTGGATGAAGAGCACGGTCCGTGCGGGATCGATCCCCGCCGCCAGGAAGTCCACGAACATCTCGAACTCGGCCTGCTTCAGCTTGTCGGTCTCGTGGTAGCTCGTGGTGAGCGCGTGCCAGTCGGCGCTGAAGAAGTGCGCCCGCGAGGTCTCCTGGAGCTTCACCCAGTTGGCGATCGCCCCGTGGAGGTGGCCGATGTGCAGCCGGCCGGTCGGGCGCATTCCGGAGACGACGATGGGGAGCTTCGGTTCGGTCATGGGGTGGGATCTCAGGCGATGAGGCTGGCGAGGTGGATCATCCAGCCGATGGCGGCGTTGATGGGGCCGCCGATGAGGCGCCATCCGAAGAACACGAGGATGAGCAGCGCGAAGATGGAGAAGCGGGAGAAGGTTTCCCAGGCGGGGCGGAAGCGGGCGGGCAGGAAGGCGTCGACGATCCGGCTCCCGTCGAGCGGCGGGATGGGGAGCAGGTTGAAGATGCCCAGCACGACGTTCATCTGGATCATGCTGTAGAGGAACGCGGCCGCGATCCCCGATGCACCGCGGCCGTCGCCGGCCGTCCCGAGGCTGGGATCGATCCGGGCCACCAGGCCGAGCAGGAGCGCCGAGACGACCCCGAGGAGGAAGTTCGATGCCGGCCCGGCCAGCGCCGTGAACATCATCCCCTTCCCCATGTTCACGCCGGGACGAAAGCGGCCGGGGTTCACCGGGACCGGCTTCGCCCAGCCGAACGGGATGTTGGTGAACACCGGCAGGAAGAAGGTGCCGATGGGATCCATGTGCGCCAGCGGGTTGAGGGTGTAGCGCCCCATGCGCATGGCCGTGTCGTCCCCGAGTCGCCGAGCGGCCCACGCATGGGCGAACTCGTGAACCGTCAGCGAGAGCAGCAGCACCGGAAGGACGACGAGGAGCCGCTGCACGATTTCGGACAACGAAGGAAACACCGGGATCTCCAGAGGAAAGGACGGTTGAGTAGCACCGGAGGGTCGGCGGGTCAACGAGACCCGAGACGCCGGCGGATCACGCCCTCGGATGGTGCCGGGCGTGCAGGCGTCGGGCGTGGGAACGGTCCACGTGGGTGTAGATCTCGGTGGTCGACACGTCGGCGTGGCCGAGCATCGACTGGACGGCCCGGAGGTCGGCTCCCCCCTCGAGCAGGTGGGTCGCGAAGCTGTGCCGGAGCTTGTGGGGAGAGATTCGCCGGGCGATCCCCGCGGCCCGCGCGTACCGCCCGAGGAGCTTCCAGAAGCCCTGGCGGGTCATCCGGTGGCCGCGGGGCGTGACGAAGAGGTCGCGGGTGCGCCGGCCCTTGAGCATCCGCTCCCGGGGGCCGGCCAGCCAGCCCCGCAGCGCGTCGGCCGCCGGGGCCCCGAGCGGGACGAGCCGCTCCTTGTTGCCCTTCCCGCGCGCCAGCACGACCCTCGCCTCCAGGTCGACCTGGTTCACCTCCAGGGTGACCAGCTCCGAGACCCGGAGCCCCGTGGCGTAGAGGAGCTCCAGCATGGCCCGGTCGCGCGCGCCGGCCGCGCCCGGGACGGTCCGGGGCGCCGCGAGCAGCCGGTCGACCTCCTCCCGGGAGAGCAGCTGGGGAAGCTTCCGGGTGCGGCGGGGCGCGTCCACCTCGTCGGTCGGGTCGACGGGCGCGATCCGCTCCCCCACGAGGAGCCGGTGGAGGCCGCGGATCGCGGACAGCGCCCGGGCCTGGCTTCTCGGGGAGATGCCGGAGCCGGCCAGCGCCGAGAGGTGGGACTGGACGTCCGGGCGCCCCACCTCGGCCCAGGAGGCGCGTCCGGCCGCGGCCAGGTGCGCGACGTAGCGACGGACGTCGCGTGCGTAGGACTCCACCGAGTTGGCGGCCAGCCCCTTCTCGACGCGGAGGTGGGCGAGGAAGAGGTCGAGCGCGGGGGCCAGCGGACCGCCCTCGGCGGCCGGGGGCGGAGTGCGCGCCATCAGAGGTCCGAGACGTCGCCCTTGCCGACGCGCACCACCACCGGCACCGGCCCGGTCAGATCGACGACGCTGGACGGCTCGTCCGGCTGGTACCCGCCGTCGAGGATGAGCTCGAGGCCGTGCCCCAGCCGGTCGCGGATGTCGCGCGCGTCGATGAGCACCTCCCCCTCGGGCGTGGCGGCGGAGGTCGAGACCAGCGGATGGGCCAGCTTCCGGACGATCTCGAGCGCGACCGGACTGGCCGGGAGGCGCACGCCCACGGTCTTCTGCCGCCGCAAGGCCAGCTCCGGGACGAGGCGCGTGGCAGGGAGCACGAAGGTGAACGGGCCCGGGGTCTTGCGGCGGAGGACGCGGAAGGCGGCGTTGTCGAGCATGGCGTAGCGCGCCACCTCGGCCAGGTCCGAGCAGAGGAACGAGAGCTCGTGGGTCCGTGGAAGCTGCTTCAGCTGGTAGATGCGCTCGATGGCCCGCTTGTCGAAGAGGTCGCAGGCGATGGCGTAGTAGGTGTCGGTGGGGAACGCGACCAGGCCACCGGAGGCGAGCACGCTCACCGCCTTCTCCACCACCCGCGGCTGCGGGTGGACCGCGTCGATGCTCCAGATGGTCGCCGTCATCGCCGTTCGTCCCGACGCGAGGTTACCAGCCGCGGGGCTGCGGTCAATTGCGTTGCAGGGCCTGCGTGAGGGCGTCGGCGATCCGCTTGGCCTCGGTCCCCTCGACGCGACGCCCGTCCCGGGTCCGGACGTAGAAGGCGTCGGCGGCGCGGTGCCCCTCGGTGGTGATGCGGGCCAGGTCCACCGTCAGCCCCAGGTCGAAGAAGGTCCGGGAAAGCGTGTGCAGGAGGCCCACCCGGTCGGCCGTGAAGACGTCGATCACGCTGTGGTGGCGCGCGCTGTCGTTGTCGATGACCACCTTGGTGGCCACCCGCGGCAGGGGCTTGGCCGGGAGCTGCGAGGCCTTCAGGCGCCGGGCCATGAGCTCCTCGAGGCCGATCTCCCCCTCCAGGACGCGCTGCAGGTCGGCGCGGGCCGCCCTCCAGCGGACCGGGTCGATGGCCCCGCCGTCCGGGCCGCGCAGCTCGAAGAGGTCGAGTGCCCTTCCCGCCACCCATCCCAGCGCCTCGTCGTTCGGGGTGGAGAAGACCTCGGCGTGCTGGATGTCGATCCGATGGGCGGCCAGGACGCCGGCCACGAGCGCGAGGAGGCCCGCGCGATCGCTCGCCGTGAGCGCGAGGTCGGAGTGGCCCAGCGCGGGGCGGTGGCGGACCACGGCGGCGAGCGGCATCCGGCGCCCCATCTCGAGGAGGCGGAGATGCCGCGGCGCCTGGGCGGGCAGCTCGGTGAGGAAATAGCGCGCCGGCATGGCCGCGACGAAGCGGTCGCGCTCCACGGAGGGAACGTGCCGGGCGTCGAGGGCCGCGGCCACCGACGCACGGCCCTGGGCCTCGTGGGTGCCCGGCACGGGCCGCCCCTTCTCGCCGGCGGCGGTGAGGACGGCGCGGGTCTTCTCGTAGAGATCCCGGAGCAACCGCCCCTTCCACTCGGTCCAGGTCTTCGGCCCGACCGTGGCGATGTCCGCGTAGGTGAGGAGGTAGAGCTTGTCGAGCCGGTCGACCGTCCCGACCTCCTCGGCGAAGGCGTGGATGAGGTCCGGATCGGAGAGGTCGCGGCGCTGCGCGATGTTGGCCATGCGAAGGTGCTTCGCCACCAGCCACTCGATGTCGGCGGCGTCGTCGGGGTCGATCCCCATCCGGACGCAGGCGGCCGCGGCGATCTCGGCGCCGCGCGTGGAATGGTCCTTTCCGGATCCCTTGCCGATGTCGTGGAAGAGCGTCCCGAGGTACAGGCCGAGCGGGCGCGGAAGCGCCTGCATGAGCGGCGTCAGCCCCTCCACCTGGAGGTCGCCGGTGCGCAGCGCGAAGAGCCGCCGGACCGCGAACAGGCTGTGAACGTCCACCGTGTACACGTGGTAGAGGTCGATCTGGCGCCGGGCGGTGACGCGCGCGAACTCGGGAATCACGCGCTCGAAGACCCCCAGCTCGTGCATCGTCCCCAGGAAGCGCCCGCGGGTCCCGGGCCGGGTGAACATGGCGAGCAGCTCCTGGTTCAGCTCGGGATCGGCGGCCCCCTCGGCCGGGAACTCGGAGGCGGCCTGGGCCGCCACGTCCCGCGCGAACGGATAGAGGTCGAGACCCTCCCGGTCGGCGGCCGCGAAGAGCCGCACGAGCGACGCCGGCGAGCGACGGAGGATGTCGCGGTCGGCGACCGTGAGCCGGCCGCGAAACACCTTGAACTCCCCGCCCGCGAGCGGACGCGCGTCGGGCGACGGCGCGGTCGGCTCGGCTCCCTTGCGGGACGCGAGCGCGTCGGCCCTGCGCCAGGGCTTCGCGCGGGCCGGCTCGAGGCAGCGGTCGACGAGCGCGTCGCTGGCGACGAGGATGGTCTTCGCGGCCAGGTAGTAGTGGCGCATGAAGTCCTCGGCCGCCGCGTCCCCGTCGCCGTAGCCCATGAAGGCGGCCACCTGCGCCTGGAGGTCGAAGGTGATCTGGTCGGTCTTTCGCCCGGTCGCGTAGTGGAGCTGGTTCCGGATGCGCCAGACGAAGTCCCGGGCGCTGCGCAGCTCGCGGACCTCCTGCTCCGGGAGCAAGGCCCGGGCGAGCAGGTCGGTGATGCCCGCCACCTTGAAGCGCGCCCGCGCCGCCCACAGTCCGAGCTGGAGGTCGCGCAGCCCGCCCTCCGACTGCTTGAGGTTGGGCTCGAGCAGGTAGATCGAGTCGCCGAACTTCTCCCGGCGCTCGCGCGCCTCCTTCATCTTGTCGAAGATGAAGGCGTCGACCTTGGCCTGCGACAGTCCGTGCAGCTGGTCCCGCTCCAGCTCCTGGAAGAGCGCCCGGTCGCCGTGCAGGTGCCGGAGGTCGAGCAGCGCCGTGCGGGCGGTGTGATCGCTCGCGGCCAGGTCCTCGCAGGCGTGGATGTCGCGGATGCCGTAGCCCACCTCCAGGCGCAGGTCCCAGAGGGCGTACAGGAACTTCTCGCTCGCCTCCTTCACGAAGGGACCGGGATCGCGCTTCTCGTGGAGGACGAGCAGGTCGAGGTCGCTGTGGGGGGCGAGCTCCCGGCGGCCGTACCCGCCGAGCGCGATGAGCGAGACCGGGGTGGGCGCGTGGCTCGCCGCGGCCGCCGCCAGCGACCGCTCCCAGAGCGCCGCCACGATCCGGTCCATCGCGGCGCTGAGCAGCCGGACCACGGTCCGCCCGCTTCCGCCTGCGACGTGGACGTTCTCGACGTACCCCCGGAGCGAGGCGAAGTCCGCCTTCACGTCCCCGGTGAGCGGCGGCATCGACTCGAGCCGCGACTCGAACTCGTAGGGGGCGGCCTGGGGCAGCTTCGCGAAGGAGGCGTCCTGGACGAGCATGGCGCTTCCCTATAACCCGGGTCCCGGGACTTCCGCCGCCCCGCCCGTCATCGGGCAGCCACCCGCGTCTGGCCGGCGAACTCGGTGACGGCGCGCGCCACGCCGTCCGCCACCAGCTCCTGGTAGGCGGGGCTGGCGAGCTGCTTCTCCTCGGCGCGATTCGAGATGAACGCGGTCTCCACCAGCACGGCCGGCATCCGGGCGCCGAGGAGGACGTAGAAGAGCGCGTTCTTGACCCCGCGATCCCGGACCGGGTCCCGGGACTGGCGGGCCCGGCTGGTGATCTCCTTCTGGACCAGGCGGGCCAGCGTCCGCGAGGCGCCGGCGCTGGCCTTCGAGTCGAGGTCGGTGAGGATGCGCTGCACGTCCTTGGGGGAGTCGTCCAGCTCGAGGGAGCCGTTCTCGCGCGCGGCCAGCCGGCGGGCGTAGCGGTCGTCGGTCACGTTGAGGAAGTAGGTCTCGATCCCGCCTCGATCGCGCCGCGGGTTGGCGTTGGTGTGGAGGGAGACGAAGAGGTCGCCCCGGGCCATGTTGGCCATGGCGGTCCGCTCCTCCAGCTTCAGGTACCGATCGTCGGTCCGGGTGAGCGTCACCTCGAACCCCTGCGACCGGAGCTTGTCGGCGAGTCGCTTCGCCATGGACAGCGTGACGTCCTTCTCCCGCACGCCGCGCGGACCGATGGCGCCGGTGTCGTGCCCTCCGTGTCCGGCGTCGACGATGATGCGCCGGATCGGGCGCCGGGCCGACTCCGCCTCCTCGTCGTCGGGAGCCGCCCGGGGCACGGCCCGCGCGATGGCCTCGCGCTGGGCCTCCCGGACGCCGAGATCGACGATCAGGCGCGGGGGATCTCCCAGGGTGAAGACCTGGAACGCCTCCTGTCCCTTGAGCTCGAGGACCACGCGGACGGTATCCGGCCCGTTCTGCGCCACGCGGACCCGGTGAAGGAGCGAGTCGCCCACCTGGCGCATGGCTCCCAGCCCCTCGAGCTGGGCCGGGTGAAGGTCGAGCGCGAGGCGACGTGGGTGGTCGCGGTCGGCGGGAATCTCCTGCTTCTCGAAGGCCACGGGTTGCGACAGGTAGACCGCGACGCGGGTGTAGTCGGCGTTCGACCAGGTCTGGACCTCGGAGACGCGGGCAGGCTCCGTTCCGGAGGCTGCCTTCGAGGCCGGCGCCGCCGGGGCCGGCTCCGCCTCGGCAACGGCCTCCTCGAGGACGGGATCGAGGTCGTCTTCCGACTCCTCGACCGGCGCCGCCCGGTGGCGACGGCGGCGGCGACCGGCGGTGAGGCCGGCGCCGGGGAAGGCGGAACGGTGCGGCGCGGAAGGGGCGCTGCCGGCGGGGGAGGCTGCTTCCGGGTCGGGGCCTTGGCGACGGCCACGGGCGCATCGTCGCCCGCTTCCCGGCGGATCGCCGCCGCCAGCGCAGCGGCCTCGTGGACGCCCAGCTTGGACGCGCGTCCGGCCAGGACGATGGCCTTCTCCCGGTCCGATTCCACGGCGGAGAAGCGGTAGAGGGCGTAGCGACCCCTGGCGGCATCGAGCAGGGCAGGCCCCGCATCGGGTCCCCGGGCCGCCCGTTCGAGGGAGCCGATGGCCCTCTCCCAGTTGTGGCGGTAGCGGCGCTTCGCCGGGCTCTTCTTCACCGCCGCGAGCTCCGCCCGCGCCTTCTGCAGGGCCGGCGACGGGGACCGGGGCGCCGAGGCGCGCGTGGAGGTCGCCGTCCCCTTGGTCCCCTTGGAGGTCCCCTTCCCCTCCGCCTCGACCGGGCCGACGAGCATCGCGGCGGCGAGGATCGCGACCGGGGCGAGGCGAAGCCTGGAGGGGAGCCGGGACATGAGCCGGCTCCAACCTACGCCGGCTGATATCGCAATCCAGTTTTCGGTATGATTCCGGGCTCCACCCCGCCACGGAGGTCGGAATCATGCCCACCGAGAAGCGCGTCGGAGTCATCCTGTCGGGGAGCGGCTTCCTCGACGGCGCCGAGATCCAGGAGGCGACCCTCACCCTCCTCTTCCTCGACCGCAAGGGGGCGAAGGTCACCGCGATGGCCCCCAACGTCCGGCAGATGCACGTCGTCGACCACGTGAAGGGGGAGCCGGCCGCGGGCGAGACCCGGAACGTGCTCGCGGAGGCGGCCCGGATCACGCGAGGGGCCATCGTCGACGTGAAGACGGTGAAGGCCGCCGACCTCGACGCCCTCATCCTCCCCGGGGGCTACGGCGCGGCGAAGAACCTCTGCACGTTCGCGACCGAGGGGGTGAAGCTCCAGGTCGACCCGGACGTCGAGCGACTGGTCCGGGACATGGCGACGGCCGGCAAGCCGCTCGGCTTCATCTGCATCGCGCCGGTGATCGCGGCCAAGGTGCTGGGCTCCAGGAAGGTGAAGCTCACCATCGGCAACGACCCGGCCACGGCGTCGGCCCTGAACGCGCTCGGCGCCATCCACGTCGAGACGCCCGTCGACCAGATCGTGGTCGACGAGAAGAACAAGGTCGTCTCCACGCCCGCCTACATGCTCGGGCCGTCAATCGCGCCCGTCTCGGCGGGGATCGAGAAGCTGGTATCGGCTGTCCTGGAAATGGCCTGAACGTCACGACCATTGACGGCGATCAAGGCGGAGGGCGCGCGGGAATATGATTCTGCGCCGTCGTGAATCTTCGCGGGCGAGGTTCGTCCGTAGGTCAAACCAACGGTTCCTTCCGGATCACTCCTCCGGCTGGAACGCCAACTGAGAAGGGGGAGTCCAGTGAAGAAGATCCTCAGCGCCGTCCTCGCCGTCGCCTTCATCGCCGTTGCGTCCACCGCCGTCGCCGCTCCGCCGCCCGCCGAGGTCGTCCTCAAGGGCGCGACCCAGGCGCCGGTCACCTTCAACCACAAGGCTCACCAGGGCCAGGGCTGCAAGAAGTGCCACGGTGAAGGCGCCCCCGGCAAGATCGAGCTGACGAAGGACAAGGCCCACGCCCTCTGCACCGACTGCCACAAGGAGAAGGCCAAGGGCCCCGCCGACGCCAAGACCTGCACGACCTGCCACAAGAAGTAGGCAAATCGGCGTCTGCTGAACCGAAGGGCCGGGCAACCGGCCCTTCTTCTTTTTCCGGGGTCCGCTACTCGAGCCGGCGCTTCATCGCGGCGAGCAGGTTCAGGGCCTCGAGCGGCGTCAGCGAATCGAGTGCGAGCTCGCGGAGCTCGGTGCGGAGCCGTTCGACCCGGGGATCGGGCGCGGCGAAGAGCCCGAGCTGGTCGGCGCGCGCGGCGTCACGCCGACGGGATCCGCGCGCCAGCGCGGCGTGGCCGGCATCGTCGACCTCGAGCGATTCCAGGTTGCGCAGGATCTCCCGTGCCCGGACCAGCACCTCGGCCGGCAGCCCGGCCAGCTTGGCCACCTCGATGCCGTAGCTCCGGGAGGCCCCACCGGCCACGAGCTTCCGCAGGAAGACGACCTTGTCTCCCACCTCGCGCACGGCGACCGTGAGGTTCCGGACGCGCGGACGCTCCCGGGCCAGGTCCTGGAGCTCGTGGTAGTGGGTCGCGAAGAGCGTCCGGCACCCGGTCCTGTCGTGCAGGTGCTCGGCCACCGCCCAGGCGATCGACAGGCCGTCGAAGGTGGAGGTGCCGCGCCCGATCTCGTCGAGGATGACGAAGGAGCGACGGGTGGCGTTGTGCAGGATCGCCGCGGTCTCCGTCATCTCCACCATGAAGGTGGATCGTCCGCGAGCCAGGTCGTCGGAGGCGCCCACCCGCGTGAAGATCCGGTCGACCACCCCGACCCGCGCGCGATCGGCGGGGACGAAGCTCCCCACCTGCGCCATGAGGGTGATGAGCGCGGCCTGGCGCATGACGGTGCTCTTGCCCGCCATGTTCGGGCCGGTGATGACGAGCAGCTGCCCGGCCTCGTCGGACGCGCTCGACGCCACCAGCACGTCGTTCGGCACGAAGCCGCCCGAGTCGACCGGCAGCGTGGCCTCGACCACCGGATGGCGTCCCCCCACGATCTCGAGGACCTCCGAGCCGTCGAGCGACGGGCGCCGGTAGCCGCGCTCGGCGGCGACCCGCCCGAGGGAGAGGAGCACGTCGGCGGTCGCGACCGCCGAGGCCGCGCCGCGCAGCCGCCCGGTCTCCGACACCACCCGCGTCCGGAGCTCCTCGAAGATCCGCTCCTCGATGGCGAACCGCTTCTCCTCGGCGCCGAGCACCTGCTCCTCGAGCTCCTTCAGCTCGGGGGTGACGAAGCGCTCGCCCCCGACCGTGGTCTGTCGCCGCTGGTAGTCGTCCGGGACCAGGTGGAGGTTGGGCTTCGTGACCTCGATGTAGTAGCCGAAGACCCGGTTGTACCGGACCTTGAGCGAACCGATCCCGGTGCGCTGCCGCTCGCGGGCCTCGAGCGAGGCGATGACTCCCTTTCCGTTCTCGGAGAGCTCGACGACCCGGTCGAGCTCCTCCGACCACCCGCGCCGGATCATCCCCCCTTCACCCGTGGTCGCTGGCGGCTCGTCGGCGACGGACCGCTCCAGGTGCCCTGCCAGATCCTCCAGGCCGCGCAGGGCGCGCCCGGTCTCGGCGAGCATGGGCGCCCCTGCCCCTTCGAGGAGGTCGGCGGCCGCCGGGAGGGCCGAGAGCGAGCTCGCCAGCGCCCGGAGGTCGCGGGCATTGCCCTGCCGGAGCGCGAGGCGCGAGAGCAGCCGCTCCACGTCCGCCACCGGGCGGAGCGCGGCGGCGAGGGATTCCCGGAGCACCGCCCCCCCGACGAGCGCCTCCACGGCGTCGAGCCTCCGCTCCAGCGCCTCGACGTTCGTGAGGGGATACCGGAACCACTCGGCGAGCCGCCGCCCCCCGCCCCCGGTCACCGTCCGGTCGAGCAGGCCGACGAGCGAGCCCTTCCTGCGCGCGCCCGTCAGGGTGCGCTCGATCTCCAGATTCGCCCGGGTGCTCTCGTCGAGCAGGAGCACGTCGTCGGTGGGCAGCCGGGAGATCCGGTCGACGTGACGGGGCTCGGTGCGCTGGGTCTCGACCAGGTAGTGGAGCGCGCCCGCCGCCGCGGCCACCCCCCGCGACAGGTCCCCGACCCCGAACCCGTCCAGGCCGGCGACCCCGAGGTGCCGGGCCAGGCGGGCCTCGCCCCGGTGGAAGGCCTCGTCCTCCACCTGCGCGAGGGGCACGCCCACCGCCCTGGCCAGCTCGGCCCCGCGCGGCGTCGCCGCATCGGCCCGCGGACAGGAGCAGCTCCCGGATCCCGGCGCGGCAGAGCTCCTCGGCGAGGCGGGTGTCGGTGGCGACCTCGCCGCAGCGCAGCTCACCGGTGGTGGCGTCGAGGAGCGCCAGCCCTCCGCCCGCGCCGGCCGGGTCGAGGACCGCGACGCCCAGGTAGCTCGACTCGCGCGGCTCGAGCGAGGCCTCGTCGAGCACGGTGCCCGGCGTGACGACGCGGGTGACCTCCCGGCGCACGATTCCGGTCCGTCCCGGCGGCTCGACCTGGTCGCAGATGGCGACCTTGAATCCCCGCTCCAGCAGCCGGGCCACGTATCCCCGGGCGGCGTGGTGCGGAACGCCGCACATCGGGATCTTGCCGTCCCCCTTGGCGCGCGAGGTGAGCGTGATCTGCAGCGCCTCGGAGGCCTGGACGGCATCCTCGTTGAACATCTCGTAGAAGTCGCCCAGGCGGAAGAAGAGGATCGCGTCCGGATACCTCGCCTTCACCTCGAGGTACTGGCGCATCATGGGGGTCGCGGGCTGGGCGATCTCGGCCACGAGGTGCTTCTAGCACGCCGGTCCCGCAGCGTGGCGGGTCCGCAGCCCCGGTGCTAGCATCCCCGGGTGCTTCGCGAGGCCATCCACGACCTGAACCGCCTGCGCGAGGTGTCGTCCATCATCGCCCGGCACGGCTTCGGCGCGTACCTGGAGCGGGTGCGGCTCGGGTCGGCCGCCCCACGCCCGGCCCCCTCGCAGGTTCCCCCGTCCACCGCGCCCGCCACGGACGGCCGGAACGCGGCCCGGTTCCGGCAGATGCTCGTGGACCTGGGTCCGACCTACGTGAAGCTGGGCCAGCTCCTCTCCAGCCGGCCCGACATCCTGCCCTCGGGGTGGATCGCCGAGCTGTCCCAGCTGCAGGACGCCTGCGAGCCCGTCCCCGTGGCGGAGATCCGCCTGGCCATCGAGAAGGGGCTGGGGCGCAGCGTCGACGAGGCCTTCGACTGGCTCGACCCCGTTCCCACCGCCAGTGCGTCCATCGCCCAGGTGCATCGCGCCAGGACCCACGAAGGCGTGGACGTCGCGGTCAAGGTGCAGCGCCCGGGCGTTCGCGCCCAGTTCGAGGGCGATCTCGGGCTGCTCACCTACGTGGCCCGTCTCCTCGAGGCCCTCGTCGAGGAGACCGGGGTCTACACGCCCACCGACATCGTCCAGGAGTTCGACCGCGCCATCCACGAGGAGCTCGACTTCGCGAACGAGGCCAGGAACGCCCGCGACATGGCGGCCGCGTCCCGCGATCTCCCCTTCGTGGTGGTGCCGGGCGTTCACGAGTCCCTCTCCTCCGCCACGGTGCTGACCCTCGACTTCGTCGAGGGGATCAAGGTCACCGACCTCGCCGGGCGCATGGGCTACGACCCCGAGCGGGTGGCCCGGAACATCATCGAGGCGGCCTTCCGCCAGCTCTTCGGCGGGGGCATCTTCCACGGCGATCCGCATCCCGGGAACATCCTCGTCCTGCCCGGGAACCGCATCGCGCTGCTCGACTTCGGGCTCGTGGGACGCATCGGCCGGCCCATGCAGGAGGCGCTCGTCACCCTCGTCGTCGCGGTCGCGCTTGCGCGATCCGGAGACCGTGGCGCGGGTCCTCTACCGCATCGGGATCCCCGACGCCCACACGCCCATCACGGAGCTGCGGGACGACATCTCGGGCATCCTGGATCGGTACCTCGGCCTCAAGCTCGATCAGATCCGGTCCTCCACCCTGCTCACGGACATGCTCGACCTGGCCATGCGCCACAAGATCAAGGTCCCGCGGGAGTACGCCCTCCTGGGCAAGGCCTCGGTGACCATCGAGGGGCTGATCCGGGGGCTCTACCCGGGGCTCGACGTGATGGAGGTCGGCCTTCCGTACGCGAAGGAGATGCTCTTCTCGCGCTTCCAGCCCGGGGACGCCTCCGGGGCCCTGATGAAGTCCCTCCTCAAGCTCCAGGGGCTGGCCGAGGACGTGCCCGCGCAGCTCTCCCAGGTGCTCGCCGACCTCGAGGGCGGCAAGTTCCGGGTCCAGGTCCGGTCCGAGTCGCTCGACCGGATCGCCGACAACGTGCGATCGCTCGGGCTGACGGTCTTCCTGGGGCTCCTGGCGGGATCGCTGGCGCTGGGCGGGCTCTTCGTGGTGTCGCGCCAGATGGCCGCGTCGAAGCTCGTGCTCCTGCTCGGCTTCTCGGCGCTGCTCTTCGCGGGCTTCCTCTTCGGCGCCTCGCTCACCGTCTACTGGCTGGGCGGCAGGATCCCGAAGTTCTCGCTGCGCAAGCTGCTCGGGCGCGGCTCGCGCTCCTCCTGACCTCCCAGGGCCAGGACGCCCACCGCAGCGAGGCGCCACATCTCCGCCAAGGACGCCACGAGCGCGGCGATGACGGCGAGCGCCATCTCCGGGAAGAGGAGCATGGCGCGAGGGCCGCTCCGCACGCTGCCCGCGAGCGCCCCGAGGATTCCCTGGACCGATCCGGCGGCGAGTGCGGTGGCGAGCCAGACCGCCAGGACCGCGGTCAGGAGCGCCGCCGGCCGGGCCAGGAAGGAGCGCATGGCTCCGGACAGGGCGCCAGCCGGTCCCTCCCCCCGATCGACGCCCGGGCCACGGCCACGTCGCCGAGGACGGAAAGGGAGGTCGCGAGCAGGGCGGACGCGGCAAGCGCCCCCGCGGCGACGAAGGCCAGGATGCCGGCCGACCCCGAGGCCTGCGCCTGGGCCCCGACCCGCACGGCGCCCAGGCCGACGAGCAGGAGCATCGCCTGCCCGCAGCCCGGAGAGGACGATCGCGACGAGGGCGGCCGGCAGCACCCGGTGGAACCGCCAGGCCACCCCCGAGGCGAACGCCGGTTGCTCTCCACGCCCGCCCGAGAGGCGCCAGGCGACGAGCGGCATCGCCCCCGCGATCCAGGCGACCCGCAGAGCGCCCCACAGGAGCAGGCCGGCGAGCCAGACGCCGAGGAGGATCGAGCGGGCCCGGGTCGACCCCCAGGTGTGGGCGAGGGAGAGCACCACCTCCCCGGTGCCCCCGCCGCGCCGGACCGCGCCCACCACGGTGAGCCAGGAGACGGCGGTGAAGAAGGCCATCGCGGGAGCCACCAGGAGCCCCCTCGAGAGGGTGACGCCCATGCCCACCCCGGCCATCCACGCCTCGGCCGCGGCGGCGCGAAATCCCGCGCCGAGAGCCTGCCCTACCGTCGGATTCCGCACGACCGGACCGTACCGCCCCCCTCCCGGAGCGGCAAGGCGGATGAACGGAAGTTGCGCATGAACGTCCGGACGGTATACTGGCGTTCAGGAGGTCGACATGGAAGCCTTGACCGATCGGCAACTCGAGGTCCTTCGCTACATCGCGCGGCAGATCGAGGATCAGGGCTACCCGCCCACGATCCGGGAGATCGGCGAGGCGCTCGACATCCGCTCCACCAACGGCGTGAACGACCATCTCAAGGCGCTCGAGCGCAAGGGGTACCTCACCCGCGACCCCGTGAAGTCCCGCGCCCTCATCCCCACGCAGCGAGCCCGCGAGGCCCTCACCGGCGGGGGCGGCGGCGCCAAGGTCATCTCGCTCGCCTCCCGCTCGATCTCTCGCACGCCCTCCCGCCTGGTCGAGGTCCCCATCGTCGGGCGGGTCGCGGCCGGCCAGCCCATCCTCGCCGAGGAGCGGATCGAGGACACCGTCCAGGTCGACTCCTTCTTCCTCGGCGCCGGCCGCAAGGTCTACGGCCTGCGAGTCCAGGGCGACTCGATGATCGGCGACGGCATCCTGCCTGGCGACTACATCTTCGTCCGCAAGCAGCTGAACGCCGACGACGGGGACATCGTGGTCGCGATGATCGACGACGAGGCCACCGTGAAGCGGGTGTACTTCGAGGGCGACCGGATCCGCTTCCAGCCCTCCAATCCGCGCATGGCTCCCATCTACGTCCGCGAGGAGGACTTCCGCAGCACCATGATCCTCGGGGTGGTGGTGGGCATCTACCGCCGGCTGCAGTAGCCCTACCCGCGCGTCTTCGCCTGGCGGATGTAGCGGTCGAGGTCCTCGCGGTCGATCAGCGAGAGGATCTCCACCACGTTCTGCCGCTCCGGGCGCCGGTAGATGAGCCGGACGTCGGTGGCGACGCGGACCCGGTAGTAGCCCGGAAGACCTTCGAGCGGCAGGGCCCGCAGGCTCGGGTGCCGGTGGTCGAGCGCGAGCAGGTGCGCCTGCTTGAACGCGGCTCGCTGGATGCGCCGATCCCACCCGTCGAGCGAGTCGTAGAACTCCCGCGTGTACACGGGGAAGAGCCAGGTCTCGACCTCTCCCGCCTCCGCTTCCTCGGACGCCTGCGGGGCGCGCTCCGCTCTTCCCTCGGCCGGCGCCCCCGCGCGCTCGCTGCGTGCGCGGTCGAGCTCCGTTTCCAGCTCCCGCTCCCGCTCGCGGAGGCGTTCCACCCGGGACTCGAGCGCCCCGACCTTGCCGGCCAGGTCCTTCGCCTCGCCGCGCGCCCGCTGCGCCTCGAGTGCGGCGTCGGCGGAGCGGAGCAGGTCCATCTCCGCACGGATCCGGGCGTGCTCGCGCCGTGCCTCGGCGGCTTCCTCCCGCGCCCGGGCGGACTCCTCGAGCGCCTGCGATTCCCGCGCCCGGGCCTCCTTGAGCGAGCCCTGCAGCTTCTCCCGCTGCTCCTCGCCTCGCTTCCGGGCTTCCTCGGCGCGCGCCTCGCCCTTCTCCTCCGCCTCCTGGAGCCGGCGCTGCGCCTGGGCGAGGCTGGCCTCCAGGCGCCCGAGGCGGACCGAAGGCTCCTCGTCGGAAGGTCTCTCGGCTGCCTCGCCCTTGCCACCCTCCGGCGGGCCGAAGTAGTGGGCCGCGAGCTCGTCGAGGAGCGGGCGGGCCCGCGCGCGGACCTCCTGGCTCCGGTCGGAGAGCACGCGCCAGACGCAGAGCGCCAGCGCGGCGTCCCCGCTCCCCACCGAGAGCAGGTCGGCGGCCTCCTCGACCCCGAGGCCGAGCCGGGCGAGCGGCGGGGTCTCGAAGGCCTTCGCCAGGGCCGCGAGCACCGGCGCCGAGGACGGCGGATGCGCCCGGATCTCGTCGGCGATCACGTCGCAGCGCTCGACGTCCCCGAGGGCCTCGGTCCGGAAGCCCGGGCACGCCGAGCCCGAGCTCCTTCACGATGGCGCGGGTCTCCTCGGGAAGGAGGGCCACGTAGAGGAAGACGGAGAGCTGGTCGCGGCTGAGCTCGTCGAGGGGGGCGTCGCGGGTCTGGATCGCGGGCACCCCACGCCCTGCGCCCTTGACCTTCCCCTTCGCCTTCGCCGGGTTCGCCATCCTCGGGACCCCGACCGGCTCAGCCTGCGCTCGCGAGGACGACCTGCGTCGAGCGGATGCCGCTCCGGTCGACCTCGTACACGTAGCCGCGGGCGCGCCGGACGGGCTCCTCGGCGACGCGGCTCGCGGACCCCGCGCAGAGAACGGGGGTCGTGCCCGCCGCGCCGGGGATGTCGATCCGGAAGGCGCAGTGCCGGTGGCCGTGGAGCACGCCGGCGATGCGGACGTCGGAGACCAGCCGGATCAACTTGTCCGCGTCCGCGAGCGGCGTCCGGGCCACGGCGAGGTCGCTGGGAATCCGCTCCCTCGGCAGCATGAGGTGGTGATGGAGGGCGAGGAGGACCGCCCGCCCCTCCTTGGCGTGCTCGCGGACCAGTTCCCGGCAGGCCTGGAGCTGCGCCGAGCCGATCCGTCCCGGCGTCTCGAACGGCTCGTCGCCGAAGCGGGAGCTGTCGAGCGCCACGATGGCCACCTCCGGAGACGGCAGCGCCGCGAACGGATAGCTGGGCGCCGGCTTGCGCATCCCGCGCCCGTCCGGTCCGACCATCCGGAGGAACCGCGAGGTCTTCACCGCCTCGGCCGTCCAGACGTCGTGGTTGCCGGGGACGACCGTCAGCTTGCCGGCATCCGCGAATCGCCGCAGCAGCTTCGCCGCGCGCTCGAACTCGGCGGCCTCGGAGGAGAGCGTCAGGTCGCCGGTGACGACGAGGTGATCGACCCCGGCCTTCTCCACCTCCTCGACCACGCGCTGGGCGAGCCGGTTCGAGTGGCGGTCGCAGTCGCGCGGGGCGTACCCGTTACGGGGGTAACGCCCGCGGTCCGACAGGTGGAGGTCGCTGATGTGGCCGAGGCGCAAGTGCCCGGATGCTATCGACCGCGGGGAGACGGTGTCAAACCGTGACCGCGCCGCTTGACCGCCCCCTTTCCAGCCTTAGATCTTTGGACATGGTCCAGAAGTCTGGTCAGGGCGCCGGTTTTCCATCTGGTAAGCTCGATGCGCCGGAGCCGCCTGTCTCCGAGGAACTCGAGAAGGAGCACGCCATGTCGGAGAAGGAAAAGAAGGGCGCGGGAGCGCAGGTCGCGCCGGCCATGGGGCCGCCGGCACTCATCAACAAGGAGGACATCCCGCAGGTCCTTCCCATCCTCCCCCTCCGGAACTCGGTGTTCTTCCCCGGCGGCGTGCTGCCGCTGGCGGTCGGTCGCCAGAAGACCATCGCCCTCATCAAGGACGCGGTCCGCGACGAGCAGGTGATCGGCGTCGTGACCCAGCGCCGGGCCGAGGAAGAGGACCCGGGCGCCGCCGACCTCTACACGGTCGGGACGGTCGCCCGGATCGTGAAGCTCCTCAAGATGGGCGAGGACAACTACTCCCTCGTCGTCCAGGGGCTCGCCCGCGTGCGCGTGCTCGACCTCGTCCAGGAGACGCCTTACCTCAAGGCGCGGGTCGAGCCGGTCGAGGACAAGACCTCGGTCGACGAGGTCGAGGTCGAGGCCCTCGCCATCAATCTGAAGAAGCTCGCCCGGGAGGTCATCGAGCTGATGCCCGAGCTGCCCACGGCGGCCACGGAGCTCGTCGACTCCATCACCCACCCCGGCCACCTGGCCGACCTCATCGCCGCGAACGTCGACGTGCCCATCGAGGAGAAGCAGCAGGTCCTCGAGACCGTCGACCTCAAGGCCCGGATGAAGCTCGTCCTCGAGCTCCTCAACCGCAAGCGGGAGATCCTCAAGCTGTCGAACAAGATCGACAGCGCGGTGAAGGGCGAGATGTCGAAGACGCAGCGCGAGTACTACCTGCGCCAGCAGCTGAAGGCCATCAAGGAGGAGCTGGGCGAGCTCGGCGAGGAGGAGGAGGAGCTCGACGAGCTGGGCGAGCGGCTGAAGAAGGCCGGACTCCCGCCCGAGGTCGAGAAGGTCGCGGTCAAGGAGCTCAACCGGCTGAAGAGCATCCCGGCCGCCAGCTCCGAGCACGCCGTCGCGCGCACCTACCTCGACTGGATCGCCGACCTGCCCTGGTCGAAGAAGACCGAGGACAACCTCGACATCGAGAACGCCAAGAAGATCCTCGACGCCGACCACTACGGCCTCGAGAAGATCAAGAAGCGCATCCTCGAGTACCTGGCCGTCCGCAAGCTGAAGAACGACATGCGCGGCCCCATCCTGTGCTTCGTCGGCCCGCCGGGCGTGGGCAAGACGTCGCTCGGGCAGTCGATCGCGCGGGCCACCGGCCGGAAGTTCGTCCGCCTGTCGCTCGGCGGCGTGCGGGACGAGGCCGAGATCCGCGGCCACCGGCGCACCTACGTGGGCGCGCTGCCGGGGCGGATCATCCAGTCGATGAAGAAGGCCGGGGCCAACAACCCCACCATGATGCTCGACGAGATCGACAAGCTGGGCGCCGATTTCCGCGGCGACCCCAGCGCGGCGCTGCTCGAGGTGCTCGACCCGGAGCAGAACTTCAGCTTCTCCGACCACTACCTCGACGTGCCGTTCGACCTCTCCAAGGTCATGTTCATCGCGACCGCCAACCTGCTCGATCCGGTGCCCGGACCGCTGCGCGACCGCATGGAGATCCTGGAGCTGCCCGGCTACACCTTCGAGGAGAAGGTGCGCATCGCCCAGCAGCACCTGGTGCCCAAGCAGCTCAAGGAGCACGGGCTCACCCCGGACGCCATCGAGTTCTCCGAGAAGTCCCTGATCAAGATGATCATGGCCTACACGCGCGAGGCCGGCGTGCGCAATCTGGAGCGGCGCATCGCCGACGTCTGCCGGGCCATCGCGGTCGAGGTGGCGAGCGGGAAGATCCTTCCCGGCGCCAAGCGGGCCATCGACGAGAAGGACCTCGCCGACATGCTCGGGCCGGAGAAGTTCTACAACGAGACGGCCGAGCGGACCGAGGTGGCGGGCGTCGCCACCGGCCTCGCCTGGACCGCCGCGGGCGGCGACCTGCTCTTCATCGAGGCCACCCGGATGCCCGGCAAGGGGTCGCTCACCCTCACCGGCCAGCTGGGAGACGTGATGAAGGAGTCGGCGCAGGCCGCCCTCTCCTACCTCCGCTCGAAGGCCGACCACCTGGGGATCCCCTCCAACTTCCTGGAGAAGACGGACATCCACATCCACTTCCCCGCCGGGGCGATCCCAAGGACGGCCCCAGCGCCGGCGTCACCATCCTCACGGCGCTCGTCTCGCTCCTGTCCGGCATCCGGGTCCGCTCCGACGTCGCCATGACCGGTGAGGCGACCCTGCGCGGACTGGTGCTCCCGGTCGGCGGCATCAAGGAGAAGGTGCTCGCGGCCCACCGCGCCGGCATCAAGCGGATCATCATGCCGGCCCGCAACGAGAAGGACCTCATCGACGTGCCGGAGCAGGCCCGCAAGGAGCTCGAGTTCGTCTTCGCCACCCACATGGACGACGTGCTCGGCGCTGCGCTCGAGGAGAACCCGGTGGGGCGCAAGGCGCCTCCCACGCCGCCGCCCGACGGCGGCTCGAAGCCTCCCGAGGTCCGGGCCTGACGAGCCACGGGTAGGGCCGCCCCACGGTGGCCCTACCCGGACACCCGTGTCATAGTGCTCCGGGCGACATCGGATCGAGGTGTCGCATCTCCAGGGGAGTGCCTTGATTCGCCGGATCGACCGCTACGAGCTCCTCGAGCAGGTAGGAACCGGTGGAATGTCGGTCGTCTATCGTGGTCGCGACACCGCGCTCGATCGCGAGGTCGCGGTCAAGATCCTGCACCCCCACCTCGCGACCAAGGCCGAGTCCCGGGCTCGCTTCTCCCGGGAGGCACGCGCGGTGGCCCGGCTCTCCCATCCGGGGATCGTGGAGATCTTCGACTACTCCGGCGACGCCACCGACGAGAGCTGGCTCGTCACCGAGTTCGTGCGGGGCCGGACCCTTCGCGCCTTCGCCGACGAGATGGGCATCCCGCTGCCGGAGTGCGGCGCGCTCGTGGGCGTGGCGCTGGCCGACGCGCTCGTCCACGCCCACGCGGCCGGCGTCATCCACCGGGACCTGAAGCCCGAGAACGTCATGATCGACGAGATCGGGGAGCGCCCCTCGGTGAAGCTGGCCGACTTCGGGATCGCCCGGATCCTGTCCCAGGACGACCGGATGACGATGACGGGAGCGCTGGTCGGCTCGCCCAACCACATGGCGCCCGAGATCGTCGAGGGACGCGAGGCGGACGAGCGGTCCGACGTCTTCTCCCTGGGGACCATCCTCTACTGGCTCTGCACCGGACGGTTTCCCTTCGACGCCCCGAACCCCACCGCCACCCTCCGGCGACTGGTGACCGGCGACTTCCAGGATCCCCGCAGCGCGAGCCCTGCGCTGAGCGAGCCCTTCGCCCGGATCATCCGCTCCACCCTCGCCCACGACCCGGAAGCGCGCCCCAGGAGCGCGGCGGACGTTCGCGATCAGCTCCTCGCGGCGTTGCGGCAGGACGGCATCGATCGCCCGGAGGAGAGCCTGGTCGAGTTCCTGACCGATCCCCAGGGCATGGCCGCGGCGCTCCGCCCCCGGCTCGTCGCGATACGCCTTCGACGCGGGGAGGAGCACCTCGCGCGCGGGGAGACCGCGCATGGCGCTCGACGCCTTCGACGGGGTACTCGCCCTCGAGCCCGGCCAGCCGGACGTCCTGCGTCACCTGGAGGCGATTGGCCGGCGGGACAGGAATCGCCGCTGGATCCGTCGCGGGGCTGCTGGCCGCAGGCGGCGCCGTGGTTCTCGGCCTCTCCGCCTTCGCGCTGGCTCGCTTCCCGGGTCGTTCGGCCCGCACGGCCGAGCCCGCTGGCGCGGCCGGTCACCTGCCGCGATGCCGGCCCGAAGCCCGCGACCGAAACCGCACCGGCAGGGGCTCCTGCTGCCGGGACCCCCGCGGTCGCCCCGGCAAAGCCAGGCCCGGTGAGCCGGCACTCCGCCTCCCCCGGCGGCTGCCTCCCCGGCGCCCTCGGCCTCGCCGGCGAAGGGCGGGGCCCGACTGGCGGCTGCCTCCGTTCCCCTCACCGTCCACGTCCGTCCCTACGCCCAGCGCGCCCTTCTCGACGGCGTCGAGGTGGCCTCCGGGCAGCAACGGGTGGTGTTCCAGCTCACCCCGGGCACCCATCGCCTCCGCATCGAGCACCCGTGCTGCGAGCCCTTCGAGCGGGACCTGGACACGGCCACGGCCGTTCCGGGCGGCGAGCTCAAGATTCCGCTCACGCCACGGCCGGGCAGCCTCCGGGTGACCGGCGAGCCGGCCACGCGCGTCTTCCTGGACGGCAAGCTCCTGGGAACGGCCGGCGACTCCCAGCGCGAGCCCTTCCGGGTCCCGGTCCCGCAGGACGGCCAGAGCCCGTACGAAGGCGAGGGCGAGCTCCGCCTCGAGCCGCCCGGCCGCCCAACCGCCACCGCTCCCGTCCGCATCCGGGCCGGCCAGGAGATCACCGTCCCGGTCGTGCAGCCGGAGGACCCCAGCCGATGATCGCGCTCCTGCTCGCGCTGGCCCTCGCCACCCCCGACGCCGACGTGAAGCGCGCCAGGGACCGCTACGAGTTCGGGGCCTACGCCGACGCCGCCGGTGCGGTTCGCGAGATGCTTTCCCATACGCCCGGAGCTCCCGGAGCCGCTGGCCGTGGAGGCCTACCGGATCCTCGGCCTCTCCGAGTACCAGCTCGGGGACAAGGCGGCCGCCCGGACGGCCTTCGTCCACCTGCTCTCCATCGACCCCGATCAGACGCTCGACCCGTTCCTCGTGCCCCCGCCCATCGTGGAGTTCTTCGACAAGGTGCGCCTCGAGGCCGAGCCCGAGCTGGCGCCGCTGCGCGAGCGGAAGAAGCAGCTGAAGGAGCAGGAGCGGCTCGCCGAGGAGGCCCGCCGCCGCCTCCTGGCGGAGGAGCAGAATCCGCAGCGGCCCACCCTCCAAGATCGTGGTGGTGCAGGAGCACATCTACCTGCTCAACTTCCTGCCCTTCGGCGTCGGCCAGTTCCAGAACGGCGACAACACGAAGGGGATCATCATCGCCGTCTCGCAGGTGGTCCTGGGCGCGGTCAACATCGGCGCCATCTTCGCGCACAACGCCATCGCCGACAATCCGTCCCGGCGATGCTCGGTCTCCACGCCGAACAACTGCAGCAACCCGCCCATCCCCGACTCGGATCGCGCGCTCCTGCAGAGCATCGACATCGTGAAGTACGTCTCCGCCGGCCTGTTCTGGGGCGTCTACGTCTACGGCGTGGCCGACTCCCTGGTCCACTACGTCCCGCGCATCGAGACCGAGATCGGGCCCGGCAAGACCGCCGTGAAGCTCTCGTGGGCGTTCTAGGAGACCACGTGGCCGAGCTCGTGATCGAGGCGGAAGGCGGCGACCGGCGGGTCCACCCGCTCACCCGGCGCATCACCACCATCGGCCGGGACCCGGCGAGCGATCTCTGCGTGGCCGACCCCCAGCTTCCTCCGACCGCCCTCCACGTCCTCGCCGACGGCGACTCGCACACGATCTCGGCCCACGCGGGCGTCGAGATGAGCGTGAACGGACGGCGCCGGACGACCTGCCGGCTGGCCCCGGGAGACGTGATCCGGGCCGGCTCCCTCCAGAATCCTCTTCTCGCCGCCGCCGCCGGACCCGACTCCCGCGGCCGACGCCCCCGCCCGCGAGGACCCGCTCGTCCGCTTCTCGCGCAGGCTCCTCGAGGCCGGGACGCTCGAGAGCCTCCTCGACGCGCTGCTCGACGCCCTCCTCGAGGTGACCCGCGCCGACAAGGGCTTCGTCATCGAGCTCGCCGACGGGCAGCCGGTGGTCCGCGCGGCCCGGAACGTGGTTCCCGGCAACGTCGAGGACGCCGTGAGCCGCGTCTCCGACTCCATCGTGCAGAAGGTCGTCCAGACCCGGCGGCCGCTCGTCGTCGCCGACGCGCTCCACGACGCGGAGTGGTCCGGATCGGCCTCGGTGGTGAACCTCCGGCTGCAGTCGGTGATGTGCGCCCCGCTGACGGCGCGCGGCGAGGTCTTCGGGGTCATCTACCTGGGCAACGACAGCGTGCGGAACCTCTTCGACACCCGGTCGCTCGAGACCCTCACGGTCTTCGCGTCCCAGGCCTCCCTGCTCCTCCAGAACGCCCTGCTCCTGCGCGATCTCCGCAAGGAGAACGAGGACCTCCGCGAGGCGGTGGAGAACCGGCGGTACGGGGAGCTGGTGGGCGCCGGGCCCAGCATGCGGGAGGTCTACCGCCGCATCGAGAAGGTGGCTCCCACCGACGTCACCGTGCTCATCCAGGGCGAGACGGGCACCGGCAAGGAGCTGGTGGCGCGGGAGATCCACCGGCGCTCCGCCCGCTCGGGGGGTCCCTTCGTCGCCGTCAACTGCGCCGCCATCCCGGAAGGGCTCCTGGAGAGCGAGCTCTTCGGTCACGTGAAGGGCGCCTTCACCGGCGCCGTCTCCTCCCGTCCGGGGCGATTCCAGGCCGCCTCGGGAGGGACCCTCTTCCTCGACGAGATCGGCGAGATGCCGCCCTCGCTCCAGGTGAAGCTCCTCCGCGCCATCCAGGAGCGGGTGGTCCAGCGGGTGGGAGAGGCCCGCCCGGAGCCCGTGGACATCCGGGTCGTGGCGGCGACGAACCGGAACCTCGAGGAGGACGTGAAGACCGGGCGCTTCCGCGAGGACCTCTACTACCGGCTCAACGTGGTCGCCATCCATCTCCCTCCCCTTCGCGAGCGCGGCGAGGACGTGACGGTGCTGGCCCGGTGGTTCCTGCAGCGCTACGCCGCCGAGTTCGAGTCGCGGGCGCGCGGCTTCGCGGCCGGGGCCGTGGTCGCCATCCGGAAGTATCGCTGGCCGGGGAACATCCGCGAGCTCGAGAACCGGGTGAAGAAGGCCGCCGTGCTGGCGGACGGCCCGTTCGTCACCGCCGAGGATCTCGACCTGGGGCGCGAGGAGCTCGAGCCCGCCGTCCCGCTGGCCCAGGCCATCGACGAGTTCCGCCGGCGGTACATCAGCGACGTCCTGGAGCGCAACGCCGGGAACCGGACCAAGACCGCCAAGGAGCTGGACGTCGATCCGCGAACCATCTTCCGTCACCTGGAGAAGCTGGAGGCGGACAGGCGCGCCGGCCCCGCGTCGCCCGACGCGCCGGACGAAGGGGAACCATGAGGACCAGCGGGACCATGCGGCTCGGCGCCGTCCTCGCCGCGGCCTTCGCCGGCGCGGCGATCCTGGGAGGTTGCCCGATCCCGCAGCCCCTGCCGGGCGTCGGCTCCATCGACGGAGGCCGACCCATCACGCCGCCCCGCGTGCTCACCAGCAGCGCCGTGCCCGGGCTGGCCATGACGGACTACGGTCCGCTGGCGAGCTGCCCGCCCGGCTCCGACTTCGACGTCTCGGCCACGGTGGTCGACGAGAACACCGAGGAGCCGGTCGAGGTTCGATGGTTCGTGGACTACGACCCGGACAACCAGCTGCTTGCGGACGCCGCTCTTCGTCGAGACGCTCCCGCCGCCCACCGATGCGACGCAGTACCTCCGCTACCCCAAGATCTTCACGTTCGTGCCCTGGGACTTCGATCGGCCGACCGAGCGCGTGCACGTGGTGGAGATGACCATCTCGAACGGCTTCCTGCCCGTGGGCGATCCCGTTCCTCCGGGATCCCTGCCCAACCGCACCGCGGCGACGGGGTACGAGGTCCAGGTCTTCCGGTGGACGTTCCGGCCCACCCCGACGGGCGGCTGCGGCCCCTGAGCCGGCCTCAGCGCGTCGGGCGGGTGGCCTCGCGCGCGTGGCCGAGGGCCTCGGCGGCCGCACGGGCCAGCTCGCCCTGCTCCTCCGCGAAGCGATTCACCTGGGTGGTGTAGGCCCGGTGCAGCGCCAGCATGGCGTCCCGGGCGGCCGCCATCTCCGCGCGCTGCTCGGACCATTCACCCTTGGTGACATCGAGGCGGCAGCGGTCGGAGAGGTCCCCCACCCGCTCCTCCCAGCGCGGCGCCCAGTCACGCCAGGCGGCGAGCGGCGTCGAGCCCTCGAAGTGCGAGCCCATGGCCCAGGCGCGCTGGTTCTGCTCCTGGTAGAGCGCGTCCAGGTCGTCCATGCAGACCCGGAGCGTGGCGCGGGTCGGCAGGGCGCTCGTGGCCACCGGAGGCGCCCGGCGACCCCGGCCGCGCAGGGTCTTCACGACGCTCGTGACGAGGAAGCCGACGGCCACCGCGATGGCGACGAAATAGAAGATCCATGCGGCCGTCCGGTACGGGCGGAGCCTGGGGTCGCGCGGAGGGGCCACGGCGCGCAATCTGCCACTTGCTCCCCGGAGCCGTCCAGCATTTCAATTGTGAAATGCTCGGGATTCACTTATGAAACATTGACTTGCCCCCCTACCGGGTACTCCACCTGGACAAGGCCCTGATCCCGGCGGGTTGCCCGCCCGATATCCCTGGCCCCAGCCTTGCTAATGAGAAGGCCGAGGAGCGTCACGGGTCGTCGAGGGAATCTCCCCCCCCGCAACCCCTATGGCGGCCTGGCGGCGCTTCGTCACACGGGAGGGGGCTTCCGGTCGGTCAACTCGTCCGACACCAGGCATCCGGCCGGGAGCCCGCCCACTCCACCCCTCAGCGACGGCCCACCCGCTTCTCCAGCTCGGAGAGCGGCAGTTCCACGACCACCGGGCGCCCGTGCGGGCATCGGGCCTTGAAGTCGATGGCGTCCAGCCCGTCGAGGAGCGCCCTGACCTCCTCGCGCCCCAGGTCCTGGTTGGCTCGAACCGCCGCGTGACAGGCCATGGTGGCGAGCAGGTGGTCGAGCGCCTCGTCGAGCGCGCTGCCCCGCTCGGCTTCCTCGATCTGCTGGGCCAGGTCGGTGAGCAGCGGGCCCATGCTCGCGCCGCCCAGGAGTGCGGGCGCGCTCTTCACCGCGAAGGCGTCACCGCCGAAGGGCTCCACCTCGAGCCCCACCCGCCCGAGCTCCTCGACCGCGCCCTCGATGGCCCGCGCCGCCGGCCGGCGGCAGGGTCACCACAGGGGGGACGAGGAAGGGCTGCAGGTCGAGCCCTCGCGTCCGCATCGCCTCCCGAAGGCGGTGGAACAGGAGCCGCTCGTGGCTCGCGTGCTGGTCGATCACGACCAAGGCGCCCGCCGGAGACGCGCAGAGCAGGTAGGTGCGCTCGTGCTGTCCGATGTAGCGAAGGGAGCCGAAGTAGCCGTGCGCCGCCGCCGGTTCCGGCCGGGGCGACAGGGCGACGGGACCGGACGGAGCCGAACCCGGAGCCGGCCCGAACGGGAGAGAGCCCGGCAGCTCCCGCCCAGGAAGGCGAGCGGCGTCGAGCACGGCGGCCACCTCCTCTGCCGTGGCCTCGGCCGCGATCGACGCCGGAGGGGCGACCTGGCTGGACGCGTGGCGGGCGGGGAAGGATGCTGGCCGTGCCGGAGCCAGGGCGACGGCCGCAGCGCCTCGGAGACGGCGTGGTGCACGGCATCGGTGGCCGCGCGCGCGTCCTGGAATCGCACCTCCAGCTTCTGCGGATGGACGTTCACGTCGACCCGCTCGAGCGGCGTCTCGAGGAAGAGCACGCCTGCCGGGTGGCGACCGGCGGGCAAGGAACCCGCGTAGGCGCGCAGGACCGAGTAGGCGAGCGCGCGATCCCGGATGAACCGGCCGTTCACGAAGAGGTAGAGCCCCCGCGACGTCGCGCCGGAGTGGTCCGGGGAGGTGACCACCCCGTGCACCCGGAACTCTCCCCGGCTCGCGTCGATGGCGATCAGGTGGCGGGCAGCCTCCCGGCCCAGCGCCACCGCGGCCCGCTCCTCCACCGTCGCCCCCGCGGCCGTGGCCATGGTCGAGCGCCCTCCGGATCGGAGCGTGAACCCGACGTCCCGCCGGGCGAGGGCGAGGCGCACCACCGCCTCCGACGCATGGCCGGACTCGGCGGGAGGGGATCGCATGAACTTGCGACGGGCCGGCGTGTTGTAGAAGAGGTCCCGGACCTCGATGGTGGTCCCCCGCGCTCGCGCCACCTCCTCCACCGCGACGAGCCGCCCGCCCTCGACGGCGATCCGGGTTCCCACCACGACGCCGGCCTCTCCTTCCGGGCAGGTGTCGATCCGGAGGCGGGAGACCGAGGCGATGGCCGGGATCGCCTCGCCCCGGAACCCCATGGTGGCGATGGCCGAGAGGCCGTGAACGTCCCGGAGCTTGGAGGTGGCGTGCCGCTCGAGGGAGAGGACGGCGTCGTCGCGGCCCATGCCGGAGCCGTCGTCGGAGACCCGGACGAGGGACAGGCCGCCGTCGTCGATGTCGACCTGGATGGATCGAGCCCCCGCGTCGAGGGAGTTCTCGACCAGCTCCTTGACGATGGAGGCTGGCCGCTCGACCACCTCTCCGGCGGCGATCTGGTTCACGAGCCCCGGAGGGAGCACCTGGATGCGCGTCACGGTACCTCCTACCACGCCGATCCGACCGTTTGACGGGGGCGCCCTTCCCCTGTACGAAACCGGCATGTCCACGAGAAACCGGAAGCCGGCGCGCGCCCCCAAGGCCCGTCGCCCGGTCCTCGGCAACGACCCGTTCGCCCGCGGAGCCGCTCCGCGCGCTGCGGCGACGGTCCCGAGCCCCGTCCCGGCCCCGCGTCGGCCGATGGACCCCGGCTGCGCCGGCGTCCCGGCCGGCCATCCGTCCCCCGCCACGGGCACGCCGCCGGTGGCCGCCTCCACCGCTTCTCCCGCCCACCCCAGCCGGAAGGGTCCACGTCGGCGAGGGAGAGTCCCAGCTGGCGGAGGCTGCGCGCCGGACCGGGCCGGCCGCCTACACGGACGAGCTCCGCGAGCTGCTCGTCCGCCTCCTCCCCGCCTTGCGCGACTCGCTCGCGCCGCTGGCCTCCCTCGCCAGCCTGCTCGGCGCACCCGCCCGTCTCGACGAGTACGGGATGGACCCGGATCTGCCCAGGCGCGCCCGCACCGTCCTCGAGTTCTTCCTGGACACCTGGTGGCGCGTCGACGTGCACGGGGCCGCGCTGCTCCCGGAGCAGCCGGTCGTGGTGGTCGCGAACCACGGCGGGACGCTCGCCTGGGACGCGCTCGTCCTCCGCGCAGCCGCCGCCCGGCCACCCGCCCCGCGCGAGCTCCGGCCGCTGCTCGATGCCCGCGCGCTGGCCGCCCCGATCATCGGGCCGCTCCTCGTCCGCATGGGCGCCGCCCCGCTCCGGCCCGAGGTGGCGCTGTCCTTGCTCGACCGGGGCTCCAGCATCGCGCTCTTCCCCGAGGGACCGCGCGACGCACCGCGCCCCTGGGGCGACCGCTACCGGGTCATCCGGTTCGGCCGCGGCGGCTTCGCCCGGGTGGCGGCTCTCGCCCGCGCGCCCATCGTTCCCTGCGCCATCGTGGGGAGCGAGGAGGCGTCCGCGCCCTTCGACCGGCGGGGCTGGCTCGCCGAGGCGCTGCGCCTGCCCCTGCTGGCCGTGGCGCCCGCGCTTCCGATCGCCTCGCCACTGGGATGGCTGCCGCTGCCGTCGCGCTGGTCGATCCGGTTCGGCGCACCCGTCGCCCCGCCGCCGCCGGACAAGGCGGACGACGCTGCGGCGATGGCGACCGTGGCGGAACGGGTGCGCGCCGAGCTACAGCGCATGCTCGACGCGGATCTCGCCGCTCGCCGGTCGGTCTTCCTGTAGGCGTCGGGCCGGGAGCCGTCCCGCCCGCACCTGGGGCGGAGGCGTCCGCAGGTCCCAGACCACCCCCACCGTCGAGAGCGCCCGGAGGAGGAGGTAGCTCACGTCGAGCTCCCACCAGAACCAGCCCTGGTTGGCGGTGGACGCGTAGAAGTGGTGGTTGTTGTGCCACCCCTCCCCCAGCGTCAGGATGGCCAGCACCGGGTTGTTCCGGGAGTCGTCGGCGGTGGGATACCGGCGCGAGCCGAGCACGTGGGCGACCGAGTTGATGGAGAAGGTCACGTGCCAGCAGATCACCACCGGCACGAAGAAGCCCCAGAGCATCGCCGGGAGGCCGCCGACGGCGAAGAGGGCGCCCGCGAAGGCGGCCGGCACGACCATGCCCCACCGGTCGAGCCAGCGTAGCTCCGGGAAGCGGAGCAGGTCCTTCACGCGTTCGGGCCGGGTCTCGTCGTAGCGGGCCGCCAGGATCCAGCCGACGTGGCTCCACCAGAAGCCGCGCTGGACGGGCGAGTGAACGTCCTTCGGGCCGTCGGAGTAGCGATGATGGTCCCGGTGGTGCGCGGCCCACCAGAGCACGCCTTTCTGCACCGAGAGGGTCCCCAGGAGCGCGAGCACGAACTGGAAGACCCGGCTGGTGCGGAAGGCGCGGTGGGAGAAGTAGCGGTGGAACCCGGCCGTGATCCCGAACATCAGGGCGACGTACACGCCGAGCGCGAGCCCGGCCCGGCCCCAGGTCGGAGGCGCCAGGAACGGTGCGGCGAACGCCACGGCGTGGACGGCAAGGAAGGGAACGGACTTCAGCCACTGGGGCCGATCGAGGTCTGGCTCGAGGATCGCGTCGGTGGTCACCCCCCTTACCTACGGGGTCCCTGTCACCGCACCGTCACGGCAGGGCGCGCCGCCAGGTATCCCTTTCGGAGCGCACCTCTTTGCGCTATCTTCCCCGCTCCTCCGGCACGAGGTTCTCCCGAGATGGCGCGCGCTTACATCGGCAACACCCCCTGCGAGGTCTTCGCCGACAAGGATCTCGGCGACAACTGGGCGATCTCGGTCGTTCCGCCCCGGCCCACCGGCCCGGACGTCCCGGCGCTCTCCCCCCTCGTCATGAAGCTTCAGGGCGAGGACCGCGAGAAGTGCGTGCTGGGCGCCCTCGAGCTCCTGGTGAAGGCCGGCAAGATCGACCGCTTCGAGGTCTGATCGGCCGGGGCTAGAGCCCTTCCGTCCGGACCAGGGCTTCACCCGGCACCAGCCCGAGCACTGCGGCGGCGGCCGCGCGAACCGCGTCCCGGTCGCGCCCCTCCACCGTCACGCGAACCCGGTGATCGGCGGGGTCGAAGCGCGGGTAGCTCCCCACCTCCACGCGAGGGTGACCCTCCGCCACCGCAGCGAGCGGCACGGCCAGCCGATCCTCGCCCCAGGCGGAAGTACAGGCAGACGAGGTGGTACGGCGCGCCGTCGAAGAGATGGGCGACCCGCTCGAACTGGTGGCGAAGGAAGGACGGCACGCCGGGCAGCATCACCACCCGGGAGACCACCAGCGTCGGAAACTCGGGGTCGCCGAGGAGCTCGGTGCCCTCGGGGAGGTCGGCCATGCGGAGTGCGACCTCCGGGAACGGAGCCCCGGGATGGTGGCGCTCGTGCATCTCCCGGAGCAGCCTGGGCCATCCGCTCGTCGCGGCGGATCGGGAGCCCGAGCGCTCGAGCGACGGCCGGCACAGTGAGATCGTCGTGGGTGGGGCCGACCCCTCCGCTCGAGAGCACCCAGTCGGCGCGCCGGCGCGCGGCGAGCAGCGTCTCGACGATGACGTCCATCCGGTCGGGGACCACGTGCAGCGCGGTGAGCTCGACGCCGAGGTCGCGCAGCCGCCTCGCCAGATACGGGCCGTTCGCGTCCTCCACCTTCGCGGAGAGGACCTCGCTGCCCACCACGACGACGGCGGCCGTGGCGGGGCTCACGGGAGGATCGACTCCACCGCCCGGGCCACCCCGGCGGCCACCGACTCGATGGCGCCGTCGCCCGGCCAGGTCGGCCACGGGCTCCCTGGCGCGAACCATCGAGGCAAGCGAATCGCAGGTACGCGCGGTGCACCTTTCGCTGGAACTCGGGGACCTCGTAGATCTCCCGCTCGGCGCTCGCCGCGTACCGGCGGCGGAGCGCCACCGACGGCGAGACGCGGAGGAAGACGGTGAGATCCGCGGCAGGCGCGCGCGAGTTGATGGCCGCCACCCAGGCGGCATCGCCGGTGCTCACGGCCTGGTAGGCCAGGCTGGAGAGGACGTAGCGATCCGAGATCACGTCGTACCCCTCCTCCAGGCGGGGCCGGATCTCGCTCTCCCAGTGGTCGAGCCGATCGGCGGCGAAGAGGAGCGCGAGGGCCCGCGGATCGAAGTCTGCTCCCCCCGCGCCGCGAAGGCGCCCGGAGAGGACGAGGCGAACCTGGGTTCCCACCGGCCCGCGCGAGGGCTCGGCGGTGAGGTGCGGACGGCGACCCCGTGCGCGCAGCCATCCCGCCAGCAGCTGGGCCTGGGTGGTGGTGCCGGCGCCGTCGAGCCCCTCGAGCACCAGGAAGAGTCCGCGGCGGCGCTTCACGATTCCATCCCCAGCCGCTTGCGGATCTCCTGGAGGCGGGCGAAATCGCGGTCCTCGACCTTCATCGCGCGCCGCGCCCGGCGGAAGGCGAGCACGGCCACCGAGACGCACAGCCAGGAGGAGCGCCACCGAGCCCAGGAAGAGCAGCGGGTAGCGTCCGATCGGGCGGGTGGGCCGCGGTCCCCAGCCCCACCGATCCCAGGCGAACTTCACCGAGAGCCCCGCGGTGACGACCACGCCGAAGAGGGCGTACGCCCCCTGCCGGACGTCGTCGATGGACCTGCGGGTCGCGACGCGGGCCGCGAGCTCCGCCTGCTCCACGCGCAGCGCGGCCAGCTCCGGCTCGGCGGCGGGTGGAGTCCCGGCGGGGATCTTCATCGCCTCACCCATCCCCGAACCTGGCCGCCACGGCCTCCTGGACGGCGCCCAGCGTGGCCGGGAGCTTCACCGGCGGGTTGCGCAGGGCCGGACGGAGTCCCGGAAGCGTCCCCTCGTGATAGCCCACCTTGAAGTCGGAGAACTTGAGCCCGTGGGCCGTGGAGATGACCACCACCCGGTCCTTCGGCTTCACGACGCCGCGGGCGGCGAGCTTCTCGAGCGCAGCCAGGGCCACGCCGGTGTGCGGGCACGCGAAGGCGCCGGACTGGTCCGCGCGAGCGGCCGCGTCGGCGAGCTCCTGCTCGCTGGCCTGCTCCACCAGGCCGTCGAGCGCCTCGATGGCGCGGAGCGCTCGCTTGGCGGACACGGGCGCGCCGATCTGGATGGCGCTGGCGAGCGTGGTCGCGGCGGGGATGGGGTCGACGACGAGGTCGGCGCTCGGCCTGCCCGCCCGCTGCACCGCCCGGTAGAGCGGGTTGGCGTTCTCGGCCTGGGCCACCACCAGCCGGGGAAGCCGGTCGACGAGACCCAGCGCCTTCAGGAGGAGGAAGCCCTTGCCGAGCGCCCCGGCGTTGCCCAGGTTCCCGCCGGGGATGATCACCCAGTCCGGGACGGTCCAGCCCAGCTGCTGCGACACCTCGACGGCCACCGTCTTCTGTCCCTCGATGCGCAACGAGTTCATCGAGTTCGCCAGGTAGATGTCCGGCGTCTTCGAGAGCTCCTGGACCACGCGCATGCAGCCGTCGAAGTCGGTGTCGAGCTCGAGGACCAGCGCCCCGTTGGACACGGGCTGCACCAGCTGGGCGGTCGAGACCTTGCCGCGCGGGAGCAGGACCACCGAGGGGATCCCGGACGCGGCGCAATAGGCGGCGAGGGCCGCGCTGGTGTCGCCGGTCGATGCGCAGGCCACCGCCCGGATGGGCATTCCGCGCGCCCGCATCTCCTTCACGGCGGAGACGAGCACGGTCATGCCCAGGTCCTTGAACGACCCGGTGTGCGTGACGCCGCACTCCTTCAGCCAGACGTCCTCGAGCCCGATCGCCCGCGCGTACCGCTCGAGCCGGAGGAGCGGCGTCCCCCCCTCGTACATGGAGACGACGTTCTCCGGCGCAAGCTGCGGGTAGACCCACTCCTTCTTTCCCCACACGCCGGAGCCGTACGGCCAGGCGCCGCCGCGGAAGCGCCCCTCGAACAGGGACTTCCACTCGCCGGCGCTGCGCGAGCGGAGCGCGTCCATGTCGTGCTCGACCTCGAGCAGTCCCTGGCAGCGGGGGCACCGGTAGACGACATCGGTGAGGGACGCGCGGAAGTCGCAGCCGTCTGCGCAGCGGAACCACGCGGAGAAAGGAGATTTCGAGGGGGCGTTCATGGCGGCGGGCGGCCCAATCTGCCTAAGGTCGCCTTCCTTGGCAAGCGCCCGGCGGCCCGGTCAGCGCTGCGCCCGGACGCCGCAGGCGGGGCACGTCTCGCCCCGGACGGGCGTTCCGCAGTCCCGGCAGAGGACGACGTCCAGCGGCGGTGCAGCGCCACCCCCCACCGCGGGGAGGCGCATCCCGCAATGGGCGCAGAAAGCCTCCCCGGGGAAGGCCGGCGTCCTGCAATACCGGCAGATCGCCACCACCGGCTCCTCGGCGGGTCCGTCCTCGGGCAGCCCCTCTGCCGCCGTGGGCATGAGCCCTTCCACCGCGTCCGCGACCACCTGCACGGGGTCGACGGCCGTCGCCTCGAGCCCGTCGACGAGCCTCCCCGGCCGCCTCCACCGGCGGCAGCAGGGTCGGCTCGAGGTCGGGGAGCGCCTCCACGACCGGCTCGACCCGCTCCCCTGCAGGGAACGGGTGCCCGCAGACGTCGCAGGCGTCGCCCGAGGGCTGGACGTTCTCGCAGAGTGCGCAGGCCGGCATGGAGCGATGATACCAGCGCCCGCTTCCGGGCGCTCCCCGGCTCAGCCCGACCCGGGCGAGCGACAGCCGCGACGACCAGCGCTCCAGCGCCTCCGCCGTCGGCGCGTGGTCCGGCTGCCCGAGCTCGGGGTCCTCGTCGACCAGGCGGAAGGCCTCCTCCCGCGCCTCGTCGAGGATGGCCTCGTCGCGGTAGAGGTCGGCCACCTCGAAGACCGGCAGCCCGGCTTGCCGCGTGCCCAGCATCTCCCCGGGACCGCGGATGCGCAGGTCGGCCCGTGCGATCTCGAAGCCGTCCTGCGAGCGCACGAGCGTCCGGAGCCGTTCCCGGGCGTCGTCCCCGGCCCGCGCGTAGTGGGCGATGAGCAGGCACTGGCTTCGCGCCGCGCCGCGTCCGACCCGTCCCCGGAGCTGGTGCAGCTGGGAGAGGCCGAACCGCTCGGCGTGCTCGACGATCATGACCGTCGCATTGGGCACGTCGACCCCGACCTCGATGACGGTGGTGGCCACGAGGACGTGGATCTCGCCCTTGCGGAACCGGGACATCACTGCCTCCTTCTCCTCGGGCTTCATCTTCCCGTGGAGGAGGCCGACCGCGTGGGGGGCGAGCAGGCGACGCAGCTCGTCCGCGCCGCTGGTGGCGTCGGCCAGGTCGCTCTTCTCCGACTCCTCGACGAGCGGGTAGACCACGTACGCCTGCCGCCCCGCCTCGAGCTCGCGCCGCGCGGCGTCGTACGCCTTCTTCCGCTGGGTGTCGCCGAAGGCCTTCGTCTCCACCGGGGTCCGCCCGGGCGGAAGCTCGTCGATCTTCGACTGGTCGAGGTCGCCGTAGAAGGCCAGCGCCAGCGTCCGCGGGATGGGAGTCGCGGTCATCACGAGGACGTCGGGGTGCACGCCCTTCGCCATCAGCCTGGCCCGCTGCAGGACGCCGAACCGGTGCTGCTCGTCCACCACCACCAGGCCGAGCCGATCGAAGGACACCCCCTCCTCCAGGAGCGCGTGGGTCCCCACGGCGATCCGGGCCTTGCCCGAGGCCAGCGCCTCCCGGACCCCGCGCTGGTCCCGCCCCCGGGCCTGGGCCCCGACGAGGACCAGCTCGACTCCGGAGCCGGCCAGCCAGCCGCGAATCGTGCGGGCGTGCTGGCCGGCCAGGATCTCGGTGGGCGCCATGATCGCCGCCTGCCAGCCCGACCGGACCGCGAGCATGGCTGCGGCAAAGGCCACCGCCGTCTTTCCGCTCCCGACGTCGCCCTGGAGCAGCCGGTTCATCGGCTCCGGGCGTCCCATGTCGGCGGCGATCTCGGAGAAGGCGCGATCCTGGGCGCCCGTGAACGTGAACGGGAGCATCCGGCGAACCTCGTCGCGGCGCGACGGGGAGGTGTCGAAGGCGATGCCGGCCTCCCTTCGCACGCCGCGCCGCTTCAGGGCGAGCGCCAGCTGCAGGAAGAAGAGCTCCTCGAAGACCAGGCGCCGGAAGGGCTCCGTGGCCCGCGCCGCGGCCGCGTCGAGGTCGGTTCCCGCGGGCGGGAAGTGGGCCTGGGCGAGCGCGCTCGCGCGCTCGACGAGGTGGCGGCGGTCGCGGATCGTCCGGCGGCAGGTCGTCGACCGCGAGCGGCGCCCACTCGTCCACCAGCCGCTTCATGAGCTTTCGCAGCGCCGGGTGCTGGTGGTCCGCCGGGCCGGCATAGACGGGGACGATGCGCCCGAAGTTGGCGGAATCCCCCTCGAGCACCTTCTCGACCTCCGGCTGGGTCATCTGCCGGACGCCGCCGTACCCCTCGGTGACCTCCCCGGAGACGAGGATGGTCTCGCCGGCCTGGAACTGCTTGTGGCGCCAGGGCGGAGGGTTGAAGAAGACCAGCTCCAGGCGCGCCGGGCCGTCGATGGTGGCCACCTTGAGCATGGGCTTGCCGCTGCGCATCCGCTGCTGGCGCACCGAGCCGACCTTCACCACCGCGATGCCTGGCTCGCCGACCCGCAGCTCCGACACCCGCTTCACGTGGGTCCGGTCCTGCCAGGCCTTGGGCCAGAACCCGAGCGCCTCCTCCACCGTCGTCCGCCCGCGCTCCTCGAGCAGGGCGCGCGGCGCCGGGTGGGCTCCGGGAACCTCGGAGAGCGGGGTGGCGAGCCGCCTGCGTCGCTCGCCCCGGCCGAGGACCACGGGAGGCCGGGCGGGCGGAGCGACCGCTTCGGGCCTCGGGGACAGTCGGCCGGCGCGGAGAGCCGGCCTTCGCCCTGGCGGGCGCCGGGATCCGCCCCCGCCTCGCGATCTCCCCGAGGTCCGGCGGGAGCGGGACGAGGGAGCCCAGCTCCGCGGCGATCCGGCACACGGCCGCCAGCCTCTCGGGAACGGGGCGCCGATCGAAGGCGTCCGCCTCCCCGGCCAGCCTGGCGAGCGCCGGGCTCTCGGGCGCGCCGGCCTTCCGGGCCAGCTGGATCGCCCCCCGAACCGTCTTCCCGAGCCCGGCCAGCCGCTCCAGCGCGGCTCCCTCCTGGCGGGCGGCGAAGCGCAGCGGCGCGAAGAGCGCCGTCAGCTCGCGGGCGCCGGGTGGCGCCCCGGGATCCTCTCGCGGAGCCATCCCCCTCCCGTTCGAACTACTCCGGCTCCGAGGGGATCGCTTCCTCGATGAACTCGATGCTGCCGATCTCGTACTCGCGCTCGCCGCCCGGGGCCCGGACCTTGACCACGTCCCCCTCCGACTTCCCGATGAGGGCGCGCGCGATCGGGCTCGTGACGCTGATCTTTCCCTGCTTCAAGTCGGCCTCCAGCTCCCCGACGATCCGGTAGAGCACGTCGTCCCCGCTCTGGCTGTCCGTGAGGTGGACGGTGGCCCCGAACACCACCCGGTCGCCCGACAGCTTCGAGACGTCGATGACCTCGGCCGTGGCGATCCAGTGCTCGACCTGGGTGATCCGCCCCTCGACGTGCGACTGCTTCTCCTTGGCGGCGTGATACTCGGCGTTCTCGGAGAGGTCGCCATGGGAGCGCGCCTCGGCGATCTCCTTCACGATGCGCGGGCGCTCGTGGAACTTGAGGCGCCGGAGCTCCTCCCGGAGGCGGACCAGTCCGGCCGGGGTCATGGGCGTGCGGGGGTTCGACATGTGGCCTCAGGCGCCGGGGGCGCGGTGGTACTCCTGCAGGGAGCGGACGCCGTAGCCGGCGTCGCGCGCGTTCTCCATGGCCCCCAGCGCCGCGCGGGCGCCGGTGAGCGTGGTGAAATACGGCACGCGGTGCATCAGCGTCTCGCGCCGGATGGAGAAGCTGTCGGAGATGGTGCGCTTGCTCGCGGTGGTGTTGATGAGGAAGTGGACCTCCCCGTCGATGATGCGGTCCACCACGTTGGGGCGCCCCTCCCCGACCTTGCGCACCGGCGTCGCCGGGATGCCCGCGCGCGCCAGGAAGGCCGCCGTCCCGGCGGTCGCCAGCACCTCGAAGCCCATGGCCACGAGGCGGCGGGCCAGATCGGCCGCCACCGGCTTGTCGGCGTCCTTCACCGACACGAAGGCCCGCAGCGACTCGCCGCGCTTCGGCAACGGCAAGGCGTTGCCCGGCGGCGGTCTGCGACTTCCAGAAGGCGCCGTAGAAGTCGGCGGCGATTCCCATGACCTCGCCGGTGGACTTCATCTCCGGACCGAGCACCGGGTCCACGCCGCGGAAGCGGGCGAAGGGCATGACCGCCTCCTTCACCGAGACGTGCTTCGGCCTCGGCGTGGCGAAGAGCCCCTGCTTCGCGAGCGAGATCCCGGCCATGGCGAGCGCCGCCTTCTTGGCGAAGGGGACGCCGGTGGCCTTGCCGACGAAGGGCACGGTGCGGCTGGCCCGCGGGTTCACCTCCAGGACGTAGATGTCGCTGCCCTGGATGGCGAACTGGATGTTCATGAGCCCGACGACGCCCAGCTCGCGGGCGAGCGCGATCGACTGCTTCTCGATCTCGGTCACGGTCTCGGCGGACAGGCTGTAGGGCGGAAGCGCGCAGGCCGAGTCGCCGGAGTGGATGCCGGCCTCCTCGATGTGCTCCATCACGCCCCCGACGATGACGTCCTTGCCGTCGGAGACCACGTCGACGTCCACCTCGGCCGCGTCCCGGAGGAACCGATCGACCAGCACCGGCTTCTCGTGCGAGGCCTGGACCGCCTCGGTGAGGTAGGCGTTCAGGTCGGCGTCGTCGTAGACCACCTCCATCGCCCGGCCGCCCAGCACGTAGGACGGGCGCACCATGACCGGGTAGCCGATCCGCCGGGCCACCGCGAAGGCCTCCTCGGCGCTGCGGGCCATGCCGTTGGCCGGCTGCCGGAGCCCGAGCTTGTCGATGAGGGCGGCGAACCGCTCCCGGTCCTCGGCCCGGTCGATGGCGTCGGGCGTCGTCCCCAGGATGGGCGCGCCGGCCCGCTCGAGGGGCACCGCCAGCTTGAGCGGGGTCTGCCCGCCGTACTGCACGATGAGCCCCTCCGGCTTCTCGACCCGGACGATCTCCAGGACGTCCTCGAGCGTGAGCGGCTCGAAGTAGAGCCGGTCGCTCGTGTCGTAGTCGGTGGAGACGGTCTCCGGGTTGCAGTTGACCATGATGGTCTCGAACCCGGCCTCCCGGAGCGCGAAGCTGGCGTGGACGCAGCAGTAGTCGAACTCGATGCCCTGGCCGATCCGGTTCGGGCCGCCGCCGAGGATCATCACCTTCCGGCGCGAGGTGGGGTTCGCCTCGCACTCCTCCTCGTACGTCGAGTAGAGGTACGGGGTGAAGGCCTCGAACTCGGCCGCGCAGGTGTCGACCCGCTTGAAGACCGGGTGGACGCCTGCCGCCCAGCGCGCCGCGCGGGCCGCGTCCTCGGTGGTCCGGGCCAGGGACGCGATGCGCTTGTCGGCGAAGCCCATGCGCTTCGCCTCCCGCCAGGCCTCCGCGTCCGGTGGCAGCCCGCGGGCGAGCACCGGCTCGTGGTCGACGATGCCCTTCATCTCCCGCAGGAACCAGGGGTCGATGGAGGTGAGACGGTAGAGCTCGTCGATCGGCGTCCCGGCCCGCAAGGCCTCGCCGACCCAGAAGACCCGGTTCGCCCGGGGCACCCGCGCCTGCTCGAGGACCTGCATCCGCTCGGCCTCGGTGTAGCTGTCTCCGGGGCGCTTGCCGAGGGGCGACTCGAGCCCGGCCCGGTCGATCTCGAGGCCGCGCAGCGCCTTCTGGAGGCTCTCCTGGAAGGTGCGCCCCATCGCCATGACCTCGCCCACCGACTTCATGTGCGTGGTCAGGACGTCGTCGGCCCCCTTGAACTTCTCGAAGGCGAAGCGCGGGACCTTGGTGACGACGTAGTCGATGGTGGGCTCGAACGAGGCCGGCGTCTCCCGGGTGATGTCGTTCCTGAGCTCGTCGAGCGTGTAGCCGACCGCCAGCTTGGCGGCGATCTTGGCGATGGGGAACCCCGTGGCCTTCGACGCGAGCGCCGAGCTGCGCGAGACCCGGGGGTTCATCTCGATGACCACCACCCGGCCGGTCTCGGGGTGGACCCCGAACTGGATGTTGGACCCGCCGGTGTCGACCCCGATCTCCCGGATGATGCGGATCGAGGCGTCGCGAAGCTGCTGGTACTCCTTGTCGGAGAGGGTCTGCGCCGGGGCCACCGTGATGGAGTCGCCGGTGTGGACGCCCATGGGATCGAAGTTCTCGATGCTGCAGACGATCACGACGTTGTCGTTCCGGTCCCGCATCACCTCGAGCTCGTACTCCTTCCAGCCGAGGATCGACTCCTCCACGAGGATGGTGTGCGTGGGCGAGAGGTCGATGGCCCGTCGCGCGAGCGCGTCGAACTCCTCCTTGTTGTAGGCCACCCCGCCGCCCTCGCCTCCCCATGGTGAAGCTGGGGCGGATGATCACCGGGAAGCCGATATGCTCGGCGACCGAGCGGGCCTCCTCGAAGGTGGTGGCGTACCCGCTGCGGGGCATGTCGACCCCGATGCGGTTCATGGCGTCCTTGAAGAGCTGCCGGTCCTCGGCCTTCTCGATGGCCTCGAGGGAGGCGCCGATGAGCTCCACCCCGTGGCGGGCGAGCGCCCCGTTCCGGGCCAGCGCGACCGCCAGGTTGAGGGCGGTCTGTCCGCCCAGGGTCGGGAGCAGGACGTCCGGCTTCTCCCGGGCGAGGATCTGCTCGGCCACCTCGGGGGTGATGGGCTCGACGTAGGTCCGGTCGGCGAAGTCCGGGTCGGTCATCACCGTGGCCGGATTGGAGTTGAGGAGGACGACCTCGTACCCCTCCTCCTTCAGCGCCTTGCAGGCCTGGGTGCCGGAATAGTCGAACTCGCAGGCCTGTCCGATGACGATCGGTCCGGACCCTACAATCATGATCTTCTTGATGTCCTTGCGGGACGGCATCGGGGGCGGACCCTAACATAAGGACCCCCCCGCGTGTCTGCGCGGAGGGGCCGGAATTCGCGGTTCCGGGGGCTCTCCCCCGGCCCTACGGCTACTCGAGGCTCTTCACCATCTCGGCGATGCGGTCCACGCCCTTGTCAATCTGGTCGAGCGCGATCGCGAAGGAGAGGCGCAGGTATCCCGGGGCGCCGAACGCGGAGCCGGGGACGACCGCGACCTTGTGGTGGTCGAGCAGGTGGGCCACGAACTTCTCGTCGGTCCCGATGGGCTCGGACTGGCCGGGGATCTTCTTGTCGAGGAGCTTGCCGATGTACGGGAAGGCGTAGAACGCCCCGCCCGGATCGAAGCAGGTGACGCCCGGGATGGCGTTCAGGCGCTTGACGATGTGGCCGCGCCGCTCGTCGAACACCTTCCGCATGACCTCGACCTCGGGGTCGAGGGGAAGCGTGAGGGCGCCCAGGGCCGCCTTCTGGGAGATGGAGGCCGGATTGGAGGTGGAGTTGTCCTGGAGCTTCTGCATCGCGCTGATGAGCGGCTGGGGACCCGCCGTCCAGCCGATGCGCCACCCGGTCATGGAGTAGGTCTTCGAGACCCCGTTCACCAGCGCCACCTGGGGGTGGAGGGTGGGGTCGACGGTGAGGACGTTCTCGAAGCGGCCCTTGTAGACGAGGCGATCGTAGATGTCGTCGGTGATGACGAGGATGTCCTTCCCCTTCACCTCGTCGATGATGTTCCGCAGCGTGGCCCGGCCGAAGACGGCGCCGGTGGGGTTCGACGGGCTGTTGACGATGACGGCGCGGGTCTTCGGGCCGACCGCCTTCTTGATGGCGTCGTGGCTGGGCTCGAACCCGTCCTCGTGGCGCGTCTGGACGATGACGGGGACGCCGTCGGCCAGCCTCACCATGTCGGCGTAGCTGACCCAGTACGGCGCGAAGATGACCACCTCGTCGCCCGGGTTGAGCAGCGCCTGGAAGAGGTTGTAGAGCGCGTGCTTGCCGCCGCAGGAGACGAGCACCTCGGTCGGCTTGTAGGCGATCCCGTGCTCCTGCGCGATGCGCTTGGCGATGGCCTCGCGCAGCTCCGGGATGCCGTTCGTCGGGGTGTACTTCGTGAACCCGGCGTCGATGGCCGCGATCCCGGCCTGCTTGATCGCCTTCGGGGTGTCGAAGTCGGGCTCACCGGCGCCGAATCCGACCACGTCGATGCCCTTGGCCTTGAGCTCCTTCGCCTTGGCGGTGATGGCCAGCGTGGGGGACGGTTTCACCGCGTCGAGCCGCTTGGCGAGTCTCATCCTCGGAATCTCCTGGAGGTGGGTTTCTGGGGCCGGTTGCCGGGCCACGCAGGATACCAACTCGCGCCCCGGTTGGAAACGGTCGCGAGAGGGGGGCAGGCGGCCATCCCGGCCTAGCGGCGCGGGAATTTCTGGCGAAGCCCCTCGGCCACGTTGGGGGGTACGAGCCCGGTCACGTCCCCGCCGTAGCTCGCCACCTCCCGGACCAGGCTTCCGGTCACGTAGAAGTAGTCCTGCCCGGTCATGACGAAGACCGACTCGAAGTCCGGGTCGAGCTTGGAATTCATGTTGGCGAGCTGGAACTCGTACTCGAAGTCGGAGACGGCGCGCAGCCCGCGGAGCACGGTGTGGATGCGCCGTTGCTTCGCGTAGTCCACGAGCAAGGTCTCGAAGTGGTCGACCTCGACGCGCGGATCGGTGCCCACCACCTCGCGGATGAGCTGCTTGCGCTCCTCCAGCGTGAAGAGGGCCTTCTTCGAGGCGTTGTTGGCCACCGCCACGACCAGGCCGTCGAAGATCTTCAGGCCGCGCTGGATGAGGGAGAGGTGACCGTTGGTGAGGGGATCGAAGGAGCCGGGATAGATGGCGAGCCGGGGCATCGGCGGGGAGTATCCCCTACTCGCATCGATAGATCGAGATTCCCGTATCGCCGTAGGCGCGCCGGTCCTCGAGGGCCAGGCGGCCGAAGCGGTCCGCGGGAGGAGAGCGGCGGTCGTGCTCGGCCACGGCGAGCGCACCCGGCCGGAGCACCCGGTCGAGCCCCGCGAGAGCGCCCGCAGGCCCCTCCGCGTAGGGCGGATCCAGGAAGGCCAGGTCGAAGGCGGCCGCCGGCAGCGCCGCGAGGGCGTCGGCCGCACGGCGCCGGATCACCGTCACCTGCCCTGCGAACCCGCAGGCCGCGGCGTTCTCCCCGATGACGGCAGCCGCCCCCGCGTTCGACTCCACGCAGGTGGCGGAGGCGAAGCCGCGGGAGAGCGCCTCGAGGGCGAGGGCCCCGGAGCCGGAGTAGAGGTCGAGGACGCGGCCGCCCTCGAAGAATTGCCCCAGCACGTTGAAGATGGCGCCCCGCACCTTGTCGCTGGTGGGGCGGGTGCCCTCCCCCGGCGGCGCGACGAGCCGGCGACCCCGGGCCGAGCCGGCGACGATGCGCACCCGTCAGCCCCCGGCGGCGTGCGGGGCGCAGCGCCGCTCCCGGTCGTGCTGGTGGGAGTGGACGTCGTCGTAGAGGTGGGCGTAGCGCGCCGACTCGATCTGGATGGTGGTGTGGTCGATGCCGAAGCGCGAGCGGAGCTGCCCCTTCACGTCGTCGAGGATGGCGTCGTTGCGACCCAGGTCGTCCTCGCCGACCACCACGTGGGCCGAGAGCGCATAGAGGCCGCTGGAGATGGTCCAGACGTGCAGGTCGTGGACCGCGAGCACGCCCGCGACCTCCCCCATGGCGCCGCAGACCTCCTCGATGGCCAGGTGGCGCGGGACCGACTCCATGAGGATGTCGGCGATCTCCAGGCTGATCCGGAGCGCGCCCCAGAGGATGAGGATCGAGATCCCCAGGGAGAGCACCGGGTCGATCCAGGTCCAGGACGGCTCGAACCACATGGCGCGCCGCGCCGGCCAGGACCACCACCGAGGAGACCGCGTCGCCGACGACGTGGAGGAAGGCGGAGCGGGCGTTCAGGCTGTGATCGGCGTGCAGCCAGCGCAGCACCACGAGGTTCGCGACGAGGCCCACGGCCGCCACGCCCGCCATCACCGGAAGCTCGATGGGCGCGCCGGGATGACGCAGGCGATCGACGGCCTCCCAGGCGATCCACGCGGTCAGCACCACCAGGCCGGCCACGTTGGCCTGGGCGGCCAGCACCTCGGCCCGCCGGAATCCGAAGGTCCGCTTCTCGTCGGCCGGGCGGGCGGCGAATCGCACCGCGAGCAGCGCCAGCGCCAGGGCGGCCACGTCGGTGAGCATGTGCCCGGCGTCGGAAACGAGCGCCAGCGACCCGGACACGAGCCCGCCGACCGCCTCCGCCACCATGATGCCGGCGGTGACCGCGAGGGACAGGGCGAGCCGCCGGGCGCTCCGGGAGGCGCTCGCGCCGTGGGCGGCGGCCTCGTGCGCGTGGGCGTGGTCGTGGCCGTCGTGCGAAGGATGTTCGTGGCCGTGGGACATGGACCTTGGCGCAGTCTAATCCAGTCGTCTAGCATCGGCACCCGCCCCGGGAGCCCGTTGACACGATTCGAGAGATTCCTCGCCGTCCTGCTGGTCTCGCTCCTCCCGGGAGCGGCGTCGGCCCAGTACGACCCTGCGCTGCGCTGGCGGACGCTCGAGACGCCCAGCTTCCGGGTCCACTACTACGAGGGGGAGGAAGCCCTCGCCCAGCGCACGGCAGGGGCCCTCGAGCGCTCCCGGCTCCTGCTCGCCCCGGCATTCCCCGCGCTGCCCACCGGGAAGACCGAGGTGGTGCTCGCGGATCACACCGACGAGGCCAACGGCCTCGCCACGGTCTTCCCGTACGACGCCATCCAGCTCGTGGCGACGCCGCCGGATTCCCTCTCCGAGCTGAACGACTACTCCGACTGGCTCTTCTCCCTGGTGGCCCACGAGTACGTGCACGTGGTCCACATCAACGTCCGGGGCGGCGTGCCGGCCTTCCTCGACGGGATCTTCGGCAAGGTGCTGGTGCCGAACGGCATGGTGCCCCCGTGGCTCACGGAAGGCATGGCGGTGCTCCACGAGTCGGCCCCCGGGCACGGGCGAAACGCCAGCTCGCTCTTCGACATGTACGCCCGGGCGATGGTGCTCGAGGGCGGGCTCTTCCCGCTGCCCGAGGTATCCAACCCGCCGCTCGACTGGCCGCTCGGGAACATGTGGTACCTGCTGGGCGGCCGCTTCCTCTCCTTCCTCCACGAGCGGTCCGGCGCCGCCGGCCTGAGCGACTTCGTGGCCGAGCAGGGGCGGTGGGTGTGGCCTTTCGCCATCGGCGTCGTGGCCGAGGACACGCTGGGCGGCCAGGACTTCCAGGCGCTCTGGGGCGAGTTCGCGGGCGCGCTGCGGACCCGCTACGAGGAGCAGACTCGCACGGGTCCGGCGCTCCCCGGTGACCGCGCCGGAATGGATCACCCGCCGGGGCGCGCGCGTCCTCCACCCCCGATGGTCGCCGGACGGCAGCTTCGTCGCCTACTGGGACCGCGGGCTCGACGGGCCGCAGGGGATCCGTCGCGCCACCCCGGACGGCAAGGACCTCGGGCTCGCCGTCGAGATCGTCGCCAACGGGACCTTCGCGCTGCGCTCCCCCGTCGAGGCCATCGTGGCCGTCGAGGATTACTACCAGTACTACTGGCTCTGGAGCGACCTCTGGCGCGTGGACCTGGACACGGGGCGCCGGACGCGGCTGACCCGCGGGGAGCGGGCCACCGATCCCGACGTCCGCCCGGGCGGAGACGTCGTGGCCTACGTGGCGCGCGTCGCCCCCGGGGAGATGGCGCTCAAGCGGCTCTGGCTCGACGACGGGCGGATGGAGACGCTCTTCCACCTGCCGGGTGCGCAGGTGTACCTGCCCCGCATCTCCCCGGACGGCCGGCGGATCGCCTTCGAGCTCCAGGTGGGCGCGCGACGGGACATCGCCGTCTGGGAGGACGGGCGGGTGGTCCGGGTGACGAACGACGATGCCCTCGACACGAGCCCGGAGTGGCTGCCGGACGGCCGCCTCCTCTTCTCCTCCGACCGGACCGGGATCTACGACCTGTACGTCTTCGAGGCCGGACCGGACGGCTGGGCCCACCCCGTCGAGGCGCCCTTGCCTCCGCTGGTGCCGCCCGTCGCCTCCCACCCTCCTCTCGCTCGTGCCCCCGGAATCGCCGCCCGCGGAGCCAGGCCCTCCCGTCGATCCCGATCCCGCCCCTCCGGAGGTCCTCGTGGTGCCGGGCCGGATCCTGCAGGTGAGCAACTCGGAGATGGGCGCGATGCAGCCCGCGGCGTCCCCGGACGGCGGGCGCGTCGCCTACGTGTCCTACTCGCGGGCCGGATACGACCTGGCCCGCCTCGAGCTCACCGGCCGCGCCTACCCTCCGGCGCCGGAGGCGCTTCCCCGGACGGCGGCGCTTCCGTACGACCACGATCCCGGCTACGCCTCGGTACCCTACGATCCCTGGCCGATGCTCGTGCCCCGGTACTGGCTGCCGGTCTTCGGGTGGGACGCCGCAGGGTTCACGCTGGGTGCGTTGAGCTCGGCGTCCGACGTGGTGGGGCTCCACTCCTGGGCCGGCGACCTGCGCTGGAGCTTCGGGACGGCGTCCCCCGTCTACGACGTGTCCTATCTCGGCCAGTGGATGCGGACGCCGCTCCTCGCGTCGTCGTCCCGCTGGATCACCGCCGCCCCCGGGCCTGACCGGCGTCAACCAGGAGGTCTGGACGCCGCTGCGCGCCTCCCTGCTCCTCCCGTTCCGGGAGCTGTACCGGGAGCTCACGTTCTCGCTGGGCTGGAGCGGCACCTTCTACCGGGCCCTGAACCCGCCGCCCGGTCCCTTGCCGCTCGCCGATGGCTTCCGGAGCATGATCGGCGCGGGCGTCGCCTACGACGACACCCGGCAGTACGTGAACAGCATCTCCCGCATCTCCGGATTCCAGGCATCGCTCGCCGGGGGCGTGACCGCGCCGGCGCTGGGGAGCGACTACGACTACGCGTGGGGCGAGGCCGCCTGGAACGGGTACCTGCGCGTTCCCTGGACCGAGCAATGGGTGTTCGCGCTCCACCTCGCCTACGGGACCTCGGTCGGGACCTTCGGGGGTCAGTACCCGTTCACCCTCGGCGGCATCCCGCCGCCCGACGTGGCCGGCCTGCTCCTCGGGGCCCTCGGCTTCGCCTCCGTCGGGTCCCAGCCCGACCAGCTTCGGGGCTACCCGTCGGGCCTCTTCCAGGGCAGCCACCTCGCCAGCGGGACGTTCGAGCTCCGCTTCCCCATCGCGGCTCCGCAGTGGGGCATCTCCACCTGGCCCGTCTTCCTCCGGCGGCTCTCCGGCGCCGCCTTCCTCGACGCGGGGATCGCCTGGGTGCCCTTCGCGGGCGTGCCGTGGTGGCAGCGGATCCGCTTCGGCGCCGGGGCGGAGCTGGACGCGGAGCTGGTCCTGGGCTTCTACATCCCCGTCACGCTGCGAATCGGCATCGGCCAGGGGCTCGGGCCCCTGCTCGCCCCGGGGAGCCCGTCCGACCCTTACGCCGGGACGCAGTTCTATGTGACACTCGGCCAGTCGTTCTGACCGCCGGTCGCGCTTGCGAGGTCCGGCGACCGGTGCTAGAACGCCCGGCGTTTCCACGTCTTCGCCGACATAGCTCAGCTGGTAGAGCAACTGATTCGTAATCAGTAGGTCCCCAGTTCAATTCTGGGTGTCGGCTCCACAAACGACGATCACGCGGCTCGCGGCGCCCCCAGGGGTTCGCTCGAGCCCTTTTGTGTCGCCGCCAATTCTCGAACAAGGCCTGCGGATTGGGGCTGCGGCGGAACGCCCGCAGCCCCTAGTGTCAGGGAAGAAGACTCGTCGTCGTGGCCCGGGGGGGCCGACATGGCGAAGATGAAACTCACGCCGGCAGGTGCGACCGACGGGCCCCGGTGGTGCTCGTCGCTACCGCCGTGCCGGCCGATCGAGCCTTCTTCTCGCAGCTCCTCGAGGGCGCGGGCTGCGAGGTCGTCCTCGCGGTCGACGGCCAGGATGCCTTCCGGAAGGTCGTCCTCTTCTGGCCCGGCTCATCGTCCTCGACCTGGACCTGCCGCTCCTGAGCGGCCGGGAGTTTCTCCGGATCAGGTCCGAACACGAGCGCCTGACCCTCATCCCCGTGATCGTCATCGCCGACGGTTCCCCGCATCCGGAGGTCGGGGCGGTCGTCGCGAGGCCCTTCGTCCCCGAGCAGGTCCTCGCCGACGTTCGCCGGCTGGCGGGCTTCCTGAAGCGAACGGCCTGATTCGCCGGTCACCCGGGGGGAGCCGGGTCCCCCGTGTCCCTTGACTGCGCGTATTGGCCTTCCACCCCGGGGCTTGCTAGCCTTCGAGTCAAGGGGGTCGTCATGCCTCGTGCGACGACGAGAGAGACGTCGAGATTTCCTTCCGTGGTCCTGGCCGGCGCCGGCCTCGCGCTGGGCGTGGCCCTGGTCCACGACACGCTCGACAGCCGCGTGATGACGGCGGCGAGCATCTTCCACTCGCCGATCGTGGCGGTGGGAGGCGTGCTCGGGGTGCTCATGGCCGCCGTTCTCGCCTGGGACCTCTTCACGTCCCGGCGGGGCTGAGCTCCATGGCCGTGCGGGCGGCCGCCCTGCTCTCCTGCCTCTTCGCGCTCGCAGGCTGCCAGTCCTCCGCCAAGTACACCGTCCCATCCGCCGCCATCAATTCCGCCCTCGCCGCCGGCGCCTCCGTGGCCCAGAAGTCGGCGGGCGGATGCTACGCCACGTGCGTCGGCGGCACGATGTGCAACCCCCGCACGGGATTCTGCGAGTCGCCCGGCGTGGTCTGCATCGGCAGCGAGGCCGAGTCTCCGGCCTGCCTGAACCGGCCCGGCACCACCATGGACACCTCGGCCGCCGGGCCATCCGTCCAGCCGCCGACGAGCCTGCCCTTCGGCATCTCCCCGGCGACCGGTGGCGTTCCTCCTCCGCCGGGGACCCGGCCACAGTAAGAAGCAAGGACCATGACCCGACCCATGAACCGCCAGTGGCTTCTCGAGCGTCGCCCCGAGGGGCTCGTCTCCGACCAGGACTTCCGGCTCGTCGAGGGACCCGCCCCCGAGCCGTCGGACGGCGAGGCGCTCGTCCGCAACCTCTACCTCTCCATCGACCCCACCCAGCGGGGCTGGATGGCCATGGACACCTATCTCCCCGCCGTGAAGATCGGCGAGGTGATGCGGTCGTTCGCCGTCGCGCAGGTGGTGGAGTCCCGCCACCCGGCGCTCAAGGCTGGCCAGCTGGTCCAGGGGCTCTTCGGATGGCAGGACTACGCCCTCGCCCGTCCGGGAACCTCGACCTCCCCGACCCCCGTGCCGGCCGGGGTGCCCATCGAGACGGCGATGAGCGCGCTCGGCCTCACCGGCATCACCGCCTACTTCGGGCTCCTCGAGGTCGGGAGGCCCCGCCCCGGCGAGACCGTCGTCGTCTCCGGCGCGGCCGGCGCCACCGGCTCGGCGGCGGCGCAGATCGCGCGCATCGCCGGCTGTCGCGTCATCGGCATCGCCGGCGGCGAGGAGAAGTGCCGGTACCTCGTGGACGAGCTCGGGCTCGACGGCGCCGTGGACTACAAGGCGCCCGACGTCGGCGCGCGGCTCCGCGCGCTCTGTCCGTCCGGGATCGACGTCTTCTTCGACAACGTGGGGGGGCCGGTCCTCGATCTCGTGCTGCTGCAGCTGGCCCTGCGCGGCCGCGTCGTGCTCTGCGGAGGCATCTCCCACTACAACGACGCCCGGCCCACCCCGGGGCCGGCCAACTACCTCGCGCTCGTCTCCAAGCGGGGGCGCATGGAGGGCTTCATCGTCCTCGACTTCCTGTCCCGCGCCGGTGAGGCCGTGGCCGCGCTCGCCGGCTGGCTGCGGGCGGGGAAGCTGAAGGACCGGGTGGACGTGGTCGAGGGGCTGGAGAACGCCCCCGCCGCGCTGCGCCGGCTCTTCGAGGGACGGAACCGCGGCAAGCAGCTCGTGCGACTCGCCTCCCCGGCGTCCGCGCCGTGAGCGACTCGCCCGCGGGTCGTCGTCGTCGCACCCGACTCCTTCAAGGGGAGCCTCTCCGCACCGGAGGCCGCCGCGGCCATGGAGCGAGGCGTCCGGACCGCCTGGCCCGATGCACGGATCGTGAAGGTGCCGATCGCCGACGGCGGCGAGGGCACCGTCGAGGCGCTGGTGGAGGCCACCGGCGGGCGCTACGAGACGAGGGAGGTCCGCGGCCCGCTCGGGCGCCCCGTGGACGCCCGATGGGGCGTCCTGGGCGACGGGCGAACCGCCGTCGTGGAGATGGCCGCCGCCTCCGGGCTCACGCTCGTGCCGGAGGGGCGGAGGGATCCCCGCGTGGCCTCCACGTTCGGGACGGGGCAGCTCCTGCGAGCGGCGCTCGACGAGGGCTTCCGCCACGTCGTGGTCGGGATCGGGGGCAGCGCCACCAACGACGGCGGATCCGGCATGGCGAAGGCCCTGGGCGTCCGCTTCCTCGACGGACGTGGCCAGCCCCTTCCCGAGGGCGGCGCCCCGCTCGTCCGCATCGCGTCCATCGACCTCTCCGGAGTCGACCCGCGCCTCGCCGAGGCCGAATTCCTCGTCGCCTGCGACGTGGACAACCCGCTCACCGGTCCCCGCGGAGCCTCGGCGGTCTACGGTCCGCAGAAGGGCGCGACCCCGGCCGTGGTCGAGGAGCTGGACGCCGCCCTCGAGCGCTACGCGGAGGTGTCCCGCCAGGCGACGGGTCGCGACGTGGCCCGCCTCCCGGGCGCGGGCGCGGCGGGAGGCCTCGGGGCGGGCTTGCTCTTCTTCACCCCGGCCCGCCTGGTCCCGGGCGTCGACCTGGTCCTCGACTCCACCCGCTTCGACGATCTCGTCCGCGGCGCGGCGCTCGTCCTGACCGGCGAGGGTCGATCCGATGCCCAGACCGCCATGGGGAAGGCGCCCGTCGGCGTGGCGCGGGTGGCGCAGCGGCACGGGGTCCCGGTCTTGCTCGTGTCGGGCAGCCTGGGGCCGGGCGCCGAGGATCTGGTGCGCCACGGCATCTCCCGGGTCGAGTCCGCGTCACCGGCCGGGATGCCCGTGGAGGAGGCGATGCGGCGCGCGGCCGAGCTCCTCGAAGCCGCCGTCATCCGCTGCCTCCGCGGGTGACCCAAAAGCCCGCCTTCCAGGGGCGCAACCAGGCGTTTTTACATGCGGAACCCACCCGGGAAAGAGTTTGATTCCCGTGTCGACCGGGCTTAGCATCGCTCCGTCCCCTCCCCAGACCCACACACACTCGAGGTGCGTCAATGGCGTCGCGCAAGGACAGCTCCAGGAAGAGCATCTTCGACGAGTCGATGGAGGCGTTCTATCGCGCCTCCGAGCTGATTCACCTCGACCCGCGCGTCCGGCTCGAGCTCGAGGAGCCGGACTTCGAGCACATCTTCTACATCACCATCGAGACCCGGGACCGCCTGGTGCCGGTGGCCAAGGAGGAGGAGGCGCACTTCAAGGATCTGCCCGCCTCCTCGATGAAGGCCGGCGAGGCCCTGGAGCCGCTGGCCAACGGCCAGCTCGTCCTCCACCGCCGCGCCCTGCTGAAGGCCGACATCACCTTGCGTGAAGGCGTCCTGCGCATCCCGAAGCGCGGCCTCTTCCGCATCGAGAAGGGCGGCCCGAAGAAGTTCAAGGCCTACCGCATCCAGTACAACCAGGTGCGCGGCCCCTACAAGGGAGGCGTCCGGTTCCACAAGGACGTCTCGCTCGACCTCTTCAAGGCGCTGGCCGCCGACATGACCTGGAAGACCGCCATCGCCGACATCCCCTTCGGCGGGGCCAAGGGCGGCGTGCGCATCGATCCCGCGGCCTACTCGAAGGAGGAGATGGAGCACGTCTCGCTCCGCTTCATCTACAAGCTGAAGAACGTGATCGGCCCCTACGTCGACATCCCGGCGCCGGACGTCAACACCAACCCCGAGATCATGGCGATCATGATGCGCCAGTTCACGGACGGCGAGCGGATGCCCCACGCCATGCGCGGGGTGGTCACCGGCAAGGACGTGCGCATCGGAGGCTCGGAGGGACGCGCCAAGGCCACCGGCCAGGGCACGGTCTACTGCCTGGAGGAGTGGGCGCGCTGGCGCGGCGAGAGCCTGGCGGGGAAGCGGGTGCTCGTCCAGGGCTTCGGCAACGTGGGCACCGCGTCGGCCGAGATCCTCCACGCCATGGGTGCGAAGATCGTCGGCGTCCAGGACGCGTACGGGACGATCATGAACGAGAAGGGGCTCGACGTCCCGGCCCTGCTGGCCCACGCCGCCGCGCCCGACAACCTCCGCCGCTCGGTGGAGGGCTTCACCGGCGGCACCAAGATCGCCCGCGAGGACTTCTGGAAGCTGGAGGCCGAGATCGCCATCCCGGCCGCCCTGGGCGGATCGATCACCGGCGACGTCGCCGAGGGGCTGAACAAGGTCCAGGTGGTCGCCGAGGCCGCCAACGGTCCCACCACGCCCGACGGCGACAAGGTGCTGGGCGAGCGGAAGATCGACCTCATCCCGGACATCATCTGCAACGCCGGCGGCGTCACCGTCTCCTACTACGAGTGGCTCCAGAACCTGCGCATGGAGCACTGGACCGAGGCCGAGGTGAACAACCGGCTGGAGCGGGCGATCAAGGCCAACTTCGGCATCATCCACGACATCGCGGTCGACAGCCCGCAGAAGACCCCGCTCTACGACTCCCGCCGCTTCGTGGTGGGCAAGAAGATCGACATGCGCACGGCCGCCATGGCGCTGGCCTTGCGGCGCATCGAGAACCACTACCTGCTCGAGGGCTTCTCGCAGTAGCCGGGCTCGCCCGGCCGCCAGGTCACGCGTCGTCGCCGCAGACCGTCGGGAGGAACTCGTCCCGCCGGTCTGCGAGCCAGCGAGCCTCCCGCGGGACCGCCTTCCACCACACCCAGGCCCCGGCGACGCCCAGGCCGCCCCAGCCGGCGAGCAGGAGCGCCGTCGACTCGGCGCGGATGGCCAGCAGGGCCGGCAGCGCGAAGATCCCGCTCACCGCCGACACGATCGCCACGCCCGCCAGCCCGGAGGCCGTGGAGACCGCCGAGCCTCGCTGGATGGCGAAGGAGGCCGCCCGGGGCCGCAAGATGGAGACCAGGTTCCCGGCCGCGAGCATCCAGGGCGCCGTCCCCGCGTGGAGCAGGAGCGCCGCCGCCAGCGCCCAGGCGGGCACCGCGCCCTTGCCGATGGCGGCCATCAGCGCCGCCGAGAGGAGGAAGAGCAGCAGGCTCGCCGCATACAGGACGAGCCCCTTGGCGCGCAGCACCCCCGCCAGGTCGACCGGCGCGAGGAAGTAGGCTCGAGCCCCTCCCCGCTCCCAGCCGAAGGCGTTCAGCCAGAAGGCCTGCAGCAGCATGTGGGTGTAGAGGGCCACGCCGAAGAGCGGAAGGGCCCGGATCACCTCGCCCGCGTCCGCCGGGATTCGCGGCTCCACCCGCCAGGCGACGAAGCCCGCGATGGCGGGCGCGAGCAGGAAGGCGACCCGCGCGAGCGGCTGCCGGAAGAGGTAACGCCCCTCCTTCTCGACGAGCGCCCCCCACCGGCCTTCGAGCAGCCCACGGTCGGGGGCCGCCGCTGCGGCGCCGCGCGCGCCCCCCGTGGCGTTTCCGCCCTGCGCCTGGCGCAGCGCGATCCGGAAGGACGCCCACCCGGTCGCCGCGCTCGCGGCGAGCAGGCCCGCAAGCCAGGGCAGGCTCGCCGCGCCCCGTCCGGCGAACAGCTCGCGCGCCGCGGCCGCCGAGAAGGCCGCCGGCCAGGCCATCCACTGGAGCACCCGCAGGGACGGCAGGAGGTCCCCGGTGGCCCGGAAGGGATGCTCTGCCGTCCGCGCCAGCGCGATCAGGATCCCGACCGACACGCCCACCGAGAGCACCGTGGCCCACTCCCGGATCCGGCGGGTCGAGAGGACGAAGGTCATCACCTCCTGGATGAGCGCGACGAAGAGGACCGTCGCGACGGCGAAGGCGACCAGGGTCACGGCCGAGGAGGCCCAGCCAGGCGCCCGGCCGGGCCAGCGCAGACCCGACGAACACGCCCGTCAGGATGGCGCCCCAGACGAGCCCCATCGGGTCGCCGACCACGCCGGTCGCGAGCCCCATCCCGTACACGCGTCCCGGGGCGATCGGGTAGGCCAGGAAGCGACCCAGGTCGAGCCCCTCCCGGTCGTTCAGCGTGAGGCTCACGACCGTCCAGGTCTGCCACAGGCCGAAGAAGATGGCGGCGGCCCCGACGTCGCTGCGGAGCCCGCCTCCCGCCTTCACGGACTGGAAGGCCCCGAAGCCGACCGCGACCGCGAAGCCCAGCCCCACCGGGATCGCGATCGCGAGCAGGACCACGCTGGCCACGCCCTCCGCGATCCCGCCCCGGCTGGTGAACCGGCGCCAGAGGAGCCGCGCGCGCAGCTCCACCAGGGCCCGGAGCTGGGCCCTCACCCGCCCTCCCCGCGCGCCCCGAGCCAGGAGAGCCCCGGACCGGGCGGACGATCCTCTCCGACCATGCGGATGAAGGTGTCCTCGAGGGAGCCCGTCGCGCGAACCTCGTCGAGGGTCCCCTGCGCCACGAGCTGGCCCCGGTGGATGATGCCCACGTGGGTGACGAGCCGCTCGACGACCTCGAGCACGTGGCTGGTGAGGAAGATGGTGAGCGAGCGGCGCACCACCAGGTCCTGGAGCATGCGCCGGATGCCCGAGACCGCCACGGCGTCGATGCCCTCGAACGGCTCGTCCAGGAAGAGGAGCTCCGGACCGTGGATGAGCGCGCAGGCCAGCGCCAGCTTCTTCTTCATCCCGTGGCTGTAGTCCTGCACCAGCTTTCCGCCCTCGGGGGCCAGCTCCATCGCCTCGAGGAGCTCGGCGGCCCTTCGACCGGCGGTGATCCGGTCGAGTCCGTAGAGCTGCCCCTGGATGCGGAGCATCTCGCTCCCGGAGAGGCGCTCGAAGAGCGCCAGGCCGTCCGGGACCACCCCGATGCGCCCCTTCACGGACAGACCGTCCCGGGAGAGGTCGGCCCCCAGGACGCGGGCCTCCCCGCCGGTGGGACGCAGGAGCCCGGTGAGCATCTTCATCGTGGTGCTCTTCCCGGCCCCGTTCGGTCCGAGGAAGCCATAGAAGGCGCCCGACGGAACGCGGAGGTCGAGGGACGAGACCGCCGGCTTGCCGTCGAAGAGGCGGGTCAGGCCCCGGGTCTCGACCGCCAGGGAATCCACCTGGCTCAGCCCCGCGCCTTCTCGGCGTGACGGGCGAGGTGCTTCTCGACGAACGGTTCGGGCATCCCGTTCGGATAGTACGCTAGTGGAGCGACCGCACGGACTCGCCTCGCGCCTCGAAGTAGAGGAAGCGCACGCCCATGCCGTGGACCGAGGCGTGGACGTCCTGCCCGGCGCGCCGGCCCACCAGGTGGCACACGTAGCGCACCTCGGCCACCGCGGTCATGTCGCCCGACTCGGAGGGAAAGGCCACGTGCACCTGCGAGCCGATGGGGTGCGGGGTCGCGGTCTCCACGAACATGCCGCCCTCGGAGATGTTGCGGGCGATGCCCATCCCGCAGCCGTGCTCCCCCTCCAGCCAGACCGGGAAGACCTTGTCCAGGCGCGAACCGCCGCGGCGGTCGGCCGCGGGGGCCTCTGCCCTTCCCTCCACCTCGGACAGTCGTCGAAACCAGGTCATGGACGAGAAGGCCTCCGCCGCAAACGCTACGGCGGAGGCCTCATGTCGTCAAACTTCCGACCTTTACCTACATCCCCTGGAGGGCTACTTCTTCGCGGGGGGCTCCGGCTCCGGGATCTTCACCGGGATGAAGGATGCATTCGCCCCGCGCTTCACCCGGAGGAGGACGACGTCTCCCGGCTTGGCCTTCGCGGCGGCGGCGGCGACCTGGTCCGGCTTCGTCACGGCCTCCTGGTTCACCTCGAGGATGACGTCGCCGCGCTGGATGCCGGCCCGCGCCGCTGCGCCGTCCGGCGACACGTCCGCCACGAGGACGCCCGATTCCGCCTCGACCTTGAGCTGGCGCGCCAGTTCCGGCGAGAGGGCCTGAAGCCTCAAGCCCAGCTTGGCGCCCTTCGTCTCGGTGCCGGCGTCGCGCCTCCCCGCCGCCCTCCTCGGGGCCCTCGCCGCGGGCCAGGGCGTCCTCGTCCGGGCGCGTCCCCACGGTGACGACGACCTCCTGCTTCTTGCCCTTCCGGAGCAAGGACAGCGTGGCCTTCCCGCCCGGCGCGATGGCGGCGACCGCGCGGGTGAGCTGGCCGCGGTCCTCGACGGCCTTGCCGTTCACGGCGACCACCACGTCGCCGGCCTTGACCCCCGCCTTGGCGGCCGGGGCCTTCGCGATGACGTCCTGCACGACCGCGCCCTTCACGCCCTCGCCCAGGCCGAAGCCGCGGGCCAGCTCGGGCGTCAGGTCACCCACGGTGACACCGAGGTAGCCGCGCGCGATCTTGTTCCCCTTCTCGAGCTGCGGCAGGAGCTGCTTGGCGAGGCTGATGGGAACGGCGAACCCGATGCCCTGTCCGATCTGCGGCGACACGATGGCCGTGTTGATGCCCACCACCTCGCCCTTCATGTTGAAGAGGGGGCCGCCCGAGTTGCCCGGGTTGATGGCGGCATCGGTCTGGATGAAGTCGTCGAACGGGCCGTTCTGCAGGGTCCGCGCCTTGGCGGAGACCATTCCGAAGCTGGCCGACCCGGAGAGCCCGAACGGGTTCCCGAGGGCGAGGACGAAGTCGCCCTGCTCCAGCGCGTCGGAGTCGCCGAGCGCCACGGTCGGAAGGTCGTGCGGCGCCTTCTCGAGCTGGATGAGCGCGACGTCCGTGGGCGGATCCTTCCCGACCACCCGGGCCCCGAACTCGCGTCCGTCGGACAGCTTGACCCGGATCTCGGTGGCGTCGCCGACCACGTGGTTGTTGGTCAGGATGAAGCCGTCCTTGTTGATGATGAAGCCCGACCCGAGGCTGTTCGACCGGAAGTCCGGCATCTCCCGGGGCTGGCCGTAGAAGCGCTCGAAGAACTCGTCCATCGGGCCGCCCTGGCCGCCGGGCCCGCCGGGGGTGCCCTGGGGCGCGCGGGGGTACCCCGGCACCCGCGGATGGTTCTTGGTCACGGTGGTGGTCGAGATGTTCACCACGGCCGGCTTGAGCGTCTTGATCAAGGGGGCGAGCGACGTCACCGGCCCCATGGCCGGGGTCGGGGTCGCGACGGGAAGCTCGCGCCAGAGCTGCTGGGCCGCGCCCTTGGCGCCCGCGCCGGCATCGGCGCGCCCTTCGCGGCTGCAGGCCAGGGTGATGGCGACGGCGGTGGCGGCGACCAGGGACAGCGTCAGCAATCGTCTCATGTCTCTTTTCGCTCCATCGAAGGGGTGAAAGCGTCGATTGAACCCGGGCCAGGGAGGTTCCTATTCCCCGGCCCGCGGCGGGAGGGCGTCAGGCCCGGGAAAGGCGCCCCACCCGGACCCGGGCGGGGCGGAGGACGCGGTCCCCGATGCGCCAGCCGGGCCTGAACTCCTCGAGGACGGCGCCGTCCTGGGCGGGATCGTCGACCGCCGCGACGTCGATGGCCTCCGCGGTGCGCGGGTCGTACGGGGCCCCGACCACCTCGATGCGGGTCACGCCCATCTCGGTGATCCGCTTCTCCATCGAGGCCAGGGACAGCGCGACGCCTTCCCTCAGGTCGCGCAGCGACGCGGGCTCGCCCTTCACGGCCGTTCCGGAAGCGCGGTAGGCGCGCTCGAGGTCGTCGTGGGATTCGAGCATCACCTGCGCGAGGCGGGTCTTCTCCGCATCGACCAGCCGCTCCCGCTCGCGCTCCACGCGCTGCCGGAACGCCTTGTTGTCGTCGAGCAGGGCCGCGTACGCGCGGGCCAGCTCGTCGATCCGCGCCGCCTGCGTCTTCACCGTCGTCTCCAGCGGGCCGAACCCGGCCGCAGGCGTGGATCCGTCTCCCGAAGGTGCGGCGTCGGGGCCGGAGCCCGGGTTTCTGCGTTCGTTCACGAAATCCTCCCGCGACGCAACGTAAGGTCGCGTACGTCCATGTCAATTCGAATTAGGGTGCAGCGGTCGAAGCCCGGACGCTAGAGGCCCAGGAGCTTCGCGACGGTCTTCTCGTCGGCGGCCGGGAACTCGTACTGGTCGAGCTCCTCCGGCCGGACCCACCGATGGTCGTGAACCCGAGCGTTCTGGACGGCGCCCGCGCGGATCTCGCAGCGGTAGACGCAGAAATCGATGTCGTAGCTCGCGTACGAGTGCTCCACGTGGATCACCCGTTCTCCGACCCGGACGGAGATGTCCATCTCCTCCTCGAGCTCCCGGGCCAGCGCGACCTCGTCGGTCTCCCCGGGCTCGACCCGCCCCCCCGGGAACTCCCAGAGCAACGGCAGGGAAGCGGTGGGCGATCGCTGCGTGATGAGGTAGCGGCCGTCCTTCTCGATCATCGCGCCCACCACCCGGATCTTGCGCCGCATGACCCCTCCGCCTCCCGTCTCGTCTCGTTGCGCCGGCGTCGCATTGTAGAATCGCCGGACCATGGCGTCCATCCGCTTCCTCGGTTCCGCCGGAACGGTCACCGGTTCGCGTTTCCTCGTGGAGGCGGCCGGGCGCTCCGTGCTCGTCGACGCCGGCCTGTTCCAGGGCAGGAAGGAGTACCGGCTCCGCAACTGGGCTCCCTTCCCGGTGGAGCCCTCCTCCCTCGACGCGGTCGTCCTGACCCACGCCCACATCGACCACTCGGGCGCGTTGCCGCTGCTCGTCCGATCGGGCTTCCGGGGAGAGGCGTGGTGCACGCCGGCCACCGCCGACCTCGCCCGGATCATGCTCCCGGACTCCGCGAAGCTCCAGGAGGAGGAGGCCCGCTACGCCAACGAGAAAGGGTACTCGAAGCACGCACCGCGCGCGCAGCCCCTCTACGACCTGAACGACGCCGCGACCGCCATCGAGCGGCTCCGGACCCTTCGCTACGGGAAGCCCCGGGAGATCGTCCCCGGGTTCACCCTCTCCTTCGGCCGCGCCGGCCACATCCTGGGGAGCGCCTCGGCCTTGCTCACCGTGCCGGGCAAGGACGGAGCCCCGCTCCGGCTGCTCTTCTCCGGCGACCTGGGACGCTACGGGGCGCCGGTCCTCCCCGATCCCGAGCCCCCCCCGGAGGCAGACTTCCTGGTCGTCGAATCGACCTACGGGGACCGCGACCACCCGGCCGTCTCGGCCGCGGCCGAGCTGGAGCGGGAGATCCTCGCCTCCGTGGCGCGCGGGGGCGCCACGATCGTGCCCGCCTTCGCCATCGGCCGGACCCAGGAGGTCCTCTTCCTCCTCCGGCAGCTCGAGGAGAAGGGGCGGATACCCGAGCTGCCCGTCTACGTCGACTCGCCGATGGCGACGGCCGCCACGCCGGTCTACCGCAACCACCGGGAGGACCACGACGCCGAGATGGACGCCCTCCTCGCGCGCGGCGTCGACCCGTTCGCCACCCGGCGGCTCACCTTCACCCGCACGACCGACCAGTCCAAGGCCATCAACCGGATTCACGGACCGTGCATCATCATCTCGGCCTCCGGGATGGCCACCGGCGGGCGGGTGCTCCACCACCTGGAGCGGCGGCTGCCGGAGGCGAGCACCACCGTCCTGCTGGTGGGATACCAGGCGGCCGGCACCCGCGGCTGGAGCCTGCAGAGCGGGGCCCCCACCGTGCGCATGCACGGCAAGGACGTGCCCGTCCGCGCCCGGGTCGTCTCACTGCCGGGCTTCTCCGCCCATGGCGACCGGGCCGAGGTGGCTCGCTGGCTCGACGGCATCACGCGCCCGCCGCGCCGGACGTTCTGCGTCCACGGTGAGGCGCAAGCGCTCGCCGCCCAGGCCGCCCGCATCGAGGCGCGCGGCTGGGAGGTCCACGTCCCCGGCCACCTCGAGAGCGTGGAGCTCGGGTGAGACCGCTCTCCCGGGGCGGTCATCCCGTCCTGCTCGACGGCGCCATGGGGACGTCGCTCCTCGCACGCGGGCTCGCCGAGGGAGCGCTCCCCGAGCGCTGGGTCTGCGAGCGCCCGTGGGAGGTGGCGCGCGTCCACGCCGACCACGTGTGCGCCGGCGCCCGGGTGCTCCTCACCTGCACGTTCAACCTGGCGCGGGCCGCCCCCGCGGATTTGCCCGCCAGCGGCGCCGAGGTGGCCCGCCGGGCCGTCTGGCTGGCTCGCCAGGCGCGTCCCTGGGCGGTGGCCGGTTGCGTGGGGACCACCGCCGCGTCGCGCCCCGGGGAAGGCGGCCCGCCCGACGCGGAACTGCGCGAGCGCTACGAGGAGGCCTTCCGCTGGCTCGCGTCGGCCGGGGTCGACCTGCTCTGGACCGAGACCCACCTGTCCCTCCGGGAGGCCCGTGCATCGGTCTCGGCGGCCAGGCGAACCGGGCTCCCCGTGGTCGCGACCGCGTTCCTCTCGTCGGGTCCCGGTGGGCTCACCGCGATGGACGGCACGCCAGGGACCGAGCTCCTGGAAGCGCTCTGGAGGGACGGCGCGGCCGCCGTCGGGGTGAACTGCGTGGAGCCCGACGACGCGCTCGCCGCGTTCGTGGCCCTGGCGGCGTCGCGGATCCCGGTTCCCCTCGTCGTGAAGCCAAACGCCGGGCTCCCCGGGGCGCCGGTGTCGCCGGATCGGTTCGCCTCCGGAGTGGCGCGTGCGGTCCGCGCCGGAGCCACCCTGGCCGGAGGGTGCTGCGGGGCCGGCCCCGCTCACCTGCGCGCGCTCCGCCACGCCCTCCCGCCGGAGGCGCCTTCCCCGCCTCAGGCCCTCGGGTAGGACCCCAGGAGCCACATCATGTGGACCTGCCGCCTCACGCCGGCGAGCGCATCGCCGCACTCCGGCTCGGCGCGGTGCCCCTCGAAATCGAGGAAGAAGACGTAGTGGCCCACCGCCGTCTTGGTCGGACGGCTCTCGATGCGCGACAGGTTGATGCGCCGGGTGGCGAACTCGGCGATGACCTCGTAGAGACCGCCCGGCCGGTCCCGGTCGAGGGTGAAGGCGATGCTGGTCCGGTCCCGGCCAGTCACCCGCCCGTCCTCGCGACCGAGGAGGACGAACCGGGTGAAGTTCTCGGCCGTGTCCTGGATCGACTCGGCGAGAACGGAGAGCCCGTACCGCTCGGCCGCGGCCCGGCCCCCGATGGCGGCCACGCCCGCCTCCTCGGCCGCGCGCCGCGCCGCGTCGGCGGTGGAGAGCGTCGGCTCGGTGGGCACGCCGCTCAGCCGCTGCCGGAGAAACGCGGAGCACTGCCCCAGCGCCTGCGGGTGGGAGAGGACCCGCCGGACGTCGCCGAGCGCCGTTCCGCGGGGGACGAGCAGGTGCTGCTCGACGGGAAGGATCAGCTCCTGCTGGATGCGGAGGCCGGGTCGATGGACGAGCAGGTCGAGGGTGGCTCCGACCGCCCCCTCGATGGAGTTCTCGACCGGGAGAAGGGCGACGTCGACCTCCCCTTTCCAGGCCGACTCGTAGGCGTCGGCGAAGCTCGGGAACGGCCGCCGCTCGGCGCCGGCGAGAGAGGCGCACCGGCCGACGGCCTCCTCGCTGAAGGTTCCAGGGGGGCCCAGGTAGGCGACGCGCATGTGCCGTTTCTACCAGGGGTCCAGGGGACTGTCTCCTTCGGGCCCCGGAGGACCGTGGACGACGCGCTCTGGTAGTATTCGCCGGCCCGTCGTACCCGGAGGTCAGGTGGCCCTTTCGGACTGGATCGAGGAGCTCCGCCAACGCCGCGTCCTCCGGACGCTGCTCGCCTACGGCGTGGTCGTCTTCGCGGTCCTCCAGGTGATCGAGCCGGTCCTCCACGGCCTGCGGCTCCCGGACTGGTCGCTCACCGCGGTGGTGATCGGCCTCGCCCTCGGCTTCCCGCTCGTGGGGCTGATTGCGTGGCTCCTCGACGCGCAGCGCCGGCCCGCCTCGCCCCGCGCCCACTCCGCGCACGTCCGGAACCGGCGGCTCGCCCTTGGCCTGGGGGCGCTCGCCCTCGCCGCCGCGGTCGTCACCGGCCTCGTCCTGTACCGGAGCCGGACGCTAGGCCCTCCCACCGGCGGCCTCCCCTCGATCGCCGTCCTCCCGTTCGTCAACCTGAGCGAGGACTCCGGCCAGGACTACTTCGCCGACGGTCTCACCGAGGAGATCCAGAGCGCGCTCGCGCAGATCGCCGGGCTCCGGGTGATCGGCCGGACGTCCTCCTCGACGTTCAAGGGAAAGCCCGTGGACCTGAACGAGGTGGCGCGAAAGCTGGGCGTCACCTCCGTCCTGGAAGGAAGCGTGCGGCGCGCCGGATCGCGGCTCCGGATCAACGCGCAGATCGTCGACACGCGGGACGGGTACCATCGATGGTCGCGGAGCTACGAGCGGGAGATCGGCGACGTCTTCGCCATCCAGGACGAGATCGGCCGGGCCGTGGCCCATGCCCTCCAGCTCACGCTCCTCCCGAAGGAACGCACCGTGGAGCGCCGGCCGGTCAGCCCCGAGGCCATGAGCAAGTACCTGCTCGCGCGCCGGTTCCTGACCCGATCGTCGCTCGACAACTTCGTCCGCGCCGCCGCTGCCTCCGAGGAGGCGATCGCGCTGGCGCCCAGCTTCGCGCCGGCCTGGGCCACGCTCGCGTCGGCGAACGGCGGGATCGCCGACTGGACGGAGGACCTCGAGGAGGTCCAGAGCGACCAGAAGAAGGCGATGGAAGCGGCCGCGCGCGCCATCTCCCTCGACCCGGGGCTCGCCGAGGCCTACGCGGTGAGGGCCCAGATGCTCGCGTCGCTGGCCTGGGACTGGGAAGGCGCGGGCGAGGATTACGATCGGGCGCTCGCGCTCGCCCCGGGCGATGCCGACATCCTCCGGAAGCACGGCGCCTGGTACCTCGCTCCTCTGGGGCGACTGTCCGAGGCGATCGCCGAGCTCCGCACGGCCACCGGACTCGACCCGCTCTCCGCCTCCGCGTGGGTATCCCTCGGCATCCTCCAGGTCGCGGTCGGCCAGGGCGACGAAGGCGAGCGAACGTTCCATCGCGTGCTCGGAGATCGATCCCCAGAGCGACTACGCGCGGGAGGGGCTCGGCGTGCGCCACCTCCTGGCGGGAAAGCCCGAGGCCGCCCTCGCCGAGTTCGCGAGGTGCGAGGACCCCATGTGGCAGCTCTGGGGCACGGCCCTCGCCCAGCACGATCTCGGGCGCTCCGCGGCATCGACCGCCACGCTGAACGAGCTCGCGGCCCGCTTCGCCGCTCCATCGCCGTACCAGGTCGCCCAGGTCCATGCCTGGCGCGGAGAGCGGGATCAGGCGTTCGCGTGGCTCGAGAAGGCCTGGCTGGGGCGCGACAGCGGGTTGCTGCTCATCCAGTGGGACCCGCTGCTCCGGAACCTCCGCGGGGATCCTCGCTTCGCCTCCTTCCAGCGCCGGATGAACCTGCCCGCGGGCTAGTCCGCCTCAGGGTCCTCCCGCGGGGAACGTCCCGCAGCTGGTCGTCACCGTCGCCGCGAAGGGTTGCGAGCCTCCCGGTGACACGGCGCCGCCTCCCGGCGCCACGGAAACGGACACCACCTTCTCCGCGCCGACGGTGACCGTCGCCTGGGCCACCCTCGCCGGGTCGGCCACGCTCGTCGCCACCACGTGGTAGGTCCCTCCCGTGGACGGGGCGGCGTAGATGCCGTTCGTCACGGTCCCGCCCGCCCCGCCTTCGGTCACCGCCCAGGTCACCGACGGATCCGCCAGGCCCGTCACGGTGGCGGTGAACACCTGGCCCTTGCAGGCGTCCAGGGTCGCCGTCGGAGGGTCGAGGGTGATCCCCGGAGCGGGTGACGGCGCCGCGGACGGGGACTGGCTCACCGTGACAATCGCGACCTGCTGCCGCGAGGGATCGGCATGGCTGGCCGCGACCACGTGGTAGACCCCGTCGAGGGTGGGCGCGGAGTACACCCCGCTCGCCGTCACCGACCCACCGGCTGGCCCCTCGGCGACCGACCAGTCGACGAGCGTGTCCACCGTTCCCGTCACGATGCCGGAAAAGGGGGCCGTTCCGCCCGGGAGGACCCGGGCCGTCCCCGGAGAGACGGTGACGACGACTCCGGTCGCGGCCGGGCCGGCCGGAGCGCCTGGATTGGTGCAGGAAGCCAGCCCCAGTGCGGCGAGGGCCAGGGAGAGGCGAATGGCGGTGGAAGTCACGGATGCTCCTGCGCGTTCGGGGGCCGGCCGGGCCGGGAACGGACGGGGTCCGCGCGTTCAGGGAGCACAACCGGCGCCCGTGCGCCCCTCTTCCGGCCGACACGACCCGGCAGGGTCCGTGCAGGCGCAAGTATCTATTCATGCACCTGCAAAGGCCCCGGACCGATGGAGACCCGCCGTCGGGACGACGCCCGTGGGGAAGGGCCGTCAGGTCGCGGAATCACGGGCTTTCCCGGGTGGAGCGCCCGTGGACGGGCGCAATCGTGGCGCGCGGGACGACGAGGCGGGTCTGGGGTAAATGGGGGAGGAGGGGCCCGGTGCGAATTCGTCGCCTTTCCTTCTCGGGTCACGACCCCACAGGTCCGTCGGCAGGACCCCGGCGATGGTCGAACCTCGTCCGGGGAGGGGTCATGCATCGAGTCGCCCTGGCAGCCTGTCTCGCCCTCGCGCCGTGCCTGTCCGCGAGCCAGGAAGCCCCTCCCGAGCCACCGAGGCCCCCTACCCTGCACCGGCACGTCGGCTTCTTCCTCCGGGTCGACGGCGCCCTCGGCTACTCCTTCTCCTCTTCCTCCAATTCCGCCGGGAACGAGCAGTCGGTCCGGGGATTCGCGGTCCCCTTCGGCGCGGCCGCCGGCTGGGCGGTCGTCGAGAACCTCATCCTCGCCGGGGAGGTCTGGGGGGCGGTGGCGCCGGCGCCGACGATCACGGCCCACGGCCAGTCGGGCTCGAGCAATGACTCGCACCTCGTCCTCGGCGGCCTGGGCGTGAACCTGACCTACTACTTCGTCCCCAACAACGTGTACGTGACGGTGACGCCGTCCGCGGTGATGTTGGGCGTCACCAAGTCGGGCACCCTGAACCAGAGCAAGGTGGGCTTCGGGACCAAGGTCGCCGTGGGGAAGGAGTGGTGGGTCGCCAGCCACTGGGGGCTCGGTCTCTCGGCCCAGTTCTTCTTCGCGTTGACCGACGAGAGGGGCTACGACGCCGATCTGCCCACGTGGAAGACGCTCGGCGGCGGAGTGGGGTTCACGACGACGTACAACTGACGTCGGCGTGACGTCGCGCGCCGACCGCCGGGTTCCCGCAGGGCAAGGAAATGCCCTGCGTCATTCGCGGGGTCTTCGCGGGGGTTGCCCCCTGCCACGACCCTCGGCCCGCAGGGCAAGTGCCCGGCCCCGCCTCCAGGTGCCAGTCGACAGGCATCGGCTGGATGTCCTGGTGTGGGGGCGACCGGACGGTGTCATCGTAATCCCGCCCCGCCGCCTGGGCAACGCGAGACTGCACCGGGACGCGCGGCTAGAATGGTCTCCTGTCACCCTCGCGGGAGCGCCGCATGGTCACGATCGAATACTGCACGGTCTGAGGGTATCTCCCCAGGGCCCGAGGTCTCGGGCAGGAGATCACCGACAGGTTCGCCGGGAAGGTCGACGTATCCTTGAAGCCCGGGCGGAGGTCTTCCTTCGAGGTCACTCTCGACACCGAGGCGATCCACTCCAAGCTCGACACCGGCGAGTGGCCGGACACCGAGAGGGTCCTGGAGGCGATCGCGAGCCGCCTGAAGGGGTGACGGAGGCGCCGGACGGGCGCGGGACGGCCGGCACCCCTTCGGCGCAGTCTGCGCGGTCCGCGACCTCCCGAGCGTTCAGTGGCCCTCGGAGTGGCTGCTGCCATCGTTGGCTTACGGTGAACGGAAGAGTGCTTCCCCGATCCGGATTCCCGGCCGGCGCCTCGAAGGCCGTTCAGGGGGGCGCCTGCCTGAGGGCCCGCACGTTCAGTCCGTGAGCGTCCATGCACGGAGTCCCCCGCCCGCGGGCCCCGCCGGTGCCCACGGTGGTCCCTTCGGCGGAAGGGGCGCCAGTCGCTCGGACCGGGGACTGGGTGCCGGGTCGCGAGGACTCACCGTTCGACTCCGTGGGAACCGCCGAGAGTGGCGCAGAGATCCCACTCGCCATCCGCGCCGATGAGTCGCCTCGGCGCGGATGGCCTTTCCACCTGGGGACTTGCATCTGGCCAACTCGTCACCACCCACCCAGGCAGGACCGGTGGAACGGTCGGCTGGAGGAGCCCATGTCAGAGACCAGGACTTATACGTTCGCAGGGTTCGTGCTCGTCGTCTCGCAGGACGCGTCGGGATGGAGGGCGTCCGTGAACGGCATCGAGCTCGACGCCCACTTCGACACCGCGGCGGCGGCGTGGGCGGCTGGGATCCGGGATGCGGACAGCCGCAGCCGATTCGACTCCTGGCTTCACCGGCTCACGGCGGCCGCCTAGGAGTGCGGCGCTGCCTCGTCGTCCTCCTCGACCACCTCGCGGTCGGTGTCGAGCAGGTATTCCTTGAAGGCAGGCCAGTCCTCCACACGGCAGGTGACCGAGCCGACTCGCTCGAAGGGTCCACCTGGCGTCGCCGCGTGCCGGACCTCGAGCTCCAGGCGGCGCTTGTCGGACACCTGTCGCTTCTCCACCCATTGCTCTTGCATGGCCGAATTGTAGGGCGGTGGCGGAGCCGCGGATCTGGACAGCAAGGGCCGTGCTTATGGGGCATCTTGACGCACGCCTCCACACCGTCCGCTGCCTAGCAGGCCCCGACGGTGGTGCCGCGTCGGGCGTGAGTCGCAGCCGGAGCCCCGCGGGTCTTGCCCGAAGGAGGGCGCCGACGTGTGGCCAGGGCGCATGGCACGGCCCCAGGGTCCGGCTCGTCGTCACGGCGGCACACACAGCGCGGCCCCGCTCTGCTCGACGCGGCACACCTTCCCCGGGTCGCAGGGGGCCTCCCCAATCCAGATGCCCACGCCGTCGCTCAGCGCCACGTTCTGGGCGCAGAGTTGCGGCACGCCGCCGTGGCATCGCTGCGTTCCAATGGCGCACTCGCTCGGGTTTCCACACCCGATGCCAGTGGCCGCGGCCAGCACGACGGCAAGAAGTGCTCCCCGGGGCGAGCGCATGGGCGATGCTTTGACGCGGCTCCCGCCTCTCCGCAAGTGGGAAGCCCGGCATGACCGGGGGCCCTGGAACGGAGAGCTTCGGGCAAAAAAAAGGGGGCCAGCCGTTCGGCTAACCCCTTGGACTTATTGGTGGGCGCTGAAGGTTTCGAACCTTCGACCCCTGCCGTGTGAAGGCAGTGCTCTACCGCTGAGCTAAGCGCCCTTGAACCCGGAAACGGCCGCGGAGTATGCCCGCCGACCCCAACCCTGTCAACGCTTCCGCTCCCCGTCCACCTGCCTCGACAGGTCCCTCAGCTTCCGCTTCAGCCGGGCCATGCTGCGGGCCACGTCGTCGTAGTCGCCGCGGGTGGGAAGCCCGGCGGCGTGGAGCACCCGCCCCTGCACCTCCTCCAGCTTCCGCTTCCCCTTCTGCGCGGCTCCGACGGCCGCGGCGATCGCCTCCTGCCCTCGCGGGTCATCGAGGACCACCTTCGCGGCGCGCGTCGCCATACCGCGTGCCCCGCTCCAGGATCGCCTCGGGAATCCCCTTTCGCCTCTCGCTCATCGCACCACCTCGTCCGGAAACGTGGTCGCCACGGACCGCAGCGCCTCGTCGAGGATGTACCTGTAGGTGGCCCTTCGCACCAGCCCTTCCAGGTCCCCCTCCACCTTCACCTGCCCGGACAGGGCCGCCTTCACCGGGTCGACCCGCCCCAGCAGGATCTCCTTCCAGGTCCGGAAGGGCGCGCGCACGACGTAGGCCGGATCGAGCTCGAGCACGTCGTCCTCGTCCTCGAGGACGCGCCACTCGGCGATGACGCCACCGGCCTGCCGTCCCCATACCGCGACGCCGCGCCGGGAAGGTCTTCCCGTCCCGCTCCACCACGACGGCCAGGTCGGTTCCCAGGCCGGCGAGGGCCCGGGCCAGGTCGGGATTCCGGTTGACCGAGGCCACCACGGCATCGACCCAGGGGGACGAGGCGAAGAGCATCGCTACCCTCGCGTCAGCCACCCGAAGATCCCGCGCCGCTGCTCCCGGGGCGCGGCCCCGGCGGCGCCGGCCGTGGGAGACTTCTCGGCGATGGCGCGCCGGAGCGTCTCGGGCGTGTCGCGCGTGGCGAACGGCACCTCGATCATGCCCCGCTCCGGGTCGTCGAAGGACACCCGCAGCAGGCACTCCTCGTCGAGCTTGAAGTCGATGCGGCGGCCCGTGGCCGCGGCCGGCAGGCGAAGCGAGCCCAGGAACTCGTCGTCGACGATCTGGTCGGAGTCGCCCTGGTAGATGTCGATCTCGATGGGCTTGCCGGGCTCGCGCGGCGGGGGAAGCCGGAAGCTGCGCGTGGCCGGGATGGGCTGGTTCTTCTCGAGCACCCGCCGCATCCGGTCGTTGGGGGCCGCGATCCCGATGGGCATGGAGAGCACGTCGACGAGCGTCACCGAGTCGATGCTGTCGAGCGAGTCGCCGAGCAGCGCCGCGCCGAGCGCCACGCACTCGTCCGGGTGGACGCCCTTGCGGGGCGGCTTCCCGAAGTGCTCCCGGATGCGCTGCTGCACGAGCGGCATGCGGCTCTGCCCGCCGACGAGGATGATCTCGTCGATGTCCGCCCGGGAGATGCCCTTCTGCTCCAGCACCTCGTCGCAGATCTGGAAGGTGCGATCGACGAGATCGCTCGTCAGCTCCTCGAGCTGCTGCCGGGAGATGGGCATCCGCAGGTCGAGGGGCTTCCCCTTTCGCTCCTCGACGAAGGGCAGGTCGAGCACGGTGTTGGGGATGAGGGAGAGGTCGATCTTGGCCGCCTCGGCGGCCTTCTTCACCCGCTGCAGCGGGATGGGCGACTGGGCCAGGTCGATCTTGTGCTCGCGCCAGAAGGAATCGAGGGCCCAGTCGATGATCCGGTTGTCGAAGTCCACCCCGCCCAGGAACGTGTCGCCGCCGGTCGCCACCACCTCGAAGACGTTCTGCTGCAGCTGCAGGACCGACACGTCGAAGGTACCGCCGCCCAGGTCGTAGACGAGCACCTTCTGGTCGAGCCCCCGGTTGAATCCGTAGGCGAGCGCCGCCGCGGTCGGCTCGTTCACGATCCGCTTCACCTCGAAGCCGGCCAGCCGCCCGGCCTCCTTCACGGCGTGGCGCTGGTTGTCGTTGTAGTAGGCCGGGACCGAGATGATGGCCTGGGGCATCGCCCTTCCCAGGAAGGCCTCGGCGATCTTCTTCACGTGGGCGAGCACCATCCCGGAGATCTCCGGGAGCCCGTAGACCTTCCCGCCCAGGGACACGGCGGCCTCGCCCTGCGGCCCCTCCACGATGTCGTACGAGTAGTACGACCGGAGGTCCTGGACGACGCGGGAGTTGAACTTGCGCCCGATGAGCCGCTTGGCGCCGTAGATGGTGTTGCGCGGGTTGGTGAGGAGCTGGTCCTTGGCCGCGCCACCCACCAGGAAGTCCCCTCGCCCGGAGAGCGCGACGACGCTCGGCAGGATGAGGCTTCCCTTGTCGGTGGGCACGATCCGCGGGATCCGGTTGCGGACGTGGGCCACGCAGGTGTTCGTGGTCCCCAGGTCGATCCCGACGATGGGCTTGTCCCGGCTCGGCGGAGGAGGCATCTCGGCGAACGGTAGCACGGACCGGGCCGCCCTTCCCCTTTCCGTGACCGGCGAAGTGTGGGCTAGAAGGGGACGTCCTCCTCTCCACCCCCTCCTTCGTCCTCCTTCCCGGAAGCGAAGAGCCTGGGCATGGCCATGGCACCTGCAATGGGTTGGGCGTCCGGGCCGGGCCCCAGGGCCGGCGTCCCCGGACCCTCGTCGAGCTGCCAGCGCTCGTAGACGGCCGGCTCCCCGGGCAGCTCCTCCAGGAAGCGGGAGGCCTTCAGCACGACCCGTTCCCGGTCCCGCGGCGCCGCGACGAGGGGGTGGCAGAGGGTCAGCTCGTCCCGGGCGCGCGTGCAGGCCACGTAGAAGAGACGCCGCTCCTCCTCCTCGCCGTCCGGGTCGCGGAGCGCCTGGGCGCTCGGGAAGCGACCGTCGGCCAGCCACACGACGAAGACCGCCCGCCACTCGAGCCCCTTCGCCTGGTGGACGCTCGACAGGACCATCTTCTCGTCCGGCTCCTCCCCTTCGGCCACCGTCTCGGCGGTCAGCTCGGTGAGCAGCGCGATCTCGGAGAGGAAGGCCTCCCCGTCCTCGTAGCCCCGGGCGTAGTCGGCCAGCTGGCGGATGTCCTCCACGCGGGAATCGGCGTTCAGGAATGCGGTCCGGAGGTACTCCTCGTAGCCGCCGTCGAGGACCTTCTCGATGCACTCCCCGGGGAGATCGCGCGTGGGGGCCCGGGTCAGGGAGCGGAGCAGCTCGGCCGCCCGCCGGTAGCCGTCCCGCGCCTTCGGGGGGACGTGCGAGGCCACGTCGGGCGACAGCAGCTCGTCCGCCGAGCCCGCCCCGCCCCGCCGGCGCGCCGCCAGCGCGTTCCACACCAGGTCGGCCGTCATGCTCCCGATCCCCGGAAAGAGCTTGAGCACCCGCTTGAGCGCCAGCTCGTCGCCCGGGTTGTGCGCGAACCGGAGGTGGGCGAGCACGTCCTTGATGTGGGCGGCCTCGAAGAACCGGACGCCGCTGCGAACCACGAACGGAATGCCGCGCCGGGCCAGCTCGAACTGGATCTCCATCGAATGATGGTGGGCCCGGTAGAGGACGGCGATCTCCGGGAGCGGGAAGCCCTCGTCCCGGAGCTCGAGGACCCGCTGCGCCACGAAGGCCGCCTGCTGCTCCACGTTCCTGCAGGGAACGAGGCCGGGCAGCGACCCGGACGGGCGCACGCTGCGCAGCTCCTTCGGGAACTGCTTGAAGTTGTTCTCGATGGACGCGTTGGCGAGCTCGAGGATCTCCGGGGTGGAGCGGTAGTTGACGGTGAGGTGGAACCGGTGCGCGTCCGGGTAGCGCTTCTCGAAGTCCAGGATGTTCGCGAAGTGGGCGCCGCGGAACGAGTAGATGCTCTGCGCGTCGTCGCCGACCACGCACAGGTTCCGGTGGTGCGAGGCGACGAGGTCCACCACGTCGCCCTGGAGGCGGTTGGTGTCCTGGTACTCGTCGACCAGCACGTGGCGGAATCGCTCGGCGAGGAGGCGCCGCACGGGCTCGTGCTCGACGAGCAGCACCTTCCAGTTGAGGAGGAGGTCGTCGAAGTCCATCGCGTTCATGCCGTGCTTCCGCTCGGCGTAGCGGCGAGCCACCCGGAGGATGTCCTCCACGAGCGGCGCGAACTGGGGCCGCCGGTCGATGACCACGTCGGCGAGCGGGGTCTGGGTGTTCACCGCCATGGAGACGAGGTCGATGAGGACGTCGGCCTTCGGGAACCGCCGCGCGCCGACGGCCAGGCCGCAATCGGCGATGGAGGCGCTCATCACGTCGCGCCCGTCCTCCCGATCGAGGATGGAGTAGCCCTTCTCGTAGCCGAGCAGCGGGGCGTGCTCCCGGAGCACCCGGTGCGCCACGTGGTGGAAGGTGCCGCCCCAGATCCGGCGGGTGTCGATGCGCGCCACCTCCTCGACGCGCCGGAGCATCTCGCGGGCCGCCTTGTTGGTGAAGGTGAGGAGGAGGAGTCCCTCGGGATCGAGCCCGTCGTGGAGCAGGCGCGCCACCCGCCAGGTCAGCGTCCGGGTCTTTCCGGAACCGGCGCCGGCGATGACGAGGAGCGGGCCGTCCGGCGCCTCGACCACCGCCTGCTGCTCGTCGTTGAGCGCACCGCCGGCATCGAAGGCGCGGGGCGCACCGGCGGCAGGTCGCAGCTGGTAGCGGCGCGTCATCGAGCCCGGAATCGTAGCAGCGCGGTCCGACACCCCGATATCGCCGGGCCCGGGAAATGGACGGCGGCCTCGTCGTGGGTAGCATGGCGCTCATGGCGGCATCTCGCGCGTTCCTCCTGGCAAGCCTGGCGATCGGTTCCCTCGCCTGCGCCAGCACCGGGGGATCCCAGGCCCGCCGACCCCTGCCCCCGCCCGCCGGTGATGGCCGGGCCGGTGCCCGCGAAGCTCGCGGCGCCGGCCCGGCACTCGCTTCGCAGGCGGCGCCCGCCCCCGAGCTGAAGCCGGACGTTCGCCTCGCCGTGGACGCGGCCCAGTCCCTCGTCGGCCACCGCGAGGTCGTGGTGGACGGCCGCAACTACGGTCCGGGGTGCACCGCGCTGGTCCGCGCCGCCTTCGACCACGCCGGCAAGCCCCTTCCCGCCGACGCGAAGAGCGCGGGCGCCCTGCTCGAGGTGGCTCGCGGGCGCGGCGCGCTGCGGACCGGGATCCGCTTCGCTCCCGGAGACGTCCTCTTCCTGGCCGACAAGCCGGGCGGCGCGCCGGCCCACGTCGGCCTGGTCGCGCGGGTCGATCCGGACGGAACCGCCCTCGTCCTCCACCGGCTCGCCCGCGGCGTGACCCGGATGCGGGTCAACCTCGGCTATCCGGCGCGCGTCGCCGACCCCTCCACCGGCAAGCGGCTGAACGACACGCTCCAGGTGGGCCAGAGCACCGCGCCGGCGGGGAGTCTCGTCGTCGGCGTCGCCACGCTGCTCTGAGCCGCGGCGCCCTCGCGCCTCACGAACGGGGCTTCAGCCGGGGCAGGTAGCCACCTGGCCGCGCCGGCGGCTCTCCACCGCCCACGTCCACGCGAGACACCGCAGCACGCGGCGGCGCAAGGATCTCCGCCTTCGCCTGCTTGGCCGTCTCGTGCTCCCCGTTCTCCGCCAGCAACTCGTCGAGGACCCGGAGTGCCTCCCCTTCCCGCCCGTCGGCCTGCAGGGCCCGCGCGAGGAGGAGCCTGGCCCGCAGGAGCCGGGGATTCCGGGCGGACGAGGCTGCCGAGCGCCGCGAGGTCGGACTCCCCGCGGGCGCCCGCCGCCAGGCTCCGGGCCATCTCCACCCACGGGTCGCTGGCGTCCAGCCGGGCGGCCTCCCGCACGGTCAGGCCGAGGGCGGGATCGCCGAGGATCGCCTGTCGGACGGCCTTCACCCGCAGCGAGGAGAGCGGGCTCGCTCCGGACTTGCGGGCGATCTCCTCCGACGCGGCGGCAGCCGCGAACAGCTCCCGCCCACGCTCCTCGATCGGTGCGGCCTCCCGCCTGGCGTCGCCGAGGCGCAGGGCGATCTCGTCTCGCCGCCGCTCCCAGCCCGGAGCGCGGACCTCGCCTTCCCGGAGCGACTGGGCTTCCAGGGTGCGGATCCGCTCCCGGAGCGGCGCAAGCTCGTCGCGGGCGTCCGCGGCCAGCCAGAGCATCGCCAGCGACCGGAGGGCGGCTGCGTCCCCGGCGTCCTCGGGCGATGCCCGGGAGGCGACCCGCTCCAGGCTCGCCCGGTCGTCCCGGGCCAGCAGCGACTCGAGCGTCCCCGGGCGGGAGGACGCCGCGGCATCGGCGCGCTTCCGGGTCGCGAACCAGGCCGCCGCCAGCGCCGCGGCCAGGAGCAGCACCACGAGAAGGATCCAGGGCCATCGCGCTGGCGCCGTCGAGGCGACCGGTGGGGCCACCGTCACCCGTGCGGGAGAGGGCCGGTGGGTTCCCGGAGGCGCAACCCTGGCCTCGGCCGCACCCGTCGAGGTCGGAGCGGGTGGGGTCGCGGCGACGTAGCTCGCCGTCTGCTCGGGCGTCGTCCCCCTCGAGAAGTCGAAGACGGCGGTCCGCTCCTCCGCGGGGACCGGCCGCCCGGCGTCGGCCGGGACCGGGACGGCCGCGGGCGCGGGAGCCACCGCGGGCGCGGGGGGCGCGGCGGGCGCAAAACGGCTGTCCCCTGGAACCCCGGACGGGACGGCCGCCACGGACCCCGGCGGAACGGCGCGAAACACGTGCTGGCAGCGCGTGCACTTCACCTGCGCGCCCCGCGCGGGAAGGCGCTTCTCGTCGAGCTCGTAGACCGTTGCACAGCTCTCGCAGCGAATCCGCAAGACACCCTCCCAGGCGAGGAAGACTAGCCCATGGCCGCCGGCGCGGCTACGGCGGCGTCACGCGGATCCACGGCCTCGCCCTCTCCATCCGGACCGGGCCAATCCCGCGGACGCGGCGCAGCGAGTCGGGCGACGCGAACGCCCCGTTCTCCTCCCGGTCCCGGACCACCTCGGCGGCAAGCCCCGACCCGATCCCCGGCACCGCCGCCAGGTCCTCCGCCGACGCACGATTGAGGTCGAGCGGCCGGCCCAGCAGGACGAGCTCCAGCCCCGTGAGCGGCCTCGGCAGGCCAGGGTCCCCGCGGCAAGCGATCCAGTGCCGCGGGGGCACGCCGCGCCCCTCGGCCTCGCAGTCGCGCGGCGCCCCGGCCGGGAGGAGCCGCCATGCCGTCGGCGCGAGGCAGGCGAGGACCAGGGTGGCGACCGCGAGGCGCTCGACCATGCGGAGGGGTCGCAGCAAACGCCGCGCCAGCGGCCCGGGGTGGGAATCGGCCGGGAAACGTGCGAGTTATCCGGCCGCGGAGAGGTGACCATGACCAGCCTGACCATCGACGGAGAGAGCCTCACCCTGGAGCAGATCGAGGGCGTCGCGCGTGGCAGGACCCGCGTCGCGCTCTCCCCGCTGGCCAGGCAGCGCGTCGCCGCGGCTCGGCGCCTCGTCGAGGCCCGCCTCGACGACGGCGAGGCGCATTACGGGATCAACACCGGCTTCGGCACGCTCGCCGAGGTCCGGATCCCGCGCGCCGATCTCGGAAAAGCTCCAGCGAAACCTGGTGCTCTCGCACGCCGCCGGCGTCGGAGCCCCCCTGTCCCTCGAGGAGACCCGCGCGCTCGTCCTCCTGCGGGCGAACGTGCTCGCCAAGGGGCACAGCGGCATCCGGGAGGAGACGCTCGACCTCGTCCTCGCGCTGCTCGAGCGGGACTGCATCCCCGTGGTCCCCGAGCGCGGGTCGGTCGGCGCCTCCGGGGACCTCGCGCCGCTCGCCCACCTCGCACTCCTCGTCATCGGCGAGGGCGAGGCGTGGGTCGGCGGCCAGCGCCTGGCCGGCCGCGAGGCGCTCGCACGGGCCGGGCTGCGGCCCGTCGTGCTCCAGGCCAAGGAGGGCCTGGCGCTCGTGAACGGCACCCAGGCCATGGTGGCGGTCGGCGCGCTCGCGCAGGTCCGGGCCGATCGGCTGGCCGCCCTCGCCGACCTGGCCGGCGCCATGACGCTCGAGGGGCTGCTCGGGTCGCACCGCCCCTTCGTCGCCGAGATCCAGAGCGTGCGCGGCCAGCCCGGCCAGATCGCCGCCGCCGCGCACCTGCGCGAGCTCCTCGCCGGATTCGCCGCTCAACGCGTCGCACCAGGGCCCGGACTGCCACAAGGTCCAGGACCCCTACTCGCTGCGGTGCATGCCCCAGGTCCACGGCGCGGCTCGCGACGGCCTCGCCTTCTCCCACGGCGTCCTGGCCCGGGAGGCCAACGCCGCCACCGACAACCCGCTCGTCTTCGCCGACCAGGGGGACATCGTCTCGGGCGGCAACTTCCACGGGCAGCCGGTGTCGCTGGCGCTCGACGTGCTCGCCATCGCCGCCTCGCACCTCGCCACGATCTCCGAGCGGCGGGTCGAGCAGCTCGTGAACCCGATGCTCTCCGGGCTGCCCCCGTTCCTGGCCCGCAACCCCGGGCTCGACTCGGGCTACATGATCGCCCAGGTCACCAGCGCGGCGCTGGTCTCCGAGAACAAGATGCTGGCCCACCCGGCCAGCGTGGACTCCATCCCCTCCTCGGCCGGCCGGGAGGACCACGTCTCGATGGGCATGACGGCGGCCCTGAAGGCGCGCTCCGTGATCGAGAACGTCCGCACCTGCCTCGCCATCGAGCTGCTGGTCGCGGCCCAGGCCGTGGACCTTCGCCGGCCGGTGCTGCCCGCGCCGCGCGTCGCCGAGGCCCACCGGCGGCTCCGGGACGCAGTGCCTCACCTCGACGAGGACCGCGAGCTACACCGGGACATCGAGGCGGTGTGCCGCCTCGTGGACGACGGCGCGCTGGACTTCTAGCCGGCCTCGACCGGCGGGTGGAGGCAGAGCGCCTCGTTCAGGGCCGCCACCGCCCGCTTGTAGTCGTCGCGTCCGATGACGAACTGCATGTTCGTCTGGCGAAGCGACTGCGAGACCGCGTTCACGTTGATCCGCTGATCGGCCAGCGCCTGGGTGGCCCGGGCCAGCACGCCCGGGAAGGCGATGTTGGTCCCGATGGCGCAGACGATGGCCGAGGGCACCACGGTCACCCGCTCGTAGGCGTTCTCCAGCTCCTCCAGGAAGGGCGCGGTCACGGAACGGTCCCAGACCACCTGGGTGATCGAGTTCGCGTTGGTGGCCTTGAGGATGTAGCTCACCCCGTGCCGCGCGAAGACCTCCATCACCTTGGCGTCGAACCCGACGGTCCCCACCATCGAGGGATCGTGGATCTCGATGGCCGTCACCTTGGGCGAGCCGGCGATGACCTCGATGCGGGCCTTGGTGCCCACGTACTGCTTGGTGATGAGCGTGCCCGGATGGTCCGGCTCGAAGGTGTTCTTCAGGCGGATGGGGATGCCGGCCAGCTCCATGGGCTTCGCGGCCTTGGGGTGGATGGCCTCCATGCCCACGTCGGCCAGCTGGTCGGCCACGTCGTAGTTGGTCATGCCCACCACGACGGTGTTCTTGGCCCCCACGATCTCGGGGTCGGCCGACGACAGGTGGAACTCCTTGTGGATGATGGCCTCGCCGGGGCGGAGCTCGACCGCCACCTTGCTGAAGGTGACCTCGGAGTACCCGCGGTCGAACTCCCGCATGATCCCCTCGACGCCCTTCGTGTAGCCGGTCACCACCACCACCTGGCCGGCGACGTCCACGCCCTGGAAGGACTTGTGGATGCGCTCGTCGATGGAGAGCGGGTCGTCGTCGTCGAAGCCGGACAGGTCGAGGAGCTGCGCCTTCACGCCCCGCGCCTGCAGGATGGCCACGCTGTTGAACGCGCTGTGGGCCTCGCCGATGGCCGCGAGCATCTCCCGGGCCGCGAGCAGCACGTTGTCGCGGCGAACGTACCCGCTCGCCAGCACGTGGCGCATCGAGTCCAGGTAGGCGCGCAGCTCCTTCATGCGCCGGTCGAGGAAATCGTCGGCCACCGCCACGTCGAGCCCCAGGGGCGCGAAGCCGGCATTGATCTGCTTCAGCTTCGCGAGCAGGACCTCGAGGGCCTGGTGGTAGTCGTCGCCGGAGGCGAACTTGGCGTAGATGCCCGGAACCCCGGACTTCTTGTGCTCGAGCAGCTCGTTCGTCACCCCCGCGTAGGCGGAGACGATGTAGACGCGACCGGTCACGTGGCTCGGGTCGCGGAGCATGATGTTCTTGAGCACGTCGTCGAACTTCGACATCGACGTGCCGCCAATCTTCTCGACGGTGATCATCTGGGCGTCCTGGAAGGGTCCTGAGAGGGACGCCGAAAAAATCACGAAGCGGCGCCAGGGGCAAGTTCGACGCTAGAGGCCCCTGCCCCGGACCGCCAGCCGGACCGCACGCCGGAGGCCGGCCCACGGAAGCCTCGCCTCGGCCTCTTCCGGGGAGAACCAGCCCCACTCGCAGTGCTCCTCGGAGAGGCGCGGCTCGAAACCCTCGGGCAGGCGGGCCACGAAGGCGGTCTCCCGCCCCGTGCGCAGCCCCGGCCCCACCCGACCGGCCAGGGTCGGGGTGAGGGCGAAAGCCGTGCACGTAGCCGAGCGCCGCGACCGGCAGGTCGGCGCCGGTCTCCTCCCGCAGCTCCCGGTGCGCCGCGGCTGCGGCCTCCTCCCCCGGCTCAATCCGGCCGGTGACCTGCTGCCAGAACCCACCACGGTCCGCCGTACGGCGAAGGAGCAGGACCCGGCCGTCCGCGCCGACCGCAGTCACGGAGATGGTCTGCAGGTCGAAGCCCCGGTCTTCCCGGTCGCGCTCGAGGGTCGCGGCGAGGTGCCCGGCCAGCCGCTCCTCGACGTCCGGGAGCGCCGGCACCGGGCGACCCTCCCGGCGAAGCTCGGCGGCGAGCGTCGTCACGCCCAGGCCGGGGTCGCCGATGCCGCACGGCACGATGGCGCCGAAGTGGGCGAGATCGGCGTCGACGTTGAGGGCAAGGCCGTGGGTGGAGATCCAGCGGGAGAGGTGCACCCCCACCGCCCCCACCTTCCGGGAGCCGATCCAGGCGCCGCGGTGCTCGGCGTGGCGCCCGGCCGCGATTCCCCAGTCGGCGCAGGTCCGGATCATCGCCTCCTCGAGCGCGGCCACGAACTTCCGGACGTCCGGCTTCGCCGAGAGGTCCACCACCGGGTAGGCCACGATCTGGCCGGGCCCGTGGTAGGTGACGTCCCCTCCCCGGTCGGTCTCGTGGACCTCGAAGCCCTGGAGGGCAAGCCACTCCGGCGAGGCCACCACGTTCGAGCCATCGGCTCCCCGGCCCAGCGTCAGGACCGGCGGGTGCTCGAGGAGGAAGAGCCAGTCCGCGTCCGGATCCCGGGCGCGAACGCGTTCGGCCGCGAGCCGCATGAGCTCGAGGCCGTCGGCGTACTCGACCCGGCCCAGCTTCTGGACCCGCAGCGACCGCACGGGTCGCCTAGCCTCCCGCCGGCGCCCCCGCGGCCGACTTCTCCCGGCGCGGGCGCTCGGGGCGGTTCACGGCGTGGATGGCCTCGCCCAGGGCCGCCTTGCAGGCCTCCATGAAGGCCTCGGCCAGGGTCGGGTGGGCGTGGATGGTGAGCGCGACGTCCTCGAGATACGCGCCCATCTCGAGGGCCAGGGTGGCCTCGGCGATCAGGTCGGAGGCCTCCGGCCCGACGATGGTGACTCCGAGCAGCAGCTTCGAGTCGCGATCGGCCACCACCTTCACGAAACCCTCGGTGTGGTCGATGGCGATGGCCCGTCCCAGCGCGGCGAAGGCGAACTTGCCGACCAGGGGATCGAGCCCCTTCTTGCGCGCCTCCTCCTCCGACAGGCCGGCGGTCGCCACCTCGGGGTCGGTGAAGATGGCCCCCGGGATCGCCACCCAGTCGCGCAGCGACTTCTTCCCGGCGATGACCTCGGCCGCGGTCTCTCCCTCCCTGGACGCGGTGTGGGCCAGGAACGGAGGGCCGATGACGTCGCCGATGGCGAAGATGGACGGAACGTTCGTCTGCAGCCGGTCGTCGACCTGGATGAACCCGCGGGCGTCCAGCTTCACGCCCGCCTTGTCGAGGCCGAGCCCCTCGGTGGTGGCGCGGAAGCCCACCGCCACGAGCACCTTGTCGGACTCCACGACCTGTTCCTTCCCCTCGACCTCGACGGTCACCTGGAGGGAGGCGCCGTTTCGCCGCTGCCCCTTCGCCTTGGCGTTGACGAGGACCTCGACGCCTCGCTGACGCAGCCCCTTCTGGACGATGCGGACCGCCTCGGGATCCACCCCGGCGAGCAGCGACGGCAGGGCCTCCACCACCGTGACCTTGGAGCCGAGCTTGGCGTAGACCGTCCCCAGCTCGAGGCCGATCACGCCCCCGCCGATCACCACCAGCCGGCCGGGCACCTCGGGCAGGTCCACCGCCTCCTTGGCGCTCCAGACGTCCGGTCCGAACTCGAAGCCGGGGATCTGGATGGTCTTCGCGCCCGTGGCCACGATGAAGGCCGGCGCCTCGACGCGCGTCTTCTCGCCGCCGGCGTCGACCTCGATGGCGGTCGGCCCCACGAAGGTGGCCGTGCCCTTGAGCACCTCGACCCCGTTGCCCTTCTCGAGCTGGCCGATCGCCGCCGACGAGCTTCTTCACGACCTCCCGCTTGAAGGCGCGGAGCTTGTCCACGTCGACCCGGGGCGCCTCGACGAGGATGCCGCGGTCGGCAGCCCCCCGGATCTCGTCCACCAGGTTGGCCGCGGCGATGAGCGCCTTGGAGGGAATGCAGCCCCAGTTGAGGCACACGCCGCCGAGGGACTCCTTCTCGACGAGCGCCGTCTTCTTCCCGAGCTGCGCCAGGCGGATGGCCGCCACGTAGCCGCCCGGCCCGCTCCCCACCACCACCGCGTCGAAGGTCTTCGTCGCCATCGTCTCTCCTCTATTTCCTGGATATAGCGCGCTTGCGGCGTCTTGCCTGCTCCGCATCCGCGAGTACCGGCGGGGTACGGGGGCGTACCCCGGTGATCCCCTGGACCACCGCGCCCGCCGCCGCCAGGCCGAACACGCCCGTCACGAAGGCCACGCTCCCGTAGCACCTGGGCTCCCGGCGGCGAGACGTCTCCGGCCGCGGCCGGGTGCCCGGGATGCCCTCCTCGTCCCCCGGCAGCGCGAGGGTCTCCCGCGGCTCCTCCACCGACCAGACGGCCTGGACGCCGAGCGGCGCCGTGGCCGAGATGGCGTGCCGGCGCCGCAGGTACTTTCGAACGTCCTTCGCGAGCTGGTCGGTGTGGGTCTCCGCCAGGTCGGTGACCTGGACCGCGGTCGGGTCGATCCTGCGCGCCGCGCCGAGCACCGTCACCACCGGGATTCGCAGGTCCAGGCAGCGCGCGATCACGTGGAGCTTCGCGACGACCGTGTCCATCGCGTCGACCACGTAGGACGCGCCCGGGGGAACCAGCGCCTCGGCGGTCTCCGGGCCGTACGGGTGGCAGACGGCCTCCATCCGGGCGTCCGGCGCGACCTTGCCCAGCCGCTCCGCGAGCACCTCCGCCTTGAACCGCCCGTACTCCCCGTCCAGGGCGTGGAGCTGCCGGTTGGCGTTGGTCTCCTCCACCCGCTCCCCGTCGACCAGGGTCAGGTGTCCCACGCCGCCCCGGGCGAGCGCCTCGGCCGCGAAGGAGCCCACGCCCCCCAGGCCGAGCACGACCACGTGCGCCACGGCCAGCCGGTCGACGGCCTCGACTCCGAGCAAGCGGGCGTTGCGGTCCACCCGGCGCGGGATCCTGGGACGGGCGGTCACGGAGGCAGGGAGCCGGAAGAGACGCCGGGCGTTGGCGGAGGTGAGCGCGTCGAGCGCCGCCGGGGTGGCGCCGGCAGCCCGGGCCACGGCCGCGAGCACGAGGGGCAGGTGGGCGGGCTCGTTCCGGCCTCCCCGGTGCGGCCGGGGCGTCTGGTCGGGCGCGTCGGTCTCCACGAGGAGCCGATCCGGCGCGACGGCCCGGGCGGCGGCGAGCGGCTTGCGGGCCGACTCGTAGGTGACCGGGCCCGCGAACGAGAAGTGGAGGCCGAGCCCGGCGAGCGGGGCCACCTGCTCGGCGCTCCCGGAGAAGCTGTGGAGGACGCCGCCGGAAGGGACGCCGGCCCGCAAGAGCGCCGCGCGCATGGCGTCCCCGGCGCGCAGGGAATGGAGGATCACCGGCAACCCGAGGCGCCCCGCGATCTCGAGGTGGCCCCGCAGGACCGCCAGTTGCCGGTCGAGCGATGCACCCGCCGCTGCGGTCGGGCCATCGAGACCGCATTCGCCCACGGCGACCGCGCCGCCCCGGGCGAGCAGCGATTCCAGATCCGCGAGGTGGCGATCGTCCGAGCCGGGATCGAGATCCGGGAGGGCCTGGGGATGGATGCCGAGCGCCACGTGAATCCCCGGGTCGGAGGCGGCGAGCGCGAGCAGCCCCGCCCAGCCGGACGGATGGACGGCAGGGACGATCAGGTCGGTCACGCCGGCTTCCCGGGCCCGGGCGAGGACCGCATCCCGGTCAGCGTCGAAGGCGGCCGCGTCCAGGTGGCAGTGGGAGTCGATCACCTGTCACTTGGCGTGGAGGATGCCGTCGACGAAGAGGAGCGACGGATCCTCCAGGTGGCGGATCACCTCGTAGGTGAATTCGGCCGCCTCGCTCCCGTCGACCACCCGGTGGTCGCTCGTCAGCGACAGGTACATGACGTCGCGCACCACCACCTGGCCGTTCCGGGCCACTGGCGTGGGGCGGATCCGGTGCACGCCCAGGATCGCCACCTCCGGGTGGTTGATGACGGGCGTCGCGAACATCCCGCCCAGCGCGCCCAGGCTGGTGACCGTGAAGGTCGAGTTGCCCACGTCCTCCGGACGCAGCCGGCCCTCCCGGCTCGCGGCTCCCAGCCGCTCGATCTCCCGGGCCAGGTCGAGGATGGAGCTCTGGTCGACCCGGCGGACGACCGGGACGGTCAGTCCCTGCTCGGTTGCCGCGGCGATTCCCAGGTCGTACCAGAGCTTCCGGTGGATCTCCCCGCGCGCCTCGTCGAACGAGGCGTTGAGCTGCGGGAACTTCTTCAGGGCGGCGACGGCCGCCTTCAGCACGAACGGGAGGAAGGTGATCTTCACGCCCTCGGCGGAGGCCGCCCGGGCGAGCTTCTCCTTCCAGGCCACGAGCTCGGTCGCGTCCACTTGCTCGACGAAGGTGAAGTGGGCCGCCGTCCGGGTGGACACGGCCATCTTCTCCGCGATGCGGCGACGCAACCCCCGGACCGGGACGACCTCCACGCTCCCGGGCGAGGCGCCGCCGCTTTCGGCCGGCGTACCCGGCCGCACCTCGGCCGGCGCGCCCCGTCGCGGCGAAGCGGCGTACGAGCGGACATCGTCCTTCGTCACCCGCCCGCCGGGTCCGGTCCCCGGAAGGCCCTGGAGATCGACGCCCATCTCGCGGGCCAGGGCGCGCACCGCCGGGGTCGCCAGCGCCTTTCCGTTCCCGTGAGCGCCGCCGGAAGCCCGCTCGACCGCCTGGGCCACGGCCGCCCGGACGTCGGCCACGGGTGCGAGCGGAGCGGCGGCAGGCTGCGCCGCCGGCTTCGGCAGCGGGACGACCGGCGCGACCTCGGACGCTCCCTCCGAGACCTCGATCTCGACCAGCGCGTGATGGACCTTGGCGACGTCTCCCTCCTTCCAGAGGAGGCGCGTCACGACCCCCCGCTTCGGGGACGGGATCGTGACCGTCGCCTTGTCGGTCATGACCTCGGCGAGCGGCTGGTCCTCGACCACCGCGTCGCCGGGCTTCACGAACCACTTGAGGATCTCGGCCTCGACGACGCCTTCGCCGATGTCGGGAAGCAGGAACTCGTAGGCCATGTCTCTCCCGGTCCGGACCGCTAGTAGGCCACGACGTCGCGGATGGCCTTGAGGATCCGCGGCGCCCGCGGAAGGTACTCGTTCTCGAGCGTGTAGGGGAACGGGGTGTCGAACCCGGTGACGCGGGTCACCGGCGCCTCGAGGTGGAGGAAGCAACGCTCCTGGATGAGGGCCGAGATCTCGGCTCCGAAGCCACAGGTGCGGGGCGCCTCGTGCACCACGATGGCGCGCCCGGTCTTCCGGACCGACTCGGCGATCGCGTCGACGTCGAGCGGCTGGAGGGACCGCAGGTCGATGAGCTCGGCATCGATTCCCTGGGCGGCGGCCTCGGTGACGGCCTTGTCGGCCTCGTGCCACATGGCTCCCCAGGCGAGCACCGTCACCTGCCGGCCCTCGCGGGTCACCTTCGCCTTCCCGATGGGGACGACGTACTCGCCCTCGGGGACGTCGCCCTTGGCGGCCCGGTAGACCCGCTTCGGCTCGAAGAAGAGGACCGGATCCGGATCCCGGATCGCGGCCGCCAGCAGCCCCTTCGCGTCCACCGGGTTCGAGGGGACGACCACCTTCAGGCCCGCGGTGTGGATGAAGTGGGCCTCCGGGGACTGGGAGTGGTAGTGCCCTCCCCGGATCCCGCCCCCGTACGGCGTCCGGATCACCATGGGACAGGAGTACTGGCCGCCCGACCGGTAGCGGTACTTGGCCACCTCGTTCAGGATCTGGTCCATGGCGGGGAAGATGAAGTCGGCGAACTGGATCTCCGGCACCGGCTTGAGCCCGTAGAGGGCCATTCCCAGGGCCGTGCCGATGACCGCGCTCTCGGCGAGCGGCGTGTCGATGACCCGGTCCTTGCCGAACTCCTCCTGGAGCCCCTGGCTGGCGCGGAACACCCCGCCGAACTTCCCCACGTCCTCGCCGAGGATCACGACGCCGGGATCACGGCGCATCTCCAGCCGCAGGGCGTCGTTCACCGCCTGGATGATGTTCATCGTGGCCATGGCCGCTCCCCGCCTAGCGTGCGCTCGCCGCGCGCGGATCGGCCGCGATGGCGGCGCGGATCTCCTCGAGCTGTTCCCGCTGCTGCCAGAGCGGCTCGGCGTAGACCTGTTCGAAGAGGGTCTCGAGCGCCGGCTTGGCGGCGAAGGCCTCGGCCTCCTCGACGGCGCGGCGGATGGACTCGCGGGCGTCGTTCCGCATGGCCTCGCTCTCTCCCTCGGCGAGCACCTTCCGCCAGCGCAGGTATCGCCCGAGCTTGAGGATCGGGTCCCTCGCCCGCCACTGCTCGACCTCCTCGGCCCCGCGGTAGGCGCGCGGATCGTCGGAGGTGGAGTGCCCTTCCACGCGGTAGGTCACGCACTCGAGGAGCGTGGGTCCCTGCCCCGCAGCCGCGCGCTCCCGCGCCCGCCGCGTCGCCGCGTGGACCGCGAGCAGGTCGTTTCCGTCCACCCGCTCGCCGCGGATTCCGTAGGCGATGGCCTTCTGTGCGATGGTCTCGGACGCGGTCTGCAGCTCGCGGGGGACGCTGATCGCCCACCCGTTGTTCCTGCAGACCAGGACCACCGGGACCTTGTGGACCCCGGCGAAGTTGGCGCCGGTGTGGAAGTCGTTGGCGCTGGTGGCGCCCTCGCCGAACCAGGTGAGCGCCACCATGTCGTCGCCCCGGATGCGCGCGGCCCAGGCCGCACCGACGGCCTGCGGGAGCTGGGTGGCGATGGGCGCGCTGATCGAGACGAAGTGACCGGGAGCCCAGGCCTCGTGGCAGGGCATCTGGTGCCCGAGCATCCTGTCCCCCGCGTTCCCGAGGAGGTCGCAGGCGAAGGAGACGAGCGGCATGCCGCGGTAGAGGGCGGCGGCGTGCTCCCGGTAGGAGGGGAAGAGCCAGTCTTGCGGCGCGAGTGCGGAGACCGTGCCCAGCACGGTCGCCTCCTCCCCGATCGCGCCGATGTAGAAGCCGATCCGGCCCTGCCGCTGCAGCTGGACCATGCGCTCGTCGAGCTCCCGGGAGAGCACCATCCACCGGTACAGCTCGAGCGCCCGCTCGTCCGGCACGCTCACCTCGGCCGGGTCGGCGGATCCGTCCTCCTGGATCACCGCGCGGAGCGGGAACTCGCGCTCCCACCGGCCCGCCTCGGGCGCGCTGCCGCCCGTCGGCGCGGCCTCCTTGCGCTTCCTGGCTTCCTCGATGTCACGCACGCGTCGCATCCGTCCCCTTCCCTCGCACCGGGAGCTACCCGACGCGCGCCTCCAGCATCCCCTTCACGAAGAGCTCCCCGGCGCGGTAGCTGGATCGGACGAGCGGGCCGCTCGCCACGTAGCGGAAGCCCTGCTCCCGTCCCAGCCGCTCGTACCCGGCGAACGCCTCGGGCGTCACGAACTCCACCACCGGCAGGTGCCAGGCCGACGGGCGCAGGTATTGACCCAGCGTCAGCACGTCCACGCCGACGGCACGGAGATCCCGCATGGCCTCCTCCACCTCGGCGGGAGACTCCCCGAGCCCCACCATGATGGACGACTTGGTGAAGACGGCCGGGAACTCGGCCTTCATGCGGGCCAGCACCCCGAGGGTCTGGTCGTAACCAGCCCGGCCGTCGCGCACGGCCGGCGTGAGCCGCCGGACGGTCTCGATGTTGTTGGCGAACACGTCGGGGGCGGCCCGGCCCACGGTGCGGACCGCCTCCGGGTCCCCCTGGAAGTCGGGAGTGAGGACCTCGACCAGGAGACCAGGGATCTCCTTCAGGCGGCGGATGGCCTCGGCGAAGTGGGCCGCCCCGCCGTCCGGCAGGTCGTCCCGATCGACGCTCGTGACCACGACGTAGTCGAGGTGAAGCTGGCGCACCGCGTCAGCCACGTGCCGGGGCTCGTCCGCGTCGAGGGCAGGCGGGCGCGCCGCCGTCTTCACCTGGCAGAACCGGCAGCCCCGGGTGCAGGTGTCGCCCATGAGCATGACCGTGGCCGTGCCGCCCCCCCAGCACTCCGCCACGTTCGGGCAGTGAGCCTCGGCGCAGACCGTGTGGAGCGACAGCCCGCGGAGCGTGTCCCGGACCCGGCCGTATCGCTCGCCCCCGGGGACCCCGACCCGGAGCCAGCCGGGCTTCCGGGCGTCGATCGGCAGCCCGCGGGCCCGGATGTCGGCCATGGCTTCCCGAGCCCCTGCTCCGGGGGGGTCGATCTCCAGCACCGGGAGTCTCGGAAGCCTGGTCGCCATCGCCGCGGGTTCTAAGCGTACGCTGGCGCCGGTTCAAGGCGCCGTGCATCGCCCTCGGGACGGCGAGATGGCATGGCTCCACACCCCCCCGCTGGGATATGAAGGGGGACCCATGGCCGGCGAATCTTCCACCCTCGAGCCAGCCGATGGGAGGGCTCCCCGGGTTCTCATCGTGGACGACGATTCGGTCGTCCGCGACGCCATCGGGATGGTCCTCTCCGAGGAGGGCTACGACTGCCAGTCCTCGAACGGGGCCGAGGCCGCCCTCGACGCCGTCAAGGTGCTCGATCCCCACCTCGTCATCAGCGACATGAAGATGCCCGGGAAGGACGGGCTCTGGTTGCTCGACCGGCTCCGTCGCGAGCGCCCCGACACGGCGGTGGTGATGCTCACCGCGTACGGCGACACCGAGGCCGCCGTGGAGTGCCTGCGGCGCGGCGCGACCGACTACCTCCTCAAGCCCCCCAAGGCCTCGGACCTGCTCCGCTCCATCGAGCGCGCGCTCTCCCGGCGGCGCGACGAGCGGGCCCGGGAGCGCTACCGCTCCAGCCTGCAGCGCACGGTGCGGGAGAAGACGACCGACCTGCGGCGCGCCCTCGTCGAGGTCGAGGCCGCCTACCAGAGCACGCTGTACGCGCTCGTCGCCGCCCTCGACGCGCGCGAGCACGAGACCGGCGATCACTCCCAGCGGGTGGGACGGTACACGCTGGCCGTCGCCGACCGGCTCGGCGTGCCGGTCGACCAGCGCAACGACATCTTCCGCGGGGCGCTCCTCCACGACATCGGCAAGATCGGGGTCCCGGACGCCATCCTCCTCAAGCCGGGCCCGCTCGATGACGCCGAGTGGGAGGAGATGCGGCGCCACCCCCAGACCGGGTTCAACATCCTGAAGTCGATCGGGTTCCTGAAGGCGCCCGCCGAGATCGTGCTCTCCCACCAGGAGCGCTGGGACGGGACCGGCTACCCGCGGGGCCTTCGCGGCGAGGCCATCCAGGTGGGCGCCCGCATCTTCGCCGTCGCCGACGCGCTCGACGCGATGACGAGCGACCGCCCTACCGAGCCAGCCTGGGGTTCACCCGGGCCCTCGCCGAGATCGCGCGCTGCTCCGGGACCCAGTTCGACCCCACCGTGGTCGACGCCCTGCTCTCGATCGGCCAGGCCGGGCTCGAGACCATCGCGCGGCTGGAGACCCGTCCCCTGTGACCGCCGCCGACTCCGGACGCGGGCGCGCGGCGCCCCTCGTCGACCCCCAGGGGCGGCGCATCTCCTACCTCCGCCTCTCCCTGACCGACCGCTGCAACTTCCGCTGCAGCTACTGCAGCCCGGCGATCGAGTCCGCGCACGGCGACGCCCTCGACCGCGCCGCCATCCGGCGGCTGGTCACCCTCTTCGCCGGGATGGGCATCCGCCGCGTGCGCCTCACCGGGGGTGAACCGACCCTGCGGCGGGACATCGTGGAGGTGGTGGCGGACATCCACGCCACCCCGGGCATCGAGGAGGTCGCCCTCACCACCAACGGCCACCGGCTCGAGGAGCTGGCCGCGCCGCTCCGCCGGGCCGGGCTCCGCCAGCTGAACGTCTCCCTCGACACCTTCGACGGCGCCCGCCTCGAGCGCCTCTCCGGGCGCGCCGCCGACGTCGAGCGCATCCGGCGGGGCATCGCCGCCGCCGCCGCCGCGGGCTACCCGTCGCTCAAGATCAACACGGTGGTCCTCCGGGACGTGAACGACGCCGAGCTCGGCGACCTGGCCCGCTTCGCCTGGCGGTACGGCGCGATCGCCCGGTACATCGAGCTCATGCCCTTCGGCGGGGGCAACCCGGTCTCGGTGGCCGAGATGCAGGCCCTCCTCGTCGCCCAGGGCGTCCGGCTCGAGCCCGACGCCACGCGGGGCTGGGGCCCGGCCCGCCACATGCGCGGCATCTCCACCGAGGACGGCCGCGAGGTCCACGGGCTGCTCGGCTTCATCGGCGCGATCTCCGAGAACTTCTGCGAGGACTGCAACCGGGTCCGCGTCAGCGCCGCCGGGGCGCTGCGCGCCTGCCTGGGAGGGCGCGACGAGGTCCCGCTGGCCGACCTCCTCCGGATCGGGCAGCGACGACGCGGTGGAGGCGGCCATCCGCGACGGTCTGTCCCGCAAGCGCGACCGCCACCACATGGAGGAGGAGTCCTTCGAGACGATGGTCCGGATCGGCGGCTGAGACGCGCCGTGGCGCACCGGCTCGCCCGGGATTACCCATTCCCCTGCCCGCGTTCCGGGCCGGAGGTCACACGATGAAGAAGCTTCTCCTCCTGCTGTCCCTCGCCCTGCTCCCGGTCTCGGCGAAGGCGAGCGAGCCGCTTCCAGACGGCCACGATGGACCAGGTCTCGGCGTGGATCACCGCCCGGGACGCGATCGTCTACGACGTGAACCCGGACGAGGTGTACGAGAAGAACCACCTGCCGGGCGCCAGGTTCCTCACCGGCAAGGCCTGGACGAGCACCCTGCCGGAGGCGAAGGCGGCGCGCCTGGTCTTCTACTGCTCGAACCCCAAGTGAATGGCCAGCCACTCGGCCGCCCGTGAGGCGGCCAAGCTCGGATACACGAACGTGTGGGTGATGCCGGACGGCATCCAGGGCTGGCTCAAGGCCGGCAAGCCCATCGAGTCGGGCGCCCCGCGCGGCTAGATCGGGCTCGCGCTCAGTGCGTGGCGGCGGGCGCGGCCACCGGCTTCCCCGCGTCGTCCACGCTCGCCGGATCGCCGTGGCAGGCGAGCTCCGTCAGGTGCGTGTGGATCTTCATCGAGCAGAACTTCGGCCCGCACATGGAGCAGAACTCGGCGTTCTTGAAGGCCTCGTGGGGCAGCGTCTCGTCGTGCATCGCCTGGGCGGTGACCGGGTCGAGCGAGAGCGCGAACTGCTTCTTCCAGTCGAAGGCGTAGCGGGCGCGGGAGAGCGCGTCGTCCCGGTCGCGGGCGCCGGGCCGGTGCAGGGCCACGTCGGCCGCATGGGCGGCGATCTTGTAGGCCACGATCCCCTGCCGGACGTCGTCGGCGTCGGGGAGCCCCAGGTGCTCGCGAGGCGTCACGTAGCAGAGCATGGCCGCGCCGTGCTGCGCCGCCACCGTCGCGCCGATGGCGCTCGTGATGTGGTCGTATCCGGGCGCGATGTCGGTGACGAGCGGGCCGAGGACGTAGAACGGCGCCTCGTCGCAGAGCTCCCGCTCCTTCTGCATGTTCATGGGGAATCTGATCGAGCGGAACGTGACCGGGCCCCTCCACCATCACCTGGACGTCGTGCTTCCAGGCGCGCCGGGTCAGGTCGCCGAGCACGCGGAGCTCGGCGAACTGGGCCTCGTCGGAGGCGTCGGCCAGGCAGCCCGGGCGCAGCCCATCCCCGAGGGAGAAGGCCACGTCGTAGCGCTTGAAGATCTCGCAGATGGCGTCGAAGTGCGTGTAGAGGGGGTTCTCGGCCTTGTTCGACAGCATCCACTGGGCCATGAGCGCGCCGCCCCGGGACACGATGCCCGTGATGCGCTTGGCGGCCAGCGGGATGAAGTCGCGAAGCAGGCCGGCGTGGATGGTCATGTAGTCCACGCCCTGGCGGGCCTGCGACTCGATGACCTGCAGCAGGAGCTCCGGGGTGAGCTGGGCCACGTCGCTCACGTGGGCCATCGCCTCGTAGATGGGAACCGTGCCCACCGGCAGCGGGCTGTGCCGGATGATCGCCTCGCGGATCTGCGGGATGTCGCCGCCGGTGGAGAGGTCCATCACGGTGTCGGCGCCGTACTTCAGGCAGATGCGGAGCTTCTCCAGCTCCCCCTCGATGTCGCTCACCACGGCGCTGTTGCCGATGTTCGCGTTGATCTTGCAGGTGGCGCCGACGCCGATGGCGATGGGGTCGAGCTCCGGGTGGGCCACGTTGGCCGGGATGATCATCCGGCCCCGCGCGATCTCGCTGCGGACGAACTCGGGATCGAGCCGCTCCCGGCCGGCCACGTGCGCCATCTCCTCGGTGACGACGCCCTTCCGGGCGTAGTGCATCTGCGTCACGTTCGGCTGGCCCTGGCGCTTCTTGACCCAATCGGACCGCATCTTTCGACGACCTCCGCGTTCGAGGGAACGCGAAGGTATTCCCCGTCCTGACCGAAGTCAAACGTCGTCGAGCGCGCATTTTCCGGCGCGCGGGTAAATGGTTTTCGGCGCCGACCGGGCGGCCTCGGACGGCTACTTGCGGAGCGCGCGGAAGGCGTCGCGGCCGGCGTAGCGGGCGGTCTTGCCCAGCTCCTCCTCGATGCGGAGCAGCTGGTTGTACTTGGCCACGCGGTCGGTCCGGGACGCCGAGCCGGTCTTGATCTGGCCGCAGTCGCAGGCCACCGCCAGGTCGGCGATGGTGGTGTCCTCGGTCTCGCCGGACCGGTGGCTCATCACGCTGGTGTAGCCGGCGCGGTGGGCCATGCGGACCGCCTCCAGGGTCTCGGTGAGCGAGCCAATCTGGTTCACCTTGACCAGGATCGAGTTGGCCACGCCCTCCTCGATGCCGCGCGCCAGGATCTCGGTGTTGGTGACGAACACGTCGTCGCCCACGAGCTGGATCTGCGCGCCCAGCCGGTCGGTGAGGAGCTTCCAGCCCTTCCAGTCGTTCTCGCCGCAGCCGTCCTCGATGGAGACGATGGGGTACTTCGAGACCAGGCTGGCGTACCAGTCGACGAGACCCTTCGCGTCGTAGGTCTTGCCCTCCCCCTTCAGGACGTACTTGCCGCTCTTCGCGTCGAAGACCTCGGAGAACGCGCAGTCGAGGGCGAGCCCCACGTGCTTGCCCGCCTTGAGGCCGGTGGAGGCGATGGCCTCCATGATCACGGCCAGCGCCTCCTCGTTGGAGGCCAGGTTCGGCGCGTAGCCGCCCTCGTCGCCCACGCCCGTCGAGGCGCCCTTCCCCTTCAGGACCTTCTTCAGCGCGTGGAAGACCTCGGCGCCGTAGCGCAGGGCCTCCGCGAAGCTGGGGGCGCCGAGCGGGACCACCATGAACTCCTGGATGTCGACGTTCGAGTCGGCGTGCGCCCCGCCGTTCAGGATGTTCATGAGGGGAACCGGCAGGGTCCGGGCGTTGGCGCCGCCCACGTACCGGTAGAGAGGCAGCTCGTGGGAGAGCGACGCGGCCCGGGCCGCGGCGAGCGATACGCCCAGGATGGCGTTCGCGCCCAGCTTCGACTTGGTCTTCGTGCCGTCGAGGGCGATCATCCGGGCGTCGAGGGCCGCCTGGTCGGAGGCGTCCATCCCGACGATGGCCGGCCCGATCACGTTCATCACGTTCTGGACGGCCTTGCGGACTCCCTTGCCCAGGTAGCGCTTCTTGTCCCCGTCCCGCAGCTCGAGCGCCTCGCGCTCGCCGGTGGAGGCGCCCGACGGGACCGCGGCCCGGCCCAGGTGGCCGCTGGCGACAGCGACCTCGACCTCGACGGTGGGATTGCCGCGGGAGTCGAGGATCTCGCGGGCGGCGACGTTGATGATCTCGGTCATGGCGGGCTCCGGGGGAAGAGGTGGGTGGGGCTATTTGCCCGTTCGATTGCCTGCCCGTCAACCCTCCTCCCGTGACGGCCCGTCCTGGCGCTTGACCCCGTCGGGGCCGCCGGCGTAAGCGGGTCGCCTACCAGGAGGTCCTGCATGGCGCGGCTGCTCGAGGGGAAGGTGGCGGTGGTGACGGGCGCGGGCGCGGGGATCGGCCGGGCTCATGCGCTGGCGCTCGCCCGGGCCGGAGCGAAGGTCGTGGTGAACGACCTGGGTGGCGACCGGCACGGGGCCGGGCGGGCGTCCCAGGCCGCGGACCTGGTCGCCGCAGAGATCCAGGCCCAGGGCGGCGAGGCCATCGCCAGCCACGACACGGTGACCACGCGCGAGGGCGTCGACGCCATCCTCTGGGCGGCCCAGTCGAAGTTCGGGCACGTGGACGTCTGGGTGAACAACGCCGGGATCCTTCGCGACAGGACCCTCCTCAACCTCACCGACGAGGACTTCGACCGGGTCCTCGAGGTCCACCTGCGTGGCACCTTCCTCGGAACCCAGGTCGCGGCCCGGGCCATGAAGATCCGCGGCCAGGGCGGCCGCATCGTCAACACGACGAGCCTCTCCGGGCTGCTCGGCAACTTCGGCCAGGGCAACTACGGGGCCGCCAAGGCAGGCGTCTACGGGCTCACCCGGGTGGCCGCGCTCGAGCTCGAGCGCTTCGGCATCGCCGTGAACGCCATCGCCCCGGTGGCGGTCACCCGGATGACGAGCGACCTCAAGATGTTCGCGGGCGCCACCGAGTCCGAGATGGGGCCGCAGTTCATCGCGCCGGCGGCGGTGTTCCTGGCGAGCCCGCTCGCCGACGGGATCACGGGCCAGGTGCTGGGCGTGCAGGGCGGGAAGATCTTCCTCTACCGGATGGAGACGACCGCCGGCGCCGAGAAGGCCCCGGCGGACGGGCCCTGGACCCCGGAGGAGATCCACGCGTCCTGGGCCGAGATCAGCGGCTGAGCGCGAGCGCCTAGCCGTAGTCGATGATGATCACCCCGCCGGACGGCGGCGTCTCGGGCGGCTTCTCCTCGTCGGGCGGGGCGGGCTCGGGCAAGGGTATCTGGATGCCGGGGCGATCGTCTCGACCGCGCTCCCGCTCGCGTCGCCGGATCTCCTCGATCACGAACGCGTCCAGCATGACCCGTCCTGCCCTCCTGCCGATCTCGGTAACACGCGACGATCGCCAGGGCAAGGAAGCCGGGTCAGCGACTTTTTTCCGCCCGCGCCTTGAAGGCGTCGAGGGTCCTCGGCAACTGAACCTTCGTGAGCTCGTCGCTCACGCGGTCGATGATGGCCTGGGGCACGAGCGGCGGCTTCTGGACCTGGACCTCCACCGTGTAGCGCGCGAGCGTCTTGCCCGCGTGGTTCGAGAGCTCCCAGGCCCCGTTCGACACCTTCATCATGTCGCCCTTGAGCAGGGACCAGGTCATCCTCGTGGGGGCGTGCTCCAGGTGGCGCAGCGTGTACTTGATGGTCTTCACGCCGAGGTCGACCTCGTACTCGACGTCCTTCACCCCCTTTTCCACGCGGACCACCTTCGTCCGCTTCACCGAGGGCACGAAGGTGGAGTAGGCCTCGTAGTCGGCCACGATCTCCCAGAACCGCTCCACCTCGACGTCCACCACCATCTCCTTCGACACCTTCGACGACATCGCGCCTCCGTTCCGCCGCTCCGGCGCGGCTACCAGCCGTGGTTGGGCTTGCTCTGGAAGTGGTGCTCGGTCTCGATGTAGCGGACGGTCCCGGTCCGGCTGCGCATCACCACCGACTGGGTGCGGGCGCCGGCCCCGTTGAAGCGCACCCCCTTCAGGAAGTCGCCGTTCGTCACCCCGGTGGCGGCGAACATGACGTCGCCCCGGGCCATGTCCTCGAGCGCGAAGATCTTCTCGGCGTCGGGGATTCCCAGGGCGCGGGCGCGCTCCCGCTCCGCGTCGTTGCGATACAGGAGGCGCCCCTGCATGTCTCCGCCCACGCAGCGAAGGGCCGTCGCGCTGATGATTCCCTCCGGCGCGCCGCCGATGCCCATGAGCATGTCGACGCCGGTGTCCGGCAGGCAGGCGTTGATGGCCGCCGAGACGTCGCCATCGCCGATGAGCTTGATGCGGGCGCCGGCCTCCCGCACCTCCCGGATGAGCCGCTCGTGGCGCGGCCGGTCCAGGATCACGACGGTCAGGTCCTCGACGTACTTCCCGAGCGCGTCGGCGACCGACCTCAGGTTCGCCTGGGGCGGCCGGGTGATGTCGATCGCGCCCCGGGCCGCGGGACCGACGGCAATCTTCTCCATGTAGATGTCGGGCAACCGGAGCAGCGACCCCTTCGGCCCCATCGCGATGACGCTGATGGCGTTGGCCGCGCCGGTCGCGCACAGCTTCGTGCCCTCGAGCGCGTCGACGGCCACCTCGATCTCCAGCGCACCGGGAACCGCTCGCCCGACCCGCTCCCCGACGAAGAGGACGGGGACCTCGCCGCGCTCCCCGGCGCCGATCACGACCTCGCCGCTCACGTCGAGATCGTCGAAGGCCGCCCGCATCGCCTCGGTCGCGGCCTGGTCGGCCGCGCGGCGATCGCCGCGTCCCATGAGCCGGGCCGAGGCCAGCGCCGCCGCCTCGGTGATGCGGACTCCCTCCAGCGCCAGGTTGCGATCCATGGAGCCTCCCTAGGCCTGCTCGATCTCCTCACCGACCTTCATCTTCTCCAGGAAGTCCCGGGGCAGCCGCTCGATGCGCCCCGCCCCGTTCACGCAGGCGTGCACGGTGAAGCCGGTGGCGAGCAGGTCGGCTCCGCGCCGCACGTCGTAGGCGAAGCGGGCCGAGGCGCGCCGCGCCTCCACGAGGCGGGTCTCCACCGCGACCAGGTCGTCGTAGCGCGCCGGCTGCCGGTAGCTCACGCCGGCCTCGACCACCGGGAGGATGAGCTTCTCCCGGGCCTCGAAGTCGGAGTAGGACAGCCCCTTCGCCCGCAGGAACTCGGTGCGTCCCGCCTCGAACCAGCGCAGGTAGTTGGCGTAGTACACGACCCCCATCTGGTCGGTGTCACCGTAGATCACCCGGATCTCGCAGCGCACCATGGCGGCTAGACCTGCTCGATGCGGATGAGGCGCGTGGGCGCGGCGGTGGTCTCGTAGCCGTCGATCTCCCGGATGGCGGCCCGCAGGTCCGCCTCGCGGGCCTGGTGGGTCACGATGACGAGGGGGACCGGTGCGCCCGCCTCCTCGTGCTCCCGCTGCTGGACGGCGGCGATCGAGATGCCGTGCGCCGCCAGCGTCGAGGCGATGCGGGCCAGGACTCCCGGCGCGTCCTTCACGGAGAAGCGCAGGTAGTAGCCGGTCCGGATCTCCTCGTGCGGCCGGAGCTGGACGAGGGAGCCCGCCGGCGGGAGCGGCACGCGGCCCGGGCTCCCGGCCAGGAGGTTCCGCGACAGGTCGATGATGTCCGAGACGACCGCGCTGCCGGTGGGCATCGCGCCCGCGCCCTGGCCGAAGAGGAGCGTCGGCCCGAGCGCGTCCGAGTGGAGGAGCACCGCGTTCATGGCCCCGCGCACCCCGGCCAGCATCGAGTCCTTGGGGATGAACGCCGGGTGGACGCGGGCCTCGATGAACCCGCCCGACGCTCCCGATCCCGGCCCGGAACGGCGGGCCACCGCGAGCAGCTTGAGTGCGTACCCGAACTCCTCGGCCCAGGCGAAGTCCTCGGGGAGGAGCCCCATGATCCCCTCGGTCAGGACGTCCTGGGGCGCGAGCCGCGCGCCGAAGGCCAGCTGGGCGAGCAGGCAGAGCTTCTGGGCGGCGTCGCCGCCGGACACGTCGAGCGTCGGATCGGCCTCGGCGTACCCCAGGTGCTGCGCCTCGGCGAGCGCCTCGCCCAGCGGCTGCCCCTTCTCCGCCATCGAGGTGAGGATGAAGTTGGTGGTCCCGTTCACGATCCCGTACACGGCCTGGATGCGGTCGGAGGCCAGCGCCTCCCGGAGCGTCCGGATCACCGGGACGCCGCCGGCCACCGCGGCCTCGTAGTACACGTCCACGCCCTTGTCCTGCGCCAGCCGGAAGATCTCCTCCCCGTGGAAGGCGAGGAGCGCCTTGTTGGCCGTCACCACGTGCTTGCCGGCGCGGAGCGCCGCGAGCACGAGCTCGCGGGCCTCGGAGGTGCCGCCCACCAGCTCGACCACGACCTGGATGGCGGGATCCTCGACCAGGTCCAGGTAGCGGGTGGTCAGGAGCGAGCGGTCGACGTCGATCATGCGCTCCTTGACGGGGTCGCGGACCGCCACGCGCCGCACCACGATGCGGGCGCCCAGGCGGGCCTCGATCTCGCGCGCGTGGCTGCGGAGGATGGAGAGCACCCCGCCGCCCACGGTGCCGAATCCTGCGATTCCGATGCCGACTTCTCTCATTTTCCCGGTCTCTCCGTGCGATAGGACGCGAGCTCCGCCCTCACCTGGGGCACCTTTCGGCCCCCGACGAGCGCGAAGGTCTCGATGCGGACGGGCCCCACGCCCGGCGCGTACGTGGTCTCGAGCAGGATCTCGGTGTCGGGCCCCGCGCGGTTGCGCGCCCGCACCATCAGGCAGGCCTCGAAGGTGCCCGCGGGGACGGTCGCCGTCACCCCCGTTGCGGCGATCTGGTAGCGCTCCGTCGACGTCTCGCTGACGATCGAGGTCCAGGTCCTGATCGAGCTCGAACGGCGCGCAGAGCAGCCGGCGACTGCGGTCCTGGATGCATCCGCGAGACGACCGCAGTGCCCCCTTCTCGCTGTCGACGAAGTACCCGTCGGCGTCGCGCCCCACGATGCGGACCGTCCGCTGCCTGGGCGAACCGCCTCCGGATCGAGGCGACAGGTCGATCCAGGTCCACTCGTTGCCGACGGCCAGGGGATAGTAGGAGGTCGGGTCGGCGGGCCCGGCGGGGGCCCGCGCGGAGGTTGCGCCGGCCGGGTCCGGGGAGTGGGCGCACGCCAGGAACGAGGCGGCCAGGAGGATCGCGGCGTGTCGGGACACGGCGCGCATCTTACCCCCAAAGGCGCGGAGGTTGGCTCGTCTCACCGGGCCGGGCCCTTCGCCCTGGACGCTCCGCCCCGACGCCGGGCGTCCCGCAGCGCCTCGCGCGCCGCCGCGACCACCAGCGGGTCCGGGTGGCCCGCCGCCATCGTCTCCAGATACGCCTCCGCCTCCGGACCGCCGATGTCGCCCACGATGCGGACCATCTGGGCCACGAAAGGCCCCTCCCGTCGCCGGGAGAGCTCGATGATTGGCGCCACGGCCCGGGGATCCCCGATCTGGCCCAGCGCCCCGACGGCGCGGTCGGCCACCTCGGGGTCCGGGTCCTGGAGCCGGGCGATGAGCGCCGGCACGGCGGCGGCGTTCTTTCGCTCGGCCAGGACGCCGACTGCGAGGTCGCGCACCCGGGGGTCACCCGACTCGAGATCCTGGATCACCGCCGCGTCCGGCTTCCGGGCCTCGGCCAGTCCCAGCGCCAGCACGCTCGCCGCGCGGGTCGCGCCGCCCTCGATGGCGCGGCGGAAGGCGGACTGGACCGCCTCGTCCGGACGCACGGTCTCGGCGGCGCGGACGGTCTCGAAGATCGCATCGCCGTCCTCTCCCTGGGCCACCTCGAGGCGCACGAGGACCTCGGCCTGGGTCGTCGAGCCGGTGGTGAGGAGTCGCGCGTCCAGGAGCGAGATGCCACCCCGGCAGCGCGGGGCCCCCTTCGGCGGCTCGGACGACGGAACGGCAAACCCGGAGCGTTCGACCGAACGCCGCGAGGGCCATGCGCCGGAGGTCCTCCCGCTCGAGCCCGAGCGGCTCGAGGCGGGAGGGACCGGAGGCCTGGACCACCGTCACCCCGGTGACGACGCAGGGCTCCGGACCGCTGCGGCACCCGGCGAGCCCCCCGGCCGCGAGCAGCAGGGCGACCATCCATCTGCCGCGACGGATCGGCCAGGGCGTGGTCACGGGGCGTTCTTTGCCTAGCCGCCCTCTGTGCTCCCCGAGGGCGGCGGCGGGCCGCGGGTCCCGGGGTCGGCCGTAGGCGCGGATGGCGGAGCGGGCGGCTCGGCGCCGCTGCCTGCGGGCGCACCGCCCGGCGAGGCCGCAGCCTCTCCCTCCGGGCGACGCTCGCCTCGGCCACGCCCTCCCCTGCGGCGACGGCGGCGGCGACGGCGCCTGCCCTCGCCTGCGGGTCCGCCTTCCTTGCCAGGCTCGGCGGGCCCTTCGGGAGCAGTGGCGTCCTGCGCCTCGTCGTCTCCACCCTCGTCGTCTCCGTCCTCGTCCCCCTCGTCGACGGGACCAGGGACGGCGGCGACGATGCCTGCGCGGTCTCCGGCGGCGGCGAGGAGGCGTCGCCTCCTCGGGCCGGGTCGCCTCGATCACAGAAGCCGCTGGCGCAGTGGACCGGCTCGACGGGAGGCTCGGGGGTGCCGGCTTCCGGCCTGGGCCGGCGTTCCTCCCGGCGGTCCCGGTCTCGATCGCGCGGGCGATCGCGGTCCTCGCGGGGTCGGTCCTCGCGGGTCATCCTCGCGCCCGTCGCGCTCCTCGCGACCTTCCCGGCCCTCGCGCCGGTCGCGCTCCTCCCGGCGGGCCTTGCGCGCCACCTCCTCGCGCTGCGCGGCCTCGGTGGCCTGCAGCAGGAAGTCCTCGTCGGCCTCCGGAATGGAGACGATGCGGCAGGCAAGGGTCGCGTCGGCGAAGGCCTCGGCGAACGCCTCTCCGGCGATGAGCAGGACCGGCAGCTGACCGGCCACCGTGGCCTCGCCGCGCGCCTCGCGCCCGGCCTCGCCCGAGGTGACCAGCACGCCGATCTGGGCCCCGTAGTGGCCCAGATCGCGGCGCACGTCGCTCACGTCGCGACGTCCCACGTCGGCGCCGTTGCGGAGCACCCGCACGGCGTGCCGGACGTCGGCGAGCCCCATGCGGCGGCGAGCGGTGAAGACCACGCTGTCCCGCCCGCGCTTCGCCACCTTGACCTCGTGGTGCCCGGTCTTCTCGAGCAGGCGCGCCACCAGGTATTCGACCGTCGGCCCGTCGCATTCGCGCAGGCGGCGCCGGAGCACGGCCAGCGCGGTGCGACGCATCTCGGCCGGGCTGGACGGCGCGCGGACCGCGACCACCGGGGCCGGACGCTCGCCCGGCTCGGGGACGGCTCCGAGCGACACGACGTCGCCGTCGATGGCGAACAGCGCCTTGCGCCCCGCCTGCTCCCGGCGCCGGTTGTCCTCCCGCAGGGCCGCGGCGAGCGACCCCGCGTCGCGGACGAAGGCCTCGGGCATGAGCATGCGCTCCGCACCCAGCGCCGCGAGCTCTCGCAGCGGCAGGGGGCGCTCGGCGCCCGAGAGGATCTCGTAGGCCACCTCGGCGGGCGGCGGGAAGCGACGACGCTTCTCGTCCCCCTCCTCGCGGCGGCGACCCCTGCTCGCGTCCCGCCCGGAACTGCGGGCGAGCTCCCGAGTGGGGATGGGATGACGCTCCTTGGGACGGTACGGAAGCTCGTCGGCCGGTGGCGGCTCGACCAGGTTCTCCAGTCCCAACGGGTCCTCGGGCAGGCCCCACTCCTCCAGCGCGAAGGTGGCGTGCTGGACCGCGACGATGGCCCGGTCCGTCCGCGGCAACTTGCAGTGCGCGGACAGCTGGTCGGCCATCGTCTCCTCGGGAATCTTCCCGACGTGGTCCAGAAGGCTGTCGCGGATCGCGATCTCGGCGATCTTCCGGAAGTGGAGTGGCTTGCCTTCCCGTTTCAGCACCTCGACGGCTGCTTCGGTGAAGGTCATGAAGGTCTCAGGATTCCTCGATAATTTCGCGGCGTAGCTCGCCGCGGGCGATCCCTCATCTTGTGTCGGGGTCGTCCCACTGTCAACGTGGAATCCTTTCGGATCTGCGGACATTTCCAGGATCTGGAGGCTCGAGCCCGTGGTGCGCGTGCGAATCGGAGACGGATGGGCCTCGGATCCCGAGGTCCGGGCGGCCCTGGCCGCGGACGGGGACCGCCTCCCGGCGCGCCGCCATCCGGGCCATCGTCGACGTCCTGGCGTTCGAGGTCGATGGCGTGGACATCGGGGCCGGGCGGACGGAGGGGCCCCTGGCGGAGGGAGTGCTCGCCCTGCTCGGCGCGGTGAACCGCCTGACCGCCGGGCGAGGTGCACGCCTCCGTCCCGTTCGACGGGGGTGCGGTCGAGCTCGTCCTGCACCGGCGTGGGGGCAGCGCGCTCGCCTCGGTCGTCACCCTCGGGCGCCCGGCCCGGGTACTCGCCCACGACGTCGAGGTGGACCTCCCCCGCCTCGCAGAGGCCGTCGCGGGAGGCGGCGCGGGCCTTCTGCGCGCGGGTGGCCTCGGTCGCTCCCGTGGCGAGCGACAGCCCGGAGGTCCAGCGCCTCCTCCGGGCTGCCTCCCGGCGCACCTCGGTGGGGGAGCCCAGGGGCCCTGGCGTCCCGACCACCCGCTCCCGCCGGCCGCGCCGGCGGCCGCGCGAGCCGGCCTGCAGCTTCGAGCTCCACGACGAGGAGGGGCGGCTCTCCACCTGGAAGGGAACGGGAGCCGATCTCGCGTCCCTCCTCGTCCGCGGGCGTGTCACCCTCCGCTCCGCCGAGGGCGACGAGATTCTCTCGGTGGACGGCACGCCGTTCCTGCTCTTCCGGGACCTCTGCTCCGCCTCCGAGCGGCTGGTGGCTTCCCACGGCGAGCCGCTGTCCTTCGAGGTGGCGAGACCTGGACGGCGCGCCACTGCCCGGATCGAGGTCGCGAAGCGAGCCGTGTCGGTCGACGGAGGCGCGCCCATCGACTGCGATCCGCTGGCCCTCGCCCAGGCCATCCTCGACGGGGCGGCGGACTTCTGCGCGGTCGTGGTGGCCCGGGCCCCTGGGCAGCGCCACAACGCGCTCCTCGCCGACCTCGAGGCCGCAGCGCGGGCGGCGCTCGCCCACGTCCGGGAGGCCCGAGCAGGCGACGAGCCGGCCAGGAGCCGCCGCCGGCTGCGCCTCGCCCCGTCGCCCCGGATCCCGGACCACCCGCTGGCTCCGGGCCGGTTGCGGCGGGTCTCCTTCCGTCGGATGGCCATGGCCGACGTCGGCCGCCCGGCCGGAGCCGGGATCTTCCGGGCGGGCCCCGGCGTCGTCGCCTGCGGCGAGGACGCCGCCCGCGCCTTCGACGCGGCCACCGGTGCTCCGCTCTGGAAGGGCGCGGGGGCTTCCCTCGCGGCCATCGCCGACGACCTGCTCGTCACGCTGGGCGACGGACGCCTGATCGGGCGGGACGCGGGTACCGGCCAGGTTCGCTGGGACCTGGCGATCTCCGACGACGGCGGCGGCCCGGTCTCGCTCGGCGGCACCCCGGACGGGCGCGTGCTCGTCTTCGCCGGCCCTTCGATCCGCGCCGTCGAGCGCGCCACCGGGGCGACCGCGTGGACCTTCCGATCGCCGGGAGCCCTCCGCGTCTCGCCGCTCCCGCTCGGCTCGCTCACCGTCCTGGCGGCCGATTCCGGGATGGTCCACGCGCTCGACTCCTCGGGAAGCGTGGCCTGGCGCCTGCGCGGCTCCGGTCCCCTCGCCGCCCCGCCGGTCCGCGACGGCCGCGCCTGCCTCCTCTGCTTCCGAACCCCCACGGGTGCGACGCTCACCTCGGTGGACAGCCGCCTCGGGGCTCCGGACCTTCGAGGCCTCCCTCGACTTCGCTCCCTCCGGGGCTCCCCTCCGGTTCTGCGGGCGGATCGCCATCGCGGGGACCGTCGGGGGCGACGTCGTCGTGGCTGCCCTGGAGGAGGACGGCACCCCGGCGTGGACCGAGCCCTCTCCGCTGGGAGGTGCGGTGGTCATCACGCCGCTCCCCTCGGGCCTCCTCGCGAAGGCGCCCGACGGCTCCTGCGCCGCCCTCGATCGGCAGGGGCGCGTCGTCTGGTCGCGATCCTGCGACGGTCACGCCGCCCCGCCCGGCAACCTGGAAGCCATTCCGGTGAGGGGTGTCCTGGTGGTCCCCGCGGAGGAGGTCGACCTCCTCGACGCGGCAACGGGACAGCCGATCGGTCGAATGCCGATCCACGCGCCGGCACGCCTCCGGGTGGACGCCGACCTGACGACCTGGGCCCTCGACGCAGAGGGGCTCGTGACGGGCGCGCGCCTGCTCGGGCACCTCTCGGTGCTCGACCGGGGCTAGACCCCGAGGAAGAGGCGGCGTCCGAAGTTCACCGCGACCTTGGCGGCGAAGATCCGCTGGGCCGAGGTCTCGATGTCGTAGGGCACGCGCACGTACTCGACGGTGCGGGCGTCGGTGTCGTGGACGACGAAGCAGGCCCGGTTGTCGTAGTCGCGCGGCTGTCCCACTGCGCCGACGGTGACGATGTACTTGTAGCCGGGCCGGAGCCGGAACTTCCTGCCGGAGACCTCCACGACCTCCCTCCCCGCCTGCAGGGCGAAGACCTTCGTCAGGTGGGAGTGGCCGATGAAGGTCACCTCCGGGAGCTGATCGACGAAGGGGAGCAGCTCGGCCGCCTGCTCGCTCGCCAGGATGTAGTCGTAGGACTCGGGCCGGATTGGGGAACCGTGGCTGAACCCCACCTCGCCGATCCGGTGGGTGTAGGGAAGCGAGGCCAGCCAGCCCAGGTTGTCCGGCCGGAGGTGACGGGCGGTCCAGTCGAGCGCGTGCCGGGCCGCGTCGTAGTAGAACGCGTAGTCCATCCGGCCCGGTGACGGCCGCGTCGTGGTTGCCGAGCAGCACCACCGCCGCCAGCCGGCGCAGGATGTCGCAGCACTCGTTGGGGCTGGCTCCGTACCCGACCACGTCGCCGAGGCACGCCACCTGGTCGACGCCCCGCTCGGCGATGGTCCGCTCTACCTCGGACAGGGCCTCGAGGTTGGCGTGGACGTCGCTGAGGATGGCGATCCGCATGGGGCGTCAACCGCGCGGGATCACCGGGAGGACGTCGACCTCGAGGTCGTCGAAATGGGCCAGCCGGCGGAACGCCGCGTACCGGGCCCGGATCTCGTGCGGACCCAGGTCGCGCAGTCGCTCCAGGCTGAAGCGCTCCACCGCGAAGCTGGCCAGCACGCTGCCGACCACGATGGCGCGGCGCATGGCGGGAGCGTCCAGGGACCCGGAGCGGGCCAGGTAGCCCATGAACCCGCCCGCGAAGCTGTCCCCGGCCCCGGTGGGATCGAAGAGCTCGGCGAGCGGATAGGCGGAGCTCGCGAAGACCTCGTCCCCGGAGAAGTAGAGCGCCCCGTACTCGCCCCGCTTCACCACCACGGCCCGGGGTCCGAAGGAGAGGATCTTCCGGGCCGCACGGACGATGTTGTGCTCGCCGGCCAGCTGGCGGGCCTCCGCGTCGTTCACGAAGAGCAGGTCGACCCGCTTCAGGACCTCGAGCAGCGCCTGGCGCTTCGAGGTGATCCAGAAGTTCATGGTGTCGGCCGCCACCATGCGGGGCGAGCGCACCTGGTCGAGGACGCGGAGCTGGAGCTCGGGATCGATGTTTCCCAGGAAGACGTGGCTGGAGTCCCGGAACCCGTCCGGCAGCTCGGGCCGGAAGTCGGCGAAGACGTTCAGCTGCGTGTCGAGGGTGTGCGCCTGGTTCAGGTCGAACTCGTAGCGGCCCGACCAGCGAAAGGTCCGGCCCGGGCGGCGCTCCACGCCCGACAGGTCGACGCCGCGCCCGCGGAGGAAGTCCAGGTGGGCTTCGGGGAAATCCTCCCCGACCACGGCCACCATCCGCACGGGGGCGAAGAAGCTCGCGGCGGTGGAGAAGTACGTCGCCGATCCGCCGAGCACGTCCTCCCGAACGCCGAAAGGAGTCTGGAGCGAGTCGAGCGCCACCAATCCCACCACGAGGAGTGCCATGGAGGGGTGCTCTACCCTGCGGAACCTCGACCGGTCAACGCCGGTGTTCCTTCCTTCGGACGCCTTCTCGGGTCGCCCGGCCCGCCCTCCGCGGCCAGCTGCCCGCACGCGGCCGCGATGTCCCTCCCCCGGTTCCGCCGGATCACCGCGGTGACGTTGGCGGCGACGAGCAGGTCCCGGAAGGCCTCGACCCGCTCCGGCGAGGGCGCCCGGAAGCCGAGCCCGGGGTTCTCGTTGTAGGGGATGAGGTTCACCTTGGCGGGAATGCCCTTCACGAGGCGGGACAGGCGGCGCGCGTCCTCGTCCGAGTCGTTCACCTCGCCGAGGAGCACGTACTCGAAGGTGATGCGCCGTCCCTTCTTCATGGGGAACTCGCGGCAGGCGGCCAGCAGGTCGGCGAGGGGCCAGCGCCGGTTGAGCGGCATGAGGGCCGTCCGGACCTCGTCGGTGGTCGCGTTCAGGGAGACCGCCAGCTTCACGTCGGTCTCCTCCCCGAACCGGCGCATCTCCGGGACGACCCCGGAGGTGGAGACGGTGACGTGGCGGTTCGAGAAGTTGGGGCCGTCCTCGGAGAGCAGCACGTCGAGCGCCGCCTTCACGTTGTCGTAGTTGTGGAGCGGCTCGCCCATTCCCATGAAGACCAGGTTCGTCAGCGGGCGGGGGCCGGTCCCCTCCCCCAGCTCGAGCAGCCTCCGGTTGGCGCGGGACACCTGGTCGACAATCTCGCCGGAGCTCAGGTTGCGCGAGAGCCCCATGGTCCCGGTCATGCAGAAGGTGCAGCCGACGGCGCACCCCGCCTGGGTGGAGACGCAGAGCGTCTTCCGGCCAGGCTCGGGCATGTAGACCGACTCGACGAGCTTCCCGTCGGTGGTCCGCCAGGTCCACTTGATGGTGCCGTCGGTGGAGCGCCGCTCCTCGGCCCGCTCCAGCGAGGTGAGGCCGATCTCCTGGCCCAGCCGCGCCCGGAGCGCGGCCGGGAGGTCGGACATCTCGTCGAGCGACGCCGCGCCCTTCTGGTGGAGCCAGCGGAAGATCTGGCGAGCGCGGTACGGCTTCTCCCCCAGGCGCTGCACCAGGGCGTCGACCTCCGCGCGCGGGAGGGAGCGCAGGTCTGGCGGAGCGTGCGTCTTCACGGTCAGCCCTCGCCGGCAGCGACCGGCTCCGGCTGGCGCCGGGCGATCTCGACCCGGGTCACCCGGCGCTCGTCCGCGCCACGGACCGTGAAGCGGAAGCCGTCCCGGTCGACGTGGGCGCCCACCGGCGGCACGCGGCCGGCGGTCGCGGTGACGAACCCGCCCAGCGTCTCGTAGTCCCCCTCGTCGGGGAAGCGCACCGCCCGCGCCTCGCCGGGCTCGACCCCGGTCTCCTTGTCCAGGTACTCCTCGAGCTCGCGGAGCGGGACGGTGGCGTCGGCCAGCCAGACCCCGGCCCCCACGCTCTTCACCGGGGCGGCCTCGGCGTCCCCTTCGTCCTGGATCTCCCCGACAATCTCCTCCAGCACGTCCTCGAGGGTGACGACGCCGCTCGTGCCGCCGAACTCGTCGACCACCACCGCCAGGTGGGTCTTGCGGCGCTGCATCTCCTTCAGGAGGCGGGAGACCTTCATCTGCTCGGGCACGAAGAAGGCCGGCTTGAGCACGCGCTCCCAGGGGATCGGCCCCGCGCCCCGGGTCAGCTCCAGCACGATGTCCCGGACCATGAGGATGCCCACCACGTTGTCGACCGAGCCCTCGTAGACCGGCATCCGGCTGTACGGGTTCTCGGTGACGATCCGGACGATCTCGTCGCGGGGGGAGTCGCGGTCGATGGCCACCATCCGGGTGCGCGGGACCATGACCTCCTTCACCACCCGATCGGCGAACTCGAGGACGCTGTTGAGGAGCTCCTCCTTCACCTCGTCGAGCACGCCCTCACGGGTCCCCATCTCGATGATGTACTCGATCTCCGCGCTGGTGACCGCCGGGCCCGGGGCCACCTTCCCTCCGCCGAAGAGGCGCATGAGCCCGTGGGTGGCCCGCACCAGGCCCACCGAGACCGGCCAGAGGATCCACGACACGACGCTCACGAAGGGGATCACCGCCATGGTGATGCGCACCGGGTGGCGCTTGGCGAGCGTCTTCGGGACCACCTCGCCCGCGAAGAGCACGAGAGCCGTGGCCACGCCCGTCGCCACGCCCAGGGCGCGGGCCGGGGAGAAGCCGTAGGTGAAGGCGACGCCGGTGGCGATCTCCGCCGCCAGCACGCCCCCTCCGATGTTCAGGATGGTGTTCGTGACGAGGAGAGCCGAGAGCACGCGCTCCGGGTGCTGCACCCAGTCCTTGAGCAGGCGCGCCCGGCGACCGCCGCCCTCGACGAGTTGCCGGGCCCGGAGATCACCCAGCGCGGTCAGCGCGGTCTCGGAGCCGGAGGCGAGCGCCGAGCCCAGGACCACTCCGGCGGCGGCCATCCACTGCCATGTCGGCACTCCCAGCACGTGCGTCTCCCTATAGCGGCGCGCCCCGCACCGGGCCAGGCCGGGCGGGGCGCATCACTGCGACCTCAATGAAAACGACTGGTTACCGCTTGCCCTTCCACTCGTAGGGGACGATCTCCACCTCGGGGAAGAAGTAGGAGATCTCGACCTTGGCCGTCTCCGGCGCGTCGGACCCGTGGACCGTGTTCTTCTCGATGTCGGTGGCGAAGTCGGCCCGGATGGTCCCGGCGGCGGCCTTCTTGGGGTCCGTCGCCCCCATCACCTCGCGGTTCTTCGCGATGGCGCCCTCGCCCTCGAGCACCATGAGGACGACCGGACCGCCCGTCATGAACTTCACCAGGTCGGCGAAGAACGGACGCGCCCGGTGCACCCCGTAGAAGCCCTCGGCCTCGGCCTGCGACAGCTGCTTCAGCTTGATCGCAATCGGCTTCAGGCCGGCGGCCTCGAAGCGGGAGATGACGCGGCCGATGACACCCTTCTCGACCCCGTCCGGCTTGATGATGGAAAACGTCCTCTCGATCGCCATGTGTCGCTCCTGTTCGCTACCGCTTGGATGAACGCTTCGCGACGGCGCCGCGGGCGGCCGGCTTCGCCGCCTTGCCACCCTTCGCGGGAGCCTTCGCCGCCGCCTTCGAGACGACCTTCGCCCCGCGCTTCGACTCGTCCCGGGCGCGCGGCTTGCGTCCGGAGAGCATGTCCTTCATGGCCTTGCCCAGCGTCGACGGGGATTCGCAGACGACGATCCCGGCGTCCCGCATGATGGCCATCTTCGCCTCGGCGGTGTCGCCGCCGCCGGAGATGACCGCGCCGGCGTGCCCCATGCGCTTGCCCGGCGGGGCGGTCCGGCCGGCGATGAAGCCCACGACCGGCTTGGTCATGTTGGCCTTCACCCACTCCGCGCCCCGGGCCTCCTCGGTGCCGCCGATCTCGCCGATCATGATGACGCCGTCGGTGGCCGGATCGGCCTCGAAGAGGCGAAGCACCTCGATGAACTCGAGGCCGTGGACCGGGTCTCCGCCGATGCCGACCGCGGTCGACTGCCCCAGGCCGATCTGGGTGAGCTGGAGCACCGCCTCGTAGGTGAGCGTCCCGGAGCGGGAGACCACGCCGATCCGGCCCGGGCGGTGGATGTGCCCGGGCATGATGCCGATCTTGCACTGCCCCGGCGTGATGACGCCCGGGCAGTTGGGACCGAGGAGCTTCACGCCCGGCTGGTCCTGCAGGAAGCGCTTCACCCGGATCATGTCCATGACCGGGATGCCCTCGGTGATGGCCACGACGAGCGGGATGCCGGCGTCGGCGGACTCGAGGATCGCGTCGGCCGAGTACGGGAGGCGGGACGAAGATGGCGGACGCGTTGGCGCCGGTCTCCCGCACCGCCTGCTCGACGGTGTTGAAGATCGGGACCTGGCCCTGGAAGCGGGTGCCGCCGCGCCCTGGCGTCACGCCGGCCACGACCTGCGTCCCGTAGGCCAGCATCTGCTCGGAGTGGAAGCTGCCGGCCGAGCCGGTGATGCCCTGGACCACCACGCGGGTGTTTCTGTCGACGAGGATGCTCACGGTCAGGCCTCCGCGCGCCTAGCCCTTCGAGGAACGGACCGCCGCCACGACCTTCTGGGCGGCGTCGCCGAGGTCGTCGGCAGCGATGATGTCGAGGCCGCTCTTGGCCAGGATCTCGTTGCCCAGCTCCACGTTGGTGCCCTGGAGCCGGACGACGAGCGGCATCGAGAGCCCGACCTGCCGGGCCGCGGCGACCACGCCGTTGGCGATGACGTCGCACTTCATGATGCCGCCGAAGATGTTCACCAGCACCGCCTTCACCTTGGGGTCCTGGAGGATGATCTTGAACGCGGCGGTGACCTTCTTCTCGTCGGCGCCGCCTCCGACGTCGAGGAAGTTGGCGGGCGCGCCGCCGGCCAGCTGGATCACGTCCATGGTGGCCATGGCCAGGCCGGCCCCGTTCACCATGCAGCCGATGTTCCCGTCGAGTGCGATGTAGGCCAGGTCGTACTCCTTGGCCTGCGTCTCCTTGGGATCCTCCTCGCCCGGATCGCGCATCGCGGCCACCTCGGGGTGGCGGTAGAGCGCGTTGTCGTCGAAGTTGAGCTTGGCGTCGAGCGCGATGACCGCTCCGGAGGCGCTCACCACGAGCGGGTTCACCTCGGCGATGGTGGCGTCCGTGGCCGCCGCGGCGGCGTAGAGGCCGGTGGAGAAGCGCACGAAGGCGCCCACGCTGTCGCCCTGCAGGCCGAGCTGGAAGGCCAGCTGGCGCGCCTGGAACGGCATGAACCCGACCAGCGGGTCGACGCTCTCCTTCAGGATCTTCTCGGGGTGGGCCCGGGCCACCTCCTCGACGTCCATCCCGCCCTCGGACGAGGCCATCACCGTCATCCGGCCGCGCTCGCGGTCGAGCGCGATGCCCAGGTAGAGCTCGCGGGCGATCCGCACGCCCTCCTCGATGTAGAGCTTGCGGACCTCCTGCCCTTCCGGTCCCGTCTGGGGCGTGTGGAGGACCATCCCCAGGAGCGACTCGGCGTGCAGGCGAGCCTCCTCGGGGGAGCGGGCCAGCTTGATGCCGCCCGCCTTCCCTCGCCCGCCCGCGTGGATCTGGGCCTTCACGGCGCAGATGCCGCCGCCGAGCTGGCGTGCGGCTCCCTCGGCCTGGAGCGGAGTCGTGGCGAGGATTCCTCGCGGAATCGCCACCCCGAACTTCTTGAGGATCTCCTTGGCCTGGTACTCGTGAATCTTCACCGTGGGCCTCCTCTTGCGTCTCCCTGCAGGGGCCGGAGCCTCCCGCGGGCCTACCTTTTATCCGTTCCGGCCACCCCGGGGCGAAGAAAAGCCGCGGACCCGCCCCGGTGCTGCCCGGGAGGGGTCCGCGCGGGGGTTCGCCGTGCTACAGGCGCGTCTCTTCGACCGACTTCCGCACGCTCGCCACCGACTTCGCGAGCATGGCCTTCTCCTCGTCGTCGAGGTCGAGCTCGATGATCTTCTCGACGCCGCCGGCGCCGATGACCACCGGCACGCCGAGGAACAGCCCCTTCACGCCGTACTGCCCGTCCAGCAGCGCCGAGCAGGGCAGGAGCCGCTTCTGGTCGCGGAGGAAGCTCTCGGCCATCAGCACGGCGCTCGCCGCCGGCGCGTAGAAGGCCGACCCGGTGCCGAGCAGGGCCACGATCTCGCCGCCGCCCTTCCGGGTGCGCTCGACGATGGCGTCCAGCTTGGCCTTGTCGACGAGCTTGGTGAGGGGGACGCCGTTCACCGACGAGTAGCGCAGCAGGGGGACCATGTCGTCGCCGTGGCCGCCGAGGACCGTCGCGCAGACGTCCTGGGGGGCCACGCCGGCCGCCTCGCCGACGAAGTACTGGAACCGGGCGTTGTCGAGGACGCCCGCCATCCCGACCACCCGGTTCCTGGGGAACCCGGTGACCTTCCACATCGCGTAGACCATCGAGTCGAGCGGGTTCGTGACGACCACCACGAAGGCGCTCGGCGCGTACTGCTTGATCCCCTGGGCCACCTTGGTGATGGCCTCGAGGTTGACCTTGAGGAGGTCGTCCCGGCTCATGCCCGGCTTGCGAGGAACGCCGGCCGTCACGATGCAGACGTCGGAGTCCTTGATGATCGAGTAGTCGGTGGTCCCTCCGCCGGTGACGCTCACGTCGAACTTCAGGACGCCGCGGGTCTCCTGGAGGTCGAGCGCCTTGCCCTTGGCCACGCCCTCCATGATGTCCACGAGGACCACGTCCCCGAGGCCACGTTGACCGCAGAGGAGCGCCATGGTGCCGCCGATCTGGCCAGCACCGATCAGCGCGATCTTCTTTCGAGCCATGTCAGGTCTCTCCCGATGCCAGAGGTGTGGGTTCCGAGAGGCGGAGGGCGATTTTTGTACCATTCCGCGATCGGCACTGGCAACGGGAAGCTGCCCCGAAAGGGGCGCTTCGAGACCGGACGGTCCCAGGCCTCACTCCGGCAGAGCGCAGCGCAGCTCGACGGCCGGCGTCCGGAGGGCGTCGTTCACCCGCGGATCGGTCGCTGCTGCGAGCTCGACCTCCCGCTCGACGCCGAAGCTCGTCCGGACGTGCGTGGGCCGCATGCCCGGGATGCATCATGATCTCGGTGGTCCCTCCGGGGAGTCCCGAGACGGCGGCGAGCAGCCGCGCCGGCGTCCAGCACGGGCGCAGCGACGCGTCTCCGAGGAAGTGATCGCACGCCCGGGCGCCCGAGGCGCGGATGCGGTCCCGCATGGGCGCGTCGAGCGCGCGCACGCGCAGCCGCAGCGGGCCGGCGACCCGCAGGAGCGCCGCCAGCACCGGGGGCTCGGCGTGCACGTGCCTGTGTCCGTCTACGTGAACGGGCGGCGCGCCGCGGATGGACTCGAAGAGCCGGAGCTGCCGGACGATCTCCCGGCCCGCCACCTCCTCCTCCGTTCCCGAAGGCAACGCCAGGTGCAGCCCGAGCCCGAGCGTGACCGGCGCCGCCGCCAGCGCAGCCCCTGCGAGCGGTCCGTCCACGAACGCGCTCGCCGCGGTGACGATGCCGTGGGCGTGGGCCTCGAGGATGCCCTGATCGATGGCCGGGTCGTAGCCGAGGTCGTCGGCCACCACCAGCACGGCCCTCCGGTTCACGCCGGGAGCTCCACCGTGAAGCGGGCTCCATGCCCGGGAGATCCCTCGGCGTGGATGCGGCCGGCGTGGGCCTCGACAATCTCCCGGGTCACGTAGAGTCCCAGCCCGAGCCCCGGGTAGTGCTGCGCCGGCGCAGCACGCTCGAAGCGGCCGAAGATCCGCTCTCGCTGGTCGGCCTGGATGCCCACGCCCCGGTCGCTCACCGTCAACCGGACGAGCGCCCCGTCCCGCTCGACGCGGACCTCGACCGGCTTCCCCTCGCCGAACTTCACCGCGTTGGCGAGGAGGTTCTCGATGACCTGCTCGATCCGGACCCGGTCGAGCGACGCCACGACCGGCTCGGGCGCGACCACCTGCACCTGCGAGCCATTGGCCATGCCCGGGTCGGCCTGGTAGGGCGCGGCCACCTCCTGGGCCAGCGCCGCCAGGTCGACGGGCTCCCGGGACAGCTCGAGCCGCCCGAGCCGGATGCGGGAGAGGTCGAGCAGGGCCTCCACCAGGCCCGCGAGCCGCCGGACCTGCCGGTCGAGCGCGGTCATCCGCTCCCGGACGGGTCGGGCACCGAGGCTCCCGATCGCTCGACGACCCGCTGGAGCATCTGGAGCTGCACGTGGAGCGCGGTGACCGGCGTCCGCAGCTCGTGCGAGGCGATGGAGAGGAACTCGTCGCGCGCCCGGACGTCCTCGCGCGCCTGCCGGTAGAGCAGCGCCTTGGCCTCGACGCGACGCCGCTCGGAGACGTCGCGGACCGCCGCGATGGCCCAGCTGCCCTCGCTCGACCGGATGGGCGCCAGGCTGATCTCCGCCGGGAACTCGCTGCCGTCCTTGCGCAGCGCGGCCAGGTCGGAGCCGAGCCCCATCGGACGCGGGCGGGGCGCGCGATGGAACCCCTCGCGAAGGCCGCGGTGGCCGCCGCGGAAGCGCGCCGGCAGGAGCATCTCCACGGCCTGCCCCACCATCTCCGACCGCTCCCAGCCGAAGAGGTCCACCATCACGGCGTTGGCGTAGACGATCGTCCCGTCGGGGTCGGCGACGACGATTCCGTCGGGGACGAATTCGAGGAGGGAGAAGTCCATCGCGGCCGTCCTCGCAGGGATCTCAGCCCGCGGTCCGCCCCGGGGCCGCCTCGAAGTCGTAGATCGACTCGACCCGCACGTTCCGGTACCGCTCGAGCCGGAGCGCCATCCGGGAGAGCAGCGCCAGGAACTCCTCGACGTCGGGGCCCTGCCCCGGGAGCGCACTGCCGGCCCGGCGCTTCGCCTCCTTGAGGATGGCGCGCCGGACCTCGCGAGGGTGGTAGATGGACGACGCGGAGAAGTGGAGCTTGCCCTCGTGCGGGAAGAGCCGCGCCTCGAGGATGTCGCCCTTGGCGAGGGCCACGACGGCCCGACGCTCCACGACCTCGTGGCGGGCGCCGGACGAGGACGTCCTCCACCTCCACGATGCCCGGACGGATCTTCCGCACCTCGAGCAGCAGGTGCAGGTTGCGCCCCATCTCCCGCATCTGGGACCGCTCGTCGGTGGTGAGCCCCGCGCCGTCCTCCCGCAGGAAGTGCTCGAGCGTGGTGCCCGTCCCCGTCGGGCCGGAAGTCGAAGAGGTAGTGATCGATGAGCCCGTTCATCCGGGTCTCGTAGCTCTTGTCCTCCTCGTGCGGCTCGCCCACCCGGGCGAAGTACGCGCGCCGGGCCTCGAGCAGCCATGGCTGCCGGGCCTCCGCGCCCGCCCAGGCGAGGAGCCGGTCGTGCATCTCGGCCAGGGTCACGGACGCCGCTCCATCATCCCGATGAAGCGCCCGAAGAGCTGCCGGGCGTCGTGCGGCCCGGGCGACGACTCGGGGTGGTACTGCACGCTGAAGGCCGGGGCGTCGAGCACCTCGAGCCCCTCGACCGTTCCGTCGTTCAGGTTCACGTGCGAGACGCGCGCCTTCTTGCCCAGCGTGCGGTCGTCGACCGCGAAGCCGTGGTTCTGGCAGGTGATGTCCACCTTCCCGGTGGCCAGGTCCTTCACGGGCTGGTTGGCGCCGCGATGGCCGAACTTGAGCTTGTAGGTGGACGCGCCGAGCGCCAGCGCCAGGATCTGGTGACCCAGGCAGATGCCGAACACCGGGACCTTGCCCAGGAGCGCCGCGACCGTGTCCCGGGCGCCGAGCACCGCCGCCGGGTCCCCCGGACCGTTGGTGAGGAAGATGCCGTCGGGCCGGTAGGCGAGCGCCTCCGCGGCGGTCGTGCGGCTCGGCACCACCGTGACCCGGCACCCCGAGTCGGCCAGCAGCCGAAGCATGGCCCGCTTGAGCCCCCAGTCGTACGCGACCACGTGGAACCGGGGCTTCTCGATCGGGTGGCGGTCGCCGTCGGACCAGGCGTCGGCCCCGCCCTCCCGCCACTCGTACGGGCTCGCCGTGGAGATCCGGGTGGCCAGGTCCTGCCCCTCCATGCCCGGCAGCGCCCGGGCCCGGGCGACGAGCGCGGCGGGGCTGCCGTCGCGGGCGATGACCCCCATCTGCGCACCGGTGGTCCGGATGTGGCGGGTGAGGCGCCGGGTGTCGATGCCGTGGATTCCCACGACCCCGTTCGCCCGGAGGTACTCCTCGAGGCCGGCCTCGGCCCGGAAGCTGGACGGCTCCCCGGCGAAGTGCCGGACGATGAACCCGGTCGCGTGCACCTTCGCGGATTCCTGGTCGGCCCGGTTCGTCCCGTAGTTTCCCTGCTCCGGGTAGGTCATGCAGACCATCTGCCCGACGTAGGAGGGATCGGTGAGGATCTCCTGGTACCCGGTCATCGACGTGTTGAAGACCACCTCGCCGTGGGCCTCTCCCTCGGCGCCGAAGGCTCGACCCTCGAACACCGTTCCGTCGGCGAGCGCGAGGGTCGCCCTCGTCATCGAGCCTCCTCCAGCCGGTGGACCTGGCGTCCCCCCACGAGCGTCTCGACGCAGCGCCCGGTGAGCTTCTTCCCCTTCCAGGGGGTGTTCCGGCTGCGACTGTGGCCGCGCATGGGGTCGACGACCCAGGACAGCCCGGGGTCCAGGATGGCCAGGTCGGCGGCGGCGCCCACCGCCAGCGTGCCGCCTGGCAGGGAGAAGCAGCGCGCGGCCGAGATGGTCAGCGCCTCGATGAGCCGCTTCTCGGTGAGGACACCCTGCCGGACCAGTTCCAGGCAGACCGGGAAGGCCGTCTCGAGCCCGAGGATGCCGTTCAGCGCGGCGTCGAACTCCAGCTTCTTCTCCTCGGGGGAGTGCGGGGCGTGGTCCGTGGCGATGGCGTCGAGGGTCCCGTCGGCGACCCCTTCCCGGACCGCCTTCACGTCCGCCTCGGAGCGCAGCGGCGGGTTCATCTTGAAGTCGGGGTCGTAGTCGCTCGCGGCCACGTCCAGGTCGGAGAGCGCCAGGTGGTGCGGCGTCGCCTCGCCGGTCACGGGCAGCCCGCGCCGCTTGGCGTCCCGGATGGCGCGAACCGCGCCCGCCGTGGAGACGTGGCAGATGTGGAGCCGCCCGCCGGTGAGCTCGAGGAGCGAGATGTCCCGGAGCACCATCACGTCCTCGGCCTGGGCCGGGATGCCCTTGAGGCCGAGGCGCGTGGCCGGGAGCCCCTCGTTCATCACGCCCTTGCCGACGAGGTGGAGGTCCTCCTCGTGGACGGCCAGCGGCAGGCCGAACACCCGGGAGTACTCGAGCGCCCGGCGCATGAGCCCGGAGGACATGACCGGACTGCCGTCGTCGGAGAGCGCCACGCATCCGGCGGTCTTCAGCTCGCCGTACTCGGCCAGGTCCTCGCCCTTGCGTCCCTTGGTGGCGGCGCCGACCGGGTAGACCCGGGCCAGCCCGGCCGCGGCGGCCCGCGCGAGCATGAGCTCGGTCACGCTGGTGTTGTCGTTGGCCGGCACCGTGTTGGGCATGGCGCAGACGGCGGTGAAGCCGCCGGCGACCGCGGCCCGGGTACCGGTGGCCACCGTCTCCTTGTACTCCTGCCCCGGCTCGCGCAGGTGGACGTGGAGATCCACGAACCCCGGCGTGACCCACTTGCCGCGGGCATCGACGATGCGCGCCCCGGCGGGCGCCTCGGCCCGCTCGGCCACCGCGGCGATCTTCCCGTCGCGGATGACCACGGTCCGGATCCCGTCCACGCCGCTGGCGGGGTCGATGACCCGGCCACCCTGCACGACCGTCACTTCGCTCGAGGTGCTCATGCCTCAGACCTTCTCCGCTCGGGCAGCGTCGCCGGCGCCGCCGGCGAGCAGGTAGAGGATGGCCATCCGGACGGCCACGCCGTTCTGGACCTGGTCCAGGATCACGCTGTGCGGCCCGTCGGCGACGTCGGAGGAGAGCTCCACCCCGCGGTTGATCGGGCCGGGGTGGAGGATCACCGTCTCCGGCTTGAGCCACTCGGCCGCCTTGCGGGCGTTGAGCCCCCAGTACTTGGAGTACTCGCGGGTGTTGGGGATGAGGGGGTCGCCGATGCGCTCGTGCTGGATGCGCAGCATGATCACCGCGTCCGCGCCCTCGACCGCCGTGCGGAGGTCGTGGTGGACCGTGGCGCCCATCTGCTCGATGCCCATCGGCATCATGGTGGGCGGCCCGCAGAGCCGGACCCGCGCCCCCAGCTTGGGAAGCGAGTGCAGGTCGGAGCGAGCCACGCGCGAGTGGCTGATGTCGCCCACGATGGCCACCGTCCGCCCTTCCAGGCTGCCGAAGCGCTCCCGGAGGGTGAAGCAGTCGAGGAGTCCCTGGCTGGGGTGCTCGTGGGCGCCGTCGCCGGCGGAGACCACCGCGCAGCCCACGTTCTTCGCCAGGAAGTTGGGCGCGCCGCTGGCCGAGTGGCGGACCACCAGCACGTCGGGGCGCATGGCCTCGAGGTTCTTGGCCGTGTCGAGGAGCGTCTCGCCCTTGGTGGTGGAGGACTGGGCCGCCGTCCAGTTGAGGGCGTCCGCGGAGAGCGTCTTCGCGGCGATCTCGAAGGAGCTCCGGGTGCGGGTGGAGGTCTCGAAGAACAGGTTCACCACGCTCTTGCCGCGCAGCGACGGGACCTTCTTCACCGGGCGGGAGAGCACCTCCTTCATGGAGGTGGCGAGGTCGAGGACCTCGAGGATCTCCTCCCGGGAGAGCGGCTCGAGGCCGATGAGGTGACGGTGTCGTCCGATCACGGCTTCCTCCCCTGGCGCACCACGACCGAGTCCTCGGCGGCTCCGTTCTCCCGCCACCGGACCTGCACGTCGTCCCCTTCCGGAACGTCGATCCGGGCTCCGGCGAAGTCGGCGGCGATGGGCAGCTCGCGGCCCCCGCGATCGACGAGGACCGCCAGCCAGACCCGGCGCGGGCGCCCGAAGTCGACCAGCTCGTCGAGGGCGGCCCGGATGGTGCGACCGGTGTAGAGGACGTCGTCGGTGAGCACGATGGTCCGGCCCTCCAGCGGGAAGCGGACGTCGGTGGGACCCACCACCGGCGCCGCGCCGCGCTGGGACAGGTCGTCCCGGTAGAGCGCGATGTCGAGCGTTCCCAGCGGGGGCGTCACCCCGGTGGAACGCGCGATCTCGGCGCGGAGGCGCTCGGCGAGCGGGACCCCGCCGCGGCGGATCCCCACCAGCGCCAGCCCTTCCGGCGAGCCCAGCGCCCGGGCCCGATCCAGCACCTCGTGCGCGATCCGCTCCACCGCCCTCTGCACGGCCTCGGCGTTCATGTCTCCCCGTTCCCCTTCCCTCTCAACGAGACGGTCCCCAGTCCGCACGCGTCAGGTCCATGGTCAGGTCCACCCGGTACACCCGCTCCAGGCGGCGATCGAGCCAGGGCAGCTCGAGGGTGCGCGGGTACTCGAACTCGACGTGGAGGGAGGGCGGCTGCGTCGTGCGCTCCCAGACCACGTCGCGGGCCGTGAGGTCGATGACCGGGGTCCTCACCCGGCGCCCGGCCTCGTCCACGCCGTCGACCGACTGGAGGAACCGGATCCTGGTCAGCATGCCCTCGAGCAGGGCCGCGTCGTCCGGGTTCTTCACCGCCTGGTTGCCGTAGTCCCGCACCACCTGCTTCACCTCGTAGTGGAGCACCATCGCGGGGCCGAACACCATCGACCGCGTACGCCCCCGCCGCCACCGCCAGGACGAGCACCAGCGTCACCCAGCTCACCCCTCCGCGTTCTAGCCGCTTCCGGCGGGCGAGGAAAGCGCGCAACTGGGGCTCTCGCGGCGACGGCGCCATGGTCAGTCCTCCACCTTCAGGACGGCCAGGAAGGCCTCCTGCGGGATCTCCACCTGCCCCACCTGCTTCATGCGCTTCTTCCCCTCCTTCTGCTTCTCGAGGAGCTTGCGCTTCCGGCTGATGTCGCCACCGTAGCACTTGGCGAGGACGTTCTTGCGGTAGGCCCGGATCGTCTCCCGGGAGATGACCTTGGCGCCGATCGCCGCCTGGATGGCGACCTCGTACATCTGCTTGGGGATCACCTCGCGCAGCTTCTGGCAGACGTCGCGGCCCCGCTGGTACGCCCGGTCGCGGTGGACGATGACCGAGAGGGCGTCGACCGGCTCCCCGTTGATGAGGATGTCGAGGCGCACCAGGTCGGCCTCCTGGTACCCCTTCAGCTCGTAGTCGAGGGAGGCGTAGCCGCGGGAGACGCTCTTCAGCTTGTCGAAGAAGTCGAAGACCACCTCGGCGAGCGGGATCTCGTAGGTGATCTGCACCCGCTTGGTCCCGATGTAGCGGAGGTCGCGCTGCACCCCGCGCCGGTCCTGGCAGAGCTTGAGGATGTTGCCGACGTCGTCGGTGCGCCCGTGGATGTGGCAGGTGAGGACGGGCTCCTCGAAGGTGGCGATCCTCTGGACCGGGGGCAGCTTGGCCGGGTTGTCGATCTCGATCACTTCACCCTGGGTATCGGTGATGCGGTAGACCACCGAGGGCGCGGTGGTGATGAGCGTGAGCCCGTACTCGCGCTCCAGCCGCTCCTGGACGATCTCCATGTGGAGGAGCCCCAGGTAGCCGCAGCGGAAGCCGAATCCCAGCGCCTGGCTGGTCTCCGGCTCGAAGGTGAAGGCCGAGTCGTTGAGCCGGAGCTTCACGAGCGCGTCGCGCAGCTGGTCGTAGTCGGCGGCGTCGATCGGGAAGACGCCGCTGAAGACCATGGGCTTCACCACCTTGAAGCCCGGGAACGGCGCGTCGGTGGGGCAGCCCGCGTCGGTGATGGTGTCGCCCACCTTGGCGTCGCGGACGTCCTTCACGTTGGCGACGACCACGCCCACGTCTCCCGCCATCAGCTGCTGGACGGGGCGCGAGAAGGGGGCGAAGACGCCCAGGTCCTGGACCTCGAACTCCTTGCCGTTGAAGAAGAAGCGGATCCGCATGCCCGGCCGCAGGGTGCCCTCGAAGACCCGCACCAGCATGACGACGCCCCGGTAGGTGTCGTACCAGGAGTCGAAGACGATCGCCTTGAGCGGCGCCTCCGGGTCGCCGGACGGCGGGGGCACCTTCCTCACCACCTGCTCGAGGATCTCCTCGATCCCCACCCCTTCCTTGGCGCTGGTGGGCACCGCGTCGGCGGCGTCGAGCCCGATGACCTCCTCGATCTCCCGCCGCACCCCCTCCACGTCGGCGCTGGGAAGGTCGATCTTGTTGATGACCGGGATGATCTCGAGGTCGTGATCGAGCGCCTGGTAGACGTTCGCGAGGGTCTGCGCCTCCACGCCCTGCGTCGCGTCCACCACCAGGACCGCCCCCTCGCAGGCCGCCAGCGAGCGGGACACCTCGTAGGCGAAGTCGACGTGACCAGGAGTGTCGATCAGGTTGAGGACGTAGTCCTTGCCGTCCTTCGCCTTGTAGGTCATGCGGACGGTCTGCGCCTTGATGGTGATGCCGCGCTCCCGCTCGAGTTCCATGTTGTCGAGGAACTGGGCCTGGGACTCCCGGGCCGTGACGGTGCCGGTGAACTCCAGCAGGCGGTCCGCGAGCGTCGACTTGCCGTGGTCGATGTGCGCGATGATCGAGAAATTGCGGATGTTCTGGTTCGAGTCTGCCATCGGGTCGGGGCTTTCTAGCACGCGCACCTGACCCGAGCACCCCCCGCGACATCGGCGATGACGCCTTGCGTCACGCGTTCAGGGTACGCTCGTAGGGGGAACCCTTCGTGGGGCGTGTCGAGGAGTCGGACGGCCCATGCCTACACGAACGGACATCCTGGATCTGGCCGAATTTACCGTATTTGGTGTCTGTCAAGACCATACACCACAATATATTGTGGTTACCGCCTTGACTCCTGATTGGTCGCCGATATCGTTCGCCCTCGCCGCCGCAGTCCATCGTCGGACGTGGCGGCGGTCGAGAGGCGGCGGGGGGCGCGAGCGCTCCCGTGTCAGAGGCGACGGGTAGAGCCTCCGGTCCACCCCGCGGTGGACGCGGTGGCCAGGGCAAGGAAACAACGGGGCCGGACGGAGACGTTCCGGGCCCACGCAGGCCGGTAGAGGGCCGGTCGGGAGGTCGGAGATGATCGAGCGGGAGAGCACGTCCGCGCAGCGGCGCGCCGCACGTGGGCAGAAGAAGGCGGCTCGCAAGGGCCTCACCATTCCCCGGTACTTCACCACGCCGGGCGTCGATCCGGCCGAGGAGCTGGCCTGGGAGACCCGCACCGCCGCCATCACCGGCGAGGGCGGCAAGGTCATCTTCGAGCAGAAGGACGTCGAGGTCCCGAAGAGCTGGTCCCTGCTCGCCACCAACGTCGTGGCGTCCAAGTACTTCCGCGGCCAGAACGGCACGCCGCAGCGGGAGACCTCGGTCCGCCAGCTGGTGGGCCGCGTGGTCCGCACCATCGCCGGCTGGGGGCGCAAGGACGCCTACTTCGCCAGCGAGGCCGACGCGCAGTCGTTCGAGGCCGAGCTCGCCCACCTCATCTTCCGGCAGAAGATGAGCTTCAACTCGCCCGTCTGGTTCAACGTCGGCGTCGAGGAGCGGCCCCAGTGCTCGGCCTGCTTCATCAACTCCGTCGAGGACTCGATGGACTCCATCCTGCGCCTCGCCCACACCGAGGGCATGCTCTTCAAGTACGGGTCCGGCGCGGGCTCCAACCTCTCCCGGATCCGCTCGTCGAAGGAGATCCTCTCGGGCGGAGGCGAGGCCTCCGGACCGGTCTCCTTCATGCGCGGCTTCGACGCCTTCGCCGGCGTCATCAAGTCGGGCGGCAAGACCCGGCGCGCCGCCAAGATGGTCATCCTCGACGTGGACCACCCCGACGTCCAGGAGTTCGTGGGCTGCAAGGCCAGCGAGGAGAAGAAGGCCTGGGCCCTCATCGAGGCCGGCTACGACGGCGGCTTCAACGTCCACGGCGGCGCCTACGACTCGGTGTTCTTCCAGAACGCCAACCACTCCGTGCGCGTCACCGACGCCTTCATGCACGCCGTGGTCGACGACGCCGAGTGGCCCCTGCTCGCCCGCACGAACGGCAAGCCGCTCGAGCGGGTCCGCGCCCGGGACCTGATGCACCAGATCTCCGACGCCGCCTGGACCTGCGGCGACCCGGGGCTGCAGTTCGACACCACCGTGAACGCCTGGCACACCTGCCCGGGGACGGCTCGCATCAACGCCTCCAACCCGTGCTCGGAGTACATGTTCCTCGACGACAGCGCCTGCAACCTGGCGTCGCTGAACCTCATGCACTTCCGCTCCATCGACGGGGGCTTCGACACCGAGTCCTTCCGCCGCGCCGTCGATCTCACCATCCTGGCGCAGGAGATCCTGGTCTCGAACTCCAAGTACCCCACCGATCGCATCGCCAAGAACAGCGAGGACTACCGTCCGCTCGGGCTCGGGTACGCCAACCTGGGCGCGCTCCTCATGGCGACCGGCGTCCCGTACGACTCCGACGCCGGGCGCGCCACCGCGGCCGGCATCACGGCGGTGATGACCGGCGAGGCCTACGCGCAGAGCGCGCGCATCGCCGCCCACACCGGGCCGTTCAACGGCTACGAGCGCAACCGCAGCCCGTTCCTCTCCGTGATGCGCAAGCACGCGGCGGCGGTGAACGAGATCGACGCCGACAAGATCGCCCCGGACCTGCTCGAGGCCGCGCACCGCGCCTGGGGCGACGCCGTGGCGCTCGGCACCCAGCACGGGTACCGCAACGCGCAGTCCACCGTGCTCGCGCCCACCGGCACCATCGGCTTCATGATGGACTGCGACACCACCGGCATCGAGCCGGACATCGCGCTCGTGAAGTACAAGAAGCTGGTCGGCGGCGGGATCATGAAGATCGTGAACAACACGGTCCCGCTGGCCCTGCAGCGGCTGGGCTACGGCTCGGGCGAGATCGGCTCCGTCCTCCAGTACATCGACGAGGTGGAGACCATCGAGGGAGCCCCCGGGCTCCGCGCCGAGCACCTCCCCGTCTTCGACTGCGCGTTCAAGCCCCAGAACGGCACCCGGACCATCCACTACATGGGGCACATCCGCATGATGTCGGCGGTCCAGCCCTTCCTCTCGGGCGCCATCTCGAAGACCGTCAACATGCCGAGCAACGCCACGGCCGAGGACATCGAGACCGCCTACGTCGAGGCCTGGAAGCTGGGGCTGAAGGCCATCGCCGTGTACCGCGACGGCTGCAAGCGCAGCCAGCCGCTCAACGCCGGCAAGGACGTCGAGGCCAAGGAGGAGGAGGCGCCCAGCGCCGAGGCCCTCGCCAACCTGCAGCGCCGGCGCCTCCCCGACGAGCGCAGCGCCATCACCCACAAGTTCTCCATCGGCGGCCACGAGGGCTACATGACCGTGGGCATGTACGCCGACGGCACGCCCGGCGAGCTGTTCGTCACCATGGCGAAGGAGGGCTCGGTGGTCTCCGGGCTCATGGACAGCTTCGCCACGTCGATCTCCATGGCGCTCCAGTACGGCGTCCCGCTCAAGGTGCTGGTGGACAAGTTCAGCCACACCCGCTTCGAGCCGTCGGGCTTCACCGGGAATCCCGACATCCCCATCGCCAAGTCCATCACCGACTACATCTTCCGCTGGCTGTCGCTCAAGTTCATCCCCTCGGAGGACGGCGTGCCGGCCGCCAAGGAGATGACGCCCGGCGTGGCGCCTGCCGCGCCGCGCATGAAGGCCTCGGAGCGGACGGTGACCGCCACGTCGGTGACGGCGGCCCCGGTGATCGCGCTTCCCGCCCGGGAGGATTCGCCCTACCTCGCCCAGGCCGACGCCCCGCCCTGCCCCAACTGCGGGAGCATCACGGTGCGCAACGGCGCCTGCTACAAGTGCCTGAACTGCGGCACGACCACGGGCTGCAGCTAGGCCACCGGCGCGCGATCGCGCGTCCCGGATGAACGAAGGGCGCCGGGTCTCCCCGGCGCCCTTTCTCGTTTCGTCAGGACTCGGCCGCCGTCAGTCGCTGACGACGATCTTGCCGCCACCCATGCCCATGGCCGTGCAGTGGAAGGCCTCCACGCCCGCCTTGGCCGGCGTGATGGTGATGGCGACCGCCTTGTCGAGCGGGAGCTGGAAGTTCTTCACCTTCTCGGCGGGGATGTCGACCGCCTTGATGCAGGTCCGCTCGGTCGTGCGCAGGAAGCTGAGCGTGACCGGCTGCCCCTTCTTCACCTGGATCTCGCGCGGCTCGAAGCCGGCGTCGGTGACCTTGATCTCGATGGTCTTCCCCGCGGCGGGAGCGGGGGTCGCCTTGTCCGCGGCCAGGACGGGCAACGCGACGAGCAGGGCGAGCAGGGCGGCCTTCTTCATGTGGGGAATCCTCCAGTGTGGGTCGGGAGAACATCATAGCGGCGGACGGGATTCCCGCGAGGAAGCTCAGTGGAAGTTCCTCGGGGTGGTCCCGACGGGGTCGACCGGCGAGAGCGGGAGCAACTCGCGGACCTGGAGGTTCACCACCCTTCCGGTACGCTCCACCCGGCCCCGGGCGATGAGGAAGGGGGCGCCGCGCACCAGCGGGCGGAAGCGCTCGTAGACGTCGGGCATCACCACCAGGTTGGCGATGCCGGTCTCGTCCTCCAGGGAGACGAAGGTGATCCCCCTCGCGGTCTCCGGGCGCTGCCGGACGATGACGATGCCGCCCACCTCCACCGGGGCCCTGTCGCGCAGCCGGGAGAGCTCCCGCGCCGTCCGGGCCCCGCGGGCCGAGAGCGCCGCCCGGAGGAAGGAGACCGGGTGGGCCTTCTCGGAGAGGCCGGTGGCCGCGTAGTCCCGGGCCACCTCCTCGGCCGCCGCTGGCTCGGGGAGGGAGGCCGGGGGCTCGGGCGGGAGGCGCCCGGCGAAGAGGTCGGCCTCGTCCCCCGGCGCGAGCCCGAGCGCCGTCCAGAGCGCGGCCCGCCGCCCGGGAGCCAGCGAGCGCAGCGCCCCCGCCTCGGCGAGGCGCGCCAGCCAGGCCCGGGACAGCCTCGCCCGGCGCGCCAGGTCCTCCACCGAGGAGAAGGGCGAGTCCCGCCGCGCCGCGAGCAGCGCCTCGCCCACCGCGTGCGGCAACCCGCGGATGCGCGAGAGCCCGAGGCGCAGCGCCGGCCGCTCCCCGGGCCCCGCCGCCACCCCTTCCCCGGGCCCCTCCAGCGTGCATTCCCAGTCACTGTGGACGGCGTCCACGCCCCGCACCTCCACCCCGTGCCGCTTGGCGTCCTCCACCAGCGTATGGGGGGCGTAGAAGCCCATGGGCTGGCTGTCGAGCAGCGCGGCGGCGAAGGCCGCCGGGTGGTGACACTTCACCCAGGCCGACGCGTAGACCAGCAGCGCGAAGGAGGCCGCGTGCGATTCCGGGAAGCCGTAGCCGGCGAAGCCGTGGAGCTGCTGGAGGATGGCGTCGGCGTCGGCGCGCGGGATCCCCCGCTCCGCCATCCCGGCCACGAGCCGATCCCGCATCTCCTCGATCCGCTGGTGGGATCGCTTGTGGGTCATGGCCCTGCGCAGCTCGTCGGCCTCGCCGGGGGTGTAGCCGGCCGCCACCACCGCGAGCCGCATGGCCTGCTCCTGGAAGAGCGGGATGCCGAGCGTGCGCTCCAGCACGGCCCGCAGCGGCTCGTACGGATAGTGGACCTCCTCCAGGCCGTCGCGACGCCGCAGGAAGGGGTGGACCATCCCCCCCTGGATGGGGCCGGGGCGGATGATGGCCACCGAGATGACCAGGTCGTAGAAGCGGCGGGGCCGCAACCGGGGGAGCAGGGACATCTGCGCGCGCGACTCGATCTGGAAGACCCCGATGGTGTCGGCCCGCGAGATCATCTCGTAGACCGCCGGCTCCTCGGCGGGGATGGTGGCGAGCGAGCCGGGATGGGGCACGGCGGTCTCTCCGGCGGGCGCCGGCCGGTGGCGCGCGAGGAGCACCAGGCTCCGGGAGAGCGCGGTCAGCATGCCCAGCGCGAGCAGGTCCACCTTGAGGAGCCCCAGCTCGGCGAGGTCGTCCTTGTCCCACTGGACCACCGTGCGCCCGGCCATCGCCGCCGGCTGCACCGGCACGGTCTCGACGAGCGGCCGGCGGGTGATGACGAAGCCCCCCACGTGGATGGAGAGGTGGCGCGGGAAGCCGGCGATCTCCGCCGCCAGCCGCAGGGCGTGGCGAACCGCCGGCGAGCCCTGGGGATCGAGGCCGGCCTGCTCGAGCACCGCCGGCGGGATCTCGCCGGCCGCGTCGTGGCTCCCCACCAGCTTCGACAGCCGGTCCACCTGGTCGGGCGCGAGGCCGAGCGCCTTGCCCACGTCGCGGATGGCCGAGCGGGCCCGGTAGCTGATGACCTCGCAGACCATGCCGGCCCGGTCCCGCCCGTAGCGCTCGTAGACGTACTGGATGACCTCCTCGCGCCGCTCGTGCTCGAAGTCGACGTCGATGTCGGGCGGCTCGCCCCGCTCCGCCGAGAGGAAGCGCTCGAAGAGCAGCCCCGAGCGCACCGGGTCGATGGAGGTGATGCCGAGCACGAAGCACACGGCCGAGTTGGCCGCGCTGCCGCGTCCCTGGCAGAGGATGCCGCGCTCGCGGGCGAAGCGGACCAGGTCCCAGACGGTGAGGAAGTAGCTCTCGTAGCCGAGCTGCTCGACGAGGGCGAGCTCGCGGGCGAGCTGCCGGTCCACGTCGGGCGGCGCCGCGCCGCCGTACCGCCAGCGCGTTCCCTCCCGCACCAGGCGGCGGAGCAGGTCCATCCCGCCCACCGGCCCGGTCCCCTCCCCGCCCGGAGCGGCCCCGTCCACGAGCACCGGCGGGAGGGGGTGCTCGCCGCGGATCTCGTCGAGCCGGAAGGCGCAGCCGGCGGCGATCCCGGCGGCCGCCTCGAGCCCCTCGGGGAAGTCGGCCCACAGGCGCGCCATCTCCTCGGGGCCCTTCAGGGTTCGCTCGGCGTTGGGGAAGAGGCGGCGCCCCACCCGGTCCACGGAGGTTCCGAGGCGGACGCAGGTGAGGACGTCCTGCAGCGGCTGGCGGCGGCGGTCGTGGGTATGGACGTCGTTCACCACCGCCACGGTGATCCCGAGCCGGCGCCCCACGCTGCGCACCGCGGCGATGCGCGCCTCCTCGCCCGCCGCGCGGTGGCGCGACACCACGAGGGCGAGCCGTCTCCCGAAGGCCTCCCGGAGCCGGACCGCCGCGTCGGCATCGGCGCCGCCGTGGAGGGCGAAGAGCCCGCGGGCCCGCTCGGCCACCGCCAGGAAGGGGAGCCGCGCCTCGACGCCCGGCCCCCCCTGGTGCGCCTCGGTGAGCAGGCGGCAGAGCCCGGCGTAGCCCTCGCGATCCACGGCCAGCAGCGTCACGCTCGCGGCACCGGGGCCGAGGCCGTCGCAGGTCACCTCGGCGCCGACGACGAGCGGGATGCCGCGCTTGCGGGCCCGGGCATGGGCCCGAACCACGCCGTAGAGGCCATGGCGATCGGCGAGTGCCAGCGCCTCGAGCCCCAGGTCGGCGGCGCGGTCCACCAGTTCCTCGGGGTGGCTCGCTCCCTCCAGGAAGGAGAAGTTGGAGCGGCAGCGCAGCTCGGCGTAGCGGGGCGCCATCGTGCTCCTCAGTCGAAGAAGCCGTGCAGCCAGAGCCGGCCGTCGCGCCCGTCGCGGTAGATCCACACCTCGCCCAGCCCGTCGAGCCGGGCGCGGAAGTAGTCGCGGTCGAAGGGCTCGCTCCACCACTCGCCGGCGAGCCGCTCCGGCCCGGAGAGGGAGAGGACGGCACGGACTCCCCCGTCCACGCGGAGCGCAGAGAGCCGTCCTCCCTCCCCCAGTGCGACCACCGGCCGCGGCGGGTCGACGAGGCGCGTGGGGCGCCCGGCCGGCGGTTCCGTCTCCTCGGGGCCGGCGCGCCGATCCGCACCCGACCGCCGGAACGGGGTGGCCCGGTAGGCCGCCTCGGGCCGGTACCGATCGGCCGACTCGGCGGCGAAGAGGGCCCCGTCGCCGAGCCGGGCCGCGAGCCGCGAGAGGGCCACCTCGAGCGCACGCGCCACCTCCGGACAATCGCCCACGGCGAGTTGCTCCGCCGGGACCTCGGCCGCCTCCACCACCGAGAGGTCGAGGCCGCGAACCGGCGCGGGGAGCCGCAGCCGCCCGAGCCGCTCCCGGAGCGGAACCATCCAGGATCCCACCTCGGCGCCCGGGCGGGCGAGCGGCAGGTCGATGCGCTCCTCGCCGCGAGGCTCGAGGAAGAGCGTGAGCCGGAGCCGGCTCGCCCCGAGCCCGCGTCCGGCGAGCCGGGTCGCCACGCGGTCGGCGAGCCGCTTCACCGCGAAGAGCAGCGGCTCCGTGCTCTCGATCACGCCCACGTCGCTCCCGTCGAGGTCCCAGCGCTCGCGCGGGAAGGTCTCCGGAGCGAAGGGGACGAGCGGGCGCGCGTCGTCGCCGCGGGCCAGCCGCGCGGCCCCCGCTCCGGCCGCGCCGAAGCGGTGGACGAGCGTCTCGACTGGCAGTGCGGCCAGCGACCCGACCCGGGTGACGCCCACGGCGGCGAGCCAGCGCACCACCTCGGACGGCAGATCGAGCGCCGCGAGGGGCAGGGAGGCGAGCGCGACGGCCCCCGCCCCCGGCGCCGCCCGCGTCCGCTCCCGGCCCGCGTGGCGGGCGAGCGCCAGCGCCACCCCCTTGCCGTCGGCCACCGCCACGCGCCCCGAGTAGCCCATGTCGCGGCAGAGCCCGATCGCTCCCTCGGCCAGCAGGCGCTCCGAGCCCTCGGCGTCCATCCCTGCCAGGCGCGCGCCGGTGGCGTCGAGGAGCAGCGCGTCCGGGGAGGCCAGCTCGACGACGGGGGAGATGGCCATGAGCGCCTCGGCCAGCGCGCGCAGCGCGGCCCGGTCGGCGGCGGGGTCGAGGGGCTCGGCGATCATCGAGGCGCAGGCCGCCCGCGCCTGGGTGAGCGAGTCGCCCGGTCGAACCCCGGCGGCGAGCGCCGGCGTGCTGGCGTGCCACACCACTCCCTCCGACACGACGCCCACCGGCCCGGTGGCAGGACGGGTGCGCAGGATGCGCTGCAGCGGCAGCGCAGGGACGACGAGCGCGAGGACGCGCGAGGTCCCTCGCCCCTCAGGCGCCACGGCCGCTCTCCTCCCCGGGCACGGCGTGGAGCACCGGCAAGGACCGGACGCCGTCGAGGTCGATCCGGAGCGCCGCCGGGATGGCAGGCCCCCCCGAGGCGGCGAGCAGGAGGGCCACCGACCCGCCCTTCTCCGCCGCCGACCGGAGTCGCCGCAGCATGGCCTCGGCCCGCGACGCGGGCAGGGCGTGCAGGGGGACGTCAATCGCCACGGCACCGAAGGCCCCGCTCGCGAGCAGGACCTCGGCGGCCCAGAGACCGGGCGTGGCCGCATCCCTCGCAGCGCGATCGCCGCCGCGCCGGCCCACGCTCCGGCCGAACGATGAGCAACCGGGCGAGGTCGACCCCCAGCGCGAGCGCCGCCGGCGGGTAGAACTCGCCGCGCCCGTCGACGAAGGCAGCCAGCGACCCGCCGGCCTGCGCCTCCCGGAGCACCCGCAGGGCGACGCCGGTCTTGCCACTGGCCGGGCCACCCGAGAGCGCGGAGAGGGCACCGCGAGGGAAACCGCCTCCGGGGAGCAGCGCATCCACCTCGGGGCGGCCGCTCGCGAGCAAGCCCTCGCGACGCGCCGGACGCCGCTCGATGCGGCGGAATCTGGCGGCGGAGATCCTCGAGGACTTCCTGCTGGCGGGTGGCGGCGCCCATGGCTCACGTCCTGAACGATACTGCTCGTTCGTTCAGGTAGCAAGCCGGTCTGACAGCGCTCTCCGGGGCGCCCGGGAAGTGCGGGAACGGCGAGGCGTTACGCCTGCGCCTCGCCCTTCTCCTTCGACTTTTCCTCCGCGGCGATCTCCGCGCGCACCTTGTCCATGTCCAGGTCGCGGGCCTTCTGGATGAGCTCCTCGAGAGCCGCCTCGGGAAGCGCGCCGGGCTGCGAGAAGAGCAGGATCTTGTCGCGAAGGATCATGAGCGTCGGGATCGACATGATCTGGAACGAGGCGGCGAGCCCCTGCTGCTCCTCCGTGTTCACCTTGGCGAAGGTGACGTCGGGGTGACGCCCCGCGACCTTCTCGTAGGTGGGGCCGAAGACGCGGCAGGGGCCGCACCAGGGCGCCCACCAGTCGACGAGGACGAGCCCGTCCTTCTCCACGACCTCCTTGAAGTTCGAATCGGTCACGTCCACGGTCGGCTTCATCTGGGATTCCTCGTGGGGGGGCGCCGTCCATCGGCGCAGGCCCCTGCCTCTCCTTGGAGCCGTAACGGCGCGAAGCGGTTCGCGCCACGGCGGCGCCTTGACGGCCCGAGGCTGCCGCCCTTAGATGCGACGCATGGAAGCCCGGGGCCCGAGGGGAAGGCGGCGCACGCTCGCCGGCGTGGTGGCGGAGTCGCTCGCGCGCCAGCCGTCGGCACGGCGCCCGGCCGCCGCCGCGGCCTTCGCCGAGGCCTGCGGATGGCCGCTCTCGCGGGAGCTCACGGTGCGCGGACTGGGCCCCGACGGCCACCTCTGGGTGGTGGCGTCGTCGCCCGAGTGGGCCCGGCAGGTGGAAGGGCTCGCCGCCGAGATCATCGCCCGCGTGAACGACCGGCTGGGGCGCCCCGCCGTGAACGCACTCGACGTCCGGGTGCAGCGGGACCGGAGGGGATGACCGCCGGGGCCCTGCCCCTCGCCGCGCTCCTCGCCGTCCTCGGCGCGCCGCCCGGCCAGGCCAGCTCCGCCGCCGGAGCCGACCCGGATCCTTCCACCCGGCTCGACCCGCTGGAGGCGGCCGCCCTCGCCCGGGTCCGGGCCTCGCTCCCGCAGCGGACGGTGCCGGCGCTCTCCGAGCCGCTCGTGCGGGCCGCCCGCTCGCTGGCAGGCCGAGCCGCCCGCGGAGAGCCCCGTCCCCTCTCCTCCTCGGCCCTGCGAGCGGCCCTGGCCGAGGCCGGGGTCCTGGATCCGGCCCCCGCCGCCGTCCTGCTCGCGGCCCGGAACGCCTCGCTCCCCGAGGCGCTGGCCGCCGCGGCGCGCTTTCGCGGCGCGACGCACATCGGGATCGGCGTCGTCTCCCGGGACGGCGTGGCCTGGGCCGTGCTCCTCGCCTCCGAGCGGCGCGCCGAGCTCGGGCCCTTTCCACGGCAGGTGAGGCCCGGCGAGCAGGTGACGCTGCGCGGGCGCCTGCTCGGCCTCACGTCACCGCGGGTCTACGTCGCGACGCCGTCGGGCGCCGCCCACGAGCTGCCGGTGCGGGAGGAGGCCGGCACGTTCGCCGCCGACGTCCGCTTCGAGGAGCCCGGGACCTGGCGCGTGGAGGTGGGCGGAGACGGACCGCGCGGCCCGACGGTGGCCGCGGTGCTGGAGGTGCGGTGCGGGGACGGACCGGCGCCCGCCGCGCCGCCGGACGAGCCGGATCCCCCGGACGCCGAGGCGTGGATCGCCGCGGCCCTCGACGCGCTCCGGGCGGGACAGGGGCTCCCGCCGCTCCGGAGAATCGGCGCAACTCGACGAGCAGGCCCGCCGCCACGCCTCGGCCATGCTCGCCGCCGGAACCGTGGCGCACCGGGTGGAGGGGGGCGGCGACGTGGGGTCCCGCGTCGCGGCCGCTGGCCTCGACTACCGCTCCGTGCGCGAGAACGTGGCCCGCGGCAGCGGCGCCCTCGACGCCCACCGCGCGATCGTGGAGAGCCCGGCGCACCTGGCGAACGTCCTCGCCCCGGGGGCCTCGCTGCTGGGTGTGGGGATCGCCCGAGGAACCCTTCCGGGCGGGCAACCGGTGACCTACCTGACCGAGATCCTGGTGGAGCCCCGCGAATGAGCCCGGCCGGCCCGAGGCCGCCCGGGAACCGCCGGCGCCACCCGACCTGCTAGGACAGGCGGCGCTGCGTCGCGTAGTTCTCGATGCTCGACTCGATCTGCGGCTGGATCGCGAACAGCGTACAGCGCGTGCACGTCCAGCTGTTCCACGCCCGCTTCACGGCCTCGTCGAGGCAGGTGTCGTAGTTGCCGCAGAAGAGGTTGCGATGCCCCTCCACTCCCCTCTCGGGGTTGATGGGGGCGGTGAGCTCGGATGGCGTGGGCTTGCTGAACAAGGAGTTCTCCTTCCGTGCACGTCTCGCTTCGGGACTTCCAATCGGTCCAACAGTGAATCCCGGCGGTTATGCGCTCCGCCACGGAGGGGTGTCAACCCCCCGTCCCCGCACGATTTGCCGGCTCGAAACGAAACATTTTCGCGCCTCTTTTCAGCTATTTGCGCCGTTTTTTCCCTCGATTTGCGCATCCGGCTCCTCACGCCCCTTCTGATACTCTCGGTGACAACCCGGGCGGGTGCGAAGGAGCCCTTCACGGACTGGATCGAGGGGGCCGGCGGGGGCGCCGCCGCGCTCGCCGCGAGGCGACCCCGAGACCGCCCACCAGGAGGCCCGCCGGGCCGCGGAGGCAATCACCCGGGGTGAAGCGGGCGGGCGGGCGCGCCTCCTCTCCGGCCTGGCGCTCGCCGACCTCGGACGTCCCGCCGACGCCGCCGCCGAGATCGACGCCGCGCTTCCTTCACTCCCCGTCACCCTCGCCCCGGCCGCGCGCGGCCGCCTCGGCGGGGCCCTGATGGCGGGCGGACGTCCGGCGGCAGGCCGCGGACGCCTTCGCCGGGGCCGCGGCCGGGGCCGACCCGGCCGACCGGGTCCGGCTCGCCTGCCTCGAGGCCCGCGCCCGGCTCGCGGCGGGCCAGCCGGGCGAGGCCGCCCGCGCCGTGGGACCTGGCTCGGCGGCCGGCGATCCCGGGATCCCTCGCGGTGCAGGCGCGCGCCTGGCTGGCCCTCGGAGATCCCCGCGCCGTCCCGGCCCTGCGCGATCTGGCGGTCGAGCGCGCCGGCACGCCCGAGGGCGAGGAGGCGGCCGCGAGCCTGCGCGCGGCGGTTCCTCCGGTCGCGCCGTCCCTTTCCAATCGGCTCGCCCGGGCCCGCCGGCTCCTCGCCGCCGCCCGTCCTCGCGAGGCGCTCGAGGAGATCGACGCGGTCGACCGGGAGGTGGGCTCCGCTCCGCTGCCCACCGTGCTCCGGGCCATGGCCATGCTGCAGCTCGGCCGCCCCGCGGAGGCGGAGCGACTCGCCACGCCGATCGCGAGCCTCCCCGGGCCGGGAGAGCCCGCCGCGTCCCGCTTCATCCTGGCCCGCGCCACCGCCCGCCAGGGCCGCCTCGACGAGGCCATCGGCTGGTACCGGAGGGTCGCCGCCGAGAAGCCGGTCGTCCCCGGCCTGGGCGCTGCCCAGCAGGCCGACCTCGCCGACGACGCGGCGTTCCTCGTGGCCTGGCTTCCCTACGACGCCGGCCGCTTCGCCGAGTCGGTCGCGCCCCTGCGGAAGTTCGCCCGGGACCGCCCGAACGCACGCCGGGCGCCCGATGCCCGCTGGTTCTCCGCCTGGGCGCTCGTCCGGGCCGGCGACGCCTCCGGCGCGCGCGCGGCGCTCCGCGGCCTGGCGACGAAGGAGACCGGGTCCCTCCGTGCCGCGGCCCTCTACTGGCAGGGAAGGCTGCAGCCGACCCCGGAGGAGGCCGCGCCCCACTACCGCGGCGCCATCGTCGAGGCGCCGGACGGATGGTACGCGCTCCTCTCCCAGGCCCGCCTCGCCGCCTCCGGCGAGGCCCCGCCCGGCCTGCCCCCGCCGGCCCCGACGCCTGCTGCCGGAGGCTCCCCGGGACCCTCGCGTGGCCGCCTCGCTCGGCCGGGTCGTGGACCTGGCGGCGCGCCGGGCTCCGCGCCGAGTCGGTCGGCGCTGCTGCAACGGCTCTCCCGCGCACCCGGACGCCCGCGCCCGGGCCAGCCTGCTCGCCGAGGTCGGCGCCTTCGTCGGCGACGCGGAGGTCCCCTACCGGATGGCCCGCGATCACCTCCCGCCGGGCATCCGGGCCGGGCGATGGGCCTACCCCGACGCCCACGCCAGCGTGCTCGAGCCCGCCTCCCGTGCCCTGGGGGTGGATCCGGCCCTGGCCCTCGCGGTCATGCGCAGGGAGTCGGCGTTCGTCGCCGGCGCACGCAGCGGCGCCGCGGCGGAGGGCGTGCTCCAGCTGCGCCCGGAGACGGCCCACCGCCTGCTCTCCATCCTCGGCATCTCCCGGGCGCCCGACCTGGCCGAACCGGCCGAGAACCTTCGCCTCGGCATCGCCTACCTCGCGCTGCTCTCCGACCGGTTCCAGCACCCCGCGGCGGTCCTCGCCGCCTACAACGCGGGGCCGGCGGCGGCAGCTTCGTGGCTTCCCCCCGGACCCGGGGTTCCCCTCGACGAATGGGTGGAGGACGTCGCCTACCGGGAGACGCGACAGTACGTTCGCAGCGTCATGGCCGACTGGGCCCGGTACCGGCGGCTCCGGGGCGAGGCGCCCCTGCCCGTCCTTCCCTCCGGACCGGTTCCGCCTCCCGGACCGGGGGTCGCCTTCTAGGTTCCGCGAAGCGCCCCGAGGATCGCCTCGCCGGCCTGCTCCATCACCCTGGGCGTGATCCCCGGGACGGCCCGCACCCGGTGCTCGTCCTGCGGTCGCGTCCGGGCCAGCTCCACCATCGCCGTCTCCGGGACGACCTTGAAGGGCGGCCGGTCGAGGGCGGAGGCGCGGGCCTCCCGGGCGATCCAGAGGGCGCGGAGGACCTTCTTCCCCTCGGCGTCCAGCTCGCGGGCGCCCTTCAGCTTCCGCCAGCCTTCCGGGTCGAAGACCCGGGCGTGCGCCTTGGCCGCGGCGATCCGGTCGAACTCGCGGCGGGCCTCCTGCTCGACGCCCTGCTCCCGGAGGCTGGCGGACAGGCTGGCGTGGAGCGGAAGGAGGAAGTGGGTGTCCATCGCGGCGTAGCGAAGCTGCTCCCGGCTGAGCGGCCGGCGCGCCCAGTCGGCGCGCTGGTGCTCCTTGGTGAGCCGGACGCCGAAGTGGGCCTGCACGAGCGCCGCGAGACCGAGCTCCTTCGAGCCGAGCCGCCGCGCGGCCACCATCGTGTCGAAGATCCGCCCCAGGTCCCAGCCGTACTCGCGCCGGAGACAGCGGACGTCGTAGTCGGCGCCGTGCAGCACCAGCTCCCGCTCCCCGCCCAGCACCTCGCCCAGCGGGCCGACGTCCACGGCGATGGGGTCGACGATGAAGTCGGCGCCCGGGATGGAGATTCTGGATCAGGCAGACGCGCTCGCGGTAGGCGTGGAAGCTGTTCGACTCCGTGTCGAGCGCCACCACCGGCTCCACGGCCAGGCGGCGCGCGAGCTCCTCGAGCGCCTCTCGACCGGAGATGAAGGTCGGGGCGAGGGTCGGCGCGCTCATGCCCGTGCCCTCGTCGAGAGCGCCGCGGCCACGGCGGCGGCGACCCGGGCGTTCTCCACGAGCAGCGCCAGGTTGGCTCGCAGCGTCCGGCCCCCGGTCAGGCGCGACACGGCGGCCAGCAGGTGCGGCGTCCGCGCCGGACCGGCGATGCCCAGCCGGCCGGCCTCCGCCTCGGCGGCGGACACGGCCTCCTCCACCTCGTGGCGGGGCATGGGCTCGGGAGGCGGCACGGCCAGCAGGACGCCGGTGGGGCGCCGCAGGGCGACCCAGTGGACGTCGAGCGCACGGGCGGCCTCCTCGGCGCTCTCCACCCGGTGGGCGAGCACGACCCCGCTCGACGCCGACCAGAAGGCGGGAAGCTCCCCGGTCCGCCAGCCGATCACCGGGACGCCCAGCGTCTCCAGCGCCTCGCTGGTGGCGGGGATGTCGAGGATGGCCTTCGGCCCGGACGAGACGACGCAGACCGGCGACCGGGCCATCTCCGCCAGGTCGGCGGACACGTCCCACGTGGCTTCGCCCGGGAGCCCGCGGTGGACGCCCCCGATCCCGCCCGTCGCGAGGACGCGGATTCCCGCCAGCGCCGCCGCCGCGCAGGTCGCCGAGACCGTCGTTCCCGCGTCACCCCCGGCCGCCAGGAGCGCCGCCAGGTCGCGGGCGCCCGCCTTGGCCACCTTCCCCGGGCGGCCGAGCGAGGCCACCTCGTCGTCGGTCGCGCCGATCACCAGCTCTCCTGCCAGGATGGCGACGGCGGCCGGAACGGCCCCGCTCTCCCGGATCGCCCGGGCACAGCGCCGGGACGCCTCCGCGCCCTCGGGGGCCGGCAGGCCATGGGCCACCACGCTCGTCTCGAGCGCCACCACCGGCGCACCCGCCCGGAGCGCATCGCGCACCTCGTCACCCATCCGGACCGTTCCTGGCACCCGGAGGTCATACCCGATTGCGCCACGGCGCGCCGGTCCCTTCTCGGTCCATCGCGGCTATCATCCGCGCGATGAGGGCCCGCCTCCGCGGATGGCTGACGACGGTCTACGCCGCCCTCTTCATGGCCATCTTCTTCTTCGGTTCCCTCCCGGTGATGGTGGTGACGCGCTCCGGCGCGCTGCCGATCTGGCTGGCGCGGAAGGCGTGGGCTCCCTGGGGCCTGTGGCTCGCCGGCGCGGACGTCACCGTCCGCCGCCTGGCGCCGCTCCCGGAGGGACCCGCCATCTACGCGGCCAACCACTCCAGCACGATCGACATCTGGCTCATGCTGGCCAACATCCCCCGCAGCGTCCGCTTCATCGCCAAGGCCGAGGTGTTCGGCTGGCCGGTCTTCGGCTGGTACATGACGCTGGGCGGCCACGTCCCGGTGGACCGCCGGGACCACGCCCGGGCGGTGGCGTCGCTCGCCCACGCGGCCGACATGGTCCGCGCCGGGACGAGCCTCATCGTCTTCCCCGAGGGCACGCGAAGCCGGGACGGGCGCGTCCACGCCTTCAAGAAGGGACCGTTCGTCATCGCCGCGCAGGCAGGCGTGCCGGTCGTCCCGGTGGCGCTCACGGGGAGCGGGGCCGTCACGCCCAAGAACCTCCTCCACGTCCATCCCGGGCCCGTCCAGGTCACCTTCGGCCGGCCGATCCTCGCGGCCGATCACCCGGGGCGCGACGCCCTCCTCCGGGAGGTCCGGCGCCAGGTGATCGCGATGGACCGGGCCGCGGGAGGGCCCGGAGGCGCGGACGAACCCGCCGTCGCCGCGCGGGGGTTCGAAGGAGACGTTGGCGGCGACGCGGACGGACGGTAGTCTCTCCCGCATGGCCGAACGACAACAGGGCGTCCCGGGCGCCGTCGAGGGCGCGATCGACCAGGGGCGCCGCGCGGTCTCCGGGATCGCCGACGGCTTCCGGAAGGCCGGGCGCTGGCAGCGCATGCGCCTCGGGATCGTGGGCGGCTGGGTCGCGGCCTCGCTGCTCGCGCTCTGGATCGCCTGCCCGTCGTCGGGTCCGGCCAACTCGCTCGGCGCCGACGTCCAGGTCCTGAAGGAATCCCTGCTCGGCGGCCAGCAGATCCTGGTCCGCAACGAATCGGACGCGGTCTGGAACGACGTCACGCTGGCCCTCGACGGGTCCTGGAAGAACAGCCAGCGGACGGTTCGCCCCCGGGAACAGGTCGTCCTCTCGCCGGCCCAGTTCCAGCGCGCCGGAGAGCCCGCGCCCCGCGACCTCCGTCCGCGCACGCTCCTCATCGAGTGTCGCGAGGGACGAGCCCGCTTCGAGCTTCGCTAGGGCGCGTTCCCCGGGCGCCACGACTCCTCGACCTCGCGCTCCAGCGCCGCCTCCCGGGCGGCCCGAGCGGCGGCGGCCCAGCGGGCGGCGCCCCGCTCGAGCGCCTCGTTCCTCTCCCGGGCTGCCCGGGCGACCTTCGCCGCCTGCCTGGCCCGCTCCCCCGCGCGGCGAGCGCGCACGAGGGCCCGCTCCGACTCCAGGAAGAGTCGACGCGCCTCGACGAAGGCCGCCTCCCGCGCGGCGGACCACGCGGCCAGATCGGAGGAGATGCACCTCCCTCCGATGGCCTGGACCCGACCTGGAGCCATCGGCCACCCCGCGCCGCAGTGTCGCCCGCCCGGGTGGCGACGGCGCGGGCGGCCGCCTCCTCCTCGAGGGCCTGCGCCCGGGCGCGTGCGGCCGCGTTCGACGCGGTCCGCGCCTCGGCGTCCCGGATCCGCGCCAGGGCATGGAGGGGCCAGCCGCTCACGCGCCGATCCCGGACGCCAGCCCGGCGAGGTCCCGCACCGTGTCGCCGAAGGGCAGGCTCCCGCCGTCTTCCTGCCGAAGGAAGGCCTCGATGGCCGGCATGGCCGCCACCGCCTCGTCCAGCTCCGCGTCCGCGCCCCGGACCCAGGCTCCCGCGGCGATCAGGTCCCTGGCCGACTCCCACCTCGCCATCGCGGCACGAACGCTCGCTGCGGCCGACCGGTGCGCCGGACCGGCGACGGCGGGCATGGCCCGCGACAGGCTGGCGAGCACGTCGAGGGCGGGAAACCGCCCGGCCTCCGCGATGCGCCGGTCGAGGACCAGGTGACCATCCAGCAGCCCCAGGATCTCGGCGGAGAGCGGGTCCTCGGCGGAGTCCCCGGTCGACAGCACCGTGTACACGGCGGTGATGGGTCCCCCGGGGCCGGTGCCGGCCCGCTCCAGGAGCCGGGGCAACTCGGAGAAGACCCGCGACGGATAGCCCTGGCGGACCGGCGGCTCGCCGGCCGCGAGGCCGACCTCCCGGATCGCCCGGGCGAACCGGGTCAGGGAGTCGACGAGCAGGAGCACGCGGCGCCCGTCCACCCGCGCGAACCACTCGGCGATGGCGGTCGCCACCTGTGCGGACCGGAAGCGGACCGCGGCGGGTGCGTCGCTGGTGGCCGCCACCACCACGCTCCGTGAAAGCCCCTCGTCGCCCAGCACGTCCTCGACCATCTCCCGGACCTCCCGTCCCCGCTCCCCCACGAGACCGAGCACGCAGACCTCCGCGCCCGCGCTCCGCGCCAGCCGTCCCAGGAGCGACGACTTGCCCACCCCGGGGCCCGCGAAGAGCCCGACCCGCTGCCCCTCGGCCAGCGTGGCGAAGCCGTCGATCGCCCGCACGCCCGTGGGAAACGGACGATCGAGCCGGGCACGCGCCATCGGCGCCGGGGCCGGGCGGTCGACCTCCCAGGAGACGAGCCCCGGCGGAAGGGGGCGCCCGTCCATCGGCCAGCCCAGGCCGTCGAGCACGCGCCCGAGGAGCGGCCGGCCCACCCGGATGGCGAGCCGCCTGCCCGTCCGGAGGACCTCGGCGCCGGGGACGAGGTCCTCCCCTCCCCGGAGCGGCAGGAGGATCGCGCTCGCGCCATGGACCGCCACCACCTCCGCTTCCGCGCATCCGCCCGTCCCGGACGCGATCCGGACCACTTCCCCGAGGCGGGCCCCGGCGCCGACGCAGCGGGCCCGCCCTGGCGCCACGTCGACCAGCGAGCCCGTCCTGGGCAGGGTGGCGCTCGCCTTCAGGATCTCGCGCGCCCGCGCGACGGAGATCACGCCTCGATCTCCTCGAGCGCACGGCGCAGCAGCGCGATCCGCGCGGAGAATCGCCCGTCCACCCGCGCGCCTTCCCCTTCCAGCACCACCTCGCCCATGGCCAGGGACGCATCCTCGACGACCCGGAGCCGGCCAACCGCATCGCCCAGCGCTCCGGCCGCGTCCCGGATCGCGGCCAGGTCCTCCGCCGATACGCGCAGGTCGACCCGCCGGGAGCCGCGGAGCTCGGCGAGCGCGATCCTCGCCGCGCCGACGGCGTCGGCCCCGGGCCGGACCTCGCGCGCCAGGATGCGACCTGCGATGGCGGCGGCGACGTCGAGCACCTCCCCGCTGCAGGCGGCGATGAGTCGATCGCGCTCGCGCGCGCCCCTGGCCAGCTCGGCCGCGGCCCGGGCCAGGCCCTCCTCCCGGCCGGCCGCCTCCGCCGCGTCCCGCCAGGAATCGCGCTCCGCCTCGGCTGCCCGCAGGATTCGCCGCGCGCTTGCCTGCGCCTCCTCGAGGATGGCCCGGGCGCGCACGCGCGCATCGAACACCTCGCCGGCGATTCGCCGCGCCCCTTCTCCCGGGCGTCCGTCGACCGGCCCGGCCTCGTCCTCTCCGTCCACGCCGCGCACCTCCGGGCACGGGAGGGAGCGTGGCCGCCCGTGGTCCCCGGGGGCTGTTGCAAGCGAAAGGCCCACCCCGCGTGGCGGAGTGGGCCTTCGTGCCTCGGAGTCGCGCCCGGAGCTAGGCGGCTTCCTCTGCGCGGCCGATCTCGCCGGTCTCGACCGACTCGACGCTCTCGAGATATCGGTGGAGGAACTGCTTGGTCTTCAGCTCGACCTGGCGGACGCGCTCGCGCGACACGCCCCAGCGCTTGCCAATCTCCTCGAGGGTCTTCGGCGAGTCCTGCTGCAGCCGGTTGTGGATGATGTCCCACCCGAGCTCGCCGATGCGCTTGCGGACCTTGCCGAGCGCATCGCGAACCTCGCGATCGCCCTCGTTGGAGAGGTAACCGCCCTCCGGGCCGGGGCCCTCGTCCTCGATCCGCTCGAGGTGGGAGACGTCCCCGTCCTCGTCGATGTAGCTGTCGAGGGACAGGTCGGGCTGCGCCACGGTGCCGCTCTGCGGCCGGACCGTGCTGCGCGCCTCCTTCAGGTACTTGCCGACGTAGGCGCGGATCCACCACACGGCGTAGGTCGAGAAGCGGGTTCCAGCGTGCGGGTCGAACTTCTCGACCGCGCGCATGAGACCGACGTTGCCCTCCTGGATCAGGTCGTCCAGGCGAACGGTGCCGCGCCGCTGCTTGCGGGCGATGGCCACCACGAAGGCCAGGTTGTGCCGGACGAGCTTCTGCTTGGCGCCCACCTCGCCCTTGCGAGCCTTGAGCGCGAGTGCGTGCTCTTCGTCCCGGGTGAGCGGCGGGTAGTCCCGAACCGCCTTGAGATACGGGGCGAGTTCCTCGAACTCCTTGCTGCCGCGCTGGATACCGGCGGTCTTCATCCTCTTTGGCCTCTCCACTGTCCGTGCGGTCTGCCGGGGTCTTCCGGAATGCCGGACAGTTACGTTACGGCATATTACGAATCTGGACTTTTCTAGTCAACCACCAAGGCTAAGCATTCGTGATGACAGGATTGTGACGATCAAAACATCGACCTTTTTGGTGGGCGAAGTCGATGATTCTCGCCCCCAACATGGCAACGCCAACAGGGGGGTGACAAATTCCTAACGATTCGAAGTCACCGGGAGGTTCCCGGTGCCTACACCCGTACCGGGGCGTTCCGTCCGGGGGATGTACAGGACCCATCCGGGACACCGGAAGACTCCCCTGAACGGACCAGGGCCCCGAAAAGCGGATGGCCCGAGGCATTCGCCCCGGGCCACCCGAACCTCGCGAGTCTGACGGACTACTCGTCGCCAGCCGCGGTGACCAGTCCGAGCGCTTCCTCGGCCTGCTCCACCGCATCGACCGGCGTCTCCACCTCGATGTCGAGGTGCTTGTAGGCCGAGAGACCGGTGCCGGCCGGTACGAGCCGGCCCATGATGACGTTCTCCTTGAGGCCGCGCAGGTGGTCGACCTTGCCGCTGATGGCGGCCTCGGTGAGCACCTTGGTCGTCTCCTGGAAGGACGACGCGGAGATGAACGACTCCGTCGAGAGGGACGCCTTGGTGATGCCGAGCAGGAGCGGCTCGCCCTGGGCAGGACGACCTCCGGCCTTCATCACCTTCTCGTTCTCCTCCTCGAACACCCACTTCTCGACCTGCTCGTCGGCCAGGAAGCTGGTGTCGCCCACGTCGACGATGCGCACGCGCCGCAGCATCTGGCGGACGATCGTCTCGATGTGCTTGTCGTTGATCTTCACGCCCTGGAGCCGGTAGACCTCCTGGACCTCGTCCACCATCCAGCGCGCCAGCTCCTTCTCGCCGAGCACCCGGAGGATGTCGTGCGGATTGGCCGCGCCGTCCATGAGGGCCTCGCCGGCCCGGACGCGGTCGCCGGTGTGCACGCTGATGTGCTTGCCCTTGCCGATCAGGTACTCCTTCGACAGGTCGGGGCGGAGCTTGGCGTCGATCTCCGGGGTGACGACCACCTTGCGCTTGCCCTTCGTGTCCTTGCCGAAGGAGACCACGCCGTCGATCTCGGAGATGATGGCGTACTCCTTGGGCTTGCGGGCCTCGAAGAGCTCGGCCACCCGCGGGAGACCGCCGGTGATGTCCTTCGTCTTGGTCGTCTCGCGGGGCATCTTGGCGATGACGTCGCCGGCGTCGATCTCGTCGCCGTCGGACACCACGAGGTTCGCGCCCTCGGGCAGCATGTAGCGGGCGTCGGCGTCGGAGGAGGCGAGCTTCTTCGTCTGCCCCTTCTCGTCCTTGATGGAGACGCGCGGCCGGGCGTCGGGGTCCTTGGAGGCGACCACGACCTTGCGGGCCAGGCCGGTGATCTCGTCGACCTGCTCGGCGTAGGTCACGCCGTCGACGAGGTCGCCGAACTTCACGCGACCCGCCACCTCGGTGAGGATGGGCACCGAGTACGGATCCCACTCGGCGAGGGCGATGCCGCCCTTCACCTCCTGGCCGTCCTTGACGAGCATCTTGGCGCCGTAGACGACGCCGTACCGCTCGCGCTCGCGCCCCTGCTCGTCGTTGATGACCACCTCGCCGTTGCGGTTCATGACGATGAGCGTGCCGTCCTTCTTCCTGGCCACGTTCAGCCCCACGAACTTCACCACGCCGGCGTTGCGGTTCTCCACGTTCGACTGCTCGGAGCGCCGGGTCGCGGCGCCGCCGATGTGGAAGGTCCGCATCGTGAGCTGGGTGCCCGGCTCGCCGATCGACTGGGCGGCGATGACGCCCACCGCCTCGCCGATGTTCACCTTGCGGCCGCGGGCCAGGTCTCGGCCGTAGCACTCGACGCAGATGCCGCGCCGGGCCTGGCAGGTCAGCACGGACCGGATCTTCACCCGGTCGATGCCCGAGTTCTCGATGAGCTTGACCTTCTGCTCGTCGATCTCCTCGTTGGCCCGCACCAGCTCGCCGCCGGCGAACGGATCGGAGATGTCCTCGAGGGCCACGCGGCCGAGGATGCGCTCGCCCATGGGCTCGATGATCTCGCCGCCCTCGACGAGGGAGCCGAGCGTGATGCCGTCCATGGCGCCGCAGTCGTACTCGGTGATGATGGCGTCCTGGGCCACGTCGACGAGGCGGCGGGTCAGGTAGCCCGAGTTGGCGGTCTTGAGCGCCGTGTCGGCCAGGCCCTTCCGGGCGCCGTGCGTCGAGATGAAGTACTGCAGGACGTTCAGGCCCTCGCGGAAGTTGGCCGTGATGGGGGTCTCGATGATCTCGCCCGAGGGGTTGGCCATCAGGCCTCGCATGCCGGCCAGCTGACGGATCTGCTGGGCGGAGCCACGGGCTCCGGAGTCGGCCATGATGTAGATGGGGTTGAAGGAGGGCAGCTTGCGCTCCTCGTTCTTCGAGGCGCCGGCCGGAGCCTCGGCGGTCTCGAAGCCGATCTCGCCCATCATCTCCTTGGCCACCTCGTCGGTGACCTGGGCCCAGATGTCGATGACCTTGTTGTAGCGCTCGCCGTCGGTGATGAGACCCTCCGCGTACTGGTTGCGGATCTCGTCGACCTCCTTGGTGGCCCGCTCCAGGAGCACCTGCTTCTGCTTCGGGATGAGCATGTCGTCGAGGCAGATGGAGATGCCGGCGCGGGTGGCGTTGCCGTAGCCGAGCGAGCGGACCCGGTCGGCGAGCAGCACCGTCTCCTTCTCCCCGCAGAGGCGGTAGGTCAGGTCGATGAGCCCCTGCAGCTGCTTCTTGTCCATCACCTTGTTGATGGACTCGAAGGGGATGCGCTTGGGCACGATGTCGTAGAGCAGGACGCGGCCGGTGGTGGTGTCCACCCGCGTGCCGTCCATGCGCACCGAGATGCGGGCCTGGAGGTCGACCGCCCCCTGGTCGTAGGCGGCGCGGACCTCGCCCGGGCTGGAGAAGATCTTCCCCTCCCCGACCGCGAAGGCCCGCTCGCGGGTCATGTAGTAGATGCCGAGCACGATGTCCTGCGACGGCACGATGATGGGCTTGCCGTGCGCCGGCGACAGGATGTTGTTCGTGCTCATCATGAGCACGCGGGCCTCGACCTGGGCCTCGATGGAGAGCGGCACGTGGACCGCCATCTGGTCGCCGTCGAAGTCGGCGTTGAAGGCGGTGCAGACCAGCGGGTGGAGCTGGATGGCCTTGCCCTCGATGAGCACCGGCTCGAAGGCCTGGATGCCCAGCCGGTGCAGCGTGGGGGCGCGGTTGAGGAGCACCGGGTGCTCGCGGATCACGTCGTCGAGGATGTCCCAGACCTCGGGGCGCTCCTTCTCCACCATCTTCTTCGCGCTCTTGATGGTGGTGACGTAGCCCTTCTCCTCCAGCTTGTTGTAGATGAAGGGCTTGAAGAGCTCGAGGGCCATGTTCTTCGGCAGGCCGCACTGGTGCAGCTTGAGCTCCGGGCCGACCACGATGACCGAGCGGCCCGAGTAGTCGACGCGCTTGCCGAGCAGGTTCTGGCGGAACCGGCCCTGCTTGCCCTTCAGCATGTCGGAGAGCGACTTGAGCGGCCGCTTGTTGGGGCCGGTGATGGTCTTGCCGCGCCGCCCGTTGTCGAAGAGCGCGTCGACCGCCTCCTGCAGCATCCGCTTCTCGTTGCGGATGATGATGTCGGGGGCGTTCAGCTCCATGAGCCGCTTGAGCCGGTTGTTCCGGTTGATGACGCGGCGGTAGAGGTCGTTCAGGTCGGACGTGGCGAAGCGGCCGCCGTCGAGCGGCACCAGCGGGCGCAGGTCGGGCGGGATGACCGGGATGACCTCGAGCATCATCCAGTCGGGCTTGTTGCCCGACTCGCGGAAGGCGTCGACGACCTTGAGGCGCTTGGCGATCTTCTTCCGCTTGGCGTCGGAGGTGGCCTCCTTCATCTCGCCGCGCAGCTGCTCGGAGAGCGTGTGCACGTCGATCTGCCGGAGCAGCGCGAGCACGGCCTCGCCGCCCATGCCGGCGTCGAAGGCCTCCTCGCCCATCTCGTCGCGGAGCCGCTGGTAGCGGTCCTCGGAGAGCAGCTCGCCGCGGAGCAGCGTGGTCTGCTTGGGATCGGTGACGATGTACGACTCGCAGTAAAGAACCTTCTCGAGGTCCTTCAGCGTGATGTCGAGCAGGTTCCCGATGCGGGAGGGCAGCGACTTGAGGAACCAGATGTGGGCGACCGGGGTGGCCAGCGTGATGTGGCCCAGCCGCTCGCGACGCACCTTGGACTGGATGACCTCGACGCCGCACTTCTCGCAGACCACGCCGCGGTGCTTCATGCGCTTGTACTTGCCGCAATTGCACTCGTAGTCCTTGACCGGGCCGAAGATCTTGGCGCAGAAGAGGCCGTCCCGCTCCGGCTTGAAGGTGCGGTAGTTGATGGTCTCCGGCTTCTTCACCTCGCCGTGCGACCACTGCCGGATCTTGTCCGGGCTGGCCAGCGAGATGCGGATGGCGGAGAACGACGTCGGGTCCTTCGGCTTCTCGAAGAAATTGAAGATATCCTTCACGTCTCGTCCCTCGATGCGGCGTTCGGGTTCCGGGTGTCGTCCACTTAGGCGGTCTTCTTCGGGGCGGCCAGGCCCAGCGGATCGGATTCCGCCTCGGCCTGCTCGCGCGCCTTCTGCGCCTCGGGCGACTCCATCAGGTCGACGTCGAGTGCCAGGCTCTGCAGTTCCTTGATGAGCACGTTGAAGGACTCGGGCAGGCCCGACTCCAGCGTGTTCTCACCCTTGACGATGGCCTCGTACATGCGGGTACGGCCGACCACGTCGTCGGACTTCACGGTCAGGAACTCCTGCAGCGAGTAGGCGGCGCCGTAGGCCTCCATGGCCCAGACCTCCATCTCGCCCAGGCGCTGTCCGCCGAACTGGGCCTTGCCGCCCAGCGGCTGCTGGGTGACCAGCGAGTACGGTCCGATGGACCGGGCGTGGATCTTCTCGTCCACCAGGTGGTGCAGCTTCAGCATGTACATGATGCCGACGGTGACGTCGTGGTCGAAGGCCTCGCCGGTGCGCCCGTCGAACAGGGTCGACTGCATGGTGGCGCTGCCGTGCGTCAGCATCGAGCGCATCTCCTCCTCCTGCGCGCCGTCGAAGACGGGGCTGGCGGTGAAGATCCCGCGGATCATCTTCTGGGCCAGCTTGGGGACCTCCTTGTCGGGGATCTCCTCGATGATCTGCACGATGCGCTCGTTGGAGGCGCCCGCGCCCTCGAAGGCCTTCTTGATGTACTTGCGCATCACGTCGGGCCCGAACTTCTTCTCGAGCATCTCCTCGACGCGCCAGCCGATGTTGCGGGCGCCCCACCCGAGGTGGGTCTCGAGGATCTGGCCGACGTTCATGCGGGAGGGAACGCCCAGCGGGTTGAGGACGATGTCGACCGGACGGCCGTCCTCCAGGTAGGGCATGTCCTCCTCGGGGAGGATGCGCGAGACCACGCCCTTGTTGCCGTGGCGCCCGGCCATCTTGTCGCCCACCGCCAGCTTGCGCTTGATGGCGACGTACACCTTCACCATCTTGATCACGCCGGGGGGCAGCTCGTCGCCCTTCTTCAGGCGGCCGATCTTCTCCTCGAAGAGCAGCTTCACCAGCTCGCGCTGCTCCTCGAAGTTCTCGACGATCTTGCGGACCTTCTCCTGGACGTCCTGCGTCCCGGCGACCGAGATCTCGCCCCAGTAGCGCTGGGGAACGGTGTCGAGGAGCTCGTCGGAGAGGGCGTCGCCCTTCTTGAGGAGCTGCTCGCCCTTGTCGTCCACCAGGCGCGCCGCGACCTCCTTGCCGGAGAGCAGCTTGCGGATCTTCTGGAACGCCGAGTCCTGGATGATGCGGATCTCGTCGTTCTGGTCCTTGAGGAGCTTGGCCTCCTCGGCCTCCTCGATGGCCTTGGCGCGGTCGTCCTTCTCGACGCCCTTGCGGCTGAAGACCTTGGCGTTGATGACCGTCCCGGAGACTCCGGGGGGCACGCGCAGGGAGCTGTCGCGGACGTCGCCGGCCTTCTCGCCGAAGATGGCGCGGAGCAGCTTCTCCTCGGGGGAGAGCTGGGTCTCGCCCTTGGGGGTGATCTTGCCGACCAGGATGTCGCCCGGCTTCACCTCGGCGCCGATGCGGATGATGCCCGACTCGTCGAGGTCCTTGAGGGCCTCCTCGCCGACGTTCGGGATGTCGCGGGTGATCTCCTCCTTGCCGAGCTTGGTGTCGCGGGCGACCGCCTCGAACTCCTCGATGTGGACGGAGGTGTAGACGTCCTCCTTGAGGAGGCGCTCGGAGAGGAGGATCGAGTCCTCGAAGTTGTAGCCCTGCCAGGGCATGAAGGCGACCACCACGTTCTGGCCGAGCGCGAGCTCGCCCATCTCGGTGGCGGGGCCGTCGGCGATGACGTCCCCCTTCTTCACGCGCTCGCCCGGCTTCACGATGGGCTTCTGGTTGATGCAGGTGTTCTGGTTGGAGCGCTGGAACTTGATGAGGTTGTAGATGTCCACCTCGTTGGCCACGTCGGTGGTCGAGGTGGGCACGTCGGCCTTGACCACGATGCGGCCGGCGTCCACCGACTGCACCACGCCGTCGCGGCGGGCCACCATCGTGACGCCCGAGTCGCGGGCCACGATGGCTTCCATGCCGGTGCCGACCAGCGGCGCCTCGGTGCGGATGAGCGGCACCGCCTGGCGCTGCATGTTCGAGCCCATGAGGGCGCGGTTGGCGTCGTCGTTCTCCAGGAAGGGAACGAGCGCCGCGGCCACCGAGACGAGCTGGTTGGGCGACACGTCCATGAGCCCGACCTCGCCCGGCTTCACCTGGACGTACTCGGCGCCCCGGCGGCAGGAGATCTCGCTGCTCGTGAAGTTGCCCTTCTTGTCGAGCGCCGCGTTGGCCTGCCCGATGGTGTGCTTCTCCTCCTCGAGCGCCGAGTAGAAGTGCACCTCGCCGGTGACCCGGCCCTCCTCCACCTTGCGGTAGGGGGTCTCGACGAAGCCGTACTCGTTGACGCGGGCGTAGGTCGAGAGCGACGCGATGAGGCCGATGTTCGGGCCTTCCGGCGTCTCGATGGGGCAGATGCGGCCGTAGTGCGTCGGGTGCACGTCGCGCACCTCGAAGCCGGCCCGCTCGCGGGTGAGGCCGCCGGGCCCGAGGGCCGAGAGGCGCCGCTTGTGGGTGACCTCGGAGAGCGGGTTCGTCTGGTCCATGAACTGCGAGAGCTGGGACGAGCCGAAGAACTCCTTGATCACCGCCGTCACCGGCTTGGCGTTGATCAGGTCGTGCGGCATGAGCGTCTCGATCTCCTGCAGGCTCATGCGCTCCTTGATGGCGCGCTCCATGCGGACGAGACCGATGCGGTACTGGTTCTCGAGCAGCTCGCCGACCGCGCGGACGCGCCGGTTGCCGAGGTGGTCGATGTCGTCGATGTCCCGGTCCTTGCTGCCGTTCTTGAGGTCGATGAGGAAGCGGACCACCTCGAGCACGTCCCGCTTGGTGAGGACGGAGTTGTCGAGGGGCTCCTCGATGCCGAACTTGTAGTTCAGCTTGAGGCGGCCGACCTTGGAGAGGTCGTAGCGCTCGGGGTTGAAGAACAGGTTGTGGAAGAGGGAGGCCGCGGTGTCCGGCGTCGGCGGATCGCCCGGGCGGAGCCGGCGGTAGATCTCCATCACCGCCTCCTCCGGCGACGACACCTTGTCCTGCACGAGGGTGTCGCGGAGCGAGGGCAGCACGTTCAGGCCGTCGATGAAGAGCACCTTGAAGGCGGTGATGCCGCGCTTGCGCAGCTCCTCGACCTTCTCCTCGGTGACCTGCTCGTTCACCTCGAGGATGACCTCGCCGGTGGACTCGTCGACCACGTCCTCGGCGGAGTACTTCAGGAAGACCTCCTCCGGCTCGATGGGGAGGGTCTTCACCTTGGCGGCCACCAGCTTCTTGATGGCGCCCTCGGAGAACTTGCGGTTCTTCTTGACCACCACCTCGCCGGTGCGCGGGTCCTTGATGTCGCGGGTGGCGCGCTGCCCCTTCAGCAGATCGGGGATGACGTCGCGCTCGTACTTGCCCTTCCCCTCGATGCGGATGGTCTCGGTGTCGTAGTAGTACTTGAGGATCTCCTCCGACGACCCGCGGAAGTCGATGGGATCCTTCTTCGCGGTGTCGGGGACCGAGCCGATGGCCCGGAGCAGCACGGTCGCCGGCAGCTTGCGGCGCCGGTCGATGCGCACGTACAGCATGTCCTTGTGGTCGAACTCGAAGTCGATCCACGAGCCGCGGTACGGGATGATGCGGGCGTTGTAGAGGATCTTGCCCGACGAGTGGCTCTTGCCCTTGTCGTGGTCGAAGAAGGCGCCCGGGCTGCGGTGCAGCTGGCTGACGACGACGCGCTCGGTGCCGTTGATGATGAAGGTGCCGTTGTCCGTCATCAGCGGGATCTCGCCGAAGTAGACCTCCTGCTCCTTCACGTCGCGGATCGACTGCGCGCCGGTCTCCTCGTCCTTGTCCCAGACGACCAGGCGAACGACCACCTTGATGGGGGCGGAGAAGGTCATGCCCCGCTGGTGGCACTCGTCGACGTCGTACTTGGGCTTCTCGAGGTGGTAGCTCACGAACTCGAGCGAGCTCGTCTCGTTGAAGTCCTTGATGGGGAAGACCGACTTGAAGACGCCCTGGAGACCGGTGTCCTCCCGCTTCTCGGGCGGGACGTCGGCCTGCAGGAACTTGTCGTAGGAACTCTTCTGGATGGCGATCAGGTTGGGGATGTCCGCAACCTTCTGGATTTTCCCGAAATTCTTGCGGGCCCGGAAATTGGTCTGGATCGTCGGCGCCATCGAGCGTGTTCCTCTTTCCCCGGAAGGAGTCGTTACAAGCACTACGAGCCGGCGCAAGGCCGGCTCATGACTTCATGCCCGGCCGCGAGGCCGGGGGACGGGGATGGTCATGGGGGGTGGGAGGGTATTAACCACTCCTGCCCTCCATGTCAAAGCTCCCGTCCAAGAGGCAGGGCGGGACGGCCTATCCGGCCGCCCCGCCCCCCTCCTGAAGGACTGATCTACTTGATCTCGACCTTGGCGCCAGCGGCCTCGAGCTTCTTCTTGATCTCCTCGGCCTCGGCCTTGGGAATCCCCGTCTTGACCTCCTTGGGGGCCCCCTCGACCAGGTCCTTGGCCTCCTTCAGGCCCAGGCCGGTGATGGCGCGAACTTCCTTGATCGTGTTGATCTTGTTGGCGCCGGCGTCCATGAGGACGACGTTGAACTCGGTCTTCTCCTCGACCGGTGCGGCGGCTGCGCCACCGGCGGCGGCCATCATCACCGGCGCGGCGGCGGCGCTGACGCCCCACTTCTCCTCGAGGGTCTTCACGAGCTCGGCGGCCTCGAGGATGGTGAGGCCGGACAGCTGCTCCACGATTGCGTTCAGGTCTGCCATGACTTCGTCTTTCCTTTTCTGCTGGGGCGCCTTCCCGGCGTCCCGCGTCCATGCCCGCGCTCCGCGCGGGCGGTCAGGTACCGGTTAAGCCTGCTTCTCCAGCTGATCCTTCCGCGCGCCGATGACCTGGGCGAGCTGCTGCCCAGGAGCGGCGAGCAGGCGCACGAGCTTCGAGGCGGGCTGCGCGATGACGCCCGCGATCTTCGACCGCAGCTCGGGGAGTGCGGGCAGCTTCGCGAGGGCCATGATGGCCTTCACGTCGATGACCTTTCCCTGAACCACGCCGATCCGAAGTGCGAAGTTCTCGCGGTCCTTGACGAAGTCCGCGAGGATCTTCGCCGGTGCGACCACGTCGTCGTACGACAGGATCAACGCCGTCGGTCCAACGAACTTCTCCGACAGCTGCTCGAGATCCGTGCCCTTGGCGGCACGGATGGCCAGGGTGTTCTTGACGATGCGGTACTCCACCTTCGCCTCGCGGCACTTCCTGCGAAGCTCGGTGACGGTCGCAACGTTGAGCCCCTTGGGCTCTGCCAGGATGGCGGCCTTTGCCTTCGCCATCTTGTCGTGGAGCTGGCCGATGACTGCTTCTTTTTCCGTCCGGTTCAAATGTACTCACTTCCTTCCCGACCGGCCGCGTGGGCGGCTCGGCGTGATGTGGGCCACGGACCGGACGACCGGTACGTCGACCCCCTGGCCAAGCAGGGGACGCTGCAAGAGCAACTTCCCGTCTCGGCGGGTCGGGCCTGCTTCACCCGCTTGGCCACTCCTCCCCTTCTGCTTCTCGCACCCGGGGAGGGGTGGGCCCGCTGTCTTGGACCAGGAAACACCCGCCGGCGAGGTGCCGGCGGGCAACCTGGAAATCTTCCGGCTACACCGCGTGCTGGGCGCTGAGCTCCGCCGGGTCGAGCTTGATGCCCGGGCCCATGGTCGTGCTCACGGTGACGGACTTGAGGTACACCCCCTTGGCCGTCTGGGGACGGGCCTTGAAGATGATCTCCATGATGGCGTTGAAGTTGTCCTTCAGCTTGTCGGGGGTGAAGGACGCCTTCCCGAACGGCACGTGGACGATGCCCGCCTTCTCGACGCGGAACTCGACCTTGCCGGCCTTCTGCTCCTTGACCGCGCGGGCGACGTCGGCGCTGACCGTGCCCACCTTCGGGTTCGGCATCAGTCCGCGGGGACCGAGCACCTTTCCGAGGCGGCCCACCACGCCCATCATGTCGGGGGTGGCGATGACCTTGTCGAAGTCCATGAAGCCGCCCTGGATCTTCTCCGCCAGGTCCTCGGCGCCGACGATGTCGGCCCCGGCCTCGGTGGCCTCGCGGGCCTTGTCGCCCTTGGCGAACACGGCCAGCTTGATGGTCTTGCCCATGCCGTGCGGCAGGACCACCGCGCCGCGGACGACCTGGTCGGCGTGCTTCGGGTCGACGCCCAGGTTGATGGCCGCGTCGACCGACTCGTCGAACTTGCGGACGGCGGTCTTCTTCACGAGCTCCAGCGCGTCGTCGAGCTTGTAGCGCTTGTTGCGGTCCACGTTCTCGACGGCCTTCTTGAACTTCTTTCCGATGTGAGCCATTGGCGTGTCTCCCGGCCTAACCGACAATCTCGATGCCCATGGACAGGGCGGTGCCCTCGACGGTCCGCATCGCGGCCTCGAGGCTTCCCGCCGTCATGTCCTGCATCTTCATCTTGGCGATCTGCTCGAGCTGCGCCCGCGACACCTTCCCGACCTGCTCCTTGCCGGGCTTGTGCGCGCCGCTGCCCTTCTTCTTCTCGGTGTGCAGTCCTGCGGCCTTCTTCAGCAGGATCGACGCCGGAGGCGTCTTCAGGATGAAGCTGAAGGAGCGATCCGCGTAGACCGTGATGATCACCGGGATGATGAGCGCTTCCTTCGCCTGCGCCTGCGTGGCCGCGTTGAACTGCTTGCAGAACTCCATGATGTTCACGCCGTGCTGGCCGAGCGCCGGGCCCACGGGGGGCGCCGGGTTGGCCTTGCCAGCCGGGATCTGCAGCTTGATCTGACCTGTGACCTTCTTCATCTGCCTTCCTTCCGGGCCCGTCTTCCGGGTCCTGCGTGGTCTTCCGGGTGGCTACCCTTCCACGCGCCGTTTGAACTGCGGGTGACGCGACCTCGACGGCTACGTCTTCTCCACCTGCATGAAATCGAGCTCGACCGGGGTGGCCCGGCCGAAGATGGACACGAGCACGCGGACCTTGCCCTTCTCGGGCTTGACCTCTTCCACGGTGCCGTTGAAGTTCGAGAACGGGCCGTCGGTCACGCGGACCTGGTCGCCCTCCTCGAACTGGACCTTGGGCTTCGGCTTGAGGGTTCCCTCGGAGATCTGGCTGGTCAGCCGGGCGACCTCCTTGTCGGAGATGGCCGGGACGTCCTTGGGGATCTTGGCGGCGCCGACGAAGCCGGTGACCTTGGCGGTGCCCTTGACGAGGTGCCAGGTGCGGTCGTCCATCTCCATCTGCACGAGCACGTAGCCCGGGAAGAACTTCCGCTTGGAGGTCTTCTTCTCGCCCTTGACCATCTCCACGACCTGCTCCATCGGGATGAGGATCTCCCCGAACGAGTCCTGGAGGTTTTCCTGGCGCACGCGCTCCTCGAGCGACTTCTTCACCTTGTTCTCGAAGCCCGAGTAGGTGTGCACCGCGTACCACTTCTTGGCCATTCCGATTCTCCCGACGTCGAGGCACCGCGACCGGTTCCCGTCTTCCGGGTCGCGGCGCCGGGCGCGCCGTGCTCCGGGCGCTTCCGCGCCCGGCGTGCTGCTAGTACACCAGCGAGGAGAGCCGCGACCAGACGAGGTCGAAGATCCCCAGCATGAAGGCGGCCACGAAGGTGAACACCACCACCGCGACCGTCGAGGCCCGCGTCTCGCGCAGGCTCGGCCAGGAGACGCGCTCCAGCTCCTGCGCGACCTGCATGGAGACCGCGTTCACCCTCGGCGAACGCCAGGCCAGCACCGCCAGGAGCGCGGCGATGCCGTACCCCAGGATCGTGGTGATGGTCCACTCGTCCCCGAGGAGGGCCGTGTCGTTGAGGCGCGCGTAGGAGAACACGATGCCCAGGATCTTCTCGAGGAAGATCCCGACCACCACCGCCGCGAAGAAATAGAAGATCGCGACGATGCGCTTCGACTCGACGCCCGCTCCCTTTTCCATGCTGCCCTTCCGCTGAGCTGGCAGGCCAGGAGGGATTCGAACCCCCAACCCGCGGTTTTGGAGACCGCTGCTCTACCGTTCGAGCTACTGGCCTTCGAAATCCCGGTACAGGACTACTTCGTTTCCTTGTGCGCCGCGTGCTTGCGGCAACGCGGGCAGTACTTGGAACGAGACAGCTTGTCCTGGGTCTTCTTCTTGTTCTTGGTGGTGCTGTAATTCCGCTCCTTGCAGGTCGTGCACTCGAGCGTGATGATCGTTCTATTGCCGGCCATGGTTCAGCGTCCTCACTGGATGACGGCCCCGGCCATGACCACCGCGATCCCCGAGGGGAACGAGATGGACCCGGTGACGTCCGTGGTGCGGGATTGGAACTGCGAGGCCTCGGAGAGCAAGGCACGGCCACGGCCGGATCGACCGATGGCCCCCACGATCACGTGGGGCTTCGTGCGCTCGAACTTCTCCTCGACCATGATGCTGGAGCCCTCTTCCAGGATTGAACTGGAGACCTCGTCCTTACCAAGGACGCGCTCTACCGACTGAGCTAAGAGGGCCTTTCTTCCTTTCTAGCGGGTTGGAGCGGGAAACGGGATTCGAACCCGCGACATTCAGCTTGGAAGGCTGACGCTCTACCAACTGAGCTATTCCCGCGAACCTCTCTTCTCCTGAAGTGGAGGGGGATGGATTCGAACCATCGAAGGCGTAAGCCGGCAGATTTACAGTCTGCTCCCTTTGGCCGCTCGGGAACCCCTCCATGACCTCTTCCAACCTCGAACCACGACGATCGTTGCGACGAGCCAGCTGGAGCTGGCGGTGGGATTCGAACCCGCGACCTGCTGCTTACAAGGCAGCTGCTCTGCCAACTGAGCTACGCCAGCGAATCCCCAGAAGTTTCGGCTCTGGCCTTCCGGCGCAGGGAACACCTGTCCCTGTCGTCGGAGCGGGTGCTTGTACCGGACGTCCCTGGGGTTGTCAAGCCGGGATCTTGCCTGTGCTTTCGCCGCGCTGACGCATCGCTTCATAGATGGCGATGGCCGCCGCGGCCGAGGCGTTGAGGCTGCCCACCCGGCCCGCCATGGGGATGCGCGCGGCGTGGTCGCAGCTCTTCCGGACGAGCGGGCGAACCCCCTGCCCCTCCCCCCGATGACGAGCGCGATCGGCCCCTTGAGGTCGACCGAGGCGAGGTCCACGTCCCCGTCCGGGACCGCCGCGACCGTCCAGAGCCCCGCCTCCTTCAGCTCCTCCAGGGTCCGGACGAGGTTCGTGACCCGGGCGATGGGCAGGTGCTCGACCGCACCGGCCGAGGCCTTCGCGGCCGAAGGGGTCACGGAGGCGGCGCGGTCCCGGGGGAAAGATCACCCCGTGGGCCCCGAGCGCGTGGGCCGAGCGGACCACCGCCCCCAGGTTGTGCGGGTCCTCGACGCCGTCGAGGAGCACCACGAGCGGCGGCTTCCCCGCCAGCCGGGCGGCCGCGAGGATGTCCTCCACCTCCCGGTACCGGTAGTCGGCGACCACCGCGACGATGCCCTGGTGCTGCGTGACGCCGGCGAGGCGGTCGAGCTTGGACCTCGGCGCCGTCCGGACCTTGGCGCCGTGACCCCGCGCGCCTTCCTCCAGCTCGGCGAACGCGCGGGGACAATCGCCGCCCTCGGCCAGCCAGAGCTCGGCGATTCCCTCGCCACCGGCGCGCAGGAGCTCGCGAACCGGGTTCATGCCGTAGACGACGCGCACGCGGGCCTCACTTCACTTCGATGGGAACGGTGACGGTCTTCGTCTGGGGCACGCACCAGGCGTCGCTGCAGATGGCGAACCGCATCTGCACCACCACCTGCTGCGGACCCTTCGCCCCGGCCGTCACCGGGATCTCGAAGCGGGGGTTCTCGGCGCCGGGGTCCACGGCGTCGCTGCGCTTCAGCTCGCTCCGTGCGACCCGCAGGCCGGCGGACGGCTCCACCTTGTACTTGAGGGGGAACTCCCGGTTCACGTGGATCCCCTTCTCGAGGGGCTCGACCGCGACCACGACCTTGCCGGTCTCCCCCACCTTCAGGGAGCGGGAGGAGCCGTCGGTGACGACCTTGTAGGTGCTGGCTGCGTTGGCGCCGTCGGCGGCCAGGGCCGGGCAGGCCAGGGCGAGGGCCAGGGCGGCGAGCGTGCTGCGAGTCATGTGCGCATCCTCCGTTCCGCGGGCGGTATACCAGGGACGGGCCGTCCCGCCCCGGGATTCACGCTCGCCCGCGCCGGGGACGACGCGCAGGGCGGCGCTTCCGGGCCACCGGCGGCGCCCCGACCAGCTCGGCCGCGCGCTCGACGATGGCCCCCGCCACGTCGGCGCCGCAGGCCTCCTCCGCCTCCCGGATCCCCGGCGAGCTGTGCACCTCGAAGACCCGCGGACCGCCCGGCGCGTCCAGCATGTCGACCGCGCAGACCTCCAGGCCGACCACCCGGGCGGCCGCGACCGCGGCCCGCTCGGCCTCCTCGCCCAGCCGGACGCCCTCGAACCGGGCGCCCTGCCCGAGGTTGCGCGACAGGCGGCCGACCCGCGGCCGGCGCCGCAGCGCCGCCACGACGTGCCCGCCCACCACGAAGGCCCGCAGGTCCCCGCCACGTCGGCCCTTCAGGTACTGCTGCACCATGGTGTTCTGCCCGAGGCGAAGGATGGCCTCGAGCGCCGACTCGAGGGCCTGGCGCGTCTCGCAGACGATGACCCCGGTCTTCTCGTTGCCCCGCAGGAGCTTCACGAGGACGGGGAGACCGCCCACGTGCTGCACCATGTCCCGCAGCCCGGAGGGCTCGCTCGCCATCACCGTCCGGGGGACCTTCACGCCGCTCGCCGAGAGCAGTTGCAGCACGCGCATCTTGTTCCGCGCCAGCCCGATGGCCGGCGCGCCGTTCATGACGGGCAGGCCGATGAGCTGGAGGTGGTTCACCACCGCGAGCCCGTACTGGCTCACCGAGGGCGCGATGCGCGGGACCACCACGTCGGTGGACGGGAAGTCGCGGCCGCGATGGAAGATCTCCGGACCGTCCCGGCCCAGGCGCATCTCGACCTGGAGCGGATCGACGATCCGGGCCACGTGACCCCGGGCGCGCGCCGCCTCGACCACTCGACGGGTGGTGAAGATCCCGGCCGAGCGGGAGAGGACGGTGAGGTGCATCGCCGACGAGACTAAAGGGGGGGCGGCCGGATTGCGAGGGAAAGGCGGAAGACGAAGAGGGCCGCCCCGATCCGGGACGGCCCTCCCCTTCCCCGCGCGGCGGCGGGATTCGCCTAGACCTGCTTGAACTCGGCGTCGACCACGTCGTCGCCGCCCTTCTTCTCCGGCTGCGGAGGCGCGCCGCCCGGGGGCGGGCCACCCGCCGGCGGGGTGCCGGCGGCCTTGTAGAGCTCCTCGGCCGCCTTGTGGCTGGCCTTCTCGAGCTTCTCGAGGGCCGCCTTCACCTCCTCGGCGGTCCCGCGCTCGCGAACGCGGTGGGCCTCCTGCACGAGCGACTCGAGCTCGGTCACGGTGTCCGCGGCGAGCTTCTCCTTGTTCTCCTTGACGAGCTTCTCCATCTGGTACGCGAGGTTCTCGACGCGGTTCTTGACCTCGACCTCCTCGCGCCGCTTCTTGTCCTCGGCCTCGTGCGAGCGGGCGTCGGTGACCATCTTGTCCACCTCGTCCTTGGAGAGGCCGGACGACTGGGTGATGGTGACCTTCTGCTCCTTGCCGGTGGCCTTGTCGCGGGCCGCGACGTTGAGGATGCCGTTCGCGTCGATGTCGAAGGTGACCTCGACCTGCGGGATCCCCCGCGGCGCGGGCGGGATGCCCTCGAGGTGGAAGCGGCCGAGCGTGCGGTTGTCCTTGGCCATCTCCCGCTCGCCCTGCAGCACGTGCACCTCGACCGAGGTCTGGCCGTCGGAGGCCGTGGAGAAGGTCTCCGACTTCTTGGCCGGGATGGTGGTGTTGCGCTCGATGAGGCGCGTCATCACGCCGCCCAGGGTCTCCACGCCGAGCGACAGCGGGGTGACGTCGAGCAGCAGGATGTCCTTCACGTCGCCGGAGAGCACGCCGCCCTGGACGGCCGCGCCCACGCTCACCACCTCGTCGGGGTTGACGGTCTTGTTCGGCTCCTTGCCGAAGAACTTCTTCACCGTCTCGACGATGAGCGGCATGCGGGTCTGGCCGCCGACCATCACCACCTCGTCGATCTTGTCGGGACCCAGCCCGGCGTCGGCGAGCGCCTTCTTCACCGGCTCGATCGAGCGATCGACGAGCGGGGCCACCATCTGCTCCAGCTTGGCGCGGCTGAGCTTCACCGCGAGGTGCTTGGGGCCGGTCTGGTCGGCGGTGAGGAACGGCAGGTTGACCTCGGTCTCCATGGTGGAGGAGAGCTCGATCTTGGCCTTCTCGGCGGCGTCCTTGAGCCGCTGGAGGACCATCTTGTCCTTCGAGACGTCGATGCCGGTGTCCTTCTTGAACTCGGCGATCAGCCAGTCGATGATCACCTGGTCGATGTTGTCGCCGCCGAGGTGCGTGTCGCCGTTGGTGGCCAGCACCTCGACCACCTTGTCGCCCACCTCCAGGATGGAGATGTCGAAGGTCCCGCCGCCGAAGTCGTAGACGGCGATCTTCTCGTTCGACTTCTTGTCGAGGCCGTAGGCCAGCGCCGCCGCGGTGGGCTCGTTGATGATGCGCCGGACGTTCAGGCCGGCGATCTCGCCGGCGTCCTTGGTGGCCTGGCGCTGGGCGTCGTTGAAGTAGGCCGGGACCGTGATGACCGCGTCCGTGACCTTCTCGCCCAGGTAGTTCTCGGCGGCCCGCTTCAGCTTGAGCAGGATCTGCGCGCTGATCTCCGGCGCGCTGAGGGCCTTGCCGTCGACCTCGATCCGGGCGTCGCCGCCCGGGCCCGACACGACCTTGTAGGGCACCCGCTTGGCCTCTTCCTGGACCTCGTCGGCGCGCCGCCCCATGAACCGCTTGATGCTGTAGATGGTCCGCTCCGGATTGGTGATGGCCTGGCGCTTCGCGACCTGGCCGACCAACCGCTCTCCGTCCTTCAGGTATGCAACGACCGACGGCGTGATGCGGGAGCCCTCCTCGTTCGTGATGACGACGGGGTCCTTGCCCTCCATCACCGAGACCACCGAGTTGGTGGTGCCCAGGTCGATGCCGATGATCTTTCCCATTGTGTGAAATCCTCCCGGTTGGAGGACAAGCTAAGTACGCTTCGGGAGGCGTCAAATGGTCCCGGACATCCTTTTCGGGGGCGAGGCCGGATCGCGCCGGTGCCGGCCCGGCGCCGGCAGGAGGCGCCCGGCGGCTGGGTGTAGGTGCGTAACCTCCTTCGCACTCCGCCACCCCCGCTACCCGATTTCCGGTCCTTCTATTTGCGCGTCACAGGATGCTCACGTTGATATCGCGTCATTTTTTCGACGACGCACCGTGGCATCGGGATTGCTCTCTCAGGGCGTGACTCCGATGTCATACCCTTTCACAGGGGACTCGATGCTCCAGACCGCCACCTTGCGCCACTTCCCCGAGCAGACCGCCGTCCTCCTGAACGCCAACGCCAAGCAGGTCAGCCCGCGCGTGCGCGAGACCCTTTCCGGTCTCGTCCCGGCGGACAACCTCTTCTTTTCCCGGGACCGCGACGACGCCCACCGGATCGCCGATGCCGTGATGTCCCGCGGCTTCGACACCGTGTTCACGGGCGGCGGCGACGGCACCTTCGTCTCCTGGGTCAATCACATCCTCGACCGGGCCGAGACCCGGGACGCGCCCGCTCCGCGCTTCGGGATCCTGGCGCTCGGCACCGGCAACGCCGTCGCCGAGATGGTGGGCGCGGGCCGGCCCGTCGACGACCTCCGCCGCCACGTCTCGGGAGAGGTCATGCCGGGCCGCCGGCTCGACCTGGTCACCTGCGACGGCCGCCGGACGCCCTTCGCCGGCGTGGGCATCGATGCCGCGGTGCTGAACGACTACAACTGGCTGCGGACCCGGCTGGGCGCGAAGGCCGGCCGGCTGGCCGCCGGGATGCGTGGGTACAGCCTGGCCATCGCGCTCCGCTCCGCCCCGCGCCAGGTCTTCCAGCGCAAGCCGTCCTACTGCGAGATCCTGAACACCGGCGGCGCCGCCTGGCGCCTCGACCCGAACGGCGAGCGGATGGGACGCCCCATCGAGCACGGCGAGCTGCTTGTACGCCGGCCCGTGCATGCTGGCCGCCGGAAGCACGGTCCCCTACTACGGCTTCAAGCTGCGGGCCTTCCCCTTCGCGGGGCGGCGGCACGGGACGCTCCAGGTTCGCGTGGCGACGCGCATCCCGGTCCCCTCCCTCATCCTCCACGCGCGCCAGATCTTCAGCGGCGAGTTCTCCCACCCCGGCCTGCTCGACTTCGAGGCCGACCGGGTCGAGATGTCCTTCGATCGGCCCGTCCCGTACCAGGTGGGCGGCGACGCCGAGGGCTACCGGCAGAAGCTCACGCTGGGGATCGCCCCGCGGAGCGTGGAGCTGCTCGACTTCGCCGCCGGCGCCGCCTCGCGCCCGCGGCCTAGAGGAAGTAGACCACCCTCGGGTCGGCCTTCAGCGCCTCGTAGATGGCGCGGCGCTGCTCCTCCGACTCGAGCCGGGCGTCCAGGGTGACGGAGAGGTACTTCCCGCCGGAGGACGGCCGGACCGTGGCCTCCCCCAGCGCGACGCCCGGCACCGCCTGCCCCATGACGGTCCGCACGTGCAGCTCGAAGTCGTCGGCGGAGCTCCCGATGACCTTGAAGGGATAGTCGGTCGGGTAGTCGATGAGCGGCGGGCCGTCCATTCCGTTCCTCCACGGGTCAGAGCAGGTTCGCGGCCAGCTCGGCGAGCGGCGAGCGCTCCCCCTTCGACAGGGTCACGTGCCCGGCCAGCTTCTCCTGCTGGAAGCGGTTCACCACGTGGACGAGGCCGTTGTTGGTCTGGTCGACGTACGGATTGTCGATCTGGTACGGGTCGCCGGTGAGCACGATCTTCGTGCCGTCGCCCACCCGGGTGATGATGGTCTTCACCTCGTGGGGCGTGAGGTTCTGCGCCTCGTCGACGATCATGAACTGGTTGGGGATGGAGCGCCCGCGGATGTAGGTCAGGGGCTCGATCTCCAGGATGCCCAGGTCGACCAGCTCGTGGTACCCGCGCCCGAGCTTCTTCTCGGACCGCGACAGGTTCATCAGGTACTCGACGTTGTCGAAGATGGGCTGCATCCAGGGGTTGAGCTTCTCCTCCACCGAGCCGGGCAGGTAGCCGATGTCGCGCCCGAGCGGGAAGATCGGGCGGGAGACGAGGAGCTTCTGGTAGGCCGACTCCTCCATCGTCTTGTGCAGGCCGGCGGCGATGGCGAGCAGCGTCTTCCCCGTGCCCGCCTTGCCCACGATGGTCACGAGACGGATCTCGTCGTTCAGGAGCAGGTCGAGGGCGAACGACTGCTCCTTGTTGCGCGGGCGGATGCCCCAGGTCCCCTCCTTGGGGAGCTTGATGAGCGGGACGTACGCCTGGCGCGGCGCGCTGAACTTGCCCACCGCGCTGTGCTGCGGGTTGTCCCGGTCGCGCAGGACCACGAACTCGTTGGGCGGGGGCGCCGGCAGCCCGGGCGGCAGCGGAACCACCCCCTGGGCGTAGAACTGGTTCACCGCCTCGGACTCGACCACGACCTCGGCGACGCCGCCCCACATCTCGTCGAGGTCGACCCCCTCGGCGTCGTAGTCCTCGGTGGTGAGCCCCATCGCGTCGGCGCGGATGCGCAGGTTCGTGTCCTTCGACACGAAGACCGTGGGGAGCTCGCGCTCCCGCTGCGACACGTCGAGCGCCACCGCCAGGATGCGGTCGTCGGTGGTGGAGTGGCCGTTGCGCAGCTCCGGGGGGAGCTGCCGGTCGGTGAAGAGGACGCGGATGGTGCCCTTGCCGGGCCCGATGGGGACGCCCTCCTTCAGCCGTCCCTGCGCGCGGTAGTCGTCGAGGAACCTCGCCACGGCGCGCGCGTTCCGGCCCAGGCTGGAGAGGTCGCGCTTGAAGTTGTCGATCTCCTCGATCACGTAGATCGGGACGACGACGTTGTTGTCGTCGAAGGAGAAGATCGAGCGCGGGTCGTGAAGCAGGACGTTGGTGTCGAGGATGAAGTTCTTCTTCAAGGTCCCACCGCCCCGGGCGGGGGTCGCTGCCTGGCCCCGGGTGGAACCGAGTCTAGCAGGGGGTCCGGCCGGCGGACAGGTCCGTCGAGCGTGCCGATCGGTTTCGGCCCGAATGCTTGGCGTGGTAGAGGCACGCGTCGGCCACCTCCACCAGCCGGGCCTTCTCCTTCCCGTCGTCCGGGAAGGTGGCGACTCCCAGGGACAGGGTCACCCGCAGGGGGCCGAGCTCGGTCGGGAAGACCGCCTCCTCCAGCCGGGTCCGGATCCGCTCGGCGATGACCAGTGCCCCTGCCCCGTCGGTCTCGGGCATGACCACGGCGAACTCCTCGCCGCCGTAGCGGGCCACCACGTCGGTCGCGCGCGCCTCGCCGGAGATGATCCGGGCGACGCCCTTCAGCACCTGGTCCCCCACCGGATGGCCGTGGGTGTCGTTCACCGACTTGAACCGGTCCACGTCGCAGAGCACGACCGAGAGCCGCTTCCCGTAGCGCTGCGCGATGGCCAGCTGCTCGTCGAGGCGGGCCTGGAAGGTCCGGTGGTTCTGGACGCCGGTCAGGCCGTCCGTGCTGGCGAGCCGCTCGGTCTGCTCGAAGAGGCGCGCGCGCAGGAGCGCGTCGGCGACCTGCATGGCGATCACCTCGAGCTGGCGCGCCGCCTCCCCGTCGAAGGCCTCGCGCCGGCGCGACCCGACCACCAGCGTGCCCAGCACCTTCTCCCCCGACTTGAGCGGGAAGACCCGGACCGCGCCGAGCCCCTTCAGCTGGGTGAGGTCGTCGAAGACCTTCGCCTTGTCGACCCGCTCGCCCGGGCTGGGAAGGGAGGTGCCGTGGCGGATGGCCCAGGCCACGAGGCCGGTCTGGGCGGAGAACTGCCGCCCCTCGAGCTCGGAGGGCTGCCAGCCCGCGGGCGACGGGGTCACCGCCTTCACGATCCGGTGGGGGCGACGCCCCTCCTCGGGCTCGAAGAGGGTGACGGCGCCGAAGTCGAGCTGGACAATCCGCGCCGCCACGTCGATGGCCGCGTCGAGGACCTCCCGCGTCTTGGACGTCCGGTTGAGCAGCTCGATCGCGCCGTAGAAGAGCTCCTTCTCGTCCCGCTCGGCCTGCAGGCCGAGGAGGATGCGCTCCGACTCCACCGACCGGATGAGCTCACCGGCGACGCGGGCCAGGAGCTGCTCGTCGGCCACCTCGAAGGGCTGATCCTCGAGCCGGTCCGCGACCAGGACGCCGCGGATGTGCCCTCCCCGGCGGTCGACGAGAGGCGCGGCGACGAGCGCCCGGGGCCGGGTCCCGTCGTCGTAGTACGTGGCGGCCCGGAGGTCGCCGTGGAGCCGGACCGGCGCCTTCCGCGAGAGCACCAGGCCGAGGACCCCCTCGGCGGCCGGCAGGGGGCGCCGCGCGACGCGGTCGCTCCTCGACCGGCAGTCGCGCAGCGTCAGGGTGGAGTCGTCGGCCGAGAGCAGGAAGAGCGCACAGGTGTGGCTGCGGAGCGCGACCTCGGCGACCTCGAGCGCGCCGTCCATGGCCGTCTCCACCTCGACCGCAGCCGAACGTCCGCGCTCGATCGCGCGCTCCTCGTCGCCGACGGCGCTGCGCTCCCGCCCACCCGGGGCGAGCAGTCGAAGCTCGCGGGCTCGCTCGTCGAGCTCCCGGAGCCGGCGCTCCACCGCCTCGCGCTCGTTCCGGCGCGCCGCGGCCAGCCGCGCCCAGAGGACCGCGTGGTAGAGCACGGCGAAGAGGAAGATGAAGCCCACCCGGGCGAGCACGCCCGGGATGTCGTCCGGGCGATCCGCCGAGCGACCACCACACCCCGAGCTGGAGGGCGGCGGCGAGCGCCACGAGCGCCAGCCCCACCCCGAGCGAGAGGAAGGAGACCGCCACCGCGGCGGTCAGGTAGACGAGCGGGAAGAGCGGGCCCTCGCCTGCGCCCGAGGAGGTGACCTGCGCCAGGGCGGCCGCTCCCACCACGAAGATCGCGCCCAGCTCCAGCTGCTCGCCGGTGCGGGCCGGGCGCCCCTCGCCCGAGCGCCGGATGGCCCGGACCGAGGAGACGGCCGCGGCGGCGCCGAGCAGCCCCAGGATCGTCCACTCGCCCGCCTGGAGCGGCGTCCGGGAGAACCCGCCCCGCGCCACGTCGGCGGCCGCGAGCAAGGCCACCGCACCCGGCGCGACCGCGGCGACCGCACGACCAATCCGGCGCCGGACGGGCGGACCCAGGAGCCCGTCGTCGCGCCGCCAGGCGTCGGATGCGAAGCGGCGGAGTGCGCCACCGCCGGGCGATTGCTGCCGCCGGCGGACGCCGGGATGCGCGGCGTCGGCCCGCGCGGGGCTCACTTCGCGCCTCCGGGCGGTCGAAGCTCGTAGACCCGCTCTCCCGGCCGGACGTAGCCCAGGTCCTCGCGGGCGGCCCGCTCGAGCGCCCCCGCGTCACCGGCCAGCGCGCGCGCCTCCCGCCGGAGCCTCAGGTTCTTCTCGCGGAGCTTGTCGTTCTCCTCCGCGACCCGGCGCACGTCGACGGCGAGCGCGCGGTGCTTGCGCAGGCCGGCCGGATGGAGCGCGGAGGCGGCGAGCAGCACCACGAGGGTGCCGAGGTAGGCAAAGAGCCATGGTTTCGCGAGCTTCACGTGCCACGGCCAACCTACCAGGGGCGTCCCAATCGTCCAGAAATCGGCCGATACCCGGGCGCCTTGCCCGGGCGGCGCCGGTCAGCGCTTCTCGAGCCGCTTCACGAAGATCTCGCCGGCAATCTCGGGGTCGATGGCCACCGTGGTCTCGCCAATCTCGAGGACGAAGGCCGGCGAGCGCTGGTGGAGCCGGATCTCGCTGCCCGGGACGACGCCCAGGGCCGCCAGGCGATCCATGCGGTCGTGGAACTTCGGGGCGATGAAGACGATCCGGCCGGTCTCCCCCACCGGGAAGTGCGGCAGGCCGGTCACGAGCGGCCGGACCGTCTTGTGGAAGGCGCCGCAGCAGTCGCCGGGCGGGATCGACTTCCCGTGCGGGCAGGTCGGCGGGTGGCCGAGGAGCGTGCAGACCGAGTCGGTGGCCTCCGGCGAGAGGATGTGCTCGAACTCGCAGGCCTGGCTCTCCGCCGCACCGTCCGAGAGGTCGAGCAGGTCGCGGAAGAGCCGCTCGGCGAGCCGGTGGCGCCGGATCACCCCGCGCGCGCGGGCCTGGCCGGTCTCGGTCAGGGCCACGCGGTCCCCGTCGACGCGGGCGAGCCCCATGTCCTGGAGCTCCCGGAAGTCGCCGGCGCCCGGCGCCGGGGCGTGGTCGCCGAGCCGCTGCAGGACGTGCGCGACGTCGCTCCGGCCCGACTCACCCTCGGCGAAGATCGCCTCGAGGAGCTCCTCCACCCTTCGCCCGTCCATGACGTTCACCGTGTGTTCTCCCTGCGCCGGTCCAGCCAGCCCTTGAGCCGCCCCGCCCATCCGGTCTCCTGCGGGAACGAGTACCCGCAGGAGGGACAGCACACCACCCGGCAGCCCTGGGCCAGCGGGCAGCTGGGGCGGCAGCCCTGGCCCTCGGCGTCGAAGGCCTTCCCGCACAGCGGGCACCGCTCCTCTCGTGGGACCAGCGCGGGCACGTTCACTCCTAGAAGAACCGGCGCATGAGGAGGTTCAGCCCGGCCCCGACGCCGACCGAGAAGGGAAGGACGAAGGCGGCGATGGCCATCCCGGTCTTCCATCCCCGCTCCTTCAGGATCATGAGGAAGTTGGCGATGCAGGGGATGAACAGGGTGACGGTGACGAGCGCCACGGTCACCTGGATCTCCATCACCCGGGTCATGGTCCCCGTCTCCATGTAGGGACGGTAGATCTGGAACAGCCCCGCGGCGGCGTAGTCGCGCCGCAGGAATCCCAGGATGAAGGCGCTCGCCGACTGCTCCGGCAGCTGCAGGAGGCCGACCACCACCGGCGAGGCCGCCCGCTCCACCACGCCGAGCAGGTGGGTGCGGTCGAGCCCCCAGAGGAGCAGCGTCCCCAGCACGAAGAGGGGCAGGGCCTCGCGCAGGTACCACTCCATGCGGGCCAGCGTCTTCACCAGCACGTTGCCGAACTGGGGGACCCGCAGCGGCGGGAGCTCGAGCACGAAGTCGGAGCCGCGCCCCGGGATGACCCGCGCCGCCAGCCAGCCGACCAGGAAGAGCACGAGGACGATGACGGCGGTGAACCAGAGGGACGCAGCCAGCGAGAGCCCGCCGAGCATGGCGAAGATGACCGCGATCTGGGCGCTGCAGGGGACGCCGAGCGCGAGCAGGAGCGTGACGATGACGCGCTCCTTGCGGGTCTCCATGATCCGGGCGGTCATGGTGGCCATGGTGTCGCAGCCCAGGCCGAGCACCATGGGGAGCACCGCCTTGCCGTTCAGCCCCATCCACTTGAAGACCTTGTTCACCATCACGGCCAGCCTCGGCAGGTACCCCGAGTCCTCGAGCACGCTGAACGAGAGGAAGAAGGTGGCCACGATGGGGAGCACGATGGCCATGCCGTAGGCGAGCCCCATGGAGACGAGCCCGTACCTCCCCACGATGAGCCCGTTGGTGTCGCGGAAGGAGAGGCCCGGGGGACCGACCAGGAAGTCCTGGACGCCGCCGGCCGGCACGAGCCAGCGCACCAGCGGCCTCGGTCCAGGGCACCAGGTACTCGTAGAAGATGGTGTTCTCGAAGAAGTCGACCGCCGTCTTGGCGCCGAACACGCCCACGAAGAGGTAGGCGATGGCGAGGACCACGAGCAGGATGGGGATCCCGTAGATCGGGTCGGTCGACCAGGCGCCGATCCGGCGGGCCAGCACGCTCCCCGCCGAGACCTTCCCGCGCGTCACCACCAGGTCGTGGAGCCGGTCGGCCGCGGCCAGGCGCTGCCGGGCGATGACGTAGCGGAGCGACTCCGGATAGCGCGCGGCGAGCGCGCGGCGGCTCTCGTCGAGCCGGGCCAGCTCCGCCTCCCCGATCCGGGAGGCCAGCCAGGGCCGGAGCGACTCGTCGCCGGCGAGCACCATGAGGGCGAGCGCGCGCCGGGACACCTTTCCCTCCGGCAGGATCGGCTCGATCCCCGCGACCGCCGCCTCGATGGCCTCGTCGTAGCGGACCCGCAGCCGGGCGGGCCGGGCCTCCGGGATGCGCTCGAGCAGGAGCGGCAGGCCGGTGCGCTGCACCGCGACGGTCGAGACCACGTCGATGCCCAGCTCGGCGGACAGCCGGTCCACGTCGATCCGGAACCCGCGGGCGGCCGCCTCGTCCGCCATGTTGAGCGCGAGGGTGAAGGGCACGCCGGCCTCGGCCAGCTGGGCGGCCAGCAGGAGCCCGCGCCGCAGGTTCTTCGCGTCGCACACCTGGAGGCAGACGTACTCCGGCTCCTTCAGGAGGATGTCCCGGGTGACCTGCTCGTCCTCCGACATGGGCAGCAGGTTGTTCGTGCCCGGCGTGTCGAGGACGTGCCACCGCCCCCCGGAGATCTCCGCCGAGCCCCTCGTCACCTCGACCGTCGTGCCGGGGTAGTTCGAGACCGTGACGTACTTGCCGGTCAGCGCCCCGAAGAGGACGCTCTTGCCCACGTTCGGGTTCCCGACCAGGACGAGCGTCCGGGGCGCCGCCACGATCTCCTTGTGATCGAGCGGCTCGGTTCGCGCGGCGGCGGCGGACGAACGGGTCACGGCCGCACGTCCCGGGCGCCGGGTTCGCCGCGGCGGCAGCGCTCGCAGCGCCCGTAGAGCTCCAGCTTGTGGCTCTCCACCTCGAAGCCGTGGCTCCGGGCCACCCGGATCTGGAGCTCCTCGATCTTCTCGTTCTCGAACTCGACGATGCGCCCGCAGCCCGTGCAGATGAGGTGATCGTGGTGGGAGCGGCCGCTGGCCGGCTCGTAGCGGGTCTGCCCGTCCTCGAACCGGCGCGGGACCGCAATCCCGCACTCGGCGAGCAGCTTCATGGTCCGGTACACGGTGGCCACGCTCACCCGGGCGTCGAGCGCGCGGACCCGGGCGACCAGCCCGTCCACGGGCACGTGGCCGCCCATGGCGTAGAAGGTCTCCACGATCACGTCGCGCTGCCGGGAGTGCTTGAGCCCCCGCTCCTCGAGCCAGTGCCCGAGCCGGGCCAGCGCGGCCGGGGCGCCGTCGACCGGTGCCTCGGCGCTCGTTCGTTCGGTCTTTCGTCGAGAGGGCATATTGATAACGATTCTCATTATCCCATGACGGACGAGAAGGCAAGCGGGAACTGCGCCCGGCCCGGCCGCACCCGCTCCTAGGGAGGGAAGGCGACGCCGCGCGAGGACCAGAAGGTGCGCCAGCGCTGCGCCGCCTCGGGCCCCTCCCCGCCTGCATCGTGTCCCGCCAGCGCGACGAGCGATGCGCTGGCCTGCCGGCGCACCTCGGCGGAAGGGTCCTCGAGGAGGGTGACCAGCCGGGGCACGTACCGCCGGGCATCCGCCTGCGTGCGATGGCGGGCCAGCTCCGCCGCCATGGCGCGGGCCTCCGGATCGGCCGCGCGCAGCTGCCGGGTCAGGTCGACCGGCGGGGTCGCGCCGGATGCCTTCCACTTCTCGACCGATCCCGGCAGGAAGAGCACGAGCACGAGCGCGAGGAATCCCAGCTGAACGAAGGCCTTCCCGGCGTGGTAGCGCCCGGCGCGGACGAGCGTGTAGCGGTAGGCGGTGAAGCCGATGGCGAAGGCGCCGAGCAGCAGCGGGGCCACGAGGAGCTCGGGGCGACGCCCGGCGCCGGCGCCGGGCTCGTTGCCGCCCGGGATGAGGAGAGCCGCCGCCGCCGCGCCGAGGAGCAGGAGGTAGAGCACGACCCGCGCGGAGCGGGCCGCCGGGGTGAGTTCCCGGTCGCGGGGTTCGGGGGGCATCCGGGCCATCTTATCAACCGCCGCGCCGCACTCCACGAATCTGCCCGCGGAACCGGCGCGGTCCGGCGGGGCGTGCCCGGGTCCCGGGGCGGTCGCCGCCTCGCCTGCCGGCTCGTCGCACTTGACTGGCGAGCCTCCCTGCCGCACCTTGCCCCGCGATGCCCGGAGATCGACCGCGAGTTCCTTCACCGGGCCGTCCGCTGGTGCGCCGAGTCCGGCCGCCCGGCCCGCGAGGAGGACGTCCGCACCGTCCTCGAGCCCCTCGGCTGGGACGAGTTGCTGGCGGTGAAAGCCACCCTGGCCGACCCGCCCCCGGCGCGGAATCTCTCCCCCGCCGACCTGGTGGCGCTGTCCCGCAGCGGGCCCCAGCCTTCCCTCGGCCGCGAAGGACCGGGAGGCGCCCGTCCGCGCGAGCGCCGAGGAAGAAGGGGGCCCGCGCGCCCCGGCCGGCAGCCGGACCGCGAATCCGGCGGGCCCGGGACCAGGTCGCCGTCTCCCGCGCCGGGAATGGCCGCCCTCCCCCTCCTCGACGGGCTCTTCCGCGAGTCGGGGCGGGCGGAGCTCGGCCGCCTCGTCCGCCGCACGGGGGCCAATCGCATCGCCCTGCTCGCCGACCTGGCGACCCGCTGGGCCTCCGGAGCGGGAGCGCCCCCCACGAGCGACGACCTGGACCGCCTCCTCGAGCACCACGGGCTCACCCGGGGCTTCGCCGAGCGGGAGCGGGCCCTCTACCTGCACGCGGTCCGCAAGCACGGCGGCGTGATGATCCGGATGGCGCGCGAGCTGGGTGCGACGCCGGAGGACATCCGGGGCGCCATCGACCGGCTCGGCCTCCGCGCCGCGACCGACTCGGTGCGCGAGCTCCGCCGGCGGGTCCTCGATCGCAAGGCGACCCTCTCGGAACGCGCCCGCCTGCTCGACGAGGAGGCGGATGCCCTGGCCGACCTCGGGCTCCTGGCCCGCTACGAGGACGACCTCCGCCGGCGGCTGCCGGAGCACCTCCGCGCGCTCTCCGTCGGTGGGCGCAGCCCGTCGGCGGCCGACCTGGGGCGCAGCCTGTCCCTCTCCCGGAGCGCGGTGGACCGCCTGGTGCTCCGGTTCGGGCTCCGGCTCCGACCCTCCCCGGCCGGACGAGGCGAGCGGTCGGAACGCCCCGAGCAATCGGGCCGTCCCGGCGCCCCCCGGCGACCTGGACCGCGCGGCGCAGGTGCGGGCGCAGGCGCACCCCGGCGCCCATCCGGGACGCGCCCGCCGCCCCGGGGCGGCCGCCGTCCACTTTGAACCGCGGCCCTCCGGCTCCTATGATCGGCCCATGCCAATCTACGAGTACCTCTGCGAGGGCTGCGGGAACGTCAACGAGAAGCTCCAGAAGGTGAACGACCCGCCGCCCGCGAAGTGCGAGGAGTGCGGGAGCCGGAAGCTCGCCAAGCTGGTCTCGAGAAGCGCGTTCCAGCTGAAGGGCGGAGGCTGGTACTCCGACCTCTACGCCTCGTCGAAGGAGAAGTCCCCCCCGTCGAAGGACGGCAAGGAGGGCTCGGCCTCCGCGCCCGCCGCCGAGGCCAAGCCGGCAGCGAAGACGGACTCCGCCCCCGCCCCGGCGGCTGCGGCCACGGAGAAGAAGGACAAGAAGCCGAAGAAGGCGGACTCGCCCGGCTGACGCCGCGCCCGGCGGCTACTTGGGCTTGGGCGCCGGCTTGCCCTTCTCGAACGAGGCGTTGTCGCCGAACTTGGCGACAATCTGCTTCTTCGTCTTCAATCCCGTCTGCTCGATGACGAAGTTGGGAACCCGGCGAGCCCGGCAATCCGCCACCCACCGCTCGAGCTCGGCGCGCGGGGCGGCGCGAACGGCCGCCTTGCGGGCGCCCTTCGCCCTCCCTTGCCGACGGCCTTGGCGACCTGGGCCCGAAGCTCCTCGTCGATCCGCACCGCGAGAATCTCCGCGATTGCGCGCGAGATACCGGCGGAGGCGCGCTCCACCACGCTCTCCACGGCCTGAAGGATGACGTCCTCTGCGCTCTGACGGCTGGCTCGACGGGGCATTCCCCCTCCTTGTGAAAATGGATCCTGCAATTGCATTCAATAGGAGATCGATTGCGCAGGCAAATATCCCGTATTTCCCTATTGCGCAAATCGGGCGGGGATCTGGTAGGTTCCCGCCGGGCCCTCTGGCGAAACGGTAGACGCGCTCGACTCAAAATCGAGTGGGGTCAACCCCCATCCCGGTTCGAGTCCGGGGAGGGCCATTTCCCCTTGCGGGGGCGGGTCGGCGCCGTGTATCCATCCCGCACCTCCCCCACGGAGCATCCATGTACAACCTCCTCATCAGCCTGGCCGCCGGCCTCGCCGTGACGCTCGCGGTGAGATTCGGGACCAACGTCGGCTGGGTCGGCTCCGTCGTCCCGGGCCTGCTCGCCTTGATGGTCGCCTATTTCCTGCTCGCCCGGCGGACCTGGAAGCAGCTCGAGGCCCTGATGGGGACCGTCCAGAAGGAATTGCTCGCCCAGAAGCTCGATCGGGCGCTGCAGACCCTCGAGGGGGGGTTCGCGCTCGCGCCCTGGCAGTTCCTGGTGGCGTCGCAGATCCACTCCCAGATTGGCGTCCTCCGCTACGTCCGGCAGGACTTCTCGGGAGCCTTTCCCCACCTCCAGAAGAGCTTCTCCCGGCACGGGGTGGCGCGCACCATGCTCGCCCTCTCCCACTACCGGAAGAAGGACCTCGAAGGCATGCGGAAGGTGTTCGACGACGCGGCCAAGGACAACAAGAAGGACGGCCTGCTCTTCGCGACCTGGGCATGGGTCGAGGAGAAGGAAGGGGCGCACGATCGGGCCATCGCGGTGCTGGCCCGGGGGCTGAAGACCAACCCGTCCGACGAGAAGCTCAAGGCGGCCGCGCAGGCCCTCCAGAACGACAAGCGGCTCAAGCTGGGCAAGCTCTACGGGGAGCAGTGGTTCCAGTTCCACCTGGAGCAGATGCCGCCCCAGATGGCGCCCGCCGGCGGACGCGGCGGCCGCCGGATCGTCTACCAGCGCAGGTAGCCGACGTCGCACCGCTCGCGCTTTACAGCGTTCGCAACGGCCTGTAGCCTTTTCGCCAGCGGAAGGGTTCGCGTCCTCGGGGGAGGCATTTGAAAGAGCAGGCTGGCGGGGAGCGCGCGCCGGAAGACGTCGCCGGGCGGACCGGGAACGGGGAGCGGACGGCTCGGAGCCGCCGATCCCGGCGTCCGCCGCGGACCGGCTCTGCGCGGAGATCCGCGACCGGGCACGCCAGCTGGCCGAGCGGGCTCGCGGCCTGGGCTCCACCGACCCTGGCGTGGCTCGCCACGCCAGGTCCCGCCTCCTCGAGGTGGACGCGGAGACCATCGCCGACCTCGCCGAGGACCTGCTCCGGGTGGGCGCGGGCCTGGCCGCCTCCGGGAGCACCTTCGACCTCCTCACCGGGAGCGTGGGCGCGGGCCCCGGGGAGCGACCGCGCATCCTGATCGCGGAGGACGACGAGGAGGAGCGCGACGCCATCGCAGCCGCCCTGGAGGTCGACTACGAGGTCGCGGCGGTCGCGGACGGCAACCTGGCGCTGGCCTCGGCCCGCCTCGGGACCCCCGATCTCGCTGATCCTCGACCTGCGCCTTCCCGGGATGGACGGGCTGGGCGTCCTCGATGCCATGCGTGGCGACCTGACCACCGCCGAGGTGCCGGTCATCCTCCTCTCCGGCCAGGCCGACGACGCCACGCGCGTGCGCGCGCTCGATCTCGGCGCCGCCGACTTCATCCAGAAACCCACCTCGCTCGGCGAGCTGCGCGCACGGATCGAGCGGACCCTTCGCCACGCCCGCCGCCAGACCCACCTGCGCACGCTGGCCCAGACCGACGTCCTGACCGGGCTCGCCAATCTCCGGGCCTTCCGGATCCGTCTCGACGACGAGGTCCGCCGGGCCCGCCGGTACGGCACCTCGCTCACCTGCATCATGGCGGACATGGATCACCTGAAGCCGGTGAACGACGCCTTCGGGCACGGCGCCGGCGATCGGGCCATCGCCAAGGTGGCCGAGGTGCTGCGCTCGCAGCTTCGCGCCACCGACCTGGGCGCCCGCTACGGCGGCGACGAGTTCGTGCTCCTGCTGCCCCACACCGGCGCGGTCGACGGGAGCATCCTCGCCGAGCGCCTCTGCGCGCGCCTGGCCACCACCGAGCTCCCGGTCGGGGACCGGAAGGTATCGCTCCGCACGTCCTTCGGCGTGGCCGAGCTGGGCCCCGACGACGGGGACGACTCGGGGCTCGAGCTGGTCCGCCGGGCGGACGACGCCCTCTACGCCGCCAAGCGTTCGGGCCGCGGACGGGTCGAGGTCCAGTCCGGCCCGACCGCGGGTCCTCCGGGCAGCTGAGTCATCCGCCCTCCCCCGGCCTGGACGAGGTCACCGACCTCGCGGTGCCGGTGTCGGCGGGCTCGACGTCCGGGCGCGCCGGGACGGTCAGCTCCACGAGCTCGATGCCGAGCCGCTTGGCGTGATCGAAGATGCGCTCGTCCCGGTAGAACTCGCCGAACACGATCCGCCTCGCGCCGGAGTTGGCGATCAGCTTGAAGCACGGCCAGCAGGGCGAGGCGGTGGTGTAGATGGTGGCGCCGTCGATCCCCACGCCGTTCTTGGCGGCCTGGATGATGGCGTTCGCCTCCGCGTGGACGGTGCGCACGCAGTGGCCGTCCTCCATCATGTGCCCCTCCTCGCTGCAGTGGCCGAGGCCGCGGATGGAGCCGTTGTAGCCGGTGGACAGCAGGGTCCGGTCCCGGACCAGGACCGCCCCCACGTGCTTGCGGTCGCAGGTGGCGCGGGTGGCCACCATGCGCGCGATGTTCATGAAGTACTCGTCCCAGCTGGCGCGCCAATCCATCCACCCTCCCGGGGTCGGCCGCGCCGGGAGGGCGCGGCGGGAAGGGCATCCTAGCCCAGGACCCCGACGCCCTGCCGGCCGGTCCCGGAATTCCAGCGGGCCGCCCCCTGGTGTACCCTCGGTTCAACGTGCCGGACCTCTCGCGCGACACCATCATCGGGATCGATCTGGGAACCTCCAACTCCTGCGCCGCCGTGGCCAGCGAGTCGGGCGAGGTGCGGCTCATCCCCTACAAGGGCGGCGACTTCATCATCCCGTCCATCTTCGCCATCGACGACAAGGGCAACGAGCTCATCGGGCACGAGGCCAAGCGCCAGTGGCAGCTCAACCCGCGCAACACCCTCTACGCGACCAAGCGGCTCATCGGCCGCTCCCCGGTGGACGACGTGGTCGAGAGCGTCCAGCGGTCGGTCCAGTACCGGGTCCACGCCGGGCAGCGCAACGACGTGGAGCTCGACTGCCACGGCCGTTCCTTCCAGGTCTCGGAGGTGGCTTCCCGCATCCTGGCCAAGATCCGGGACGTGGCCTCCGACAACCTCGGGTTCCGGGTGGCCCGCGCGGTGGTCACCGTCCCCGCCTACTTCACCGACCGGCAGCGACAGGCCGTGAAGGAGGCCGGCAAGCTGGTGGGGCTCGAGGTGGTGCGGATCATCAACGAGCCCACCGCGGCGGCCCTCGCCTACGGGCTCGGCAAGCACCTGCGCGAGCGCGTGCTGGTCTACGACCTGGGCGGCGGAACCTTCGACGTCTCCATCATCGACATCCGGGATCGCGTCTTCGAGGTGAAGGCCACCGCCGGCGACATCTTCCTGGGCGGCATCGACTTCGACAACGCCATGATCGCCTACGTGCTGGCCGACTTCCGGCGCCAGCACGGCGTGGACCTGTCCTCCGACCCGGTCGCCATGCAGCGCATCAAGGACCTGGCCGAGCGCACCAAGATCGACCTCTCCGCGCGCACCGAGGTCCCCTTCTCCATCCCCTTCATCACCATGACGCCGCAGGGGCAGCCGCTCAACATCGACATGCGGTTCGACCGGGCGCTCCTCGAGCAGCTCACCGAGCCGCTGCTCGACCGGACCATGGAGATCCTGGCGCGGGTGCTCACCGACGCGGGCATCTCCACCGGCGAGATCGACAAGGTGATGCTGGTCGGCGGCCAGACCCGCATGCCGGCCATCCAGGAGCGGCTGACCGCCTTCTTCGGGCGGCCGCCGTCGAAGGGCGTCCACCCCGACGAGGCCGTCGCCATCGGCGCGGCGCTCTACGGCTGGTCGCTCTCCGCCGGCGGCGAGCAGCGACTGCAGCTGCTCGACGTCATCCCCATGGCCATCGGCATCGAGCAGGCCGGCGGCGAGACCCACGTGGTCTTCGGCCACAACGCCGCCATCCCGAACGCGCGCGCCCTCTCCGCCACCAACTCCCGCGACGGCCAGACCGAGCTGGTCCTGCGCATCGTCCAGGGAGACCATCCCGAGGCGGCCCGCAACGAGACGCTCGGGGAGTTCACCTTCAGCGGCGTTCGCCCCAGCCCGGCCGGCGAGGTCCGCCTCGAGATCCTCTTCGAGGTGAACGTGGAGGGGATCCTCTCGGTCCACGCCCGCGACCTGGACACCGGCCGCGAGATGAAGACCACCGTGCGCGTCACCCAGTCCTGAGGGACCGGGCGCCCGGCGCGATCAGGCGGACTTCTTCTCCTTCTCGAAGGAGAGCAGCGGCGGCTCGCGGCGCAGGATCACGCCGTCGGTGATCTTGCACTCCTTCACGCCCTCCCGGTACGGCACGTCGTACATGATGTCGAGCATCGCCTGCTCGAGGATCGACCGGAGCCCGCGGGCGCCCGACTTGCGCCGCATGGCCTCCCGGGCCGTGGCGCGCAGCGCTTCCTTGGTGAAGGAGAGCTTCACCTTCTCGAGCTCGAAGAGCTTCTGGTACTGCTTGACGAGCGCGTTCCGGGGCTGGGTGAGGATGGTGACGAGGTCGTCCTCGGTCAGCTCGGAGAGGGTGGCGATGATGGGGATGCGCCCCACGAACTCGGGGATCATCCCGAACTTCACCAGGTCCTGCGGCTCGATGTGGGAGAGGAGCTCGCCCAGGGACGCCTCCTCCCGGGCCTCGATCCGCGCGCCGAAGCCGAGCCCCTTCACGCCCACCCGGCGGCGGATGGCGTTCTCGATGCCGCAGAAGGCGCCGCCGACGATGAAGAGGATGTTGGAGGTGTCGACCTGGATCGACTCCTGCTGGTTGTACTTCTTGCCGCCGCGCGGGGTGACGCTCGCGCGCGTCCCCTCGACGACCTTGAGGAGCGCCTGCTGCACGCCCTCCCCGCCCACGTCGCGGGTCGCCGACGGCGTGTCGCCCTTGCGCGCGATCTTGTCGATCTCGTCGATGTAGACGATGCCGCGGGAGGCCTTCTCGACGTCGTAGTCGGCGTTGTGGAGCAGGTTCTGGATGATGTTCTCGACGTCCTCGCCCACGTAGCCGGCCTCGGTGAGGCTGGTGGCGTCGGCGATGGTGAAGGGGACGTTGAGGAAGCGGGCCAGCGACTGGGCGAGCAGCGTCTTGCCGGCGCCGGTGGGGCCGATGAGCAGGATGTTCGACTTCTGCAGCTCGACGTCGTCGGGGCGGCCGGCCACGGGGCGCTGGCCGCGCGGGGCCCGACGGGCGTGGATCCGCTTGTAGTGGTTGTAGACGGCGACGGCGAGGGTCTTCTTGGCGCGGTCCTGGCCCACGACGTAGTCGTCGAGGAAGGCCTTCACCTCGGCCGGCGTGGGGAGCGAGACCGGGGCGCGCCCGTCCTCCCGCTCGCCCTCCTCCGCGATGATGTCGTTGCAGAGCCGGATGCACTCGTCGCAGATGTAGACGGTGGGCCCGGCGATGAGCTTGCGGACGTCGCGCTGCCCCTTGCCGCAGAAGGAGCAGCTCAGGCTGCCTTGATGTGGGTCTTTCCGGCTCAATCGGCCCTCTCCACGGGATGCTACACCAGAGGCGGGGCCTACCCAAGGAACCTCGCCGGGAAGAATCCTAACCGGGCGCCGGACGTCGCGCCGCAGGTCATTCTCCGGCCAGCCGCTCGAGCGCGTCGGCCAGGTCCCGGGCTGCGCGACGCAGCGCAGCGGGGATCTCCTTCTCTCCCTCGCAGGCCTCGGCGAGCCGCCTCGCGGCGCTGGCGATGCGTCCCACCCGCTCCTCCGGGGAGGGCGCCGGCGGACGCGGCGCCGGGCCGAACCGCTCGGCGATGGCCCGGTTCACCTCGGTTCGCCCCGCCTCGCCGTCCATCACCCCGCCCCGGAGCTCGCCCCAGGTCTCCCCGTCCATCCTGCCCGCCGCCTCGGCGCGGGAGAGCACCTCGATCACCTCGAAGGGCGGCGCCGAGCGGACGTCGCGGGCCCGCGCCAGCTCCGGCTCGTGGCGTTCCAGGAACCCGTAGGAGAGCGCCAGCTTCTCGGCCGTGGCGCGTCGCAGGAAGAGCTCCTTCGTGCAGTAGTCCTCGAAGCTGGGGTGGCCCCACTCGCGCCAGGCCTCCTCGCGACGGACCTGGGCGAGCATGCGCCCCAGGTCCACCCAGGAAGCCTTGAAACGCCGTGCGCTCTCCAGGACCTTGCGGCGGAGCGACCCCTCGGGCAGCTCGCCGATTCGCGCATCCAGCCGGGAGACGGCTGCGGTTCCCACGTGTCCTCGCCTCCTCGCCCCGGTCCGGCGCCATGGCGCCGCCGACGGGGGCGTGCGAACGTAGCACGCCATGGAGAAGCGACGGTACGCGATGCGGATCGCCTACGACGGCGGCGCGTTCCGGGGCTTCCAGCGCCAGCCCGGCCTGCCCACGGTCGAGCAGGCCCTCCTCGACGCGCTCGCGCCGCTCCGGATCGCCCCGCGCCTCGAGGTGGCGGCCCGCACCGACGCCGGGGTCCACGCGCTCTCGCAGTTCGTGAGCTTCTGGGCCCGGGCGGAGCTCGAGCCCGGCGCCCTGCGGGCCGCGGTGAACCAGGGGGCGCCGCCTGGCCTCACCTGCCTCGACGCCTGGCGCGCACCGGCTTCCTTCCACGCCCGGGCGAGCGCGATCTCCCGGACGTACTTCTACCTGGTGGGGCTCGAGCCCCTGGACGGGCTCGCCGGGCGCGCCTGGCAACTCCCCGACGAGCGGGCCTTCGCCGGTGCGCGCGCGAGCCAGCTGGACCTCGGGGCCATGTCGGAGGCGCTCGCCGCGGCGGTCGGCGAGCACGACTTCGTGGGATTCGCGCGACCGGGAGAGCAGCGCGGGACGGTGCGGACGCTGCTGCGCGCCGGGGTCACGAAGGCGGACTGGGGGCCGCTCTACTGCCTCGGCCTCACCGGGCGCGGCTTCCTCCGGGCCCAGGTGCGAAACCTGGTGGGCACGGTGGTGGCGGTGGGGCTGGGACTCGCCCCCGCGTCGAAGGTCCAGGACCTCCTCCGCGCGCGGGAGCGATATCGCGGGGTGCGGGCTCCGGCGTGGGGGCTTACCCTCTCGAGGGTGGCCTACCCGCCGGAGGCCCTCCCTCTTCAGGGTGAGGCGGAGTCGCCGCTGGGAGACGTGTCACCGTACTTGGCGAGCAGGTCCGAGACGGCCTCGCGGAGGTAGTCGGACTGGCGAATCCGCGTGGCGCGGGCGAGTCGCCTCAGCCGGGCCGCGAGCTCGGGCGGGAGCCGGATCAGCATGGGCTCGAGCCGCGTCGCCGATGACGCCCCCATCAGGGGGATATGGGTGATCGAACGGGTGATCTCGATGGGTCTCATGTAGGTTCACGCCTCCATCTGCGTACGTTTGCCTACACGCTACCACCCGATAGCCCAAAGTCAAAAAATCCACTATTGACTTTTTTCGGGGACTATTCCGGCCACCTCGTTCATCCGTCCGGAGCGGAACGGCTCCAGGTCGAGCGCGGCGAGCGCGAACCCCGCGCCCCGGACGGCCGCCGCGATCTCCTTCCGGCGCGCGAACGCCACCTCCAGCTCCTCGGCCGCCACCTCGACCCGCCCCACCTCGCCGTGGTCGCGGACCCGGAACTGGCGCAGCCCGGCCGCCCGGACGCCCGCCTCGGCCTTCTCGATCCGGGCCAGCCGCTGCGGCGTCACCGGCGTTCCGTAGGGAATGCGGGACGCCAGGCAGGCCATCTGCGGCTTGTCCCAGGTGGGCAGGCCATAGGCCTCGCTCCAGGCCCGGACCTCGTCCTTCGTCAGGCCGGCCTCGGCCAGCGGCGAGCGCACCTGCCGCTCCCCGGCGGCGCGGTGTCCGGGACGGTGGTCGCGCCGGTCGTCGGCGTTGAAGCCGTCGAGCACCGCGGGGAGCCCGAGCTCGCGGGCGGACGCCTCGCAGAGCCGGTAGAGCTCGCTCTTGCAGAAGTAGCAGCGCTCCGGCGAGTTCTCGAGGTAGCGGGGGTCCTCCCCTTCCCGGCTCTCCACCTCGAGGTGGCGGGCGCCGAGCCGGGCCGCCAGGGCCCGCGCCTCGGCCCGCTCGGCCTGGGGGACGCTGGGAGAATGCGCGGTGAGGGCGACGGCGCGGTCGCCGAGGACCTCCCGCGCCACGGCCAGGACCAGCGTCGAGTCGACGCCGGCGGAGAAGGCGACGAGCGCCCCCTCCGTGCCGCGCACGATCTCCTTCACCTGCTCGAGCCAATCGCGGGACCGCTCGCGGATCCGCGCCCGGTCCTCCTGCGTGAACGCCATGCTGCGATTCTACCCGCGGCGACCCTTCGCCGCCGCCTTCGCCTTCGCGGGCGGCTTCGGGGATGGCTTGGCGGGCGCCTTCTTCGCGGGAGCCTTGGCGGGCGCCTTGGCAGGAGCCTTCGCGGGGGCCTTGGCCTCCGGCTTCTTCGCGCCCTTGGCGGGAGCGGCCACCGCGCCCTTCGCGCCGCCCCGCTTCGGGCGGAGGCCGCCGGTGAGCAGCGCGAACTCGGCCGGGGTGACGTACTTCATGTCGACGAGCTTCTGGAAGAGCCGGCCCAGCGCCGCGTCGGGCTTCTCCTGGTCGGTGCGGACGACCAGCTCGGCGTGGGTGGGCGGCTCGTACGGATCGTCGATGCCGGCGACGTTGGTGAGCTCGTGGGCCAGCGCCTTGCGGTACATGCCCTCGGTGTCGCGGGCCAGCAAGGTCTCCATGGGCGCGTCGACGAACAGCTCGACGAAGCGGCGGACGTCGCGCCGGATGGCGTCCCGCGCGTCGCGGAACGGGGACAGGGAGGCCACCACCACCACCGCGCCGTGGCGCACCAGCATCCGGGCGACCGCCCCGATGCGGCGCACGGCCGTGTCCCGATCCTCCTTGGACACGCCCAGGCCCCGGGTGAGGATCTCGTTCGCGGAGTCGCCGTCGATCACCTCGGCGGGACGACCGGCGGCGGCGAACCGCTTTCCGAGGTGGTTGGCGAGGGTGGTCTTTCCCGCACCCGTCATCCCGGTGAGCCAGATGACGAACCCCGCCCCTTGCGACTGATCCATGCGCCCTCCCTGGTTTCACCCAACGGCGAACGCGCAATATACCGGAAGTCGCTGGAGAAAGCGCCGACTCGGGCGGGGCGCGATTTCGCTTTCCGTGCGCGCGCCTCGACGCGACGCGCTATCCGGTGCGGAGCCAGGCCACTGCGCGGAACGCCCCGTCCTGCCATTGAAATACCTGGATTTCCGTGACTTTTCCGGATCGGGTCCCGATCACGATCTGGTCCACGCCGCCCAGGACCGGCGCGCCGTCCAGAGCGCCTCCGCGACGTCCACCTCGGACAGGCGCGCCGCGGCGTCCACGTGGGAGTGATAGACGGCGGCGATCCGACCGCCGTCGCGCCGCAGGCGGCGGGAGAGCGCGAGGTGCGCCGCCGGGTCGGCCAGGTAGGCGCGGCGGGCGTCCCCCGGGGCCCCGGGAGCCCATTCCCGCTCGCCGGCGACGTTGCGGGCGGGCACCACCTCCACCTCCCCATCCGGGGCGACCGTGACGAAGCCGCACACCTCCCGGGCCGGATTGGCCTCCGCGAGGGCGACGAGCCGGGCGGCGACGGGCGCGTAATCGACGGCGGCCACGCCGGGGCGCCGATCAGGGGAAGGCCGGCGCGGAGGCCGGGGCGTTGCAGGCGCAGCCGGCCTGGCGCGCCGTGGCCCGGGTCAGCGGCGTGCCGCGAAAGATCTCGATCCGCCGGTTGCGGGGCTCCTGCGCGGTGCCCGAGAGGAGCAGGACGAGCTCCAGGGCGGCGAGTGCACCGACCGTGGCAGCGCCCTCCGGGGTCGGCGGGGCGCCGAGCCCCGGGCGCGTCGCACAGGCGTAGCAGGGCGCGCCGGTAGGGACCGTCGTCGCGGCACCGCCTTGCCCGTCGACGTCCGCCACCACATGGGGGAGTTGCAGGAGCCTCGCCTCCTCGGCGATGGCCCTCGACACCTCCGCGGTGGCACCGCAGACGAGGAGCGCCGTGGGGCGTGACCCGGGGCGGAACACCTCGACCTTCACGAGCGAGCTCGCCGCCGCTGCGAACTCGGCAGAGGCCGCTCCCCGGGGGCGGCCGACCTCGGCTGGCCCGAGCGCCCACCCCGCGCCGTCGCCCGCCGCGACCGCGTCGGGGTCGTCGAGCCAGACCGTACCCACGCCGGCGGCCGCGAGGTAGTAGAGGGCCGGAACGGTGGCGAGCCCGCCGCCGACCACGCGCACGCGTGCGCCTCGAAGTCGCTCCTGCGCCTCCTCTCCCATGCCGGGGAGGATCAGCTGCCGGGCGTACCGAGCCACCTCGGCTTCGTTCAGGGCCATGTCCGCTCCTCCGCCAAGGGGCCCCGCTCCAGCCAGGCCCTCCACGTTCCCTCGCCCTCCTCCGGCGCAGCCTCGAGGCGGAGCACCCGGTGCCCATCCTCCGCCGCGCTCCGGGGCACGTTCTCGCGAGGCTCCCCCTCCCTCAGCAGCACCTCGAGGACCTCTCCCTCGTGGAGCCGCCCCAGGGCGATCCGGGCCTTCACCCAGGTCAGCGGGCAGGCGTGGGGACGGATGTCGATCCGCGCGGCCGGCACGCGGTCGGTCATCCCGGCTCCTGCGTCGCGCCGGCGAGCGCGCTGCAGACCGGGCAGCCGGGCCGGACGCGCAGCGGGACGAGCCGCGTGCGCCCCGAACGACCGTCGAAGGTCACGAGCCGCCCGGCGTAGGCGCCCCGCTCGCCCGCGAGCAGGCGGAGGGCCTCGGCGCCCATCAGGCCGCCCGCGAAGCCCGCCAGCGCCCCCAGCACGCCGGCCTGTGCGCAGGTGGGAACCGTCCCCTCGGCGGGCGGCGCCTCGAAGAGGCAGCGCAGGCACCCGGTCTTGCCGGGCATGACGGTCAGGAACTGGGCCGAGTAGCGCAGCACGCCGCCGTGCACGAGCGGCCGCCGCGCCGTGAGCGCGGTGTCGTTGGCGAGGAAGCGCGTGGAGAAGTTGTCCGACGCGTCCACGACCACGTCCACGCCCTGCACGAGGGCCGAGGCGTTGTCCGGGCCGAAGCGCGCGTCGTGCGCCTCGACCTTCACCGCGGGGTGGAGCCGCGCCAGCCGGGCTCGCCGCGGCCGCGGCCTTGCGCCGCCCCAGGTCGGCCTCGCCGAAGAGCGGCTGCCGGTTCAGGTTGGAGGTCTCCACGGCGTCCTCGTCGACGAGCACGAGACGTCCCACCCCGGCCGCCGCGAGCGCCAGCGCCGCCGGCCCCCCCAGGCCGCCCACGCCGATCAGGAGCGCGCTCTTTTCCGACGGCGATACGCCCATGCCACCTCCGTGATCCGACCGATCCTTCTATCTCAGAACCCGACGACGTGCCCCTCGGAGGCGCCCCGCCACTGCTCGGGGAGGCTGCGAACCGCGTCGAGCCGGGGACGCGCCGACTCGGGGTCGAGGCCGACGAGGCGGAGCTCCGTGTCGCAGGCCACGACCTCGATGCCCAGGTCCCGCCTCCCCTCCTCGAGGAGCAACGTGAGCGAGCCGACACGGGCCGCGTCTGCGCCGGCGGGCATCCCGTCGTCGAAGCGCCCCTCGATCCAGGCGCGCAGCGGCTCCCCGGAGAGCGCGACCACGACGGGGTGACCGAAGGCGCCCGCGGTGAGGGCCAGCGAGACGGCCCGGCGCCTTGCGTTCCAGCCAGCGCCGTCGAGCAGGATCAGGCACGGCTTCATCGCGTCATCCTCCCGCTGGCCGGTGCCACGTCCGTCGTCCGGACCTGCTTGCGCCCCGGGCGACCGTCTGCTAGAAACCGACCCGCTTTCTCGCCCAGGTGGTGGAACTGGTAGACACACCATCTTGAGGGGGTGGCGCCGTAAGGCGTGCGAGTTCGAATCTCGCCCTGGGCACCAGAATCGTAGAAAACAAGAAAGGGACCCGGCGACGGGTCCCTTCTCTTTTCCGGGCGGCGGAGCGCCGCCGCTACCACTTCGGGGGGGCCTGGACCGGCTGCCCGGGCGCAGGCTGCGCCGGCGACGTCTGGGCGGGCCCGGGGGCTCCGGGAGGCGGGAGCGTCTCGAGGACGCGCGAGCCGGGCTGGGGCGCGCCCATCGGAGCCGGAGCGCTGATCGGCGACGGCGCCTCCTTCACCACCGAACCGGAACGGGTCGACAGGTAGGAGAGCGACAGCGACGTGAGCATGAAGACCGCGGCCGCGGCCGAGGTCACCTTGCCGAGGAACGTCTGCGCTCCCCGTCCGCCGAACACGGCCGACGAGCTGCCTCCGAAGGCGCCGCCCAGGCCGCCTCCCTTGCCTGCCTGAAGCAGGATGACGAGGACGAGGACCGCGGAGACGACGACGTGGACGATGATGAGGAACGTGTTCAACGGTTGGCTCCCTGGATGATTCCGGTGAAGTCTAATGCCTTGAGGCTCGCGCCGCCCACGAGCGCCCCGTCCACGTCCGGCTGGGACAGGAGCTCCGCGGCGTTGTCGGGCTTGACCGAGCCCCCGTAGAGGATGCGGATGGCGTCGGCGGCCCCCGGCGCGAGCTCGCGGAGGATGGCGCGGATCGCCGCGTGGACCTCCTGGGCCTGCGCCGAGCTGGCCGTCTTCCCGGTGCCGATGGCCCAGACCGGCTCGTAGGCCACCGTGAGCCGCCCGATCTCGGCGGCGTCGAGGCCGGCCAGCGCACCGCGAACCTGGCGGCCCACCACCTCGAGGGTCCGACCGGACTCCCGCTCGGGCAGCGTCTCGCCCACGCAGACGACGGGGTGGAGCCCCGCGCCGAGGGCGGCCTTCGTCTTCTTGCGGACCGTCTCGTCGGTGTCGCCGAAGAACTGGCGCCGCTCGCTGTGCCCGACCAGCACGTACCGGCACCCGGCGTCGACGAGCATGGACGCCGACACCTCCCCGGTGAAGGCGCCCTGGGCCTCCCAGAAGACGTCCTGCGCGCCCAGGCCGATGCGCGAGCCCTGGAGCTCCGCCCCGGCGGCCCAGAGCGCCGTGAAGGGCGGCACGATGGCCACGTCGACCCGGTCGGCCAGGGACTCGGCCGCGGCGCGCACCTCGCGCGCCAGCGCAGCCGCCTCGGCGGCCGTCCGGTGCATCTTCCAGTTGCCGCAGACGAACTTCTTCCTGGCCACGTTCACTCCTCGAGAACCTTGACGCCGGGGAGCTCGCGCCCCTCGATGAACTCCAGGCTGGCGCCTCCGCCGGTGGAGACGTGCTTCATCCGGTCCACCAGGCCGGCCTCCTCCACCGCCGCGGCGCTGTCTCCGCCGCCCACCACCGTGATCCCCGGTGACTCGGCCATGGCCTTGGCCACGCCGAAGGTGCCCTCGGCCCACGGCTTCTGCTCGAACAGCCCCATGGGGCCGTTCCAGAAGACCGTCTTGGCCGCGAGCACGCGCTGCCGGTAGCGGTCGAGCGTCTTGGGGCCGATGTCGAGCCCCATCAGGCCGTCGGGGATGGCGGCAGCGTTCACCACCACCCGCTCGGCGGTCTCCTTGGGCTCGGTCGCGCAGACGTGGTCGACCGGCAGCTCGAAGTCGATGCCCTTGGCCTTCGCCTTGTCGAGGATTTGGCGCGCCAGCTCGAGCTTGTCCTGCTCGACGCGGCTCTTGCCCACCGGGACGCCCTTGGCGGCCAGGAAGGTGTAGGCCATGGCGCCGCCGATGAGCACGGAATCGGCCTTGCCGATGAGGTTCTCGAGCACCTTGATCTTGTCGGAGACCTTGGCGCCGCCCAGGATGGCGACGAACGGGCGCTCGGGCTTCGCGAGCACGCGCCCCAGGTACTCGACCTCCTTCTGGATGAGGAAGCCGCCGGCGCGCTCCTTCACGAACCTGGCCATGCCCGCCGTCGACGCGTGGGCCCGGTGCGCGGTTCCGAAGGCGTCGTTCACCCAGACGTCGGCGAGCGCCGCGAGCTCCTTGCAGAAGGACTCGTCGTTGCCCTCCTCGCCCTTGTGGAACCGGAGGTTCTCGAGGAGGAGGACCTTCCCCTCGCCGAGATCGGCGACCGCCTTCTTCACGCCGTCGCCGACGCAGTCGTCGGCCAGGATGACGTCCTGGTCGAGCAGCTCGGAGAGGCGCTGGGCCGCCGGCTCCAGGCTGAACTTCTCCTTGTCGGAGGGGTCTCCCTTGGGCCGCCCGAGATGCGAGGCGAGGATCACCCGGGCCTTGGCCGCGAGCGCGTACCGGATGGTCGGCAGCGCGGCGCGGATGCGGGCGTCGTCGGTGACGCGACCCTTCTCGTCCAGCGGGACGTTGAAGTCCACGCGGATGAAGACCCGCTTCCCGGCGAGTTCGAGCTGGTCGATGGTCCGGATCTGGGCGGCCATGGTCGTCCCCCGGGGCCCGGCTACTTCGTCAGGTACTTGGCCACGTCGACCATGCGGTTCGAGAAGCCCATCTCGTTGTCGTACCAGGCGAACACCTTCACGAAGTTGCCGTCGATGACGGCGGTGTTGGTGGCGTCGAGGATCGACGAGTGCGGGTTGCCGTTGTAGTCGATGGAGACGGTGGGCTCCTCCGAGTACAGGAGCACGCCCTTCAGCGGGCCCTCGGCGGCGGCCTTGAACGCCGCGTTGATCTGCTCGACCGTGGCCGGCTTCTCCAGCTCCACCGTCAGGTCGACGAGCGACACGTTGGGCGTCGGGACGCGGACGGCCGTGCCGTTCAGCTTGCCCTTCAGCTCCGGGATCACCTCGGCCACGGCCTTGGCGGCCCCGGTGGTGGAGGGGATCATCGACAGGGCGGCGGCGCGGGCGCGGCGCAGGTCCTTGTGCGGGAGGTCGAGCAGGTTCTGGTCGTTCGTGTAGCTGTGGATGGTCGTCATCAGGCCGCGCTTGATGCCGAAGCTCTCGAGCAGGACCTTCGCCACCGGCGTGAGGCAGTTGGTGGTGCAGGAGGCGTTGGAGATGATGTGGTGCTTGGCGCGGTCCAGCTTCTGGTGGTTGATGCCGTAGGCCACCGTGATGTCGGGGTTCTTGGCGGGCGCGGAGATGAGGACCCGCTTCGCGCCGGCCTTCAGGTGCCCCTCGGCCTTTTCGCGCTCGGTGAACAGCCCGGTGCACTCGAGCACCAGGTCGATGCCGTTCTGGGCGTGGGGGAGCTCCGCCGGGCTCTTCACGGCGGTGACCTGGATCTCCTTCCCGTCCACCACGATGCCCTTCTCGGTGGCCTTCACCTCGTAAGGGAAGACGCCGTGCACCGAGTCGTACTTGAGCAGGTGGGCGAGGGTCTTCGTGTCGGTGAGGTCGTTGATGGAGACGACCTCGAGGTCCTTCTCTCCACGCGCGATCGCCGCGCGAAGCACGCAGCGCCCGATGCGACCGAACCCATTGATTGCAATGCGTGCCATGGCAGGAATCTCCCTCTCCCCGCAACGGGAGGGTGGTGGTTTGGGGCCGCCAAGCTACTCGCGGGCCCCGGGGAGTGTCAAACGAAAACCCCCAGGAATTCCGGGGTGAAAAACGAGAAACGGCGCCGGGTTCTCCCCGGCGCCGCGGCGCGACTGGTGGCGCGGACGAAGCCGCCTAGAACGCAGCCGCCTCGCCGGACTTCTCCTCCGCCGTGCGGACCTCGCCCTGCGCGCGCAGGTCGCGCGTCACCAGGTCGATGAGCTCGGTCGAGAGGCCGAGGATTCTGGTGCGCCGTGTAGCCGCTGGCGCGGAGCTCCTTGAAGAGGGACTTGGCGAGGATCTTGGTGCCTTTGGCGTCGAGCATGGGTGCGAGCATCTTTTCCTCGTAGGCTCCGGGAGCCGGACTGCGGGACGCTGGTCACATCAGCAACGAGCGGGCCATCGAGGAGGCAAATGGCTTGTTGCAGTGTTTTCCAGGCTCTTGTACCTCCTGCGCTCCCCCGTACGCCCCGTTCGGTGCGTAGCCGGGTTCGCGCCGCGACCGGTCATCGGGCGGAATGCGCGAAGGCGGCTTCGCAGCGCGGAGGGCTCGGGCTCGCTAGATTCGGTGCCCCGTGCGCTACCGCATCCCCGGCATCCAGCTCTGGCTCGACGAGCCCCCGGAGACGCTCGCCCGCAGGGTCGGCGAGCGCCTCGGCGTCCGGCCGGAGAGCCTGAAGCAGGTCTCCGTCTCGCGCCGGTCCCTCGACGCCCGCCGCAAGGGGCACCCGCGCTGGGTGATCGACGCCGAGGTCGAGGTCGAGGGCGAGCTCCACTCGGTGCCCGCCGGGGTCGACCCGATTCCCGAGCCGGAGCCGCCTCCCCCACCCGTCCGCTCGCCCGAGCTGCCGCCCGTCATCCTGGGCGCCGGCCCGGCCGGCCTGTTCTGCGCCTGGGGCCTCCTCGAACGGGGCATCCGCTCGATCGTCGTCGACCGCGGCAAGACGGTGAGCCCCCGCCGGCACGACGTGGCCCGCCTGATGCGGAGCGGGGACCTCGACGCCGAGTCGAACATGAACTTCGGGGAGGGCGGCGCGGGCGCCTACACCGACGGAAAGCTGTCGACCCGGATCCGCCACCCGGCCGTCCGCAAGGTCGTGGAGCTCTTCGCACGCTTCGGCAACTCCGAGCAGATCCTCGTGCAGGGCAAGCCGCACGTGGGCTCCGACGTCCTCCCGGCCGCCGTCTCGGCGATGCGCGAGGAGCTGGAGCGCGGCGGCTGCCAGTTCGTCTGGAACGCCCGCGCCACCGACATCGAGGTCGTGGAGGGGCGCGTCCGGGGCCTGGTCCTCGCCGACGGCCGCACCCTTCCCTGCGACCGGCTGGTGCTCGCGCCCGGCAACAGCGCCCGCGAGATCTACGAGCTCTTCGCCCGGCGGGGCTGGCCCATCGAGGCCAAGCCCTTCGCGGTCGGCTTCCGGGTCGAGCACCCGCAGTCCCTCATCGACCGGATCCAGTACGGGCGCGCCGCCGGCCTGGAGGGCCTCCCCGCCGCCGATTACCGGCTCGCCGAGAATCCGAGCATCGAGGGGCGTGCGCGGGGCGTCTTCTCCTTCTGCATGTGCCCCGGCGGAGTGGTCGTGCCCACGCCCACCGAGCCCGGGATGCAGGTGACGAACGGGATGTCCAACTCGGGCCGATCCTCCCCGCTCGCCAACGCCGGGCTGGTGGTGGCCGTCTCGCCGGAGGAGTTCGCCGCCGAGGGATTCACCGGACCGCTGGCGGGGCTCGAGTGGCAGCGCAAGTGGGAGCGGGCCGCCTTCGACCTCGGGGGCGGCGGGTATCGCGCTCCGGCACAGCGCCTCGCGGCCTGGCTGGCGGGACGGCCGGGCGAGCCTCCGGGAAAGAGCTCCTACCGGCCCGGGCTCACCCACGCCGACCTCTCCCGGCTCTACCCCTCCCAGGTCCACGAGGCGCTGCGGGCCGCGGTCCGGGGATTCGACCGGCGCATGCGGGGCTTCGTCTCTCCCGACGCGCTGCTCATCGGGATCGAGAGCCGCACCAGCGCACCCTGCCGCATCGCCCGGGGGGAGGACTTCACGACGCCCGGGCTGGCCGGCCTCTACCCCGCGGGCGAGGGCGCCGGGCACGCCGGCGGGATCGTCTCGTCGGCGGTGGACGGCCTGAAGGCGGCCGAGGCCATCTGCCGGGAGCTGGGCGGCTGAGGATCGACGGACCCGCTACTTCCCGGCGCGTCCGTAGGCGTCCTCGAGGCGGACCACGTCCTGCACCTCGGGCGTGGAGACCTCGAGGATGTCACAGTCGGTGATGGCCACCATCCGGTGCTTGGTGAGGGGCTTCACGTGGTAGCTCTCGCCCGGCCGCATGACGTGCTCGACCAGCCCGTCCCCCTCGTCGAGGACGAGCTGCAGCTCGCCCTGCCAGAGGTGGATCGTCTCGTCCTTCTTCTCGTGGTACTGCAGCGAGAGCTTGTGGCCGGCCTTCACGTGCAGGAGCTTCCCCACGTACCGATCGGTCTGGGCCCACCACAGCTCGTGGCCCCAGGGCTTCTCGACGCGCTTCGGCTGGTCGAAGGTCTTCATGCGGAGCGCATCCTAGCTCAGTTCGCAGGGGCCACGAATCCCTTGGCCCCGGTGCTCCGCTCCAGGTCGCGGAGGTAGCGATCGGCGGCGTCCCGGGCCTCGAACGATCCCAGCCGGACGCGGTACCAGCGCCCCTTTCCGGGAACCTCGGCGACGACGACGCGCGCACCCCGGGTGGCGAACCGCGCCGCGATCCGATCGGCCTCGGAGCGGTCCTGTGTCGAGCCGACCTGGACGACCCAGGCGCCCTTGCTCGCGGTCGCTCCCGCCCGCGGCGTGGGTACGGCAGCGGCGGCGACCGGGGTGGACTTCGGCGGGGGCGCGGCGGCGGGCTTCTGCGCCGGCGGCGTCCGGGGCGGCTCGGCGGCCACTGCCTTGGGCTCGGAGCCCTTCGCGTCGGCGGCCTTCGCGTCGGCGGCCTTCGCCTCGATGGCCTTCGGGTCGGCGGGTTTCGGCGGGGCCGCCGCGGACGATGCGGCCGGAACGGGTCCGGAGGACGGGGGCGCGGCCGCCGCCGGAGCCGGGGCCGACCTGGGCTCGGGCGCGGCTGCCCTGGGAACGGGCGGCAGCGCCTCCTGGGGCGGCCGGGGGCTGGTGAGCGTGTCGTGGTACGAGAGCTTCGCGGGCGCCTCCCCTCCGTCCGGACGCGGCGCCTGATCGAGCACGGCGAGCGGATCGGCGGGGGCTGGCGCCGGCGCCGGACGCGCGATCGCGGCGGGGCGGTCGCCCACCCGCTGCCCGATGGTGTGCCCCAGGAAGAAGGCGAGCATCAGGGCGCCGAGCGATCCGAGGATCACCGCCGCCACCTGCCTCGCGTCGAGCGAGAACTCGAATCGTTCCCGTGCTGGTCTGTTTCCGGCCATGGTCCGCCCCCCGGGGAGCGAACCGATTCTAGACGTCCTCGGCGATCTCGCGACTTTCCATCCGCTCCGGGGCGGAGACCCCGAGGACGGCCAGGCCGTTGGCGAGCACCTGCTTGAGGGCGAGGGCCAGCGCCAGGCGGGCCGCGGTCTTCACGGGGTCCGCGCCGATGAAGCGCTCCCCGCTCTTCTTCCCCAGCGTGTAGTAGGAGTGGAAGGCGCCGATGGTCTCCTGGAGCCAGAAGGCCACCCGGTGAGGTTCCCAGGCCATCGCCGCCCCGGCCACCAGGTCGGGGAAGACGAGGATGCGCTTCACGAGGTCCATCTCCTCCGGCGCGGTGAGGACCGAGAGGGTCTCCAGGTCGAACCGCGGGGCCGGCGCCCCCGCCTCGGCCGCCTTCTCGAGGATGCGGGCCAGCCGGGCGTGCCCGTACTGGACGTAGAAGACGGGATTGTCGAGGGTCTGGCGCTTGGCCAGGTCCAGGTCGAAGTCGAGCTGCGCGTCGGCGCGCCGGGTGAGGAAGATGAACCGGGTCGCGTCGCGGCCGACCTCGTCGACGACCTCCCGGAGCGAGACCACCGTCCCGGCCCGCTTCGACATCTTCACGGCCTCTCCGCCGCGGGTCAGGTTCACCATCTGGATGAGGACCACGTGGAGGTCGTCGCGCGAGCCTCCCAGCGCCTCGAGGGAGGCCTTCAGGCGCGGCACGTACCCGCCGTGGTCGGCGCCCAGGACGTCGACGAGCTGGTCGGTCCGGCGGCGCTTGTCCCAGTGGTAGGCGATGTCCGCGCAGAAGTAGGTCGGGGTGCCGTCCGCCTTCTTCACCGGTCGATCGACCTCGTCGCCGTGTCGCGAGGAGCGGAACAGGAGCAGGTCCTCCCCCTCCGCGACCCCTTCCTCGTTCTCGGCGCCCGCGGCCGGCGCAGGCTGTCCCTTCCTCGACTTCGGCGGCGGCAGCTTGCCCCAGTAGACGAGGTCCTTCGCCTCGAGCTCCTGCAGGAAGCGCTCCACGGTGCCCGAGTCGTAGAGCGCCTTCTCGGACGACCAGACGTCGAAGGTGATCCGGATGGCGTCGAGATCGCCCCGGATCAGCTCCAGCACGTGAGCCACCCCGCGGTCCCGGAAGAGATCGAGCCACTCGGACTCCGGGGCGTCCGCGAAGCGCGGGCCGAACTCCTCGAGCAGGCCGCGGGCGACGTCGACGACGTAGGCGCCCGGGTAGCTCTTCGGCGGCATGGTGACGGTGCGGCCGAGCAGCTCCTGGTAGCGAAGGTGGATCGACCGCGCGAGGGTCTGGACCTGGGCCCCGAAGTCGTTCACGTAGTACTCGCGGACCACCGCGTGGCCGCTCCAGTCGAGCAGGCTCGCGAGCACGTCGCCCGTCACGGCGCCGCGCCCGTGGCCGACGTGCATCGGCCCGGTCGGGTTCGCGGACACGAACTCCACGATCACCCGCTTGCCGTGGCCCGCGTCGGTTCGCCCGAACCGGCTCCCCTGCCGCTCCACCTCGGCGAGGCCTGCCAGCCACACCTCGGGGCGCAGCTTGAGGTTGACGAATCCGGGGCCGGCGATCTCGAGCGACTCGATCCGCTTCCCGCCGTCGACGGCGCGGATCTCCTCGACGATCCCCTGTGCGAGCTCGCGCGGGGGACGCCCGGCGGGCTTGGCCAGGACCATCGCGGCGTTCACCGCGAAGTCGCCGTGGCGGGGATCGCGCGGAGGCTCGACGGTGAAGGAACCCTCGACGGCCGGCCACCGCCCCGCCGCGGCGCCGCGGGCCAGGGCCGACCGGACGATGTCGACGACGTGTTCTCGCATGGGGGCACGGTCATACCCGCGTGCGCCGCGCCCGGCAAGCTCGCGCCCCGCCGACGCTTCCGGCCGACGCGCCCCGGGCCAGAGCCCGTCAATCGTAGGCGTCGAAGGTCCCGCAGCGGGGACAGCGCCACGCCCGGACGGCCGCCCCGCCCCCACAGTTCCTGCAGCGCAGGAGGCCGGCGCTCCGCAGGAGCGCGGCGACCATGAGGTCGTGCCGCCCGGCCAGCTGGCCGGGCCCGGGCGGGGCCGCCTGCCGGAGCAGCTCCCGCAGCGCCAGCGTCACCTCGCCGTCGTGATCCTCCTCGAGCGCCTTCCGGAGCGACGGGAGCGCCTCGGCCTCCCGCCCGCCGTGGGCCCAGAGGCGGCCGCGCAGCGTGAGCAGCCGCGCGTCGTCCGGGCGCTCCGCGAGCGCCCGCCCCAGGGCGGCGTCGGCCACCTCGGCGGGGAGCGCCTGCAGCGCCGGCCAGGCGAGGAGCGCCGCCCCCGGCGAAAGGGACAGCGCCCGCTCGACGGCGGCGAGCGCACCCTCCCCGTCCGCCGACCCGGCCTGCGCCTCGGCCAGCGCCAGCAGCGCGTCGGCACAGGCGGGATTGGCCGCCACCGCCTCCCGGGCGTGCGCGAGCGCCGCGTCGTCCCCGGCCTCGCGCTCGGCGCGACTCCGAGCCGCGAGCAGGTGCGCGAGCAGGCGGGGGTCCTCGGCGCATCGCTCGCGGTGGACCTGCAGCGCCTCGGCGAGGCGATGCTGGTCCACGAGCACGTCCCGCAGTCCGGCGGCGGCGATCGCGTCCCCGGCGGTGGCGAGGGGCCGGTAGGCGTCCGCGGCGTCGGCGAGCATGCCGGCGCGCCGGTAGTCGTCCGCCAGCGCCCGCTCCACCTCGGCCCTCCGTCCGGCGGCGAGGCCCGGCTTGTGGAGCATGTTGCGGTGGAGCCGGATGGCCCGCGTGACGTCCCCCTCGCGCTTGAAGAGCTCCCCCAGCGCCAGGTAGGTCTCGACCGCCTCCGGGCTGCCCAGCCGGGCCGCGTCGGAGAGGGCCTCGATGGCCGCGTCGGGGTCGTCCGAGATCATCGATCGGACGCCCTTGAGGTAGGCCTTGGCCTCCTCGCGGCGGCGCTTCAGCCGGTAGGCCAGGAAGGCGGCCACCGCGGCCAGGCCGGCGGCGATGAGGAGCCAGTGCATGGTCCGGGCGCGCTCCCGCCTCAGGCGCCGAAGGCGGCCCGGATCCGGACCCAGCTCGCGTCGAGCGACTCGATCATGACCTTCGTGTCGGCGAGCACCGGCATGAAGTTGGTGTCCCCGCCCCACCGCGGCACGACGTGCCAGTGGAGGTGATCGGCGATGCCCGCCCCGGCCACCTTGCCCAGGTTCATCCCCACGTTCATCCCCTCGGGCCGGTAGGCCGCGCGGATGGCCGCCACCGCGCGCCGCAGCTCGTCCTGCAGGTCGGCGAAGTCGGCGGCCTCGAGGTCCTCGAGCCGGGCGACGTGGGCGCGGGGCACCGTCATCACGTGGCCGTTGTTGTACGGGAACCGGTTCAGGATCGTGAAGGCGCGCGGCGAGCGGTGGACGATCAGGTTCCTGCGGTCGGCCGCCTCCCCCTCCTCGGCGGGGAACCGGCAGAAGATGCAGCCGTCGGGCTTCTCCTGCTCGATGAACTCCATCCTCCACGGCGCCCAGAGCGGCTTCTCCACGGTGCCTCCGCCTACTGGGCCAGGAAGTAGACGCCCGGGCCGTCGGCCGAGGTCGACTGACGGTGCATCTCGGTCCGGACCGACTCGGCCACCGCCTGCGCGACCTTCTGGGCCATGCCGCCCATCAGCTCCTCGAGGAACCGGGACCGCTCGTCGGGGGGATAGACCAGCCGCGGGTCGCCGCGGATCTCCGCCAGCTCCTTGGCCAGGTCGACGGCGTCCTGGAACCCGCCCAGCTCGTCGACCACGCCGAGCTCGACCGCCTGCTCGCCGGTGAAGACCCGCCCGTCGGCGAACTTCTCCACCTGCTCGACCGGCAGGTCGCGTCCCTCGGCCACGGCCTGGATGAACTGGCGGTGGATGCGATCGGCCAGCTCCTGCCAGTAGGTCCGGTCGCCGGGGGTGAACTCGCGGAAGGGGCTTCCCGCGTCCTTGAGCTTTCCGGCCGTGACGGTGTTCATCTGGACGTCGATCTTCTTCAGCAGGCCGTTCACGTTGGGGAAGGTGCTGATGACGCCGATCGATCCGGTCAGCGTGCCCGGCTCGGCCACGATGCGATCGCAGCCCATGGCGACGAGCAGGCCCCCGGAGGCCGCCACGTTGCCCATGGCGCAGACCACCACCTTGTCCTCCGCCAGCCGCCGCAGTCCGTCCAGGATCTCCTGGCTCGTCCCGACGGCGCCGCCGGGCGAGTCGATGCGGACCACCACGGCGCGCATGTCCGAGTCCTCGCCGTAGCGCTTGAGGAGCTTCAGGACCGGCTCCGACTCCACCGACCCGCGCCCCATGCCGATCGGCCCCTTCACGTCGACCACGCCGATGCGCGGTCCGGAGGCGAGCCGCGGCGACTCCCCCTTCACCGCCCCGTAGGCGAGCCAGAGGAAGGCGAAGAACACCAGGAAGAGGCCGCCGAAGATGAAGAGCACCACGGCCAGGGCCGCGCGGTCGCGCCTCGGCGGCGGCTGGGGCGGCAGGGGCGGCGCGGGCGGCGTCGCCCAGGGCGGCGGGGGCGGAGGCGCGCTCCACTGCGGCTGCGCCTGCGCGGGCGGCGCGGCCGGGGGTACCGGGGTGGTCGGGAGGGGCTCTCCGGGATCGTTCGTGCTCATTGCGGCCGAGAAGACCACGGGACCCGGGAGCCCGCAACTGCGCCGTGGGGCCCCGAAAAGGAGAGCGGGCGGCCCGCTCGCGCGAACCGCCCGCCGGAAACCGCGTTCGCCCGGGACCTAGCCCTTGCGGCGGTTGAACTTCTCCATCAGGTCGCCGAGGCGGGCCCGTCCGTCGCCCTGCTTGCGCAGGTACTCGCGGTACTCGTCGTCGCCGCCGTCGCGGGAGAGCGCCTTGATGGACAGGGCCACCTTGCGCTCGTGCGGGTCGATGTCGATGACCTTGACCTCGACCTCCTCGGCCTCCTTGACCACGTCGTGCGGGTTCTCGACCCGCTCGTCGCGCATCTCGGACACGTGGACCAGGCCCTCGATGCCGGGCTCGATCTCCACGAAGGCCCCGAAGTCGGTGACCTTGGTGACCTTGCCCTTGAGGCGCGAGCCCACCGGGTGGCGGTCGGACAGCGTGGTCCAGGGATCGGCCTGGTTCTGCTTGATGCCCAGGCTGAACCGCTCGTTCTCGACGTCGATGTTGAGCACCACCGCCTCGACCTCGTCGCCCTTCTTGAACATCTCGCCCGGGTGCTTGATGCGCTCGGTCCAGGAGATGTCGGAGACGTGCACCAGGCCGTCGATGCCTTCCTCGATGCCGACGAAGATGCCGAAGTCGGTGATGTTGCGGACCTCGCCGCGGATGACCGAGCCGATCGGGTACTTGTCCTCGAGGAGCGTCCAGGGGTTCGGCTCGATCTGCTTCATGCCGAGGCTGATGCGCTTGGCCTTGGGGTCGATGTCGAGCACGACCGCCTCGACCACCTCACCGGCGTTGAGCAGCTTCGACGGGTGCTTCACCCGCTTGGTCCAGCTCATCTCGGAGACGTGGACCAGGCCCTCGATGCCCTGCTCGAGCTCGATGAAGGCGCCGTAGTCGGTGAGGCTGACCACCTTGCCCTTGACGCGCGTGCCGACCGGGTACTTCTCGTCGGCGCGGTGCCACGGGTCCTCCTGGATCTGCTTGAGGCCCAGGCTGACGCGCTCGCTGGCGGGGTCGAACTTGAGGACCATGACCCGGACTTCCTCGCCGACCTCGAACATCTCGCTGGGGTGGCTGACGCGGCCCCAGCTCATGTCGGTGATGTGCAGGAGCCCGTCGATGCCGCCGAGGTCGATGAAGGCGCCGTAGTCGGTGAGGTTCTTGACCATGCCCTTGAGGACGGCCCCTTCCTTGAGGTTCTTGAGCGTCTCCTTCTTCAGCTCCTCGCGCTCCTTCTCGAGCAGCACGCGGCGGGAGAGGACGATGTTGCCGCGCTTCTTGTTGAACTTGATGACCTTGAACTTGAACTTCTCGCCGATGAGCTTGTCGAGGTTGCGCACCGGGCGGAGGTCGACCTGGGAGCCGGGGAGGAACGCCTTCACGCCGATGTCGACGGAGAGGCCGCCCTTCACGCGCCCGACGATCATGCCCTCGACGAGCTCGTCGCGCTCGCACGCGGCCGAGATCTCGTCCCAGATGCGCAGCTTGTCGGCCTTCTCCTTGGAGAGGACGACCATGCCGGTGTCGTTCTCGCGCGACTCGAGGAGAACCTCGACCTTGTCGCCGATCTTGACCTGGGGCTCACCGCCGGGGACCGGGATGAACTCGTCGAGCGGAACCTGGCCCTCGGACTTGTAGCCGATGTCGACGACCACGTAGTCCTTGGCGATCTGGATCACGGTGCCGCTGACGACGCGGCCTTCCTCGACCTGGCCGGACCGCGCTTCACTCTCCGCGAACATGGCGGCGAAGTCCTCGCCACCGTCCTGCTCGGGCGTACGGATGTTCTCATTCTCCATTAGATTGGGACCCGGTCCTTTGGGCTTGGGCCGACCGCGGGACCTTGGGGTCGCGCTGGTACGTCGGCGAAAGCGGCACTGCCCCCTTTGTGGATTCGCGCCGATTCCCCGGGGATCGAGGGGCTCGACGGGCCGCCAGGACACTCCTGGCGGCGAAGGTGACGGAAGCTACACGGGCAGGATCAGTGCGTCAAGCGCCCACGCCCTCCATGGCTCCGAGCCGGGCGGCCACTCCCTGGATGACCCAGTCCGGTGTCGAGGCCCCTGCGCTGACCCCGACGATCACGCAGCCGGCGAACCACTCGGCGCGCAGCTCCTCCTCGGTCTCGACGTGCCACGTCCGCGGCTGGATCTCCTTGCAGATCTCGGCCAGGTGCCGCGTGTTGGCGCTGTTCTTCCCGCCCACCACGATGACCGCGTCCACCTCGGCGGCGAGCTGGCGCGCGTCGGCCTGCCGCTCGTCGGTGTCGGCGCAGATGGTGTTCACCGCCCGCACCTCCTTGTGGCGCAGCGCGAGCGCACCCACCACGCGCTCGAAGTCGGCGCCGATGCAGGTGGTCTGGGCGATGACGGCGACCTTCTTCGCGTCGATGGGAGGGATCTCGGCGCCGGGCTTCACCACGGTGCAAGGGCCGTGGCCGTAGCTCACCACGCCCTTCACCTCGGCGTGGTTCGGGTCGCCCACGATGACCAGGTGGTAGCCCTGCGCCGTGAGCCGCTGGGCCATGGCCTGCGGGTACTTCACGTACGGGCAGGTCCCGTCGACCACCTCGAGGCCGCGCTCCCGGGCCGCGTCGAGCTCCGGCTTCACCGCGCCGTGGGTCCGGACCACGACCGTGGTCCCCTCCGCCACCTCGGCGACCCGCTCCACGGTGCCCACGCCCATCTCGCGCGTGCGGGAGACGAACTGCGGGTTGTGGATGATGGGTCCGAGGGTGACCACCGGCGTCTGCCGCTCGTGGGCCACGTCCATCAGCTGGTCGACCGTGCGCCGCACGCCCCAGCAGAATCCCGCCGTCTTCGCGACCTTGACCTGCATCAAGTCCTCTCGGGGGCGTATATAACGCCGCGCCCCTCCCGGTCCAGCCCGTCAGCGCCGGGCGGCCGCTCGCCTCTCGACCTCGGCGGCGAGCCGTTCCACCACCTCGTCGAGCGACAGGCCGCCCGTGTCCACCACGACGGCGTCGCCCGCGGCCCGGAGCGGGGCCACGTCGCGGGAGCTGTCGTCCCGGTCCCGCTTCCGCTGGTCGGCGAGGACGGCCTCGAAGGGCTGGGAATCGCCCTTGGCCTGGAGCTCCAGGTAGCGACGCCGGGCCCGGACCTCGTCCTGGGCGGTGAGGAAGAACTTGGCGTCCGCGTCGGGGAAGACCACCGTCCCGATGTCCCTCCCCTCCAGCACGGCTCCCCGGTTCCCGGGGGCGGTGGCGAGGCGCCGCTGGAGCTCGAGGAGGCCGGCCCGCACGACCGGGCGGGCGGACACCGCGCTCGCGCCGAGCGACATGGGCGGCGTCCGGATGGCCTGCGAGACGTCCTCGTCGCCGAGGAACACGCGCTGCCCCCCGGCCTCGCCCCCCGGCGGCGGAGGCTCGAAGCGGATGGAGACCGTGGGGAGCAGGGAGCCGAGCCGCGCGTCGTCGTCGAAGGCGATGCCGGAGCGGGTCGCGGCGAGCGCCACCGTCCGGTAGATGGCGCCGGTGTCGACCATCGCGAAGCCGAGCCGGGCCGCCAGCCTGCGCGAGGTGGTGCTCTTGCCCGCGCCGGCCGGCCCGTCCACAGCGACGAGGAACGGCCGCGGCGCGCTCACAGGCCCAGGACCTTTCGCAGCGCGGCGAGCACCTTCTGGTTCTCGGCGCGGGTCCCGACCGTGATCCGCTGGGCGGTGGGGAAGCCGTACCCGGCGACCGGCCGCACCACCACGGCCTGGCGCAGCAGGTCCTCGAAGAGCGCCATGCCCGGGCGTCCCGGGAAGTCGGCCAGGACGAAGTTGGCCTGCGAGGGGACGACCGTCGCCCCGAGCTCCCGCAACCCCGCCTCCAGGAAAGGGCGCTCCGCGTGCACCAGCTCCCGGCTGAGCTGAACGTGCTCCTCGTCCTCGAGGGCGGCGGTCCCGGCGGCCTGCGCGACCAGGTTCACGTTGAACGGGGCGCGCACCCGATCGAGGAAGGCCACCACCTCCGGACGGGCGAAGGCGTAGCCGAGGCGAAGGCCGGCCAGGCCGTAGATCTTCGAGAAGGTCCGGAGCACCACCAGGTTTGGGTGGCGCTTGCGCAGCGACAGCGAATCCTGGAACCCGGGAACGTCGACGAACTCGACGTAGGCCTCGTCGAGGACGACCAGCGCGTCGCGGGACACCGCCCCCAGGAAGTGCACGAGCTCCTTCTCGAGGAACCAGGTGCCCGTCGGGTTGTCGGGGTTGGCCAGGAAGACGACCTTGGTGCGCGGAGACAGGCGCGCGTGCAGCGCGTCCAGGTCGTAGTGGAAGCGCGCCTTCATGGGCGCCTCGACCAGCGTGCGCCCGTGGGCGTGGGCCGCCAGCTTGTAGGCGACGAAGCTCTGCGCGCTGGTCAGGACCTCCTCGCCCTCCTGGACGAAGGTGCGCACGAGCAGCTCGATGATCTCGTTCGATCCGTTGCCGACCAGGATCTCCTCGACCGGGACGGCGAAGCGGTCGGAGAGCGCCTTCTTCAGCGCGTACGCGCTGCCGTCCGGGTAGAGATGGACGCGGCCGCAGGCCTCGCGGGCCGCGCGCAGCCCCAGCGGCGACGGGCCGAGGGCGTTCTCGTTGGAGGCCAGCTTGGCGACGTCGCTGACTCCGTACTCCCGCTCCACCTCCTCGATGGGCTTGCCCGGGACGTACGGCTGCAGGGACGCGACGTGGGGGGGACGAGAGCCACGTCCCTCACTCCTCGGAGGTGAAGACGCCCATGGCCCGGAACTTCTGGTAGCGCTGGCGAACCAGCTGCTCGGGCGAGAGCTGCCGGAGGTCGGCCAGCTGCCGGCGGATGGCGCCACCGAGGTTCTCGGCGGTGAGCCGCGGGTCGCGGTGCGCCCCGCCCGCCGCCTCCTTGACCACCTCGTCGACGATCCCGAAGCCGGCCAGGTCCTTGGCGGTCAGCTTGAGGTTCTCCGCCGACTTCTGGGCCTTGGAGGCGTCGCGGTAGAGGATCGAGCTGCAACTCTCCGGGGAGATGACGGAGTAGGTCGAGTACTCGAGCATGAGGATCTTGTTGGTCACGCCCAGCGCGAGCGCGCCGCCCGACCCTCCCTCGCCGATGACGATGGAGATGGAGGGGACGCCGAGCGAGGACATGACCTCGAGGTTGACCGCGATGGCCTCGGCCTGGCCGCGCTCCTCGGCCCCGATGCCGGGGTAGGCGCCCGGGGTGTCGATGAAGGTGATGAGCGGCCGGCGGAACCGGTCGGCCATGTCGTAGAGGCGGCGCGCCTTGCGGTAGCCCTCGGGACGGGGCATGCCGAAGTTGCGCAGCATGTTCTCCTTCGTCCCGCGCCCCTTCTGCTCGCCGACGATGACCACCGGCTCGCCTTCGAAGCGGGCCAGGCCGGCCACGATGGCGTGGTCTGCGGCGAAGCGGCGGTCGCCCTCCAGCTCCATCCAGTCGGTGAAGAGCGCCTGGATGTAGTCGAGGGTGTAGGGGCGATTGGGGTGCCGGGCCAGCTGCACGATCTGCCAGCGGCTGAGGTCCTTGAAGATCTCCGTCTGGAGCTTCTTCGCCTTGCGCTCCAGCTTGACGATCTCGTCGCTGAAGTCGACGCCGGCGCCGCCCGAGAGCTGCTTCAGCTCCTCGATCTTCGATTCCAGGGCGACGAGCGGCTTCTCGAATTCTGTCGTGAACGGGACGCGGGTGGCCACGGGTCGCGCTTATAACACGAGAGGGCCCGAAATCACGGCGCAGTGCGCCACGCCCGCTCGACCGCTTCCACGTCCGGGGGCGACTCCATCCACTCCACGTCCTGCTCCCGGCGGAGCCAGATGACCTGGCGCCGCGCATACCGGCGGTGGAGCGTGGCGATGCGCTGCGCCAGCTCGTCCGGATCGATCTCCGCCCCGGGCGCAGGCGATGGCGTCGTCGTAGCCGATGGGGAGGCGCGGCAGCGCCGCCCCGAAGCGCTCGAGCAGGGCGCGGGCCTCCTCGACGATCCCGCCGCGCGCCATCTCGCCGGCCCGGATCTCGATGCGCCGGTGGAGCTCCTCGCGCGGCACGTCGAGGGCGATCAGGCGGTACCGGTACCGGCGGGGCGCGAAGCGGTGGGCCTCGAACAGCTCGCTCTGCGTCCGCCCGCCGGCGGCGATCTCGAGCGCGCGCACGATGCGGACGAGATCGTTCTCCCGGATGCGGGCCGCGGCCCCCGGGTCGATCGCGGCCAGCCGACGGTGCAGGGCCGGCCGGCCGTGAAGGGTCGCCTCCTCCTCGAGCGCCGTGCGGAGCGCCGGGTCGCGGCCGGGCGCCTCGACCACGCCGTGGAGGAGCGCGCGGAGGTAGAGCCCGGTGCCCCCCACGACGACCGGCACCCTCCCCCGCCCGGCGACGTCGGCGATGGCCGCGTCCGCCAGCGCGCTCCAGCGCGCGGCGTCCATCCCCTCGCCCGGGTCGACCACGTCGAGGAGGTGGTGCGGGACGGCCGCCCTCTCCTCCGCGGTGGGCTTCGCGGTCCCGACGTCGAGCCCCCGGTAGACCTGCTGCGAGTCGGCGTTCACGATCTCGCCGCCGATGCGCCGGGCGGCCTCGATCGCGAGGCGGGTCTTGCCCGACGCGGTGGGCCCGGCCAGGACGGCGACGAAGGGGGAGCCGGGCACGCCGCTCTCCCTAGGGAGCCGGGCGGAACCGGGCGACGAGTCCGGCGAGCGCCACCGGAACCTCCTCGCGCGTGACCATGTCCTTCAGCTTGGCCTGGCCGCTCGAGGCCTCGTCGCTCCCGATCACCACCGCGTGGCGCGCGCCGACCCGCTCGGCCTGCTTGAACTGCCGGCTCATCTTGCCGCCGCGGGCGTCCAGGTCGCAGGCGATCCCGGCGCGCCGGAGCTCGGCCGCCCGTCGCAGCGCCTCGCGGCGCCCGGTCTCGTCGGCCGACACGAAGAACACCTCCGGGCGCGATTCGGGCACCGGGCGCCCGGCCGCCTCCAGGATGAGCGCCAGGCGCTCCTCCCCCATGCCGAAGCCGATGCCGGGCGTGGGGGGCCCGCCCAGGGTCTCCACGAGGCCGTCGTAGCGCCCTCCGCCGGCCACGGCCGACTGGGCGCCCAGCGCGTCGCTGGTGAACTCGTAGGCGGTCCGGACGTAGTAGTCGAGCCCGCGGACCAGGCGCGGGTTCACCTCGTAGGCGACGCCGAGGTCCTCGAGCCCCTGGCGGACGGCGTCGAAGTGCGTCCGGCAACCCTCGCAGAGCCTGTCGAGCAGGCGCGGGGCGCCCGACAGGACCGGCTGGCAGCTGGGAACCTTGCAGTCGAGGACGCGGAGCGGGTTCTTCTCGGTGCGCTCCCGGCAGTCGGCGCAGAGCGCCTCGCCCCGCTCGCGCAGCCAGGTCCGGAGCTCCTCGAGGTAGGCCGGGCGGCAGGCCCCGTCGCCCACGCTGTTCAGGTGGACGCGCGGGGCCACGCCGAGGCGCCGGAAGAGGTCGGCGAGCATGGCAATCTGCTCGACGTCGATGGCGGGCTCGGCGATGCCGAAGGCCTCCACGCCAATCTGGTGGAACTGGCGGTAGCGCCCCTTCTGCGGGCGCTCGCGGCGGAACATGGGGCCGACGTAGAACCACTTCTGCGGCCCCTCGACGAACGCGCCGTGCTCGATGTAGGCGCGGACGGTGCCGGCCGTCCCCTCCGGACGAAGGGCGAGCTTCTCGTCTCCCTTGTCCTCGAAGACGTACATCTCCTTGTTCACGATGTCGGTGGACTCGCCCACGCCTCGCGCATAGAGCGCGTACGGCTCCACGATCGGGGTGCGGACCTCGCGGTAGCCGTGCAGCGCGAACACCTCGCGGGCCACCCGCTCGATCTCCTGCCACCTTCCCACGGAGGCGGGAAGGATGTCGTTCATCCCCTTGACGCCGTTGATCTTCACGCGGGCGGTTCTAGACGATGGCTCCGGCCCGGTCAAACCGCCGGGCCGCCGATGGCCTCGCCCACCCGCACCCGGGCGCCGGGAGCGATCGAGGGCGCGAAGGCCGCGCGTCCGGGCTCCACCAGCAGGATGACCGTCGAGCCCATCTCGAAGGCGCCGAGCTCCTGCCCCTTGGCGACGGGGATGGGGCTCTCGTAATCCCGCGCCTGGGCCTGGGCCCCGGGCAGGTTGGTGACGGGCACCTCCGCGTCGAAGCTGGCCCGCACGCGGCCCACGACGGTCGCGCCCACGGCCACGATGGCCACCAGCCCGAGCGGCGAGTCGAGGAGCGTCACGAGCCGCTCGTTCACGGTGAACAGCCCCGGGACCGTGCGCACCGAGGCCGGGTTCACCGGCCACAGCTTGCCCGGCACGTACCGCCAGCCGAGCACCCGCCCTCCCAGGGGGAAGTGGATGCGGTGGTAGTCCCGCGGGGAGAGGTAGATGGTCGCGTAGCGTCCGCCGGAGAATCGCGCCCCGACCCGGTCGTCCCCCACCAGCGCCGCCGCCGTGTAGTCGATGCCCTTGGCCTGGACGAGCCGCCCCTCGGCGGCGACCCCGGTCTCGGAGACCACGCCGTCGACCGGCGAGACCAGCACGTCCTCGCCCGCGGCCACCGGGCGCAGCCCTTCCCGGAGCGGGCGGGCGAAGAACTGCCCGAAGGTCCGGAACCCGGACAGGTCCCCGCACTCGGAGAGATCGATCCGGTAGCGCCGGGCGAACGCGCCCATGACCCCCCGGCCCACCGGCGCGGGCAGCGGCAGCCGCGTGGCCGCGCCCACGGCGCGGGAGAGGGCGTTCTTCGGAAGGAGGCGGAGCGCGGCGATGAAGGCTCTGTCGTTCACGGCCAGGGAGTGTAGCCGACCCTCCGGGCGCCCGCCGCGGCCTTGTGCTAGGAGGCTGGGCATGACCGAGATTCGCGCGCCCAGGGGCTCGACGCTCTCCTGCCGGGGGTGGGTCCAGGAAGCCGCCCTGCGCATGCTCATGAACAACCTCGACCCGGACGTGGCCGAGCGCCCGCAGGACCTGGTGGTCTACGGCGGGACCGGCAAGGCGGCGCGCGACTGGGAGAGCTACCGGCGGATCGTCTCCGCGCTGCGCGACCTGCGCGACGACGAGACCCTGCTCGTCCAGAGCGGAAAGCCGGTCGGCGTGGTCGGGACCCATCCCGACGCCCCGCGGGTGCTCATCGCCAACTCCAACCTGGTCGGCCACTGGGCCACCTGGGAGCACTTCTGGGAGCTCGAGAAGCGCGGCCTCATGATGTACGGCCAGATGACGGCGGGGTCCTGGATCTACATCGGCACGCAGGGAATCCTGCAGGGCACCTACGAGACCTTCGCGCAGGCCGGGCGCACCCACTTCGGCTCGGACGACCTCTCCGGCCGGCTCGTCCTTTCCGGAGGGCTCGGAGGGATGGGCGGCGCCCAGCCCCTCGCCGCCACCATGCTCGGGGCGGCCTTCCTGGGCGTCGACGTGGACCCGGAGCGGATCCAGAAGCGGCTCGCCACAGGCTACCTCGACGAGGCGACCGACTCGCTCGACGACGCGCTCCGGCGGCTCGACGCGGCCCGGCGGGAGCGCCGCCCCCTCTCGGTCGGGCTGACCGGGAACGTCGCCGACGTGTACCCGGAGCTGGTCCGTCGAGGCATCGCCCCCGACCTCGTCACCGACCAGACCTCCGCGCACGACCCGCTCCACGGGTACGTGCCGACCGGTCTCTCCCTCGCCGAGGTCGCCGAGCTTCGGAAGCGCGACCCGGCCCAGGTGATCCGGCGCTCGAAGGAGTCGATGGCCCGGCAGGTCGAGGCCATGCTGGCGCTCCGGGCGCTGGGGAGCCAGGTCTTCGACTACGGGAACAACCTGCGGGCCGGAGCCCAGGACGCCGGGCTCGCGAACGCCTTCGACTACCCCGGCTTCGTGCCCGCCTACATCCGCCCCCTCTTCTGCGAGGGGCAGGGGCCCTTCCGCTGGGTGGCCCTGTCCGGCGACCCGGCCGACATCGCCCGGACCGACGAGGCGGTGGCCCGGCTCTTCCCGGAGAAGCGGAGCCTCCTCCGCTGGCTCGACCTCGCCGCACGCAAGGTGAAGTTCCAGGGGCTTCCCGCGCGCATCTGCTGGCTCGGCTACGGCGAGCGCGACCGCGCCGGCGTCGCCTTCAACGACATGGTCCGGCGCGGGGAGCTGCGCGGGCCAATCGTGATCGGGCGCGACCACCTCGACTGCGGATCGGTGGCCTCGCCGAACCGCGAGACCGAGGCCATGAAGGACGGCTCGGACGCGGTGGCCGACTGGCCCATCCTGAACGCGCTGCTGAACGCGGTGAACGGCGCGTCCTGGGTGAGCTTCCACCACGGCGGCGGCGTCGGCATGGGCTACTCCCTCCACGCCGGCCAGGTGGTCGTCGCCGACGGGACCGAGGCCGCCGGCCGGCGGGTGGCCCGGGTCCTGCGCGGCGACCCGGCCATGGGCGTCCTCCGGCACGCCGACGCCGGCTACGCCGAGGCGCAGGACGTCGCTCGCGACCGGGGCGTGAAGATCCCGTCCTGACCCCGTCACTCGCCATGCCTCCCGCCCTCCGCGCCACCCTCGTCGTCCGCCGGGCGCTCCTCGCCACCTGCGACGGGGCCGTCCAGGACCCTGCCCTGCTGGCCGACCGGGCGATCGCCGTCGAGGACGGGACCGTCCGCTGGGTGGGGCCCGACGCAGCCCTCGCCGCGGCGGTCGACCTGTCGGCAGCGGAGTCGATCGACGCCGGGGGACGCCTCGTCTCGCCGGGCCTCGTCGACTCCCATACCCACCTCGTCTTCGGAGACGACGGCTCCCGCGCCGAGGAGTTCGCCGCGCTGGCGTCCGGAGCGAGCTACGCGGAGCTCGCCCGTTCCGGAGGGGGGATCCGGGCCACCATGCGGGCCACCCGCGCCGCGTCCGAGGACGAGCTGCTGCGGGGCGCCATCTCGCGAGCCCGGCGCCTGCTCTCCTGGGGGGTCACGACGCTCGAGGTGAAGAGCGGCTACGGCGAGTCGGTCGAGGAGGAGCTGCGCCTGCTGCGCGTGGCCCGCGAGCTTCGCCTCTCGCTCCGCGGCGAGCTGGACGTCGTCGCGACGGTGCTTCCGCTCCACGCCCTCCCGGGTGGACGCGACCGGGCCTCGTGGCTGCGGGAGGTGATCGAAGACCTCCTCCCCGCGGTGGCGCGGGACCGGCTCGCCTCGGCCTGCGACGCCTTCGTGGCCGCGACGGCCTTCGGCGTGGACGAGGCCCGGCGCGTGCTCCTCGTCGGCCGCGGCCTCGGGCTCGTGCCGCGCGTGCATGCCGACCAGCTCGCCGAGGGCGGGGCCGCGAGCCTGGCCGCGGAGGTCGGCGCGGCGTCGGCCGACCACCTCGAGCACGTGAGCCCGGAGGGGATCCGGGCGCTGGCGCGCGGCGGCGTCGTGGCCGGGCTCCTGCCCGCGTCCACCCTCCTGCTCGGCGGGCGCGCCTTCGCGCCCGGGCGGGCGCTCGTCGACGCCGGGGTCGCGGTGTCGCTGGCCACCAATGCGAATCCGGGATCGTCGATGAGCGAGAACGTCGGACTCTCCCTCTCGCTCGCCTGCCTCCGGAACGGGCTCACCCCCGGCGAGGCGCTCTGGGCGGCCACCCGGGGAGGCGCCCGGGCGCTGCGCCTCGAGGGCGCGGGACGGATCGCCGTGGGCGCGCCCGCCGACCTGGTCCTCTGGGGCGCGCGCACGCCCGGCCCACCTCTGCTGGCACGCCGCCGTGAACCACGTCCTCGCCGTCGTGAAGTCGGGCAAGGTGGTCCACCGGGGCACGCCCCGCCGCGGCCGATGCGCCGACTGCGGCGCGTCCTCCCAGAGAGGCCCGGGCGGCGGCGCCCCGGGCCCGGCGCTAGAATCGTCGGGGATGTGCCGCCTCTTCGGACAGCTCGCCGACTCGCACCGGGACGCCTGCGAGCCCCTCTGCAGCGCGGAGAACGCGCTGCGGACCCAGTCCCACCTCCACCCGCACGGCTGGGGCATCGCCTGGTACGGGCCGGACGGTCCGGAGGTCCGCCGGGGCGTGATGCCGGCCCACGCCGACGACGACTTCGTGCAGGCCGGGC